>NZ_BMHV01000006.1 GCF_014641495.1 Terasakiella brassicae
CATCTCCAAAAAGTTGACGCAAGATTTGTCAGAACAAGGGGTTGAGTTCATTACAAAACACCGAAAGAAAATGAAACCAGCCAATCATACTTCTTTCCAGAAATGGTTCCTGTCCAAGCGGGCAATTGTCGAAGCTGTTATCGGACAACTGAAAGAAAATTGCCAGATTGAGCATTCAAGACACAGGAAAACAGATCATTTCTTCATCAATCTGCTTGCAGGATTGGCTGCATATGTTTTGAAACCGAGGAAACCTGCATGTTCACTGAAAGGCTTGCCGACAACATTCCTTATCCCGAATTGACGTTAATTTAATTTCGAGGCTGACCCCGGAATACCCTGGAGGAACAGCTTGGCCGCCCTTTATTGCCTAAAAAGCCCGGACCAAAACCGAGAGATCGGTAACTGTCCCCCGAACTCCTTGAACTCCTTGTCCCCCGAACTCCTGTGCGCTGATGGACAGGGTGTCTGTGGCCTGAACCTTGCCGTAAGCGTTGGTGAAGCTGCCGGTTTCACTGGTCAAGGCAACGTTTGTACCCCTGAGCGTGCCGGAGTTGCAAAGTCATCACCGGAGGTCAGGTTTAAATCGCCCCTTGCGATAATGCTGGCCCCGGCTGGCCTCTGCTAGAAGATTATGCTGTACGCGCAGGCGTGTGGTGGGGGAAAATTACGAGAGTGTGCGCTTTTTCCTTAATAGGAAAAAGCGCTTTAAAAATTTCAACTAAAAGATCGATAACTGTCCCTCGAATTCACCGCCCTTTATTGCCTAAAAAGCCCGGACCAAAACCGAGAGATCGGTAACTGTCCCCCGAACTTAACTTAAACTTAACTTAAACTTAACTTCAAGTAGGGATATGGTTTCAGTAAATGGTTCAATCAGGGCCTTGCTCATGCCTACCAGCGTGCCACTTTGAGTCAAAGCTTGTGCTTCTACTTTGATTTTGTTGGTTGCTTTCTTGCTCTAGTTCGGGGGACAGTTACCGAATTACTTGCCTAAGCTTTTCATACCTCTTTCAGAAAATGAAGGAGAATTCCGGGGTCAGCCACCTAATTAAATTTCGAGGCTGACCCCGGAATAGGCAGTCCCCCGAACTCCGACTCCGGATTCGAACTTTCGGACGGATTATTCCACAGAGCTACAGGGTTTTGCAATTTTGTCTAAAAAATCTGCGAAATTTTTAGGAAATGACATACATTCATTAGTATCTAAATACAAAATTCCATTCAATTTATATTTTTCTAGGTTTTCATCAAGCCACTTTTCAGCATAACGGATTTGATGGAAACGTATATTGAGATCTCCTTCGTCGTCTCCCAAGATGATACGACAATTATAGTCTTTGCACATTTCCCATATATATTTGATTGTCAAAAAAGCTTGTTGATAAACATTTTTATTTACATAATCTTCAATGTGAAATTTGTTAATGGTACATTCTCTTCCGGTAATATCTGGGGAATTTTCATTAGTAATAGTTTTTAAAGAATTTTGAAAACTTTTGAAGAATAGTCCATTATCTACTTCAATAAGACCATTTGAAAGTAGTTCCTTTAATTCAGTAGATAAGGGGTAATCTTCTTTATTTTGTGAAGCAAAATTATCTCGAATTATTTTGTTTGTATAAAACATTATGTGTTTCCTAGGTATTTATTGAGTGCCTTATCAATAGCGCTTCTAAAATTTTGATCTTTTTGTATACGTTTATTCACAGAATTCGGCGCATCTTTAAAAGTTTGTGTGATTGGCTCGTAATAATATTTATTACCAGATTTATCTTGATAATGTAATTGACCTGCTCTTTTTCCTGGTGCGGGATTTTCTTCAAGTTCGGGGGACAGTTACCGAATTACTTGCCTAAGCTTTTCATACCTCTTTCAGAAAATGAAGGAGAGCACTATGGCACGTTTAGCGCGCGTAACAATACCGAATTTACAAATTCCGGGGTCAGCCTCGAAATTATATTATTTTTTAGGTTTTGGCCCCCGTTTTTTGAAGAACTCTTCACTGGCCTACGAAAAAGCCAGAAAATATTTGCTTTTAGTCCAGAGGGTTAACGTTCTTCAAATGCCAGTTTAACACCAAGGGCGACGAAGGCGGCGGCGAAGCTGCGTTGGAGCCAGCCGAGCAGGCGTTCATTTTCCATAACATAGCGGCGCATCCATGCCGCAGCACAGCCGTATATGACGAAGACCACAAATGTCATCCCCATAAAGGTCAGGCTGAGAAGGCCCATATCCAGAAGGGGCGTTTGGCTTTGCGTGGTAATAAATTGCGGTAAAAAGGCGAGGAAAAAGATGGAGAGTTTGGGATTGAGCACATTGATCAATGTACCATGCAAGGCGATCCGTGCCCCGTTTTTATGTTGATCGACTTGTTTAACGGACAGCGTGCCTTTTTCTTTCCACATGCCATAGGCGAGATAAAGAAGATAGGCCACCCCGACATATTTAACGGTTTGGAAGGCAAGCGCGCTGGTATGCATCAGCGCGGCGAGTCCAAGAATGGAAGCCAAGATATGCGGCACAATACCGAACGTACACCCCAAAGCCGCCCATAAGGAAAAGGTCGTGCCGCGAAATAATCCGATGGAAACGGTGTAAATAACGCCGGTACCGGGCAGAAGCACCACGATGAATGCCGTGATGAGGAATTCCAGACTCATATTCTCTTCTCCTTCAAGTCAAAGATATGGTGCCTGATTTAAAGAGGGGATGCATCTGTTTTATGAGATAGGCCATATGATTTTTCCTCAATCAGGGTTGTTAAAAGGAATAAATACCTTAAATAAGGAGGGTTGATTATTTTAAAACAGGAGCAGGAAGTTATGTCGGATACAATCTTCAATGCACAGGATTGGGTTTATGTCCCCGATGCAATGGGGCGTTTAGGCCAAGGATATTACAAAAACAGGAAAAATGCCTCTCAAACAATTACGGTTACGGAATTTGAACGCAGGCGGTCACAACCGGTTCAGGTGATTTCAAAAAAAGAAGAACAAAACATAAACAAAAATACACCGATCTCTGCGCCAGCACAGACAAGTCGTTTACAGACAACGGGGGCCACTGACAGTCAACTGACCCCGTGGAGTAACCCGATCAGTGGGGAGCAAACAATTTCAGATACAGGCGGTCCGCAGACAGCGAAGGCGGATACGCAAACGGATAACAAAACGCAAAAGCAGGCAACCCAAAAAAAGAAGGAGCCTCCCAAAGCAAACCATGAAGGTGGGGATGGCGGAAACGCGGGCGGAGGTGTTGGGTCTGCTTCTGGCTCGGAAGCAGATGGTGATGGTGGCGAAGGTGGTGCAAAAGTCATTTGTACAGAAATGGGAACACAGGGTTTGATGTCTTCCTTTGATCAAAAAGCCTGTCTTGTCTTTGCACATAAATATTTACCTCCGTCTTTCATGGAGGGGTATCACTTTTGGGCGGTGCCTTATGTCCGGCTGATGCGTTGTTCCAAATGGGCAACGGCGCTGATCATCCCGTTTGTTCACCATCGGACAAAAGAAGTGAAATTCCGCTTGGGCCTGTCAAAAAAAGGCTCGTGGCGAGGCAAGTTGATTTGTGCGGTCCATGATCCGCTGTGTTGCCTGTTGGGGAAAATCGTCAAGCCAGCGGATTATCGCAGTCTTTATCCCTTAAAGACTTAAATTTTGTTCACTTAACCGGGGAAGCCACCGGTTTGGCGCAAGGCTTCCCCCAGAACCATCGCCGCACTGATGGCAACATTGATAGAACGCATCCCCTGTGCCATTGGAATGATCAGGCGTTCATCGGCGTGATCATGGACATCGCAGGGAACGCCCTGGCTTTCGCGTCCCAATAACAAGGTGTCGTCGGGGTGGTATTCAAATTCGGTATAGATATGGGCGGCCTTGGTTGACAGCAGGATCAATCGGCCGCCTTGTGTTTTTTTGGCGTCAACAAAAGTGTCCCAACTGTTGTGGCGGATTAAATCCACACGATGCAGATAATCCATCCCGGCACGGCGCATACGTTTGTCATCAAGGACAAATCCACAGGGTTCGATAATATCGACACCGATGTTCATACAAGCCGCGAGTCGAAGCAGGGTTCCGGTATTTTGTGGGATGTCGGGTTGAAACAGGGCCAAACGCACGTAAAAAATCCTTACAATTGAGAGTCGTTATTAACTACACCTGAATTAAGGCAATTCGCAACATAATTTCATGGATATGTACAGGTTAAACCTTTTCTTGTCAGGCGAAATGCATTATACGGGTGCGCGACTCGTCCTTCATTTTAGGTCGGGTCACGTTGTTAATTGAGTTTTGTCATTGTGTCTTTTCTCATTTTAGAAGACACCATGATATCGCAGATACTTAATCTGTTTGATTGAAGGCAACGACTTGGGCACCCCGATTCGCGTTCGGGGACAAAAATGAGGTAAAACATGGCTGATACGGCTACTAACGTAGAGAATAAGACGGAAGACGGTGAATCTCGCCGCGACTTCCTGCTGCTGGCGACTTCTGCCGTCGGTGCAGCGGGTGTTGCAGGTGCGATCTGGCCTTTCGTTGACAGCATGAACCCTGCTGCTGACGTTCTGGCATTGTCTACCACAGAAGTAGATATTTCCCAGATCGAGGAAGGGCAAAGCGTCACTGTAGTATGGCGCGGGAAACCGGTATTTGTTCGCCACCGCAACGCGGAAGAGATCGAACAAGCCGCTAAAGACGACAGTGCGTCCATGGTTGACGTTCAAAAAGACGCTGATCGCGTTCAAAAACCGGAATGGCTGATTTTGATTGGTGTATGTACCCACCTGGGTTGTGTACCGCTTGGTCAGAAGCCCGGCGACCCGCGCGGTGATTTCGGTGGCTGGTTCTGTCCGTGCCACGGCTCTCACTATGATACGTCCGGTCGTATTCGCAAAGGTCCGGCACCGTTGAACCTCGCCGTTCCGCCGTACGAATTCCTCGACGACGAACACGTCAAGATTGGATAAGGGGCCCGATAAATGAGTTCTCCTGAATGGAATAACCCAGTCGTCAAATGGGTTGATGATCGTCTACCGGTCTTCTCTTTGATGCACCACTCCACTGCCGGCTATCCGACGCCGCGCAATCTGAGCTACTGGTGGAACTTCGGTTCCCTTGCGCTCACTGTTTTAATTGTGATGGTTGTTACCGGTATCTTTCTGGTAATGAGCTATACACCGCACGTTGATATGGCGTTTGATTCTGTTGAACGCATCATGCGTGACGTCAACTATGGTTGGCTGATCCGCTATATCCATATGAACGGCGCCTCCATGTTCTTTATCGTCGTTTATATCCATATTTTCCGTGGGCTGTACTACGGTTCTTATAAGGGCCCGCGCGAAATCCTGTGGATCCTCGGCGTTGTTATTTTGCTGTTGATGATGGGCACGGCCTTTATGGGCTACGTTCTGCCGTGGGGTCAAATGTCCCTGTGGGGCGCAACCGTTATTACCAACCTGTTCTCGGCCTTCCCGATCGTTGGCGATTTTATCGTAACGTTGCTGTGGGGTGGTTTCTCTGTTGATAACCCGACATTGAACCGTTTCTTCTCCTTGCACTACCTGTTGCCGTTTGTTCTGTTTGCCGTTGTCGGTCTGCACCTGTGGGCTTTGCACGCTGTAAAATCCAACAACCCGCTGGGTGTTGAAATGAAACAGCCGGAAGACAGCATTCCTTTCCACCCGTACTTCACGATCAAAGATCTGTTCGGGATGGGGCTGTTCTTTATGTTCTTCCTGTTCTTTGTTTTCTGGGCACCGAACTTCTTTGGTGAGCCGGACAACTATATCCCGGCAAACCCGATGGTCACACCGCCGCACATCGTGCCGGAATGGTACTTCCTGCCGTTCTATGCGATCTTGCGTGCGATTACATTCGACATCTTCATTATCCCGGCGAAACTGGGTGGTGTTTTGGCGATGTTTGCGTCCATCATTTTGCTGATGGTGTTGCCGTGGCTGGATCGTTCCAAGGTGAAATCCTGTAAGTTCCGTCCGGTTTACAAATGGTTCTTCTGGATTCTGTTCCTTGATTGTATTTTCCTTGGTTACCTCGGTAAAAAACCGGCGGAAGGGTCTTACATCATCATGGCGCAGCTTGCGACCCTGTACTATTTCGCCCACTTCCTCGTGATCCTGCCGTTAATGAGCAAGATTGAGAAAGTCGTCGATTTGCCGGAAAGCATTTCCGCTGCCGTACTCAAGAAATCGGAGGACGCGTAACATGCGTAAACTGTTTATTGCTGCTGTTGCTGCCCTGACATTGAGTGCCAGTGCAGCCCAGGCTGCCGGTGGTGCTTATGTGCCGGAACTGAAAGACGTAAACTGGTCGTTCGAAGGTTTCTTCGGTCAATACGATCAAAAGCAATTGCGTCGCGGTTTCCAGATTTACAACGAAGTCTGTTCAGCTTGTCACTCTCTGCGTTTGGTTGCTTATCGCAATCTTTCTGCGCTCGGCTTTACAGAAGACGAGATCAAGGAAATTGCAGCGGAAAAATCAATCCGTTTGCCACATGGCGATGCAGGTGCCTTGTTGAATGACGATGGCGAATTCTTCACACGTGAAGCCAAGCCGTCTGATAAATTTGTCAGCCCGTTCCCGAACGATGCGGCGGCGATTGATGCCAACGGTGCTTTGCCGCCGGATCTGTCTTTGGTTGCCAAGTCACGTTTGGGTGGTCCGGAATATCTTTACAGCTTCCTGATGGGCTATATGGATGAAGTGCCGGAAGAAGTCGCGCATCAGAAAGGCTTTATTCTGAACGAAGACAAAAGCTTCAACATTTACTTCCCGGGCTATTATACGTCCATGCCGCCACAAATGATGGACGAGCTGGTTGAGTATGAAGATGGCACCGAAGCAACAGCTGTACAACATGCAGAAGATATCGTTGCGTTCCTGAACTGGGCTGCTGAGCCCGAGCTGGACGAACGTAAATCTTTGGGCTTGAAAGTTATGCTGTTCCTGTTGGTTCTGACAGCTATGCTTTATGCGCTGAAGCGTAAAATCTGGGCAGATGTAAAACACTAAGTTTGTTTTATGATCTGAGCACTCAAATAAAAACCGCCGTACTCTGATTGAGTGCGGCGGTTTTTTCTTTCTTCATAAAAAAGATCTCTGTTAACCATCTGATCATTTTTTTGCGCCATGATGGGTCGAATGGATTTGTTTTATAAGCACGTTAAGTGTTTGGGAGAGCGCAAGATATGGCACAGGCACAACAGATTTTGGCGGAAACAGCGCACACGCAAAACATTACCCCCTTGCGCCGTTCGCCGTTGACACCGGGATTGGCATCTGCTGCAAAACGATTTGGTATTCGCCCGGACGCCGTTAAACGCCATGAGCAATACCTTAAAGAACGTGAACTGGAAATGAACAAGCTGCGTTTGCAGCGCGATACCACCAAAGCCCGTTATAAAGCCCTGAAGGGGACGGTTGATGAACTGGTGGAACGTATTCACGATGTGGCACGTGAACCCAATCAGGCCCAAGCAGGTGATATTCAGAATATCCGCACCCTTTTAAAACAGGCTTATCTGGCGATGGAACGCCAACAGGTCGAATTAAAAGGCATCCGGGCGCGAACACAACGCATGGAACGGGCCGCGATGAAAGCGGACGATGTTCATAAAGAAGTCGATGTGATGCGCGGGGAAATCTCCGGTTATCAAAAAGCCTTATATGCTGTGCGCAAAGACATGGCCGATTTGATGGAAATCGTCGAAGGCGAAGGGGGCTTGAAAGATTTGGCCAGTCAGGTTCGCGTGGTACGCACCGATCTGGAAAATACCCGTCAACGCACCAGTGATCTGGAACGCGGCGCACAGGAACAGTCTGCCCGAACCCTGAAACTGGAACAGGATATGCAAACATTGCGTGCACTGGTCGAGTCGAACATGACAGAAACCGCCGGTGTTGCCGGGGCACTTCTGAACCTGCGTGAAGAGGTCAATAGCCTGCGTTTAAAAATGGGACGCTATATCATTGATCAGATCAAGGTATTTAGAAAATAACGCGCTATTGGTTGAGTGCAAATGCGTTGTCGCAGATCGAGTTAACCTTGTGCTATCCTTTTTATAGTCTTTCCAATGACGGGATTTGCAATCAAGGGCGTTTTCCTGTATAGATGCGCCGACCGCTTGGAATAACCGAGCACAATACTCAGGAAATTAATGAAATGAGCGACCAACGCATCGACTTGGTCGGCCTTAGCCGTGAAGAGCTGAAGGCCGAAATGGAACGTATTGGTGAAAAAGGGTTTCGCGCCAAACAGATCTGGCAATGGATCTATCATTACGGCGTCACTGATTTTTCGAAAATGACCAATATTTCCAAAAACCTACATGGAAAATTGGCAGATCATTTCATCATTTCCCGCCCGCATGTGTCTGAGGAGCTGACCTCTGTAGACCGAACGCGTAAATGGTTGTTTAAATTTGACGACAACAACGAAGCGGAAACGGTCTTCATCCCCGAAGAAGATCGCGGTGCGGTTTGTATTTCCTCTCAGGTCGGTTGTACGTTGACCTGTAAATTCTGTCATACAGGTACACAATTACTCGTGCGTAATTTAAGTGCGGCTGAAATCGTCGGTCAATTTATGGCTGCGCGTGACAGTTATAATGAATGGCCGTCTCCGCCCGGTGATAAGCGTTTGTTGTCAAACATCGTTCTAATGGGGATGGGGGAACCGCTTTACAATTTTGAGAATGTGGTCAAAGCCTTGAAAATCCTGATGGATCAGGAAGGTATTTCTTTATCCAAGCGCCGTATCACATTGTCAACCAGCGGTGTTGTCCCCGAAATTCGTCGTCTTGGCGAACAGGCTGATGTGGAGTTGGCGATTAGTTTGCATGCGCCCCGCGATGATGTGCGCAATGAGATCATGCCGATCAATAAGAAATATCCCCTCAAAGAACTGATGGCGGCTGTGCGTGATTATCCCGCAGCGATTAATGCGCGCCGCGTGACCTTTGAATATGTCATGCTGAAAGGGATCAACGATTCCGAAGCAGACGCACGTGAATTGACGCGACTGGTCAAAGGAATTCCCTGTAAATTCAATCTCATTCCGTTTAATCCGTGGCCGGGCAGTGAATATGAATGTTCAGACCGTAAAACACAGAAACGATTTACAGAAATTCTGAACCGCGCGGGCTATACGGCGACGATTCGTGTCACGCGTGGTCAGGATATTCTGGCGGCCTGTGGACAATTGAAGTCGGAGAGTGAACGCACACGCTGTTCACGGTTGAAAGCACGCTTGGAAGCGGGCATTCCGGACGATGAGCATCATTTGATGACGCAAACCGCATCTTAAATACAGTTGCTAATTTAGATACTTATTGCTGATAGCTAAAATGGTGCCGTTGAGATGGAGCGTTTTAAGTTCCGTTTCGAATCGGCGCCTGATCTCGTCAATATCCGGCATATCGGATTTGCGCGACAGCACGAGAAAAGCCGGCTGATGTGGCATAAACGGAATATTCAGGGACTTGATTTCCCCCAGTTTATTATGTTTTTTCAGGTAATATCTAAAACGGGCTTCATTATCTATAATGGCATCTATGCGCCCGCTTTCCAGCATTTTAATGGCACTTTTTGCATTGTCGAATTGCATACGTTTGATCTTTCCGTCTGCAATGGCCTGTTCAAACCCGACAGACAGGGCAAACCCGCGATTATGCGCAATCCGTAAATTAAAAAAATCTGAAATTCTGTTGAATTTTAAAGGATTGGATCGACGCACAAAAACACTGAAGGTGGAATAATGTATGGGGACGGTAAAAAGATAACGGGCGAAATCACGCCGTTCATCCGTATCGAATAAGGAAAAGCCCATGTCGCATTCCCCATTTTCAATGAGGCTGATCAAACGCTTCCACGGATAGGCCTTAATCTCGGCAGGTTGTTTGAGATTGTTTAAAATAGCGAGGACAATTTCGATATCGATCCCGGTTAAAGAATTTTTTTCCTGAATGACATAGGGTTCAAACCCGCCATGGGTACAGAGTTGCAAGGGGCGGGCCTGCGCTTGCAGGGTAAACAGGCTTAAAAATAGGAAAAGAATAGCGGATAACTTAAACGCCCTGCACAAAACAACCCCAACCTTTGCGAGCTAAAGAAATATTAACGTCTGAATAGTATCTATGAAAGAAGATTGCAAAAAAAGTGAAAAATGAAATGCCCGTAGAAATCAGATTTTAAAAGGCATTCGTTTTATTTGTTTTTCTGTGTAATGCGTTTCATACGTTACAGTTATGTCTGTTTATTTTTGCCAACGAGAAGTTGCGAAATGGGTAAAATTTCTGAAAGAATGGCCTAACGTACGGAATTATAAGCGAATGTGATGATTTTTGCCTCTTGCAAGATAGAGTTTGAGGTTGCAAAATCGAATATTCGAATGAGAAGAAAAAATATAATAGAGGCGGATCGAGATCTATGCAGTTTGATTTTGCAACCATTGCCGGGCTGATAATCGGTTTGACAGTTGTCACGCTGGCGATCCTGACGGGATCTGATATCGCCATCTTTTTCAATATTCCCGGTTTTCTGATTGTTTTCGGTGGGACATTTGCCGCAACTTTGATCAAATTCCCTTTATCAGGGATCTTTATTTCTATCCCGATCGGGATACGTGCGGCCTTTACCGTTCAAAAAGAAAAACCGCGTGATTACATCCGTCAGGCTATTCAGCTTGTAAAGCGTGCTCGTAAAAACGGTATTCAAACCATTGAAAAGAACAATTTGAAAAACCCGTTCTTTAAAAAAGGCGTTCAGCTTTGTGCCGATGGTCGTGATCTGGATTATATCCGCAAAATTTTGACGCAGGAAATGGCGATGGCCATTCAGCGTGAAGAAATCGGTGGCAAGATTTTCCGCGCGATCGGCGATTCTGCTCCGGCATTCGGGATGTTCGGGACAATTGTCGGTCTCATTCAAATGCTGGCCAATATGCAAGACCCCAGCACCATCGGTCCGGCAATGGCGGTTGCATTGCTCACAACCCTTTATGGCGTGTTGATTGCCAACCTGATTGCCCTGCCGATTGCGGATAAGCTGGAATCAAAATCAGCTGAAGATAAGGCGCTGCGTTCCTTGATTATTGAATGTGTTTTCCAAATCCAGCAAATGCAAAACCCAACGGCGATGCTGGAAATTCTGGAACCGCACCTTCCTGAAAAACAACGCCAAATCGGATCGGGTGGCAGTTATACCGCCGGTCGCGATGCGAAAAAGCGGGGTTAAGGGCAGATGACGACATCTGAGGACACCAAAGACGACACCATTGATGGATCAAAGACCATCAAGCATAACAAGGATGCTCCGGCATGGATGGTGACCTATGCTGATTTGATGTCCTTGTTGTTCGCTTTGTTTGTTCTTTTGCTGTCTTTTTCCGAAGTAAATGATAACAGTTTCCAGAAAAATGCAGGGCCCATGCGGGAAGCCTTTAACCAGAATGCGGATTTTCAAACCGATGAACAATCCAACCTGTCTGGCGGGCGCGGGATTTTGTCCGGTGTGAAGTCGGTGCAAATGGATATTCCGCAAACCGAAGCCATTCGTGAAGCAATGGTCGCTCAGCTGCGTCGTTCTCTACAGGCCGATATTGCCAATCATTTGGTGGAGTTAGAAGAAACCAACACAGGTATTATCGTACGTTTCCCATCCGAAACCGCCTTTCAGTCCGGCGGGGCGGAATTGGCACCCTCGTCTTATGCGACACTGGATAAAATTATCCCGGTTCTGGCACGTACGCCGGGGGATATCAAAGTCGGCGGGCATACGGATGATATCCCGATTTCAACCCTGCAATATCGATCGAACTGGGATTTATCATCGGCGCGGGCCACATCGGTTGTGCATTATTTTTTACGGTCCGGTCAAATACCGAAAAAACGCCTGACATCACAAGGCTATGCCGATTCCCGTCCATTGATTGAAAACAAGACCCCTGAGGCACGGGCCAAAAACCGCCGCGTTGAAATTTCAATTGAGGTCCCTGAAAATACCAAGGATGCGCAGAAAATTTTGGAAAAAATGCAACCGCGCCGCCGGGTATGGACCATTGAAAAAGGCCAGAAACAATTGTTACCCGGTGTTGAAGAAACCGATCTGGAAAAACGCCGTCGCGAGGTTGAAGAAAAGGCCAAGCGAGAAAAAGAAATGGCAGATGAGTTAAATAAAATTCAGATGAATTCCATCGGTCGTCAGTAAGAGAATCTTTTAAACAAGAAAAAGCCCGACGGGATAACCATCGGGCTTTTGCTTATTCTTGATCGGTCAGGAACTTAGCCTTTATTGGCGCGTTCAACACCTTCCATAATCAACTGTTTGGCTTTTTCTGCGCCTTCCCAGCCGGTGATTTTCACCCATTTGCCTTTTTCAAGGTCTTTGTAGTGCTGGAAGAAGTGCGCGATTTCATCAAGGATGATTTGCGGCAGGTCTGTGTGTGTTGCCACGTCCGCATACATCAGGTGCATTTTGTTGGTCGGAACGGCCAGAACTTTTTCATCCATACCGCCATCATCTTCCATCATCAAAACACCGATGGGACGGGCTGCGATAACCGCGCCGGGGATGATGCTTTCCGGTGCCAGAACCAAAACGTCAACCGGGTCACCGTCATCGGACAATGTGTGCGGAATAAAGCCGTAGTTCGCCGGGTAATGCATCGGCGTATGAACGAAGCGGTCAACGAAGATTGCGCCGCTGTCTTTGTCAAATTCGTATTTCACCGGTGTAGAACCGGCAGAAACTTCGATGATCACGTTGACGGACTCCGGTGCATCGCCAACAGGAATCTTTTTGATATCCATGAATTTTCCTCACACTGTTACTGTGGGCCCCGAAAGCGCCCCCTAAATTGCAGGCGCACGATAGCGAAAAGGCACTCTTTTATCAAGCAGGATTATCAACCGTAGTCTCATATCTGCGCTGCATCCAGGCCAGCAGAAGCAGGGCGGGCAGGGCAATAGCTGAACAGGCGACGAAAAAGAAGGTCCAGCCCAGTTGGTCTGCCATAATGCCGGACAGGGCGGCAAACATATCGCGTGGCACCGCCATAAAGGAACTGAGCAACGCATATTGGGTAGCGGTATAGGCGGAATTGCATTGGCTGGACAGATAAGCGACAAAGGCGGTTGTGGCCATACCGGCGGTGATATTTTCCCCGGAAATGGCGGCCATAAGCATGGGCACGTTGTGTCCAACCTCGGCCTGCACAGCAAATAACAAGGTGGAAAGCATCTGTACGATCCCGCAATAGAGCAACGCCCGCACAATGCCATAGCGATAAACCACGATCCCGCCGATCATACCGCCGATAATGGTGGCGCCAAGCCCAAAAACCTTGGTGACAGAAGCGATCTCGGTCGCGCTGAAACCGATCTGATAATAAAACGGATTGGCCATGGCGCCCAGCATGGCCTCGCCCATTTTATAAAGGACGATAAAGACCAGCACCCAAATCCAGCCCGCGCGTGTCATAAAGTCTTTAAAGGGTTCAATGACAGCGATTTTGAAATTGGCAATCAGGGCCGCCAGCCACGGTGCCTTGCCGTCTGCAATCAATTGGGCGCTGTGGAGATTACGTGCTTCCAGTTGTTGCTGGGCCGCAAGGTTTTCCGGTTCACGGTTAAGCAAAACCGTGATCATGCCGATAAGGATCAATCCGGCCATAATGCTATAAACCAGCGGCCAGGAAATCCAGTCTGACAGACCGATTGCAACCGCACCGGCAATCAGCATACCCAGGCGATATCCGTTGACGTACATGGCAGCGC
Source organism: Terasakiella brassicae (assembly GCF_014641495.1). GTDB lineage: Bacteria > Pseudomonadota > Alphaproteobacteria > Rhodospirillales > Terasakiellaceae > Terasakiella > Terasakiella brassicae. Next base: position 13,802 of record NZ_BMHV01000006.1, read on the forward strand.
CCGCGCCTTGTTCATCGTCTTTCAGCAGTTCGATACGATAGGCATCAATTAAAATATCCTGAGTGGCAGAGAAAAAGGCGACAAATACGGCAAAAAGGGCTGTTGTCTCGGGTGTTTGGGCTGGGTCGGAATGACCGAGTCCTAAAATGGACAGCATCAGGAAAATTTGTGAAACCAAAGCCCAGCTACGCCGATGCCCGATCAAGCGATGAAGAACAGGCAGGCGCACTTGGTCAATCAGCGGCGCCCACAGAAATTTAAAGGTATAGGGCAGGCGTGCGAGTGAAAAAAAGCCGATGGTTGCCAGCGAAACGCCCTCAACCCCCAACCAGTAAGACAAGGTTCCATAGACCAGTAAAAGCGGGAGTCCACTGGAAAATCCAAGAAAGAGAATGGCCAGAATTCGTCGATCGAAATAGATTTTTGACGCGTCCAGCCAGCTTCTCATGGTCTCAAATCCATCACGATCTGATTAAAACAATCGGCTGCGGCTTTTTCTTTGGGGAGGCTTCCACGCAATTCGGTATGGTCGACCCGCAGGTGGGCGCCATTTTGGTATAAAAACAGATCCAGAATGCAATGGTTGGCCCGGTATTGCCAAATTTCCACACCGCTGTCCTTGCGAATGAAATCAGCGGTACCGAGGGCTTGTTCCACTTCAAATCCGTCTAAGCCGACAAGTTTATCAGGCTGTGCCTTTTCCAGCCCATATTCCTTAATTGCCGCCAGTCGCCGTGCAGAAAGGCGCGGGGTTTCCGCTTTTTTCTGAACTTCGACCTGTGGGGTGGTTTGTTGCGGGCGTTCGCCGCCGTACATGTCCTGTTTGGAAGGACCAGCACAGGCGGAAAGCAGCAACGCGCCGCACAAGGCAAGGGCTTGAACGGCGCGAATGGACAATGACATCACGATCTTGCTAAATCAGGTTTTACTGTCATCGTTACGCGCTGCCGCGATTTCATCGGGGCTGAGTGTCGCCATAGAACCGGAAATTTCGCCGCCTTCTTCGATGACGATCCGACCATAGCGCACATTGCCTTTAACACGGCCGCCACTGCGCACCGTCAGGGTTTTGTAAGCATAAAGCTCGCCATCAAACACGCCGGAGATATAGGCTTCTTCCACATGGGCACTGCCGGTATAAACCCCGTGGGACGAGACATCCAGCACACGCGCATCGGTGATTTTGGCATCCACGTTGCCTTCAACAACCAATGTTTCGCAAGCGGTGATTTCCCCACTGAGCGAGATTTCACGGCCCACGGTCAACGTGCGCGGGTCTTGATAGTTGCGTTGGTCGCCACGGCGCGGTGTCGCACCGGGAATATCCATTAAACGGCGCGCCGCAATATCGGGGCGATAACCGGGGGAAGACCCGGAAGAGGCCGCATTGGGTACAGCCGGTTTACTTGGCGGGGCCGGGGTATGTGTACCTTTTGACGAAAACGGCTTCAAAGGCGGCAACTGCTCGACTTTGTCTTCGTTATTCGTCTGTGCAGCCGGTTGCTCAGTTTTTGTTTCGGTGGATGCTTTGTCGCCGTTTTTATTACGCCCAAACATGCTCACACATACTCCTTAAGAACTCTGTTCCAGCATCAGGAATTTCGGCTCCTGTCGCCAGCGATGGAAAAGATGGACCATAGCGGCTGTGCCAACCACGGGTGCCAATAGGTTTACCAGAGGAATCGTCAACAAGAAAGCAGTCAATGCGCCCGCAATCAGCAATCGTCCCTGATAGGCTTTGCGCAAGGCTTTGGCTTTCTTGACGCCGACACGGCGCTGGCCAACCAATTCAAAATACTCTCGACTTATTAAATAGCCGTTAAGGGAATAAAAGACCAGCAGGTTGACAGCCGGAAACAGCAAATAAATCGGCAACGCAAGAATATTGAGCAACAACATCACGCCAGCAAACTTAATGGCTTCAACCAGTGTTTCCCCCCAGGGGATAGAATTGGCAAGGGACAGGCCGGGATAATGTTTCTTTTCAACTGCTTCGGCAATGTCTTCCAATAGAAAACCGATAATGACAGAAGCCACAGCAGGAAAAAGCAACCAGACAACGGCAATGGTTGCAATGGAACCCAGCCAGTCAATTGCGGTATCCATCCACGGGATATTGACCAGTACACTTTCAAATAAAAAGCCTGTTACCGCGCTGAAAAGCAATAAGAACGTGACCAAAGCACCGAGAACGCCCAGAAAAATGACTTTTCGAAACGTGGGATCGGGTAGCTGTGCGAAAGATTTTGTGAAGGCGGAAATCATGGGACTCTATCGTGTTCTTTATATCGATTCGAGGGTTGATTGTTTTATGTAGCCCGATCATCGTCCTCAGGAAAGGGCTTTGTTGAGGAAATCGACAATTAAGACATGAATTTTGTCATGTGCGGTTTGTCGATCAAAGCCGGGATTGTCGTTTGCAAGCTCGCCGAGCTGGGATTTCACGTCTTCGCGCACCGGTGACAGATAGGAAAAATGCCCGGCCTTTTTGGTGATGTGGTAATCGCATCCGTTAGGCAGGTTCTCGCGGATTTCCGTACTATGAAACGGATGACGTAAAATCATGTCGTGTTCTGCGCGAAAGATTTGCACAGGAACCTTAATATTTTGCAGGCTGGCAGGTGGGAACAAACCGCCACTAACCGGGGCGAGGGCAATGCAGGCCTTGTAGCGTGGATCATAGGTCACAGGCAGGTAATCTTCATCAAAGCCGTCCCGCACAATGACTTCATATCCACTGAAAATGGGGTCGAATTCCCGGTTCATGCGGATATGTCGGGCCAATCCTTTTACATAAGGGGTGGCCCCAACACAGGTCAGGGCGGTAAACCCACCAAGGGAGAAGCCGAAAACGGCGATTTTTTGCGGATCAATAACCGGACCCCATTTATTATCTGCGAGCACCATATCCAGTGCCGATTTCAAATGGCGTGAACGTCCACTGTAGGACCGGGCTGAGCCCACTGCGCTGTCATCGAAAAAATTATTATGCGGATGTTCCGGGGCCAGCACAATATAGCCGTGCTCGGCCAGAAACTCCGCCGTTTTGCAATGTCCGAAACGTGTCCCGCCGGACCCATGCGACATGACGACAAGGGGGAAACACCCCGGTGCGATATCACCGTTTTTGGCAACATGAAAATTGTAAACACCTTGGCGCAAATTTTGGGCGGGTGTTTCGGTGGGATACCACAAGGCACAGGGAACGGTACCGTCCCGGTCGCTTGCGCGCAGTGTGGTAAAACCGGCGTGATAGGTCATTGGGGGGGGCTTTAGAACAATTAAGAGGCTGTATGAGTTTCAATGGCATCCCAAATCTGGCTTTCCAGACAGGATCCATCAAAACGATTGATTTCTTGCAGGCCAGTGGGTGACGTGACGTTAATTTCAGTCAGATAATCGCCGATAACATCAATGCCGACAAAAATCATGCCGCGTGCCTTCAGTTCCGGGCCGATGCGTTCGCAAATTTCGCGTTCTCGCGCGGTTAGCTCGGATTTTGCGGCCTGTCCGCCGACATGCATGTTGGAGCGCGCTTCGCCTTCTGCCGGAATGCGGTTGACGGCCCCGGCTGCCACTCCATCGATCAGGATAATGCGTTTGTCGCCTTTGCGCACATCGGGCAAGTAGGCTTGAACCATGATCGGTTCGCGGTAAAGTTCGCTAAACATTTCAATCAGGGAATTGAGGTTTTCATCCCCCGGTTTGATATGGAAAACCCCGGCACCGCCATTGCCAAACAGGGGTTTGACGATGATGTCTTTATGTTTGTCGCGAAAACGTTCGATTTGTTCTTTGTTGCTGGTAATCAGGGTCGGCGGCATCAGGTCGGGGAACTTGGTGACGAACAGTTTTTCCGGTGCGTTGCGCACTTCCGCCGGGTTGTTGACGACCAATGTCTGGGGATGGATGTGTTCCAGCAAATGTGTGGCGGTAATATAGGCCATATCAAACGGTGGGTCCTGACGCATCAAGATGACATCAACATCATCTTGCAGGTCGATCCAACTTGCCTCGCCCAATTCAAAATGATTGCCATGTTCGCGTTTCAACGTCATGGGCCGGGCATAAGCCACCACACGACCATCCAGCATGGTTAAATCTTTGGGGTGGTAATGGAAAAGCGTATGGCCGCGTTTTTGGGCTTCAAGTCCCATCACGAAAGTCGAATCCCCATTGATGTCGATGGTTTCGATCGGGTCCATTTGGATGGCAACGCGCAGGGACATATGTTTTCCTCACCTTAAAATGATATGAAATCAGATATAGACCAACTTATAAGGCGGTGCCAGTTGTTGATGATAAAAAAAGTTGTGAAGTCTGTCGGGGCTAACTTTGCGTCTTGTTTTGTAAATCGCTCAGGATACGTTCGGTATGACGAATGGCATCGATATCCGTTGTATATTTCAGGGCCGTTTTCAAGGCTTGGATCGCCTCGGATAATTGACCGATACGGGCATGCAACAGGCCGCTGTCACGCCAAAAGGCCGGCGATGATGGTTCCAGAATATGACAGATTTCCAGTATCTCAAGGGCTTGAGACACTTGATCACAGCGCAAGAAATGCGCCTTAATTGCCCCCAGATGGCGGATAAACAGTGTTTTGCTTGGCAGCATATCGTAGAATAGCGGTTGCAATTCCGCTTCGGCACCGCCGAGAACTTTGATCATTTGGCGTAGTGTATAAGCATCCAGTTCGATGCAGCCTTGAAAGGGATCGAGAATGGCGCGTTTTGCCCCATGTTCAATACAAATCAGGTTATAACCGGGGAAGTTCAGCCCGAACACCGCCCAACCGCATTGGCGCGTACAATGGATGAACAACATACTGAGACACAGGGCTGTGCCGTATTTTTCATCCAGCAGGCAAGCCATATTCATATGATCAAGATCGTCGTACGCGTCTTCATCCCCCTGAAATCCTTTTTCCTTGCAGAACAGAGTTTGCAGGGTCTCGACTTTGGCTTGTAAGGGATCGTTATGCAGGCACAAGCCTTGAAACCGTGTGTTGAGGTCTTGTGACAGGCGATCAATTTCATCGCGGTAACGGTTCAGCTCAAGGGATGGTTTGAGAACCTTGCCCACCAAAAGACCGGCTTCACACAGATTGAAGGTTTCTTCATCCTGTTGGGCAAGGGACTGAAAGCCGCGCTGGATTTCACCGGGGAGTGTCATGATGCGTCGCTCAGGACTCTTTCTTTTTTCGGACGATACATGGATTTGCGTTCTTTGACCTCAACGTGGGATACCACTTTGCGCACATAGGGGATGGATTTGGCGTGGGCAATAAATCGACGCAATTCGCCATGACTTTGGGCGAGACCGATGACATAAACCGTCCCGCCTTCGGCATCATATTTATAATTGATGTCCATGATCTGCCCGTCAAAGGTCAGGGCGGCAAATAAACGTGTGTTGATCAGGGTATCGTGGGTGAAATCTTCAATACCGGTTTCGCTTTTTAAGACAATATCGTTATAGACATCTTTAATGCCGTCCACTTTCCAGACAAGGGCAATGGCCTTGGCGCGTTCTTCTTCGCTTTCAACCGCGCCTATGACCATCGCTTTGGAATTATAGACAATCACCGATAAGTCAGAGGCATAAGACAATTTTTCCTGCGCCCATGTCCCGACGATGTCGGCTTTTAACCCCAAATCGTTTGCGGCGCCTTCCAGCCCGCGTTCTTCCATCGCGTAGGTGCCCGCTGTCGTGCCAACAGTGGTTAAAACCCCCAAGGGTGTGCAGGCTATGAGGATAAGGCAGCTCAAGCTTAAAAAAGCAAACCGGGTGATCATCTTTCGTCGTACCATGCGTTTTTCAAATGTCTGGGCAATCTATGGGGTGAAATTGCCATAAAATCAAACCGAATATCGCTATTAGCATAACGCTGATTTGCAGAAAGAAAAGCCTCGGCTGCGACAATCAGACGTTTTTGTTGGGCAAGGGAAAAAGCCTGCAAGGCCAGATCAAGGCTGGGGCGCGATTTTACTTCGATAAAACAAAGGGTCCGCCCCTTTAGCGCGACAATATCAATTTCCCCGGCGCGTGTGCGCAGATTGCGCGCAAGGATCCGATATCCTTTCAAACGCAAAGTCCAAACCGCCAGCTCTTCCCCCCAACGCCCAAACCGCACCGCTTTTAATTTTTTGTCCATCATAGGGTGGGTTAGGGAAGGATCGGGGGCTTTTTAGTTTTAAAGGCGATTGGAAAAGGGACAGATGATGAAAACAGCAATATAATTTCGAGGCTGACCTCGGAACTCACTTGCTCGGAACTCATTTCAGTCATCATACACTCCCATCACGAAAAACAACAAAACAACAAAACAACTTTAAGATAAAAAGTTACTCCATCTACAATTTTATATTATTATATTGATTTCACAGGAATAACAATGCCACAGAGGATATTTTCATGGATGAAAAAGTTACTTTTAAGGCTCTTTTCAAAGAGCTTCCATTTAAGCACGGCTATCTAAAATGCCGCATGATCCATATGGCTGGAAAATCGGTTATCCAACCAGATATCCTTTTTGCCAACGGCGTTACCAAACATTTTTTCGTTCCTCAATTCTTCTACCCTAACCAAATTTTTTTCTTAGATGAGGACACTGGTTTCTGTACGATCCACATAGCCTTTCCTAATGACACGGTATTCCGCATCATATTCTTCTCAGAAGGTCTGACGAAGCGGTGTTCAGACGGCTCTCTCGTTTACAAATGTGCCTATGCCATATCTGAAGGGCATCAGAATGTAACGCCAACAGGTGTCTGGAAATTAAAAGACCAAAAGTTTCTTCTTAAACTTTACCACCATACAAATGATGCTGGAAAAAAAGGCATAACAACCTCTAAGGAAATTTGGGGTTCGAAGACCAACATTCAGGGCAACCCTGTCCTACAAAACATTGAGTATGGTTATTTCACTAGCCTTGGGACCATCAACAATGAAATGGATTTAATGAGTATTGCAATGTCGGGTGAAGGAATTGCAGGTTTTCTTCCCACCAATGCACCAAACGCTCCCGCCTATGGAACTTTCATCACAGTACCAACAAAACAGCCGACTGAACTAAGCCAGACGCTTTGGTTTTGGGTAGACTGCGAACTCATAGCTCCAAATCATCTTTGGTTTCATAGACCCATTGGCGAAATGCCACATTATGAGTTGGTATTGCCAAATGTATATCGCGTCGGCATAAAACCTTCAGCAACGCTCCCCTTCACTGGCAAATTTTTGACATTGAACGACCAGAACCGAAAAGTGTTTAATTACGTTATCGTTGGAGACGCAGATGCTTATAACGGCTTAATCGCACCATTCAACGAAGAAGAATCTGAGTGCATCGGGAAAGTGCAATTGATTGGAGATTGCGATGACATTATTTCAACATGGAAAAAACTTGCCAACACCGATCAATTTTCTGGACGTAATGTAGAAATGGTTCAATTTCCATCGAAAGACCCATAACAAATTCCGGGGTCAGCCACCTAATTAAGTTGCGCAATCAAGAAAGATAATTTCGTAGCTGACCCCGGAACTCGGGAGAACTCGGGAGCGTGACCTGCCGCTATTACGGCCATGTCACCGATTTCCCGTCACGATTTCACCATTGAATTTTTCCTAAAAAAATACGCCCCTTTTCACAATAGTTGCTGAATTATCTCTCAAACCTATCCATAGTTGTTTCAGACACCTAAATTGAGGATACGAGAGATGGAACGATTTATTTGTTTATTGCTGACTTTATGCTTTTTGCACTTTTCAAATACGGCCTACGGTGCTTCACAGGAGACCTCTCAAGAAGTCACTCTAAATGACTTTATCAAACTGGCTGAAGAGGGATCAGAAGATGCGCAATATCTGATTGGTTATTCCGTTCTCTTTGATCAGGAAGTTTCGGGTGAAAAATATTCAGACCGAACCCAAGCACTAGAATGGCTCGACATTTCTATTGAAGCAAATCCTTTCAACGGTTGGTTTGTTGGCAGTGAGCTTACAAACCGAGACAAGCCTGTTCTCGCTCAGATATACTTACAAAAAGCCGTTAATGCTGGTTACACTAAAGCGTTTTCAAATTTAGCGCACCTTTATTTAGGTGACGGGCACAGTAAAGCTGGTAATCTACTTGCGAAACGTTATTTCGAAGCTGCTGCCTCTTATGGCAATGCTTACGCCTATGTCCGCATAGGTCATATTTATCAAAACGGTTGGGGCGTGGAACAGGATTTAGCAAAAGCTGAACAATATTTCCAAAAGGCTATCAGTCAGGGAGAAACAGCTGGCTATACTGCGTTGGGAGAAATGAAGGAGAAATACTTCTCAAATCCCGACTACAAAGAAATCTTAGACCTGTATCTAAAGGACGCTCAAAATGGCGGTAGTACCGCGATTTTTGGTATTAAAAGACTTTATAAAAAACATAACCAACATGTTGGCCTTACGAAGGAAGCAGTTTTATTTTGGCATTATGTTGATCAATTTAACTCAGTAATAAATTTTGGTCGTCCGGTCAGCTACCTTGATAAAAAAACAAAACTTGCAAATAACTTTTCCTCAGATCAACTTTCAAAAATTAAAAAAAGAGCTGAAACCTTAGTCAAAGGCTTCAGCAATTAAAGATAAGTTTAGAAGCCCTTAAATTTCTGGACTATTTCTCTCGATCCTTTCTTCCTCTGCATAAAGCTCTTCTAGATGTTGCTCTAACTGATAAATATTCCACTCAATGGCCCGACGTTGATTTGGATCAGTTTCTTGCTGAAGCTTCAGTTTCTTTTCCACTATCGCATTCAAAGTTCTAGTGATTTCAGCTTTAACTTCCCACAATGGTCGATCTGCAAATGCAGGTAGGCCACTCGTTGGGTTTCTTTGCTCATAACCTGAACCCACTGTGTATTTTTCTAGATTTTGGCCCATTTTATCAGAAAGATATCGCATCAATTCTGGTGTTTGCATACTCAAGGGAATTACAATCTCCCCAGGAGCAACATGAGCCACCACACTATCTTGAACATGACGAGAGCCATTCAGCCCCATTTCATTTGCAGCTTCACCCTCGGCTGCGCGCGCTTGAGGTGAAGGATTGTCATATAGGTCTTTGAAGCCCTGCTGGATCATCGCAACATATGCCGGGTCACGGTCTCTCCAATAATGCGGGTCTTCCATTAATTTCCGCAGATGCGCATCTGCGGGGTTTGAGCCAAATTGTCTCATGAGTAATACTCCATAAAAAAAAGCGGCCCTTCTTTTCAAAAAAAGAAAGGGCCGCTTTGGGTTATCCTAACCACGAACAGCATTCGTCTAGACACATTTCTACTGTTGACTAATGTTCCATTTAGCAAGCTTCAGTAAAAGATCAAGGCTCAAAAGAACAAAAAGTGAATAAAGTTGTAAATCCATAATAATCAGTGACATGGCCGTAATAGCGGCAGGTCACCGATTACTAGAATTTATACGCCATGCGCACATTGCCCCAATGGCGTCCACGGATGTAGACCGGGGCATCGACCTCTTTTAACAAGACCACCTGATCCCCGACTTTGCGGTCATAGGCCTGCACCAGAACGGGCTGAGTATTGCGGGCTGCGCGCAGGCCCGCCGGATCGGCAAAAATACGACGGTTGCGGCAGTTGGCATCGTTCCAGACCGGATCATCGCTTTGTTCTTTCATATAGACCTTATTGTGGGTCGGCAAATAGGCGGCACGATCGACCGCTGCACAAAAAACAATGTTGGGGGCGCGTTGAACGATATCTTCCTGAATATCGGGCAGATATTCATCCGTAATTGCCGTGAATTTTGTCAACATTTGGCGGGGATTGGTATTGGCAATCGGCTGGTAATCAATATCGAAGAAATCTTCGAAAGCAATCTGGTTTTTACGCAGGGCTGTTTCAAATGCTTCTTCCGTTCGGTTTGCCGCCTCTTGAACCAATGCAATATAGGTTTTGTCATGGTTCTTTGTTTCTTCCAACAGCTGAACAATTCTTGCTTTTTCTCCATCTGTATGCGCACCGAATGCCGCATTCACCACATTATCCGCCACCTGGCGAATATCCATGTCGAATGCCCCGAGTTTATCCAGGACAATATGACACGCACCCGTTTTTAAACGATCCTGTGCATGATCAATGCGCAACGAGACCCCGCCCAGACTTAAATCTGCTGTCGTTCCGACACATTCAGTCCCATTTTGCTTCAACGTTACTGTCATGCCCAAGGGTACCCGCTCGCTATGACGACGGTTCCCGGCATAAGAGGTACGCAGCAACATGGTCATCGCACCGCGCAATCCCGAAACATCCCGGATGACATTGCGTGAAATATTGGAAACTTTGCGCGCCACCGATTGTGCCGACACGTTGCGTTCAGACACATCTTTCATGCTTTCATCCACATGAGACGTGCTGTCCGATGCACTGGTTGCGCTGCTGCTGATCTCGGTTGTTGCGGCAGTTTGTTGTTCCACCGCTTCGGAAATATGACCAACGCTTTCACCCATTTTCTGGATCAACTGGTTGGTGATTTCAATCTCGTGGACGGCGCGTTCGGTGGCTTCGCGAATTTGGCCGGACTGCATATTGACCTGATCAATGGCTTTTTCGGTTTCCGCCGCCAGATTTTTGACTTCCTGTGCCACAACGGCAAACCCTTTGCCGGCCTCACCGGCGCGCGCAGCCTCAATCGTTGCATTCAAGGCAAGCAAGCGGGTTTGCGAGGCAATATTTTGCACAAGGGCCACAACCGATGCGATTTCCTGTGCACTGGTTTCCAGACTATTGACCGTTTCCTGACTCCGCCGCGATTGTTCAATGGCATTTTGGGCAATCTCTTCAGAAGATTGCACCTGCCCGGCAATACTTTGTGACGAGGCATCCAGTTCCTCTGTCGCCGCAGCCACCGTTTGAATGGAATTTAAGGTGTGGTTCAAAGATTCAGTCGCAAAATCGACCTGTTTTTGCAATTCAATCTGCGCTTCACTTAAATTATCGACATTTTCCTGCATCAAGGCGGTTTGATCCGAAACACTTTGAATCGTTTGATCCGATTCATCTAGAATCTCATCGGACATTTGTAAAAGCTGTTCACGAATTTTACGCAGCTCGCCGCTTTCAATATAAGTCATCATAGCCAGATCAATATCCAGACAGACCGAGCGTAACATCGCCCCGACACCATCCATGACCTTGGCATTTTTGACACCGTTTTTGCGCAGGTAAGTTTGCAGCATCTGTTCGATCAACATGAAATAACCGCCCAGATACCAGCGCGGTTCCAGTCCGATCACATCATGGACGCGCCCGACCGTCAGCGCGCGTTCCATATAAGCGTCGGCATAATCCCCGCTGAACATATTTTCCCAATGCTGGCGCTGCGCATCCGTTAAGGTGCGCACATCGGAATGTTTATCAATGATGGACTGGGTTTCTTGAAACCCGGACAAGTGCGCATAAAAATTTTCTACAATAGCTGGCACATCGCCATTTATGGTTGCAAAAAAATCCCACATCGATTTTTTTACATTTTCGTCTATTCGTAAAAACTCAAGACGCCTTGTGAGATCATTTTTATCGCCCATAGCCGTTGCCCTACCCAATTGTCATTCCAAGTACAATGTCCCGCCAATCCTCACCCCTTAAACGAGGTTTTTATAAATATAAGGGACTTTTTATAAGTTTCGCAACCTTGAAGGAAAAATAAAAAATGTAAATTATACTTATGATCTAGCCAATAAGCCGACTAAAGCTTTCTTTTGTATAACCCGGCGGTAAGACTTTGACATGTTCTTTGTTCATATACATATCAACCTCAGGATTACGGACTTCCGGTTGCAGAACATCACTTAAGAAAGCAAAAACCCCCGGTGCTATTTTTGCAGGAAAGGTCTGCCATGTGATAAACACGCCACCGCGCATGTCATAGCTCATAATCTCGCTACTTTGTTTGGCATCCGTGATATCCATCGCCAGATCTTCCGCCATCCCGACATAGACCCAGCCCGGTTTCACCCCGCCATGCCAAATGACATAGATTGCCGAAACACCGGATACATTTTCTTTTGCCAATTCAACAAAGGGGAGACGGCGAAACTTGCCCGCCGCATTTTTAGACCAGGCGACTTCAAGCACACCGCTTTTGGCTTCGCTTTTCTTACCACCGCCGAAAAAGTCAAACAGTCCCATTTTTTGCATTCCTTACATAAGCGATAAACTTATTATAAGCCCCTGCCTTGGGAATGCAATAAGGTCATTGAGATCAGACAGATAAAGGAAACAGACGGTTAACGGCCAAACAAGCTTTTGGCTTTGGCCTCCCGTCGTTTAATTTGCGTCTCTGTGATTTTTTCAACAGCCGCTTCGACCAACTGGCCTTCTTCGCTCGCATCGCTGATCAAACTGATAAAATGGCGAACCTGTTCTTCCTTATCCGCCGGGCAGGAAATGTTGATCATACTTTTCGCCGCATTTTGCTGGCGGCGTTGCATAATGGCCGGATCACCTTCCTTTTTACCCAACAAATACGGGGCATAGGCCCGGTCAACCTTTGCAATATGGTTCAACAACCAGCCTTCCAGAAAAGTCACGATTTTCTCTGCATCGACATCTTGCGGACAACGGGCATGAAAATTATGCAAAGAAATCACACTATCGCGAAAATCATCATGTTCTTTTTTATGGGCATCAAAATCCGGATACCCCGCACGCACCATAAAACGTTCTTCACGATCAAAATGTTCTTCAACATAAAGGCCCAATGATTTAATCGTTGCTTCAATCACACCCACATTGCGATTTCCGGCGATTTGTTCCCCTAATTGACGAATCGTACGAAACAGCATCTGGTGGTCTTCATCAATCACACCAATTCCCAACTCAAATTCATCAGACCATTCTTTATACTTCATGTGCTTATGCCTTATTCGCGAACGGACGATAGATTCAACAAAATCTTATAGTTATAGCGTTTTGTTGCATAATTCACTTTAGCACAATTAACTGAAAAGAAAACCCTGCCTCATATTTTGATCGGATTTCTTTCGAATAATATACGAACCGATAAACAGCACGTTTTTATGAATTATCCCCGCAACATTTGCCGACACGCAAAATTGTTTCGATATCATTTTGAAATATCAGGTTCTGGTATTTTCCGGTCTTTATATCATTGTGCGCTGGTATATCCATTGCCAGCAATCCTTATTCCAGATCAATACGTTAATTTTTTTGTCTCCCTTTTTGCGCGAAGCTTGCATTTCTCTGGTAAGCAGTGGATGATTTAAAAAAGTATATTTTCTCTGTCATGGATGAAAAGAAGCGTGTCTGGTAAGCATAAAACGGGATTAACGACTGGATCTGTCCCCGCAATTCTTGAGAATGCGGGTGCGGTGATTTTCATGTGTGATCAAAAGGGTCATATAAATTTTGTGAACCCCGCCTTTTGCCAAACGGTTGGACTGACAGATGACATGCTTCTGGGCAAAAACGTCCGCTTCATCTATCCCGGTGCCGATTTAACCGATATTCAAAACACCCTTGCTGACTCAACGGTCTGGCAGAACGAGCTTGAATATCGTGCCCCAAATGGAACGTCCTTCTGGTTTCATACAAACATCACCCAAAATGGCGATAATTTCATATGGGTACAGATGGACGTTACCGCGCAAAAAGAAGAATCCTTTCGCCAGATCAATAATGAGAAAAAACTGCAAAGCATTCTGGATCATATTCCCGCTTACGTATTTTCCAAAAACCGCAAAGGGGAATATACCTACGTTAACCATATGCTTGCTGCCCTGCATGCCTTAAAAAGCGACGAAGTCCTGGGTAAAACGGATTATGATCTCTTTCCTTTTCAGGCCGCAGAATCTTTTGAAAAAAATGACCGAACCGTTTTTGAACAACACAAAACGGTTCGGGCGCTTGAAGATGGCGGTAGGGACGAATATGGGATTGAACGCTGTTATTTATCCGTCAAATGCCCTATGGAAAATGAACAGGGCGAAGTCGATGAACTCCTTGGCATGTCCATTGATATTTCGGAACAGCAACGACTTGAAAAAGCCTTGTGGGCCAGTCAGGAAAAGCTCAACAGTATTCTGGATAATATGAAAGCGCGGGTTTACATCAAAGACACCGATCTGCGCTACACCTATGCCAATGAGGAACTCTGCCAAATCCTGAATATGGATCGCACCAGCATAACCGGTAAAAATGATTTCGATCTTTTTGAACCGGAAACCGCTGTTGGTTTTCGCACCACAGATCAGGAGGCGCTTAAAACCAAGCAGAAAATTTCCCGTATGGAAACATCCGTCGATACCCAAACCCGCACAAAAAGTTATTATTGGTCTGTCAAGGTGCCCTTACTGACTGCTGAAGGGGACGTTCATTCGATTTTAGGTATTTCGACTGATGTCACCGAGCAAAAACGACTGGAACAAAAACTTCAGGCCAATGAGCGTCAGCTGACAACCATCCTCGACAACATGAAAGCCCATGTTTACATCAAGGATACAAGTTATACCTATACCTACGTAAATGCTGATATGTGTGAGTATCTGGGCAAAACATTTGATGAAATTGTCGGAAAAACAGATGCCGAGATCTTTGGCGAAAGTGTCGCCGAACGTTTCCATCAAAGTGATACACAGGTCTTCAATTACCGGGAAAACTGTACCAGTATTGAAAAATCACGCCATTATCGCACCGGCAAAAGTTGCTATTTCCTCTCCATCAAAGCCCCGTTAATCAATGATGTCGGCAATGCCCATGCTCTCATTGGTATCTCCACTGATGTTACGGAACAGCAACGAATGGAACGCGAACTGCGCAAAATGGCATCAACCGATGTCTTGACAGGCGCCAACAATCGCCGCCATTTTCTTGAACTCTGTGAAAAGGAAATGGACCGCGCCAAACGATATGGTCATAATTTATCGTTGATTATGCTGGATGTGGATCACTTTAAACATATTAACGATACCTATGGTCATGCCACGGGTGATGAAGCCATCCGATCCATGACCAAACTTTGCCGCGACAGCTTGCGCAATTCCGATGTTTTGGGCCGAATCGGCGGTGAAGAGTTTGCCATTCTGCTGCCCGAAACAGATTTGATCGGCGCTTGGCAAATTGCCCAACGGATCCGCCAAAACACCGAGGATTTTGCCTTTGATACCGGACAAGGTAAAATTGATGGGTTCACAGCCAGTTTCGGCCTGACCGGCCTGTTGGAAAAAGACCAAAATCCGGACGATTTGCTCAAACGGGCCGATATCGCCCTTTATGATGCAAAAACGCAGGGACGCAACCGCGTTTGCGAGAAAATCGATTAATCCGGTTAAAAAACCGAAAAATCTTAACTCTTGATGTAAATGTTTACGCCGAAGCGCTTGCATGAAGGCGACAATCGTCTTATATAACGCCCAGTTTTTGACCCTCAGGGAGTTCTGAATGTCTGTGCCTTGTTTGAGAAGGGCGGACGACAGGGAACTCGCCGCAACAAAGAGAGAGTAAAATGAGCAAAGTCATCGGTATTGACCTCGGTACAACCAACTCCTGTGTCGCCATCATGGATGGCGGTGATGCACGTGTTATCGAAAATTCCGAGGGAACACGCACAACCCCGTCTATGGTTGCTTTCACAGATTCAGGTGAACGCCTGTCCGGCCAACCGGCCAAGCGACAAGCCGTCACCAACCCGGAAAACACACTATTTGCCATCAAGCGCCTGATCGGTCGCCGTTTCGACGACCCGCTGACCAAAAAAGATCAAGGTCTGGTTCCCTACAAAATCGTCAAAGCAGACAATGGCGATGCGTGGGTAGAAGCCAACAACGAAAAATACAGCCCGTCACAAATTTCTGCCTTCATCCTGCAAAAGATGAAAGAGACCGCAGAAAGCTTTGCCGGTGAAACCATCACACAAGCCGTTATCACAGTTCCGGCCTACTTCAACGATTCCCAGCGTCAGGCAACAAAAGATGCCGGTAAAATCGCGGGCCTTGATGTGCTGCGTATCATCAACGAGCCGACAGCCGCTGCACTGGCTTACGGTATGGACAAAAAAGAAACCGGCACCATCGTTGTTTACGATTTGGGCGGTGGTACATTTGACGTGTCCATCCTTGAAATCGGCGATGGTGTTTTCGAAGTAAAATCCACCAATGGCGATACCTTCCTCGGCGGTGAAGATTTCGACATGGCGATTATTGATTATCTCGCTGACGAATTCAAAAAAGAACAAGGCATTGACCTGCGTTCGGACCGTATGGCCCTGCAACGCCTGAAAGAAGCGGGTGAAAAGGCAAAGATTGAACTGTCTTCCTCTATGGAAACAGAAGTCAACCTGCCGTTTATCACCGCTGATCAGTCCGGTCCGAAACACCTGAACATCAAGCTGAGCCGTGCAAAACTGGAAAGTCTGGTTTCCGACCTGATCGAACGTACAGTTAAGCCTTGCCAAGCTGCGTTGAAAGATGCCGGTCTGAAAGCCTCTGAAATCGACGATGTTATTTTGGTCGGCGGTATGACCCGTATGCCCAAAGTCGTTGCAAAAGTTAAAGAAATCTTCGGTGTTGAGCCGAGCAAAGGTGTAAACCCGGACGAAGTGGTGGCCATGGGTGCTGCCATTCAGGGTGGCGTGTTGAAAGGTGACGTGAAAGACGTTCTGCTTCTTGACGTAACACCGTTGTCTTTGGGGATCGAAACATTGGGTGGTGTCTTCACCCGTTTGATCGATCGCAACACTACAATTCCGACACGTAAATCTCAGGTCTTCTCCACAGCCGAAGACAACCAGTCTGCTGTAACCATCCGCGTCTTCCAGGGCGAACGTGAAATGGCGGCAGACAACAAACTGCTGGGTCAATTTGATCTGGTTGGTGTTCCGCCGGCACCGCGTGGTGTTCCGCAAATCGAAGTTACCTTCGATATTGATGCCAACGGTTTGGTGAATGTGTCTGCCAAAGACAAAGCCACCGGCAAAGAACAACAAATCTCGATCAAAGCATCCGGCGGTCTGGACGATAGCGAAATCGACCAAATGGTTAAAGATGCAGAAGCACATGCCGAAGAAGACAAAAAACGTAAAGAAGTAGCCGAAGCCCGTAACCAAGCGGAAAGCCTGATCCACACAACTGAGAAAAACCTCACCGAACATGGGGATGCCTTGGGTGCAGATGAAAAAGGCGAAATTGAAAAAGCGGTTAACGAGCTCAAGTCCGCCTTGGAAGGCGACAATCTCGACCCGGAAGATATCAAGGCAAAAACAGATGCTTTGATGAACGCTTCTATGAAATTGGGTGAAGCCATGTATAAAGCCCAGCAAGAATCCGCTGGCGCTGAAGCTTCACCACAAGAAGACGCACCGGCTGATGACGGTGTTGTCGATGCCGATTTCGAAGAAGTCGACCCGGACAAAAAAGACAAGTAACCTGTAAAAGTGTGCCCCTTGCGAAAGCAGGGGGCCTTGTTTCAAATAGTCCCCGCCGCAAACGGGGACATATTTGTCTTTAAAGAGGACAAAAAATGGCAAAACAAGATTACTACGAAACGCTTGGCGTCAGCCGCGATGTAGACGATAAAGCCCTGAAAAGCGCGTTCCGTAAGCTTGCCATGCAATATCACCCTGACCGCAACCCGGATAATACGGATGCAGAATCCAAATTCAAAGAAATCAACGAGGCCTACGAAGTCTTAAAAGATGCCGAAAAACGGGCAGCTTATGACCGTTATGGTCATGCGGCGTTTGAACAAGGCGGTCCGGGCGGCGGACATGGCGGTTTCGGCGGTGGCGGGTTCTCCGGTTTTGGCGACATTTTTGAAGAAATGTTCGGCGATATGATGGGCGGTGGACGCGGCCAGTCATCAGGGCGCGGTTCAGACCTGCGCTATAATATGGAAATCAGTCTGGAAGATGCCTTCAACGGTAAAAAAGCCCAGATTGAAGTTCCGACATCCGTTCATTGCGGATCCTGCGACGGTTCCGGTTCCAAAGGCGGTAAACCACCGAGCATGTGCCCCAGCTGCCACGGCCGTGGTAAAGTACGCGCGCAACAAGGCTTTTTCACGATTGAGCGCACCTGTCCGACCTGTCATGGCGCGGGTTCCGTCATTTCTGATCCTTGCGATAACTGCGGGGGAACCGGACGTGAACGCAAATCGAAGACTTTGTCCGTCAGCGTCCCGGCTGGTGTGGAAGATGGGACACGTATTCGTCTGTCCGGCGAGGGTGAAGCTGGATTGCGCGGTGCGCCCAGTGGTGATCTCTATATTTTCCTGAGCATCGCACCGCATCGGATTTTCCAGCGCGAAGGCGCCAATATTTTCTGCCGCGTGCCGATCCCGATGACAAAAGCCGCCCTTGGTGGTGAAATCGAAGTCCCGACCGTTGACGGGGGACGCGCCCGGATCAAAGTGCCCGAAGGCACCCAAAGCGGTAATCAATTCCGTTTGCGCGGCAAAGGCATGAGCGTCATGCGCACCGAATCACGCGGGGATATGTTCGTCGAAGTCGCCGTGGAAACACCGGTGAAACTGACAAAAGAACAAAAAGAAATCCTGAAACAATTTGAAGCCGCCGGCGGTGGCAATGTAGAAAACCACAGCCCGGAAAGCCAAGGCTTCTTCAGTAAGGTCAAAGATTTCTTTGAAGATTTAACAGATTAAGCCTTAGGACCCCTAAGTAAAAAACCCCACCCATCTCACGGGCGGGGTTTTTATTTGTATATCAATGTCAAAATCCCCATATGCCATAGGGTTAAACATATGGTTCTTGAAAATGGGGATCCTGTTGCGTCATATTTTTATTTTAATCATTATTGGCTGTTCTTTGTCTGTGACTGTCATCAAGACAGGCTGGAGCGAAGACTTGCTTTTCTTCACAGAACAATATCCCCCTTATAATTTTACTGGACCAAACGGTAAAGTAAGCGGTATTTCCACAGAAATTGTTCAGGAAATTATGAAACGAACGGGTTTTGCCTATCGACTGAAGCTCACCCCGTGGAAGAGAGCCTACGAATTAACTTTATCTCAGAAAAACACCTGTCTTTTTACAACAGGGCGGACAACAGAACGTGAAAATCTGTTTAAATGGATTACGCCGCTAACGGAAAATCCCATCGTCTTATTTGCGCGCCCGACCAGCACAATCAAAATTATGCAACTCAGCGATTTATCCGAATATCGGATTGGCGGATACTTGGGGGATGCCGCCGTTGATTATCTGGTTACCCGCAATATCCCGGTTGAAACCGTACGTGATGATAAATTGAATGTGCGCAAACTTCAGGGCGGGCGCATTGATTTATGGGTGACCGGTGAAATGGCCGGTCAGGCCCTTGCCGATAAAACAGGCCATGACATAAAGAAAATATTCACCCTCACCGCCATTGCCGGCGGGATTGCCTGTAACTTGCATCTGAGTAATTTAATTACAACGCGCTTACAACAAGAGCTCAATACGCTGTATCAAGAAGGGTTTATTGACAGGATATATCAAAAATATAACCCCGACTTACCTGTTCCTGTCTATAAAACAAAATGAAAATAACCTGCTGTTATTCTTTCCAGGCAATCCAGCCCCCAAACAGGAACGCGCCGTAAAAAGGTTCAACCGTCTTAAAGCCCGCCGCATGAAGCAATTCCATAATCCTGTCTTCCCCGATAAATTGGATATCACGCACAACATGTTCGAACCCACGGTCCACAATATGTTCCGGCATGCCTTGGTGCAGTTGCCAGTCGCGCCATACATCCAGAAAACGCTTAAAGCGCACGCCTTCGACCTCTGCATGCAAATCTGCCAAAATTAACGGGGCACCGGGATTAAGCCGCGCCGCGATGGAGCGCAATAAGGCCTCTTTTGATCCATCATCGGGCACAAAATGCATGACCAGAATCAGTGTTGCCGCATCAAAGCGAACCTCACTATTCAGATCCTCCACATAGCCATTGATGATTTCACAACGATCAGAAAGCTGTTGAATTTCCAAATTCGCTTGCGCAACCGCCGCCATTGCCTGTGCCGGTTCAACCCCGGTGATGGACCAATTGGGGAATTCCTGCCCCAACGTCATCAATTCAACCCCGGTTCCGCAACCCACAGACAGCAAGCTTGAATTTGTTCCTAATACGTAACGTTTTAAAAGAACCTTGATCATTTCATGTAAAACGTCATAACCGGGCACGACTTGGCGAATAACCCGGTCGTAGGCCTCTGCCTTTTGATCATCAAAATGTTGTGTGGTATCAAAATCGGTCATGGTTTGGGTTCTTTCAAAATCACTTTCCCTTTTACGGGAATGAACGCAGGTACACGGGATTTATAAGTCGCATAATGATCGCCGTACAGTCTTATTAGATGGCGTTCTTCAAATCGCGCACCGACCCATAAATATAACGTGCCAAAAATGGCTGTCATCAAATCAAATGGCCCCGTGACCCGCCCCCAGAGGATAAGCAAGCCTGCGCTGTAAAGCGGATGGCGCACCCAACAGTGGAACCCTTTGAAATGCAAGGGTTCGTCATCATGAGCCAAAATCCCCTTAAAATGATCACGAATTTGGGTCAGGCCACTCAAAGTGCCCAGATCATATTCGCGCAACGCCAAAATCATCAGCACCCAGCCGATGATATAAACAGCGCCCTGTCCCACAACCCACCAATCTGCGCGCACAAAGGCGACTTCATGTTCATAAAGCCATAAGCCCACAACATAAACAGCCGCAATTTGCAAAGTCGCAAATATATTATAGGCCAAACGATAAAAGGCCCCGAACAGAGGTTTCAGCCGCGATTTCACAAATTCACGGGCCAAAAGAGAATGGACAAGCCCAAAAATCAGCCAAGCCGCCCCATATATGAGATGATGCTCAAACATACATCCAGTTTGGGTCAGAGATACCCGTCTGTCAACAACAGGAGATCAGAGCATTTTTTCAAAATATGTGATGGTTTTTTTCAATCCGTCTTCCAAGGCAATGGTCGGATTCCAGCCTAGATGATTTTGCGCCTTATCAATAATGGGTTTGCGCTGCATCGGATCATCTACCGGCAAGTCTTCAAAGGTCAAGGTTGAGGTTGACCCGATCATTTCAATGACTTTTTCCGCCAGTTCCCGGATTGTAAATTCGCCGGGATTGCCCAAATTGATCGGTCCGGTAATGTCATCCGGTGCCGCCATCAAACGTACAAACCCGTCGATCAAATCCTCGCAATAACAGAAAGAGCGTGTCTGTGATCCATCTCCGTAAATGGTGATCGGTTCATTACGCAACGCCTGCATGATAAAGTTAGACACAACCCGCCCGTCATTGGGATGCATGCGCGGACCGTAGGTATTGAAAATACGGGCTACCCGAATGTTGACCCCGTGTTGACGGTGATAATCGAAAAATAACGTTTCGGCACATCGCTTGCCTTCATCATAACAGGCACGCGGACCGATGAGGTTGACATTGCCACGATATTCTTCCGGTTGGGGATGAATTTCAGGATCGCCGTACACTTCGCTGGTGGAAGCCTGAAAAACCTTGGCCCCGACACGTTTGGCCAATCCCAGAACATTAATCGCGCCATGCACACTGGTTTTGGTCGTCTGCACCGGATCATGCTGATAATGGATCGGGGACGCCGGACACGCCAAATTGTAAATTTCATCCACTTCCACATAAAGCGGAAAGGTAATATCGTGGCGCATCAATTCGAAATAAGGGTTATCCAGCAAATGACGGATGTTATCTTTGCTGCCGGTAAAAAAGTTATCGGCGCAAATAACGTCATGGCCTTCTTTCAATAAACGTTCACACAGATGCGAACCCAGAAAGCCTGCCCCGCCAGTTACTAAAATCCGTTTACGCATATGCACGAGCTGAATCTCCCCTTTAAAGACTGCCGAACCATGTAACATATCCAGCGTCAAAAAACATAGAGCATTTTAATTTTTTATGAAGTCTTTTATCTCTATGATACATTTAAAGCTTCAAGGATAAATTGAGTTTCTACGCTGGGACAGACGAAAGAAAATGGCAGAAAATTTAAGCGATGCACAGTTGATGCGGGCAATCCGGGCAGAAACCAACAGCCCGGAAAATAAACTGCTGGAAAATATGCAGATTCTTGAAAAAAAACCCGTTGGTCTGTGCGCGGTTCATCTTCATTTGTCCCAATTACAGCGCACCAACCGAAAACCCGATTATATTCGCATTGCCGAGCGTTGTTTCGATCCTATAACGATTACTCATATGTCAGACCTGTTCGCTTTGGCCAACTTTGACATTATCCTGACCTGTCAGAACAGCCGTGTCGAAGAGATTGACCGGGCCTTATCCTCTATCCGCAATATGTTTCGCGCCGATCCCTTAATTGAGCGGCGCGATATCAGCGGGGAGGAGGCTTTTTGTACATGGTATGATCTGGAAGAGGATTTTGAATATTTCAAGGAAGCCGTTGTTTCCAGCATTCTGTCTGCCAAACGCCAATCTCTGGATAAAAACGTCGCCTCTATGGATGACGAAAAACTCACACCGAAAAATCTGGATCAATTGGCCCGAACCTTTCGCAAACTGGATGCCCGCCCGTTAATGCGTCACCAAAGCGCGGTGCAGGTGGGGACAAACGGACAAGGCCAGCTTTTGTTTCGTGAATATTATGTTTCCATCGCCGATTTACGCAAAATTGTTGCCCCGGATGTGGACCTGCTGGCGGACCGATGGTTGTTTCAATATCTCACCACGATTTTGGATCAACGTGTCCTGCATATGCTGCGCAGTCAGACAATGGATGATTTACCGAAAAATATCAGCCTGAACCTGAATATCCAAACCATCCATACCAAAGATTTTCAACTGTTTGACCATTTTGTCGGCGAAGATGCTCATCGTTTTATTATCGAGTTCCAACCCGTTGATGTTTTCAGCGATATCTTTGCCTATGAACAAGTGCGCGATATGCTGCAAACCCGTGGCTATAAGGTCCTGATTGACAGTCTACAGCCCTTGGTTCTGGATTATTTCGATCCTTCTAAACTGAAGGCCGATTTTTATAAAATTGCCTGGGGCGACCGGCTCGGTGCCTCCGCCACACAGGAAGGGCGCGGGGAAATGCGCGAATTGATCCAGAGCATCGGCGCTTCCAACGTTATTATCTCGTTGGTCGATAGTGAAGATGCCGTCAAATTCGGTTTACAATTGGGTGTGCAACGCTTTCAAGGCTTCTTCGTTGATCGACTGGTGGAAGCCATGACCCAAAAAACGGCTTCGGCCATGAGGGGGGCGTAGATCATGCAAACCCAAAATCAGGAAAACCTGTTCTACGATTATATCCGCCGCCTTGAACACCACCGTCAAGGCCGGGAAATGGTGCATTTCCACCTGTCCAAGCTGCGCCCCTTCAACCGGCGCGAACATCATATTCGCGTTGCCGCCGATGCCTTTGAAGGGATGGTGAAAGATCTGCTCGGACAAATCTTCGTCTTCAAAAACGCAGATATTATCTTTGTTTTTAAAACCGAAGCCATGGGACAGGTTGAACAGGCCATTGAAAAAGTCAAATTCCTGTTTGGCGATGATCCTTTATTGGAAGAAAACGGACCGCACGGCAAGGATTTTAACAGCTGGTACGATGTTGAAGCCGACTATGAAGATATTGTCGCAATGGCCCGCGATCTCGTGGAAAAAGATAAAAGCGCCCGCGCCGCAATGGGCGGCAGCGTCGATGTCAAAACCGCCCTTCTTGCCAAACAAGAAGCCGGCGAACGTATGACACCACGCATCCTTGATCGTGTGATCGAGGCCTTGAAAGCCGCTGATTTGACCAATATGGTGCGTCGCCAATATGTCTGTAGTGTCGAAGGGCCGCAAATGGTCCCCACAGCACGTTTTAGCGAATTATTCATTTCAATCAGTGATTTGCGTGAAACTCTCCTGCCCGGTGTCAATCTGACATCCTCGCCTTGGTTGTTCCAGCATTTGACTGAAACATTGGACCGGCGCGTTCTTTCCCTGCTCAGTAAAACCGAAGACCGCGATATCACGGGCGATATCAGCATCAATTTGAACGTAGCAACCCTGCTGTCTACCGAATTTATGCGTTTCGATGAAAATGTCATTGCTGCCATGCGCGGTAATATCGTTCTGGAACTGCAACATCTTGATATTTTCAGTGATTTAAACGCCTACCTCTTTGCCCGCGAATATGTCAAAGAACGTGGCTATCGTATCTGCATTGACGGGGTGAATTACAAGACCTTGCCCTTTATCGACCGCGAACGTCTGGGCGCAGATATGATCAAGTTAATCTGGTCATCCGACATTATTCACGGCGGGCATGATTTAACCGATCAGGTCATTCGACAGATCATGTTGACAGGGGCCAAACAGATTATCCTCAGCCGATGTGACAGTGAAGAAGCCGTCGAATTCGGGCGCAACAATGGAATCGAATTATTCCAAGGGCGCCATGTTGAAGCCTTGATCGCGGAAGAAGGTCGTCGTAAAAACATGCGCACCCTCAAAAAACGGGCCGCCGCCCATGACAAAATGAACCTGAAAAAACGGTCTTTGAGCAAACGGACCTAGATAAGGCAATTATGGAAAAGATACTGATCAGCGCCTGCCTGTTTGGCGAAAAAGTCCGTTATGACGGGGGTGACACCCTGATTGATGATCCGATCATGGCACAATGGAAAAAAGAAGATCGTTTTATTGTTCTTTGTCCAGAAGTTGCCGGGGGTTTACCTGTCCCGCGTAAACCCTGCGAACGAGACCTGGAAACAGGGCAAGTTATCAGTCAGGATGGTGAAGATTTTACCGATGCCTTTCATCAAGGTGCATCAATTGCGCTTAATTTGGCAAAAAAACACAACATCCGGCATGCCTTGCTTAAAGAACGCAGTCCCTCGTGTGGCGTCAATCTGATTTATGATGGAACCTTCACATCCAATAAGATCAAAGGATTGGGCATTACAGCCAAGCTATTGAAAGAAAACGGTATAAATATATATAGCGAATTCGATCTCGATCAACTCAAGACCGATCTGCACGAAAAATAACACCATGTTCGCGATTTCCTCCCTTGTCCCCTACGACAGTTATAATCCCCTATGGTTACTGCTCTGTGCCTTGGCTTTGGATGCCTATGTCGGGGATATGAATCGGTTGTTTACGATCATTAAACATCCCGTGGTCTGGATCGGGGAATTGATCGCCTTTCTTGATCAAAAATTAAACCGGGAAAGTCGATCCGAAGTCAATCGCACCATCCGGGGTGCTATCGTTGTTATGTTCATGGTTTCGCTTTGTTTCACCGTTGGTCTCGGTGTCACATGGTTTGGGCAAAACTATCCCTTCGGCTGGATCCTTGAATTGTTCCTGACCATTGCCCTTATCGCGCAACGCAGCCTGTTTATCCATGTGCGCCGGGTCGCCATTGCCCTGAATGAAGACGGGATTTCAGGGGGGCGCGAAGCTGTCAGCCATATTGTCGGGCGCGACCCAGACCAACTGGATCAACACGGGGTTGCGCGTGCCGCCATTGAATCGCTGGCGGAAAATTTCGGCGATGGCGTTGTCGCCCCCGTTTTCTGGTACGTTCTGTTCGGATTTCCCGGTCTGTTGGTCTACAAGGCTGTCAACACAATGGATTCCATGATCGGTCATAAAACAGATCGCCACAAATCCTTTGGGTTTTGCGCTGCACGGCTGGACGATGTCCTCAATCTTATTCCCGCACGTCTGGCCGGCTTCTGGATTTTCTTTGGCTCTTTCTTTTTACCGACCTCCAGCCCGTTCAAAGGTCTGAAAACCATGTTTCACGATGCGCGCAAACATCGTTCCCCCAACGCCGGGTGGCCCGAAGGCGCAATGGCCGGGGCCTTGGATATTGCGCTGGCCGGACCGCGCAAATATCGCGAAGGTCAAGCTAATGATCCGTGGATCGGTGATGGTCGGGCCCGTGTCCTGTCCAAAGATATCAAACGCGCCTTACAGGTTTATGTCGCGGCTTGCCTCGTCAACGCCAGCGCGATTGCTTTGCTTTGCTTGCTCTAATCCTACCTTTACGATTGCGAAATCTTTAGAGACTCCTATATTGGAGGAAACCGTTTCTTAAAAAAGGGAAGGACCCCCCATGTCAGACGAAGATCTGGAAAAACACGCCAGTAAAATGGCAAAAAAGAAAGCTGCCCGTGACCGTATGATGGAAAAAAAGATCGATGAAAAAGGCCTTGTCATCGTCCATACCGGCAAAGGTAAAGGTAAATCCTCTTCTGCATTCGGCATGGCATTACGCTGTGTTGGACACGGGTTTAAAGTCGGTGTGATCCAGTTTATCAAAGGGGCATGGGATACGGCGGAACGCCGCGTGTTTGAAGGGTTCCCCGATCAGGTCACCTTCAAAGCCATGGGCGAAGGTTTCACATGGGAAACACAAGATAAAGAACGCGATATTGCCGCCGCCCAAAAAGCATGGGCCGCCGCCAAGGAAATGATTATGTCGGGCGATTACCGCATGGTTATTCTGGATGAAATCAACGTCGCCATCCGATATGAATATGTCAGCGAAGACGAGGTTTTGGACTGTCTGGCAAATCGCCCTGATATGGTGCATGTGGTCTTAACAGGTCGCCATGCCTCCGATAAATTGTTGGATGCGGCCGAACTGGCAACCGAGATGACCTTGCTTAAACATCCGTTTCGAAGTGGCATCAAAGCCCAGCCCGGGGTGGAATTTTAGGATTTTCTTCAAATTTAACGCGCATAATCGGCAACAACGCTCTTATTTCAAAGGATAGATGCCATGAAACGCTTTCTGGCGATTGCATTTGCAGTCCTCACCCTTCTTCCCTTCCACAAGGCACAGGCCGTGGATCAGGATGCCATCCAGATTTTGTTGGAATCCGAAGCAACGGCGCGCCATGTTCTCGGCTCCAGACAATATCCCGATCTGAACAATGCGTTTGATAAAGCTGTCGGGGTCATCATTGTGCCGCGCCTGCTTAAAGGCGGCTTTATTGTCGGCGGTGAATACGGGAATGCCGTTTTACTTTCTAAAAAATCCAATGGCAGCTGGAGCTACCCGGCCTTTTATACTATCGGTGGCGGCAGTGTCGGTTTCCAGATCGGCCTAAAAGACAGCCAAATGATCCTCGTCATTCGCACACACGCCGGGATGGAAGCCATTTTAGCCGACCAGTTTAAAGTCGGTGCCGAAGCCGGAATCGTTGTCGGGACCTTTGGCGGCAGCGTCGAAGGAGCCTCAACAACGGCTGTTGGCGCAGATATTGTGGCCTTTTCCCTTGATCGCGGCCTGTTTGGCGGTGGGGCACTGGAAGGATCCGTTTTTGCCAAGCGCGCAGACTTGAACCAGTCCTTTTATGCACAAGCCATTGACCCACGCGATATTGTCATTGAAGGAAAAGCCAGCAATCCGGCAGCAGATAATCTACGATCCACCTTGGCAGCCCTTGCCAGTAAATAAAGAGAACGTTCATGCAAAAGCCTGTCAAAGCCCTTATGTTTCAAGGGACCGGATCAGATGTGGGAAAATCCCTGTTGGTCGCCGGACTGTGTCGGGCTTTTGTCAAACGGGGCCTGAAAGTCGCCCCGTTTAAACCGCAAAATATGTCCAACAACGCCGCCGTCACCCCCGATGGCGGGGAAATCGGACGCGCCCAAGCCTTGCAAGCACGTGCCTGCGGACTGAACCTCAGCGTTCATATGAACCCGGTTTTATTAAAACCACAAAGCGATGTGGGGTCTCAGGTTGTTGTACAGGGCAACGTTATCGGCAATGCAACAGCGCGTGACTATACTGCCTTGAAACCAAGCTTAATGCCAAAAGTCTTGGAAAGTTTTCATAAACTGGCGGAAGATTGTGATCTTATTTTGGTCGAAGGCGCCGGCAGTGCCGCCGAAGTCAATTTGCGCAAAAGCGATATTGCCAATATGGGATTTGCCGAAGCCGCCGACATCCCTGTCATTCTCATCGGGGATATTGATCGCGGCGGTGTCATTGCCTCCATCGTCGGGACACAAACCCTGTTGCAAGGCCGTGAACGCGCCCGCATCAAGGGCTATTTGATCAACAAGTTTCGCGGGGATGTCAGCCTGTTCACCTCTGCCCTTGATATCATTAAAGACAAGGCAGATCTTGATAGTTTCGGTATCGTTCCTTTTTTTGACAAAGCGCGCCTTCTCCCCGATGAAGATGCCATGAGCCTTGATAACCGCAAAAAAGAAACAGATCAGAAATCGATTAAAATTGCTGTACCGCGCTTTACCCGCATTGCTAATTTTGATGATCTCGACCCCTTGCGGGCCGAACCTGATGTTCAGGTTGAAATCGTTGAAGCGGGAAATGCCCTGCCCGGTGATAGTGACATTATCTTACTGCCCGGATCCAAGGCCACCTTGGCCGACCTTGCTTTTGTGCGCGAACAAGGCTGGGATATTGATATCAAAGCCCATGTGCGTCGGGGCGGGCGTGTGGTCGGTTTATGCGGAGGCTATCAGATGTTGGGCAATACCGTGCGTGACCCTGACGGTATCGAAGGCCATATCAAGGAATTACCCGGTCTTGGCCTGCTGGATATGGAAACCACCCTATGCGGCCCTAAAACCTTGCGCGAAGCCACAGGTCATTGCAAAACCAATAACCTTCCTGTTTTCGGTTATGAAATGCATATGGGAGTTTCAAACGGCCCGGCCCGGCAGACCCCTTGGCTGAATTTAAATGGACAAGACGAAGGCGCAATCAGTAATAATGGTTTAATCATGGGCAGTTATCTGCATGGCCTGTTCAATGCAGACGAATTCCGCCATGCTTTTTTGGGGGACATTCGCAAGGGAAGGCAGGCTGGTTTGCGCTATGATCAACAGATTGATGATATTCTGGATGAATTGGCTACTCATTTGGAAACCCACTGCGATCTGGACGGATTGCTGGCATTGGTCCACAAAAAATAATCCATATACGCTTGTTTGAAACAGAGGTTTCACGTTCAAACCCACCAAACAGTTGAACGCAATAGGGAAATTTTCATCAATTTTAAAATGGAAAAGTCCCTTTAGATCGGGCCTTGCTTGCTATGCCACCATGTCGGCTTGCGATTTATGCCTTCTAATAAATCACGCCCGCGTTCAACATCCATGACATGACCCGGTATTTTAAAATATTTTTGTATAAAATCAGAAACATGGGCTTCGCTGAGATTTTGCAGGGTCGTCAAAACATCGTCTGACAGTTCCCCCCGATCAAAAATTGCCTGTTCCACCGTTTCGTCATCCCCATAAACACGAATAATCGTAATCATGGTATGGTCGTTGATCTTCGCCCCCTTATTGGCCAAAAGGCGCAAAACAGGCTCCTTACGCCCCATCGAAACAATGCGGCGGCAAACTTGGGCCGAGACATTATGGCGATCAGCAATCGCCAACATTTTATCCACCACGCCCGTTTTTAAAATATCTTCCAGAAAACGGTCTTCCAGGATCGGAGATAATTTTAAAACCGGCAGGCTGATCGTAGAAATATCGCATGCGAGTTTATGAGCCAGTTCAACTGGCAAATGCGGGGATGTTCCAACCGCCACGGCGATAGCAACCCGGACGGACTCGACTTCATCATCAATCAGGTTGGCAATAATTTCTTCAGCCAGATGGCGTTCACGCTCATTTAAACCGTCATGGTCAAAGATATGCGCCATTTCGTCGGCAAGTCTGCACCGTTGCGCAGAATCCATATGTTCCTGCGCATTCAAAACGTAATTTTGCAAATTATGTCGGACGGTCTCAAACATAGGGACCATCTTATACCTCAAAAAATAATGCATGACGAGAGGCTTATATTATAGCGCAATGAAGCAGTATAACATGTGACCAGTCGCACAAATACTCAGGCTTTGTTAACCTTTAAAAGCGGTTATAACTTTTACTCAGCATAAAATGGATCGCCTGTGCCACATTATCCCAATGGCTTTGTTTGGCTTTTTCTATCGCCTGATCATAACCAAACGCATTGACCAACAGTTTTGCCAGCTCGTTGGTGCGGGTTTCATGGCCGGGATGGGTATAGCGGTTCTTGCGCGCGATTGTGAGTGTTCTATTCATAATCATTCCCTCATCTGCAAAATGAAAACGGAACCTGCTTGTTATTTTTTATTGATATAGGAACGTTTCGATTCTGTTTCAATACCTACAAATATAACGAGTCGCAAAAAAAGCCCCATCTTGCAAATGGGGCTTTTTCATTTTAATTTTCGCCTGAGCGGTCTTAGGCAACGCCGCGATAGTCATCTTGCATAAAGCGGAGTTCCTCTGCCACATTAAACAGTTGGAATTCCATCGCCGTGCAAATCGCATCGTTATATCCCAGGCTAAGTACCAGACGCTCGGCATAAGCGCGGACTTGGGTATCATTTTGATATTCTTGTGTCGTAGTTTCAATATGTCCGGTAATCATAGCGACCTCACTCAGGGCTTTGTTCGGTTAGATTGTGGGAGCGGTCAAAAAAACAGGGCGTTTCAGGTTAGGGAGCAGGAATAAGAGTTGGGGGATTTAATCCTGATGTCGAAACGCCCTGATAAGTATGTCCGTTTCACAATTCCATATAAACACACAGATATTGCGGGCGTTTTTCTGCAATAATTTTTTTTGTTTCTGAATATTTCAAAATTATTCTCTAAAAGCCTATAGAGGAGTCTTTTCAAAGGAAAGCCCGACAGGCTATAAAGAAACCTGCTTTTTCTGTGCTGAATTAATTTAAATCCATGATTTATAAAATAAATTATCTCAGCCGGGAGAGCGGGTTGAAAAAACAGTTTCGCCACCTGCGCGAAAATGCTTTTGCACCCTTCGCCAAAGCGTTAAAACACAAGAGGTAAGACCGGAAATATTTGTTCTTTTGGACCTTATTTTTTTCTGAAATATTTGTCACATCCAGACTTTTTCGTGCAATCGCCCATCTGAAATTTAAAGAGTAAACCAAACATGTCACAGCACGCCCACCTCATCGATATGGTCAATCGGGCCGAAACGGTCGAAATTCTTTGTGTCGGCGATATTATGCTGGACCGTTTTGTCTACGGCCACGTGGACCGGATCTCGCCTGAAGCCCCGATCCCGGTTTTACGCATTGATCGTGAAGATGCCATGTTGGGCGGGGCGGGCAATGTCGTGCGCAATGTCCTCAGCCTCGGGGCCAATGCCCGTTTTTGCGGTTTAGTCGGTGAAGATGATGCCGGGCGACAAATTGCCAACCTGTTAAATGAAAATGATCGATGCTGCGCGGCCCTTTTATTGGATGAAACGCGCCCGACTTCGTTAAAAACACGGTTTATGGCCTCCAACCAACAAATGTTGCGCACTGATCATGAAAGCCTCGCTCCCTTATCGGAAAAACAGCATGGTGATCTCATCATGGATGTGGCGCAAAGTCTCGGACAGGCCAAAGTCATGGTTTTGTCGGATTACGGCAAAGGGGTTTTACATGGGGAAAATGCAATTGATTTAATTGCTTTGGCTAAAAAAGCCGATCTCCCCATTATTGTTGATCCCAAAGGCGATGATTACAGCAAATATCGCGGGGCCACACTGGTCACACCAAACCGCAAGGAACTCAGCGAAGCCAGCCGTATGGCCTGTGATAGCGATCAATCCATTGTCGCCGCCGCCCGCCATATTATTGAAACCTGCGGAATTGAAAACGTTCTGGCAACCCGATCCCAAGACGGTATGACACTTGTGACCCAAGAAGGCGATGTCATTCACCTTCCAACCGAAGCCCGCGAAGTATTCGATGTGTCCGGGGCAGGCGATACGGTTGTTGCTTCCTTGGCGGTCATGTTGGGCCTTGGGGCCACCTTAAGCGATGCGGCCAAGCTTGCCAATGTTGCCGCCGGGATCGTTGTTGCCAAAATCGGAACTGCCAGTGTCTATGGCGAAGAACTGATCGAAGCCCTGCATCATCAGGACCTATCCGAAGCCGAAGCCAAAGTCGTCGGGCGTGACAGCGCCAAAGACCGCGTACTTCGCTGGCAGGCACAAGGCAAAAGTGTTGGTTTTACAAACGGCTGTTTCGATCTTTTGCACCCCGGCCATATTTCCCTGCTGAAACAAGCCGCAGAACAATGCGACAAGCTTGTGATCGGGTTAAACAGCGATGCTTCCGTCCAGCGCTTAAAAGGGCCGGAACGCCCCATTCAGAACGAAATGGCCCGGGCAACCGTTCTCTCCTCCCTCGCCTGTGTCGATATGGTGGTGATTTTTGATGAAGATACCCCGATGGAGCTCTTATCAACCTTATTGCCCAATGTTCTGGTCAAAGGCGCTGATTATACGATCGATCAGGTTGTTGGCGCTGAATTGATCAAGCAAAACGGCGGGCGCGTCTTTCTTGCCCAATTAAAGGACGGCTTTTCAACGACAAATACAGTGAAAAAGATGAAAAAGGATTCTTAATCTTTCAGATTGTGGAGAACGTATTTTAGAAACATGACTGTCTTTTCCATACAGCAAGGCGATATTACCAAATTAGACATCGACGTTATCGTCAATGCCGCCAACGAAACCCTGTTAAGCGGGGGTGGCGTGGACGGGGCCATTCACCGGGCAGCGGGAAAAGGTCTGCTGGAAGAATGTCGTCGCCTGAACGGCTGTCAAACGGGAGAAGCCAAATTAACAAGGGGATATAATCTGCCCGCACGCTATATCATCCACACCGTCGGACCCGTTTGGCAACAACATCCCCCTAAAGAAGCAGATCGGCTTCTTCTCAACTGCTACTTTAACTCTCTGAGAATTTGCTTGAAGAAAGGCCTGCAATCTATTGCTTTTCCATGTATTTCTACAGGGATATTTGGCTTTCCCCCACAGCGGGCGGCTCAACTTGTCGTTAAAAATGTCATTGAATTTTGCAAAATTCACCCCGGATTGGCGCAGGTAATTTTTTGTTGTTTCGATATCGAAAGTAAAACGCTATATGATCAAGCGTTTCACGAAATCGTCTCTTAACTTTCCTTCAGGACAACAACATCCATCGGTTTTTCAACACCGCCAACTTGGCGGTTGGGGCGAAGTTCCCAACGCTCTTCAGCTTGTTCATAACCATGATCCAGCGCGCATTTTAAGGTTTGTGCCGTTGCAATGGCGCGTACGCCCTCAATCTTTGTTTGCTTTTCCATTTTGGCCGACACATTTGCCGCATCCCCAATCACAGTATATTCCAATCGATGCGATTCACCGATCACCCCAAACACAATGGGACCGGATGCGCACGAGGCATGGATCACAACCGGATCCTGCCCCAAACGGGCACGGTCTGCATTCCATTGATCAGACGCTTTGATAATGTCTTCCATCGCGTGTAAAGCTTGTGCCCCATGCTGCGCAGATTCTTTCAACACCCCAAAATAAGCCATAATGCCATCACCCAAAAATTTATCCACATGGCCGCCAAATTTGGAAATCACCGGCACGATCCGGGCATGATATTCGGTAATCAGTGCAATTTGTTCGGACGGTTTCAATCGTTTGGTCAATGGGGTAAAGCCCCGAATATCCACATTCAGGATTGAGGCCTCACGCGCGACCACATCCCCGACATGGGCGTCATTTTCAGCCGATTTGATATGGTCGGCTAAATCTTCCGAGAAAAAACGCGATAACGATTGGGCGGCCTGACCTTGGGTTACCGCACGAACCAGCAAAGCACGGGCGCGCAAAGTTGCCAGGGCCAGAATCACAGCCACCAAAACCATCGAGACGATTTTGTCAAATTCCGCCCCGATCAACACACTGTTTGAGGTCAGGTAATGCACATAATCACGCGTCACCATATTGTTCATATCATCATGGACAACCACATACCCCACCATCACGGCCCATCCTAAAACGGCGGCCAGTCCGCTCAGCAGGATATAGCGGGCTTCAAAACGAAGGGCACGTAACGCAATGAAAATAAAGATATAAAGAACCGTTGGTGCCTTTAAATAAAAACTCGGCGGTTGCATATATTGGATATGAAAGCTGAAAATTGTACCAAACAACAATAAAATATCTGCCACAATCGATAGTGAAATTACCCAGCCGGGCAATCGCATGCGATAACTGAAATAAAGCCGGATAAGCGTAAAGCCGAAATAAAGACTTAAAACATAAGGGACCGGTTCAAACGGGGCGTCCGTGTGAAAGGTTTTCGGCGAAACAGCATAAAGGGTACCAAAGATCACCACCACTGCCAGCTGGATCCAGCCGACCAGTTGTTCTGATACATTTTGCTGTTCAACAATTGCATCCTGAATCCGCTTGGGGATTTTGCGATCATCGTCATCCCCGATAAAGCGACACAGCAGCGCACGAAACATAACTAGGGCACCAACTTGTAACCGCCCGGTTCCGTCACAAGGATCTGGGCGTTGGAAGGGTCTTTTTCGATTTTTTGACGCAGACGATAGACATGCGTTTCCAGTGTATGGGTCGTCACACCCGCGTTATAACCCCAGACTTCATCCAATAACGTATCGCGCCCGACAACTTTGCCTCCGGCGCGGTATAAAAACTTGATAATATTGCTTTCTTTATCTGTCAGGCGGACTTTCTGTTCCGTCTCATTCTCAATCAACAGCTTGGCGGCAGGCTGGAAAGTATAAGGCCCGACCTTGAACGTTGCATCTTCGCTTTGTTCATGTTGGCGCAAATGGGCCCGCAGACGCGCCAGCAATACCCCCAAACGAAACGGCTTGGTAATATAATCATTGGCCCCGGCATCCAAGCCAAGGATGGTATCGGCATCGGTATCAGCCCCGGTCAACATGATAATCGGGCATTTCACCCCTTGTTTGCGCATCAATCGACACACATCGCGACCATCCATATCCGGCAGGCCCACATCCAGAATCACCACATCGAAAGTTTCGTCTTTGGTCACCGCCAAGGCACTGGCGGCGCCATCGGCTTCAACCACGTCGAAATCCTCATGTAACGACAATTGTTCGGTCAACATTTGACGCAATGAATCATCATCATCAACAAGAAGAACACGTTTGGCGTTAGACATAACTTCCCTCACACGGACCTGAATATTGCTCACCCGTTACCATAACAACTAAAGAATATCCCGTATAGAAGACTTTAAGGGCGATAACGCTATTGTGAAATCGCGTTATTCGGCCTACATATGGGGACCTTTGTTTAAAAAATGTCCGTTATTGCTATGCCGCATCGCCTGTCCATTACCTTAAGCGAAACCAAATCCGCGACCACAGCTCCGTCTTTGCTGGCAGTTGACCGCGCCCTGTCCGACCTGCGCCGTGGACAAATTGTTGCTATTGATAACGCAAATGGGCTTATCACCTTGGTTTTAGCCGCAGAAGGCGCGACAAAATCAACGATCCAGCGCCTTAAAGATTTAAG
The DNA here is from genome assembly GCF_014641495.1 of Terasakiella brassicae. Taxonomy (GTDB): domain Bacteria; phylum Pseudomonadota; class Alphaproteobacteria; order Rhodospirillales; family Terasakiellaceae; genus Terasakiella; species Terasakiella brassicae. The sequence goes on from NZ_BMHV01000006.1 coordinate 49,216, forward strand.
TAAGGGGCAACCGGATTTAATCATCACGGCCGCGCGCGCCCATACATTAGGACTGGGCATCTTCAAATATAAGGCCGTGCGTGCCAAAATGGGCAAAGCCCTGCGCCCCGATTTGATTGAAAGTCTGGTCAATCCGCTGGCTGAATTTTCCAAAAACGACTTTTTTGATATCCCGTTTGAAGATATCGACCTTGACAGCGGCGAAAGTGCTGCGATCGGCCTAACCAAGCTTTCGCGCCTGTTACCGGCAGCGATTACGGTAAACCTGCCTGTGGATGATTTTAAGTCCTTTATCAGTGCAGAAAACCTAATGGGTGTGACCAACCATGATATCTTTGGTTATGAAGAGGCCGCTGCGCGTTCCCTGCGCGCGGTCAGCGATGCACAAGTGCCGCTGGCTGATGCCCCACAGACCAAAATGGTCGCTTTTCGCCCGGCAGACGGTGGCATTGAACATATCGCCATCATTATCGGGGAACCCAATCCCAATGAACCCGTCCTGATCCGTATTCATTCAGAATGTTTCACAGGCGATCTGGTTGGTAGTTTGCGCTGTGATTGCGGGGATCAACTGCGCGGTGCAATCAAGGCCATTGCCGATCACGGCAGCGGTATTTTGCTCTATCTCGCACAAGAAGGGCGCGGCATCGGTTTAATCAATAAATTACGTGCCTATAAATTGCAAGATACCGGGCTGGATACGTTTGATGCCAACGAACAATTAGGTTTTGATGCGGATGAACGGGTCTATATCCCGGCGGCACAAATGCTTGACCATCTTGGGGTTAAACAAGTTCGTCTTATGACCAACAACCCGGAAAAAGTCAAAGTTCTGGGCACCTGTCATGTCGATGTGGTGGAACGGGTCGAACATGCGTTTGAAACCAACAAACACAACGAACCTTACCTTTTTGCCAAGGCGACCAAAGGTGGGCATTATCTTTAGGTCTTTAAACCGCTGAGTCGGAATTTTTTGCCCTCCCCTGCCCTATCTTGTAAATATAATACTTATTTTTCAAATACTTATAATCTGGCATAGAGTTTGCGACATATCGCTTAAAAGAAATAAACCTAAGAGCGATAATTGAGCAACCGGAGCCGGATATGGTCGATCATGTAAATACGCAGGTGGCATACAATCCACCACCCGCTGGCAACGAGGCGACAAAATCATCCAACGAGCCCGCCAAACAGGCTGATAAAGAAAAAGAATTCAGTTTCTTTGGCGACGATGGCGTTACTTTCTGGGATATGTTGGATGTCGTCAATCCTTTGCAACATATCCCGATTGTCTCCACCGCTTATCGCGCCATTACCGGCGACGAACTGGACCCCGGCGCACGATTGGCAGGGGGAACGCTTTTTGGTGGTCCCATTGGACTGGCGGCGTCTGCCTTCAATGTGATTTTAGAAAACAACACCGGAAAAGATGCCGGGGAACATGTGTTAGCCATGTTCCAGGGCGAAGAAGTTGATGTTCCGGCACAAGACAAAACCATGATGGCACAGAACGAGGGCCTATCGCACCCTATAAACGGGTTCGCCCCGATCAAATCCATCCCTGAAAGCGAGGCTGATGCGTTTGCAGCCGGGGAAGAATCCTTAAGACTGGCGCAGTTACAGGAATTTATGAACCCCGCCACCACGCGTGAAGTCCCAACGCCTATCAACACCCCGGTTGGAGCCGGGTCGGCTGGCACTTGGGCCCCCCCGGCAAATCAGCCGCCTTTGCCCTTCCCAACCGAACGACCACAAGCACAAACATCTTCACCTGCGCCTGTTACATCAACAAAAACAGAACCCGTTCCCGCCAACACAATCGTTGCCCAACCGCAACAATCTGTTGGTTTTCAAGCAAAACAATCACATACCGACTCCCTTGATGCCTTGCGTGCCTTTGCCCGTGATATGCAGGCACAACGCCAACAGGATCAAGGAGAGCGCCTGAAAGCGGAAAGAAAAGCACCTGTTGCCCCACCCCCTGTGCCTGCCAATACGGCACAACTCAGCCAAACATCCGATAATGGCTGGTTTGCCGATATGATGTCACAAAATATGAAACGTTATGAAACCACGGCACAATCCGGGGGCTGATAGACCATGACAATCTTGGTTCGGGCCGATAACACCCTGATTTATGGGGGGAAGACCTATCGCTGTGCCTTGGGAAAAGGCGGCGTAAAAACAGATAAAGTCGAAGGCGATGGAGCCACACCGACCGGAATTTTTGCGTTGCGTTACATTCTTTATCGTGCTGATCGTATCAAAAAACCCGATAGCGCCTTAAACGTTCGTGTTATTGAGAAAACAGACGGCTGGTGTGATGATCCGCAACATGCGGATTATAACCGTCCTGTTACGCTGCCCTTTCCGGCCTCATACGAAAAGCTTTATCGCGATGACCCTATCTATGACATTATTGTTGTTTTAGGGCATAACGACAGCCCGCCCGTTCCCGGTAAAGGCAGTGCGGTCTTTTTTCATCTGGCACGTCATCAATATGCCCCAACAGAAGGCTGTGTTGCGGTAAACCTCACCGATATGTACGAGATTTTGGCAAAGATCACCCCTGATGAAACGATAGAAATCCGTTTATAGCCTCATTAATGCGGGGCCCGTTCGCCAAAGATAGCCGTCCCCACCCGCACCGAGGTCGCGCCAAAACGAATAGCGGTTTCATAATCCCCACTCATACCCATACTGAGTTTTTTAAGCCCGTAACGCTGGGCCAGTTTACGCAAGAACGCAAAATGTACGCTCGGTTCTTCCTCAGCAGGGGGAATACACATCAGGCCCAGAACCGGCAATTTCAGTTCATCGCAGCACAATTTGATAAATTCATCCGCATCCCCCGGTAAGCATCCGCCTTTTTGCTCTTCTTCCCCGGTGTTGATTTGCAGGTAAACCCCGACTTGTTTCCCCTGTTTTTCCATTTCCTTTGCCAGAGCGCGCGCAAGCTTGGGGCGGTCCACCGTTTCAATCACGTCAAAAAGGGCAACGGCTTCCTTGACCTTATTGGTTTGCAATCCACCAATTAAATGCAAAGAAACCTCTGAAAACTCATCTTTTAACGCGGGCCATTTTCCTTGGGCTTCCTGCACCCGGTTTTCACCAAACACGCGGTGTCCGGCTTGCAATGCCGGGCGGATTGTCTTTGCGACATGCACTTTGCTGACCGCGACCAGTTCAATTTCGTCAGCATTACGGTCCGCCTCTTGTGCGGCCTGTTGAATTGATTGCTTCACTTGATCAAGATTATCTGCAATACCCATAGGAGAATCCGTTTACATCAAAGGTGTGGAAATGGCCCTGACCGTATCAGAGGTAGCCCGTCAGCTCAATCGCCGGAATGCAAAAAAGAAAAATTTACCGGCCCTTATTTTTATGACGGATTCAAAACGACTTTCTGACCCCACGTCTTTGATCCCGTACCTGCCGAAAAACTCTGCCTTGATTGTGCGTCATTTTTCAAGAAATCAGAAAGAACAAATTATAATTAAAATCAAAAGGATGTGCCGTAAACATAAAGTAAAACTTCTGGTTTCTGATGATCTTCAACTTGCCCTGAAGCATCGTCTGGATGGGGTTCATTTTCCAGAAAAATCTGTGAAGAGAATTGCGGCTTGCGGACGGTACCCACGCCCAAAAGCAACCTTCCTTGTAACAGGGGCGTGTCATTCCCTGCACGCATTAAAACGGGCGGAAAAGGCCAAACTGGACGGTATTCTTCTGTCCCCCGTCTTTACCACACAAAGCCATCCCAACGCAGCCTGTCTTGGCACCATCCGATTTAATGCGTGGGCTTCACAAACCGATAGGAGCGTCTATGGACTGGGCGGGATCAATCAAAAAACGGCAATTCGCCTGTCTTGCAGTAAATCAATCGGCTTTGCCGGAATTAGCGGGTTGATTTGACCTTTTTCATCCGGGCAAGATCGTATAAATTCAAATCAAATCAGAACACTTATATTTTGGGGCATTTATGTTAGAAAATTTTGAAACCGTCGGCGAATGGGAAAGTGACGCAGAAGGCAATAAAGTCGGATTGCGCCGCATTGATATGGAATCGGTCATGCGCCATTTCACCACCTTTGACGGACCGGTCCTGCATATCGGCAGTAAAGCTGCGGATTTAGATACCACAACACGCTGGCGCCGCGTTTTTGCCGGTAAGCAGGTCATCGGGATCGATATTGAGGACGGCGATAATGTGGATTACGTCTTTGATATTACAAAAAATATTTCCGGCTTGCGTAAAAAGACCGGAATCAAGCAATATTCCACCATTGTGGCCTATCATCTGTTGGAACATGTCACCAATCCGTTTGAAGTGGCCGCCAATATCGAAAAGCTTTTAAAGCCGGGCGGACGATTGATTCTCAGTGTGCCTTGGGTACAGGCTTTTCACGCTTATCCTGACGATTTCTGGCGCATTTCATTTTCGGGCTTGCGTCAGCTTTTTAAAAATCTTGATTTTGAATTTGAATTTTATGCCGATGGCCATGAAGGTTATGCCTATCAACTGACCCGTAACGGTATCCCGGAACATAGTCCCCGCATGTGCGATCTGGAAGGACGTCTCTTCCAACTTCGGTTTGAAATGGGTGATATGCCGGAACAGAAAATGATCAAAAAACTGGACGTAAATAAAATTCAGATTTCTAAACCGTTTTGCCAGTACATGGCTTGTAGTATCGTTGCTGTAAAACGCTAACTTTAAACCTCTTTGCCCTTTTTTCTCCACCGTCATCCCCGACCCTGATCGGGGATCCCGTCTTCCCGGATATAAGACACTGAACCCTTTGATTTAAAATGGGTTTCGCATCAAGTGCGGGATTGACAGGTTTTAGGTGCGGGACGGTTGTTGCATGGGTAAATTATTCTTTTTATTAAACAAAAAGAAAGGGCGCTCCCAAAGGAACGCCCTAACTTTTGAAGTTTTATCTAAACTGATATCAGATTAGAAGGAAACTTTCAGACCAGTTACTACACCGAAACCTTCGTTGTCAGTAGTAGAGTTGGTTTCAGCAGCGCCAGCAGTTGTGCCATCGTCGTATTCAGCACCAATGATCGCGCCAACAAGTTTCACGCCAGCACCCATGTCGTAAGAACCACCGAGAGCCCACTGCTTGTTTTCATGCTCCAAACCGCTGTTTGCAGCAGTGTCTTCTTTGAAGTTAGTGTATGTCAAAGACACTTCGTACGGACCAGTTGCGTAAGACACACCAGCTTCCCAACCTTTAGAATCTACATCTTTCAAGTTACGCTCGTTAGATGTGTCACGGTAAGAACCAGCAACAGTGAAGCCAGCAACACCTACAGAAAGACCTGCACGCCAAGCTTTACGGTCTTCATTAGCAGTACCTGTCAGACCACCTAAGAAGTCACGTTGGTAAGTGAAGTCAGCACCAACAGAAACGCCGTTGAAGTCGCCGTTATAAGCGATACCCGCATCAGCAGCACGATCTCCTGTAGGTGTACCAGGAGTAGCACCATTTAAGTCATTGGATTCAAGATCAATCACGCTGTGCAAACCTATACCGTTTTGGTTCACACCGTAAGAAACACCAGCAGTGAAGCCAGCGAAGCTCGGTGTCCAGTAAACGATTTTAATACCGTCGTTGGCTTCAGAAGCAGTTTGAGTTTGGTCAGAATAAACATTACCCGGACGGTTAAAGAATTTATGGATACCGCTACCAACGCCACCATCGTTGTTAGTAACAGCTACGTCTGTTGCTTGATGAGACAATGCGTACGCAGCGCCTTTAGTTGAACCGATACGCAATTTACCCATGCTGTCGGAAGCAACTTGCAGGAATACGTCATCACCGCTACCTTCATCACGGTCTGCATAACGATCGATGTTAACGGAAACCGTCAAACCGTTGTCCAAAGTTGTGGAACCACGGAAGTACAGTTCGCTTTCAGAGTTGATGTTAACTTCAGCAAAGTTTTGGCCGCCATCATCGTCTTGGTCTGTGTAAGACACGAATTCGTTCAAATAACCACCGATAGAGATTTTGATCGGGTCAGCAGCTTGAGCAGAGTTAACTGCAGCGAAAGCTACGAGAGCAGTAGAAGCTACGAGAAGCTTTTTCATCTAATTAGATCCCCTTAGAAAGGTTTTGTTTGTACAACATGTGCAATAGACATACCCACATGCCTTTTGCGTGAACGTATTAAATGCCTTTCGAATGCAGAGGTCAACAAGAAGAAAAGCATTTATGTGACCTTTTATCCCCACTGTTGCAAAAAAAACACAGGCTGATTTTGGACATAGGTACAATCAGATAAGGAAAAACCGATAAATCCTCGCTTAGATGCTTGCTTCCCCCTATCATTATAAGGCATATATCTTTCTAAGCTTTACTAATCTGTCACAGAGCCGGGAATATCCGTTCATGAAAAGATTTCTATCTTCCATCCGTACCCTCGCCCTTATTGGCACTTTGCCCTTGTTCCTCGTGGCTTGTGACAGTCTGAATCCAAGACCGACCGAATTACCTAATGATCGCTGGGATAAAATTGATAAACAGCAAACCGTTTTTGGTGAAGGTGGCCTAACCTTCGGTGGCAAAGATCAGAAACGCCAAGGCCAAGGTGGCACCGGTATTGGGGTAAACGCTTATTTGTGGCGGGCAACACTGGATACGGTTTCCTTTATGCCACTGGCTTCTGCCGATCCATTTGGCGGTGTTATCCTGACTGACTGGCATAGCGCCAGCAACACACCAAACGAGCGTTTTAAATTAAATATCTATATTCTGGATCAGGCTTTGCGCGCCGATGCGATCCGAGTCGCCGCCTTCCGCCAAATGAAAAATACAAATAATGAATGGCAAGCCGTTGAAATGGACCCAAAAGCAGTCACCGACATTGAAAACGCCATTTTGACCAAGGCACGTCAGCTGCGCTCGGAAAGTTTAACGCAATAGAGCGCACGATATAAAAGCTGTTAAAATCATGCATCCCGGACAGGACGTTCGGGATGACTTCTTTTAGAACAAGTAAGACATAACGATCATGGCCCGATATAATTTTAAAGAAACCGAATCTAAATGGCAGTCCTACTGGGATCAAAATCAAACCTTTAAGGTCACAGAAGACCCGGATAAGGAAAAATATTATGTGCTGGAAATGTTTCCCTATCCCAGCGGCCGGATTCATATGGGTCATGTGCGTAACTATACACTTGGCGATGTGGTTGCGCGTTATAAAAAGGCACAGGGTTTTAATGTTCTGCATCCAATGGGATGGGATGCCTTTGGCCTGCCGGCGGAAAATGCTGCAATGGATGCCGGTGTTCACCCCGGCCAATGGACCTATAGAAATATTGAAGACATGCGTGCCCAGCTCAAAACAATGGGTTTGTCTTATGATTGGGACCGCGAAATTGCCACATGTGATCCGCAGTACTATCGCCACGAACAGAAAATGTTCCTCGATTTTCTGGAAAATGATCTGGTTTATCGCAAGGAAAGCTGGGTCAACTGGGATCCGGTCGAAAATACCGTTCTCGCCAACGAACAGGTTGTTGACGGTTGTGGCTGGCGGTCCGGTGCCCCGGTGGAACGCCGTAAACTGAACCAATGGTTCCTGAAAATCACCGATTATGCCGAAGATTTGCGCACCGCTCTTAAAGACCTTGATCGCTGGCCGGAAAAAGTCCGCATCATGCAGGAAAACTGGATCGGTCGATCTGAGGGCATGCGCCTGAAATGGCAATTGGTGGATCGCGACGATTCGCTGGAGGTTTATACCACCCGCCCCGATACCTTATATGGCGCGTCTTTCTGTGCCATTTCCGCCAACCATCCGATTGCTGTTGAATTGGCGGAAACGAATCCGGACTTACAGGCCTTTATTGAGGAATGTAATAAAACAGGTACATCCGAAGAGGCCATCGAAAAGGCGGAGAAAAAAGGATTCGATACCGGGCTGAAAGTCAAACATCCGCTGGATGAAAGCTGGGAACTGCCGGTTTATGTCGCCAACTTTGTTTTGATGGAATACGGCACAGGCGCCATTTTCGGCTGCCCGAGCGGGGATCAACGCGATCTGGATTTCGCCCGCAAATACGACCTGCCCGTTGTTCCGGTTGTCGCCCCGGCCGATCTGGAAAACCCTGAAAGCTTTACCATCGAAAATGACGCTTTCACCGATGATGGTGTCATGATCAATTCCGATTTTATGACGGGTATGAGCGTTGCCGAAGCCAAAAAAGCCATTTTTGCCAAATGTGCTGAGCTGAACATCGGTGAAAAAGAGGTCAATTACCGTCTGCGCGATTGGGGGGTCTCACGCCAACGCTATTGGGGATGCCCCATTCCGGTTATTCATTGTGACAGCTGCGGCATTGTGCCAGTTCCTGCCGACCAGCTTCCGGTCGAGTTGCCCGAAGATGTCGATTTCGACGAACCCGGCAACCCGCTGGATCGTCACCCCAGCTGGAAACATGTTGATTGCCCATGCTGTGGTAAAGCCGCGCGCCGTGAAACCGATACATTTGATACCTTCTTCGAATCGAGCTGGTATTTCGCACGTTATTGTTCCCCAAAATCGGAAAACGGCATCGATAAAGCGGCGGCTGATTACTGGATGTCGGTTGATCAATATATCGGTGGTGTTGAACATGCGGTTCTTCACCTGCTTTATTCACGTTTCTTCACACGCGCCTTGAAGAAATGCGGCTATCTATCTGCAGAAGAACCGTTTACCGGTCTTTTGACACAAGGCATGATCTGCCACGAAACCTATAAAGACGCCGATGGCAACTGGATGTTACCCAGTGATGCGGTCCGAAATGAAGACGGTCAGGTCATTCACAAAAATGATGGCCGGGCGGTCAACGTTGGCCCATCCATCAAGATGTCCAAATCCAAGAAAAACGTTGTCGATCCTGAACTGATTATCTCTTCTTACGGGGCGGATACCGCGCGTTTATTCATGCTGTCTGACAGCCCGCCGGAACGTGATCTGGAATGGACAGATTCCGGGGTAGACGGGGCATGGCGTTACCTGAACCGTCTCTGGCGCTTAATCACCGAACCAAAGGCAGCTTATCCGGCCAAAGATACGGCACAACCTGCAACGCTTTCTGATGAGGCACAAAAGGTCCGCGCACAAGTTCATAAAACAATCGCTGCCGTCACCGATGATTTGGGCAAATTCCACTTCAACAAGGCCGTTGCCCGTCTGCGTGAATTGACCAATACATTGGGCACACTGGATGGCGTTGAAGGTGATGATGCCTGGGTCTTGCGCGAAGGTTATGAATATCTTGTGCGTTTGATTGCCCCGATGACACCGCATATCGCCGCTGAACTGTGGGCCGAACTCGGCCATGACAGCATTTTATGCGAGGTTTCCTGGCCGGTTGCCGATGATAGCCTTCTCAAAGAAGATACCATCGTTATGCCGATCCAAGTCAACGGCAAGCGCCGCGACCAATTGGAAGTTCCGGTCAATATGGATATCAAAGAAATTGAAAAGCTGGCCTTGGCCTCTGAAAAAGTGCAAGCTATTCTGGATGGAAAGCCAGCTCGTAAAGTCATCGTTGTACCAAAGCGGATTATCAATGTCGTCGCGTAACTCTTTCATATTAAAAGTTTTTGTTTGTCTTTTGATTGTCGCAGGTCTTGGCGCCTGCGGCTTTCAACCCGTTCATGGCAAACGAAAAACCGCTGAAAACCAGATTATGAAAAATGAACTGGCCAAAGTCTGGATATATGAAATTGAAGACCGTGAAGGGCAAATGCTTCATAATGAATTGTTGAATTTGTTCAATCCAAAGGGACGACCGACACACCCGGCGTACAAGCTGAAAATCATTTATAACGAAACACAAAGCAATACGGGCATCGGAAAAAATGAATTTGCCACCCGTGCAAACCTGATTGTTTCCGCTTTCTTTGAGTTTAGGGGAAACGCACCTTTAAATGGATTAAGCCGTTCAACCGTTGCCTTTAATATCTTGAATTCCCCGACCGGAACGGAGTTTGCCAAACGCGATGCCCGTACACGTGCAATTAAATCCGTTGCCCGCGATATCCATCGTAGAATCGCCGTTCATTTACTTAATAAATCGCCCGCATCCCAAACGGAAAAACCAATCCGTATCATGAAATAACGGGTTTTTAGGCCGTCATATGAAAATCAGTGCAGCAAAAGCAGACGGATTTATCAAATCGCCTTCGCCGGATGTGCGCTGTATTTTGTTATATGGCCCCGATCAAGGATTGGTATTTGAGCGCGGAAAAATATTGGGGAAAACGATTCTCGACGATGAAAACGATCCGTTCAACAGTGTTGTTTTACAAGCCGGTGACATTAAATCCGACCCGGCCTTGATCGCCGACGAAGCCGCCACCATGTCTCTGACAGGCGGGCGGCGTTTTATCCGCATTCAGGACGCTGCCGACAGCCTGACAGCCGCTTTTAAGACTTACTTCAGTAATCCTATCGGCGATGCTTTGATCGTTTTGGAAGGTGGGGATTTAAGCGCACGATCCACATTGCGAAAACTCTTTGAAAGCGAAAAATCCATCGCAGCGGTCGTTGCCTGTTATGGGGACGAAGGCCGTAATCTGTCCGATGTCGTGCGCGAAACCCTGCAAAAGCATGGCTTGAATGCCGATCGCGATGCGATGGGATATTTGCTCAATCATCTGGGTTCTGATCGCCAAGTCAGCCGGGGGGAGCTGGAAAAGCTCGCCATCTATATGGGGGAGGAAAAAACCGTAACCCTTAATGATGCAATGGCCTGTATCGGTGATAGCGGTGCTTTTTCTTTAGATAATGTCACCATCGCTGCCGCCAATGGGGATCATGCGCAGCTTGAAACGGCCTTGATGCGCTGTTTTGACGAGGGAAACCAGCCCATTATGATCTTGCGCATGCTCGCGCGCCATTTTCATCGCCTGCATTTAGCCAAAGGTTTCATGCAAAAAGGATATAATGGGGAAGAAGCCATAAAAAAACTTCGCCCACCTATTATCTTTAAGCAAGTTCCTGCCTTTAAAAAACAACTGGTAAGCTGGGACTTACATCGGATTGCTCTGGCCTTGGATATTCTGACAGAGGCCGAACGTGATTGTAAAATAACCGGAAATCCACCGGAAACCGTTTGTTCACGCGCCTTGATGCGCATCGCCCAAGCCGCACGTGCCCCCCGGCGTTAGCTGAACCAGGCACGACGATCACGATCAAATAGCGCCCCGATATAATCCTTCACCGCCTGAATACGGGCCGTTTGACTGGTTTCCTCATGGGTCACCAGATAAATCGGCATTTCAAACAGGTCTGCACGTAAATCAAGCTCGATCAAATCGCTCACGGCATGGCGATAAAAACGTGGCAACATCCCCATGCCCATGCCGGCCCGCAAAGCGCTGACAAAACTCATGGCGCTATTGGTTTGAAAAACCACCTGATCATGATGTTTCACCGTTTCCTGCCAAAGGGATAAAGCCTTACTTTCCTTATAGCCGAAATAATCCACCAGTTTGTGACCTTTCAAATCCGCCCAGTTCTGCGGTTCACCATAACGATCAATGTAACTTGGCGCCGCGAAAACATGAAACGGCACAATCCCGACTTTACGGGCAATTAAGGCCGGATCATCCGGTTTGCTCAATCGAATGGCAATATCAGCTTCCCGGTTTGCCAAATTCACAAAATGACTTTCGCTGGCCATCTCCAGACTGATCTGTGGGTAGGATTTTTGGAAATCAGCTAAATTTGGTGTCAGCCAAAAAGACCCCAACCCATCGGTGACTGAAATACGTACCTGACCATTCAGTGCATCATCTGCTCCTTTAAGGGTTTGTTCCAGATTGCTTGCAGATTTTTCCATTTGTTGAACATGATCCAACAAGGTCCGCCCTTGCGGAGTCAAGTTCATACCATAACGATAACGATCAAATAGTTTGCATTTTAAATCTTCTTCCAGCTGATCAATGCGGCGACCGACTGTTGAGCCATTGACAGACAGGCTCTCAGCCGCAGCAGAGAAGCTCCCACTACGTGCGACAGCTAAGAAATAGCGTAAATCATCCCAGTTCTGCATTTTTGCATTCCGTTATTGCAATATTTCCTATTTATAGCCATTTTTTAACCTGATAATCTAGTCTTAATTAGTATTTATAATGTATTTTTGCAGATGTAAAGAAAATGAGCAAAGCACAAGACTTCAATCTCCTGACGGGTTATCAACCCGGTCTGATCGGACGGACTGCGGCCTTGCATGGGCGCGCCTATATTGAAAAATGGAAATTCTGGAAATTTTTTGAATGCAAAGTTGCCAGCGAACTTTCCATGTTTATGGAATGTTATGATAAAGATGTCTCTTGCATCTGGTCACTGGAAAAGGATGGTGAGTTTTACGGGACCATTACATTGGATGGCTCCCATGCTGAAAAAGATGGGGCTCATCTTCGATGGTTTATTCTGCACGAGGACGCCAAAGGACAAGGCCTTGGAAAACGTCTTCTACAATCCACTATCGATTTTGCCAAAACCAAAGGGTACGAATCGATTTATCTTTGGACCTTAGCCGGACTGGAGCCCGCCGGCCACCTCTATCGCCGGTTTGGATTTACTTTAGAAGAAAGTAAGCTCGACACTCAATGGGGTGTTGAAGTTCAGGAAGAAAAGCTCCGATTAAGACTTTAGCTTCATCAAATCTGATCATATAAAAAAAGAGGCTCATTCTTTTGATCCTCAAACTGCTGACAAAGTGCTTTGGATAACTCGCCAATCAAAAATCGTCAATCCCGCACTTGATGCGGGATCCATTTAAAATCAAAGGGTTAATGTTTAAAATCCGCGAAGACTGGATCCCCGATCAGGGTCGAGGATGACAAGACAGGGCTTTGTTAATAACCTGAGAGGCTCATTTTTTTGAGCCTCTTAATGTTTTGTTAATATTTAAAGTCATCAAAGTTTGTTTAATTCTTCTTCAACTTCAAACGGGCTCACCGGATCAAGTTCTTCTGATTGATCTTGGCCTGTTTTTCCATGCTGACCATGACTTAAACGGTGAAGAAGATCATCCAGTTGTTCTAATGAGCTGTAATGTAACGTCAGCGCCCCGCCTTTTTGGCTCGCCTTAATATCAACTTTAACGCCTAAAAGATCTGTTAAATCACGTTCCAAAGCAATCGTATCGGTATCTTTTTCTTTTTTCGCTTTGGGACGAGACTGGACACCCGCTGTTTTAACCAGACTTTCGGTTTGGCGAACATTCAGTCCCTTTTTAATCACCTGCTTGGCAATTTCTGCTGGTTGTTCGCAGTTCAACAAGGCCCGCGCATGACCCGTGGATAACAAACCATCTTCAAGGAAAGATTTTACCTCACTCGGCAAGGCCAACAGACGCATCATATTGGCAACATGGGAACGGCTTTTCCCCAAGGCTTTGGATAATGCTTCCTGTGTATGGCTAAATTCCGCCATTAAACGGTTATACCCTTCGGCTTCTTCCAACGGGGATAAATCCTGGCGTTGCAGGTTTTCCACCAAGGCAATTTCAGCCGCATCACGATCATCCATTTCTTTAATAATGACCGGAACTTCGTGCAATTGCGCGCGTTGTGCAGCCTGCCAGCGGCGTTCCCCGGCAATAATTTCATATTCGCCGGGACGTTCTGGATGAGGGCGCACCAAAATCGGCTGTAAAATCCCTTTTTCTTTAATAGAAGAAGCCAAGCCTTCAATCGCATCTTCTTCAAAATGTGTACGCGGCTGATATTTACCGGGGATCAGCTTGCTAATGGCGATTGTTTTTTGATTGCCACTGGAAAACGGCACCACATCGCCACCGCTGCGGCCCGAAGCCGTTGTATTTTCCTCTGACGACAAGGTTTGATCTTCAACAACGCTGGCGGTTTCTTCACCCAAAAGGGCAGAAAGCCCCCGACCAAGACTGCGGCGTTTCGTTTCTTTTGCCATTTTTATGCTGCGCTCCTGTTTTCGCGTTTTAAGACTTCGCTGGCGAGATGCAGGTAAGCTTTCGATCCCGCGCAATTATGATCATATAAAAGAACCGGTTTTCCATGACTGGGGGCCTCTGAAACCCGCACATTTCTGGGAATAACCGTCTCATAGACCTTTTCCCCAAAAAATTCACGCACATCACTGGCGACCATATCGCTCAAATTATTGCGCTTATCGAACATGGTCAAAACAATGCCCTGAATTTCAAGTTTCTGATTGAAGTTTTTGCGGACCCGTTCAATGGTTTTCACAAGGGCCGAAATCCCTTCCAAAGCAAAAAACTCGCATTGCAAGGGCACCATCACCGCATCGGAAGCCACAAGCGCATTGATCGTCAACATACCCAAAGCCGGAGGACAATCAATTAATACAAAATCGTAGCCGCTGATACCTTCTATAGATTCTTTCAAGCAAAACTGCGGACGATCCAATTCGGGAATTTCAATCTCGGCGGCGGCCAGATCGGACCCACTGGGCACAATCGACAAATTGGGGATTTTACAATCCTGAACAGCCGCATCCAGCGAAATATCGCCCATCAAAACATGATAGGCATTCCGGCTGCGTTGGTCATGATCAACCCCCAATCCCGTACTGGCATTGCCTTGTGGATCAAGATCCAGAACGAGTGTGCGCTTACCAACAGCAGCCAAAGCCGTTGCCAGATTAATCGTTGTCGTGGTTTTACCTACCCCACCCTTTTGGTTGGCGACGGCAATAATACGCGGTGTAATTGATTGCGTCATTTAGGTGTCATCCTTTCGATGATGAGTATCTGCCCTTCCGGGTCTGATAAACTTTGTTCAGTATCGCAGTCAAAATCCCATACTTTGCGGGCGTCTTTTATTTCTTCTTCAGCCTTGCGGCCCTTCAGGAAAATGCAACGTCCATCCGGTTTTCGCAACTGTGCAGAAAAAGACAAGAGTTTCTCAAGATTCGCCAAAGCCCGAGATGTCACGACATCGGCAAAACCGCTTTCCTTTAAATCGTCGATTCGGCAATTATGAATGGTAACGTGGGTTTCCGTCACCCGTGCGGCTTCGCGGACAAAAGCCATCTTACGGGCATCGGAGTCAACCAGATGAACATCTTCCACCCCCATAATTGCCAAAACCAAACCGGGGAAACCTGCCCCGCATCCGATATCGACCAGCGTTTTACAATTTTCAGGCAGATAGGGATAGACTTGCGCAGAATCCAAAAGATGACGGGTCCATAAATCATCCAATGTTGAATTACTGACCAGATTGATTTTAGCCTGCCATTTGACCAATAGGTCCCCATAAGCTTGGAGACGATCCAATGTTTCACGTGAAACATCGAGTGCATTCCATTGATCTTGTTGTGCCTGAAATCCCATTTTACCCCTGCAAATGTCGTTCTATCGACAAATCTACCCTAATTTCTAAAACAAGTCTTGTTAATTATCCCTGTTTCACGTGAAACAAATGCAACAAATTAACTCTAAGCGACTCTGTTCGATTTATTGCGCTTAACATATCCCAGCAAAGCGGTTAAAGCCGCCGGTGTAATGCCTGAAATTCGCGCGGCAGCCCCAAGCGTTGAGGGTTTATGTTCCGCCAGTTTTGAGCGCACTTCCGTTGACATTCCTTCGATCGCCATATAATCCAAATCTGCTGGCAGTTCCAAAGATTCATCCCGGCGAAAGGCCCGAATATCAGATTCTTGACGTTCCAGATATCCCGCATAGCGGCCTTCAATTTCAACCTGTTCGGCCACCGCGCCGGTGATATCACCCAATTGCGGCCAAATCCCTTTTAGACGATCCAGCGTGACATCCCGATAAGCCAACAGGGCCATCGCACTACGATGTTGACCATCCATGTTGACCTTAATACCGTATTCTGCCAATTCCTGCGGTGTGGCATTAATTTCCATCATGCGGGCTTTTGCTTCTAAAATTGCTTTTTCTTTGGCGTCAAAGACCCCTGCCCGTTCTGCACCCACACAGCCGATCTCTATCCCGCGACGGGTTAAGCGTTGATCGGCATTATCGGCACGCAAAATCAAACGATATTCTGCCCGTGAGGTAAACATGCGGTAAGGTTCGTTCGTTCCCTTGGTCACCAAATCGTCTGCCAACACACCGATATAAGCGGTGGCTCGATCAAAAATAAACGGATCCTCGTTACCTGATGCTTTTAGCGCGGCATTGACCCCGGCCATTAAACCTTGGGCGGCAGCTTCTTCATAGCCGGTCGTGCCATTAATCTGGCCGGCAAAATACAAATGGCTGACCTTGCGGGTTTCAAAGGTTTCGCGCAATTCACGCGGATCCACAAAATCATATTCAATGGCATAAGCGGGCTTTAATGCCTCGACCTTTTCCAAACCGAGAATAGATCGCATAAAGGCCATTTGAATATCGCGTGGTAAAGACGTTGAAATCCCATTGGGATAAACACTGTCCGTATCCAATCCTTCCGGTTCCAGAAAAATTTGGTGGCTGGTCTTTTCCGCAAAACGCACGACTTTATCTTCAATCGATGGACAATAACGTGGCCCGCGCCCTTGAATTTGCCCGGAATAAACCGGTGCCTGATCCATATTAGATCGAATAATTTCGTGGGTTTCTTCCGTTGTACGCGTGATATAGCACGGAATTTGCGGCGTGGTAATTTCATCATTCAAAAAGGAAAACGGCTGCGGCGGTGTATCGCCATCTTGTCGTTGCAAAACATCCCAATCGATTGTTTTGCCATCCAGACGCGCGGGTGTCCCGGTTTTTAAACGACCAAGATTAAATTTCAAACGTGATAAGGTTTCTGCCAAACCGATAGACGGTTCATCCCCCATGCGCCCTGCCGGCCATGTTTCTTTACCAATGTGGATAAGCCCATGCAGGAAGGTGCCTGTGGTTAAAATCACCGCCCCGGCCCGCAAAGTTTCGCCATTACCCAACACCACACCGTTGACACGTTGATCATCATTTTCCAGTGTCAAATCTTCGGCGGTGCCTTCCATCAGTTCCAGATTATCCTGTGTGGATAACAACGCCTGAACAGCTTGTTTATAAAGCTTGCGATCAGCTTGTGCACGCGGTCCGCGCACGGCTGGACCCTTGGATTGATTGAGCATGCGAAACTGGATACCGCCCTGATCAATCGCGCGGCCCATAATACCGTCAAGCGCATCAACTTCGCGCACGAGGTGACCTTTCGCCAATCCACCAATCGCCGGATTGCACGACATTTCACCAATTGCGTCTAATCTTTGTGTGAGAAGAAGGGTCTTGGCCCCCATTCGCGCGCTTGCTGCTGCGGCTTCGCAACCGGCATGCCCGCCGCCAATCACTATCACGTCATATGTTTTCATAAGGCGCAATGTATGTATCACACCCGGTGAAGTCAATTTGGAAAATAGACTTATTTAAAGCCTATGGATAAAACAGTGGAAAACACCGTTCATAACCTGCGCGTAAAGCCAGATTTGATGTTTTCATTCATCTTATTTTACGAAATGCAGGGTTTGTGTTTCACGTGAAACACTTTATTTCCCGATACAGAAGTCACTAAAGACGACATCAAGCACATCTTCCACATCGATTCGCCCAGTGATGCGCCCTAACGCACGTGTCGCCATGCGCAAATCTTCAGCCGCCAGTTCCGGCAGATCAATCTCGGCAAAACGAACAAGGGCTTCAACACAATCTTCCAAGGCTTCGCGATGTCGCGCGCGTGTCAAGGCCGGTGCGCCTGTCATCATACAACGCGTCGCCACTTCTTCTTCCAAACGTTTGAAAAAGTCAACCAGTCCCTCTTTTGATTTAGCTGACATATATATCGGTTTCTGCCCACCTATATCAGCAACATCGGGTTTTGCCTGATCCATTTTATTAAGAACAACCAGACTGTCATCATCAATCAGATCCAAAGTCTTTTGATCGAGATTAGGCCAGTCTGCCGCATCAAACATCACCACTTTCAAATCAGATGATTGTGCCCGATCCTGCGCACGGCGCACGCCTTCCATTTCGATCACATCTTCACTATGGCGCAATCCGGCAGTATCGGAGACAACGACTGGATAGCCCCCGATATCCAGATGACTTTCAATAATGTCCCGTGTTGTCCCGGCGATATCAGACACAATGGCGACTTCGCGTTTTGCCAATTGGTTTAATAAACTGGATTTTCCTGCATTCGGTGGCCCGACAATCGCCAGACGTACACCATCACGCAGAAGCTCCCCACGATGACCGTCTTTTAAATGATCTTCGATTTCATGCTGTAAGTTTGCTACCTTGGCCCGCGCACCGGCTTCGACTTCTTCAGGTAAATCTTCATCGGGGAAGTCAATCACAGCTTCAAAATGCGCAAGGATATGTAAAATACGATCCGCCCAGTCATTATATAAAGTGCCCAACGCCCCTTCCATCTGACGCAAGGCCTGCTTGGCCTGCGCGCGCGTTTCAGCATGGATCAAATCTGCAAGACCTTCTGCCGCCGTTAAATCCATCTTGTCATTTTCAAAGGCCCGACGGGTAAATTCTCCCGGTTCCGCCAAACGCAGACCGTCCATTTGGGCAAGACTATCCAGTAATGCCTGCACAACCGCCCGCCCGCCGTGGATTTGAAATTCAACAACCTCTTCACCGGTAAAGCTATGAGGGGCAGGAAAATAAAGGGCCAATCCGTCATCAATCGGATCGCCCTCAACAGGATCAATCAATTGCACGCGATGCGCATAACGTGCCTTAAAATCTGATTTACCGGACAATCGGCATAAGACAGAAAAGGCCTGCGGTCCCGACAGGCGGACAACCGCAACACCGCAACGCCCGGCGCCACTGGCCAGTGCATAAATTGTTTGATCGTTCATTTTTTTCTTTATTCTTTAGAAGAGCCGCCGATTGGGCCATTGTTAAATTGTGCCCAAAACATTTTCTGCAATTGCTCCATATTGGAGATCCCGGCCGGAAGCCAGGTTTTAAACAATGTTTCAGGGTCCATGGCATTAAGATTGGATTTCATCCGCTCTTCAACTTCTTTCA
The DNA here is from genome assembly GCF_014641495.1 of Terasakiella brassicae. GTDB lineage: Bacteria > Pseudomonadota > Alphaproteobacteria > Rhodospirillales > Terasakiellaceae > Terasakiella > Terasakiella brassicae. The sequence goes on from NZ_BMHV01000006.1 coordinate 68,225, forward strand.
TCATCATTTCCTGCATGGGCTTCACATCCGGCAATCCCATAAAGGTACGGGCCTCTTCAGGCGTGCAATCAATATTTATCGTAATTTTCATCATATTCTTCCAACATTCAGCTGAGGGCCATCTCTGTCTAATGTGACAATCTTTTGCGTGCAGGTCTATCCCTCATAGAAAAAAGGGTTGTACTTTTTTTCGAAACACGAAAAGCTGGAAACAACCAGCAAAGAAAACGAAAGTGCGGATTATGTCCCAAAACCAGCTTGGACAATCGACCAGCCCCTATCTTTTGCAACATGCAGACAATCCCGTCCATTGGAAAATATGGAACGATGGCGTCTTTGCACAAGCAAAATCCGAAGATAAACCCATTCTGTTGTCAGTTGGATATGCTGCCTGCCACTGGTGTCATGTCATGGCCCATGAATCGTTTGAAGATATAGAAACCGCCCAATTGATGAATGAGTTATTCATTAATATCAAGGTGGACCGTGAAGAACATCCCGATGTGGACCATATTTATCAACGTGCGCTAAGCGTTCTCGGTCAACCCGGTGGCTGGCCTTTGACCATGTTTTTAACACCAAGCGGACAGCCTTTCTGGGGGGGAACATATTTTCCGAAGACAGCCCTTTATGGTCGTCCGTCTTTTAAAGACGTTTTAAAAACCATCGCCGATATTTATCACAGTAAAAAAGAGGATGTCAGCCAGAACGTCACGGCCATTGCCGATGCCTTGGAAGATATGAGCAAACCACGCGGCAATGGCGGGCTTCATCTAAAAGCCATGTGCGATACTCTTCCTTTTATCCAGCGAAATCTTGATCCTGTTCATGGCGGATTACAGGGCGCCCCGAAATTTCCACAACCGGTTTTGCTTGATTTTTTATGGCGTACAAACTGGATAAAGAAAAACCCGCAAATTGATCACCTTCTCTGCCTCAGTCTGGAAAAAATGTGTCTGGGCGGAATTTATGATCATTTAGGCGGCGGTTTTGCCCGATATTCGACCGATGAAGAATGGCTGGCGCCGCATTTTGAAAAAATGCTTTATGACAATGCCCAACTTGTTTCCCTACTCACAATGGTTTGGCGCAAACATCAAAACCCCTTATTCAAGCGCAGCGTCTTTGAAACCATCGACTGGATTTTCAATGAAATGCGCGTGGAAACCGACAACGGTTTTGCCCTTGCCAGTGCCTATGACGCCGATAGCGAAGGTGTCGAAGGCAAGTTCTATGTCTGGAACGAAGATGAAATTGATCGGCTTTTAGAAAACGACTCTCCCCTCTTTAAAACAGCCTATGACGTTAGCTCACAGGGAAATTGGGAAGGCCACAATATCTTGCGCCGCGTAACTCCGTTTGAAAACCCGGCTCAAGAAGACAAATTAGATAAACTGCGTCAAACCCTGTATCAGGAGCGTAAAAAACGCATATGGCCCGCACGTGATGATAAAGTCCTATGCGACTGGAACGCGATGATGATTAAGGCCTTGTCTGAAGCCGCCCTCGTTTTTGATCAACCTGACTGGATCAAACAAGCACAAGACCTTTATGCCACCTTGAAAAAGACCATGATCAAAGAGGGTATCCTTTATCATAGCTGGTTTAAAGGCCGTCATTCGACCACGGCTTATCTGGAAGATTACGCCAATCTTTGTCTGGCCGCCCTCGCCTTATATGAAGCCACAGGACACACCTCATATTACCAAGACTGTCTAAAATGGTCTGATCATTTAGAAGATCATTTTTGGGATGTTGAAAATCACGGATATCATTTTGCCGATAAACAAACGGTCGAAGGCTTAAACGTGCGGCCCAAACCAATCAACGATAGTGCGACCCCTTCGGGTAATGGATTAATGGCTCATGTTTTGTGTGATCTTTATCATTTGAGTGGCAATCCCAAGTATCAGGAACGCTTCAATCAATTGATGCAATTGTTTGGCAATGACGATCCCAATCAAATATTTGCCGCCCCCGGACTATGCAGCGCCCTTATTCGGTTTGAAGCAATGGAAACCATCGTTGTTGTTGGAAAAACCGGAACAAATGATATCAATTCATTGATAAATAAGGCTTATTTATATCCTTCTCCCACTCGAAAAGTTCTACTAGGAGATGGTCAAAATCAGCAAAATACCCCTGAAATTCTACAAGGCAAGGTTCTGTATAACCAAAAGGCAACTGCCTATGTCTGTCAGAATGCAACCTGTTCCCCGCCCTTAACCGAACCTTCTATGTTGGAAGCACATTTGAATGATCTTACAAAACAAAGTCCCCTCTAATAAGCTTCATGGGTCATATATAATATAAGGTGAAAACTCCATATGCAGTTTGACAGCGTGGATTATTTTCGTAAACGTTATGTTTAAGCCACAAACAAGAAAGAAAAAACCTTATGGATATCCTGTGCAGCTCCCTTATGACCCCGGTTGGTACCCTTTCCCTTTTTGAAGAGGATGGAAAAATTGTGGTCGTTGAATGGGGACAAGCCCCTGCCGGTGTGGAAACGCCTTTGCTGAAAGAAGCAAAGGCACAATTATCTGCCTATTTCAGCGCAAAACTGACAAAATTTGACCTTCCCCTTGATCCAATGGGAACAGAACATCAGAAAAAAGTCTGGGACCAGATGCAACAAATCCCCTTTGGCGAGACCTGGACCTATGGCGATATTGCCAAAAACATTCATTCTGCAGCCCAAGCTGTCGGGGGCGCATGCGGAAAAAACCCTATTCCCATCCTTATCCCCTGTCATCGTGTGCTTGGGGCTGGTGGAAAAATGACAGGATATTCCGGCGGTGATGGGATTGAGACCAAAGAACAGCTCTTGCGTATGGAAAAAGCCGTCTTAAGTACATTAAACAAATAAAACACACAGGAAGGACCGATAAATGACCCACGCCGTTCGTATCCATAAACCCGGTGGCCCGGAAGTACTGTCTTATGACGATATCACCGTCACTGCCCCCACCGCCAATCAAGTACAAATTCGTTTTAAAGCCATCGGCTTAAACTTCATTGATTGTTATCACCGCAGTGGTCTTTATCCAGTCCCCACCCTGCCCCACGCCATCGGGATGGAAGGCGCAGGGATTATTGAGGCCTTGGGCAGTGATGTTGATCAATTTGAAATCGGTCAACGGGTCTGTATTGGGGCCGCTCTTGGCTGTTACACCGAGCTTGGAAATTTCGACCAAAATGTCGTCATTCCCCTGCCCGATGAAATTGATTTCGATACGGCCGCTGCCATGATGTTAAAAGGCATGACCGCGCATTATTTATTGCGCCGGATTTATAAAGTCGGCCCACAAGATACCATTCTTTTTCATGCAGCCGCCGGCGGGGTTGGCACCATTGCAACCCAATGGGCAAAATCATTAGGGACAACGGTCATCGGTACGGTCGGTTCCCCTGAAAAAGCAGAACTGGCCAAGGCACAGGGGTGTGATTACCCCATTCTATATCGGGAGGAAAACTTTACAGACCGGGTACGTGAACTGACAAATGGCGAAGGCGTTCCTGTGGTTTATGATTCCATCGGCAAAGCCACCTTTGAAGGTTCCCTTGATTGTTTACGCCCCCTTGGGATGATGGTGACTTACGGCAATGCCACAGGCCCCGTTCCCGATTTTTCCCCGGCTTTGCTGGCACAAAAAGGCTCCCTTTTCATCACCCGCCCCACTTTAATGAGCTACGTTGCCAAACGTGATGATTTGTTATGGGCCGCCAATGACCTGTTTGATGTTGTAAAATCTGGTGCCGTTAAAATCCATATCAATCAAAAATATGACCTCAAAGACGCCGCGCAAGCCCATCGGGATCTTGAAGATCGCAAGACCACAGGGTCAACCATTCTCATTCCATAAAAATAAAAAGGCTCAGACTATTTGACAAAGCCCTAAACCGTCATCCCCGACCCTGATCGGGGATCCATTGATATCGCATGAGAAATTCCTCTTATTGATTTTAAATGGATCCCGCATCAAGTGCAGGATGACGGTTTGTGATTGACGATTTATTCAAAAAACTTTGTTAGCAGTCCGCCCCCCCTATAAGATAACAGGGGCCTTTTCTTTAGAAACTACCGTTTTTAAAATCTTCAAAGGCTTGATAAATCTCTTCTCGGCTGTTCATTACAAACGGGCCATAGCGGACAATCGGTTCACAAATCGGATCTGCTGCGAGCAAGATAAAACGGGTTTCCTGCGTACAGGACAGAACGCTCACTTCATCACCATCTTCCAAAATAACCAGACGGTCGGTTTCTATATCTTCCCCATCCAAATGCATTTTTCCTTCATAAATATAAAGAAATGCCGTTTGTCCTTCTGGTACGGGAAGGCTTAATTCCTGATTTGGTTTTAAGATGACATCGATAAATAACGGTTTTGTCGCAATATCAGAAATCGGACCGACAAGATCAAACAGCTGCCCGGCAATAACTTTAACCTCAGCCCGATCGTCTATGTGGGCCGTTGGAATCGCATCGGGTTGAATGTCCTGATAACGCGGTGGGATCATTTTTTTATCAGCCGGTAGATTGACCCAGATTTGAAACCCTTTCATCAATCCCTCGCTTTGTTCCGGCATTTCAGAATGAACCAGACCACGCCCTGCCGTCATCCATTGTGCCCCACCGGTTTCCAGCAATCCTTCATTGCCAGCACTATCACGATGGCGCATTTTACCGTTCAACATATAGGTGACAGTTTCAAATCCACGGTGGGGGTGATCAGGAAAACCGGCGATATAATCCGTACCTTTTTCCGATCCAAAAACATCCAGCAAAAGGAAAGGATCCAAATGATCCAATGTCGATGTTCCAATTGCCCGTTTTATTTTCACACCGGCCCCATCGGATGTAGAGACCGGAGAGATAATTTGATCAATGGTTCTTTGCATGACAGTTTCCTAATTTCCATCTTACCATTCCATGAAAATAGGATATGATAATTTAACCTTTTCGATTAGAGACTGAATCGGAAACTGATTGTTTCACGTGAAACGCCGAAAACAGGATTGATCCTTATGCGCACACTTCTTCTTCTTTCCACCGCTTTTTTCTTAACGGCAACATCTGCCCATGCCCTAGATTTCAAAGATACCTTTCAAAAAACAGTAATTGATAATCTGACGAATTCTGTCACAGGCAATTCCAGTTCTGTTTCTACCCTCAGTGAAAATCAAATCATCCAAGGATTACAGGAAGCCCTGAAAGTTGGCACCCAACGGGTAGTTTCGCAAATTGGCGCAAAAGACGGATATAATATGGACCCTGCTATTCATATTCCCCTGCCCACACAATTACAGCAAGTTCAAAAACTTCTTGGTAAAGTCGGTCTGTCTTCACTGGCAGACGATGTAGAGCTTAAAATCAACCGGGCTGCTGAACAGGCCGCGCCAAAAGCCAAAGAAATTGTCTGGGATGCCATTTCAAATATGAAACTGGAAGATGCCCGCGCCATTTATCAAGGGCCACAGGATGCCGCCACCCAGTATTTTAAAAAGGTATCATCGGATAAATTGCGGGCCATGATTGAGCCAGTGGCAAAAAACAGTTTAAAAGACGTTGGTGCCCTGCAAGCTTATGATATCTTGATCGGCGAATATAAATCCATGCCGTTTGTCCCTGATGTCAAAGCTGATTTGGTAAATCACACAACTACCCTTGCGATGGAGGGCATCTTTCATTACCTCGCACAGGAAGAAGCCGCCATTCGTAATGATCCGGCAAAACGTACAACCGAGATTTTAAAAACCGTCTTTGGCCAATGATCCCTATTTTCTTTCAAAGATACTTTCGCTTTCTCTCAATCTCCAAACTGGATTTTGTCAGCGTTTTAATCGTGCTGGGTGGCATCACATTTTTTGTGATTGCCATCTGCGGCCCCGCTCTTTACTGGGTGGAAATGGGCGATCCGAACGCCAATATCAAAAGCTGGTCGGATGCGGTTTGGCTCTGTTTTATGATCGTCACCACTATCGGTTTTGGCGATCATTATCCCGTCACCCTGATCGGTCGCTTAATTGCGGTTCCCTTGGCTGCAATGGGTATTGGTTTATTCGGTACATTTGCCGGATATTTTGGGTCCATCATTTTGGACAAAGTGGTGCGGGCCGCAACAACCGATATGTTGCATCAACAAAATCGACGTATTGAAATGCTCAGTAAACAGAATAAAGAGCTTAATGAATCTATCCGTGAAATTGCGGCAGAAAATAAAGAACTCAACAGTATGATCGTTGCCTTGTCTAAAAATAACGAAGTGCTTAATCGTAAAATCGATAAAGACACAGACGATATTTTAGCAGCCTTGCGGGAAATGAAGACAGGGTCTTAAAAATCAGCCGATGCTTTACCCGTTTTCCCCGCTCCCGGTTTCCAATCTATTGAACGTTCGATTTTGCCATCCGGTGTGAAGGCGGCCAAACAATTTTTAATCGCGGAAACTTTGTCCTTATGAGGGCATATTTTTGTGCGAATATGATCCCATAAAAACCGATTGAACAATCCACCATAGACTTTGCGATGGAAACGTTCAGCCCGTGAAATGGCCCGTTTATAGGCATAATCAATATGATCAGGCGTTAATAATGGCGGATTTTCCAAAATGGTAAAATACATCGCCAAGACCGATTCATATCGGGAACGCCCTTTTTGCGCAGATAAACGATCAGGCGCTGCATGGGGCAACAGACCAACATCCCCATGAACGCGTGCACCCTTGGCATGGGCAAAAAGACGCAAAAACAGCATTTGATCCGGCGAAACCAGACGTGAATCACATCCCCCAACCTGTTGATAAAAGCTTTTCTTAAATAACATACAGGTGGAATTCGCTGGATTATTGCGGATGAAAAATTTCAATCCGTCTTCCATAACTTCCATTTGCGGATAAGGGGCATCGCGGGTTAAGGGATCTTCTTCACCTTGCCATTCAAAATAGGCCGATTGTCCCCAGGCATGGGGCACATCAAATTTTTCACAGGCTTCAATTAACCATTGGCTCGATTGTGGCGTTAACAGATCATCCCCATCACATAGCTTAATCCATTCGTGACTGGCGGCTTCAACACCTGCGTTTGTTCCCCACGACGCCCCAAGATTTTCCTGTTCAATAATGATTGTTTTTGCATCCAGATCACGGGTGCAATCACGAATAACCTGAACAGAACGATCACTGGATCCATCATCAATAAAAATATATTCGCGGTCCTCAATCCCGATTTGTGCTTCAAGGGAACGGATCACTTCCGGCAAATATTCTTCTTTATTAAAAACGGTAATTACATAGGAAACAGCAGTCATAACGCATGTACTTGTCTGATAAAAAACAACATAAAAAAAAGAGGCCCCTGCTTTCGCGAGGGGCACCTTTTCTTGATTAACGAGAATTCATCGAATCGAAGAAATCATCGTTGTTTTTGGAATAACGCAGCTTATCCAGCAGGAATTCCATACCGTCTGCTGTGCCCATCGGGTCCAGAATACGACGCAGAACCCACATTTTGGACAGAGTGTCTTTTTCCACCAACAAGTCTTCCTTACGGGTACCGGATTTCGTGATATCGATTGCCGGGAAGGTCCGTTTGTCGGCAAGTTTGCGATCCATCACAATCTCGGAGTTACCCGTGCCTTTAAATTCTTCAAAGATCACTTCATCCATACGCGAACCTGTATCGATCAGGGCCGTGGAAATAATAGTTAAAGAACCACCTTCTTCGATATTCCGTGCCGCCCCGAAGAAACGTTTTGGACGTTGCAGGGCATTTGCATCCACACCACCTGTCAAAACCTTACCGGATGAAGGAACACAGGTGTTATAAGCGCGCGCCAGTCGAGTAATGGAGTCCAACAGGATGACCACATCTTTTTTATGTTCCACCAAACGTTTGGCTTTGGAAATCACCATTTCAGCGACTTGAACGTGACGGGTTGCCGGTTCATCGAATGTGGAGGAAATCACCTCCCCTTTCACAGAACGGTCCATATCGGTCACTTCTTCCGGGCGTTCATCAATCAAGAGAACGATCAGATAACATTCCGGATGATTTTTTGCGATGGAATGGGCGATATTTTGCAACATCACGGTTTTACCGGTACGCGGCGGGGCCACCAAAAGGGCGCGCTGTCCCTTCCCGATCGGGGAAACCAGATCAATAACACGCGGGGTGTAATCTTTGCTTTCCGGATCATCAATTTCCATTTTTAAACGCTCATCCGGATAAAGCGGTGTGAGGTTGTCAAAATGGACGCGGTGGCGGGCTTTGGCTGCTTCTTCAAAGTTGATATTTTCAACTTTTAACAGGGCAAAATAACGTTCGCCATCTTTGGGCGCCCGAATTTGACCTTCAACCGTATCGCCTGTACGCAACGAAAATTTACGAACCTGATTGGGGCTCACATAAATATCGTCCGGTCCCGGCAGATAATTGGCTTCTGGTGAACGCAAAAAACCGAAGCCGTCTTGCAACACTTCCAAAACGCCACCACCATAAATCGTGATATCATTTTCCGCCAGAGTTTTCAAAATGGCAAACATTAATTCCTGTTTGCGCATATTGCCGGCATTTTCAATTTCCAACTCTTCAGCATAAGCCAAAAGGTCGGCAGGGGATTTTTCTTTAAGTTCCTGAAGATTCATAAGTGATCTACATACATAGTGAAATGGGAAAAAGGATAAGTCTGTTGTATGTCGTCGTTTAAGGCTACGCGATTACTAACTTATTGAAATATAATGATTTTCTATTTTCTGAAGATTAAATCGAAAAAAGAATACTTTCGAAAACAGAAAATTCAAAAGAAGGAAGGACAACCAAAATTTTAATCCGGTTGCTTTTATTGCTCTACCTCAAAATCAACATAAAAGTCAAGTCATCAAAATTTCTTTCACATCTGCTGTTGCCTTTGCAGCCGACATTCAGTTTACTGGAAAGAGAATAGTATGAAACAGTTAGCAAATATAAAGAGCGTGGAATCATGGTCAAAAAAATCTGTCTAATTACTGGATTATTTTTCATATTTTCCCTTTTTCTGTCTGAAAATGTAGATGCAGGAGCTGGATTCAACCGATTGAAAGCCGCCGGACAAGGTGTAAAATCAGGAGACAGTAGTGATGAAGGCAGCTCTAAAGATAAAAGTGACAAAGGTGGTTCGGGAAATAGTAGCGGTTCGATGGATAGCGACCCGGCAAAGCACGGCGATATTATATTCTTAGGTGTTTTTGAGACCTATATTCCTTCAAAACGTCTAAATGCCCGTATGACAGTTTATGCAGAACCCCGTAAATTTCTTCTCGGACATCGCGCCTGTTTAAAAACCAGTCGAATTCGCGATCAAATCAACCATTATTTCTTTGAAAACCCGCCAAAAATTGATCGACGCGGTAATGCAGAGACTGAAGGAATGGACACGGGCGTGCGCGAAGCCATTAAAAAGGCCCTGAAGACAAAATTGGAATATTTCACCAGCATTTATGTTGTTTCCGGACGCTACAGCGCATTGTCCCTGCCAAAAGATTTAAAAGAATTACAGGTAACCGATTGTGCCGGAGTGATTGCTGCGAAAAAGGAAATGGACAAGGCAGATAAATAAAAGCTTAAAACGGTTTTACGATCACCATAATAACCAGAACAATCATCAAGATTGTCGGCACTTCGTTGATCATACGGTAAAATTTTTCAGTCTTCTGGTTCTTATCGGCGAGAAAATCCAGCCGATATTTTGCCAGCATAAAATGAAAAACAATCATAAGCCCGACACACAAAAGTTTGACGTGAAGCCAACCTTGATCCCATGCCTGAATTTCAAACAGCAGTAATGTTCCGAAAATGGCTGAAGACACCATTGCTGGATACATAATGGCGCGCAAAAGACGACGTTCCATTATTTTTAATGTTTCCGACAGTTCAGAACCTGTTTCTGCATTTGTGTGATAGACATAAAGGCGCGGCAGATAAAATAATCCTGCCATCCAGGCCATCACAGAAATCACGTGAAGCGCCTTGAACCACAAATAACTGTCTTCAAACATTCTATTTATCCCTTACAGATACAGCGACCGTATTTTTGCGGACAAAGACGCACGCCACCTTCAGGTTTCACATCGCATTTATTTGAGATGTGGGAAATAACCAGATCACGCAAGCCATCAATAAAAAACGGATGTGTCCCTACCGCAGGTGTTCGAAAATAAGCGGGGACCCCTTGTTTTTGGGCTAATTCCTTATATTCGATATCCAATTCAACCAAAGTTTCTGAATGTTCGGAAACAAAGGCGATAGGAACTACAATCAAGGGCACTTTTTCACGACCAGCCCGGCTGATTTCATCTTCTGTGTCCGGCCCGATCCATTCTAACGGCCCGACACGGCTTTGATAACTCACCCACCAGTCCAGATTGGGCATGTTCAGTTTTTCAACCACAGCCAAGGCGCTTTGTTCAACCTGCCACTGGTAAGGGTCCCCGCGCTCGACAATTTTTTTCGGCAAACCATGAGCCGAAAAAAGAACACGCGGTTTTCCAATATGGGAAGCTTCTTCAATTTGTTGAAGTAACAGATCAGTTATGGCACTTGCAAATCCATTATTTGTCGGATAACAGCAAATTGAAGTCGTCTTGGCTGTTATTTTTGCTTTTTTAGCCGCCTGTTCCCAATCTTTTAGCGAAGATTCAGATGTTGTTGTCGAAAATTGTGGGTAAAGCGGCAATAAAACAATATGATCCGGGTTAAATTCTTTTACTTTTTGGGCACAGTCATCACTCATCGGATGCCAATAGCGCATGGAAATAAAAGATTGAACCTCAACACTTTCGCCCATTTCTTTTGAAATTGATGCCGTTAAAGCATCGGCCTGATTTTGTGTCAGTTTCAAAAGCGGGGATTTCCCACCAAGATGGGAATAAATCTCGGCGGCAATCGGGGCGCGTTTCGATGAAATATAACGCGCCAACATCCATCGGATCGGCTGCGGTGCGCCAATAATTGCTTTATCGTTAAATAAATTGAAAAGAAAAGGTTCAATCGCTTCCGGGCAATCAGGACCACCCAGATTAAATAATACAATAGCAAGCTTCATATTTTCCCCTCTTCTTTTCTTTTATTTAGGAAGGATCACTTTTTATAATTTTGAACCATCTCAACCACACGCGCGACATTTTCCGGTGGTGTCTGTGGCACAATGCCATGACCAAGGTTGAAGATAAAGGGACCATCGCTTAGGGTATCAAGGATTTTTTGAACCTGAACTTCCATTTGTTCGCCCCCGGCAACCACACACAGGTTGTCTAAATTTCCTTGAACGCAGCATAACGGTTGCAGTTCTTTGGCGGCCCAATCCAATGGAACGGTTTGATCAATGCTGACACCGTCAACCCCTGTTTCCAGAACAAATTTTTTGTAAAGCGGCCCGGCCCCACGCGGGAAGCCAAGAACCGGAATATCCGGGTAGGCTTCTTTGATGCGGCGGGTAATTTCTTTATTTGGCGCAATCACCCAACGATCAAATTGATCTTCGGGAAGAACACCGGCCCAGCTGTCAAAAATCTGGACAGCTTCTGCACCCGCTTCGATCTGTTTAATCAAATATCCGGCAGTCGCTTCAACCAGCATATCAATTAAGGACTGGAAGAAATCAGGATCCTGATAAGCAATAAGACGGATTGTCTCATAATTTTTTGATCCTTCACCTTCGACCATATAGGTCGCATTTGTCCAAGGCGCACCGGCAAAACCAATAAGCGCGGTACTGGAAGGAATGCTTTTACTTAACCTGGAGACAGTTTCATAGACGGGAGCGAGATGATCATGGATCCCATCTAAGCTCAATTTTGAAAGCCCGTCCATATCGCGAATAGCTTCCAGTTTTGGGCCTTCGCCTTTTACAAATTCAACCTTCTGTCCCAAAGCATCGGGAATAGTTAAAATATCTGCAAAAAGAATAGCTGCATCAAAACCATAACGGCGCAGGGGTTGCAAGGTGACTTCTTCTGCCAAATCCGGGGAATAACAAAAATGCAGGAAATTTTTGGATTTGGCACGGGTTTCCAGATATTCGGGAAGATAGCGTCCGGCTTGACGCATTAACCAAATCGGCGGACGTTCTGTTTTTTCGCCTTTGAGTGCGCGTAAGAATAATTTGTCTGTCGATGCCATAATACGGTCTTCCCTTCGATCCCTAAAGTTTGATGAGTTATTCACAGTTCAATAACAATAGTAAAGGTTATTTTCTTTAGTTTGTTGTTGATGTTGGTCCTGTGGATAACGGGGATCAAATTTAATCCACAAGCTGTCCCCATATGAAGGACGTTTCTGGCTAAAATATGGCTGGATTGGAGTCGGCCTTGTGGATTTTAGAATTTTACCTTCGGAGTCGCCTCAAAATCTTAGCGGAGTCGCCCGATCTGTGTTTAATTCTGTGGATAACGGGGATAAGTTTTCAAAAAAAGACCTTTGTCCACACAAGGCGGCAGAGTACAAAAGAATTATGCATAGCCTGATAAGCGGGTTGAGAATTTTTGCAAATAGCGGGATGGAATTGGCCCTTGTGATCAACTGGGCCAGTTATCCCCAGGTTTGGCGGACTTATGAACAACTATCACATCCATCTTGTCTCCGACTCCACCGGGGAAACCATCGAAACACTGGCTAGGGCCTGTATTGCCCAGTTTGAGGGCATTACCGTCTGTGAAAACGTCTGGACTCTGGTGCGTACAAGCGGTCAGGTGGCCAAAATTCTCAATGGTGTCAAAAACCATCCGGGTGTGGTTATTTTTACAATGGTGGATCGAAACCTGCGTGCCCAATTGGAAAAAGGTTGTGAAAGTTTAGGCGTTCCCTGCATTGCCGTTCTTGATCCGATCATGGAAGCTTTGAAAGACACATTCAGTGCCGAAGCCAGCTTTAAGCCCGGTCTTCAACATGAAATGGATCAAAATTATTTTAAACGGATTGAGGCCATGCATTTTGCCTTGGCCCATGATGACGGGCAATCCAGCCATGAAATCCACAATGCCGATATTATTTTGCTGGGTGTATCACGAACATCAAAAACACCAACCTGTGTTTATTTAGCCAATAAAGGATTAAAGACAGCAAATATTCCAATTGTGCCACAATGTCCGCTGCCCACTGATCTAAGCGATCCAAAATTTGCCGGATGTTTAATCGTGGGGCTGACGAAAGATCCGCGCCGTCTTATTCAGGTTCGTAAAAACCGTTTAAATCTGCTCAATGAAACCGCACATACCGATTATGTGGATCTGGATACAGTGGTGGATGAGGTCCAGTTTGCCCGTAAGTTATGTAATAAACACAGCTGGCCGATGATTGATGTGACCCGCAAATCCATTGAAGAAACGGCGACCGCTATTTTAAACCTGAAAATGAAACGCGATCAGGCTTACGAGGATAGCAATTGGGATGGTGAATAAAATTATTTTAGCCTCTGCCTCCAAATCCCGGGCTGATTTATTACAAGGGGCCGGGCTGGATATAGAATGCTGTCCTGCCGATCTGGATGAAAATCTTATTAAAAGCGAAGGATTAAGCGTTCGCCAAACCGCGTTAAAACTGTCGTTTGCCAAGGCGATGGCTGTTTCTGAAAAATATCCCGGATCTTATATTATCGGGGCCGATCAAATGATGGAATGTGAAGGCCAAAGATATGACAAACCGGTTGATCAAAAAGAAGCCAAAAAACAATTGATGGATTTACGTGGAAAAATTCATCATTTAATCAGTGCGGTCTCAATCGTCAAAAACGGGGAACTGATCTGGTCCTATGCGCAGGATGCAGAATTGGAAATGCGCGATTTTAGCGATATGTTTCTGGATTGTTATCTAGAAGATATAGGCGATGATGTTTTGACAACGGTTGGCGGTTATCGTCTGGAAAGCAAAGGTGTTCAGCTGTTCAGCCGTATTGAAGGTGATTATTTCACGATTTTGGGATTGCCGCTTTTGGCGCTTCTGGAATTTTTACGATCGCGTGATATTTTAACGCGTTAATCAATGTAAGGGGAGATGGATCAATGATTTTATCAGGGAAAGCCAAAATTGCCGGTGTGATCGGCTGGCCTGTCGGACATTCCAAATCTCCGCGATTGCATGGTTTCTGGTTGGAAAAATATAAAATTGATGGAACCTATATTCCCTTACCTGTCGAACCGGACCATTTTGCCAAGGCGGTTCACGGCATGCAGGCAATGGGGTTTAAAGGGGCAAACGTAACCGTTCCTCATAAAGAAACCGCCCTGAAAATTGCCGATGAAGTGAGTGCGCGGGCCAAAAAAATAGGGGCCGCCAATACCTTGGTTTTTAAAGAAGATGGAACGATCTTTGCGGATAACACAGATGGTTACGGGTTTTATCAAAACTTAATTTGTGGGGCACCTGACTGGCAGGCCGATGCTGGCCCAGCTGTTGTGTTAGGGGCTGGCGGGGCCGCACGTGCCGTTTTGATTGCCTTGGCAGAAGCGGGTGTTTCTGAAATCCGTTTGACCAATCGCACCAAAGAACGTGCCGATAAACTGGCTGAGGAACTGGATGCCCCCATCACGGTTGTCGATTGGCATGAACGCGAACAAGCCTTATGTGGGGCCAATCTTTTAACCAATACAACAACCTTGGGGATGAGTGGGCAAGCCTTGTTGGAAATTGATCTGTTTGATTTACCAAAAACAGCCTTGGTCAATGATATTGTCTATGCCCCGTTAATAACGAATTTGTTGGAAAAAGCCCATGTTCATGGCTGTTCGGTTGTCGATGGTTTGGGTATGTTGCTTCATCAGGCCCGCCCCGGTTTTGAAGCCTGGTTTGGCGTAGACCCGGTCGTAGATGAAGATTTACGCCAGTATGTTCTGGAAAACTAAATATGCTGGTTCTTGGCCTGACCGGTTCAATCGGAATGGGAAAATCGGCAACCGCGTCGATCTTTCGCCAATATGGCGTCCCTGTTTATGATGCCGATGCAACGGTTCATAAATTAATGGGGGCACATGGACGGGCAACCCCTTTGATTGAACAGGCTTTTGGGGATTGTCTGGATGCAAACGGTGCGGTGGATCGTCAAAAACTGGGGGCGCAGGTTTTCGGCAATGACCCGGCCTTAAAAAAACTGGAAGCCATTTTGCATCCGATGGTTCGTGAAGAAGAAAGAAAGTTTTTAAGATTGGCCCGATTGCAAAGACGCAAGCTTGTCGTGCTCGATATTCCCTTATTATTTGAAACAGGCGGGGGACATCGTTGTGATGCTATTGCGGTGGTTTCAGCTTCAAAAACGCTACAAAAAAAACGGGTGATGGCTCGACCGGGAATGAACGATGAAAAATATAGGGCAATTGTAAAAAAACAAATGCCGGATGCCTTAAAACGGCGCAAGGCAGATTATATTATTTTTACCGGATCGGGCTTTCGTGTTGCCCGTAATCAGGTTAAAAAGATAATCCACGAACTTCAGGATTGATCATGCGCGAAATCGTTCTCGATACGGAAACCACAGGCTTTGAATACAAACAAGGACATCGACTTGTTGAAATCGGCTGTGTGGAATTGATCAACCATATGCCGAGCGGGCGCACCTATCATCAATATATCAACCCGGAACGTGATATACCGGAAGGTGCTTTTCGGGTTCATGGTCTGTCTGAAGAATTTTTGCGTGACTTTCCGTTATTTAAAGAAGTTGCACAGGAATTTCTGGATTTTATCGGGGATGCCACCTTGATTATTCATAACGCAGGCTTTGACGTGCCCTTCCTGAATTGGGAATTAAAAGGCCATCAGTTTCCCGAAATGGGCAATAATATCGTTGATACCCTGATCATTGCGCGCAAAAAATTTCCGGGATCACCAGCCAATCTGGATGCATTGTGTCGCAGGTTCAATGTTGATAACTCGAACCGGGAAAAACACGGTGCCTTGCTGGATAGTGAGCTGCTGGCCGAAGTTTATCTGGAATTGATCGGCGGGCGCCAACCCGGTTTGGAATTGGCAAAAGAAGCAGGCAGCGATGATGATACGATTAAAAAAGAACGAATATTTAGAGAGCCACGGGCCCATCACGCAAGTGAAGAAGAACTTGCCGCCCATGCGGCTTTTTTGGAAAAAATAAAAAATCCCATTTGGTTGGCGGGAGAGGAAACATAAATGAAACGCTTTATCCCTTTGTTCTTTCTGGCACTGATCTTGGCCGGGTTTGCCGCACAGGCAGATTTTGCAAAAGGCGTTGCCGGAAAAGTTCACCTTATAAGCGGTTCGGCCCTGGCCGTTCAAAATGCACAGGTTCGTGTTTTAAAAGAAGGCGATCAGGTGATGATCGGTGATATTTTATCAACCGGGCCGGACTCGCGTCTGGAAATTGCCATGGCGGATGACGGTCGTTTTAAACTGGGGGCGCAAACGTCTTTTGTTGTTAATGATTATACATTCGGGACAGGTAATGACAATGTGGTTGTGGAATTGCTGAAAGGCGCAATGGATGGCGTTTCCGGTTCCATTGCCAAAGCCAATCCAGATGGTATGAAAGTTTTAACCCGACATGCGACCATCGGTATTCGTGGGACCAAGTTTTTTGTTGGCGAAATGGAGGGTAAATTGCAGGTTGCCCATTGGTCCGGCGGCGGTGTCCATGTGAAAAACCACGCTGGCGAAGTTTTCTTAAAAGGTGAAAATACCGGGACGACTTTAGAACATGATCATGTTGCCCCGACACCGGCCCAAGACTGGGGTGATGAAAAACGGGAAAAAGCAAAAAGTTTGGTTCATTAATGAGTAAAAAAAACGGCTTCTGAATAAACCAGAAGCCGTTTTTATTTTATATAGAGGCGATCGGCTTAGGCTTGACCGGCTTCTGGTTGATTTTGAAGGGCTTCCAGACGGGCACGGTACATGGATGCAAAATCGACCGGATTCAACATCATCGGCGGGAAAGAACCATCGCGTGTTGTGCTGGCAACGATGTTGCGGGCAAACGGGAACAGCATGCGCGGGCATTCGATCAACAACATCGGTTCGAGATGTTCTGCCGGAACGTTCAGTTCAAAAATGCCGCCATAAGCCAGTTCGCAAATAAAGGCAACATCTTCGCCCACTTTGCAATCGGCACGAATTTTCAATGTCACTTCAAACTGCGTTTCGGACAATTTGGCAGCATCCACATCGACATTTACAGAAACATCGGGCTGGTTTTGCATCATTTTGCCGAAAATGCCCGGTGCGTTGGGAACTTCAAAAGACAAATCTTTGATATATTGACCGTGAATGAGAAACGGTGCAGCTTCTTGTTCGCCAGCTTCGGTTGCTTGTTCGTTTTGGTCGGCCATTGCCCTACTCTCCTGATAAGAAAAAATGTTGGGCAAGGTCGTAGCATAAAAGTTGTGCCAAACTCAACTTAATCCTTTTTGTCAGACCAGGGACTGTCGGGATTGGGATCAACTTCTTCAAAATCCGCATCAATAACCGTTGAATTTTCAGATTTATGAGGAGGGGAATTGCCCTCAGGGTGGTGAGGACCCATATCGCCCCCGACAATATGTATATTGCGGGAATTTTTGATAATGCTGCCTGCTTTGGAACGTAAAAACGTGCGAAACGGCGGCAAAAACAGCAAAAATCCGATGGCATCGGTGACAAATCCGGGGGTGAGTAACAAAGCGCCTGCGACCAACAGGCAGGCCCCGTCAAAAAGCTCGCTTGTGGGCATGCGTCCTTCGTTCAAGGATTGTTGGGCTTTCATCAAGGTGGATAGACCTTGTTGGCGCAACAGTGCCGTTCCTGCAATCGCCGTTAAAATAACAATAGAGATGGTCGGCCATAAACCGATCCAGTCACCGACTTGAATAAAAACGGAAATTTCGATGATCGGAACGATGATAAAGACGAGTAGAACAATAAAACCCATAAAACCTTACTTTCGTGAAACCTTGCCCTTTTGGCGATTTAAGATTATCTAGTTTTACAACAGCTTAAGCGCAAGCTACACTACTTGCAAAAGATAACAGGTTTGAAACATCATTATGGCTAATTTCGATCTCATACTCCTTGCCCTGATTGCGGTCTTTATTTTCCTGCGCCTTCGCAGTGTGCTGGGCAGTAAGGATGGAAACGAAGACAATCGCAATCATCGCGATATCTTCAACCCCGATCCGATGGATGAAGACAATGAATCCTCTCAGGACAATGTGATCCATTTGCCGGGTTCCGGCCCGCAAAATCAACAAAATCAACATCCTATACCCGAAGTGAATGAGATTGAACCGGTTGGTCCTGTTCAACAGGCTTTGGCGGAGATCATGGCGGCGGATCCCAATTTTGACCAACATGGTTTTGTGGAAGGCGCGCGCGGTGCCTTTGAAATGATTTTGACAGCCTTTGCCGGTGATGACCGGGAAACGCTGAAAAATCTGCTGACCCCGGAAGTCTATCACAATTTCGAATCGGCACTGGAGGCCCGCAAGGCAGCCGGTGAAACACTGGAAACCACCTTGATTGGGATTGGCTCATTAGAAATTATTGACGCTGCACTTGAAAACAAAATGGCGGAAGTTACCGTCCGTATTGTCAGTGAACAGGTCAATGTTACCTGTGACGCAGATGGTGAAGTGGTCGATGGGGACAGCAATTATATCGATACCATTACCGATGTCTGGACGTTTGAACGTGATATCACTTCAAACAGCCCGATTTGGTTCCTGAAAGCGACCCAAGCGGAATAGAGGGCTTTTTTCATGTTCGTGGGGCGGGGGTCTTACTTAAAGATATGCAGTCTGTTGGCGCTGGTCTCGGTTATCGGTGCTTGCACGCCGTCACATGATATGGATAAACACGAAGTCATGGCGACACCGGATATGCCGGAACGCCATGATATTCGCCTGATGCCCGTTTCCTATGCTACCTTGCCGGGCTGGGAAGACGATCAAATTGCCAATTCCATCCCGGCCTTGCGTAAATCCTGCCAGACATTTGGGCGTATGGATGAAAATAAACCGATTGGCCCCAATGGGATCGGCGGTGTTGCCGGGGATTGGAAACCAATTTGTACCGAGGCCTATTCCCTACCCGATGGTGACAGTCAGAAAGCCCGCGAATTTTATCAAATGTTTTTCCAGCCTTATTTGGTCAGCGATCTTGCAGAAGACCGTGCGGCCAGCGGGTTGTTTACCGGATATTATGAAGCAGCCCTTCGCGGGGCACTGACCCAAGGCGGGGTCTATCAAACCCCGCTTTATAAACGACCTGATGATTTGGTTCTGGTCGGTCTGGGTGAATTTAAACAGAACTGGAAAGGCAAACGCCTTGCCGGACGTCTGGAAAACGGACAACTGGTCCCTTATGCGTCACGAAGCGAGATTGATGCAGGGAAACTGCGTGGTAAAAATCTCGAACTGGTTTGGGTGGATGATCCGGTCGATGCCTTTTTCCTGCATATTCAGGGATCAGGCCGGGTGGTTTTTGCTGATGGGTCCACCATGCGTGTTGGCTATGACGGTCACAATGGCCATGACTATACCTCAATCGGGCGTATTTTAATTGATCGCGGCGAAGTGTCCAAAGAAGAGATGTCCATGCAAGCTATCCGCAGCTGGCTGGCGGCTCATCCCGATAAGGGGCAGGAGTTGATGCGTGAAAACAGCTCTTTCATCTTTTTTCGCGAACTTAAAGATGACGGTCCGGTCGGTGCACAAGGCGTTGCACTGACGCCGGGACGCTCGCTTGCCATTGATAAACGGTTCTTACCATTAGGGTTACCGCTTTACCTTCATACCTTTACCGATCCGGTGACACCAAACCCAATATCCCGACTGGTTGTGGCACAGGATACAGGTGGGGCGATCAAAGGCGTTGTACGCGGTGATGTCTTTTGGGGATTTGGCGAAGAGGCGGCCATGCGCGCCGGTAAGATGAAAGAAACAGGCAGTTTCTTTGCACTTCTTCCAGCAAACTCGCTAAGCCGTTGTGAAGTCTGTGATGTCGCACAAGACAGCCCAAATTCTTAATTTAACGCTTGTTTTTCAAACCTTTGCTTGATAGATAGCCGTGACCTGTTAACGGAACACGGTGTAAATCCGTGGCGGTCCCGCCGCTGTAATCGGGGATGTTTTTCCAACATTTATAAATCCACTGAACATGATTTGTTTCGGGAAGGAGGACTGGAAAAACAGACGATCCGAAAGCCAGAAGACGAACAGGGAATATCTTTTAATTGACGGGCGAAACCTGATGGCAAAAGGGATCGACAAGCATTTTGCTTGTTCGACGCCCTGGCTTTTGTCACGGGGAGTTGACGATGCCCAGCATTCATTTGAAGAAATGTAGAAATATGGCAGAAATGCTGATTGATAAAAAACTGTGGTTCGTACAGTTTTTTACGATTTCTTTTATCTGTCTGGCCGGATTGTATTTTTTAGGAGACCGGACCTATTCCAGTGCTCCGCCCTTACCGGATTATCTGGATGAAGCCGGACAGGTTATTTTATCGCAAGATCAGATTAAACGCGGCCAGAAGCTCTTTCATTTACGCGGTCTGATGAATTATGGCTCTTTTTGGGGGGATGGGGCAGAACGTGGCCCGGATTTTAGCGCCGAGGCTTTGCATCTGATGGGGCAAGCCATGCGCCGCTATTATGAACAGGAACAAGCCGCACCCTTGCCGGATTTTGAACGCGATGCGATTGCCGCCCGTGTTAAACGTGAAATTCATTTCAACAGATGGAATGAGTCGTCGAATGTGGTTTTGCTGAATGCGGCCCAAGTCCATGCCATTGACGAAATTGCCATCTATTATCAGGCTATGTTTCGTGATCCGGCCCATCCCGGATATTTTCGCGCCGGATATATTCGTAACCCGCAGGATATAAAGGACTTATCCGCCTTTTTCTATTGGGGAGCATGGGTTGCGGGCACGGACAGACCCGGTGAAAACCATACCTATACCCATAACTGGCCTTATGACCCGGATGTCGGAAATGAACCAAGTGCGCCCACCTATTTTTGGAGCATGGTTTCCATCTTTGTTTTATTTCTAGGCATTGGTTTGGTTCTGTATGTGTATGGCCAAATGAAATCAACCCATTATGATCCGTTTCACAGTCATGGCGAACGGTCTTTAAGCACAGCTGATCTGGAACAGAAAACCATTCGCCCCACACAACGCGTCACTTATAAATTTTTTATGTTGGCAATGACATTGTTTGCCTTGCAAGTCTTGTTCGGTATTTTGGCGGCAACTGATTTTGTCCGCCCCTTTGGTCTATATCTGGGCGAAATTATCCCGTTTAATGTCGCGCGCAGTTACCATACTTTGTTTCAGATCATGTGGTTTTTTATCTGCTGGGCAGGTTATACGATTTTCTTTTTGCCCGCCCTGTCCCAACCGCCCAAGGGGCAAGTCGGTTTGATTAATCTGATGTTCTGGATGTGCGCTTTTGTCGGGGTCGGCGGTATGATCGGGATTTATCTGGGGCAAACAGGCCGGATAAACGATACGCTTTCTTATTGGTTTGGCAGTCAGGGCTGGGAATTTATGGAATTGGGCCGGGCGTTTCAAATTCTGTTGTTGGTCGCCTTCAGCCTGTGGATCCTGATTATTTATCGCGGGATCAAACCGCATTTAAACCGGCAAAATATTTGGTCGGTTCCTGCCTGGTTGTTATATGGCAGTGCGGTCATGGTGCTGTTTTTGTTTTTCAGCCTGTTGGTTTTGCCGGATAGCAATTTTGCCGTGGCTGATTTTTGGCGCTGGATGGTTGTTCATATGTGGGTGGAAGTCACGTTTGAAGTTTTTACCACCGTGATTGTGGCCTATATGATGGTGCAAATGGGATTGATCACGCGACTTATGGCAGAACGGGTGATTTTTCTGGCGGTTATGTTGTTTTTTGCAACGGCAACATTGGGGGTGGCCCATAATTTTTACTGGATTGCCAAACCGACCAGTATTATTGCG
This sequence comes from Terasakiella brassicae, assembly GCF_014641495.1. GTDB lineage: Bacteria > Pseudomonadota > Alphaproteobacteria > Rhodospirillales > Terasakiellaceae > Terasakiella > Terasakiella brassicae. Next base: position 90,171 of record NZ_BMHV01000006.1, read on the forward strand.
CTGGGCAGTGTGTTTTCCACCCTTCAGGTCTTGCCGTTATTACTGTTGACGCTGGATGCGTGGCGTTTGCATCAGGAAAAACAGCGGGCAACCGGGTTGCAGGGACAAGGCAAACAAACCCGCGTGATGACGGAGGTCTGGTATTTTATCCTTGCAGTCAATTTCTGGAATGTGTTTGGCGCCGGTGTATTTGGTTCCCTGATTAACCTGCCGATTGTCAATTATTTTGAACATGCGACCTATCTGACCGGGAATCATGCACATGCGGCCATGTTTGGCGTAAAAGGCAATATCGCCATTGCCGGGATGCTGTTCTGTTGCCAGCATTTGTTATGTGAAACCCGTTGGAATGCAAAACTTTTGCGCACGGCCTTCTGGTCATTAAATATCGGGGTGGCTTTGATGATGTTTCTCGATCTTTTTCCAGTCGGGGTCTATCAGGTCATCACCGTTTTGGAAGAAGGTTTCTGGAAAGCCCGTTCATGGGAAGTTGTTTCCGGTGAGGTTTTTCGCAATCTGACGATTTTCCGATCTGTCGGGGGGATTTTGTTTGTGGTGGGCGGTGTGGTGCCGTTGGTGTGGTTTGTCCTCAGTCGGAAACGTTCAATTCAATAAACGCATACTTTCCCCGGCATAGGGGTAACGTTTGGCTTCCAGTGCGTAATAGGCTTTTAACAAGGCGGTATCAATGCCCAGCCTGTTGCGCACCTCGCCCAATGTTTTATCCATAAGAGGGCCGTAATCAACCTTATCCAGCGCGTCACTGCGGCAAAGCATGCCAAGATGCAGCCCATCGCGGAAAATTTCTAGATCGTCTTCTTTAAATTTGTAGACATCAGGGTAAAGATATTGTGAGATCAGGCGATAAAGCTTTTCTTCCAACGCACCGACCTGTCCGGTTGATCCCATCGTAAAACCAATCACAAAGGCCTCATCCTTGGGTAACATACCCCGGCCTAGCAAAATATGGATGCAGTCATGATCATCCAGATTAACGGCCCCGTGAAAAAGCTCAAGCCCCGGCAGGCGAAACCGTGGGTTTTCCACCAATTGTATGATCAGTGGAATCGCACCCTGCCCATGAGAATGCAAATGCATATCGGCCAAGGCGTCCTTCAGCAATATATTGTTTTGTGACAGGGGGATATGCCAGTCTTTATAGGTCTGTCCCCACTGTGATTTCATCAATGGTTTCATATTTATGATATGGGGTATAAATTAGAAAAAACGAGAAGTATATTTAGTTCCCGAGATCGGGATTATGCCTTGCTCTTTTGAATCCTTCTTGGGATAGTACGGGTTTAAATCATAAACTCATAAAAAAATGCGGCGGAAGTTAATCTGATGAAACTCGGTCATTCATTCTCCAATTGGAAAAAGGCCTTAACCGCCTTTGGATTTGTTGCTTGTAGTGCCCTGCCCGCTTTTGCACAGTCTTCGGCAAGTGTTGTGATGTACCACCGTTTTGGAGAAGAGAGTTTCCCATCGACAAACATTTCAATCGAACAGTTTGAATCACATCTGCAAGAGATCAAGACAGGCGAGTATAACGTTTTGGCCTTAAGCGATCTGGTTGATAAAATCCGTGCGGGCGAGGAACTGCCTGATAAAGCCCTAAGCATTACCATTGATGACGGTTATGCCAGTATTTATGAGAAAGCCTATCCGCGTTTTAAAAAGGCGGGTATTCCTTTTACCGTTTTTATTTCAACCGACCCCATTGATCGGGGCTATGCCGGGCATTTAACCTGGGATCAAATTCGTGAAATGGATAAAGATCCCTTGGTCAGCATTGGGGCGCATACGGCCAGCCATCTTCATATGGCAGCGGCGTCACAGTCGCGCATGGGCGATGAAATGTCACGATCGCTTGAACGCCTTGAAAAAGAATTGGGCTACCGTCCCGATTTATTTGCTTATCCTTATGGGGAAGCCAGTTTGACCGCCGTGTCCGTGGTGCGTGGGTTTGGAATGCGTGCGGCATTTGGACAGCATAGTGGTGCCGTTGGCATTGGGGACGATATTTATTATCTGGCCCGATTTGCCTTAAATGAAAAATATGGGGATCTGAAACGTTTTCAAATGGTGGCACAGGCTAAATCCCTGCATGTTAAAGACATCGGGCCGCGCGATATGATGGTGGGCAGTCGCAATCCGCCGATTATCGGTTTTACCGTTGGTGAAAAAGTCGGGGATCTGGATACCTTGGCCTGTTTTTCTTCCCATGAAGGAAAGGTGCGTTTAGAACGATTTGACCGCCGCGTGGAAGCCCGGTTTGAAAAAGAGATGCCGGTGGGCCGTACGCGGTTGAATTGTACGATGCCGGCAGGGGACGGACGCTGGCGCTGGTTTGGACGTCAGTTTTACGTTGCCCCTTGAATTTGACTATAGTGCATTTAGAAAAGTGTTAAAAAAAGAATGGCCAAAATCCGAAAACAACGCAAAATCATTGACCGCAAAGCCTTGTGGGCCGAATTGGAAAATATGGCCGGTTGGTCCGGCTATTCTTCTAAAATGCAAAATGATGTTTTGAAGTTGTTCAAAGGGGCCTTGAAAGACGGGCGTCAGGAAATCAAAGATCGGTTTGAACGAAAAGAAGCTAACGGAATTGTCACGTTTCATAATTATGCTTTTTTAATCGATCAAATTATCCGCACCCTTTACGATTTTACCACCAAATACGTTTATGCCATTCATACCCCGACCAAGGCGGAACAGTTTTGTGTGGCGGCTGTCGGTGGATATGGGCGTGCGGAAATGGCGCCGCAATCCGATATCGATTTGCTGTTTCTGTTGCCTTATAAGCAGACGCCCAAGGTCGAACAGGCTGTGGAATATATGCTGTACCTGTTGTGGGATCTGGGTCTGAAAGTCGGTCATTCCACCCGCAGTATTGATGAATGCATTAAACTGGCAAAAGATGACTTAACCATTCAGACCGCCCTGCTGGACGGGCGGTATTTGTGGGGGAACAAAGACCTTTTTGATGAATTTCAGCAACGTTTCAAAGAAAAGGTGATTGATGTGTCGGGGCGTCAATTTGTTGATGCCAAGTTGGAAGAACGCGATGAACGCCACCAACGCATGGGCGATACCCGTTATGTGGTCGAACCCAATTTGAAAGAAGGCAAAGGCGGTTTGCGCGATCTGCAAACGCTTTATTGGATCGGTAAATATATTTACGGTGTGGAACGTTGGCGCGAACTGGTCAAATACGATGTGATTACGGCAGATGATGCGGCGGCTTTTAAAAAGGCGGTGAACTTTTTATTTTCTGTGCGGTGTGCCCTGCATTATCTGACCAATCGTGCGCAGGAAAGTTTGACATTTGATGTGCAAAACCAATTGGCCCTGACTTTTGGATATAAAGACCGGGGCAATTTGCGCGCTGTTGAACGTTTTATGAAACATTATTATCTGACGGCAAAAACGGTTGGGGATTTGACGCGTAATTTATGTGCGGTTCTGGACGAACAACACAAAAAACAGCAACAGCGTTTTACCATGCTCACCAACCTGTTTAAACGCAATGTGGAAGGGTTTGGAGTTGATTCCGGGCGTTTAACACTGGGGGATAAGGATGCGCTGGTCAAAAATCCGCTGTTGATGTTTGAACTGTTCAGTGTGGCGCAGGAACATGATCTGGATATTCATCCTTTTGCCTTAAAACAGGTGCGTGCCAATTTGCGTTTGGTCGATCATGATCTGCGCGACGACCCGGATGCCAACCGTCTGTTTATGGATATGTTGACCTCGCTTAAAAAACCGCAGCGCATTTTGCGGATGATGGGGGAAGTCGGTCTTTTGGGTAAATTTATCCCAGATTTTGCCCGTGTTACGGCCCAGATGCAGTACGACATGTATCATACCTATACGGTTGATGAACATACCATCAAGGCGATTGGGGAACTCAACAGTATTGAGTTGGGCGAAAATGCAGATGAATTACCGGCAAGTTCGGTTGCCATACATGAAATTATTTCACGGCGTGCCCTTTATGTGGCGGTGATGCTGCATGATATTGCCAAGGGCCGTGGTGGGGATCATTCTGAATTGGGCGCAGAGGTTGCGCTGGAACTCGGTCCGCGTCTGGGGTTGGATGACGAAGAAACCGAAACAGTTGCATGGTTGGTACGCCATCATTTGACCATGTCCAATGTGGCGTTTAAACGCGATCTAGAAGATCCCAACCTGATCAAGCAATTTTGCGATATTGTCCAGTCACCGGAACGCCTGCGCCTGCTGTTGGTTTTAACGGCCTGTGATATCCGTGCGGTTGGGCCGGATGTCTGGAATGGCTGGAAAGGTAACTTGCTGCGCGTTCTTTATATGCGGGCGTTGGAGGTTTTAAGCGGCGGGGAATTGGCCGCCGGTGGTGTTCAGGCCCGTGTGACAGCCAAGCAAAATGCCCTGCGTGATGCGTTACAGGATTGGCCGGCAGACGAGATTGAAGAATTTATTGAACAAGGCAACCCCGGTTATTGGCTGAGTTTTGAAACAGATGTTCAAGCCAGGCATGCTGCCCTTGTCAGGCGGGCGGCACAGGAAGGTGGCCCGATTCATATCAATGTGGAACATGATACCTTTAACAATGTCAGCGAGATTTCCATTTATACGGCGGATCACCCGGGGTTGTTCTCGATCATTGCCGGGGCGATGGCGTTGACCAACGGGTCTATTGTCGATGCAAAAATTGCAACGTTATCAAACGGCATGGCGCTGGATACGTTTTCTGTACAGGATCACAGTGCGGAAGCCTTTGATTCAGAAACAAAAATCAAACGTTTGGCAGAACGGATTGATAAGGCCTTAAAAGGTGAGATTTATCCCGCCAGCGAATTGGAAAAAGTCACCAAGAATACCTTAAAATCGCGCCGCGATGTCTTTACGGTTTCCCCGCGTGTTTTGATCGATAATAAAGTGTCCAATGCCTTTACTGTGGTGGAAGTCAATGGACGTGACCGGCTGGGCTTTCTTTATGATGTAACCCGCACGTTGACCGATTTGGGCCTGCAAATCAATTCTGCCCATATTGCAACGTTTGGGGAACGCGCGGTCGATGTGTTTTATGTCAAAGACGTTTTTGGTTTGAAGGTAAATTCAGAAAGTAAACTGGCGAACATCAAGACGCGCTTGTTGCAAACCATTACCGAAGAAAATTTCCATAAACCGGAAAAACGGCGCGAACGTCTGGGTGTTTAAAGACTAAGGTGGTGATGAACGAGGCGGCGTAAGTCAGGAAGCAGCTCATCTTCAAACCACGGATTTTTCTTGATTAAATTCGTTACCCGCCAACTGGGATGGGGCAAAGGCAGGTATCCGTCTTTGAGATATTCTGACCAGTGATGCACGGTTTCGGTCATGGTTTTCTTTTGAACGCCTTTTAAATAACGGTTTTGGGCATACGACCCAACCAGCAAGGTCAGTTGTAAATTTTCCAATTCCTGTAAGACCTTATCATGCCATGTGGGGGCGCATTGTGCAGGTGGCGGTTTATCCCCGCCTTTATCCAATCGTCCCGGATAACAAAGACCCATCGGCATAATGGCGATTTGACTGTCGTCATAAAACGTTTCTTTATCCACAGCCAGCCAGTCACGCAAACGCTCCCCGCTTGGATCATCCCACGGCACACCGCTTTCATGTACCTTTGTGCCCGGGGCTTGTCCGATGATCAAAATCCGCGCTGATTTTTGTGCCCGAATGACCGGACGCGGCCCTAAGGGTAAGTCTTGGCACAAGGTACAGGCGCGTATTTCCTTGAGTAAGTCTTCCATTTAATCCGCCAATAACGCGTCTATATAAGCCGGAACAATCTGACTTGCCGGGCCGTAGATGGTTTCTTGAAACTGGGTGGCCCCGTTGGATGGATCGAGATTCAGTTCAACCGTGTGACAGTGACCCAAACCGGATACGGCTTGTACAAAACCGGCAGCGGGATAGACGTTGCCGGATGTCCCGATGGACATAAAAAGATCAGCATCTTGCAAGGCGGCGTAAATATCATCCATTTGTAAGGGGATTTCACCAAACCAGACCACATGGGGGCGCAAACCGCCGATTTCGGCACAATCGGGACAGGGGGTGTCGATATAGAGATCCTCTTCCCAAAGATGCAAAGCACCGCAATGGTTACAGCGGATTTTCATCAATTCCCCATGCATATGAATAATATCTTTTGATCCGGCAAGTTCATGCAGGTTATCGATATTTTGTGTGACGATCAGGACACGTCCGGGCCAGTTGCGTTCCAGTTTAGCAAGGGCAAGATGAGCGGGATTAGGTTGAGGTTTCTCACAAACCAATTGTTTGCGCCGGGCATTATAAAAAGCCTGCACCATTTTTGGGTCACGTTGAAAGGCTTCGGGGGTGGCAACATCTTCCAGGTTGACTTTTGACCAGATACCCCCTTCGCAACGAAATGTATCCAGACCCGATTCACGTGAAATACCCGCGCCTGTCAGGATGACGATGGTGCCTTCTTTGTCGATACGTACATTCATGGTTGCTCCCAAATTCGTTTGAATTCATATTAGGGGAAAATGAAAAGGGAGAAAAGTGTGGTTAAAGTCCTGTTTGTCTGTCTGGGAAATATTTGTCGCTCCCCCACTGCACAAGGGGTGTTTCGTGATTTGGTGAAGCAAAAAGGCTTGCAAGACCATATTCAAACCGATTCTGCGGGAACCGGGGATTGGCACGTGGGTAAAGAACCGGATAAACGGGCACAAGCTGCCGCAAAGGTGCGTGGCTATGATCTTTCGGATTTACGGGCACGTCAGGCCAAGCCGATTGATTTCAAAGAATTTGATTATGTTCTGGCGATGGATCGCAGCAACTATGCGCAACTGCAACAGATTTGCTTGCCCGGTTATGAAGACCGTTTGCATATGTTTTTAGGCTTTGACCCCAACAGCCCGGAAGAAGAAGTTCCCGACCCCTATTATGGCGGCCCGGCCGGATTTGATTATGTATTGGATTTGGTGGAAGAAGCCTCAAACGGTTTGTTGCGCGATATTGAACGGAATTATCTTTAAGGATTTATAGTTTTCCGTCTTTAATAAACTGTCTGTAATCAAGTTCAGGAATAATATATTGATGTTCTTTGGCGTGTCCGATTTGGACGACAAGTTGATCATCTAAAATCATACGGTCTAGCTTGTGCCCATCTTGTGGATATAGACCGTGAGGTGTTTGTATTTCATAAGGGTATGTCATATTTTGGTCCTTTCTTTTTCAATTTATGAAAAGACGAGACGATTAATTTAACAAACCCGGTTGCGCCCTTCGTTTTTGGCACGGTACAGGGCTTTGTCAGCGCGTTGCAGGATATCTTCGATCCGGTCGCCCATGACATTGTCAAGCATGGCCACACCGATGGAGACAGTAAGTTTGATCGGTTCATTTTTGTCGCTGACCAGATCAATATTTTCAACACCTTGGCGCATACGTTCGGCAAGTATATAGGCACCTTCACGGTCTGTATCGGGCAGGAATATACAAAATTCCTCGCCACCTAAGCGACCGATGACATCAATGTCGCGCAAGATATCACGGCTGGTATCGGCAAATGCTTTCAGGGCCATATCGCCGCAATTGTGACCAAAGCGATCATTGACGGTTTTGAAATGATCAAGATCAAGCAACAAAAGGGACAAGGGGTTGCCATTGCGCCGGCTGCGTTTAATTTCGCGTTCCAGCAAAGTGGTAAAATGACGGCGGTTGTTCAGTTCGGTTAATGGATCGGTATTGGCCAGTTTGCGCAACCGTGTCGCCATACGTTTATGTTCGGTAATATCGACATAGGTTGAAATGAAGCCAAAGGGTTCCCCATCAATATGCAACGGCTTGCCGGTAACCTGTAAGGTATGTCCGTCCGGTCTGGTGCGTTCAAACTTATGGGGTTCAAATTTTAACGAGGCCTGAACCCGCAGTTTGACATGTTGTTCGGGGTCACCGGGACCATATTCCCCGCGAATGGCATTATATCGGATCAGGTCTTCATATTTCATCACCGGCTTTTTAAGGTGGTCCGGCAATTTCAGAAGATCGAAAAAGGCATTGTTCCAGAAAACAATATTCAGATTTTCGTCTGTTACGGTAACGCCTTGATCCATATTTTGCAGCAAAGCGCGCAAGTAACCGGAGGTCCGCATGGCTTCTTCTTCGGCCTTTTTGCGATCGGTAATGTCTGTATAGGTGGTGATCAGGCCTTGATCCAACCAAACGCCGCGAATTTCCAGAATGGTGCCGTCAGGTCTTTTGCGTTCAAACACATGATCAATGCGTTGTTTGGCCTTTTCAATTTGTTCGGCAATGACAAGATCGGGGTTATTTTCCCCATATTCCCCGCGCTGGGCATTAAAACGCAGCAGCGTTCGTAAACTGGGTAATCCGCCGTGAAACAGACTATCGGGAAAATCAAGGACTTTTTTAACCATTTCATTGCAAATCAGCATTTGCAGGTTGTTGTCAAAAAAGGTCACCCCGCTGGGAAGATTGTCCACAATCGTTTGGAACCGTTCACTATCTTTGCGCCGTTTATAAAGCAGGTAAAAGGCAACCATTGCCATTAACCCGATTAAAGAAATGCCAATGGCACTGGAAAGAGCCTGATTTCGGATGGGGGCCGTGGGTGCGAAAAGCCAAACGGTCCAGTTCAGTTCTTCCAAAGAGACCTTTCTGACAAAATATTCATTATAATTGATCCGATAGGTATTAAATTGACCATATTTTGTATCGGAAACATGGTTTTCAAGCGTTTCAATCTTATGGATGGGATATTGGCGGGTGCGCGAAATATAGCGTCGATCATTTGCGGAAATGGTCGTCAGGGATTTTAACTCGAACGTTTTATTGGAACTGAGAAAGATAATATTGCGCTCATCCGCGATGAAATAATCGCCATCCATATCTTTGGTGAATTGCTGGATATGGCGCAGATCGATTTTGATGACGATAACGCCTACCGTCTCGCCGCCATTTTTAATCGCATGGGCGACATAATACCCCAGTTGATAGGAGGTAATTCCAACGGCGAGAAAACGACCGGTTTCTTTTTCTAACGCATTTTTAAAATAGGGCCTGAATGAGTAATTTTTCCCGATGAAACTATGTTCCTGATCGAAATTGCTGGCGGCAACTGTGCGCCCGTTTTTATCCATTAAAAAGACGGTTGCAGTTTCGAGTTTCTGATTGGCTGTTTTGAGAAGATTGTTTGCAACATCAATATAACGTCCCACAGCATTTGGCTGTAAAGCGGCAATAAGTTGCGGGTTCTGTGCAAGGATGCTGGCGATATAATCAACTTGATTAAGTTCTCGCTGTAGAAAATTCTTATAGAGGGTGATGCGATGACTGAGGTTTTGATCAATTTCCCGAGCCGCAGTTTCCCCCGTCTCCCGTGCAGCAAACCAGCCGAGGGCGACAAGAAAGATTACGGCCAATACAAAAGATAAGCCGGTTATAAGTTGCGATTTATGCTTCAAATGCAGACCCGCCAATTTCCTGTTACAATCGGACAACGTCAATGTTACATATTTATTTTATATTGTAACAATACCTTAAGCGACCAGAGATACAACCAAAAAGCATATATTTCTCTCTTGTTGTTTAAATCGATCCTTCTATACTGGCGCGCAAATTGATGTTTATGGGAAGATGAGGACAACATGGTGCAAGCAGATTTCGATGTGATCGGTATTGGCAATGCCATTGTCGATGTATTGAGCCATTCCAGCGATGCCTTTATCGTGGAAAACGGGTTGACCAAAGGCGGCATGGCCTTGATCGATGCAACGCAAGCGGACCGTCTGTACGATAAAATGGGTCCGGGGGTGGAATGTTCCGGTGGGTCTGCGGCCAATACCATTGCCTGTTTGGCCAGCCTGGGGGCAAAAGGCGCCTTTATCGGCAAGGTCAAAGATGATGGTTTAGGCAAGATTTTTGCCCATGATATCAAAGCTGCCGGTGTGGATTTTGCGTCTAAACATGCCAGTGACGGCCCCAGTACGGCCCGTTGTTTGATTTTGGTGACAGATGATGCGCAACGCACCATGAACACGTTCTTGGGTGCTTGTGTGAATTTGATGCCGGATGATATCGACCCGGATTATATTGCCCGAGGCGCAGTAACGTATCTGGAAGGCTATTTGTGGGACCCGGATCATGCAAAAGAAGCCTTTTTAAAAGCGTCAATGGCAGCGCATAAGGCGGAACGTCAGGTCGCACTCAGCCTGTCGGATGCTTTTTGTGTAGATCGTCACCGTAAATCTTTTCAGGATTTGGTTGAACATCACGTCGATATTTTGTTTGCCAATGAAGACGAGATCAAATCTCTTTATGAAGTCGATAGCTTTGATGCGGCCCTGCAATGCGTGCGCGATAAATGCAGCGTTGCGGCCCTGACCCGTGGGGAAAAAGGCTCCGTTGTGATTGCCGGTAATGAAATCCATGTGGTTGATGCGGAAAAAGTCGATCATGTTGTGGATACCACCGGGGCCGGGGATGCTTATGCGGCGGGTTTCCTGTTTGGCTATACCAAAGAATTTGATATGGGAACATGTGCGCGTCTCGGTTCTATTTGTTCTGCCGAGGTTATCAGCCATTACGGGGCGCGACCCGAGGCTGATTTGGCAGACCTTGCCGGTGCTGCTTTGTCCGCGTAATTTATGATACTTTTAAGAAAGCCCCTATGAACTGCGGTTTGTAGGGGTTTTTTTATTGCTGTTTTTTTATTTAAGCGTATAGTCCCGCGCAAATCATATTCCCTACAGACGGATTAAATTCATGGAACTTCGCAATATTGCGATTATCGCACACGTTGACCACGGTAAAACGACTTTGGTTGACGAACTTTTGAAACAAAGCGGCCAGTTCCGTGAAAACCAGCGCGTTGAAGAACGTATTATGGATTCCGGGGATATTGAAAAAGAACGTGGCATTACCATTCTGGCAAAATGTACATCGGTTGAATGGAATAATGTCCGTATTAATATCGTCGATACACCCGGTCACGCCGATTTCGGCGGGGAAGTGGAACGTATCCTGTCTATGGTCGATGGCGTGGTCTTGTTGGTCGATGCTGCTGAAGGTCCAATGCCGCAAACCAAATTCGTAACCGGTAAAGCCCTGAAACTGGGATTGCAGCCGATCGTGGTGGTCAACAAGGCCGATCGCCCCGATGCGCGTCCCTATGAAGTCCAAGACGAATGTTTTGATCTGTTCAGTGCCTTGGATGCCAATGACGAACAACTTGATTTCCCGACCTTGTTTGCCTCAGGCCGGGATGGTTGGGCGGCGGAAACACCGGATGGGGATCGTACCAATCTGACACCGTTGTTTGATTTGATCCTGAAACATGTCAAAGAACCGGCTGGTGATCTGGATAAGCCGTTTTCCATGTTGGCAACAACATTGGAATCCGATCCGTTTTTGGGTCGTATCCTGACCGGACGTGTCCATACCGGGACGTTTAAAGTCAATACCAACCTGAAAGCCATGACGGCAGACGGCGAAATCATCGAACAGGCGCGTGTCACCAAATTGCTGTCTTTTCGTGGTGTGGAACGTGTTCCGGTCAATGAAGCCCACGCAGGCGATATTGTCGCCGTTGCCGGTCTGACAAAGGCCAACGTTGCCGATACCCTGTGTGCCCCGGAATTGATGGTACCGTTAAAAGCCCAACCGATTGATCCGCCGACCCTCGCCATGACATTTTCTGTGAACGATTCACCGCTGGCGGGTCAGGAAGGGTCCAAAGTGACATCGCGTATGATCCGTGATCGTTTGTTTGCCGAGGCCGAAGGCAACGTTGCCATTACGGTCAATGAAACCGAAAATGCCGATAGCTTTGAAGTTGCCGGTCGGGGTGAATTGCAGTTGGGCGTTATCATTGAAACCATGCGCCGCGAAGGCTTCGAACTGGGGATTTCACGTCCGCGCGTTTTGATTCAACAAGACCCGGAAACAGGTGAAAAACTGGAACCGTTTGAAGAAGTTCAGGTCGATGTGGATGAAGAATTTTCCGGTATCGTGGTGGAAAGTCTGTCGATCCGCAAAGGCAAAATGACGGAAATGCGCCCTTCCGGTGGCGGCAAGACCCGTTTGACCTTCCATGTACCGGCACGTGGCTTGATCGGTTATCACGGGGAATTTTTGACAGAAACACGCGGTACCGGGATTATGGCGCGTACCTTCCACCATTTTGGTCCTTATGCCGGTCCGATTCCGGGACGTCGTAACGGGGTTCTGATTTCTATGGTTGCGGGTGCGGCTGTCGGTTATGCGCTGGCAAACCTTGAAGGGCGCGGCCCGTTGTTTATCGGTCCGCAAACCAAGATTTATCAAGGGATGATCATTGGCGAACATGCCAAAGGGACCGACCTTGAAGTCAATGCCATGAAATCCAAGCAACTGACCAACCACCGCGCCTCCGGCAAGGATGATGCCATTCGTTTGACACCGCCGCGCGTGATTACCCTGGAAGATGCCATTGCTTATATTCAGGATGATGAACTCGTGGAAGTGACACCGGAAAGCATCCGTTTGCGCAAATTCCACCTTGACCCGCATGTACGAAAACGTGCAGAAAAAACAGTGGGTTAAACAAAATACGATCAAGTTGATTTGATTAAATCGCCGGGCTGGTCTCCCTGTCATCAAAGGTTGCGAAAACCTGCAGGGAACCATACCGGGAAAATTCCATAGCACAAAACAGCCTGCTCTTTTTTAATAGGCAATGTTTTAGTATAACTACCTGTTATTATTTATAAAAATGATATTATCAATGAATATTGGTGAGGGATGCGGGTTTATCGGGCACTGTGACTTTGGTCTTTATTTTCGGAATTTTAAAGTTTACATTCAGGGGATGTACTTTTCGAGGTGCTCTTTATTTTAATTTTACATTAAATTTAGTGTGATTTCATGTCGCTTGAGCAAATATTTGTCTTATCCTTGCTTTGTATCGTTTTTTTGAGTTTTTTTAAAGAAATCTATCCTCCGGAAGTGATTGCTTTGGCGGCCACGGCTGCTCTTGTTGCGACAAATATAATCGACGTTAAAACATTTCTGAGTGTTTTTAGTTCCAGTGCACCGATAACAATTGCGATGATGTTTATTTTGTCCGCCGCTTTGGAACGAACGGGGGTTTTATCCATTTTGGGCGAAGGCCTGAAAAAATATGCGAAAGGTTCCTTTCTGCGGGCCATGCTGTTTATGATGTTTGGCACGATGTTGGCGTCTGCCTTTATGAATAACACACCTGTTGTTATTCTTATGACACCGATCGTTATTTCGCTGGCAGCAAGTATCAATGTGTCCCCGTCTCGATTATTGATTCCCTTGTCTTTTTCAGCAATTTTTGGTGGGTCCTTAACTCTGGTTGGGACATCGACCAATATTTTGGTGAGTACTGTTGCATCACAAACAGGGCAACCTGTCATTTCTATGTTTGAAATGACGTTACCCGGTTTGATTTTTGCGGGGGTCGGCATGATTTACATGGTCTTTGCAGGCCGCTTTTTGTTACCTGATAGAGTATCTTTGACAGGTGTCTTGAACCACGGTGAAAAAAGAAAATTCATGGCGCGGATTCTCATTCCAACTCACTCGAAATATTTGGGTAAGAAGCTTGATGAACTTCCTTTTAACACGCAGCATTCGCGCATTTTGGATGTAATCCGTGGTGAAATCTCTTTGCGTAAAAAATTGAACACGCTTAAGCTTCAAGCGGGTGACCGGATTGTGATAAAGACCGATACGGCTGAAATTCTGGGTATGAAGGAAGATGGGGGCGTAGAATTCAAGGACTTATCAGGACAAGGGATGGAACCTGTAACGGCAGAGCAAACCATCACGATGGAAGCCAGTGTTGGTCCGAAGTCACATCTGCGAGGAAAGACGCTTGAAACGATCAATTTAAGACGAAACTATGGCGCCTACTTGATGGCTGTTCATAGAAATGATCGTAATATTTCAGATCAAATGGATGAAATCCGCCTTCAGTTTGCGGATACTTTGCTTCTTGATGGATCAATCGAGGGGATCCAGCGTTTGGTCAAAGATGGGGGGGTGATCAATCTTTCTACGCCGCAAGAACGACCAATTAGGCGCAATAAAGCCCGTATTGCGATTTTGACGATGATTGCAGTTATGGTTTTGTCCGCAATCGGCATCATGCCAATTGCGGGGTTGGCCCTGATTGGAGCTGTTGTTGTGATGATCACCCGCTGCATTGATCCGGAAGAGGCATTTGATGTCATTGACTGGCGTATTTTGTTTTTAATTTTCGGTATGCTGGGACTAAGTCTGGGAATGGAACAAACGGGAACGGCGCGCTTAATTGTTGAAACAGCCGTTACATCATTGGGCGATGTCGGGCCATTGGCTATTTTGGCGGCTGTTTATATATTGACCAGCCTTCTCACCGAAATGATTAGTAATAATGCTGTGGCCGTGCTGATCGGCCCGATTGTGATTTCGCTTGCTTTGCAATTAGGCTATGACCCGCGCCCATTTATTATGGCCGTTATGTTTGCGGCTTCAGCCAGTTTTGCCACACCAATTGGCTATCAAACCAATACTTTCGTTTATAGTGCGGGAGGGTATAAATTTAAAGATTTCTTAAAAGTAGGGCTACCTCTAAATATTATATTCGCCGGTTTAGCCCTCTTTGTTATACCTGCATTTTTCCCATTCTAGAAGCAATCGGTGATCAAGAAGGGTTTCCATCTTATCGGAAGCACTTGTTCTGCGCGCATCCATCACCAGACTTTTTCAATGACCAGTTAGACCTGTTTGGAAAGGTTAAAAGAAAGGTTGACCAGTTGGTAAAATTATTCCAAAGGTATCTGCCAAAATAAGAATAAGCGTAGAGATCGAAATGAACCGTCTAAAAGCCAATATTCTGCTGCTCATCACAGCGTTGATCTGGGGCACAGCCTTTGTTGCCCAACATACCAGCATGGAAAATATCGGCCCGTATTATTTTACCGGAATCCGTTTTATGTTGGGTGGATTGGTTGTGTTGCCTTTGGCCTTGCGTGAATTATCGAAATATCGCCAAAGGGGTGCTGAGGTCAGTCTTAAAGACTGGTTGGGCATGGCGCTTTGCGGGGTGTTTATCTTTACGGCTTCGATTACCCAACAAATCGGGATTTCCATGACATCGGTGACCAATGCGGGCTTTTTAACCGGGCTTTATGTGCCGTTGGTGCCTTTGATGTTGCTGGTTTTCTGGCGCAAACTCCCCCATTGGTCAATCTGGCCGTCCGTGGTGGGATGTATGGTTGGCACATATTATCTGTCAGGCGGTAATCTCAGCGGGTTAAGTACCGGGGATTTCTGGATGATGGTCTCTGCCATTTTCTGGGCGGCTCAAATCATTACGGTCGGGTTTGTCGTTCGCAATTGTTCGACCCCGGTAATGCTGGCATCCACGCAGTTTCTCGTATGTGGCATGTTGGGTTTGACGGGTGGGTTGATCTTTGAAGACTTCAGCATAGCCAATGTAATGGCGGCAGGATTTGAAATTTTTTATGCGGGCGTCTTGTCTGTTGGTATTGCCTTTACCTTACAAGCCGTGGCCCAAACTTATACAGGACAGGCCGATGCAGCGATTATTATGAGTGGGGAAACCCTGTTCGCTGCCTTGGCTGGTGCTATTATCTTAGGCGAACGCTTGCCTGTTGAGGGTTATTTCGGGGCCGCAATTATGTTTATCAGCATTCTGTCGGTTGAACTTCTCCCCCTGTGGCGGCGTAAAACGGCATAATGCTTGTCAATTGCGTCTAAAAAGGCCATCTTCATGGCATGTCGGAAAATGAGAAAAATGTCGGTTTGTTCGTAACCTGTCTGGTAGATTTGTTTCGCCCGACTGTTGCCTTTGCAGCCGTAAAATTGATGGAAGATGCAGGGTGTTCAATCTGTGTCCCGGAACGTCAAACCTGTTGTGGTCAACCGGCCTATAACAGTGGCGATAATGAGGATGCCAAGGCAATGGCGCAAATGGTGATCGAAGAATTTGAACAATTCGATTACGTTGTCGCGCCCAGTGGGTCTTGTGCGGCGATGATCCGGGTGCATTATCCGGAATTGTTTGCAGACTGTCCCGACTGGCTGACACGCGCGCAAAACCTGTCGACCAAAACCTATGAACTTTTGACTTTCCTCAGTGATGTCCTGCATGTGGACAAGGTCGAAGCCGCCTTGGACCGTACAGCAACCTATCATGACAGCTGTTCGGGTTTGCGCGAATTGGGGATCAAGCAGCAACCGCGCAAACTGTTGGACAGTGTCGAGGGGCTTGAACTGGTGGAAGCCGAACAAGCGGAACGGTGTTGCGGGTTCGGCGGAACATTTTGTCTGAAGTTTTCCGATATATCGTCGCGCATTACCGATGATAAATGTGATGATTTGCTGAAAACCGGGGCGCAAACCGTTTTGGGCGGTGATCTGGGCTGTTTGATGAATATCGCCGGACGGATGACACGACGCGGGGAAACGGTGGAAGTGCGCCATATTGCCGAGGTTCTAGCAGATATGTGTGATGAGGTGCCGCCAATTTCACAAGGAAAGGGCTAAACCGATGAAACTGAACGCCCATAATTTTAAAGAAAATGCCAAGAAGGCGTTGAAAGACAATGACCTTCAGGCTTCCTTGCAGAAATTGGGAACCGGTTTTCCGTTAAAACGGCTGGCAGCGATGGAGCGTTTGCCGGAATTTGAGGATTTGCGCGATCAGGCCCGCGATATCAAAGACCATACGCTGCGCCATCTGGACTTTTACCTTGAACAATTTGAAAGCCGTGTGGTGGAAACCGGCGGCAAGGTCCATTGGGCGCGCGATATCAAGGATGGGCGCAAGATCGTTTATGAAATTTGCGAAGCGGTGGGGGCAAAAACCATCACCAAAGGCAAATCCATGATCGGCGAAGAAATGGCGATCAATGAATATCTGGAAGAAAAAGGCCTGATCCCGATTGAAACCGATCTGGGTGAATATATTATCCAGTTACGCAATGAACCGCCCAGTCATATTATCGCACCCGCCATTCACCTGCGCAAAAGCCATGTGGAAGAAGCCTTTCGCAAAACCCATACGGAATTACCGAAAGATCGTAATCTGGATGCCCCCGAAGATTTGCTGGTCGAAGCCCGCACCATGCTACGCAAAAAATTTATTGCCGCCGATGTCGGGATTACGGGTGCGAACTTTATGGTGGCGGAAACGGGTTCAACCGTTATCGTAACGAATGAAGGTAATGGGGATCTGACGCAGACGTTGCCGCGTATTCATATCGTTCTTTGTTCCATTGAAAAAGTTGTGCCGACATTGGAAGACTGCACAACGTTACTGCGGGTTCTGGCACGTTCGGCCACGGGGCAGGAACAATCGGTTTATACGACCTTTTCCACCGGGCCACGCGGGGAAACCGACCCGGACGGACCGGATGAATTTCATGTGGTCATTTTGGATAACGGACGTTCGCGTATGCTGGGCCATGACACGCACGATATGCTGCGCTGTATTCGCTGTTCGGCCTGTATCAACCATTGCCCGGTCTATCAAAGTGTCGGCGGTCATGCCTATGGGTCGATCTATCCCGGGCCAATGGGATCCGTTTTAACCCCTGCCCTGTATGGTTTGGAAAAATCATGTGATTTGCCCAATGCTTCGACCATGTGTGGGAAATGTGAAGAAGTCTGTCCTGTGCGTATTCCGATCCCCAAGATGCTGCGTTCCTGGCGGAAAAAACAATGGGAAGATGGTCCCGTTCCGACTATGCAACGATTGGCTATGACGTGGTGGGCCTGGTGGGCGTTGCGTCCGAAACTTTATCACAGGGTTGCGGGTTGGAAGATGCGGATTATGGGCTTTATGGGTCGAAAATCCGGGCATATCAAGGCGTTTCCCCTGAAAAACGGCTGGACGGAAAACCGTGATTTCCCGGCACCGGAAGGTAAAACGTTCCAACAACGCTGGTCTGAAAAAGGGGGGCGTCGTACATGAGTTCACGTGATTATATTCTGGGGCGTATTCGTTGGTCACTGGGGCGCGGTGCGATGGAACGCGAAGATGATTTGAGCCTTGTTGAACGTCTGTCCCAACCCAAGGCCAATTTAATCCCGAAACGGGGCAGCGGCACCCCTAAACAACAGATCAGCCTGTTTGTGAAAATGGCAAAAGAAGTCAATGCGACTGTGTCCCGTCTGAAATCTTTGGACGGTGTGCCGCGTGCTGTAGCAAAATATCTAAAAGATAATGATCTGGGGACGGCAATCCGTATTGCGCCTCACCCTGATTTAGAAAATCTGGATTGGTCAAAACTGCACACAAGTTTTGGCCCCAGTGCGGGCGATGATCTGAATGGTCTGGTGATGGCTTTTGCCGGTGTGGCGGAAACGGGATCCCTTGCGCTGACATCGGGGGCACAAAGTCCGACAACCCTGAATTTCTTACCGGACAATCATATGATTGTGTTAAAGGCCGATGATCTTGTCGGCGATTACGAGGCGGTTTATGCCCGTCTGCGTCGCGAAAGCAACAGTGGGGATTTTATGCCGCGTGCCCTGAACTGGGTGGCGGGTCCATCGCGCACGGCTGATATTGAACAAACGTTGTTACTCGGGGCGCATGGTCCGCGTAAACTGCATATTTTGTTGGTAGAAAGTGATGGGCCAGAAGGATAAAAAATATATAGAAGCCCCGCAAAAACGTCACCGTGGCCTCAGTGTGGGCGAAGCGCAGTTGTGGAAAAAGGTCACCGATGACGTCAATCCCCTGCCCGGTCGTTTTGTCGATCTGGACGGTGCAGACCCGATCCCGGAACCGGTGGCGACACGCCCGTTCCCGGATACGGCGGTGCCCTTGCCCACCCATCGCCCGGATGAATCGCATAAACAGTTTCATCATTTGGAACATGGCAAAGCCAGCGGCGTGGACAAACGCACAATGGAACGTTTGCGCCGGGGGCAAATGGCGATAGAAGGCCGTCTTGATTTGCATGGTATGACACAGGACCAAGCCCACGCCGCTTTGTTGCGTTTTATGAGCACGGCCTTTTCACAAGGTAAACGTTGCGTATCCGTTGTGACGGGTAAGGGAACGCAACTAAACGGCAAAATTGGTGTTTTACGGCAAATGGTTCCGCATTGGCTGAATCAGCCGGGTTTGCGTTCCAAAATCATTGCTTTTACCTATGCCCCTAAAAATGAAGGTGGCGAAGGCGCGCTATATATATTATTAAAACGGTGGCGTTAACCGAATTAACTGAAAACGGGATAATAAATGTGACACCGTTTGGCGAAAAAGTACGTGAGCTGCGAAAAAATCGTGGCATTTCACTGAAGCAAATGGCGCAGGACCTTGAAGTGTCTTCTGCTTATTTGTCGGCATTGGAACATGGCAAGCGGGGCAAACCCGGTCCGGGTTTTGTAATGCAGGTTGCCGGGTATTTTAATTTAATCTGGGATGATGCTGAAGAATTGAAAGAATTGGCGACCCTGTCTCATCCCCGTATTGTTGTGGATACGGTTGATCGTTCTGCAAATGCAACGTTGTTGGCAAATTTATTGTCGCGCCGCATTAGTCGTCTGGACGAAGAAACAATTGCTGAATTAATTGCCCGCATTGAAGAAACAATTCCAAGTTAAGGAACGGGAGGGAAGAATAATGAAAAAATTGCTTCTGGGAATGGCCTTGTGTCTGATCAGTTTTCAATTGCACGCCAGTGAAGCGCGTTATTCCAGTTGGTCAGACCCTAATAAAGAGGTGAGCCAAAATACCGATGCCTTGAAGAATATGATCCGGGAATTAAACGATTTGGTGAACGAAGCCGAACAGGCCCGTGCGGCAGATCCCCGTTTTTTGCAGGATTTGAAAAATTTAACCAATCGATATGGTCAGACAACAGTGCCCCGTGTGGCTTTGCAAGATGATTTTGCCGATGGGAATTTTACGGAAAATCCCGTTTGGCAGGTCGTCAGCGGGAAATACTGGATTGAAAAAGGCTATGGTCTGCGCTCATTTGTCGATGGATCATCGACGACATCAAATGCAGAAAGTTCATCGGCGCGCAAAGTTTCGAAAGAAGAATTACTGATTGGTGTGCTGGGGGCTGTTTTGGGGGGTAAAACCCAAAGCCAACCACAGGAACAGACACAAGACACATCCGTGGTCTCGGTTGCCGAAATTTATACAGATCAAGCCATTTCCAATAGTTTCGAAATTGATATGGATATGTCGAGTTGGGTGGCGGCAGGTCATTTGGAATTTGGTCCTTATCAGGGCACCAACCGTCAAACCGGATATCGTTTGGTTTATCAAGGGGGGCAATCCCCTGCCCTGCAATTGGTGCGCCATTACAGCAATAGTGCGGCTGTCGTTGCACGCTATGATACTTTAAAGCTGGAAGATCAGAAAAATCACAAACTGGTGTGGAAACGTGGATCTGGTGGACGGATCACCGTGCGTGTGGATGATACAGTTGTGATTGACGTGAATGATCATAGTTTCAAGGATGATTTTACCGGATTTATTTTGACCAATAAAAAAGGCGATTTCACCGTCAAATCCATTTCCATATTGAATGCGCAGTAATATTTGACCCTGTCTGTTTTTCCTCGCATAAAGGGAAGAACAAAATAAACGGAAAGGCCCGAAATGAACAAAGTTGGTGTTATAGGTGCCGGTGCGTGGGGTACGGCGCTGGCCTGTGCAATGCAACGTGCCGGCAATGAGGTTTTATTGCAGGCTTATGAGCCGGAAGTCGCCGAGGCGATCAATCGCAGCCACGCCAACCCGATTTATTTACCCAACACAAATTTGAATCCCAATATTCGTGCGACATCGGATTTAATAGATATCATTGGCAGCGATGTCATTTTGATGGTTGCCCCCGCCCAACATGTACGCGCAACCTGTAAAGCCTTGCGCCCGATTTGGAAAAAAGGCACGCCTTTGTTGATTTGTGCCAAAGGGATTGAACTGGATAGCGGTTTGATTATGAGCGAAGTTGTTGGTGAAGAATTACCGGATGTGGAAATTGGTATTTTGTCCGGCCCAACGTTCGCGATCGAAGTTGCCAATGCTTTACCGTCCGCCTGTACTTTGGCGATGAAAGAAATGGATCGGGCCATGATAATGGCCAAGGTGGTGGGGTCCAGCCGTTTTCGAATTTATGCTAGTGACGATATTGTCGGTGCGCAGATCGGTGGTGCGGTGAAAAACGTTTTGGCGATTGCCAGCGGCATGGCATCAGGCAAAGGGTTTGGCGATAATGCACGTGCGGCCTTGATCACGCGGGGGATTTCGGAATTGACCCGTCTGGGTGTGGCCAAGGGGGCAAAGCCGGAAACCCTGATGGGCCTGTCCGGTATGGGCGATTTAACCTTGACCTGTAATTCCATGCAATCGCGCAACTTTTCCCTTGGTGTCGCTTTGGGACATGGGGAAAAACTGGAAGATATTCTGAAAGTTCGCAAAGCCGTAACCGAAGGGGTTTTCACCGCGCGATCAGTTTGTAAACTGGCCGCCAGCCTGCATGTGGACATGCCGATCTGCAAGGCCGTGAACCGGATTTTAAATGAAGGCGCCGACATCAATGAAGTTGTCGATGACCTGCTTGCCCGTCCCTTTAGAGAAGAGATTTAAATATGTTGTTTGTTGTGAAATGCGTTGATAAAGCAGACTATTTGCAAGTCCGTTTGGACAACCGTCCCGCCCATGTGGAGTATTTAAAATCCTATGGCGATAAATTATTTGCCGCCGGTCCGACATTAAGTGACGAAGACGATCAGATGAATGGTTCGGTGGTTATTCTGGATTTGGACACCCGGGCAGAGGCCGAAGACTTTTGTGCCAATGATCCTTACGCAAAAGCCGGTCTGTTTGAATCCGTAACGATTTCCAAATGGAAAAAAGTTCTACCGGCTGAATAAGGAAACAGATTGCCGTGAACTACTGGCTGGTCAAATCCGAACCCGGGTGTTGGTCTTGGGCGGATCACGTTCAAAAAGGCGTGGAACCGTGGGACGGTGTGCGCAATTTTCAGGCTGCGAAATATATGAAAGCGATGGAAGTCGGTGATCTTGCCTTTTTCTATCACTCACAAAAAGAAAAGGCCGTTGTCGGTGTGCTCGAAGTTGTGACAACGGCTTATCCTGATCCCAGTGATGAAAGCGGACGTTTCGTTTGTGTTGATTTCAAAGCTTTGCACCCCCTAAAACACCCTGTCAGCCTGAAACAAATCAAAGACGACCCGCGTCTTGCAGATATGGCCTTGGTGAAACAGGCCCGCCTATCTGTTCTGCCGGTTGCGCCGGATGCGTGGGCACTGATCAATGCCTTGGGAGGGGTAGAAGAATGAGCGAGCATAAATTATGCAGCATTCACGAGATTGAAGACGAAGACAGCAAGGAATTCTTTGTCACACGCGGGGAAAGCGACCAATCTATCTTGGTGGTGAAAAAGGATGGGCAGCTTTCCGTCTTTATCAATAATTGCCCGCATTTGGGGATTCCCATGAACCTGGAACCGGATCGATTCTTGGATATGGAAAAGAATTTTATCATGTGTTCGACACATGGGGCGCTTTTTAAAATTGAAGACGGCGAATGCGTATATGGCCCCTGTCTGGGCAAGAAGTTAGCCCCCGTTCCTTATGAAATAAGGGGGGAAGAACTCTTTGTCCCCAAAGACTTGTAAGGCTTTTACCACAAAGAGACTAGGGATTTCCCCTAATGCCTGCTCCGGTAAGACCAATTTTAAAACATTGTTGCGTCCACGAACAGTGATTTATTCACTTGTTTCGTGCTGAGTTTCTGACATAATCACGCGCAGTGCAATGCACACACGTTTAACCGAAGCACGAAAATACGTGCTCATAACAGACACACCTAGGGAGATTCGCACCAAATGTCCGACATTTACCCCGTCAACCCCGAGATTGCCCAAAAGGCACATGTTGACAACGAAAAATATTTGGAAATGTATAAGCAATCCGTTGAGAACCCTGATGCCTTCTGGGGCGAACACGGTAAGCGGATCGATTGGTTCAAGCCTTATACCAAAGTAAAAAACACGTCTTTCGATACACACAACGTTGATATTCGCTGGTTTGAAGATGGCACGACAAACGTTGCTCACAACTGTTTGGACCGTCACCTTGAAACGCGTGGTGATCAGGTTGCGATTATCTGGGAAGGCGACGACCCGTCAGAATCTGAAAACATCACTTATAAAGATTTGCATGAGCGTGTTTGTAAACTCGCCAACGCCATGAAGGCGCGCGGTGTTACCAAAGGCGACCGTGTGACCCTTTATATGCCGATGATCCCGGAAGCCGCGATTGCCATGCTGGCTTGTGCGCGGATCGGTGCGATCCATTCGATCGTCTTTGGCGGGTTCTCCCCGGATGCATTGGCAGACCGTTTGAGAGGCTGCGATGCAAAATGCCTGATCACAGCGGACGAAGGTTTGCGCGGTGGTCGTAAAGTGCCGTTGAAAGCCAACGCCGATGCGGCGATGGAAAAATTTGATGTAGAAACCTGTATCGTTGTGAAACGCACAGGTGGCAACATCAATATGAAAGACGGTCGCGACGTTTGGTACGAAGATGTGACGGCTGCAACGTCCAGTGATTGTCCGGCGGAAGAACTTGATGCCGAACACCCGTTGTTCATCCTTTATACATCCGGCTCCACGGGTCAACCAAAAGGCGTTCTGCATACCACAGGCGGTTATCTGGTTTATGCCTCCATGACGCACGAATATGTGTTCGATTACCATGAAGGTGATGTGTACTGGTGTACAGCCGATGTGGGCTGGGTAACCGGTCACTCTTACATTGTTTATGGTCCGCTTGCCAACGGGGCGACCACCTTGATGTTTGAAGGCGTGCCGAATTATCCGAGTGTTTCACGTTTCTGGGAAGTTTGCGACAAGCACAAAGTCAATATCTTTTACACTGCACCAACGGCTATTCGTTCCTTGATGCGTGAAGGCGATGAGCCGGTGAAAAAATGCTCACTGGACAGCCTGCGTATTCTTGGCTCTGTAGGGGAACCGATCAACCCGGAAGCCTGGAACTGGTACAATACGGTTGTTGGTAAAGGCAAATGTCCGATCGTTGATACATGGTGGCAAACCGAAACAGGCGGTATCTTGATTACGCCGCTGCCGGGGGCAACCGATCTGAAACCGGGTTCTGCAACCCGTCCGTTCTTTGGTGTTCAGCCAGAACTGGTGGATAACGAAGGTAATCCGCTGGACGGTGCGACCGAAGGCAACCTGTGTATTGTGGACAGCTGGCCGGGCCAGATGCGCACATGCTACGGGGATCACGAACGCTTTATCCAGACGTATTTCTCCACATATCCGGGTAAATACTTCACAGGTGACGGTGCACGCCGGGATGAAGACGGCTATTATTGGATTACAGGGCGTGTGGATGACGTGATCAACGTTTCCGGTCACCGTATGGGCACAGCCGAAGTTGAATCCGCCCTTGTGGCCCACCCGAAAGTGGCCGAAGCCGCCGTTGTCGGGGCACCGCATGACCTGAAAGGTCAGGGGATCTATGTCTATGTGACCTTGAACGCCGATGAAGAACCCAGTGACGAGCTGAAGACAGAGCTGGTAAAATGGGTGCGCCATGAAATCGGCCCGATTGCGTCACCGGATTGGCTGCAATGGTCACCGGGCTTGCCGAAAACCCGCTCCGGTAAAATCATGCGCCGTATCCTGCGCAAAATCGCCGAAGACGATTTCGGTTCCTTGGGCGATACATCGACCCTCGCTGACCCGAGCGTCGTCGATGAACTCATCGAAAACCGTCAGAACCGTTCAGACTAATCTTTTGATTGTTTGACAGGTTTAGCTAAAAAAAACAGCCTCTTCTGTGTAATGCGGAAGGGGCTGTTTTTGTTTTGTGATCTTAGGAAAGAGGTATTATTCAAATCTTGAACTATCGAACTCTCAAAATCCATTTGTTCTGTCCTACTACTTAGAATCTAATGGCAATTTCCAGTGTTTAACCAACTTCTTAACAACAAGCGCCTTGGTTTTTTCATCCAAGTGACCAACAGGTTTTAAAGCACTGGTTTCGACGGTGGCGATCTTGGCGGTACGGATAATAGATGCGGCCTTTAGCCCCGCTTGATCGAGGTCTTGAATATGAACATCATCCTGCCATGCCTTGTTTTTTGCACTGGTGATCATAATTACCCAGACAAGACCTGTATTTTTTGGCTCCCCCACAATCAGGCAAGGGCGGCGTTTCAAAATGGGTCTTTCCACATATGGAAAGGGAGCGGCAACAATATCAAAAGGTTTAAAGGTCGCCATATGCGTCCTCGTCAGCCTGAGAAAACCATTCAGTGAAGGTGCCGAAAGGATCATCGCCTAATGCAGTAGAAACATGTTTGGGGCGCATAACAACGGCCCCGTCCATGAGTTCATATTCCAGTTCATCACCCGCTTGAATATGTAGATGTTGGCGTACGGCCAAGGGGATGACAGTTTGAGATTTTACCGAAACTTTTGATGTAATTTGTGAAGACATGAGAGCCTCATACAGTAAGACATTTGACTTACATATAAGGTAAGGCGTTTGACTTACTTTGTCAATGTGCAGTTCACGGCTTATATAGAACTTGATCGTTAGGTGAGCGTTTATCCCCGATGCTTATTATGAAAACACAAATGATCCTCAATAAAGCTGGCGATGAAGTAGTAGCTGTGGTCATAGCCTTCGTGTTGGCGCAAGGTGAGGTTTGTGCTGTTTTCTTGTGCGGCCGCAGCTAAACGTTCCGGTTTGAGTTCTTTTTCCAGAAAGTCGTCACTCAGGCCTTGATCGATCAGAATGGCTTGTGAGGCTTTGTCTTTTTTCAGTAATTCACACGCATCATAATCTTTCCAGCTTTCGCGGTTGTCGCCGAGATAATGTTGAAAAGCCTTTTGTCCCCACGGGGTCTGGGTTGGGTTGCAAATGGGGCTGAAGGCGGTGATGGAGCTATAAAGATCCGGGTTTTTAAGCCCGATGGTCAAGGCTCCGTGCCCACCCATAGAATGTCCGCTGATAAAGCGTTGTTTCGTAACCGGAAATGTCTTTTCAATCAAGGCGGGCAGCTCAGACACCACATAATCATACATGTGATAATGTGTGTTCCACGGGCTTTGTGTGGCATTCAGGTAAAACCCTGCCCCCAGACCAAAATCGTAAGACCTGTCCGCGTCATCGGGGACATCGTCGCCGCGTGGGCTGGTGTCCGGGGCGACAATGGCAATGCCGAGTTCTGCCGCGATGCGATGGGCGCCCGCTTTTTGCATGAAATTTTCATCCGTGCAAGTCAGGCCGGACAGCCAGTAAAGTACTGGAACGGGTGACTTTTCGCTGGCTTGTGGGGGTAGAAAAATCGCAAAGCGCATGTCACAGTTCAGGCTTTGGCTTGGGTGGCGATATTGTTTATGCCACCCGCCGAAGCTTTTGTTGGTCAATAGATTTTCCAAGGTCATGGCAGGGTTATCCTTTTTATTTACTTATCGAAATGAATAACACTACGGATACTTTTGCCTTCATGCATCAGATCAAAGGCCTCGTTGATGTCTTCCAGCTTCATGGTATGGGTGATGAAATCATCCAGTTTAAATTCACCGGCGAGATAACGTTCCACATAATCGGGCAGTTCTGAGCGCCCTTTCACCCCGCCAAAGGCGGTTCCGCGCCAGACACGCCCGGTGACAAGCTGAAATGGACGGGTGCTGATTTCCTGACCGGCCCCGGCCACCCCGATAATAACGGACTCGCCCCAGCCTTTATGGCAGCATTCAAGGGCGGAGCGCATAACATTGACATTGCCGATACATTCAAAGGAATAATCGACCCCGCCATCGGTCATATCCACAATTACATCTTGAATGGGTTTGTCGAATTTTTGTGGGTTGATGCAATCAGTGGCCCCCAGTTTTTTGGCAAGTTCAAATTTGCTTTCGTTAATATCAATACCGATGATGCGTAATGCTTTGGCCATTGCCGCACCGATGATGGCAGACAAGCCAATCCCGCCGAGGCCGAAGATTGCGACCGTGTCGCCTTCCTGTACTTTGGCGGTATTCATAACCGCGCCCATACCGGTGGTGACGCCGCAACCCAGCAAACAAACTTCTTCCAACGGGGCCTTTGGGTTGACCTTTGCCAACGAAATTTCCGGCAGGACGGTATATTCGGAAAAAGTCGAGGTGCCCATATAGTGATAAATCGGTTTTCCATCTTTATAAAAACGGGTGGTTCCGTCCGGCATCAAGCCCTTGCCTTGTGTCTCGCGGATTTTCTGGCACAGGTTGGTTTTACCGGATTTACAGAACTTACATTCCCCACATTCCGGTGTGTAAAGCGGAATAACATGATCCCCAACAGCCACGCTGGTGACGCCTTCGCCAACCTGTTCCACGATCCCACCGCCTTCATGGCCCAAAATGGCGGGGAAAATCCCTTCAGGGTCGTCGCCGGACAGGGTGAAGGCATCAGTATGACAAACCCCGGTTGCCACGATCTTTACAAGGACCTCGCCTGCCTTTGGGGGCATGACCTCAATCTCTTCGATTGAAAGGGGCTGTTTCGGACCCCAGGCAATGGCGGCTTTACACTTGATCATGGTTTTGTCCTTTTCAAAGAATGAATGCGTTAAAAGGAGTATAATTGTTTCTGTTGGAATGATAATATATGAAAATAACAAAACATTTTTACTAAATAGAAATAATGAAAGATTTTGACGGGCTTCTCGAATTTATCCATGTGGCGGAAACGGGTAGTTTTACAAGCGCTGCCAAGCGTTTAAGCAGTTCTGTTGCCCATATCAGTCGTCAGGTCAGCGCATTGGAAGACCGTTTGGGCGTAAAGCTGTTTCATCGCACCACACGCAAGGTCTCCTTAAGCGAGGTCGGGCATTTGTATTTTCAACATTGTCGGCCCTTGCTGGATGGCCTGCGGGAGGCGGAACGCGTGGTTTTAAACCTTCAGGACAAACCCGTGGGCAAGTTGCGATTTACCGCACCCGTGGCCTATGGGGAAAAGATTCTGGCCCCGCTTATCGGGGATTTTATGGCCTTGCACGATGGCTTGCAGGTTGATCTGGAATTGACCAATCGACAACTGGACCTGATTGATGGGGGTTTTGATCTGGCGATCCGCTTGGGTAAACTTGAAGCTTCATCCATGATTGCGAAAAAACTGGCGAGTCGCACCCTGCATATCTGTGCGGCCCCCGATTATTTGAACAGGCATGGGGAACCGCACACTTTGTCAGAACTTGAACATCACAATTGCCTGCTGGGGACGTTGGATTACTGGCGCTTAACGGTGGAAGGCAAAGTACGCAATATCCGGGTAAGCGGCAATATGCGCTGTAATAACGGCCCGACATTGTTAAGTATGGCGGTAGCTGGGCGCGGGATTGTTCAATTACCGGAATATTATCTGGGGGACGTGTTAAAGCGTGGCGAGATCGTGACGATCCTGAAAAATTTTCAGCCCGAACGCGAAGGCATTTGGGCCATCTATCCACCGAACCGCCATTTATCTTCCAAAGTGCGGATTTTTATCGATTATTTGACGGAGAAATTGGCAAAACCTTTGCTCTAGAGCCAATTATTGGGCCGGTTGTGTATCCAAAAGCCTTTGATCCAGTGAATCCATTATGGTTCTGGCATTTTTGGATCGTTTTGAAATGACCAAATAGGCGGAATATTGAGAGATTAAATCCACAAGGAAGTCATCGGGGGCCATTTGATTTTTTTTCATGGCATTTTGTATGGGGCGTGCATAATCCAGCAAATAATCGACATTGCCATTTTGCAATTGGCGAATAGCATCCTGATGTTCAGCCGTTTCAAGGACGGTAATTTTATTTGCGGGGTCTTTTAAGAACTGAATGCGCCCATCATAAGCATATCCCCGAATGATCAAAACGCTTTTGCCCCGTAATCCGGATAGGCCGGAAATATGGGGGCGGTCCTTTTTATGATACGCATTTAACGTAATGTGGCTGACGGGTTGATTGCTATAAAAAACATGATCACTCACATCAATGTGATGGGCGGAAATGGTCATATCTGTGCGCCCCAAAATAATATTTTTGGCAAGGCGCGGCGGCGGCAAGGCCTTGTAAACCGGTTGCAGGTCTAATGTTTTTAGGTGTTGATCCAACAGGTCTTTCCATATGCCACTCAGGGTTCCATCTTCGGCAATAGTGAAATAGGGGTCAAAAGAATAAACGCCGACCGTCAATACTTGTTTGCTCTGCGCAGGCGTGTGCCATACCAGAAGAAAGACAAGAAGGAGGAAAACCCGTTGCATGCACAACTCCGAATGAAGGGCGGTTTCGGACGGTAACGGTCTTTTCTTTTTATTGTTTTATATTCTAACAGTTGAATTATGCAATTTCTATTATGCAGAAGTGTAATAATAGAAATTCTGCCAAAGGCACGATATTTCGCATTGCAGACTTAACAAGTGCCCCTACATCTGGTATGAGGTGCGCCATATATTCCAACCCATATTATTTTGTAGGAGCTTGGGTCGTATCATGGCTACTCCCATCCGTCGCGCATTGCTTTCCGTTTCCGATAAAACCGGCCTTGTTGAGTTCGCTCAGGCCCTGGCAGACAAAGGTGTTGAGCTGTTGTCCACGGGCGGCACGTTCAAAACATTGAAAGATGCCGGTATTCCGGTGATCGAGGTTTCTTCCCATACCGGTTTCCCGGAAATTATGGATGGTCGTGTCAAGACCTTGCATCCTAAAATCCACGGTGGCTTGCTGGCCCTGCGCGACAATGACGAACATGTCGCCGCGATGGCAGAACACGATATTGCCCCGATCGATTTGCTGGCGGTCAACCTGTATCCGTTCGAATCCACTGTGGCGGCGGGTGCGGATTTTGATACCTGCATTGAAAATATCGATATCGGCGGGCCAGCGATGATCCGCGCGGCAGCAAAAAACTGGCAAGGTGTCTGTACCGTTGTGGATGTTGAAGATTACGCGCTGGTTTTGGAAGAGCTAAACGCAAACAACGGCACAACCGAAGCATTCCGCAAAAAAATGTCGGCAACGGCTTATGCGCGAACAGGTGCTTATGATGCGGCCATTTCAAACTGGTATGCCAAACAGCTGGAAATTGATTACCCGAAACGAAAAGTCTTTGCCGGGGAATTGAAACAAACCATGCGTTATGGCGAAAACTCCCATCAGTCTGCGGCCTTTTATGTCACAGGCGAAAATCGCCCCGGTGTGGCAACGGCAGAACAGTTGAACGGTAAAGAACTGTCTTATAATAACGTCAACGATACGGACGCCGCTTTTGAACTGGTGTCTGAATTTAAAGACGATACGGCCTGTGTGATTGTTAAACATGCCAACCCTTGTGGCGTGGCTGTCGGTGATAACCTGAAAGACGCTTACCTGCGCGCTTATTCGTGTGATACCGAAAGTGCCTTTGGCGGGATCGTGGCCTTTAACAAAACATTGGACGGTGCAACGGCAGAAGAATTGTCAAAAATCTTCCTCGAAGTGGTGATTGCCCCGCAAATTGACGAAGACGCACTGGCGATCCTGTCCGGTAAGAAAAATGTCCGTGTTTTGCAAACTGGTGGCATGCCCAATGCAGGCGATACGGCAGATATGGTCAAAACCATGTCTGGTGGTTTGTTGGTGCAATCCAAAGACAACCAGATTTTCTCCGATGATTTCAAGGTTGTGACCGAACGTCAACCGACAGAAGCGGAAATGAAAGACCTGCGTTTTGCCTTTACGGTTTGTAAGCATGTGAAATCAAACGCGATTATTTATTGCAAAAACAACATGACCGTTGGTGTTGGCGCAGGTCAAATGAGCCGGGTCAATTCTTGCCGTATCGCGGCTTTTCGCGCGGAACAAGCGGCAAAAACCGCTGGGGATTCTGAAAGTTGGGCAAAAGGGTCTGTTGTGGCCTCTGATGCGTTCTTCCCGTTTGCGGACGGTTTGATCGAGGCAGCTGAAGCCGGTGCAACAGCCGTCATCCAGCCGGGTGGTTCTATCCGGGATGAAGAAGTCATTGCCGCAGCCAACGAACGTGGTCTTGCCATGGTCTTCACCGGGATGCGCCACTTCCGCCACTAAGGCGAAGAAGGGTATTATCCAAAGACAAAAAGAGCCTGCCAGAAATGGCAAGCTCTTCAGATTATTGACAAAGCCCCTAAACTGTCATCCCCGACCCTGATCGGGGATCCATCTTTGCTCAATGAGTAACATCTAATCCATTGATTTTAAATGGATCCCGCGTCAAGCGCGGGATGACGGCTTTTGGTCAATTATTTACTG
The DNA here is from genome assembly GCF_014641495.1 of Terasakiella brassicae. Taxonomy (GTDB): domain Bacteria; phylum Pseudomonadota; class Alphaproteobacteria; order Rhodospirillales; family Terasakiellaceae; genus Terasakiella; species Terasakiella brassicae. Next base: position 121,527 of record NZ_BMHV01000006.1, read on the forward strand.
AAAACACTTTGTCAGCAGTCTGAAGAGCTTGCCAGAAATGGCAGGCTCTTTTTTTTGTTTATGAAAATGGCCTGCATGTCTTGTGCCTTTTCTCCTTCCCTCTCGTTGTGATCCTGCTATTCTGTTGTGAATTGTTTTTTGATTTAAGGGATGGAAGATATGATCGTAACCACGACCGATAGTGTTGAAGGCAAATCTGTAACGCAATATTGCGGGATCGTTTCCGGTGAAGCCATTTTGGGGGCGAACCTGTTTAAGGATTTCTTTGCCGGGATCCGTGATGTGGTGGGCGGTCGATCCGGTGCCTATGAAAAAGAATTTCGCAAAGCCAAAGAAGCCGCCTTGGCTGATATGAGGGCGGAAGCACAAAGTTTGGGGGCCGATGCGGTTGTTGCGGTTGATCTGGATTACGAAGTCATCGGCGGCGATCAAAAAACCATGTTGATGGTGTCTGCCAACGGCACGGCGGTAAAGCTGGGTTAAGTGATATAATTTATAAAGAGAAATCCCGGCTTAAGGCCGGGATGTTTCTTTTCAGGATGTTCGTTTAACTGCAACGGCGAAGAAACCGTCACCACCTGCACCGGGCAGGTTGCGATAGACATCCCCGATTTGTTCAAAATTAGCATGGCCTTTCAAGAAGGCTTTTACCATCAGTTCGCCTTCTTCGGGTTGCAGGGAACAGGTGCAATAAACGATGGTGCCGCCTGTTTTTACCCAACGGCTTGCGCGGTGCCAAAGGGTGCCCTGAATATCGGCCATTGCGCGGATATCGTCTGATTTTTTTGTCCATAATCCGTCCGGGTGGCGGCGCAAGGTGCCGGTTGCGGTGCAGGGCGCATCCAGCAATATGGCATCAAATTCACAATCCGGTTCCCATTCCATCAGGTCTTTGGTCAGAATGTCTGCCTTCAGATGGGTGCGAGCCAGATTTTCTTCCAATTTTTTCAAACGGTTGGTTGATTTATCAACAGCGGTTACGTTTGCGCCAAGGGCGGCAAGCTGCATGGTTTTACCACCGGGTGCTGCGCAGAGATCCAGCACGGTCTTGCCTTTGACATCGCCCAACAGGGTGACGGGATGGGTGGCAGCCGCATCCTGTACCCACCATGATCCATTGCCATAACCGTCCAGTTCCTCAATCCGCCCACCAATGGGCAAACGGATGCTGCCGTTGGGCAGAATTTCCCCGTTTAAACGCTTGGCCCAAATGGCGGCTTCGTCGTTGTATTTTGGGGTAATGTCCAGCGGGGGTTCTTTGAGATGTGCCAGAGCAATGGCTTGGGCGGCCTCTTCGCCATAGGCGTTTTTCCAGCTTTCGATCAACCAGATGGGAATATTTTTTTCTGCGATAAAGGCCGGGGCAAATTCTTTTTCAGCTTGTTCACGGTCAATCCGGCGCAGGACCGCATTGACCAGCTTTTTATACTGCATAAAATCGACCCGCCCGGTCAGAATTTGTGCTTCGGACAAAACCGCATGCGCCGGTACATGCATAAAATAAAGCTGGGCGACGCCAAGACGCATCACGTTCAGAATATCACGGGCCGCCCCTTTGGGTCGTTTTTCCAGACATTCATTGATTAAATGATCGATAAAACCCTTATGACGCATGGTTGTGGTCAGAAGCGCGCGGGAAAAAGACTTGGCTTTCGGCGTGAGCTTATCCAGATGGGGATGCGAATTAAAAGCCTCGTCCATCGGGCGTTTTTTACCCAAAACCTGACAAAGTACATCATAGGCGATACGACGGGGCATAGGGCGGACTTTCATTTAAATAAAAAGGAAACTGTCCGCCTTATACTCTACAATTTTCAACGATGCTAGCCCCACGGTCCTTTTGCCGGGCCATTATGACTGTCGGGAATGCGCGAACGGTTGGTGCGGCGCGTGGGTTGTGCTTGGGCCATTTTTTTGAGGGCGGCGATACGGTTTTCCATATTGGGGTGGGTGGAAAATAAACTGTCGGTTTTGCGTCCATGCAACGGATTGACAATAAACATATGGGCGGTTGCCGGATTATTTTCCGCCGTATGATTATCAATGAGAGAAGCCCCTTGATGCATTTTGTTCAAGGCACTGGCCAGCCACATGGGTTGCCCGCAAATCTCGGCCCCGATGCGGTCGGCTTCATATTCACGGGTTCTGGAAATCAGCATTTGCACCAGCATAGCCGCCATTGGGGCGAGGATCATAATTAAAATCCCGCCGATGGGACCCAGTGGATTATTGCGGTTATCACTGGACCCGCCAAAGAAAAAAGCGAAGTTTGCCAGCATGGAAATAGCCCCGGCGATTGTGGCGGTGATGGTCATAATCAAGGTATCGCGGTTTTTAACATGGGCGAGTTCGTGCGCCATAACGCCTGCGATTTCTTCAGGTGACAGCATGTTCAGCAAGCCCGTGGTGGCGGCAACGGCAGCATTTTCAGGATTGCGCCCGGTGGCAAAGGCATTGGGTTGCGGGTTTTCCATGATATAGACCTTGGGCATGGGCAGGTTGGCCCGTTTGGCAAGGTCTGCGACCATTTTATAAAATTCCGGTGCGCTTTGGGCATCGACGGGTCGTGCGCCATACATACGCAAAACGATTTTATCGGAATTCCAGTAGGAAAAGGCATTCATGCCCAAGGCAATGACAAAGGCAATGACCATGCCGCTTTCGCCACCGATCATATATCCGATCGCGAGGAACAAACCGGTCATGCCAGCCAGTAACAAGGCGGTGCGTGCGTAGCTCATAGGCTCTAATTCCATTGCAAAATTACTGAACACTGAGTATTTAGGGAGAAAGAACTTAAATCCGCAACCCCTTTGAGGTTCCGTCATGTCTGAAACATCCGAAAATAAGCCAAAATTTACAGCAACCGACGTTGTACGCAATGAAGATGGTCGTCCCATTGCCCCGCAACCGGCCCGTAAATTTGAAACAATGGCGGATCAGGAAGATAAACCGGCAGAAGTTGGCGGACGCGAAGGCCCAGACCCGACCCGTTTTGGCGATTGGGAAAAAGGCGGCCGCTGTGTCGATTTTTAAATAATATTTTAGCATTGATCAAATACACTTATTGGTGTGTAGATAAAATTATACCCGTTATGATATATTTTTGTTGTCGTCAGGATGGCAGGAATGATCAATGCGGCCAGTTTTCTTTCTTATCATATCAATGTGCATGATGTTGTTGGCAGAGAAGGCTGAGGCCAGGGATGTTCTGCCCGGTCCGATCCGTGCCGAGGTTTTGCAGGTGATTGATGGCGATACATTGGATGTTCGTGCGCAAATCTGGCTCGGACAGTATATTCAAACCCGTGTACGGTTATCCCAAATTGATACACCGGAATTACGTGGGCGGTGCGCGGCGGAAATGGATCGCGCGCAGCAGGCAAAGAATGCGCTGACAGACATTGTCAAATCTCGCAAAATCTGGTTAAAAAATATCCATTATGGCAAGTATGCGGGCCGGGTTTTAGCGCAATTGGAAACCGATCAAGGGGTGGATCCGGTCGCATTCCTGATCGAAAAGGGGTTGGCGCGACCCTATGACGGTAAAAAACGCCGTTCATGGTGTCCGTGATTTTTATTCCATCTTAACAGTCTTTGCGCTATCCCTAGTGCTGAAGGTGACGCACGGATACGTTAATGGTTTCGATTTTCAACCAATTTGTCGACTGGTTTTTAAAGCGCGAAGAAGGCACTGACGAAGAAGGTCAGGGGCCGTTGGCGCTTATGCAGGATATCGGTGACGTCCATGTGTTAATCGCCGAGCCTGAAGGAAAATTTGCCAGTGATGAAGCCAAGGAAGCCTTGCTTCAAGGGCTTGTTATCCCCTTAAATGAACGTGTTGGATTATCTGCGCGTCGTACGGCCCATGTTTTTAAGCGAACCAATAAAGGAACGTTGGAAAATCAATTTGAAGATGTTCTGCGGGATGGGCGCGCGTTATTGCAAAAAGAAGGGGCCGACCTGTTGATCTGGGGCAAGGTGGAACCTGAATTACAGTCTGTGCGGTGGTATTTTTTAAGTGGGATTGTGGGAAATGCCAATTTGGGCATGCCCGGTTTTGCCGAAAACCTGTTGGTGCCGTTTGAACCGGATATGGGATCACTGGACGTTTTGTATGCGGCCATTTTTGCCGCCTGTGTGCCGTCTCATCCCAGTCAGGCGTTGAAGATCGGTGAACATTTATTGAATGCGGTTGATCCGTTGACCAGATTACCTGCCGGATTAAGCCCGCGTAAAACCAGTCAGCCGGTGAAAGTTTCCACAATGGGCATGTGTGCGGTTGTTCTGGCCAATATTGCGCGCCGTGCCAAGGAACTTGGCTGGTTTGACCCGGCCTTGAAAGCGTTTAAGACTTGGGAAGACTTGGTTGAAAAAGACAAAACGCCGCAGGAATGGGCCTTGGTCAATAATCATTATGGTTGGTTGTTTGAAGAAATGGCTGCCCATAAGGACGATAAGCAGGCGGCAGAACATATTGAACAGGCCATTCGCCATTTTGAAGGGGTTTGCACTGTTTTCACCCCTAAATCCTATCCGTTGGAATGGGCCGCTGTTCAGATGCGTATCGCCGGTATGTGCGCGCGCATGGGCCGTAGTTTAAGCGAGCCGGATTATCTGCAAAAAGCAGCACGTTATTTTAAAAAATCTTTGGATGTTTATACACAGAAACGATATCCGCTGAATTGGGCTGATGCCATGTCGCACATGGCAAAGGCGTTGATGTTGCATGGACAAATGGTGAAAGGTGCGCAGTCATTGGAACAAGCCGGTGTGGCCTTTCAGGCGGTGTTAAAAGTCTATACACCGGAAAAATATCCCGCCCAATGGGCGAATACGCAAAATAATCTGGGGGCAACCTTATTTGCCTTGGCCAAACGTGACCCGTCAACGGTTGCCTGGATCGAACATGCCCTGATGTGTTTTAACGAAGCGCGGGCCTATTATGCGGAAAACGGCAAAGTGCAATTGGCGCATGTGATCGACAAGAATATTTTGCGGGCACAAAGCCTGAAAGAACAGATTGAAGAAAATATTGAAAATGATTTGTTAAATTAGGCCGGAAAAACGCTGAATTCGTTATTTACCCTTCTTCCCCTTGAAGCTATGATGCCGCCAAGCTGAGCTTCGCATAAGGAAAATCTTAAAAACATGAAAGTCCTCGTTACAGGAACGGCCGGTTTTATCGGTTATCATCTGGCTGAAAAATTAATCGCCAACGGCCATGAGGTGATTGGTATTGATTGTGTCACCGATTATTACGATGTTTCCTTAAAAGAAGCGCGTCTGGCCCGTTTAAAACGACATGCGGCGTTTACGGAAATTCGCGAAGATTTGGCCAATGCCGAGGTCATTATGCAGGTTTTTGCCGATCATAAACCGACCCATTGTGTGAATTTGGCGGCACAGGCAGGCGTGCGCTATTCGCTGGAAAACCCGGCAGCTTATACCCATTCAAACATTGACGGTTTTCTCAGCATTTTGGAAGCGTGCCGTCATCATCCGGTGGATCATTTGGTCTTTGCCTCGACCAGTTCTGTTTATGGCGGCAATAAGAATATGCCGTTTTCCGAACATGACAGTACCGAACATCCCATGACATTGTATGCGGCAACTAAAAAAGCCAATGAACTGATGGCCCATAACTATGCGCATTTGTTCAATATTCCGGCAACCGGAATGCGCTTTTTCACGGTTTACGGGCCGTGGGGGCGACCGGATATGGCATTGTTTTTATTTACCAAGGCTATTCTTGAAGGCAAGCCGATCAATGTCTTCAATCATGGGAATATGGAACGCGATTTTACCTTTGTCGAAGATATCGTTGAAGGAATTTTCCGCCTGTTGTCCAAACCGCCGCACAAAGATGAAAACTGGGATGCCAAAAACCCGGATCCCTGTACCAGCGGCATTGGTCCCTATCGTATCGTCAATATCGGGAATTCGCGCTGTGAAAAACTGACCCGCTATATCGAAGTGTTGGAAGAAAAACTGGGCCGCAAAGCAGAAAAGAATATGTTGCCCATGCAGGATGGCGATGTCCCGGCAACCTGGGCGGATACAAGTGAATTAAATAAAATTACCGGCTATGCCCCCAACACCAGCATTGAAGAAGGTGTCGGTCGGTTTGTTGAATGGTATCTTGATTTTTATAATGTGGACGTATGATGCATAATCGCAAAATTGCCGTTATCGGCCTTGGATATGTGGGGTTGCCGGTTGCCGTGTCTTATGGGCGGGCGGGTTATCAAACCATCGGTTTTGATATTGATCAGGGCCGCGTTGCGGAATTGAACACTGGCTATGATCGTACCGAAGAAGTGGATGAAGGCGATGTCTTGCACGACAGCCTGACCTATACATGTGATCTGGATGAATTGCGCAAGGCCGATTTCTTTATCGTGACCGTTCCGACCCCGATTGATGATGCCCATCGTCCCGATATGGGGGCTGTTTTGGCGGCCTCGCGCACAGTGGGTTCTGTCTTGAAAAAAGGCGATATCGTTGTTTATGAGTCCACCGTTTATCCCGGTGCAACAGAAGAAGAATGCGTCCCGGTTCTGGAACAAATTTCCGGCTTGTCCAATCAAGGTGATTTTGCGGTGGGTTATTCGCCGGAACGGATCAATCCGGGCGATAAGCAACACCGTTTTGAAACCATCTTGAAGGTGGTGTCCGGTCAGGATGCAGACACACTTGATATCGTGGCGAAAGTTTATGAGTCCGTTGTCACGGCGGGCGTTTATCGCGCGGCGAACATCAAGACGGCAGAGGCCGCAAAGGTGATTGAAAATACGCAACGGGATTTAAATATCGCTTTCGTCAATGAATTATCGCAAATTTTCGAACGTGTCGGTATCGATACCCACGATGTTTTGGAAGCTGCCGGCACAAAGTGGAATTTCCTGAAATTTACACCGGGTCTGGTGGGCGGTCATTGTATCGGTGTGGATCCTTATTATCTGACGCATAAGGCCGAACAACTGGGCCATCATCCGCAAGTGATCTTGGCAGGGCGCCGTGTGAATGACCGTATGGGATATCATATCGCCATGCAGGCGGTCAAAATGCTGATGAAGCGCGGGCGCAAGGATGATCCGGTCGTGACTATTTTGGGTCTGACATTCAAAGAAAACGTTCCCGATCTGCGTAATTCCAAAGTTGTGGATATTATTACAGAATTGCAGGATATGGGCATTCAGGTCCAAATTACCGATCCGTGGGCGGAAAAAGACGAAGCCCATGAAGAATACGGTGTAAACCTGATGGATGAAAGCGACCTTGCGCCAGCCGATGTGGTGATCATGGCGGTATCGCATCAGAAATTCCTTGAGAAAGGCTGGGCACTGCCTGTTTCCTTGTTGAAAGAGAAGAAAGGCGCGGTTATTGATATTAAATCCTGTCTGGATCGCAATAGCTGCCCGGCAGATATCGAACTTTGGCGCCTGTAAGCGAGGCATCTGCCATGCAGCCTAAAGCCCTGATCGTTGTTTCGGAAGATTGGTATTTTTTATCCCATCGTCTTCCTTTGGCAAAACGATTGAAGGCAGAAGGCTATGATGTGGCACTCGCGTGTCGTTTTTCTGACAAGCGTGCAGAAATTGAAAACCACGGCGTACGCTGTTTTTCTGTGAATTTTCAACGTGATGGCATTTCACCACTTAAGGCCTTAAAAACGGTTTCGGCTTTGCGTGCGATTTATAAACAGGAACGCCCTGATCTGGTGGTCCATGTTGCCTTGTTTACCGTGCTTCTCGGTACAATAGCGGCTATTTTCTCACCGGCTAAAAACGTACTAAACCTTGTAACCGGGCTTGGATTTTCCTTTATTTCCAATAGCCTGAAAGCCCGTGTCATTCGCACAGTTGTCTCGATTGCCTTTCGGGGGTTTGCATGGACAAAGAAGGTGAATATGCTGGTCCAGAACCGGGATGATCTTACCTTGATGTCGGGGTTTGGGTTTTGCGAAGATCGTAATCTGTTTCTGGTGCGTGGTTCCGGTGTGGATGCGGTGCATTTTTATCCCGCACCGGCCCTTCCCCAGCCGCCTTTAATCACTTTTGTCGGGCGTTTGTTATGGGCAAAAGGTGTGGGGGAAATAATCGAGGCCGCCCGGTTATTAAAAGAACGCGGACAAGATATCCGTATCGCGCTTGTCGGTGATATTGATGCGCTTAATCCACAAAGTGCATCACAGGACGATCTGGAAAGCTGGCAAGCCGAAGGATTGGTGGAATGTTGGGGGCGACGAACGGATATTGCCGATATTTATCGCCAATCCACCGTGGCTTTATTGCCGTCATGGCGCGAAGGGTTGCCCAAAAGCCTGTTGGAAGCCGCCGCTTGTGGGCTGGCGATGATTGCAACTGACGTGCCGGGCTGTCGCGAGATTGTACGGGATCAGGAAAATGGCCTTTTGGTTCCGCTTCAAGATAGTGTTGCTTTGGCGAATGCGATGGAACGCCTCGCCAATAACCCTGCCCTTTGCGCAGAATTTGGTGCCGCAGCGCGTCGTTTTGTCGATGAAGAATTAAACGATCAGGCCATCATGGATAAAACCATGTCTGTTATTCATCAGATAACGGCTTAATGGGCAGAATTTGGGAGACGTTATGCACTATCTGACCATTTTCATTGCTGCTTTGATCCTCAGTGTGCTGGCAACCGGCGGCGTGTTGGCCTATTTACGCCATAAGGCCATTCTGGATCATCCCAATGAACGCAGTTCCCATTCCATACCGACACCGCGTGGCGGGGGGATCGGGATGTTATTCGTTATTCTGCCTGCCTTGATTGCGATTAATTTTTTCTGGGAAAACCCTTTAACGATTGCGCCGTTTGCCTTGGCTGGTGCGCTGGTGCTGGCCCTGTTATCGTGGTTGGACGATTTGCGTGATTTGGGGGCCGGAGTGCGTTTTGCGGTGCAATTTATCTGCGTCGGGTTATGTGTCTTTTTCCTACCCCCCAGTGAGACAGGTTATATTGGCGGCTTTATGCCCCTGTGGCTGGAAAAAATCCTGCTGGTTCTGGGTTGGGTCTGGTTTATCAATCTCTTTAATTTTATGGATGGGATTGATGGTATTTCCGGTGTTGAGATTGCTTCTATCGGGGCGGGGCTGGCCCTGTTCGGCTTTGTTTTGCATCTGGGCGATAGCTTTATTCTGACAGCCCTTGTTTTATGCGCATCTGCCCTTGGTTTTTTGAAATGGAACTGGCATCCCGCCAAGGTTTTTATGGGTGATGTCGGGAGTATCCCGATCGGCTTTCTTTTGGGCTGGATGTTGATTTTGTTGGCCGGGCAAGGCTTTGTTCTGATTGCGGTGTTAATTGCGCTTTATTATATGGTGGACGCAACGTTCACCTTGATCAAACGCCTGCTGCGCGGGGAAAAGGTCTGGCAAGCTCACCGGGAACATTTTTACCAACAGGCAACGCAAAAGGGTTTGCGCCATGATCAGGTCGCGTTGCGTATTTTGGCGCTGAATGTTGTGTTGATAGCTTCGGCTTGGGTGGCTTATGACGTCACTTTGTTGGGCGGACTGGCCTTGGCAATTCTAAGCGTCACTGTTTTGTTGTTCCATTTTAAAAAAGGATCGCAAAACGATGTCTAATATTCTGGTGACAGGGGCCACAGGCTTTGTCGGGCAGGCTTTGTGTCAACACCTGTTGAGGCACGGGCATCGGGTTGTTGCGACTTATCGAACGCATAAAACCGATTTGAATTGTGACTGGCTTCAAATCGGCGATATGGATGGAAAGACCGATTGGAGTGATAAACTCACCGGGATTGATGTGGTTATCCATCTTGCTGCCCGTGTTCATATGATGCAGGAAGACGCGAGCGATCCCTTGGCGACATATCGTTCGATCAACCGGGATGGGACCTTGTGTCTGGCAAAAGCGGCACAGGCCCAAGGGGTAACGCGCTTTGTCTTTTTAAGCACCATCAAGGTGAATGGAGAAAAAACGCAAAAAGGTCAGCCCTTCGGGGCGGTAATTGATCAGCCCCCTGTTGACCCCTATGGTCTGTCAAAATGGGAAGCGGAAGAAGGTCTGCGCGCTTTGGCACAACAGACAGAACTGGAAGTTTGCATTCTGCGCCCGCCGTTGGTTTATGGCCCCGGTGTCAAAGCCAATTTCCTCAGTTTTTTAAAATTGGCAAACAAGGCCCTGCCTGTGCCGTTTAAATGTCTGCACAATAAACGCAGCCTTGTGAATGTGGATAATTTGGCGGATGCATTGATGGTATGCAGCCAACATCCGAACGCGGCCCATAAAACCTATTTGATCAGTGATGGGCATGATTTAAGCGTGGCTGACATGTTTGCCTTGATGGCGCAAAAACTGAAACGCCCTTGCCGGATGATCCCGGTTCCTGTCTTTGTTCTGAAAATATTGGGAAGAATAACGGGCAAATCAGCCGCGATTGATCGGTTGACGCAAAGTTTGCAAGTTGATGGACAAACCATCCAAAAAGAATTGCACTGGACCCCGCCTGTTTCGGTGGAAAGCGGTTTTGAAAAGATGGTGAGTTGGTATAAAGGTTGAAGTCAGCCTGAAAACAAGGTACTTGAATTATTCGGTTTTTCTTTAGTCTGCCGGGATGTCATGGCGTTTACTTTTAGCAAAATACCCGGGCGCGGATGGGTTGCCCTGTTCCATGATCTGTTGATGACGGCAGTGTCGTTTAATGTCGCGCTTTATTTGCGACTGGGTAATGATTTCCATAATTATCTGGAAGTTGTGCGCACGGGCACGCCCATTCTGGTTATTTTGGCGGCAGCTGTCTTTTATCTGATGGGGCTTTATAAGGGAATTTGGCGTTATGCCTCCATGCGTGATTTGATCGCCATTACCAAATCTGCCAGTATTTTGATCCTGATTTTCGCGCTCGTGATGTTTATGACAACGCGATTGGAGGCCCTGCCCCGTTCTGTGCCTGTCATCAACTGGTTTGTCTTGATGGCTTTGTTGGGAGCGCCGCGTTTTATTTATCGCATGCTGAAAGACCGTCGTTTGGATTTGTCCCATTTGGTCAGCGAAACCCCCAGAATTCCAGCACTTCTGATCGGGGCGAGCGATGGGGCGGATTTGTTCCTGCGCGCCATTGAACGCAATCCTAACATCCCTTATCAGCCTGTGGGTCTGGTGGCAGAAAAAAAATCACGCGCGGGGTTGGACATGTTGGGTGTTCCCGTTTTAGGGACATTGGATGAATTGCCCGATATTATTGCCAGCTTGGCAAAGAAGAATAAAAAGCCGCAGCGCCTGATTTTAACGAAGGACGATTGGCCCGGTGAAAAAGTGCGTAAATTGTTGGCTTTGGCGGATGAATTGGGGGTTCCCTTGTCACGTTTGCCCAAGATGACCGATTTGCGCAGCGGTCAAGTGGATCAGATTGAGGTCCGCCCCATTGATGTGGAAGATTTATTGGGGCGCCCGCAGAAGGCCTTGGATAAATCGCTGCCTAAGGATTTGATTTCCGGTAAAAAAGTCTTGGTAACCGGGGCTGGGGGCTCCATCGGGAGTGAACTTGTCCGCCAGATTTGCAGTTTTGATCCTTGCGAGATTTTGTTGTTGGAGGCCTCGGAATATGCACTGTATACCATCGATATGGAAGTATCGCGCACCTTCCCGGATTTAAAACGCCAGGCCTTAATTTGTAATATCCGTGATCGTTATCGCCTGAACGATATTTTCGAAACCAATAAACCGGACTTGGTGTTTCATGCAGCGGCCCTAAAGCATGTGCCCTTGGTGGAAGAAAACCCGGTGGAAGGGATTTTGACCAACGCGATCGGCACCCGCAATGTGGCAGACGCCTGCGTGGCCCACGGTGTTCAGGCAATGGTGCAGATTTCCACCGATAAGGCGGTGAACCCGACGAATATTATGGGGGCGAGCAAACGCATTGCCGAAAGTTACGCGCAGGCCTTGGATATTAAAAAAGCCGGATGTCGTTTTACGACCGTTCGATTTGGCAATGTGTTGGGATCAACCGGATCGGTTGTGCCCTTGTTTGAAAAGCAGTTGCGTGCGGGTGGACCGTTGACCGTCACGGATAAAGAAATGAACCGTTTCTTTATGACGGTCCGCGAGGCGGTGGAACTGGTTTTACAAGCCGCCGTTTTGGCGCAAAAAGACAATGTGCTGGATGGGAAAATCTGCGTTCTGGATATGGGGGAACCGGTTAAAATTCTTCATTTGGCGGAACAAATGATTAAATTATCCGGTTTGCAACCTTATCAGGATATCGATATTCAGTTCACGGGTTTGCGCCCCGGTGAAAAACTGTATGAAGAGATTTTCCACGGGGATGAACCGCCAACGCCCTCTACCCAAGAAGGCATTTTAATTGCCACACCGCGTGTGCTGGATGTGGATATGTTGGCGCAGACGTTGGATCGTATTGAAACCAAATGTCGCAATCGCGATACAATCGCCGCCTTGTATGTGGTTAAGGAACTGGTGCCGGAACTGGACCATCCGTTTTTTAAAGAACAGGCTTAAAGGCGTTTTTCTTTTATCTGCTTTGTTGGTTTACAGTTTGCTGAGACGCCATTTGACGCAAACACCTTCGCCGCGCAACGGGCCTTGCATGACAATCTGATCGGTATGTCGCACATAACCGGGACGTGCAACATAGATGCTTTCGCGAATATCCAGCTTGCCACCCTGTACCCGCAAATGCCAACCTGCCCCGCTGTGGGTTTTTAAAAGAACGGCCTGCCCGTCTTGAACCAACGAGGCATGCACATCGGGATGCAAATGCAAACTGATGGCATAGGTTGACCCACCCATGCCGATTAATTTGTCTTCAACACGCAGATCGGTGCCGGTTTTATTCATATAGACACTACGCTGATGGATCAGGCCGAAACTGGCTTGATAGGCATTGTGTCGGGCCTCGATCAGGACTTGCCCGTTATCTTCAAACCGTTGTGCCGATATGTCCACCTGATAGGGTTTGATGCCGCCGCCATGCAAGACGCTGAAACAGTTTTTATCATCAACAGTTAAACAGTTATGTGCGGCAGTGGCAGACAAGGCATCATGCCAGCTGGGATCCCCGCCAACGGCGCAGCCGCAATTGACCAGCAGTCGTTCATTATCAGAACTGACTTCTAAACTGAGCGGGGCGGCATGTCCGAAGGGATGGCGTTCAATATCGGGTGGTCCGGCCACGTCCATTAACAGGACGGTGCGTCCGGCCTCAATACGTTGATAACCGCTGTGACGGGCATCGCTAAGCGGTTGTCCGATATTACCGGTGCGATCTAATAGTTGATCAATTGCGTCACGCTGGCCTTCTTGGGAGCCATGAAACAGACCAAATCCACCGTCTGTATGGCGCAGCGTTCGGATCATGGGGGCCATTCGATCAATATTCAGACGGAAACTGGTCGGGCATTCCTTGTGCAGTTCATTAAAAATATCCATGAGTTCAAGAGTCATCTGCAAGACATCGTACAGCGTTTCAGCCGAGCGTGAAATATGACCGCCATCGGCAAGAATTTGACGATCGAGTTCTTGCGTCATGCGTTCCAGAACACGCGGTGTCTTTTTCTCAAACCCTTTGATAAACAAACAGATGTAAAGTTGACCACGCAAGGCCCGTAATAACGTATAACCCGTTAAATCGTGAAAACGGGCACGCGACAGGTGCGAGGCTTGTAAAGACAGACTGCTTTTGAAATCACGGACAAAATCATCATCGGCACGGGCACAAATTTTGTCAAGATTGGCCATCCAGTTGATCAGACGCTCGCCCATGACATCGGCGCGCCATGCAAGGGGGCTCCAGACACCGTGAAGGTCCAGCCAGCTTTGGATATATTGGCGGGCCGTCATGATGGCATCTGCGTCATCACTTTGGGCGAGATCGTTGAGCCATGAAAAACCATGAACCCAGCTTTGCCAAGCAAGATCATCCTGTGCGGTTGTCCAGGGATGGTCACCGCTTTTATAGGTGCGTCCGGCAAAAGGGAACTTTCCGTCCTTCAGCAATGCGACATTTTCCGGGTGGCTCACCTTCAGGTTATCAGGCAAGGCGATAACGTCCAACTGTGGATTTTTGCGCAGGGTAACCAGATAGAGCGGCGAGCGATAAAGCAAGGCGCGCACTTTGTTCAACCCTTTTTGCCATAAGGGTTGTTCATGGATATTTTCTTTATGTTTCAATGACATAAAACCATCTCGGGCAAAAGAATGTGCGATGCAACAGAAATCACATTTATTACCTATCAGGTTCATCGAAAAGGCACAAGATGTGCGCAAAAAAAAGCGATCCGTCTTTTGAAAAAAACGGATCGCCAAGAAGGGGGATGTTGTACAAAAAATTAGATTTCCGGGAACCAGACGTCCAAAATGCCCAATTCTTCCAGCTTTTGAACGACAACTTCTGCCGCTTCTTCCGCATTCAGTTTGGACCCATCAAGATGAATATCGGGGTCTTCCGGCGCTTCGTAAGGTGATGAAATACCTGTAAAGTTGGGCAAATCACCAGCGCGCGCCTTGGCATAAAGGCCTTTGACATCGCGTTCTTCGCAAATCTCCAGTGGTGTATCAACGAAAATCTCGATGAACTCACCTTCTTCCAACAAATCCCGCGCCATTTTGCGCTCTGATCGGAATGGCGAGATAAAGGAAGTCAGGGTTATGAGACCTGCATCGACAAACAATTTGGCCGTTTCACCGATACGACGGATATTTTCCACCCGGTCGGCATCACTGAACCCAAGGTCTTTGTTCAAACCGTGGCGGATGTTGTCGCCATCCAGTGCATAGGTATGTTTATGCAGGGAATGCAGTTTCTTTTCCACAAGGTTGGCAATGGTGGATTTGCCCGAACCGGACAGACCTGTAAACCACAAGACACAGGAACGTTGACCTTTACGTTCAGCACGTTCTTTTTTGCTGATATCAAGGGCTTGCCAATGCACATTGCTGGCCCGGCGCAGGGCATGGTCGATCATGCCGACACCGACAGTGGCGTTGGTATAACGATCAATCAAGATGAAACGACCTGTTCCCCGGCTATCCACATAGCTGTCAAAGGCTACGTTACGGTCAAGGGCAACATTACAAATACCGACTTCGTTAAGCTCCAATGTTTTGGCGGCGGCTTCTTCCAAGGTATTGACGTTGACCTTGTGTTTCAGCTCGCTGATTTGCGCACCTGCCGTTTGAGTACCGAATTTAATCAGATAAGATCGACCGGGCAAAAGGGCATCGTCATGCATCCAGATGATCTTGGCTTCGAATTGATCGGCATAATCGGGACGGGATTTGACATCGACCAGCATGTCACCACGCGAAATATCAATCTCGTCTTTCAAGGTGATGGTGACGGCTTGTCCGGCAATGGCTTCTTCCAAATCCCCATCCAGTGTGACGATACGATCAACGATGGAGGTTTGACCAGACGCCGGGATGGCAATTTCATCACCCGGCTTGACGCTGCCGGCTTCAATCGTTCCGCTAAACCCACGGAAATCGAGGTTGGGACGGTTGACCCATTGAACCGGCAGGCGAAACGGTTTTTCTTTCAGGTCGGACGCCACCTGAACGGTTTCCAGATAATGCATCAGGGTCGGGCCGTCATACCAGTCGGTTTGCGGGCTTCGATCAATGATGTTATCGCCGTTTAATGCGGAAATGGGAATGCAGGCAATGTCTTCAAAGCCTAAATCCTTGGCAAATTCACGATAAGCTTCTTCGATATTGCGGAATGTATCTTCGGCATAATCCACAAGGTCCATCTTGTTGACAGCCACGACGATTTTACGAATACCGACGAGGGAGACAATATAGCTGTGACGTTTGGTTTGCGTCAAAATCCCTTTGCGACCATCGACAAGGATAACAGCCACATCGGCGTTAGACGCGCCTGTTGCCATATTACGGGTATATTGTTCATGGCCCGGCGTGTCGGCAACGATGAATTTGCGTTTGTCGGTCGAGAAAAAGCGATAAGCCACATCAATGGTGATGCCCTGTTCGCGTTCGGCCTGTAGACCGTCCAGTAACAAGGCATAATCAATTTCTCCGCCTTGGGTGCCGACTTTTTTGGAATCGGCTTCAAGGGCAGCAAGCTGGTCTTCAAAAATCAGTTTGGAATCCCAAAGCAAACGTCCGATCAAGGTGCTTTTGCCGTCATCAACAGAACCGCAAGTGATGAAGCGCAACAGGCTTTTATTTTCCTGTGCGTTCAGATAAGCCAGAATGTCGTCGGCGATAAGGTCGGATTGGTGAGCCATTAGAAGTAGCCCTCTTGTTTTTTCTTTTCCATTGAACCGGCTTGATCATGGTCGATCAAACGGCCCTGACGTTCAGATGTGCGGGTCAGCAACATTTCCTGAATGATTTCCGGCAAAGTTGCGGCTTCGGATTCCACCGCACCGGTTAAGGGATAGCATCCCAATGTGCGGAAACGCACGGATTTCATCATCGGTGTTTCGCCGTCTTTTAAAGGCAGACGATCATCATCGACCATAATCAACATACCGTCACGTTCGACAACCGGGCGTTCTTTTGCGTAATAAAGTGGCACGATGGGGATATTTTCTTTGTAGATATATTGCCAGATATCCAGTTCCGTCCAGTTGGACAGCGGAAAAGCACGAATGCTTTCGCCCGGTTTAACGCGGGCGTTGTAAACATTCCACAGTTCGGGACGCTGGTTTTTGGGATCCCAGCGATGATTTTCTGAACGGAAGGAAAAAACACGTTCTTTTGCGCGGGATTTTTCTTCATCCCGGCGCGCCCCACCGAAGGCCGCATCGAATTTATACTTATTCAAGGCCTGTTTCAGCGCATCTGTTTTCATCACGTCAGTATGCATGGCTGAACCGTGGCTGAACGGACCAATGCCTTGCTTGACACCGTCTTCGTTAATATGGATCAACAGATCAAAGCCGTATTCTTGTGCAATGCGGTCGCGGAACTCCATCATTTCCTTGAATTTCCATGTGGTATCCACATGCATCAGGGGAAAGGGCGGTTTGGACGGGTAAAAGGCTTTGCGTGCCAGATGCAGCATAACGGCTGAATCTTTGCCGATGGAATAAAGCATCACCGGGTTTTCAAATTCAGCGGCGACTTCACGGATGATGTGAATGCTTTCGGCTTCAAGCTGCTTGAGGTGGGTTAAGTCTGTGGTATCCATCTTATATCCTATCTTTGGACACATGTCATTTGACAGCAACCTAGTGTGTTCAGGGATCAGAGTCAAAGATAAAATACATAATTTGTGTAAAATAAATTATATATACACAAATAAAATGTTTAATAAGACATATAAGAAACCGCTAAACCTTTTCAGTTATAGCGGTTTCTTTGAATTTTAGGTAGCTTTTATCGTCCGGATTGGGTCAGGTCTTCTTCCGGGTAGGCACCGATTTGGTGGATGGAAAGGTCTGCACCGCGAAACTCTTCTTCCTGTTCCAGGCGAATACCAACGGTTTTTGCCAGCACACCATAAACGACAAATCCGGCAATTGCAGCAAAGGCAACCCCGATGAGGGAGCCAACCAATTGCGCCATAAAGGTAACGCCGCCCATGCCGCCCAAGGCTTCCAGACCGAAAATGCCACAGGCAATACCGCCCATCAGGCCGCACATACCGTGTAAGGGCCAGACACCGAGAACGTCATCAATTTTCCATTTGTTTTGGCATTGCTCAAACCCCCAAACAAACAAAGCCCCTGCAATGCCCCCTGTTGCCAAGGCTCCGACAGGGTGCATGACGTCAGACCCTGCGCAAACCGCAACCAGACCAGCCAACGCCCCGTTGTGAATGAAGCCGGGGTCATTACGACCAACGATCAAGGCCGTGAGAATGCCGCCGATCATTGCCATCAGCGAATTAACGGCCACCAGACCAGTTACACCATCAAGGCTTTGCGCCGACATAACGTTAAAGCCAAACCAACCGACACATAAAATCCATGAACCGAGCGCAAGAAAGGGAATGTTGCTGGGTGGAATACCGATGACGGAACCATCTTTTTTATAACGGCCCATGCGTGCACCCAGCATGACAACGGCGCCAAGCGCAATCCAGCCACCAACGGCATGCACGACGATGGAACCGGCGAAATCATGGAAAGCCGCACCGAAGGAATTTTCAATCCAGCCTTGCAGGCCGAAATTACCATTCCAGACAATCCCTTCGAAAAAGGGATAAACAAGGCCGGTTAAAATGGCTGTGGCCATTAATTGCGGGAAAAATTTGGCACGTTCGGCAATGCCACCGGAAATAATGGCAGGAATGGCGGCGGCAAATGTCAAAAGGAAGAAAAATTTAACCAGATCAAAGCCGCTTTTGGCGAATAAATCGCCCGTTGCCCCTGAAATAACGCTGGCAGGCGCCAAAAAGCTGACGCCGTAAGCGACCATATAACCGACGAAAAAATAAGCAACGGTTGAGACGGCAAAATCAACGATAATTTTGACCAGCGCATTGACCTGATTTTTACGACGAACTGTACCAACTTCTAAAAATGCAAAGCCCGCGTGCATGGCAAGGACCATAATCGCCCCCATAAGCACGAAGAAAACATCTGCACCAATTTTTACGGTTTCCATAATTTCTCTACCTTAGTTTTGCCCAATGATCCCTGTCGTCCCAAATCGCAAGGGATCTTCTGAAAATGAAGATTGCGCCCTTTTAATCAAGAATTGTGCCAGACGAGGTGTTTTTCGTGTGCGCGCCATATTTTCTGCCGATTCTTATGGGTATTTGTCTAAAAAATATGCAGGGGAAAATTTGCACAATTGCTAATCATATGGGCAATTACCTGTCTATTTTTTAATCATTATGCAGCGTGCACATTTTTTAATCTGAGGGGAGTATATGGATAAAAGAAAGTCCCGTTACTCAATGAAGAGTAACGGGACGACCTTTGGGAAGGTAGAGATGATTGTAATCGAGGGCCGATTACATAGTTTGGGAGCCGCGACCGAATTCCGGATATGCTTCCATACCCAATTCGGCACGATCCAAACCAAGCTCCTCATCTTCAGCGGAGCAACGGATGCCAACTGTTGCTTTCAACACAGTCCAGACGATAGCAGACGCAACGATTACGAATGCACCGATAGACAGAACGCCGATCGCTTGAGTGACAAATGAGGTATCGGCATTGGTGGCCGGGACGATCATTGTGCCCCAGATACCGCATGCCAGGTGAGCGGAGATTGCACCGACAACATCGTCGATTTTCAGTTTATCCAGCAGCGGTACAACAAAGACCACAATGACACCACCGACAGCACCGATCAGGAAGGCCGAAGCCAGCGTTGGTGTATCCGGGCCAGCCGTGATGGAAACCAGACCACCGATGGCACCGTTGAGTGTCATGGACAGATCGACTTTTTTGTAAATAACTTGTGTCAGAATGGCTGCGGCGATTGTCCCGCCTACGGCTGACATATTGGTGTTGATAAAGATGTTGGAAATCGCAATGGCATCCGCTGCAGTCCCAAGGGCGAGTTGTGAGCCACCGTTGAAACCGAACCAGCCGAGCCACAGGATGAATGTACCCAATGTTGCCAACGGCAGGTTGGAGCCCGGGATCGGAGCAACGCGACCTTCAGCGTCATACTTGCCTTTACGGGCACCCAGGATGATCGCACCAGTCAGTGCACACCAGCCACCGGTTGAGTGAACCAGCGTGGAACCTGCGAAATCGGCAAAGCCCATTTCAGACAACCAGCCGCCGCCCCACTGCCATGCAGCGATGACCGGATAAATGAAACCGGACAAGACGACAACGAAACCAAGGAACGGCCAGAATTTGATACGTTCAGCTACAGTACCGGAAACAACGGAAGCCGCAGTTGCAACGAAAACCATTTGGAAGAACCAATCGGAAGAAGAGGCATACCCACCGGAGAAATCCCCGCCAAGTGCAGTTGCGTCATCCGGTCCCCAGATAGAGAAAGACCCGATAAAGCCGCCATCAACACCAGCGTACAGCAGGTTGTAGCCAACCAGATAGAACATAAAGCCGGAAACCGCGTAAAGAACGATGTTTTTCAGGCAGATGGTTGCGGTGTTTTTAGAACGCACAAGGCCGGATTCCAGCATGGCGAAGCCTGCTGCCATAAACATGACGAGGAAGCCGCAAACAAGAAAGAGGAAGGTATTGAGGATATATTGGACTTCGGTTGTCGGTGCATCTTCAGCCAAGGCTGGTTCGATGGCGACGATCAGCCCCAGCAGGGCGATCCATGAGATTTTGGAGAATTTTTTCCACACAGTCATTATCAAAACTCCTTAAAGTGCTTCGTCGTCTGATTCACCTGTGCGGATGCGCACGGCTTTGGAAACGTCATAAACAAAGATTTTACCGTCACCGATGCGACCGGTTTCGGCAGAGGTGCGGATGGTTTCCACAACGCTTTCAACCATGTCGTCGGAGGTAACGATTTCAATTTTGACTTTCGGCAGGAAATTCACGACATATTCTGCGCCGCGATAAATTTCTGTTTGCCCTTTTTGTCGACCAAAGCCTTTAACTTCGGAAACGGTTAAGCCGTGCACGCCCAATTGCGTGAGGGCTTCGCGAACATCGTCAAGCTTGAAGGGCTTGATGACGGCCATTACCATTTTCATTTTGCACTCTCCTAATAACGAGTAACTGAATAACTTGATTCAAAACAAAAGCTTACATGCTCTTGCCTCTTCTATTACAAGGACCGTGCCAACTTTTAAAAATACATAAAAACAATGACTTAGAATATAAGTCTAGAAAAATGATGAAATATTGCACAATCTAATTGCCTATAATTTGATCATTATGGCTTGTATGTATAAAATTTAGGCAAATTTTTTGAAGCGTTTGTTTCAATTAAATATGACAAGCCATTCTCAATTGAATATCCTGTGGTTTCAATCTGAACGTTAAGAGCGCGAACCCAATATGTCCGATGCATTTAAAGAGCTTTTCAAGCAAGGTACGAATTATTTCGCGCAAGGCCGATATGAGGAGGCAAAGCGTTTTTTATTGGAAGCCTTGGCCCTTAATCCCTCTCATGCACCGCTGAACTATTATCTTGGGACGGTTGCCGAAGAAGAAAAAGATTTTGATCAGGCTGAAACCTATTACGAAAAAGTTCTCGCGTGTGATCCAACCATGCGACAGGCCTATGTGCAATTGGCGCATGTTCTATTCTTTTTGGGTAAAAAAGAAAAGGCGCTGGTGGTTTTGCGTGCGGCCGAAGAACGCTTTGAAAACAGTCACGATCTGACCTATATGCGCGGGCAGGTCGCCAGTCAGCTGTTTCCCGGTTGGCATCTGCCCATGTTGGCGGACCAACGCCGCAATGATCTTTATGAGGCAGCGATCAATGCGCAAGTTCGTCCCGGTGATGTTGTTTTAGATATCGGTACGGGGTCCGGTTTATTGGCCATGATGGCGGCGCGTGCAGGCGCGGCCCATGTGTATGCGTTTGAGGCCCAACCCATGATTGCCCAGTTGGCGCGTGATGTGATTGCACAAAACGGATTGGCAGATAAAATCACGGTTATTGCCAAACATTCAACTCAGGCAGTGCTGGGCCAAGACCTCCCGCAAAAATGCGATGTGCTGGTGACTGAAATTTTTGATCGTGCCCTTGTTGGCGAAGGGGCCTTACCCAGTATTGCGCATGCACAGGCGGAATTATTAAAACCGATGGCCCGTGTGGTTCCCCAAGGGGCGCGTTTATATGGGGCGTTAATCGAATGTGATCATTTGCAACGTTTTCATCATATCGAAACGGTGAATGGCTTTGATCTCAGCGCCATGAATGTCTTATCCCATCCCCTTCTATATAAAGAGGCGTTGTTGGGGCCGCAGGACAGCCCTTATCATCAGGTTTTAAGTACGCCTTTTTTGGTCAAGGCGTTTGATTTCGAACAACCGCTCTCAACCCGTTTCAATACTCTGGCCACGGTTTCGGTTGTTAAAGAAGGCCAAGCCGATGCCATCTTATTGTGGTTTGAACTACAATTGAATGCGGAACATGTTTTATCAACCAAAGATCCGGCGCCGGATAGCCATTGGCGCGAAGCTGCGCAAATTTTATTAAAACGTCCGCAGCTTCAGATGGGGACAACGCTGGATATCAAAACCAGTTACAATGGATATTTTGATTTTCAGCTATAAGATGAACCATTCCAAACTAGACATTGATGGAAAAAAATCCCATAAGTTTGGAACGGTTTGAGCGACAAAAAAAGGATTCCCATGTCACAACATCTGAAAACGGACGTTCTGATTGTCGGCGGCGGATTGGTTGGCGCTCTGGCGGCTTGTGCGTTGGCGCGCGGCGGGGTCGATGTGGTGGTTGTCGATGCCGATGACCCGAAAACCCTGCTGAATGCCCAATATGATGGTCGATGTTCAGCGATTGCCCGCTCCGTTCACAACGCCTTTGTCGCCCTTGGTTTATGGGAACATATGGAAGCCGAAGCCGGTGTTATTGAAGATATCCGTGTGACCGATGGTCAATCCCCGCTATTTTTGCATTTTGACTCCCTTGATCTGGTTGGGGTGCCGTTCGGTTATATGCTGGAAAACCGCACGGTACGCAACGCCCTGTTAAAAGTCGTACCAAAAATGGATCATGCGACCTATCTGGCCCCGATGCGTGTGGAAAAGCTGGAACGCAGTGCGGCCAAGGTTGATGCGGTTTTAAGTGATGGCACAACGCTTGAGGCAAAATTGGTTGTCGGTGCCGATGGGCGCGGGTCGTGGGTACGGCGCAGTGCCAATATTGATCTGACGAAATGGTCCTATGATCAAACCGCGATTGTGACAACGGTGGAGACGGAAAAACCGCATTTGAATGTGGCACAGGAACATTTTCTGCCTTCCGGCCCGTTTGCCATTTTGCCGATGCCGGGCCATCGTAGCTCAATCGTCTGGACGGAAACCAGCCGCAATGCCCCGGTGATGATGGGCTTGAGCGAAGAAGATTTTCAGGCAGAACTGGCAGAACGTTTCAGTGATTATCTGGGCGAGGTCAAAGTGGTGGGGCCGCGCTGGTCTTATCCATTAACCCTGCAATTTGCCAAACGATCCATTGATCAACGTCTTGTTTTGGTGGGTGATGCCTCTCATGGTATGCATCCGGTAGCGGGACAAGGATTCAATATGGGCGCGCGTGATGCTTGCGCGTTGGCTGAATTGATTATTGAAACAAAAAAACTGGGTCTGGATATTGGCGCGGGTCGTGTGTTGGATGATTATGATCGCTGGCGCCATTTTGATAATCACCTGATGCTGGCCTCAACAGATGCGCTTGTGAAGTTATTTTCAAACAATATCGGTCCGGTGCGTTTTGTGCGCGATATTGGGCTGGCCTTGGTGGAGCAAATGCCCTTTGCCAAAAAATTCTTTACCCGTTCTGCCATGGGTTTGGTCGGGGAATTACCGCAGATCATGCAAGAGCGTGAGGCCGGATAATGTGCGGCATTGCCGGATTTTTCACCCCTGATGCGGTTGTTACACCAGAAGAAACCTTTGCCTTGGCGCAAAAAATGGGGCAGTCGCTTTATCATCGCGGCCCTGATGGCGGGGACAGTTGGATAGATGCCTCCTGTGGTTTGGGGTTGGCCCATCGTCGTCTTGCCATTATTGATTTAAGCGAAGCCGGGCACCAGCCCATGACATCCCATGATGGGCGCTTTGTCATGGTTTATAATGGTGAAGTCTATAACGCCGATGATTTGCGTCCCGAACTGGAAGCCCAAGGCCATCAATTTAATGGTCATTCCGATAGCGAAGTGATCTTGAATGGTTTTGCCCAATGGGGAATTGAGACTACGGTAAAGCGCTTGATCGGTATGTTTGCCATTGCCTTGTGGGATAAGCGCGAACAGGGTCTGTATCTGATCCGGGATCGTTTGGGGATTAAGCCGCTTTATTGGTATTTAAACGATAAAACCCTGTTGTTTGCGTCCGAACTTAAGGCCTTTCATCAGCATCCGGCGTTTGAAAAAAAGATAGATCGCCAATCGGTGAGTTCCTATTTGCGCCATAACTGCATTCCCGCAC
This sequence comes from Terasakiella brassicae, assembly GCF_014641495.1. Classification (GTDB taxonomy): domain Bacteria; phylum Pseudomonadota; class Alphaproteobacteria; order Rhodospirillales; family Terasakiellaceae; genus Terasakiella; species Terasakiella brassicae. The sequence continues at coordinate 145,574 of NZ_BMHV01000006.1, forward strand.
CTTACAGCATCTATGAAAAGACGCAGAAATTAAGGGCCGGGCATATTCTGCGCCTTGATCGTGATTTCAATCCTTCAATCCGGGCTTTCTGGTCTATGGATGATGTGGTGAGCCAAGGTCAAACGGATATGAGCCGTGCTGAAGCGGTTGAAGAATTGGAAAAACTGGCCCGTGATGCGGTCAAACGGCGCATGGTTTCCGATGTACCGTTGGGGGCATTTTTATCCGGCGGGATTGATTCTTCTTTGGTGGCGGCCTTGATGCAGGCGCAATCCAAAAATCCGGTCAAAACGTTTTCTATTGGGTTTGAAGACCAAGGTTATAACGAAGCTGTCCATGCCGGCGAAGTTGCCAGACATTTGGGCACGGATCATACCGAATTGTACGTGACACCGACAGAGGCACGTGATGTTATCCCATCCCTGCCCGATTATTATGATGAACCCTTTGCTGATTCTTCGCAAATTCCGACATATCTGGTGTCAAAAATGACGCGTGATCATGTCACGGTGGCCTTATCCGGGGATGGCGGGGATGAATTGTTTGGCGGCTATAACCGCTATTTTCTGGCACAAAAATATGCCAAGACGATTTTTGCCCTGCCTGCAATGGTGCGCAAAATCGCGGCCGGGACGTTAAACGCGCTGCCGCCAGCCTTTTGGGACGGGATGTTTAATTTTGTTCCCAAATCAAAACGACCAGCGCAGCCGAGCAATAAGGTCCAGAAACTAGCCGGATTGTTAGATGGTGATCTGGACGACCTTTACCCCCATTTGGTCAGCCATTGGGGGGAACCGGACAGGCTGGTCAGGGGCGCAACAGAACGCCGTGACGGCCCGATCTGGTCTGAGTGTAGTAAAAGCCTTGTGCCTGACCTGATTGAACGGATGCAATATCTGGATGTTCTGACTTACTTACCCGATGATATTTTGACCAAAGTGGATCGGGCGAGTATGGCGGTTTCATTGGAAGCGCGCGTTCCATTGCTGGACCATCGTCTTGTGGAATTTGCCTGGCGTTTGCCAAAAGATTTTAAAATCCATGATGGACAGGGTAAATGGATTTTGCGTCAGGTTCTTTATAAATATGTCCCGAAAGAATTGATCGAACGCCCGAAAATGGGCTTCGGCGTTCCCATTGATCAATGGCTGCGCGGTCCCCTCAAGGACTGGGCGGGCGATTTGTTACATATGGATAATGATTTACTGGATAACGAGCTTATCTTGCAAAAATGGCAGGAACATCAAAGTGGTCAGCAGAATTGGCAATATCACCTGTGGGATATTTTGATGTTACAAAGCTGGTGTGCGCGCTGGAAATAATATATTCCAGCGCTTTTTGTCGTGACTTACCCGCGTTTTAGATAGTTTGGCGTATCCATATCAATGGGTAGGATGCTGATGGCGACATCGTCATCGACCAGATTGGCGATACGGTCAAAAACGCATTTTGTCATATGTTGTTTTTGGTCGTCGGTGCGCCCGACAAACAGTTTAAAATCCACATGGACAAATAAGGTATCACCGCCGCCTGTGATAAAATGTTCCACCGGCAAGGCGCGGGCCTTAATGGCAGCAGGCGTAAAAAGACCTGACTCATCAGCACCATTCCAGACTTCTTGTACTAAATTCTGGATATCGATTTTCTTTTCCAATAGTTTTGCGTATGAAACGACCAAATGCGGCATGGGGGACTTCCTTATTTTATGTTTCGGTTCGTGCGGCTTTTTCGTCCAGACCGGAAATACCTTCACGTTTGGCAAGTTCGGCCCAAATTTCTTCAGGTTTCACACCCGTTTCCGCCCAAAGAACCAGAAGATGGTAAAACAGATCGGCACTTTCTGAAACAAGTTTATCATTGCCTTCGCTCAGGGCGGCGATCACACATTCCACGCCTTCTTCCCCGACTTTTTGGGCGATTTTATTGCGCCCTTTGGCAAAGAGTTTGGCGGTATAAGATTGGCTGGGGTCCGCCCCTTTGCGTGCGGCAATGGTTTGATAAAGCTGGTCAAGTACGGTTGCGTTTGTCATTGGTCCAACCTCACCGCAATACCGGCTTTTGCCATATGTTCCTTGGCTTCACGGATTGTATAGGTCCCAAAATGGAAGATGGAAGCGGCAAGAACGGCTGAAGCATGGCCTTCTGTCACCCCTTCGACCAAGTGATCCAGATTACCAACACCGCCAGAAGCAATGACTGGAATGCGTACCGCATCCGCAATGGCGCGTGTCAGTTCCAGATTGAAACCGATTTTCGTGCCATCACGATCCATTGAGGTCAGCAGGATTTCCCCTGCCCCATAGGCTTCCATCTTTTTGGCCCATTCCACCGCATCGATACCGGTTTCCTTGCGTCCACCGTGGGTGAAAATTTCAAATTTATTCGGCCCGACAGATTTGGCATCAATGGCAACGACGATACATTGTGCACCAAACTTTTCCGAGGCTTCTTTCACAAATTCAGGTCGCGTGACAGCTGCGGAGTTAATTGAGACTTTATCGGCGCCTGCCAACAACAGTTTGCGGATATCATCCACAGTGCGCACCCCGCCGCCAACGGTCAAAGGCATAAAACATTGTTCAGCGGTACGACGAACCACATCATAAATGGTGTCGCGATTTTCATGTGTGGCGGTGATATCCAGAAAAGTCAGTTCATCCGCCCCGGCAGCGTCATAGACCTTGGCTTGTTCCACCGGATCACCGGCATCGATTAAATCAACGAAATTAACGCCCTTGACCACACGTCCGTTTGCCACATCCAGACAGGGGATAATTCTTACTTTCAGCATGGTTTTCCCCTAGCCTTTCAATACTTTCATGGCTTCTGCCACATTAATTTTCCCATCGTAAATGGCCCGACCGGAAATGGCCCCGTCCAGATTGGCAACACCTTTTTCCTTGATGGTGTTAATATCATCCATCGAAGAGACCCCGCCGGACAGAATAACCGGTGTGGAAATAGCAGCGGCCAGTTCGTTTGTGGCTTCAAGGTTTGGCCCCTGCATGGCCCCGTCCCGGCTGATATCGGTGAAGATGATGGCTGCAACCCCGGCATCTTCAAATTTCAGGGCAAGGTCCAATGTTTTGACTTCGGAAACTTCTGCCCAGCCTTCAACGGCAACATAGCCATCGCGTGCATCAATACCGACGGCAACCTGACCGGGGAAACGTTTGCAGGCTTCAATAACAAAATCGGGATCACGCAGGGCAATGGTGCCTAAAATCACCCGGCTGATCCCCAGATCGAGCCAGCGTTTTATCGTCTCAAATGTACGAATGCCGCCACCCAACTGAGTTTGGGCTTTGCCGTCAACGGCGGTGACGATCTGGATGACGGCGTCTTCGTTAACTGGTTTGCCTTCAAACGCGCCGTTGAGATCAACAATATGAACCCATTCACATCCGTCTTTGACAAACTGGGCGGCTTGTGCGCCGGGGTCGTCGTTAAAAACGGTTGCCGCATCCATTTCGCCACGCAGAAGGCGGACGCAATTGCCGTCTTTCAGGTCGATTGCAGGATAAAGGTTCATCTCAGGGTTTCCACTTCAAGAAATTGGTAATGACTTTCAGGCCGATGGCTTGGCTTTTTTCCGGGTGGAACTGGGTGCCCACCATATTGTCCTTGCCGACAACAGCCGTGACATCACCGCCATATCCAACAGTTGCCAGTTGGTGCGCCGGATTTGCCGTTTTAAATTGATAAGAGTGTACAAAATAGACATTCGCATGCGGCAAATCGGCCAGCAGCGGGTGGCAGTTGTCTTCAAAGCTGAGTTCGTTCCAGCCCATGTGCGGGATTTTCAAACTTTGATCGTCCGGTTCAATGGCGACGACTTCGCCGTCGATCCAGCCAAGGCCGTCATAAGTGCCATGTTCCAGCCCGCGCGTTGCCATCAATTGCATACCAACGCAGATCCCCATAAACGGTTTTCCCTGTTGGTGGACGGCTTCGTTTAATGCGTCCAGCATACCATCAAGTTTGCGCAAACCTTGGGCGCAATCCCCAAAGGCACCGACACCCGGCAGGACCACGCGGTCTGCGTTGCGGACATCGTCGGGGTTATTGGAAACCAACACATCAAGGCCAAGGCCAGCCTCGCGTGCAGCACGTTCAAAGGATTTTTCAGCCGAGCGCAGATTGCCCGACCCATAATCAATAATGACAACAGACATGATCGTCTTTTAGCCCATTTCTATTCTGTTTGAAGTGTGGCGATATAGCTGCGTAATGCATGATCGTACGAAACGCCGCTGACCACATCTTCTTCCACAAAGCCACGCCGTTTTAATGTCCAGCGCGCCAGATCGTTAGCATATACACCTACCAACAGATTGAAAGCGATATTGACCACAGCTTGCCCGAAAAGATCAAGCCCAAACAGGCCCAAAAGCAAACTAATCACGATGGAAACACCGAAAATTCCGGCACTGACCCACCAATAGCCTTTGACTAGTGACCAGAGCACGGAAAAGATAAAAGCGGCCCAGTTAAAGCCTTCTTTGACAAGGCGGATATCAGGGGCCGGATCGATGCCGTATTTTTGAATGTGGACGGTGTAAAGCTTCATGGCTTAAATTTCATCCATAGATTTCCAGCGGGGCTGGCTTTTCACCCGTTCAATCCAGGCTCGTACATGGGGATAATTGTTCAGATCAAACCCACCTTGATAGGCCACATGGGTGTAGGCAAATAAGGCAATATCAGCAATGGAATAACGTTCCGCTACAAAGAACGTTTTGTCTTTAAGATGGTTTTCCATCATATCCAGTGCACCGTAGCCCTTTTCCCACAATTGCGGCAGGCGTGGATCTTCTTTTTCTGTTTTGCCCAGATAATGCATGGCATAACGGGCCACCGCGATTGCGGGTTCGTGGCTGTATTGTTCCCAGAACAGCCATTGAAACATGAGCGATTTATCAAAATGATCCATTGGCATATATTGGGTTTCATCGGCGAAATGCAGCAAAATCGCGTTGGATTCTGAGAGAACCATGCCCTCATCCAATATCATTGTCGGGACTTTGCCCAACGGGTTAATGGCTCTGAATTCAGGTGTGCGGCATCCATCACCGGCGACATCGACCTCGATAATATCAAGATCATAGCCAAGTTGATGCATCAGCAAGCGCACTTTATAGCAATTGCCGGAACCCTGATCGGAATAAAGGGTCAGTGTCATGGGGTGATAACCTCCCAATTCTATGTTAAAGCGCGCCTTTGGTGCTGGGGATTGCGTCAGATTTACGCGGGTCGATTTCAACGGCTTTGCGTAATGCACGGGCCAAGGCCTTGAAACAGGCTTCGGCGATATGGTGGTTGTTATCGCCGTCAATCATGGCCACGTTCATGCTGACCCCACCCTTGAAAGCAAAGGACTGGAAGAAATGTTGAAACATTTCCGTATCCAGTTCGCCCAAGCGGTCCTGGGTGAAATCAACTTTCCAGACCAGATAGGGACGGTTGGACAGATCCAGCGCGCAACGCACCAGTGTTTCGTCCATCGGGATATATTCACTGCCGTAACGCGTGATGCCTTTGCGATCCCCCAACGCTTGGGAAAAAGCTTCACCTAGGGCCAGCGCCACATCTTCGACCGTATGGTGGGCATCGATATGCAGATCACCTGTGCAACGGATTTTCAGATCAATCAGACCGTGACGGGACAGTTGTTCCAGCATATGATCGAAAAATCCGATCCCGGTTTGAATATCATACTCGCCGCTGCCGTCCAGGTTCAGTTCAACGGCAATATCGGTTTCGGCGGTCTTTCGCGCGACGGATGCAGTGCGCATGGTCTTTGATCTCCACGACTTAATAAAAATTGGATATGGAACGCTTATACACCAAAATCCTTAAGGGTTAATGAGTTTATTTGTGAAAACACGAACGAAAATATGAAGGTCTAAAAAGAGGCAAGACTTGACAAAACGGTCAAATCCGGCCAAATCCGCAAGCATGTAATCAAAAAACGGGATAATTCCATGTCACAAGATCACAAGTTCCCCGGTTGGCGCGGAACGACTATTCTTTCCATTCGAAAAGGCGACGAGGTCGTTATTGCCGGTGACGGTCAGGTCAGTCTGGGCCAGACGGTCTTAAAAGGCAATGCCCGCAAAGTTCGCCGTTTGGCCGGGGGTAAGGTCATCGTCGGTTTTGCCGGTGCAACGGCGGATGCCTTTACCTTGTTTGAACGATTGGAAGGCAAGCTGGAACAATATCCCAACCAGTTGACGCGCGCCTGCGTGGAAATGGCCAAAGACTGGCGCACGGACCGTTATTTGCGCAAGCTGGAAGCCATGATGATTGTGGTGGATAAAGATGTTTCCCTCGTTTTGACCGGAACCGGCGATGTGTTGGAACCCGAAGACGGGGTGATTGCCATTGGATCTGGCGGAAATTACGCCTTATCGGCTGCGCGTGCGCTGGTGGACCGCGAAGATCTGAGCGTAGAAGAAATGGCGCGCAAAGCGATGGGCATTGCGGCAGACATTTGCGTTTATACCAATAACAACCTGACTGTAGAGACTCTGTAAATTATGACAAACTTCAGCCCTCGTGAAATTGTTTCGGAACTAGATCGTTTTATTATTGGTCAAAAAAATGCCAAGCGCGCTGTTGCTGTTGCCTTGCGCTCGCGCTGGCGCCGTCAGCAATTGGAAAACCCCATGCGCGACGAAGTTTTGCCAAAAAATATTTTGATGATCGGCCCGACCGGTGTCGGGAAAACCGAAATAGCCCGCCGCCTTGCCAAGCTGGCACAAGCCCCGTTTATCAAGGTGGAAGCCACCAAATTTACCGAAGTCGGTTATGTCGGGCGCGATGTGGAACAAATGATCCGCGATCTGGTCGAAAGCGCCATTCATATCGTTTCCGAAAAGATGAAAAAAGAGGTTCGGGCCAAGGCGGAAATCGCCGCAGAAGAACGTGTTTTGGATGCATTGGTGGGCGATAGTGCTTCGGCTGAAACGCGTCAGAAATTCCGTGTGATGCTGCGCGAAGGCAAGCTGGATGATCGCGAGATCGAGTTGGAATTGGCCGATAATTCATCCCTGTCCATGCCGACAATGGATATCCCCGGTATGCCCGGTGCACAAATGGGCATGTTGAATTTAGGCGATATGTTTGGCGATGCTTTTGGCGGTCGTCGTAAAAAACGCAAAGTGACAGTTGAAGACAGTTACGGCCTGTTGCTGGATGAAGAAGCCGATAAATTGCTGGATAACGATAAAGTCGTCAGTGAAGCCCTGCATTCTGTTGAGAATAACGGGATCGTCTTTATTGATGAGATTGATAAGATCACGACACGTTCGGACAAGGCGGGTGCGGATGTGTCTCGTGAAGGCGTACAGCGCGACTTGCTGCCCATGTTGGAAGGCACGACGGTGACCACCAAACACGGCACAGTCAAAACCGATCATATCCTGTTTATTGCCTCCGGTGCGTTTCATGTGGCCAAACCGAGTGATTTGTTACCGGAATTACAAGGTCGTCTGCCCAACCGTGTCGAATTGTCGGCTTTGACACAGGAAGATTTCAAACGCATTTTGACGGAACCGGAAGCCAGCTTGATCAAGCAATATGTGGCATTGATCGGGACCGAAGATGTCACCTTGGAATTTGATGACGGTGCAATTGATGAAATTGCAACGCAAGCGGCAGAGATTAACCAGAATGTGGAAAATATCGGGGCACGCCGCCTGCATACCGTTCTGGAACGTCTGTTGGAAGAAATCAGTTTCACGGCAACGGACCGCAGTGGCGAGACAATTATTATCACGCGTGACATGGTGAAGGAAAGCGTGGGTGAATTGGCAAAAGATACCGATCTTTCCAAGTTCATTCTGTAATCGTTATGATAAAGGAGCCGCTGTCTTGTGCATCGGCCCTTTTTCATTTGTGTTTTACGCTTTTTTCCCTCCGGCATAAGCCGCTTTGGGGGCATCCGGGTCCAGGGGCCAGCGTGGGCGCGGGGCAAAATCCAGTGTGTCGCGTTGTCCAGCCTTGAAAGCCTCCAGTCCAGCCCAGGCGATCATGGCCCCATTGTCTGTGCATAATTTTAAAGGCGGGGCGACCATTGCCATTTTATGTTTGTCACACATTTGGCTCAGGCGTTCGCGAATGGCCTTGTTAGCAGCAACGCCCCCGGCAACCACCAGCGTATTTCCGCTTGGATAATCGTGTTTAAACATTTTAATGGCACGTGTGCAGCGATCAACCAGTGTGTCAGCGGCTGCCATTTGAAAAGCCGCGCACAGATCGTTTAAATCTTCGTCTTTGAACGGGCCGGGGGGCAGTTTTTCTGCGGTTTGGCGTACAGCGGTTTTCAGGCCGGAAAAGGAAAAATCACAACCCGGTTTGCCTTTCATGGGGCGTGGCAGGTTGAAACGTTCAGGATTTTCAGACAAGGCGGCAGCCTTTTCCACATGGGGACCACCGGGATAACCCAATCCCAATAGTTTGGCGGATTTATCAAAGGCTTCGCCCAATGCGTCATCAATGGTGGTGCCCAGACGTTTATATTTACCGATGCCTTCCACGGACAGAAGCTGACAATGCCCGCCGGATACCAGCAATAAAAGATAGGGAAATTCAACCTGTTCGCTGAGCCGTACGGTGAGGGCGTGACCTTCGAGATGGTTAACGGCGACAAAAGGCTTGTTATGAGTAAGGGCAATGGCTTTGGCGGTCATCACCCCGACAATGACCCCGCCGATCAGACCCGGCCCACCCGTTGCGGCGACACAATCGAGATCGTCAAAGGAAACACCGGCTTCACGCATGGCTTCATCAACAATGCGGTCGATATGGTCCAAGTGGGAACGTGCGGCAATTTCCGGGACAACCCCGCCATAAGGACGATGTTCATCCAGTTGGGATAAAACCACGTTGGATAGAATGCGTGCGTCTCCATTGGCCTGATCGGTCACAACGGAGGCAGCGGTTTCATCGCAGCTTGTTTCAATGCCCAGCACTATCATCGAAAAACAATCCTTTATGGTTTTGTTGTTCGCCCGTTTTAGCCCTCGCCCGCTTAAAAGACAAATGGCTTTTGACCAAACACAGGGTTTTTAGATGTAAAAAGAATTATGGATTTTACATGATTTTTTGTCTTAAAGATGTCGTAATTGTCTTGTAGGCAGTCTTCAACGTTACAGTTTACTTAATTCAACATTTAGAAATAGAGACTTCATTATGTCGGATCAGCCCAAAATCGTTATCGGAACCCGTGGTAGCCCCCTTGCCTTGGCACAAGCGCACGAAACACGTGATCGTTTGCAGGCCGCACATGAAGAACTGCGCGGGGAAGGCATTATTGAGATCGAAGTGATTAAAACCACAGGCGACATGATTTTGGATCGTCCGCTATCTGAAATTGGCGGGAAGGGTCTGTTTACCAAGGAAATCGACAATGCGCAGCTGGAAGGCCGGATTGATATTGCGGTCCATTCCATGAAAGATGTCCCGACATGGTTGCCTGAGGGTATTGATCTGCCTTGTATTTTGCCGCGCGAAGATGTGCGTGATGTTTTTATTTCCAATAAAGCCAAATGTCTGGCCGACTTGCCAGCCGGTTCTGTTGTCGGTTCGGCTTCTTTGCGCCGTCAGGCCCAGATTAAGGCGCTTTATCCGCATCTGGAAGTCATTACTTTTCGTGGGAATGTCCAGCGCCGCCTGAGCAAATTGAACGAAGGCGTTGTGGATGCGACTTTGCTGGCCCATGCCGGATTGCGCCGTCTGAAAAGTGAAGATGTCATTACTTCTGTGATTGAAGAAGACGAGATTTTGCCCGCTGTTGCCCAAGGGGCCATCGGGATCAGCTGTCGCAGCAATGACGCACGCATGAAAAAATATCTCGAACCGTTGCACTGTGCGCAATCTGCAACTCGCATTGAGGCTGAGCGGGCGTTGCTGCGTATTCTGGACGGGTCTTGCCGCACACCGATTGCTGCCCTTGCGGTGTTGGATGGGGATGAAATTGTCTTGCGTGGATTGATTGCAAAGCCGGACGGCACAGAAGTTTTAACCAATGAAATGCGCGGTCCGATCAGTGACCCGGATGGATTGGGTACAAAAGCGGGACAAGAGTTAAAAGACCGCGCCGGCGCAGATTTTCTAGCGGAAGCAACGCAAGCCTAGTACACTCCCCGATAACGAGTTTTTGACTCAAATGGGGATTGAAAGGGGTTTAGCATGCGTTTGTTGGTCACGCGTCCGAAAGAAGATGCCGCGTCCCTCGTTACGCTTTTAAAGGAAAAAGGGCATGAAGCCGTCCTTTTTCCTCTGCTGGAAATTGTGGCGCAGCCGGACGGGGAAAAGCAGCTTAAAGATTATAAAGTATCTGATATTCAAGCCCTGTTGGTTACCAGTGCCAACGGGGTGCGTGCGTTTGCACAAGTTGATAAACGCCGTTCTTTTCATGTCTTGGCCGTGGGGGCAGCGTCAGCCGAAGCGGCACGTGAAGCTGGTTTTAAACATGTGGATAGTGCCGAAGGCGATGTTATTTCCTTGGAAAAGTTGGTTCGTGAAAAATGTAAGCCAGAAAAAGGAAAGTTGTTACATATCGCGGGTTCCAGTGTTGCCGGGGATTTAAAGGGTCTGCTTGAAAAAGATGGATTCGATTTTGATCGGGCCGTTTTATATCGCGCCGATAAAGTTACAGGGTTTAGCGATCCGTTAAAAGCAGAGATCAAAGCCGGAAAGATTGACGGTGTTTTGCTGTATTCACCACGTACAGCCGCCTCTTTTGCCGAGCTGATTGAACAAGACGGTTTGAAAAATGACATAAAAAACATGCTCGCCTATGGACTTAGCGAGGCGGTTGCGTCAAAAATCAAACATCTGGCATTTAAAGATATAAAAATTGCGGCCACGCCGGACCAGGAGGCCTTGCTCAAAATCATTCGTGAACCCGAGGATGAGAAGATGACTGAGAAAAAAGACGATAAGAAAGCAACTGATCCGAAGGTGATCGATGTCAAAGCCGAAGAGGTAAAAATTAAAGAAACGGCTCAAAAACCAGAGACACCAAAAGAAAACACAACAAAGCCGGATGAAAAAAATAAACCGGGCGCGGCCTCTAAAGATGGCAAAACACCGCCTAAACCAGAAGACCCGGTTGAAAAAGCACTGAATGCGAAAAAAAATGAGCCAGTGAAAAAGAAAGGGTCATTCAAGACCAAAGCGATTGCGGCCGGTGTTTTGATTTTGGCGGCTGGTGGGGCGGGGGCCTATTTCACGCAAAACATGTGGGTACCGAAAATCAAAGCCCAGATTGCCGAGACATTGAATATTGAAACAGCTTCGGCTCAGGCGCAAGTGTCGGCTGAAGATATACAAGCCCTTGTGGGTCGGATAGAGGCTTTGGAAAATAAGCCTGCACCTTCTGTACAATCAGTTGATGTTCAACCTTTGCTGGATCGCATTGTGGAACTTGAAAACAGCCTTAACAGTTTGAAAGAAAACGTTTCAACTATTCAAATTGGTAATGGTAGCGAAGAAAAATTAGCAGAATTTAAAGAGTTGGCCGCTCGTCTGGAAGCGGTAGAAGGCAGTGAGCCTCAGGATTTAACCCCCTTGCAGGAAGAAACCCAACGCCTCAACCAACTGGTGCAGGAATTGAATGTTCGCCTAAGTGATGTGGAAGTCGCACGGATTGAAGCACGCAGCAGCGGGGAAAATGCCCAAGCCCTGATTGCGGGGTTAAGCGTCTTGCGCCAACGTTTGCAAACCTCCACCCCTTATCGTGCAGAATTACAAGCTTTGAGCGTTTTGGCCCAAGGTGATGTGGTTTTGGAAGAAGCTGTGCAGAAATTGCAGGATCATGCAGAAACAGGTCTGGCGTCTTATAGTTCCCTGCAGGCTTCATTTGAAAAAACCGCCAATGAGATTGTGCGCGCCAGTGCCGTGCCTGAAAGTGCCGGATGGGTCGAACAGACGGTGAAAAATATTACGTCTTTGGTGACGATTCGCAACGCACCGGGCAATCTGAACGGCGAAGGCCCGCTGGGGATTGTTGCGCGTGCTGAACATAATGTGCGCGCTGGCGATTTTACCGGGGCGATTGGGGAATTGCGTCAGTTGCAAGGTAAGCCGTTGGAGGCTGCAACCCCGTGGATTGATGCGGTGGATGCCCGCCTAAAGGGTGATGAAACCCTGTCGCTGATCCAAGCCCATATCTTGTCCTTACTGGCAACAGCAGGGGGACAGGGATAATGTTTAGCCGCATTGTTAAATATATTGTGTTGCTGCTGGTGCTGGTGGCAATCGGGATTTGGTTTGCCGAAAATCCCGGTCATGTTTCCATTGAATGGCAGGGTTTGATTGTTGATGTGCCGATTATTCTGGCCTTGATTGCGACCTTGATTATCATCGGGGTCTGTGCCCTGATCTATCGCGCTTGGCTGTTTATGCGCCGCAGTCCCAAGGCATTTGGCAGTTATCGAAAAGAGCAGCGCACCCATAAAGGATATGACGCTCTGACCAAAGGCATGGTTGCGGTTGCCGCCGGTGATACGCAGGAAGCGCGCAAACATGCCCGTAAAGCAGACAGTCTTTTGGAAGACCCGTCCTTGACCATGTTGTTATCGGCGCAAGCCGCCCAGTTGGAAGGCGATGACAAGGCCGCGACCCGTTTCTTTGATGAAATGTCGCAAACCAAGGGGATGGAATTTTTGGGTTTGCGCGGTTTGTTGAATCAGGCCATTTCGCGCGGTGATAACGAAGAAGCCTTGAAACTGGCCAAACAGATGTATCGTTTAAAACCGAAAACCGAATGGTTGTCGCGCAATCTGTTTGAACTGCAACTGGAAAAAGCACAATGGGCAGAAGCCGAAAATACCTTGGCTGGATTAATCAAGAATAAGCAGGTTGATGGGGATAAAGGCATTCGTCAAAAAGCCGTCTTGATGGTGGAGCGTGCCAAACAGGCCGAAGCTGAAAACCAGATGGAAGCCGCCATAAAATTGCTGGGTCAGGCCTTGAAACTGGATAGCACTTTGATCCCGGCCGCGCAGGAATTGGCCCGTTTGTTGGCAAAAACCAATAAGACCCGCAAGGCGATTAATGTGATCGAAGAAATGTGGATGCGCAATCCTCACCCTGCGCTTTATGATCTTTATCAGGATTTACAGGGGGAACCGGATGCCTTGAAACGGGTTCGTCTGGCGGAAAAATTGGCAGGCAAATACCGTCAGCATGTGGAAAGCCGTGTGATTATCGCACGTGCCGCCCTTGAGGCACAGCTTTGGGGGGAAGCGCGTGACGAGTTGGAAACCTTGTTGATCGAAGCCCCAAGTGCGCGTGTTTATGCCTTGATGGCCGAATTGGTTGAAACTGAAAATGGGGATCTCAGCGGGGCGCGGGAATGGCTGCGCAAAGCAACTGAAGCCCCGTCCAATCCGGCATGGGTATGTGACAGTTGCGGGGATGTGAGTGCCCGGTGGACGGCGGTTTGTCCGAAATGTCAGGGCTTTGATACCCAGAAATGGCAGACACCCCCACAGGCCAGTGTGGCCCAGATCGAGCATCAAACAGAGGCGAACAAACCCGTCATTGTGTAAAGGGCGGGTTTACCCACGTTTTCATGTGAATTTACTGCGTTTAGTTAAAGACAAAGCCAAGGTGATTTGCTAAAACGATTTTTTTACCAACTGGTCAAGGATTGGACCGCACCATGACGATCACACTTGCCCCGATGGAAGGGGTTGTTGACGTCCATATGCGCGATATGATGACACGCATCACCGGGTTTGATCTGTGTGTGACCGAGTTTGTGCGCGTTTCCCAAAGTGTTGCCCCGCGTGAATGGTATTTAAAATATTGCCCGGAACTGGATCAAAATAGCCATACCCCCAGCGGCACCCCCGTGCATGTGCAATTGATGGGGGGGGAAGCCGATGTCATGGCTGAAAACGCGGCCTTTGCCGCCCATGATTTAGGGGCCATCGGCATTGATTTAAATTTTGGCTGTCCGGCGAAAACGGTCAACCGCCATATGGCGGGGGCGGCTTTGCTGCAATGGCCGGAAAAACTGTATGAAATTACATCTTCGGTCACATCTGCGTTAAACGGCGCGGTGCCTTTGAGCGCAAAAATGCGTTTGGGTTTTGAAGATAAGTCATTGGCCCTTGAAAATGCACAGGCCTTGGCAAGTGCGGGGGCTGAAAAACTGACCGTTCATGCCCGCACCAAGCTGGAAGGCTATAAAGCACCTGCCCATTGGGAATGGATTGCCCGTATTCGCGAGGTCGTTGATATCCCGGTGGTGGCCAATGGCGAGATTTGGACGCCCGAAGATGCGCTGAAATGTCGCGAAATCAGCGGATGTGAAGATATTATGATCGGGCGCGGCGCGATTGCCCGTCCTTCGCTGGCGCGTGAGATCAAAGGCGGCGAGTTTGCCCAATGGCCGGAAGTCCTAGCGTGGCTGCAAATTTATTGTTCTTTGATGATGGATACCAAACGACCCAAATGGGGGGAAGGTCGTATGAAACAATGGATTAAACTGTTGGGCCGGACATACCCGCAAGCCAAAGTTCTGTTTGATCAGGTGAAAGCCCTGAAAGACCCGCAGGCGATTTACAATCTGGTTGACGCACAAAAGGGTGAGGTCAAACATGTCGCCTGAACATTTGCGCCTTGAGTTACAAGGCATTACCAAGAAATTCCCGGCTTGTATTGCCAACGATCAGGTGAATTTTGAGGTGAAGCCCGGTGAAATTCATGCCCTTTTGGGGGAAAACGGTGCGGGCAAGTCCACCTTGGTGAAGATGATTTACGGCATTATGCAGCCCGATGCCGGTCAGATCCGATGGGAAGGCAAGAACGTTCAAATCGATAATCCGGCAATGGCGCGCAAGCTGGGAATCGGTATGGTCTTTCAGCATTTTTCTTTATTTGAATCCATGAGCGTTCTGGAAAATGTTGCGCTTGGCATTAATGAAAAGGGTCCGTTGAAAGACCTCGCCAAACGCATCATTGAAGTTTCTGAAAAATACGGTCTGCCCTTGGATCCGATGCGCCACATTCACACCTTGTCGGTTGGTGAACGCCAACGGGTTGAGATTGTGCGCTGCCTTTTACAAGACCCCCGTCTTATTATTATGGATGAACCGACCTCGGTTCTCACCCCGCAAGAAGTTGATAAATTATTTGTGACCCTGCGCAGTTTGCGTGAAGAAGGGTGCTCCATCCTTTATATCTCTCATAAGCTGGATGAAATTAAAGCCTTATGTGACCGCGCCACCATTTTGCGGGCGGGCAAAGTTGTCGGTTATTGTGATCCGTCACAGGAAAGTGCACGTTCTATGGCGCAAATGATGGTGGGCGAAGAAATCAAAATTCCGGCGAAGAAAGAAGGGGTGCAGGCAGGTGATGACTGTCTGGTGGTCAATAACCTGTCGATGTCGTCCGGTGATGTGTTTGTTGCTGATTTGGACAGTGTATCTTTCAGCGTTAAATCCGGTGAAATTTTTGGAATTGCCGGGGTGGCAGGCAATGGGCAAAACAATTTGCTGTCTATTCTCGCCGGGGAAAGATTATGCCCGGATGATCGTTCTATCTTGATGAACGGGCGATCAATTGCCCATTTAGGTCCGCAAAAACGGCGCAAGCTTGGCTTGGCCTTTGTCCCGGAAGAACGTTTGGGGCATGGCACGGTGCCGGAAATGTCCCTAGCTGATAATACGGTTTTGTCCGGGCATGGGGTATCTGATCTGGTGCAAATGGGCTGGTTGCGGTTTTCCAAAGCCCATGCGCTGGCCAAAAAGATTATTGAGGCCTTTGATGTGCGTACAGGCGGATCAAAATCCGAAGCCAAATCCCTGTCCGGTGGCAATCTGCAAAAATTTATTATCGGACGGGAACTGTTAAAAAATCCCAAGCTGTTAATCGTTGCCCAACCCACATGGGGGGTAGATGCCGGGGCGGCGGCGGCTATTCATCAGGCCTTGATGGATTTGCGCGATCAGGGCTGTGCGATTTTGGTTGTGTCACAGGATTTGGACGAACTGTTTGCCATCAGTGACCGGATTGCGGTGATTTCCAATGGCCGTTTATCACCGGCACGACCCAGTCACGATATGTCGGTGGAACAGGTTGGTTTGCTCATGGGGGGCATGTTTGATCAAGTGGATGAATGGGACGAGGATGCGCAGCGATGATTAGAATTGAGCCACGTCTCAGTCCCTCCAAAATCATGGTCTATGGGGCACCGTTGTTGGCGGTTGGTCTGACTTTGGTCGCCGGGGCGTTGTTGTTTGGCGCGTTGGGCTATAGCCCGACAAGGTCTATGTACTTATTTTTCATTGCACCTATTAGTGATTCTTATGGCTTAACCGAGCTTTTCCTTAAGGCTACGCCTTTAACATTATGCGCGGTTGGCTTGGCGGTTGGCTTTCGGGGCAATGTCTGGAACATCGGGGCCGAAGGGCAATTGACGATGGGGGCAATCGCTGCTGGGGCAATTGCGGTGACATGGCATGACAGTACCAGTTTCCTGCTTTTACCAATTATGATGATGGCCGGGGTTCTGGGCGGTCTGGCATGGGCGGCAATTCCAGCCTTTTTAAAAACACGCTTTCACGCCAACGAGATTTTAACCAGTTTGATGCTGACTTATGTAGCCTCACTTTTTCTGGGATATCTGGTTAATGGGCCGTTGCGTAATCCGGAAGGTTTTAACTTCCCTGAATCACGCATGTTTGGTGATGCGGGCCTGATGCCTTTGCTGGTGGAAGGTTCGCGTTTGCACATCGGGGCGTTGATTGCCTTGTTTATTGTGTTGCTGGCGTGGTTGATTATGAGCCGCACCCTGATCGGTTTCCAGATCAAGGTGGTCGGCCTGACACCACTGGCGGCGCATTACGCCGGGTTCAGCCCGAAAAAAATTATTTGGATGAGCCTTCTGCTTGGCGGTGGTCTGGCTGGTTTGGCGGGCATGTTTGAAGTTGCCGGCCCCATTGGACAGCTTCAGCCGGTTATTTCACCCGGTTATGGGTTCACGGCTATTATTGTTGCATTTTTGGGGCGTTTACATCCGGTCGGTATTTTATGTGCCGCCCTGTTGGTGGCCTTGTCTTATCTGGGTGGGGAAACGGTTCAGATGGAATTAAGTTTGCCCTTGGCGGTCACGGGTGTTTTTCAGGGGATGTTATTATTCTTCCTGTTGGCTTGTGATGTTTTAATCAATTTCCGTTTTGTGTTGGGCAGCAAAAGAAAGGCCGTACCATGATCGGGTTTGAGGTTGAAACGCTGATTGCGATTTTGCTGGGGGTTGCACGCGGGGCGACACCGCTTGTTTTTGCAGCGATCGGGGAATTGATTACGGAAAAATCCGGTGTGTTAAACCTTGGTGTCGAAGGCATGATGCTGGTGGGGGCCGTTTCCGGTTTTATCACGGTGGTTGTGACGGGCAGTCCGATCCTTGGTTTCTTTGCCGCCATGCTGGCCGGGGCGCTGCTGTCCAGTTTGTTTGCCGTGCTGGTTTTGTTTCTCCATACCAATCAGGTGGCGAGCGGGTTGTCTTTAACCATCTTCGGGATCGGTTTGTCGGCTTTTTTCGGTTTAGGATATATCGGCACGCCGATTAAGGGGTTGCAGGCAATTCATATTTCGGGCCTTAGTGATATTGCGATCATCGGGCCGTTGGTTTTTGGTCACGATATCATGGTGTATCTGGCGTTTGTTCTGGTGGCGGCAACGGCCTGGTTCCTTGGAAAATCGCGCTGGGGTATGATTTTGCGGGCGGTGGGTGAATCCCATCATGCCGCCCATGCCATCGGCTATCCGGTTGTGGCGATCCGATTTGCTGCGATTTTATTTGGCGGGGCCATGTGTGGTTTGGCCGGGGCTTATATTTCACTGATTTATACGCCGATGTGGGCGGAAAATATGACAGCGGGACGTGGTTGGATTGCGTTGGCACTGGTGGTTTTTGCCACATGGAAGCCGGGACGTGCCTTGATCGGGGCTTACCTGTTTGGGGGTGTCACCATCTTGCAGCTTAACGTACAAAGTTTGGGCGTGGATGTTTCTGCGCACTTGATGAATATGTTGCCTTATATCGCAACGATTTTGGTTCTCGTGCTGATTTCACGTGATGAAACCAAGATCAGACTGAATGCACCGGCTTGTTTGGGGAAACCCTTCCGGGCTGATTGATAAATAGAATATTGTATTGTCGAAAATAAATTCTGGTTGGGAGTTTAAATGAATGCGTAATTTAAAAGCTGTTTTGGCAAGTGCAGCGATTTCTTTGACATTGGTTGCCTGTGGAGACAATGATACCACTGAGCAGAAAAAAGAAGCCGCACCTGCGAAGAAAGAAGCGGTAGAGCAAAAAGCACCGGAAAAAGTTGAGCCGGTTAAAATTGGTTTTGTTTATGTGTCCCCGATTGGGGATGCGGGTTATACCTACCAACATGATCTGGGTCGCAAAGCGATTGAAGAAAAATTCGGTGACAAAATCAAAGTCAGCTTTGTTGAAAGTGTGGCAGAAGGCCCGGATGCCGAACGTGTGATTATGAATTATGCAAAAAGCGATTATAAAGCTGTTTTTGCCACATCCTTCGGTTATATGAACCCAACATTGAAAGTTGCTAAAAGTTTTCCGAAAGTCGCGTTTGAACATGCAACGGGCTACAAACGGGCGGCAAATGTGAATACCTATCTGGCGCGCTTTTATGAAAGCCGTTACCTGACAGGTCTGGTGGCCGGTTCTATGACCAAATCCAATGTTATCGGTTATGTCGCTGCTTTCCCAATCCCGGAAGTGGTGCGGGGCATTAACGCCTTTACCCGTGGTATTCGTGCGGTGAATGACAAGGCGCAGGTACGTGTGATCTGGACGAACTCGTGGTTTGATCCGGGCAAAGAACGCGAAGCCGCAGATACACTAATCGGTCAAAAAGCCGATGTTCTGACCATGCATGCGGATAGCCCGGCGACCATTCAGGCGGCAGAAGACGCTGGTATCTATGCGATTGGATATAACTCTGATTTCTCTAAATTCGGTCCTAATTCTCACCTGACGTCCTCTGTGACCAACTGGGCGCCTTATTATGTGAAACGTGTGGGCGAAATTCTGGATGGGTCCTGGAAAGGCAATCAGGACACATGGGAAGGTCTGAGCGCAGACATGGTACAAGTTGCGCCGTTCCACAACGATGTTCCCCAAGAAGTGCGTGATCATGTCGAACAAGCCAAAGCCGACATTATCGCGGGTAAACTGCATCCGTTTGCAGGCCCGATCAACGATAACGAAGGTAAAGAGCGTGTGGCTGGCGGTCAAACCATGAGTGATGGCGATATGCTGGGCTTCAACTGGTATGTCGAAGGCGTTGTCGGTAAATTGCCGCAATAAGCTGTCTTTTCCAGATTTAATGAAAAATGGACCGGTGGACTTGTCTGCCGGTCCTTTTTTGTGTCTGTTACATTCTGTTACGAAAAACCTTCTTATATGCAATCATTCTGTTACAGCAAATGAGGTATCTTTAGGTTGCGTGGAACTCTAGAGGACTTTAAATATTATGGAACAGAAAACCAAATATTCTTTTATTTTGCGAAACCTGCACATAATCGGCGGGCTTGTTTTTGTTGCGGCTCTTGTTTTGGGAATTGTCATGGAAGATATGGCACGGGGGCCGGAAAAATTCCAACTGATGTTTTTTCACAAAAGCCTTGGATTGGCTGTTCTGGGACTGGTTGCCCTCCGTCTTTTAGAATGGGTGCGTAGCGCACAACCTGTTGCCCTTGAAAGCCATGCGAACTGGGAAGTCTGGGCCGCAAAGCTTGTGAAAATTGCCTTGTATATCGTGATGATTGTCTTGCCGATTTCCGGGGTGCTCATGTCTTGGTTTAAAGGCTATCCTGCGGCCTTTTTCGGCCTGTTCGAACTGGCCCCGATGGTCGAAAAAAGCAAAGACCTAGGCGAGCTGTTTGAAAGCATCCATAAAGCAATGGTACCGCTAACATTCGTTCTGCTGGGTTTGCATGTGGTGGGAGCTCTGAAACATCACTTTATCGACCGCGATGAGACCCTTGTACGTATTTCCCCCTTTTCCAAAGGGTGATCATAGCTTAAAATCAAAGCAGGTTGCCGAAGTAGCTCAGGGGTAGAGCAACTGATTCGTAATCAGTAGGTCGGAGGTTCAAATCCTCTCTTCGGCACCAGTATTTTCAATGGTTTAGCGTATATCCAACGCTAGGCCATTTTTCATTTGGACGCAATTTGGACGCAGTTGGCGCGATTTCACGACCTTCTTCCTTGGTAATTATATTACGTCTTTTCTTATTTTTCTAAGATTCTATAGAAAACAAGGTGTCCAACGTGTCCAAGTGTCCTAATTCCTGCAAAATCAGATAGTTAAATAGGGGCACCTTTGATTTTAACCTGTCCAACACCTGTCCGGATATCCGAAAAACCCCCTAAATTCTTGAAATATAATTATGTGTTAAATGGATAAAATACGCTTAAGGCCTTGTTAAGCAATAAGAAAAACAACAACCACAACAACAACCACAACCAAAAAAATAATACATATTCTCTCACAGGTCGGGGTGTGCATTACCCGCTCCTCAACTCATTGGCCAGAAGGACCCGTTACCTGTATCAGGGGGGGGTAAGTGCTATAGACTGTCGCGGTTTTAGACCAAACGTGACATGGCATCAGGTTTCGCGCGGGTCATGTGAGGCACATTGCGGCTTTCAGAGCAGAGAGGGGGCGGGATTGATGTATAAAAAAAGAGGAGCAACAGCCCCTCAATCTTTTATTTATTCGGTATCATTCTTGTTAATGATCCAATGTCGGTTTCCTTGTATCTTGCCTTTTTCTGCATGAACGCCAAGGATACGTAATGTCGGTGTTACCCGCCTCATAGCGGTTCCCTGGACCCGTCCCCTAAAACTGGAGAGCACCTTCTCCATTTAGGCGGCGTTCAATTCAAACTGCATTGGACTTATGTTTCCCAGATATGAATGTCGGCGTTTGGGATTGTAAAATCGA
>NZ_BMHV01000007.1 GCF_014641495.1 Terasakiella brassicae
GTTTACTACCGTTCATCGGGGTTAACCCCGATGAACGGTATCGCAGCATAAATATTAACTCAGGCATCCCACCTTAAATTCGCTGCTAAACTGTCCAACATATGGGGGCCACTTCTTAGGTAAAGAACAAATCAGATCATATTTGATGACTAAACTAGGCTTAGAGTTTGAAGAATTTGAAGACCTCGCTGAATTAACCGATGACAAACAAGTCGAGACTCTCAAGAAACGATTGATGGAGTCAAAATCCAAGGAGGTCTTAGCCTACAACGACGCTTTAATTATTCACTATATTTATGGTCGCCGGAAAAAACTTGGCGAGCGGAGCGTAACAAATCAGTATGGCTATCGCACATGGTGGCTAACACATGAGGCATCTGTTCGGAAA
The DNA here is from genome assembly GCF_014641495.1 of Terasakiella brassicae. GTDB lineage: Bacteria > Pseudomonadota > Alphaproteobacteria > Rhodospirillales > Terasakiellaceae > Terasakiella > Terasakiella brassicae. The sequence continues at coordinate 389 of NZ_BMHV01000007.1, forward strand.
TATACAAAAGACCTAGTTGCAAAAAAAGGGTGTCAATACATTATGCGACCAGAGTTCCTCCTAAACTTTATTAGCTTAGCCCCATCCGCAGCCGAAGTGAGGAAGTCATATCAAAATGTATTTCCGACCTTGCTAGGAATACGCCTTTCTGATCGTATTAAAGAAACCGTATTCCTAAGCATGATGAAGTCCGTCAATGAAGCCCAACAACATGATGATGCAAGGGTTCATGCAAAAGTCCGAGAGATGACGAACCTTCTTATGGCTGATATGGTGAAGAAATATGATAAGGAATTCTCGGATCAAAACTTTAACGATCCTTTTTAGGCGATCATCTCGATACCGTGCAAATACACCTGAGGTCAAACGATCTAACGTCAACTGTGATATCGGCTGTTTCAGGATATAATTCATACGCGACGTTTCTTGGCGGGTAATCAGTTCAGCCAGCGTGATCTGCGACAATGCCGATACATCATCCGGGTTCATCTTAAAGACGTTTATGGACGATGAACGAACCCGTCTTTGTCCAATGTAAAGTCCTTCATGATCTGCTTCATCAGGCGTTTACCGTCCACATGGGAATAGTGGTTTTCGATGAATGCATATGAAGTCCCCGCCAGTCGCGACAGGTCTTCCATGGATACGCCAGCATATAGTCTGGCGGTGATGCCGAAGTGCCGTAGCGAATAAAATGACAACTTCCGGCCTTCACGGGATATTCCTGCACCGTTCAGGATTTCATCCCAAAGCGTGTAGAACTGTTTCTTCGAAATAATTTTACCCGTGCGACGATCCGTGAAAATGAAGTCTTTATTACCGGTGAAATTCGAAGCCTGTTTCAATCTTGTGAAGTGCTGGCCTCCGCGTGCCATGACTGTTCTGGATTTTCTATTTTTGGCGATTTCACTAGGGATGTTGATTTCAACGAAGATTTCATCCGGGTATTCATCTTGTGTGAATGTCCGAATATTCTCCCATTTGAGTTGCCGCAGTTCCCCAAATCGCATGAAGGTATTTACTTTGATAATGCAAAAATCTCTGATGATTTTCTTGAGAATGTTGGCATCATTGTCGTTGTTTCGATCAATCCAATCATTTTCCAAATAATCGTAAATTAAACGCCATTCTTCAAAGGTAAACGTGTCACGTCGATCAGCGTTACGGACCCGTATTTCTTCAAAGTCCACCGTCTCAAAATGAACGTAGCCATTACGGTAGCCCCATTTAAACAGGGCATTCAGGGTCGTTTGTTCATTCCTGATGGTAACGTCTTTTACGCCGGGTGACGTTAATCGGCGATGCTGTGCAAAATTGTAGAACTTCGACTTATCAATTTCGTTGATCTGCCGGTTCGAACCAATTTTAGGATTACGATCTCCAAGGAACTCATAGAGATGCTTGGTCAATTGGGTTTTGATTGTGTGATAGCGACCTTGGGTAATTACACCCGTCGTCACACGCTGTTGCTGATACTTTAAAAACTCGTCAACAAGCTCGCCGACTTTTAGGCCGAACAGCTTACGTCCGGTTCGTAGCTGCAACTGAATGTCATAGAATAGCTGTTTACCGCGTTCCAACGCCGTATCGAGATCACGGGTCTTTAACGTCTTACGGTAATATTTTTTCTCAGCCGGTATCCATGTGCGGAATTGGTAGATGTCACCGTTCTGTCGGGTGCGATAAACGATAGCGTCCCCGCCGAGAATGGGGTGCTGATCGACAAACGTCTTGGTTGCGGAGCACTTATGTTGAGCGATAATCACCAGAGTATGTAATTCTTCCGTCAGCTAAATTTCTAACCTATTGAAAAATAACATACCCTGAATGACTATGAAAAGACTGTGTAAAATCTAAGCCTTTGTAATGCTTACGTTTCCAAGGTGGGAATTATTCCCACTCGATCGTTCCCGGTGGTTTACTGGTGCAATCATAGACGACCCGGTTAATACCGCGCACTTCGTTGATAATGCGGTTGGTGACACGGCCCAAGAATTCGTGGTCAAAGTGGTAGTAATCGGCGGTCATGCCATCGGTGGAGGTTACGGCGCGGAGCGCACAGACGTAATCGTATGTCCGGGCATCGCCCATGACACCGACGGTGCGAACCGGCAGCAAGACGGCAAATGCCTGCCAGATGGCATCATAGAGGCCAGCATTGCGGATTTCTTCCAGATAGATGGCATCGGCTTTGCGCAGGATATCGCATTTTTCCGGTGTTAAGGGTTGGCCCGGAATACGGATAGCCAGACCCGGGCCGGGGAAGGGGTGGCGACCGACAAATTTTTCCGGCAGACCCAATTCACGACCCAGTTCACGGACTTCATCTTTGAACAGTTCGCGTAATGGTTCCACCAGATCCATGTTCATGCGTTCCGGCAAACCACCGACATTGTGGTGGGATTTGATGGTGACACTCGGCCCGCCTGTGAAGGAAACGGACTCGATCACATCGGGATATAGAGTCCCTTGGGCCAAGAAGTCAGCGCCGCCTGCCGCTTTGGCCTCTTCTTCGAACACGTCGATGAACAGGCCACCGATCGTTTTGCGTTTTTTCTCTGGATCGATTTCATCGCCAAGGGCATCGAAGAACAGCTTGGAGGCATCCTTGTGGATCAATTTGATGTTGTAATGATCGCGGAATAAATTCACGACTTCTTCGGCTTCGCCCATGCGCATAAAGCCGGTGTCAACGAAAACGCATGTCAGTTGTTCGCCAATGGCTTCATGCAAGAGAACGGCGACAACCGAGCTATCGACACCACCGGACAGGCCACAAATGACTTTGCCATTTCCAACTTGTTTGCGAACGGCGTCAATGGCTTGATCCTTAAAGGCTGCCATTGTCCAGTCACCGGAACATCCCGCAACATTGTGCGTGAAGTTCTGGATCAGTTGCGCGCCGTGCGGTGTGTGGACCACTTCGGGGTGGAATTGAACGGCGTAGAATTTCTTTTCTTCATTGGCAACGGCGGCAAAAGGTGCACCTTCGGACGTTGCCACAACTTCAAAACCCGGGGCCAGTTTGGTGACACGGTCACCGTGGCTCATCCAGACTTGTTCTTTGGCACCGACAGACCAGACACCATCAAACAAGGCACAGTCTTTATTGATATCAACAAAGGCCCGTCCGAATTCGTGGTGATCGGATGTTTCGACCAACCCGCCAAGTTGTTGCATCATGGTTTGTTGACCATAACAGATACCCAAAACAGGAATGCCCATTTCAAATACTTTTTCAGGCGCGCGCGGGGATTCTGCCCAGGTTACGGACGCCGGACCACCAGAGAGGATGATCCCCTTTGGGTTATAGTCGTCCAGAAAGCTGTCGGTAATGGAATTGAACGGGTGAATTTCAGAATAGACACCGCTTTCACGCACGCGGCGCGCGATCAGCTGTGTTACCTGAGATCCGAAGTCGATAATAAGAATGCGATCGGTCATGGGGCCACCAGATTATGGTCTTGAAGGAGGGCGCAACATACATCATGCGCCCCGACCTCACAATAGGCAGTCTGTAGGTTAAAGGGTAAAAAATGTGGTGATCAGCACAATTATCGTACCGATTAAGGCGGCGAACGTCAGGACCATACCGTAAAACCGGAGTTTGAAGATCGCTTTACCCACACCAAGGGCATGAAGCAGGCGTCCCAGTAACAGAATCGTCCCAACGACATAGAGTGTCCAATCGAGCGCATGGTTTAGCTCACTCAATGCCATTAGAAGGAGGCACAAAGGGACATACTCGATAAAGTTTCCATGTGATCGAATAGTGCGGGTCAACTCGTCAATCCCGCCATCGTGAAAGGATACACGATGACGCCAACGCGCTTTGATGACGCGGGCGCTTAACAGGATCAACATGACTGTCAGGATGATCGCGTAAACGGGGGTTATAAAAAGTTGGGGGGACGTCATTTTATTTTCTCCGGTTTGGTTGATTTAAATATGATAAGCGTCATATTTAAATATGATGTATAACATATTTTGGAAAGAGTCGAGTCATTATGCAGGGAAAGGTTGAGTTATGGGCTATCCGCAAGGACATAAGCAAAAAACACGCGAGCGTATTGTCTTGGCAGCACGTAAGCTTTGGAAACGCGATGGCTACGATGGGGCCAGTGTGGACAATGTCATGGCGGAAGCCGGACTGACACGGGGCGGTTTTTATGCCCATTTTAAATCGAAAGACGATTTATTGGTCGAAGCCCTGTCCGAAACGTTGGCGATTGAAACGATCAATCGACTGAAAGAAGAAGGCATCAATGACGAAAAAGCCATGCGACAGATGATTGTGGATTTTTATATTTCAAAAACGCATCGGGATCACCCGGATCAGGGGTGTCCGCTGACAGCCCTGACACAAGAAGCGGCGCGTTTTGGTTCAAGACCGCGCAAGGTTTTGGCTTGTCTGGTGGATCGTTTTTCACGATGGCTGGCCGGTGGGCAATCATCACGTCAGAATGGATTGACGGCTTTGTCCCTGATGGTTGGTGCGGTCACATTGGCGCGTGCGATAGAAGACGAAAGCCTGAGTGACGAGATACTGGAAGCGTCCAAACAGGAAGTGAAGCGGATTTTACAGATTGAATAAAGTCACAACCCATTGGTGGATTATGTGATCAGGTGATGACCAGATCAGTTTGATCGTCATGGCAAAGCTGATAACGACCAACAAGGGGCGGATAATTTTGCCACCATGTTTCATGGACATGTGCGACCCAAGGTAGCCCCCGACCAACTGCCCCATCGCCATGACCAGACCGACCAGCCAAACCATTTGCCCGCCTAAAATGAAAAAGAGCAGGGAAGCAATATTGCTGGTGAAGTTTAAAACCTTAGTATGGGCAGTGGCTTTTAAAATATTGAACCCCATCATGGTGATAAAAGCCACGGCAAAGAAAGACCCGGTACCGGGCCCAAAGAAACCATCGTAAAAGCCAATGGAAAACCCGAAAAACAAGCCATAGGCCCAAACGCCGATCCGTGCTTTGCGATCTTGTGTACCGATTTGTGGCTGAAGTAAAAAATAAAAGCCCATTCCAACAAGCAAAAAGGGAATGACGTCAATCAACAAGGACGCATCAATCGCTTGAACCGCCAATGTGCCCAACGCGGCCCCGATGAAGGTCATGACGATCATCGGCCAGATTTCTTTAAGGTTCAGGTGTCCCTTTTTATAAAAATTCATTGTGGCGGCGAAGGTGCCGAAGCTGCCTTGCAATTTGTTGGTGGCCAAGGCTTGCGCCGGGGAAAGGCCCGCCCCAAGCAAGGCCGGCAAGGCAATAAGCCCGCCACCGCCCGCGATGGAATCAATCCAGCCTGCGATTAAGGCCACGCAAAAAAGCAGGCCAAGGGTTTCATAGCTGAGGAATTCCATTACAGACGCTCCAACACAGCGCAGAAAAATCCGTCACTTTGATGTTGATCGGGGCGCATGGACATGAAATCACCCTCAAACGGGCAGGGCGTTGTTAATGTCTCCGCCCAGACTTGTGAAATGGGCAGGAGTTTGAAGTTTTTGTTTTCATTGAGAAAACGTTCGATCTGATCTTCATTTTCTCGTTTGAGTAAAGAACAGGTGGCGTAAATCATGCGCCCACCAAGTTTGACCAAATGGGCCGCGTTTTGCAAGATGCGCTGTTGGCGTCCTTCTAGATCGTCCAGTAATTCCGGTGTCATCTTCCAGCGGCTTTCCGGTGAACGTCGCCATGCACCAACCCCGGAACAAGGGGCGTCAATCAGCAGACGATCCACACGATTTTCAAATTGTTTTAACCACGGGTCGGTTTCATTTTGTATGGGATGCAGGACGACATTTGTCACCCCGGCACGTTCCAGCCGACGACGCATTTTATAAAGGCGTTTAGACGAGATGTCCAAAGCATATAAATGGCCTTTATTGCCCATTTCTGCACCCAAGGCCAATGTCTTGCCCCCTGCGCCGGCACAAAAATCCATGACCAGATCACACCCTTTGGCCCCGCTCAATAAGGCGATAAGTTGGGATCCTTCATCCTGAATATCAACGATACCGTCCTTGTAGGCCTGAACACCACCCAGTTTGACTTTTTTGGCAGAACGCAGACACAAGGGCGAAAATTCTGTGGTCGTTGTGTCGATATTTTGTTTGTTCAGTAAGTCCTGAGCTTTATCACAATCAGGATGTAAGCTGTTGATCCGCAGATCAAGCGGCGCTTCTGCATTGAGGGCCTGAAGGCAATTTTCGAAATCATCGCCCAAAGAAATCCGTAAATCGTCATCCATCCAGTCAGGATATTCCAAACGCACAGAATCGGGTGCTGTTGCAAGGTCGAGTTGGGCGAGAACAGGAAGGGCCTCGGCTTGTTCTTTTGTCAGTTTGGCCGGGGCATATTGTTCCCCGTTGAACAGGTCGTTCACATCCATATCGTTGAGTACACAATCCATAAAAACCAGATTTTCTGCGGTTGTGTCCAAATCTGTTTTTTGAGAGAGCCAGCCGAGCTTGGCGCGGTTGCGCAGGATATTGTAAATTTGATCGTTCACAGCGCGGCGGTCTTTAGAACCGGCATAACGACGGATTTTAAAATAATCGGTAATGATAGTGTCGGCAGGTTTTATGCCTTTTAGGATTTCATCGACCAGTTCAATGGACGATTGGATGCGCGCTGCCGGTTTCATTTATTCTTATCCGTTCTGAAAGAAGAGAACCCCCGCATCAAATGCAGGGGTTCAGAATATCGCAAACTTTTTAGTCTGTCTTCAACTAGAATGCGCTTAAGTCTTATTTTGTACCGCTGTAGTTCGGTGCTTCACGTGTGATGGTGACATCGTGAACGTGGCTTTCGCGCAGACCCGCGTTTGTAATGCGGTTAAATTCACATTTGGTGCGCATATCGTCAATGGTTGCATTCCCGGTATAACCCATAGAGGAACGCAAACCACCAACCATCTGGTGAACAATGGCAGATGCTTCGCCTTTGTAAGGGACGCGGCCTTCGATCCCTTCGGGGACAAATTTCATATCGTCTTTAACATCGGCCTGGAAATAACGGTCTGCAGAACCACGCGCCATTGCACCCATAGACCCCATGCCGCGATAGGATTTGTATGAACGCCCTTGATAAAGGAAGACTTCACCCGGTGCTTCGTGGGTACCGGCGAGCATAGAACCGACCATAACGCAACTTGCCCCGGCGGCAATGGCTTTGGCAATATCGCCGGAATGTTTGACCCCGCCATCTGCAATGACCGGCACGCCGTGTTTTGCAGCCACTTCAACCGCATTCATAATCGCGGTTAATTGTGGCACACCAACACCGGCAACAATCCGGGTTGTACAAATGGAACCGGGGCCAATGCCGACTTTGACGGCATCTGCACCCGCATCAATCAGGGCTTGTGCCGCTGAACCGGTTGCAATGTTGCCGCCGATCACCTGAACGTTTGAATGATGTTTTTTGATTTTGGCAACCTGTTCGATCACCCCTTTGGAATGACCGTGGGCGGTATCGACAACCAGAACATCCACACCGGCATCGATCAGGGCAACGGAACGTTCCCAACCGTTATCGCCTGTGCCGGTTGCGGCTGCCACGCGCAGGCGGCCATGTTCGTCTTTACAGGCGAGGGGATGTGTTGCTGCCTTATCAATATCCTGTACGGTCACCAGACCGATGCAGCGATATTTATCATCAACGACCAACAGTTTTTCAACCCGGTTTTGATGGAGCAGGCGTTTGGCTTCTTCACCGGAGACCCCCTCTTTGACGGTGACGAGGTTTTCCTTGGTCATCAATTCTGAAATGGGTTGATCTGGATTTTCGGCAAAACGCATATCGCGGTTGGTAATAATACCGACCAGCTTGCCTGTGCCGCGTTCCACAACCGGGAAACCTGAAAATTTGACTTCTTCTTTTTTGGCCATGACTTCGGCAAGTTTTGCATCCGGCGGGAAGGTGAGCGGGTCGGCGACCATACCGGATTCGAATTTTTTAACTTTGCGAACTTCGGAAGCCTGCTCGGCAATCTCGAGATTTTTGTGAATGACACCAATGCCGCCAAACTGGGCCATCGCAATTGCCATGCTGCTTTCCGTGACCGTATCCATTGCAGCAGAGACAAGCGGAATGTTCAGCTTGATGCCTTTTGTCAGGTATGTGGAAGTGTTTGCTGTTGCAGGCAAAACGTCTGATGCTGCGGGAATAAGCAATACATCGTCGAAGGTCAAAGCTTCTTTAATAGTCACGGCCATCTCCATGGATATCGGGTGTCTGGATTTGGCGCGTTATATATACACAGGTCTTACCAACATTCCACAAGATTCATGCAGCGCAGCAAACTTTTTTTCAATAAATCGAAAATAGTTCTTGCAAATGATAATGATTATTAATAAAGTTTTAAGTGTCCCGAGCGCGGGATGCTGTGAAACGATCGTCCGGGCCTTGTGTTTTGGTTTCTTCTTCTCCCCAAAATGTAAGGCCCGGACAATTCGACAGCCAAGATTTCCAGATGATGTTATGGAGTTTTCGATGTGCGATTTGCATAAACCCGATTTGATGCTCGAAACCAAACTAAAGATGATCCCCAAACGGCGCAAACTGTGGGAATTGGATGTTCATTGGCATTGTTCGGTGATTGGCACCTGTATTTCACATGACGAATTGCGCAAGTTGGGGCAAAAATGTAAGGCACCGGCTTACGATGGGCGAAGTGCGGATTATAAACTGCATGGCTTTATGGTGGGCAATGCACGTTATTCCCAAGGGGTCGGGCGTGTTTTGCACAAGTTTCTGGAACGCAAGTATGCCCGCACGATCAAAACATTTGCCAAAGCAAAAACCTCACACGAGGTTGAAGAACTTTGGTTGGATGCGTTTGAACGTGGCTATATTCCCGGGCCATTTTGGGCCGTGATGACCCATCAGGCAAGTTCCCATGAGTTATTGGCGCAAGTTTATGGTGAAGTGCATATGTTGTCGCATTTGGAAGGGGCCAGTAATCGGGCAGATCATCGTGAAATCGCAGACTTAAAATCCACAATTGTGGTCATGCAAAATGATATGCAGGATCTCAACAGAAACCATCGCAAAGCCATCGACAAACGCGACCATCTTATCGGCAATTTAAAACGGGAACTTTCAGACGCACAAGCCAAGGCCAGCCGCAGTGACGAGCTTGAAGCGATGTTATTGGCGGAACAGGAAGGGCATTCTGTCGCGCGTCTTGAAAAACGAATTGATTGCTTGACGGCGCGGGTCCTTCAGGAAACGGATCGTGCCGATTTAAGTCAGGCCCGCATGCTGGAAATGGAAATGAAATATAAGGAAACCCGTGCGGCGCTCTCGTTTAAGGATGCCCGTATTCTTGAATTGGAACAGGAACTGTTGTCATTGGAAAAGAATGCCTGCATGAAAGAACAAGGCTGCCCCGGTGGGGAAGATCTTTGTGGTCGATGCATTGCCTATATCGGCGGGCAGACCAAGCAAGCCGCGTTCTTCCGTGACTATGTGGAAAAGAAAAACGGGCAATTCCTGCACCATGACGGCGGTTTGCATGATGGTCAGGCGCGTTTGCAATCCATTGTCGCACAGGCCGATGCGGTTATGTTTCCGGTTACATGCGTCAGCCACGAAGCCACACGTGAAATTAAACGAATTTGCGCGCAACAATCCAAACCCTTTGTTCCGTTGCGTAGTCAGGGGTTGGGGGCCTTTACACGAGGCGTTGACGATCTCGCCCGGAATTAGGCCATAATCAGGATGCGTCGCTGAAGGTGTTCTTTCCGCGAAAACCGCTGGCAACCAAATAGGTTTCTGATGAATCCTTGCGGCTTGCCGGCGGTTTAGCGTGGCGAACCGTTTGAAATTGCAGTTTAAGCTGTTTCAACAAATCCGCATCGGCCCCGCCCGCCAAAACTTTTGCTACAAACCAGCCGTTCGGTTTCAGGACTTCTTCGGCGAAATAGGCTGCGGCCTCGACCAGAGCCGTGATGCGAATATGGTCTGTTTGCGGGTGTCCGCTGGCAGAGGCTGCCATATCGCTCAAGACCACATCGACAGGCCCGCCGATGACTTCTTTCAGCCGATCAGGGGCGTCATTGTCCATAAAGTCACCTACCAGCAGGGTTGCACCGGGAATTTCTTCGACTTCTTGCAAGTCAATGCCGATGACATGACCGTTCGGATTTTTTTCGGCATCAATACGTTCTGCGGCGACTTGTGTCCAACCACCCGGCGCGCATCCCAGATCGACGACTTTTTGACCGGGTTTTAAAAATTCAAAGCGATCATCCAGCTCAATCAGCTTAAAGGCCGCGCGGGAACGATAACCTTTGCGGTGGGCTTCTTGAACGTAAGGGTCATTGAGTTGGCGTTGCAGCCAGCGTGTGGAAGACAGCTTGCGTCCGCGTGCAGTTTTGACGCGCACGGTTTTATCGCGTTTGGCTTGAACGGTTTTCCACTTCTTGCTTTGGGACATGGGGGCACTTTACGTCGTCAGGGGTTGTCGATGGGCATTATCGCCCGCTCGCGTCTCTTACATAATCTTCTTTATAACAGAAATAAAGGGGTTTTGCGCCTATTCTTGTGCGCGCATAAGATTAAGCAAGATCCCTTCGCGAATGCCACGGTCTGCAATCGTCAGTTCCCCAACGGGCCAAAGTTTGCATAAGGCTTCCAATATGGCGCACCCGGCAATGACCAAATCGGCACGACTGGTCCCAATACAGGGGTGTGCCGCGCGTTCATCGCATTTCATAAGGGCCAACTTCTGAGATACACGATGGATTTCGTCAAACGGCAGGCTCATACCATCAACCTTGGACCGCAAATAACGGGGCAGTTTCAGATGAATGGCCCCAAGCGTGGTGACTGTGCCTGAGGTTCCCAGCATTTGGACCATGCCATTTGCCACATCATGTGAGATCGTGTTGCGTTCATTGAAGGCCCGCAGTTCCTTTATGACATGATCCTGAATGGCCTGATAGCTTTCCTGTGTGACTTCTTCGGCGTGGGCGTATTCTTCGGAAACTGTCACAACCCCGATGGGCAGAGAGATCACATCGACCACCTGCGGGTCCCCCAGACGGTCCAGTTCAATCCACATGATTTCCGTACTGCCACCGCCAATGTCAAAGACGAGAGCTTTGGGCTTTTCAAGGCTGAGGAGAGAAGCACATCCGGCAAGGGCGAGGTTTGCTTCTTCTTCCGGGTTTATGGCTTCCAGATCCAGTCCGGTTTCTTCTGCAACGCGATTGAGAAAATCAAGGGTGTTTTCTGCACGGCGACAGGCTTCTGTCGCAACGGACCGTACAAAAGTGACATTGCGATTTTGAATTTTTTTGGCACAGACCAACAAGGCCTTGAGGGTGCGTTCCATTGCGTCTTCGGACAGGCGACCGCTTTGGGCCACATCTTCACCCAGTCGGGTGATACGTGAAAAAGAATCAACAACGCGAAATCCTTGGCGGGTGCGCCGTGCAATCAGCATCCGACAGTTATTGGTGCCTAAATCCAACGCGGCATAAAGAGGCATAAGGGCAGAATTCTGTACACCCTGCGCTTTTTTACGCTTCTTTCTGTGCTGCATATGGTTTGATGCCACTTTGTGTTTACGCTCCGGTCCGTAAATGATTTTTATGACGAATACCCCTGAATTCTTTTTATACGATGAAGCCGTCTGACTGGAAAGAGGAAAGAAAGGAAAAAAGAGGAAATGCTGTCATAACTATGAAACGCTTTAAGGTTAAATCTTTTATACTTGTGGCTAAATCGTTTCGATGATTTAATAATTTTATAATTAAAATTAAAAGCTGGGGATATAGTGTGATGTGGGATCGTTTGTCCTTGGGCGGGAAAATGGCCGCTCTTTCTTCTTTAATCGTGTCTTTGTGTTTGATTGTCGGGATTACAATTGCAACCAATCAGGCATCAAAAACAACATTGGAACTTGCTTTGGCCGATGCGGCGGATATCGGGCGAACGCAAAGTGCGAACGTAAAACTGCAATTGGACAGCGCCATGTTGGTGGCGAAAGAATTGCAAAAAACATTTATGGCGATGCGGCGCTCCGGGGTTGATGATCGTTCCGCCTATGATGCTATTTTAGAGGATACGATGAAAACGCATCCAGAAATAGCAGGGGCTTGGGCCGGGTTCGAACCAAATGCGTTTGATGGGCGCGATGCGGATTATCAAGGTAAAGAACCGCATAACGTAAAGACGGGTCGCTATGTTACCTATTTTTATAATTTTGGTGGTGGTGTAACGCCTTATTATCTGACCAGTCTGGATGTGGACCCCTCAGACCCAACGGGGGATTATTATAATGTACCGTTAAAAACAGGACAGCCGTTTGTGGTGGACCCTGTCATGTACAATATTGATGGTGTTGATATTCTTCTTCCGTCTTTTGTTTATCCGGTTTTGGACGAGGCGGGAAAACCCATCGGTGTGGTTGGCGTGGATATGGCGGTTAATGATATGGCCGCTGCGTTTGCCAAGCTACAGCCAATGGGCACGGGCCGTGTCTCTGTGATTTCAAACAAGATGAAATGGGTTGCGCATCCAGATAAGGAAAAAGTGGGTAAAGATCTGGATGATAAAGATGCCAAACAGGTTGCGGCTGTGAAGAAAATGGCTGGTACAGATGTTGTGATCGAAGAAATCGGTTCGGCCCACCATTTGTTTTTGCCCATTCCGATCATGGATGTGAAGACCCCGTGGTATGTTGAGGTGGATATTCCGACGAAAACGTTGACCGCGAGCGCCGATCGCATCGCGCTAAACATGATCATAATTGCTGTTGTCCTGGTGATTGTCTTATGTGTTTCCTTGCTGTTTTTGGGGCAGATCATCATTCGTAAACCCTTGCAGAACTCGGTTGGCATTATCAATGAGTTGAAGAACGGTAATTTTGAAGTTGCTGTGACAGGCCGGCGCCGCAAAGACGAGATTGGCGAGATCAATACGGCGTTGGAAATTTTCCGCGATGACGCCAAGAAAATGCAGGAGATGGAGGCCGCGCAGCAACGTGCCTTACGTGAAGCCAGTCAGCAACGTGCCGAGGAACGCGCGAAAATGGCAGCCAACCTTGAGGAAACATTAGGCAAGACCATTGCGTTGATCAATGCGGCGGCAACGCGGATTAAAAACGATTCAGAAGAAATGTCGGCAACATCTGATCAATCTATGGAGCAGGCCGTTCTTGTGGCAGCCAGTGCGGAAGAGTCCTCTTCCAATGCGCATGCCGTGGCTTCTGCGGCCGAGGAGCTCTCCGCTTCTATCAATGAAATCAGCTCTCAGGTGCAATTGTCATCTTCAACAACACAGGAAGCGGTGGATGAGTCAAAACGTGCCAATGAAATGGTGTTGCGCTTGTCAACGGCGGCTGAAAAAATTGGCGAAGTTGTGAATTTGATTACAGATATTGCGGCCCAGACCAATCTGCTTGCCCTGAATGCCACGATTGAAGCGGCGCGGGCCGGAGAAGCCGGTAAAGGGTTCGCCGTTGTGGCAACCGAAGTGAAAAATCTTGCAAACCAAACAGCCCTTGCAACGGATGAAATTTCGCAACAGGTTGCCTCTATTCAAACCGAGACCCGAGGGACGGCTGCGGCTATTCAAACGGTATCTTCCACGGTTTTGAATGTGAATGAAATTGCGGCAACGATTGCGTCTGCGGTTGAAGAACAAGGGGCTGCCACGCAGGAAATTTCTCATAACGTACAGCAAGCAGCAGCAGGTGCGGCAGAGGTAACGCAAACAATTTCGATGGTGCGCGAAGGGGCGATGAGAACAGGTGAACAAGCAAAAGATTTACAAGTCTCTATTTCGGATATGAGCACTGCCATTGTCGGGCTGGATGAAGAGGTTCGCAATTTCCTTGAGACAATCCGCAATGCTAAAATAGAGGAATAAAAATACCTTTAGATTGTGTGATTCTCATTCAATCGATTTTAAATTGCTGAAAAAACGGTCAAATCCAGTTCAGATTTGACCGTTTTTTTGTTCCAGAGAACGCAGGTTTCGGTGGTTTCGCAAAGATTCTGACGTTAAAGCCATGCGAGATTCGGAAATCAGGCATGAAAAAAACGCATATTGCGCTGCACAATGCAAAAAAAATAGTCGGTAATACCAGAAACGTGAGAGTTCCTCTGCTTTTTAATTGACTTTGATCAATCTCGGCGGAAACTATAGAGTTTGTTGAAATTTCTAAAATTAGAATACTTCTTCGCATGTGCAAAAAGTTGTTTTATTACCGTACAATATTTTAAGATTTCTCAATTTTTTTTGCATTGATGACTGGACCGGAGGTGTTTTTCTAAGGTACAAAATTGCGGGTTACGGCGCTTACTTTGTAACAAAGTTGTCGTAAAATAATTTTTTGTAACAATAAACCGCTGCTTTCCATGTGGCGGACACTCTCGATCTGTAGGGGAGGCTTTTTTTAAATGAGTACACATGATGGACAAGGTTATTGGGCGGCTAATATTCGTCTCGTGACTTGGCTGCTTGTTGTTTGGGCAATCTGCTCTTATGGCTTTGGTATTCTCCTGCGTGATGCGCTGGATGCTATGGTACCGTTTGGTGGTGTTGGACTGGGGTTCTGGTTTGCACAACAAGGGTCAATTTTCGTCTTCTTGGCTTTGATTGCGATCTACGCCAAGAAAATGGCTCAAATTGACGCTGATTTCGGCGTACGCGAAGACTGATAATCGTCTGGGGAATGACTTAAAATGGATCTTACAACTCTTACGTATATCTTTGTGGGCGGCTCTTTTGCGCTCTACTTTGGTATCGCAATTTGGGCCAAGGCTGGCACAACGGGTGAATTTTATGCTGCGGGTCGCGGTGTACACCCGGTCGCCAATGGTATGGCCACGGCGGCAGACTGGATGTCTGCGGCTTCCTTTATTTCCATGGCGGGTTTGATCTCGTTCATGGGTTATGATGCGTCCATCTTCCTGATGGGTTGGACAGGCGGTTACGTGCTTTTGGCTTTGTTACTGGCACCGTACCTGCGTAAATTCGGCAAATATACGGTGCCGGAATTTGTGGGTGACCGTTTCTATTCTACTTCTGCCCGTGTCACGGCGGTTGTCTGCTTGATCGTGGCATCTGTCACGTACGTTATCGGTCAGGTTAAAGGGATCGGTGTTGCGTTCTCCCGCTTCCTGGAAGTGGATTTCGTAACTGGTCTGTGGATCGGTATGGCAATCGTTGCGGTTTACGCTATTCTCGGCGGTATGAAGGGTGTGACATACACTCAGATCGCCCAGTACTGCGTTTTGATCTCCGCTTACACTGTACCGGCTGTGTTCATCTCTTTGAACCTGACAGGTACTCCTGTGCCGCAAGTCGGTCTGTTCTCCGGTACGGAAGACGGCACGCCGATGTTGGCGAAACTGAACCAGGTTATCACTGATTTGGGCTTTGCAGAATATACCGCACAAAAGGGTGGAACGATGAATATCATCTTCTATACGTTCTCCCTGATGATCGGTACAGCGGGTCTGCCGCACGTTATCATTCGTTTCTTCACAGTACCGAAAGTACGTGATGCGCGTGCGTCTGCCGGTTGGGCATTGGTCTTCATTGCGTTGCTTTATACAACGGCTCCGGCTGTTGGTGCTATGGCTCGCCTGAACCTGATGAATGCCATTCAAACTGGTGAAGTTGGTTCACCTGACGGTAACCTCGCCTATGCCGAACGTCCGGATTGGTTTAAAAACTGGGAAGCCACTGGCCTGTTGAAGTTTGAAGACAAAAACGGTGATGGCAAAATCCAGTACTACAACGACAAAAACAAGGAATTCGCTGCTAAAGCCGAAGCTTGGGGCTGGAAAGGCAACGAAATGGTTAAAGTTGACCGCGACATCATGGTTCTGGCGAACCCGGAAGTTGCGCAACTCCCGAACTGGGTAATCGCTCTTGTTGCTGCCGGTGGTTTGGCTGCGGCCCTGTCCACTGCGGCGGGTCTGTTGCTGGCGATTTCTTCTGCCGTTTCTCATGACTTGTTGAAGTCTACCTTCATGCCTGAAATTTCCGAAAAACAAGAATTGATGGCTGCGCGTATTGCGATGGCTGCTGCGATCTTGCTGGCCGGTTATCTGGGTATGAATCCTCCGGGCTTTGCGGCACAAACCGTGGCACTTGCCTTCGGTCTGGCGGCATCTTCCATCTTCCCGGTTCTGATGATGGGTATCTTCTCCAAGAAGATGAACAACAAAGGCGCTATTGCCGGTATGACAACGGGTATTGTTTCCACCTTGGTATATATCTTTACATACAAAGGCTGGTTCTTTATTCCGGGGACAAACATGCTGGCGAACACGCCTGCAAACCACCTGTTCGGGATTTCTCCGGAAGCTTTCGGTACAGTTGGTGCAATCCTGAACTTTGCGGTTGCGTTCATCGTGATGAACATGACTGAGCCGGTTCCGGAAGAAATCGAGCATATGGTTGAAGACATTCGTATCCCCAAAGGTGCGGGTGCTGCTCAAGACCACTAAGATTTTATTTTAGTTGTCTGATATAGACCACAAATAAAGACGGGCTCTGCTTCTGGCGGGGCCCGTTTTTTTATTTTTATTCTCCCTATTCAGAAAATGCATATCCGATCCGATAGGGTATCGCTTGACGAATGGTGGGAAAGAATTCAATCTACAACAAATTCATACTAGGCTGTATGAGATTTAGTATTCTTTCCATGTTGCAGGGGGGCACTATATGGACATTGAACTTATCGAGATCCGGGATTTTTTAAAACAACATCATCCTTTTGATCTGTTGCCGAAAGAGGCGTTGGAAAAACTGCCGAAAAGCATTGAGGTCCGTTATGCCCGACGGGGAACGGTTTTGTTTGAACCGGGTGAAGAAAATAAGTTCTTGTGGGTTGTACGCACAGGCGCTGTGGAAACATTGGACCCGGAAGGTAACCTGCTTGCGCGTTTGTCCGAAGGGGAATGTTTTGGTGTACGTGCGATTTTGCGTGGTGGCATTGCGGTAAACCGTTGTGAAGCGATTGAGGACAGCCTGCTGTATTTGATGCCGGTAACGGAATTCGACCGTTTGCGTGAAGCTTATCCGCAATTTGCCTTCTTTTTCTCCCCGATGGGCGGTGATCGTTTGCGTTCTGCACGCGAATTGGCGGAAACAGGCGGTGAAAACGGCATGGGGTTAATGTCGGCAAAGGTGCGCGACATGTTGAAACGCCCCCCGGTGACGACATCTGCCGATGTTACCATTCAACAAGCTGCCCAGCAAATGTCCAAAGAAGGGGTATCCTGCCTTTTGGTCACGGATGGCGGGAAATTGATCGGGATCGTTACCGACAAGGATTTACGCAACCGGGTGGTCGCCAAGGGCATTGCCTATGATCACCCCTTGTCTGAAATTATGACAACCGATCCGATTTTCATTCAGGCCGATGATTATCTTTTTGATGCCTTGCTGACGATGTCTCGCAGTAATATTCGCCACTTGCCTATTATTGATAATGACGAGGTTGCAGGCGTTGTCACCACGACAAATATTATTCAAAAACAAACGACCTCGATGGTTTATCTGGTGGGCGATATTTATAAACGCAACAGTATCGCCGGCTTGCGCGAGGTTGTGAAACAGGTCCCGGCAATGGTGATGAAT
This sequence comes from Terasakiella brassicae, assembly GCF_014641495.1. GTDB lineage: Bacteria > Pseudomonadota > Alphaproteobacteria > Rhodospirillales > Terasakiellaceae > Terasakiella > Terasakiella brassicae. The sequence continues at coordinate 18,019 of NZ_BMHV01000007.1, forward strand.
TTGGTGGATACTGGGGCGAGTGCCCATAATATCGGCCATGTGGTCTCAACCGTTACCGATGCAATCGCCACACGTTTGTTGCAATTGGCAGAAGAAAAATTCGGTGAACCACCTGTCCCTTACTCGTGGATTGTTGTCGGTTCCGAAGCACGCCATGAACAGACCGCGTTGTCCGACCAGGATAACGGACTGATCTTGCATGACAGCTACGACGAAGCCCGGCATGGGGAGTATTTCCGCAATCTTTCGAAATTTGTCAGTGATGGCTTGAATGATTGTGGGTACATCTATTGTCCGGGGGATGTGATGGCGACCAATGATAAATGGCGCCAACCTTTATCGCAGTGGAAAAAATATTTTGCCAAGTGGATCGATACACCGGAACCCGAAGCCCTGATGCTGTCCAGTGTCTTTTTCGATATGCGCAGTATTTACGGGGATGAAAGCCTCTATACGAATTTGCGTGAATTCGTTCTGAAAAAAGCCACCGGCAATCGTATTTTCCTGTCTTTCATGGCGGGCAACGCTTTGACACACCAACCGCCGCTTGGCTTTTTCAAGAATTTTGTGCTTATTCGCGGGGGGGAAAATGATCATACTTTCGATCTCAAACACAATGGGGTTGTGCCGATTATCGATCTTGCGCGGACCTATGCGTTGGATGCGGGATTGAGCGAGGTAAATACCGAAGATCGTTTGAAAGCGGCTGTTGAAAAGAAAATTATCAGTCAAGCGGGCGCAAATGATTTGTTGGATGCGCTGGAATTCATTAGTATTACACGCTTGCGCCACCAAGCCAGACAAATCCGCAATTCGCAAAAAGCGGATAACTTTATGCCACCGGATGATATGTCGCATTTTGAGCGCAACCATCTAAAGGATGCCTTCAATGTGGTGAAAACCATGCAGTCGGCTTTAGCTTCTGCCTATACCTAGAACATTTTAATTTAACGCAAATGCATCGTCGCAGGTTGACATAACCAGCTCGGGATTTGCTCTAAGAGACGACTGTTATGTGGAAAAGAATATTCGGCCCGGACCTGCGTCGAGAATGGTATCTGCTCAAGATGCCGGAAGGGCCGATGAAACAATTTTATCGAAAACCGATCCCCTGGCCGGAGACCGATTACCGGGAACTGGAATATCTGTGCATTGATCTGGAGCTAACCGGATTAAACCCGCTTACCGATGAAATCCTCAGCATCGGTTTTGCGCCTATTGTCGATCAAAATGTGATTTTATCTGAATCTGCGCATTATTTGGTGCGTCCGTCAGGGGATTTACCGGAAAACTCGGTTGTTGTGCATGGTCTGACGGATGACCGTCTCGCCGAGGCGGAGCCACTGGAAAATGTTTTACCACATGTTTTGATGGCCTTGTCCGGGCGGGTTCTGCTGGCCCATCACGCACCGATTGAACTGGGGTTTCTGAATGTTGCCTGTGAACGGCTTTATGGGTATCCGTTGTTGACACGGGCGGTCGATACGCTTGAGCTTGAAAAACGCAATCGTTTACAACGCAATCAGCCGATTGATGGCGGTGTCCTCAGGCTGGCGAAGGCGCGCGAAACGTATAATTTGCCACGTTACAGGGCGCATAACGCTTTGGTGGACGCGGTTGCCTCCGGTGAATTGTTCCTTGCTCAAGCTGCCCATAAGGCGGCGAAGGGTGAAAAATTGATGCTGCGTGAACTTATGTTCAAAAATCGTTAAAAAAGTGGCGGATTTGATAGGAAAAGCTTGAGTTTTTTCTACTTTCTGCGCATTTTCTCAGACCTAGTTTTTTAAGAACGAGAAAAGATTTTTTCCTATGTGGGATATTATTATTGCGCTTTGTTTGGTTGCGGTTGTTTGTGGGCCTGTTTGGGCGATTTCGCGTTATTTACGTGTTGATCTGCCCAAGTTTGTTTTACCGATGCTGGCCGGGATTTCCTTACTCACTTTCAATGCGTATATGCGCTACACATGGGGGGATCGCACGGCGGCGGCCTTTCCGCCCGAAGTCGTTGTGTTAAAAGAATATCGTTTCTCTTCCATCTTTGAACCGTGGACCTATCTGGTGCCGCGCGTTTCACATTTTATTGCGGCTGATACCACGCAAACACGCACCAACGAAGAACATCCTGAAATCATCATGGGGGCAACCGTTATGATGCAGGAACATCAGGAAACATTGAATATGACGGTGCTGGTGAATTGCGAGAAAGATATTGTTGCGGTATTGCCGACCAAGCAAATTGCACAAGGCCAAAATCCGCTGGAACTGGCCCAATGGTCCGGGAAGAACGAGTTCCCTTATATCGCGGATTTTTATTGCAAGAAATAATTGTTCTTAAGGATTATAAAGTGCCTTGCTTGATATAATCGCGGATTTTCAAGTCTTTTTCGACCATATGCTTGACGATCAGGGCACGCAGAAAGTTGACGGAAGGCGAAATTTCGTCCCCGCCTTTGCCGTCTTGCAAATCCTTGAGGATCAAATCAGCATCTTGGCGCAGAATTTCGTGATGTTCTTTGTGGGCGCTATATTCCGGGAAGCCGATATTTTTCATAATCTGTTCTTCATAAGCAAAATGTTTAAGTGTTTCACTTATGATGTATGTGTACTGTTCAACGAGAACAGTTTGCGATGAACCTGTTTCCATCACATCAATAAACTCGTTGAACAACTGGAAAAGCGCAGCGTGTTGTTCATCGAGGCTGAGAATCTCGGTACTGAGTTTCTCATTCCAGTCGATCTTCTTGGGCACGAGTAGGTCTTCCTAAAATTTTGGCGCATACTGCCTGCATTTTAGAATCATTTCAAGTACAAAACGGGTTTATTCAATCAACCGGGCGGCTTGGCGAATGACATCGCCGTTGGCTTGGGGGTGGAACATATGTTCACTCAGGTAACGCCGCCATGCTTTGGCCCCGCGTTCCCCTTGGAACAGGCCAAACAGATGCTTCGCCATATGCCGGACATAAACGTCATTGGCAACTTTGTCATCGACATAAGGCAGAAAGGCAGTAAGCGCCTCTTCACGGGTGATCACAGGGCGTGTGTCGCCGTAAATCAACTGGTCGGCATTTGCCATGATATAGGGCGTTTCATAAGCCGCGCGCCCGATCATCACGCCATCAACTTTGTCCAGATGGCTGGCGGCTTCTTCAACCGTTTGAATGCCACCGTTGAGGATAATCTCAAGATGTGGGAAATCTTTTTTGACCATATGCACGATATCGTGACGCAGGGGCGGGATCTCCCGGTTTTGTTTGGGGCTTAAGCCTTTCAGCCATGCCTTGCGCGCATGAATGATAAAGGTTTCGCACCCGGTTTGCGCCACCCGCTCAATAAAGGTACAGAGCAATTCATAACTATCCAGATCATCAATGCCAATGCGGTGCTTGATGGTGACGGGGATATCACTGGCATCCTGCATCGCCTTGATGCAATCAGCCACCAAATCAGGTTCTGCCATCAAACAGGCACCAAATCGCCCGGCACTGACCCGATCACTGGGGCAGCCAACGTTCAAATTAAACTCGTCATAACCCCATTCTTTTGCGATTTTACAACATTGCGCCAACTGCGCCGGATCACTACCGCCCAGTTGCAAGGCAATGGGATGCTCAATATCGCTGTAATCCAAAAACCGCCCGGGTCCGTCCTTGCTGAAAATAATCGCCGGAGCGACAACCATTTCCGTATAAAGTAACGTTTGTTTGGTCAACCCCCGCATAAAGACCCGCTGATGACGATCCGTCCACTCCATCATCGGGGCAACGGATAGCCTGCGGTCTACCTTCCCCTGTTTTCTGGGTGTATTGCTAGACTTTGGCATTTGGTTGGACACGGTGCAGGCTTTCAACAATGGCAGAAAAGAGGATTTTTTCAGGGCAGTGGCTACAAAAAAGACGGGACGATTAGGCATTTTCCGCCCTGTGTTTAGTCTAAAACGTAGTGAATTTAAACCAATATATAAGAGCAAAACACGGAAATGTGGAAAACACTACTTGGTAGTAAATTTTTTGCCATCAAAGATTGATCTTGAGTTTTTTCAGTATATGTTGTTGCATGGTTGTGGCAACGACAGGGGAATAAGATGATTTTTGAGAATTTGACCATTCGGCGTCTTATCATTCACGAGGTTTTTAAAAGAGATCATCAAAAAAATACTGTGCAACCAATATATGGGGATCAGCTTATTGCTTTGGGTGATGATGCTCTTGCTGCTTTACGTACAAGGGTTATTCATACGATGGGGCGCGCTTCAAAGAATGTTGAAATGGAGATTGGAAATACGGACCCTGGCGGTTTGTTTTCTTTATCCAAGGAATTAATGTCACTAGATGATAATGAATTCATTTTGAGGTCTCGAAATGCAGCAAATCAATTATCATCAGCACAAACACGTCGTGATACTCCAGGCGGGATTTTGGTCGTATTCTCTGGTGTTGTGGATTATCCTGAAAAAAATGTAATTGGTTTCATTAAGGCCGAGCCACACAATGGTTTTACTCGTGTGAATCAGGATGACCATTTGTCTTTAGCATTTATTGAGGACTTGATTCTAACCCCTCAAGCTAAATTATATAAAATCGGTGTCTTTCTTGAAATGGATCCAGATCTTGCGACTAACGAAAATCCATCAAATGGCTATCGGGCATTTATCTATGACGAGAATATGTCTCCGAAAAACCCTGATAATGCAGCTCAATATTTTTATGAAGGTTTTCTAGGGTGTGCTTTTCCAGAGTCTAGTGCTCGATTGACCAGAGAGTTTCATCATTTAACTAAAAATTTCATTTATGAATTAGACATACCGGAAGAAGAAAAAATCGGTTTGCATCAGTCGCTGTATTCCTATTTGAAATTAGATCAAGGACAGACAGTCCACGTTGGAACATATGCGAATACATATCTTCGCGATGATGCAATGAGAGACGCATACGAAGCATTCATGAGGCAGAAAGAGTTTCCTCAAAATGCGATTGCTAAAGATTTGACTCAGGTAGAGCTGCATTTACAGCAAAGAAAGATAAGTTTTCGTAGAGGCGTTAAATTAACTGCACCAGCAGACCGGTTTGCAAATCTAATTGAGATTGAACAGATCGATGGAGTTCAGGGTGATGGGGGAGAGGGAGAGGTTCCTAATTGGACACGCATCACTGTTAAAGATATGATTGCATCACAAGAATGATGGAAATAGAGTTTATTAGGCGGTGGGATAGTGAGAAAACCGAGTACTCGAATTGGGGAGGTTTTGTTCAAAAGGAAATTGAGACAAAATTACAAGAGAAATTCAATTTAGATACGGGCTACTTTTTAAAAGTGCCAAGTATGCCGCGGGTTAAAGAAACAAGTTCTTTAATTGAGAAAGCCTTTCATAGGGGCAAAGACTATGAGAATCCCTATGATGATATCACCGATAAGGTTGGTGTTAGATTCGTTGTCTTATTGTCTACGGATATTCAAAAGATTAATCGGGTTGTTGAGGATTCAGAATATTGGCAATGGTCCCGTGATCGTGATTTTGAAAAAGAACGAGAAGACAAGCCGGAGCTATTTGATTATCAATCAGTCCATTATATCGTGACATCAACGCCAGAGGCAGCTCTTGCAAATGGCACTTTCAGTGCACATTTACCTTGTGAAGTTCAAATTCGAACATTAATGCAACATGCTTATAGCGAATTGACGCATGATGCCATTTATAAGCCTAAAACAGCTGCTACACCTATAGCTAAACGCTATTGCGCTAGGGCTATGGCTTTAATTGAGACTGCTGATGAATGCTTCTTGGGTGTCATGAAGCAGCTCGAGGTGGTCAATAAACCGATTGTTGACGCTATGAAAATGCTCGAACAAAAATATAAAGATATTGTTGGGTCAGAGCCTGATTGTTCGAAATTCAACAGTTTTATCTTGGATGAATTTGTTGACAAAATTAATGATGCTCTCGATGGTCGTTTGGACGATTTTCTGAAAGAAAGGCCGTTCGTTATTGCAAATATTAAGAAACGTGCAGTAGATGACTTCATCTACAGGCAGCCCGTTGTATTATTTATCTATCTGCTGGCATATCTAGAGCCTAGGCAGACAAAAATACGATGGCCGCTCACAGAAGCGGAAATACAGCCAATTCTTGATGATTTAGGAATTGCATCTGAGTTCTGATTTTGGAAAATTAACAGCGGTTGCGTAAATGCAATCTAAGAGGTTATTTCTTTGTTCAGGTTGCAGTATTCGTCCTATCCATCATGGGTGCCCCCTCAAGCGATGATCCCGTTTCTTCAATATCCAGTCATAGCGACTTCGCACGAAAAAAACACTCAGGCCGGGCTGCCGAAAACGGACCAGTTGTAGTGGGTGGAGAGGTCTTCCAGGGCTTGGGTACCGAGCAGGGAGTTTCCACATGAATCAAGGCCCGGGGACCAGACGGCGATAGAGGCCTGATTGGGGACGATGGCAAGGATGCCGCCGCCGACACCGCTTTTACCGGGAATGCCGACACGATAGGCGAATTCGCCCGATCCATCGTAATGGCCGCAGGTCATCATTAAGGAATTGATCGAACGCACCCTTTGTTTGTCGATCATATGATGTTTATCAGTACCACCACTGAGAAAACGCCCGGCGCGGGCCAGTTGTTCACAACTCATTTCAATGGCGCATTGGTGAAAGTACGTGCCCAATGTGCAATCACAATCGTTTTCAATATTCCCCATAGATTTCATAAAATGGGCGAGGGAGTAATTGCGGTGTCCGGTCTGATTTTCAGATTTTGCCACGGCCTCGTTAATATAGATATCGTCATCTGAGGCCGCCGCGCGTACAAACATCAGGATTTCCGCCAAGGCTTCTTTTGGGGTGCTGCCGCTCAGGATACTGTCGGTGGTGACAATGGCCCCGGCGTTAATGAAGGGATTGCGCGGAATGCCCTGTTCGGTTTCCAGTTGAATGATGGAATTGAACGGATTGCCCGATGGTTCCTTGCGCACACGTTGCCACAGTTTATCGCCCAAACGCCCCAAGGCAATGGCAAGGGTAAAGACTTTGGAGATGCTTTGAATGGAAAATTTGGTGGTGGAATTCCCCGTGCTGAATTGCCGTCCGTCATTAAAACAAATGCTGAGGGCAAATTGATCGGGGTCCACGCGGGCCAATTCGGGAATATAGTCGGCAACCGAGCCTTTTTGTGGCGTTTTTTGCAGGCGCGTACCCAGTTTGTCCAAAAAAAGCTGTAAATCCTGCGGGTGTTTGTCTGTAACGGACATGACGTGCGTCACCTATCCTCTATTCTGAATGTGAAGGCAAAAGGCATGGCATGTTCACGAAGGGATGTCCACTATATTTGACCTATTGGTACTACCTATTTGATGTCGGACCTTTTCCATTTACTTTTTTCGATTACGATTTTATGCTGCATAGCAGCAACAGGAATGAAGAGATAATGCCTATTGATGAGGGCATATTGATCAGATGGGAAGATGATGGAAAAGCCGAACGCGGATATGAGCCAAAAATCGTGGCACACGTTATCTAGTGAAAATGCGTTGGAACTTCTCAATGTTTCAACGGGTGGACTGTCGCATGACGAAGCGACAAAGCGGCTTGAGGAATATGGGGCTAACCGCTTGCCGGAAGCCGCCCGACGCAGTGGGTTTATGCGGTTTTTGCTGCAATTTCATAATATTCTGATTTATGTTCTGATTGGTTCTGCTGTGATTACAGCGGTGTTCGAACACTGGATCGATATGGGCGTCATTCTGGCGGTGGTTGTCGCCAATGCCGTCATCGGTTTCATTCAGGAAGGCAAGGCGGAAAAGGCGATGGACGCAATCCGCTATATGCTGGCGCCTCGTGCCAATGTGCTTCGTGATGGGGAAAGGTATAGTATTGAAGGGGATGGCCTTGTTCCCGGTGATATTGTCTTACTTGAAGCGGGGGATAAAGTGCCCGCTGACCTGCGACTTTTGAGCGCACATGGCTTGTCGGTACAGGAGTCAATTCTAACCGGTGAGTCCGTACCTGTCGATAAACAGACAAATCCGGTTCGCGGGGATGCCGCTCTGGGTGATCGTTCCTGCATGGCATTTTCCGGTACTTTGGTAACCGCTGGTCAGGGCCGTGGGGTTGTCGTCGGCACCGGCAGCCTGACCGAGATCGGGCGCATCAGCGGCCTGCTTTCAGAAGTTGAAACGCTGACCACGCCGCTGGTTGCGCAAATGGGGGTCTTCGCCAAATGGCTGACCCTTCTGATTTTACTGATTGCGGCGCTGTTGCTGGTTTACGGATCTTTTGTCGGTCATTATGAGTTTACAGAGATGTTCATGGCGGTGGTCGGGCTGGCTGTCGCGGCGATTCCCGAAGGTTTGCCTGCCGTTCTGACCATTACGCTGGCGATTGGTGTGCAGGCGATGGCGCGGCGCAACGCCATTGTGCGGCGTTTGCCCGCAATTGAAACATTGGGGGCGGTATCTGTGATCTGCACAGACAAAACCGGGACACTTACACGTAACGAGATGATGGTGGCTTCCGTACTCACCACCAAGCATCTGTTTGCGCTGGAAGGTGATGGGTATGCGCCCAAAGGGTTGCTTAGGCTGGAAGAAACGCAGGTTGCACCGTCTGAACATGCTGTGCTGGAGGAACTCGCACAGGCGGCGGCCCTTTGTAACGATGCGTTCCTGCGCGAACATGACGGCGTCTGGACGGTAGAGGGTGATCCGATGGAAGGTGCGCTGCTTGCGTTTGCCGGGAAAATGGATGTGGATGCCCGCAAAACGCAGGCCGCATGGGCACGTACCGATGCCATCCCGTTTGATGCCAAGCACCGTTTTATGGCGACATTGAATCATAACCATGAACATCATGCCTTCATATTTGTGAAAGGCGCACCGGAACAGGTCCTCGCCATGTGTCAGGATCAACGCAGCATGAACGGAGGATTAGAACCGCTGGATATGGATTACTGGCACGCGGAAGCCGAAGCCATTGCTGCCTTGGGACAACGTGTTCTGACCTTTGCCGTGAAAGCGGTGCCGTCAGAACATACGGTGCTGGAACATAAGGATGTGGACGGGACGCTCACCCTGATTGGCATGACGGGGATGATTGATCCGCCACGCACGGAGGCTATCGCCGCCGTCAAAGAGTGTCATAGTGCCGGGATCCGGGTAAAAATGATTACTGGTGACCATGCGAAAACGGCGGCTGCGATCGGCCAAAAAATCGGTCTGCAAAATCCGGAAAAAGTTCTGAGAGGCAATGATCTTGACGATATGGATGATGCTGTGTTGCGCCAAGCTGTTCTGGATTGTGATATCTTCGCCCGGACCAGCCCGGAACATAAGCTGCGGTTGGTTATGGCCTTGCAATCACATGGGATGACTGTGGCGATGACCGGCGATGGTGTGAATGATGCACCTGCCCTGAAGCGTGCCGATGCGGGGATCGCAATGGGGATGAAGGGCAGCGAGGCGGCAAAGGAAGCGGCGGAACTGGTGCTGGCCGACGATAATTTCGTTTCTATTGCGGCCGCCGTGCGTGAAGGCCGCACCGTTTACGACAACATTAAGAAGGTCATCAGTTGGACGCTTCCTACCAATGCGGGCGAAGCGATGACGATCATTGTGGCGTTACTGGCCGGAATGACGTTGCCGATTACACCTGTTCAAATTCTCTGGGTCAATCTCATTACCGCCATCACACTGGGGATTGCGCTTGCGTTTGAACCGACAGAAGAAAGCACCATGCGTCGTCCGCCGCGCCGCCGCGATGAACCGTTGCTGACCAGCGGGCTTGTTTGGCATATTATACTGGTCTCGACGCTGTTCCTTTGCGGTGTGTTCGGCATGTATCATTATGCGGTTGAGCGGGGCTATTCGGTAGAACTTGCCCGTACCATTGCGCTCAACACGCTGGTTGTGATGGAAATATTCCACCTGTTCTTTATCCGCAATATCTATGGTACCTCGCTTACATGGAAGGCGGTGCGTGGAACCAGGATCGTCTGGGCGGTGGTCCTGATTGTCGCTGTTGCACAGTTCGCCATTACCTATCTACCACTCTTGCAGACGGTCTTTTCTACAAAACCCATCCCCTTTCTGGATGGCATGTTGATTGTTGGTGTTGGCGTGGCGCTGTTTGCAGTTGTGGAAACCGAAAAACAAATTCGCCTTCGGATATCACCGAAAGAGAGGAATGATTATACCGGGGTCTAGGGCGTTGCAGGGGCGCCCGTTATTCCAGTCTAAAACCCACCTTGAGGACAACCTGATAATGACCGACTTTGCCATCGGTGATATGTCCACGGGTTTCCTTGACCTCAAACCAATCCATATTCTTGATGCTTTTGGAGGCTTTGGCCAGTGCAGTGTCGATGGCGTCTTCGATGCTGTCTTTTGAGGAACCGACAATTTCGACTTTTTTATAGACATGATCGCTCATTTTACATTCCCTGTTTCTAAATTTCGAAATAGCTTATCTACATCATATAAGTTTTTAAATACCTTTTTACAGGGAAAAATTTGCTGGTGCGTATGATTCGCAAATAAAACATAACCTGAAATTGATTTATCTTTTTGTTTTTTATTAAAGGATAAAATTTTGGTCTTTTTTGAATAAAAATCCTCCTTCCAATTGTGATTTTTTTTATTTTATTCGCTTGCCATGTTTGTCTGGTCAAATGCCATAAATATATAACAATAATTTATGTGTGAAAATTTTAAAGGGCTTAAGGCACACAGAAAACAATTACATACAAATATCTTTATAATCATTCTCAAATTACATTCCAGTTGAGGAAATAGTGGTAGGACATCTCTTTGTTGCATTGCAAAAGTCACTGAAACTTATACATTATTTTAAATTGATTAGAGTTAATGTAAATTACAACAAACAACTGGAGTAATGGATTATTAAAGAATATAACCTACCCTGTAAGTATATTATATTTTTGTATAGGTCTTGAACGGAGTATCTGATGGGCGGTCTATCCGAAGCTTTAACAGGTGTTGAACGCACCTTTAAGGAAGACGAAATTATCGTGAGCAAAACGGATATGAAAGGTCGGATTGTATATACCAACCAGGCGTTTCTAACGGTTGCTGATTATACGGAAAAAGAAATGTTGGGGCAGCCCCATAGCGTGATCCGTCATCCGGATATGCCGCGATGTGTCTTTAAGCTTTTATGGGATACGATTTCACAGGGAAAAGAGATTTTTGCCTATGTGATGAACCGAACCAAACACGGCGACCATTACTGGGTTCTTGCCCATGTGACACCAACGTTTGAAGAAGATGGAAAAACGCTCAGGGGATATCATTCCAGTCGGCGTGTACCTGACCGCGATGCCTTGGAAAAAATTAAGCCGCTTTATGCAGAATTGCTACGCGAAGAACAACGTCATCCCAATAAAAAAGACGGCATGAATGCCGCTTATCAATTATTGATCGGAAAACTTGCAGATGCAGGAATGGAATACGATGAATTTATTCTCTCGCTCTAAGGCGGAAAGATATTCGCTGATCGCATTAACAATTACCCTGATTGCCACGGTTTATCTGTTTATCACGCAGGGTGTTTCTGCGGGCCTTGTTGGATTGGGGATCGTCCTCTTTCAATCTTTGTCTTTATATCGGACCGTTCAGGCGAATAATCTGGTGGAAAGAATTCGTCATGTGGCGCGCGAAGCGGCCTGCGGGCGCATGGATGCGCGCGTTTTGAATATTGAGGGAAACGGCAATATTCATAAACTGATGCATGATATCAATCACTTGCTCGATCAAACCGAGGCTTTTGCCAAAGAAGCCGGTGCGGCGCTGGAATATGCGGCAAAGGGCCGTTATTTCCGCAAAATCATTTTACGCGGTATGAATGGTGATTTTATCACCCATGCGGGCGTTGTGAATAATGGTTTAAATGCGATGGGGCAGAAAACCCGCGATTTTGTTGAAGGGGCCAGTAAGATCGGGTCCAACATCAAGGGGGTCGTCAGCGGGGTTTCTTCTGCGGCACAGGAACTGGATGCATCCTCGCAATCGCTTGCCCATTTGGCGGAACAAACCAGTGCCTTGTCTGAAACGGTGCGCGCAGCAGCCAACAGTGCCTTTGGCAATGTGGAAAGTGTAGCCGCAGCCACGGAAGAATTTAACGCCTCTATCCATGAAATTCATTCACAGGTTACCCGCTCTGCCCAAATGGCATCGGCCGCCGTACAATCTGCCGCGCAAGCCAGTGATGTCATTGAAACGTTGCATGAAGCCACAGGCCGCATTAACGAGGTGGTGAGCTTGATTAATGATATTGCCGAACAGACCAATATGCTGGCCTTGAACGCAACCATTGAGGCGGCAAGGGCAGGGGAGGCCGGTAAAGGCTTTGCGGTTGTTGCCGGTGAAGTTAAAAATCTTTCCAACCAAACGTCACGCGCAACACAGGAAATTACCGGGCAGGTTCAGGCCATGAAAAAGGCAACGGATTCTGCTGTTGAAGCCATTCAGGCCATTAGCCAGTCTATTGAAGATATCGACGCAACAGCTGGTGATATTGCGGCGACCGTAGAACAGCAAAGCGCGGTGGTCAAAGAAATCAGTGCCAATTCGCAATATGCGGTTTCCGAGGTAAGTACCGTTGCCTCAACCATTGGCGAAGTGGCGGACGGGGCATCGGAGTCCAATTCTGCCGTTACGCAAATTCGGGCCGCAGCCAGTGAGCTGGCACAACAATCACAGTTACTTTCCGATGATGTCGGTGGTTTTGTGGATCGGGTGGTTGCTACAAACTAGGCCGGATAAGAAAGGCTACAAAAAATCCCCTGCACGATAGGATCGGCAGGGGATTTTTCTTTGCTCTAGTGCGTCATAAAGACCGGTACGGTCATATGTTTCAGCATATGGCGTGTCACGCCGCCAAGGACAACTTCTCGCCATCTGCGGTGACCATATCCCCCCATGACGATCAGGTCGATCCCGCTGTCGGCGGCATAGGAAAGCAGCGCATCACCGGCAGACAGGTTGCTGGAAGCCAGATGTTCAGCCTCGGCATTGATGTCATGGCGGGCAAGGTGCAGGGAAATATCGGCACCCGGAATATCACCGTGATGAGAATTTTTCGGATCAACGGCAAGGACATCGACCTTATCGGCTTTTTCCATCAGGCAAATGGCATCGTTGACGGCGCGTGTTGCCAAACGGCTGCCATCCCAGGCAACCATAATATGTTTGCCAACCGTTTCAAAGGAACCGGAATGCGGGATAATCAAAACCGGACGACCGGAACGTAAGAGAATTTGATCAGGCATTTCGCTGGCACCCGGGTCTTCAATCGTTTTGGAATCTTTTTGCCCCAAAACGGTGAGGTCGGCGTAACGGGCATGTAACATGACCTGTTCAACCATATCGCCTTCCACGCAGCGCCATTCGGTTGGAACGTTATTGCCGTCTGTTATGGACGCGAACATGGTTTGAATTTCTTTGGCGGCATTTTCAGAAGCCGCAACCTGCGCTTTGATAACCTCTTTGCTCAGTTGTGCTTCGATAAAGCCCGGGATCATTGGCTTTGTCATAACGTAAAGTGCCGTCAAATGGGCATTGTGAAGCTGTGCAAGCTTAAGGGCTGCCTTGATGCGTTCTTTGCAGCTGGGCGAATGATCGACATGCACGAGGATATCTTTGAGGGACATGGGTGTCGTCCTTATTTTTTGTTTTAACAGGGAAGCGTGCGAACCTTTTTTTAAGGGTGGGACGCGATTTTTTATTGGTAATACCTTTATAGTCCCTAATTGTATAAATGTTATGATTTACATCAAGACTTTATTGTGGAATTTGAAAATGAGCATGAAAAAAACAAAAGATGGACACATTGAGGTCACAATCATTGGTTAGGACATTACAGCAGATACAAGGGGTGCCGGGTGCTATCCCCCCGGGTGGAGAACAAAAAATGAATTACGAAAACTTTTTTGCTGAACGTATTGCCGACCTGCAAAACGAAGGCAACTATCGCGTCTTTGCCGATCTGGAACGCAAAGCAGGCGATTTTCCGCATGCAAAGAATTACCGCGCAGATAAAGTTGCGGATGTCACAGTCTGGTGTTCCAACGATTATCTCTGTATGGGGCAGAACAAGGAAGTTTTGGCTGCGATGCATGAAGCATTGGACAAATGCGGTGCGGGCGCGGGTGGAACGCGCAATATTTCCGGGACCAATCACTATCACGTTTTATTAGAAGAAGAACTGGCGAACCTGCATAAAACAGAAGCCGCGCTGGTCTTTACCTCTGGCTATGTCGCCAATTTTACGACCTTGTCGACATTGGGGTCTAAGATGCCGGGAATGTTGATTATTTCTGATGAATTAAACCATAATTCCATGATTGAAGGTATTCGTCTTGGGCGAAGCGAAAAAACGGTTTTCAAACATAATGATTTGGACGATCTGGAACGCATTCTGAAAGAACAGCCCCATGATCGTCCCAAAATGATTGCCTTTGAATCTGTTTATTCGATGGATGGGGATATTGCTCCGATCAAGGAAATTTGTGATCTGGCAGATAAATATAATGCCATGACCTATATTGACGAAGTCCATGCCGTTGGTCTTTATGGTGAACATGGCGCCGGTGTTGCCGAGCGTGAAGGCCTGATGGATCGTTTGACGATTATTCAGGGCACAATGGCGAAAGGTTTCGGTGTTGTCGGCGGCTATATCGCGGGTTCAAAAGCCATGTGCGATTTCGTGCGTTCCTTCGGCCAGGGCTTTATTTTCTCGACTTCTTTACCGCCGGCAGTGGCGGCAGGTTGTCGCGCTTCTATCCGTTATGTGTCCCAGCATAATGAAGTTCGTATCAAACATCAGGCCAACGCCCGTATGTTGCGTGATAAACTGGATGCTGCGGGTATCCCGCATATCGAAAACCCCAGCCATATTGTACCGGTTATGGTGGGGGATCCGGTTTTATGCAAACGCGCCAGCGATATGCTGATGGAAAAATTCAACCATTATGTTCAGCCGATCAATTTCCCAACGGTGCCAAAGGGAACGGAACGTTTGCGCTTTACGCCGTCACCGTTCCATACGGAAGAAATGATGGATGATCTGGTTTCCTGTCTGGTGGACGTCTGGCAATCACTTTCCTTGAAAAAGGCTGCGGCTTAAACATTGACATAAACGTTTAACCTGCAAACTTAAAGGGCGGTATCTGAGGGGGTATCGTCCTTTTTTGTTTCTTGCAAATCGTTCGCAAATCAGGCATATCTCAACTGCATGGCCACAGGTTTTGTGGTATGGTTTTGATCGGGAAGAACAGGATCGCAAAAATATGTATGCTGATAACACATTAACGCCAAAAGAAGCCGTGCGGCTTTGCGCTTTGGGGACATTGGCCCTGAGCAACGAGGCGATGCGTTATAGTGTGCTTGCCCATGCCGCGCGCCATTTTATGAGCCGTGTCACCGGTCCATCATTGGAATTGATGGGAACGTCACTTGAATTGCTGAAGTTTGAAGGATTGATTGCGCCTAGTGATGGTCAAGGCATGGAAGATGATGCCGCGATGGACCTGACCGAAAAAGGCCGGGCGGAGTTGCAGAAATTGTTGACCGCGCGTGTGCGTGCAGAAAGCAACGATCTGAATAAACTGATTATTACGTTGAAATTTCGTTTCCTGCATCTTTTGCCGTTGGAAGAACAATGCAATCAGGTTGATAGCCTGTGTGATGCGGCGCAGGCTGAACTGTCCCGTCTTGGGGATTTGCGCGACAATCATTGTAGTGAAACAGGGCACCTAACGGCTTGGCTGGATCACGATCTGGATTTGGTCGAAAAACGTCTGGAGTGGTTGGAAGGCTTACGCAATGACCTATATGAAAAGGCTTTTCCTAAAACATAAGCGTTAATTTGCAGCAACGGATACCCCGTAGTCTATATTTAATTTTCGAAGCAGATGGTGATAGCTGCCATCGTGTCGCATGCGTTCGACGGTCAGGTCAAATTCAGCGAGAAGCGCGCGGTTGTATTTGGATTGTTTGGATAACAGCAGATAAAATTTTGGACTTTCCGCCATCACTTGTGGATGGGGTTTTATCTGGTCTTGCCAGCCGTTTTTTTTGATGATTTCAGATAAAATATGATCGGAATGAACGACGATATCCGTGCGTCCGACGCTTAATAAGCGCAGGCAGGTTTCAAACGAACGGGTCACATGAAAATCGATGTTATGCTTTTTGTAAAATTGTTCTCCCCACTGATTGCCGTGAACATCGCAAAATCTAAATTGCGATAGTGTTGAAATATCAAGGGTGGTCTGCAAAGCTTTGGATGCGGGCGAGTTGACCTTGGTAAAAGGGCGGAAACTCAGTGTAAACACAGGTTGTCTTGACTGATAGCTATATTGCGCACGTTCAGGGGTGGATGACGTGATGAGCAGGTCGGCGTAACCTTTCCAGACTTCTTCCTGTGCGCGTTTCCACGCTTTGCCTGTATGAACAGCCGTATAACCCATTTTCTGGACGAGAATGGCATCCATCAAGGCAGGTAGAACACCTTTTACACTGTCATGTTGACCATAAGAAAGCGGTGGATAGGAATCTGCGTAATTTATGCGAAGAAGATCGCCTTCGGCTCGTACCGTTACGGCAGAGCCAAGTGATATACATAAAGTTAAAATGCATATCATGTTGCGCATTACGGTTTCTCTTTAGTTTTGAACTCAGGGTTTCGTGAGGTGCTGACTATATACATAGCCATCAAGAAAGACAATTCAGGAATATACCTAATCCGAATGTATTACTTATTAAAATGTGTGTATTTGGGTGATGGTTCAAAAGAGATGCTGACCGCCTGTAAGCCACATTTCCGTGCCAGTAACATAAGAGGAGTCTTCAGAACAGAGATAGTAAATAGAGGCCGCAACCTCGCTGGTGGACCCCATGCGGTTTAAGGGGATACGGGGGATGAGGGTTTCATATTCAGGCTGGATCATATCGGTTTGAATTTCACCGGGGGCAACGGCATTGACGCGCACACCAATTGTCGCAAACTCATTTGCCATTTCGCGGGTCAGTGCGGATAAGGCGGCCTTGGAAATAGAATAGGCCGACCCGGCAAAGGGGTGAATGTAATGACCGGCGATTGAGGTAACATTGACAATGGCCCCGCCGCCACGATGCAAGGCCGGGGCAAAACCGCGCGAAAGCTTCAGCGGTGCATAGAAGTTAAGATCAAACACCTTGCGCCATGCCTCCAGATCCCCGTTCAGGCAGCCCAGTCTTTCTTTATAAGGTGTTTTAGGCGACATTCCGGCATTATTGACAAGCGCATGTAGCGGATCGTCGCCGAGGAGTTTATTGGCTTCTTTGACAAAGTCGGCAAGACTGGCATCGTCCCCTAGATCGGTGGGATAATGAAAAACGTAATTGGGGTCGCTCATACATTCCGGCGGCATTTCCGTTCGGGCACAGGTAATCACCCGCCACCCTTTGTTCAGAAAATATTTCGCGGTGGCATGGCCAATTCCTTGGCTTGCCCCTGTAATCACGGCTGTTTTTTGTACGCTATTTGTCATAGGATGGAGATTACCCGCACTTTTCAGTCAGGACAATCAGAAATGCAACAGCGTGATGTTATTGATTTTCTTTCCCGACCCGAAAGTTATGGATTGCCTGCGGGTGAAAAAGTGCAACGCCTTGATACGCATATTTCCATTGTCTTTTTGGCAGGCAACTATGCCTATAAACTCAAGCGTGCCATCCAGTTGCCTTTTGTCGATTTTCGCACGATTGAAAGCCGAAAACATTTTTGTGAACTGGAATTGGAGATCAACCGCGCTTTTTCCCCTGATCTTTATATTGAGACGCTTGCGGTAACCGCCGGGGAGGGTTTTGCCTTAGGCGGCAACGGCGAGGTCGTTGATTGGCTGGTCAAAATGCATCGTTTTGAACAATCCAATCTGTTTGACAGGTTGTGCGAAGAAAACAAGCTGGAAGAAGATGCCTTGCTTCGTCTGGTCGACCGTGTGTTTGAATGTTACGAGCACGCAAAACGAGACGCTTCGTTTGGAGGGCTGGCAGGTATGCAACGTGCGTTTGAGGGACATTACCTCGCCCTTGATGCCTGTCCGTCTCATGTGTTTGAACAGGGCAAGATAAGTGATCTGAAACAACGCGTTTCTGTGACCCTTAGCAAGTGTGGTGATTTATTGGAGAGGCGCAGGCAAAATGGGTTTGTGCGTCATTGTCATGGTGATTTGCATCTACGTAATATCTGCTTTTTTAAAAATACCGTCACCCTATTTGACGCCATTGAATTTGAACCTGATTACGCCGTTATCGATATTTTATACGATCTATCTTTTTTGCTGATGGATTTGATACATCGCGGGCGCCCGGATTTTGCCAATCTGGTGCTCAATAGATATTTGGCGCTGAGCGGTGATATTTCAGGTTTAAAAGTTTTGGGAGTGTTTTTATCGTCACGCGCCACCATCCGCGCCCATGTCAGTGCGGTCGCTTCAAAAAATCAAAAGACGAAAAGAGAGACAGAATTTTTAGAAAAAGAAGCCCGTTGTTATTTGCAGGAAGCCCAACATTTTTTGAAAAAACAGTCTCCCACCTTGATTGCCATTGGCGGGTTGTCCGGTTGTGGAAAATCCGTTCTTGCAAAAGGGTTGGCCCCCCACATCGGGCATGCCCCCGGTGCGTTTGTTGCGCGTACAGATATGATCCGCAAGCGTGTGCTGGGTGTAAAACCGTGGGAAAAATTGTCACAAGATGGCTATAGCCGTGCGGCGACACAACGGACTTACAAGCAGCTTTATCAGGAAATTGAAGACGCCTTGCAATCTGGAAATAGCGTGATTGTGGATGGTGTTTTTGCCAAGCCGGGGGAACGGCATAAACTGGAAAAGCTTGCGGCAAAAATGGATGTTCCATTTTTCGGTTTCTGGCTTTCAGCACCATTGGATGTTTTGGAACAAAGGGTCACCCATCGTCGAAATGATGTATCGGATGCGGATGCGTCTGTCGTACGTATGCAGGCTGGCTATGATATCGGCAAAATGGATTGGGCAATGCTGGATGCAAGCCAAGATATTGAAAGCGTTTTAGAAAAATCCTTATCGATACTTGATGCAAGTCTGGAAAGTTGTACAAATTAAGCGTATCCTTATGTAAGTTTTTAAAGACAGGAGGTTGTCATGAGCATGAAGTCCATCTTAGCCCCCATTGACGGGACGGCCACATCGAACGGTGTGCTACAGGCGGCCTTTGTTTTAGCGGGCGCATTTAAGGCCCATGTGAATGCATTGCATGTCCTGCCTGACCCAAAAGCAGCTGTGCCTCTGCTGGGCGAAGGGATGTCAGGCGCCATGATCGAAGATATGATTTCGATGGCGGAAAAAGAAGGCAATGAACAACGCCAAAAAGCACGCACCCTTTATCAGGATATGCTGGCAAAGCACGGCGTGAATGAAAGTGATGTTCAGCTTGCGGGTGTGGAACTGAGCGCCAGTTGGGTGGAAGATCAAGGCCGCGAAGACGAAGTCATCGCCCATCATGGTCGTCTTGCCGACCTAATTCTCGTTTCCAAACCGCAACAGGATAATGAAGTTTATACGACACTGGCCCTGAATGCCGCATTGTTTGAAACCGGGCGCCCGATGTTGTTGCTTCCGCCGTCCTCTATGACGGCTTTCCCGCAAGTTGTGACGATTTGTTGGAACGGGTCTATGGAAGGCGCGCGTGCGGTTGCGGCTGCCTTGCCCTTTATTAAAATGGCAAAAATCGTCCATATCATTACGGCAGATACATCTTCTACGGATGGTCCTGTTGGTGAAAATTTGGCTAAATACCTACGCTGGCATGGTGTGGAAACACAGTCTGTCTTTTTCTCCCCGGCTGGTAAATCCGTTGGTCTGGCCCTGTTATCTGAAAGCCAGAAACTGGGGGCGGAACTCATGGTTATGGGGGGCTATACCCACAGCCGCATGCGCGAATTGATCCTGGGCGGGGCGACCCGCGATGTGATTGAAAATGCGGATATTCCGGTTGTTATGGGTCATTAAAACAGGGGAACTTGCCCCATATCGGGTTTGATTTTCTGTGCGCTATTTCTGTAGGTCCTGTTTCCCATGTCTTTAAAACTTCCGTCAAATGTGACAGTTGATTCCCAGCATATATGGTGCCAGCTTTTCGACAGTGCAAAACGGTTTGAAACGGCACGCCCCGCCCTGTTTCTGGATCGTGATGGCGTTATTGTGGAAGAAGTTCACTATTTACATAAAGTTGAGGATGTCGCGCTCATTGATGGCGCTGCTGCGGTGATTGCACAGGCAAATGCTGAAAACAGGCCTGTGATTATCGTCACCAATCAGGCCGGTATTGCACGTGATATGTTTGGATGGGAAGAATTCAACGCCGTGCAGGAACGTATGCATCAACTATTGGCACAAGAAGGGGCTTTTGTGGATGCGGTTTACGCTTGTCCACATCATAAGGTGGGGAAAGCCCCTTATAATTATCCCGACCATGAAGCGCGCAAGCCTAATCCGGGTATGTTAATGCGGGCAATGCAGGTTATTGATGTTGTATGCGAACAGTCATGGATTGTCGGCGATAAAGCCGGGGATTTGCAGGCCGGACGTGCTGCCGGTCTATGTGGCGGCATCCATGTTTTGACGGGTCACGGGGGGGATGAAGGCGAAGCTGAACGGGCAAAAGAAATTGCTACCAAAGATTTTCATGTCAAGTTAGTAAAATCAATTAGAAATTTACTCGATTAATATTTTAAATATTTGATGTACATCTATTATCAATATGTTGCCTGTGGTTGAATTCTATAGTGTGTACGTAAATAACCGTAGAAAAAATATGTCTAATGTGTATAATTGGGAAATTATCCGTTTCTGGTGGGGGAATAACGGATCTTTCCAATGGCACATTTAGATCGATATAAACTTTTTTTCGAAGCATCCACAGATGCAATGCTGACTATTCAGGACGACTGCTTTGTTGACTGTAACAAGGCAGCCTTGAAAATGCTTGGATTAAGCGATAAGCAAGCTTTAAAGAATCTGCATCCGGGTGATATTTCACCGCAACGACAACCTGATGGCCGCCTCTCTTTCGAAAAAGCAGGGGAAATGATCAACAAGGCGTTTGACAATGGGACACACCGTTTTGAATGGGTGCATTGTCGTGAAAACGGGGATGAGTTTGCGGTCGAGGTTGTGCTTATTTCCGAAAAATCATCACAAGGAAATTTCATTCATGTTGTCTGGCATGACCTTTCTGCGCGCCATGCGTTAGAAGCAGCCTTGTGGGAAGCCAAATTGTTGGGCGAAGCGGTCAATCAATCGGGTGCCAGTACCCTGATTACCGATGTGGAGGGACGCATTGAATATGCCAATGCCGCTTTTTGCCAGATTAACGGATATGAACTGGATGAAGTGATCGGGCAGACACCGGGACTTTTGAATTCCGGGCAACAGGATTCTGAATTTTACGAAAATATGTGGCAAATGATTAAGGCGGGGGAAACATGGAGTGGCACCCTGCGCAATGTGCGTAAAAACGGCGAGCCTTACTGGGCCAGATTAAAAATTTCGCCGGTCAAAGATGAAACAGGCAAAGTCATTAAGTTTGTCGGTATTGAAACCGATATCTCGGACTTTATCGAAGCAAAGGAAAAAGCGGAACAGGCCAGTCGGGCAAAATCGGATTTTCTATCGTCCGTCAGCCACGAATTGCGCACGCCGCTTAATTCTATTCTGGGGTTTTGCCAATTGATCGCCTTGAATAAAACGCATCCCGTATCTGAAAGACAACGCACGCAATTGGACCATATTCACAATGCCGGGACACATCTGTTGCATTTGATTGACGAAGTTCTCGATCTGGCAAAAATTGAAGCCGGAAAAATGTCTTACCGCATTGAAGAAATTGCAATTGAAGATATCCTGCATGATTGCCTGACCTATATCGAAACCGCACATAAACAGATGAATGTCACCTTAAAGGATGAGACCGTCAAACCTTTGCCACGTATTCTGGCCGATGATATGCGTGTGCGTCAGGTGTTGTTAAATTTGTTGTCCAATGCCAAGAAATATAACCGCAAAGGCGGTATGATCCGGGTCCGCAGTGAACAACCGGACAGCGGTTATTTGCGCATTGTGGTTGACGATACCGGATATGGGATCCCTTATGAACTGCAAGATCAGGTCTTTCACCCCTTCAATCGCCTGGGGGCGGAACGTCTGGATGTAGAAGGGGCTGGCATTGGATTGGTGCTGACGAAAAAAATGGTCGAAGAAATGTCGGGAAATATCGGTTTTTCCAGCATTGAAGGGGAGGGATCTTCGTTTTGGGTCGATTTTGTAATCGCCGAAGAGGTCAAACCCATTCCAGACCCTATTCATATTGAACATGCGGATTATGCTTTAAGTTGCTGTACGGGAAAGCACACGATTCTCTATATTGAAGATAATTCCCTGAACCGGGAATTGATGGACGGATTTGTCTCTGAAATTCCAAATCTGGATATGGTTACGGCGAAGACGGCTGAACAAGGCATTGAAATCGCCAAAACCCGCAAACCGCATTTAATCCTGATGGATATTAACTTACCGGGAATGGATGGTTTTCAGGCTTTTCAGAAATTGCGGGCGATGGAAGAAACCATGAAAATTCCCGTGGTGGCCCTCAGTGCGAATGCGATGCCGGATGCGATTGAAAAGGCGGGTGAACTTGGTTTTCAGGATTATATCACCAAACCATTCCTGTTGGATGATGTGATGAAAGTGCTGGATAAACATATCGAAAACTAGGCGTATAACCTAAGATTACGCCTAGTTTTCTTATTTCTTATAAATGACTTGTGAAGACTTTTTCATCAATTGGCGGAATATCTTTCAGACAATCGAAGACGGCATTGGCATTTTTTGCAACACTGAATAAATTGCGGGCGCTGTCATGGGCAAAACCTGATGAAATTGTTGCCTCGACCAAATCTTGAAATGGTTTCCAATAATCTTTCGTATCCAGAATAACAATGGGCTTGTCATGCAAGCGAAGTTGTTTCCATGTCATAATTTCAAAGGTTTCATCCAATGTGCCTAACCCGCCGGGCAGAACGACAAAACCGTCAGATCGTTCAAACATGGTGCGCTTGCGGTTATGCATGCTGTCCGTGATGATCAGTTCACTCAGATTGGAATGACCGACTTCGTGTTTTTGCAGGAATTCCGGGATCACGCCTGTGACCCGGCCGCCATGATCCAAAACTTCCTGCGCGATAACTCCCATAATTCCGATAGATCCGCCACCATAGACAAGTTCAATGCCTTTTTCAGCCATTGCACGGGCCAGCTTTTTGGCTTCTTCAACAAATGCGGAATCGTTTCCGTTGCGCGAACCACAGAAAATACATAAGGATTTGGGTGTGAAACTCATTTTAGCCTCTTTGTGATTTGGTAATGATTTAACGCTATGTTTACACCATGCTTAATTCGATAAATAGCCCCTTGTTGTTCAGTCTCCTTTTTCCTGCCTTCACTCTGTTGGGGGGCGTGCCGCTATTGCGCTGGGCAACAACGGGGGGAAATAAAGATAGTGTCGGGTCCTTCGCCGTTGGCCTTGCCTGCTGGGTCGGCGTGATCTGCGCTTTCGGGCAGGTGGGGGAACCCTTTCAGTTCGGCGTGAATGCGCTTGCCTATGGGGTGGGGATCATCACGTTCGGTAGCTTGTTTTTTACCTTATTTCTAAGGCATCCGGTGTTGCGTATGTGTGCGGGGGGGCTGCTTTGTTTCGTCTGGGTTTGGGTGATGACCGGCATGACGACACAGATGGATATGTTTATTAAGGCCTTGTTGGCTGGATCTGTCTTGTTGGTGTTATCGCTTGTTTTTACATTCAAGATGCGGGCGGAATTTACAAACTCCCACGCGCCACTGTCGTGGTTGATTACGCCGTTGGTCTTAAACGGCACTCTGGCAGGTTTTGCTTTTTATCTGGGTGATCAAATGGCCGGTCATTTTGCAATAAGTTTGGTCGTTGTTGTCGTTGGGGCAATTATTTGGGGGCATGACCGTACACCGGGTGTGTTAAGTGAAAATGCCGTGTTCCCCATAAGCTTGTGTACGGCAGCTCTGGTTTGGGATATGTGGTTGCAGGGGCATTTGCCATTATTGTCCATTTTCTGTTTTGTTCTGGTTTTATTTAGCCATCATGGCGCAGAACGCGTGCTTAATCGTGCGCCCGTATGGCTGCAAAAATCAGAACCACTGGTCAGGGTGGTTGTTTCGCTGTTGCCCATTGGGTTAAGTATTGTGTTTTTTGATATTTTGCGCTCTTTATAAGACTTCTTGAATTGCGCAAATGATGTTTTAAGGATACCCTGTCAACTTAATTTAAGGTTTAGGGCATATCCTTTTTAGAGGCGGAGAGAGTACGTTGCGTTCAATCGTTTTAATCGGCTTGGGACTCGCAGTTGTTGCGTTAGCAATATTTTTGACCTTGTTCAATGACGAGGAACCGATAGCCCCTCAGCCTCAGGCAGAAACGCAACAAAGTCAACAATCTGCAAATACTCCCTCTAAACCGGCGAAGCAACCGCAAAAGACCGAGAATACGGCACCGAGTTTTGATGTTGTGCGCATCAATCCCGATGGGGATGTTGTCATGGCAGGACGTTCGACACCAAAAGCAGAAGTCACTGTTTTAGACGGTGAAAATGAATTGGGAATGGCGAAATCCGATGACCGGGGGGAATGGGTTTATCTGCCGACCAATCCGCTGGAAACAGGGGAACGCCAACTGAGCCTGAGTGCATTAAACCCGGACGGTACCATCCAGACTTCCGAGGATGTTGTGGTCCTTGTTGTACCTGAACGCAAAGGGGATCAGACCTTGGCCGTGTCGATGTCAAAAGATGGCAGCGGTCCGGTAACCGCCTTGCAGGTGCCGGGGGCGGAAAGTTTAACGCTTTCTATTGATGCCGTGAATTATGACGATAAGGGGGAATTGTCAATTTCCGGTACAGCACCGGAAGGTGGTGCGGTTTTTCTTTATCTGGATAACGAGTTCTTAGGCAACACGGCGGCCGATGACAAAGGGCATTGGGTTGTTGCACCGTCTCGGGTTGTGGAACCGGGCGTATATCAATTACGCGCCGATCATGTGGATGAAAATCGAAAAGTTTTAAACCGGGTGACCATTCCGTTCTCCCGCGCGCCGAATATGAGCAATGTCCCTCAGGATCGCCAAATCGTCGTTCAGCCGGGCAACAGTCTGTGGCGTATCGCGCGTCGCATTTACGGGACAGGGTTTGATTATGCGGTTATCTATCGTGCCAATAAAGAACATATCAGTGACCCAAACCTGATTTATCCGGGGCAGGTTTTCGAAATTCCGGCGCAGTAAAGCAAATTGAGCTCAATAAAAAATCCTCGCCTTGCGCGAGGCAGGTTATGGGCAAAGCCCCTAAATCGTCATCCCCGACCCTGATCGGGGATCCATATTTTTTGCATGAGTCATATTTAACTTATTGATTTTAAATGGATCGCGCATCAAGTGCGGGATGATGGCTTTTGATTCACAGGTTAGATGAAAGACTTTGATCTTAGTTTGGCTTCAGCGTAATGACAGGTTTTACCTTGAGCTTTACGCTATTGGTTTTCAATTTTAATGTGACTTTTTCTTCCGCCACGTGTTCTTTGGGTTCTTCAACAGGTGAAGAGGCGGGAACGTCTTGTGGCGGCTGTTGTTCGATATAATTCTTAGGCGCGTGAAAGGCCAAATCTTTTGGGGGTTGTAAGGTATGAACCAGTTGCAGGTAGGGCTTGACGCGTAACAAAACCTTGGTGGTTTCCGCCAATAAGATTTTGGGTGATATATTGCCTTCGAAGGACAATTTATCGATTAGGATAATGTTTTGGTTATCGTCAATTTTAACACTGCCGCCTAACGCTTTTCCCGCCGCTTTGACAACCGCCAGCACGTTGGCACGGGCAAAAGAACTTTCATACGAATAAGGCAGTTTTCCAATGATGCCATGAATGTGCAGGAAAGATTTTGTTCCTTCCGGTTTGACATGGACAGCGAACCAATATCCTTGATACTGGACCATAAAATTGATTTGAGAAAGCTTGTTATCCTGAATGATTTTACCGTTTTTGGCCTGTAAATTGTCCGTTACGGACAATTCCCTTGTTGGCGAATTCGAAAATTCAACCAGACTTCTCGCTTTGGAAGGGAATGTGTTTGGATTGCTCACTGCTATCAGCCCGTAAAATCAAGATTTTTATCAATTTAACATGCATCTTTGTTGCAAACAAAAAGAAAAGTCGTCTTTACGCATCCGGCGTATCCTGTTACGAAAGGCAATTGGATTTGGATAACATGGACGAAGAACGTGCTTAAAGTAATCTTGGTGCCGATCAACCGTGAAGGTTGGCCGTTTATCGCAATTTTTGCCATCTTGACAGTGGCCCTTATGGTTGGGGCATATGCCTTGGGATGGCTGGGTGCAGTTCAGCCGATTGGTTGGGTCGGTTTGATCCTGACGGTTTGGTGTATTTGCTTTTTCCGTGACCCGCATCGTGTCACCCCGACTCGTGATGGATTGGTGATCTGCCCGGCCGATGGTGTTGTACAACTGATTGACCGCGCCGCACCGCCTGCGGAATTAGGCATGGGCGATCAGGAACGCACACGCGTCTGTGTTTTTATGAACGTATTTAACGTTCACGTAAACCGCTCCCCTTTAAGCGGAACGGTTAAGAAAGTGGCTTACCGCCCGGGGAAATTCCTCAATGCCTCTTTGGATAAAGCCAGCGTGGATAATGAACGCATGAGCGTGGCGCTTGAAACCGAAAATGGAACGCAAATTGCTTTTGTTCAAATTGCGGGACTGGTTGCGCGTCGTATCATTTGCTGGACAAAAGAAGGCGATCAATTGAAAGCCGGGGAACGGTTCGGCATGATCCGTTTTGGCAGCCGTGTCGATGTTTATCTACCCGAAGGGGTGGAACCTATGGTAGCTTTGGGGCAAACAACCAAAGCAGCTGAGACTGTTTTGGCTGATTTAAATAGCACCGAAGCCGCCCGCCAAGGCGAAGTGAGATAATCATGGAAAAACGCCGTCCAAAACTGAAACGATTACCGATCAATCACTTGATCCCGAATATTCTGACCATTTCTGCATTGTGTGCAGGCATGACCGCGATTAATTTTGCCGCGCGTGATATGTGGGAAGCATCGGTTTTTGCAATTGTTGTTGCCGCGATTTTGGATGGTTTGGATGGTCGTGTTGCGCGTTTATTGAATGCGCAAAGCAAATTTGGTGCGGAACTGGATTCCCTGTCCGATTTTATCAGTTTTGGTGTGGCCCCGCCCATGATCCTTTATTTCTGGGTTTTGGAAAATGCCGGCCGGATTGGCTGGGTCTTTGTTTGTTTTTTCACCGTTTGCATGGCCTTGCGTCTGGCACGTTTCAATACCGCACTGGAAGATCCAGACAAACAACCGTGGGAAAATAATTTCTTTACCGGTGTGCCGGCACCGGCTGGCGCGTTATTGATTATGTACCCGTTGGTACTGTCTTTCATGTTCGGGGATGATTTTTTCCGCAGCCCGGCAATGGCCTGTTTTTTCCTGACGGTGATCGGTGGCTTGATGGTCAGCCGTTTCCCGACTTTTTCCTTTAAAAAGGCGAAGGTTCCGGCGGCTTATGTTTTGCCGGTTATGATCGGTGTGGGCTTGCTGGTTGCCTTTTTAGTCAGTGCACCGTGGGCGATGTTGTCTGTTATTGGTGCGATTTATCTGGTGAGCATCCCTTTAAGCTTTAATTCTTACAAGAAATGGCAAAGACGTGCGGCAGCCGGGGAACTGGATGAAGAGGACGATGCAGAGATCGAAATCTGCGAAAAAGAAGATTGAGGATAAAAGAAAGGGTTCCAGAAGGAACCCTTTTTCAGTTTTACGGGAGGGGAAGGAGATTTAAGTTATTAGCGCAAGGGGGTTTGTGCGCCGGTTTTTGGGTCGATTTTGAAAGTTTCGACCAGTGAGTTATCTTTTGTGACCAGTTTGGCAATGATATTGCCGTCTTGATCGGTGGTGACATCGCCGACTTTGAGGTTGTCGTTACCGCGCCAAGCGAGACGACCTTCCATAATTTCTTTGACGCGTTCCGGTGTCAGTTGCAGGTCGTAGTTGCCGTCTTGCATGAAACGTCCCATGCGGGGGCCGTTCATCATACCAAATCCCATACCATTTCCGTGTCCACGCATCATGTATCCGTATCCACCACCGGGGCCACCATTGGGGCACCAGCCATTATAGTTGGGTTTGCTGTTGTCTTGGGCGACTGCCAAGGTCGTCAAAGTGATCAGGGCAACTGCGCTAACGGCACTGAGAATAAGTGTTGTGCGTTTCATAATAAGTCTCCATCGATTAGAGTTAACCGGCGATAGCGTTCGCCCTTTTGATGAGTTTATTATTGACCTGTTGTGTAACGGGGATGTGTCGCCAGAAGTGCGATAAGGTGACGCATTGTTTCTGCGCCCATTTCTGTTACAGTTTGTTACACATTCAACCGCGCAGTTTCTAAAATAGCGATTATATTAGTCTCATGGAAAAGCAATCACACATACTTGTCGTCGATGACGACCGCGAAATTCGCGACCTTGTTGCGAAATTTCTAAAGCAGCATAACCTGCGCGTGACAACCGCACAGGACGGGCGCGAAATGAAACGCGCACTTGAGGACTGGTCCATCGATTTGGTCGTTCTGGACGTGATGATGCCGGGCGAGGATGGCTTGACCCTTTGCCGCAATTTGCGGGCCAGTTCGCAAATGCCGGTCATTATGTTGACCGCAATGGGGGAAGAAACCGACCGGATTATCGGATTGGAAATGGGCGCGGATGATTATTTGGCAAAACCGTTTAATCCACGCGAATTATTGGCCCGTATCAAGGCAGTTTTGCGTCGTAGCGGGGGGCAGGAAACCGTGACGGCTGAAGACGCCGATGTCTTTATCTTTAATAAATGGGAATTTCGTCCCGAACGGCGTGAATTGTTAAACGATGAAGGGGTTCTTGTTTCTCTTAGTCGGGGGGAATTTGAATTGCTGGATACCTTTGTGCGTCATCCCAACCGTGTTTTAAATCGGGATCAGTTATTGGATATGGCGCGTGGCCGGGAAGCCATCCCGTTTGACCGTGCGATTGACGTTCAGGTCAGCCGTCTGCGTAAAAAATTGAAGGATGATCCAAAAAATCCGGCTTTGGTAAAAACGGTGCGCGGGGGCGGTTATATGTTCACGGCGAAAGTGGAGCAATCTTGACAATGCGTCTGATCCCGCAAACCATGCTGGGGAGAACCCTTGTGATCCTGGTCGGTGGTATTTTACTGGTACAGGCCCTTGGGGGAATTTTCTATTATCGGGATTGGAAAAATTTCAGAGAAAGTGCTGAACACAGCCGTTTGATTGAACGTATGGCAACTTATGTGCAATGGATGAATGCAGCGAGTCCTTTGCAGCGTGAATTCCTGTTGCGTACCAATCGTCCGCGCGGGATGCGGGCATGGCAAAGCACACAAAGCGCGGTTGATGAGGAGGCGCACTGGTTTGGGGTGGAGGCTTTCATCCGTTCCGGTTTGTCCGAAGAACTTGGCGGAATAGATCTAAAACGTATCCGCGTGGATGACGATGAACGCAGGCCTTTTGGACCAGGCGGTGGTTTTGGTCAGCACCGTATGCGAGGCGGTAATGATGTGCCTGACGACCAACGCCCTCATTGGGGCCGTATGATGAACGGACATAACTATAATGCGCGCCTGATGGTGGCGGTGCTGCTGGACGATGGTACATGGCTGAATATGCGTATTCCGTTTGAACGCCCAACTCCGCCGGGTTTCATTCCCTTTGCCATGCCGTTATTGTTTCTGTCGTTACTGGTTGCTTTGGTCGCCTTTATCATAATGCGACGTGCGAATAAACCCTTGGCCCGTATGGCACAGGCGGCAGAAACATTGGGGCGCGATGTCAATGCCCCACCGATGAAAGAAGATGGCCCGCGCGAAGTGCGCGATGCCGCGCGTGCCTTTAACGAGATGCAAACCCGCCTGCGCCGTTTTATTCAGGATCGTACGCATATGCTGGCGGCGATTTCCCATGATTTGCGTACCCCCATTACCCGTATGCGTTTGCGGGCTGAATTTGTGGAAGACGATCAGCAACGTGAAAAAATGCTATCTGATCTGGATGAAATGGAATCCATGATCAAGGCAACTATGTCTTTTGCCCGTGATGATATCGCAAACGAGGCTGTTTCCACAATTGATCTGGCCGCGTTGGTGGAAAGTCTTTGCGAAGATATGCGTGAAACCGATTGCGATGTCGCCTACAGCGGTATGGATGAACTTCCCTTTAAAGGACGTCCGGTTGGCTTGAAACGTGCGGTTGCCAATTTGGTCGGCAATGCCTTGAAATATGCGGGTGCCTGTGACGTGGTGTTAGAGGCTGATCAACGTCAGGTGACTTTAACCGTAAAAGATAAGGGCCCCGGTATCCCCGAAAGCGAACTGGAAGAAGTTTTCAGACCCTTTCGCCGTTTGGAAGGTTCCCGCAATAAAGAAACAGGCGGGGTTGGCCTTGGCTTGGCGGTTGTGCGCTCTGTCGCCCATGCGCATGGCGGAACAGCTCTGTTGATCAATTGCCCGGAAGGTGGCCTGGAAGCGAAAATTATTTTACCGCGATAAGAAAACGCCCCTAAGCAATCGGCTCAGGGGCGTTTTCGTATATCAAGGCATTAGCATTGGAACGACAAAGTATCCAATGGCGACAAGGGCCATGATCTTTATCGAAATCCAGAATGCGAGCTTTTTAGGGGTCATCACTCGCCGCCGTTTTTGCTGGACCAGCCAAGCGGGTCTTCCAAAAATTCTTTCACACCGGCGATTTTTTCTTTGGTGAAATAATTGTATTTTTCAGCCGCATGAATAACGTCCCACCAATTACACAGGTAATGCAGCGTGACACCGGCCTGATCCAGAGATTCAAGAGCACCGGGGATCACACCATAGAAAAAGACGACGAAGGCATCATCACATTTGGCACCGGCATTGCGTAGCGCATTGACGAAGTTCAGCTTGGAACCGCCATCTGTTGCCAAATCTTCGACCAGAAGAACGCGTTTGTCTTCTTCCATATAGCCTTCGATCTGGGCGTTGCGACCAAAACCTTTGGGTTTTTTGCGCACATATAACATAGATGCATCCAGTTGATCAGCCATCCATGCCGCATAAGGGATCCCGGCTGTTTCGCCGCCCGCGACATAGTCGAAAACCTCAAACCCTGCGTCCTGTTGCAGTTGGTTTTTGGCGAGTTCCATGACTGTACGACGCGCACGGTTGAAAGAGATGAGCTTGCGACAATCGATATAAACCGGGCTGGCTTTGCCGGAGGTCAGGATATAAGGTTCTTCCGGGCGGAAGTTGATGGCTTCGATTTCCAATAAAATCTTGGCAACGGTTTCACCTGTTTTTTTATGTTCCGGGCTGCGCGCAACAATGGCCATAGTTTATTTATCCTCTGATCAGAAATGCATTGCGTTGTTTTAGAATCAAAATGGATTCAAATCAACGGCTTTCCCTGTTCTTGCGAAATGGAAATTGCACCAAAAAGCAGTCATGTTAGTCAAGTAAACAGGAAATTGAAGGTGAATCCGCTGAGCACAGCCATTGTGAAAACGACCAGCAAAAAGGCTGATAACAAAGGCCAGTAAAAGAGTTTATGCAGCAAGATCGCTTCCGGCAGACTTGCCCCGCCGCTGCCGATGGCAAGCGCCATGATGGCACCCAGGCTGACACCCTTTGCCAGAAAGGCCGAGACCAATGGTAATAAGGTGCTGACCCGCATATAAAGCGGTATCCCGATCAAGGCAGCGGCAGGAATGGCGGCAGGGTTTTGTGGGCCTGCAACCTCTGTAAAAAAGTCAGCCGGTAAAAAGCCATGAACGCCTGCGCCAATGATCATGGCGACAAACATGTAAGGAAACATCTGTTTAAACATGTCCCATGTTTCGCGACCTGCCGTTTGCCAAATCGTCGGGGTGGCTTGAGGTTGTGCCCCACAAGAAGATCCGCAGCATTTTGGTTTTTCTTCGAGTAATTCAGATTTGATGAACCGTTCAAACCCCAGTGTGTTGAGGGTCAACCCCGCAAGGACAGAAACACTGAAGGCCAAAAGGGCGTAAAGCGCGGTGACCTGCCAGCCTAAAACCGGGATGAAAAGGGCAATGACTAAGGGGTTAAGCAACGGAGAGGTAAATAAAAAGGTCATGGTCGGGCCGAAGCCTGCACGCGCTTTTAAAAGGCCGACCAAGACAGGAATACTGGAACAACTGCAAAAGGGGGTGATGGATCCTAAAAGGGCGGCTGTCAGATATCCTCGCCCTTTTTGCCCCCCAAGGATGTTACGGATTTTGCTATCGGGAAGCTTTTGTCGCAGCAAGGCAACCAGAAAACTGATGATGAGGAAGAGAATGCTCAGTTCTGTAAAAAGCTGGATAAACATCCAGAAGCTTTCTTGCAACATCTCATTCAATGGGATTGTGTTGAGGTAATTTTGCAGCTGGTCAAACATAATTTAATACTTCCACAAATATTGAAATAATTGCTTAAAAAAAGGTTTAAAGTGTACAGCATTCCGCTTCTAAAAAGTTCATAATCTCGCGCAACGCATCCAGTTCTGCATAACAGTACAAGCTGCGTCCGTCGCGTTCCTGACGGATTAAGCCAACGCCGATCAAACGGTGAATGTGATGGGACAGGTTTGGGGCAGAAACATCCAAATGACGTTGGATATCCCCAACGACCATGCCTTTTTTACCCGCTTTCACCAGAAGCCGGAACACCGACATACGAGTGTCGTGGCCCAGTTCACCAAGACGTTTTACTGCAATAATCTGATCCATATGTAAGAGTATATGCCGTTATGTTATATATTTCAATAATTATATAAATATCGAAATGTTATCAGCGCAAATGCATGAAATCCAGATCGGAGACTTGTGAGAAAATTTCGCGGGACCCTTCGAAATATGAACGGATCATACTGTTATCCATATCTGGATTGGGGCCGCGTGTATCGGCGATTTGGCGAATTTCCATAATTTCAACCAACCCTTCCAGTGGATTTTCTTTACGCCAGATATAACTTTTATTTTCAACGGTTTTGTTCAGCAGTCTGGTGTTGCGGACGAATGAGTTGGTCGCAGGGCCATATTGATTTTCATAATAATGGAGAACATCTTGGAAGCCATCCCCTTTAAAAATACCATAAAGGCGGGTTGCGACACTGCCTTCATACTGCACGATAGCGCGCGTTCCTTTGTAAAGATGGGTGGACACTTCAAAATGCCGTGCGATGGGGGCAGGCCAACGGGTTGGTGTTGTGCAAAAGGCGATGGTCCCCCGGTTTTTGGTAAAGCACTTCGCCTGTTTGCTGAGGTCGTTGTCCCCTTGACCCAGTTTAATATCAGCCCCCAGACCAAATTCGGCTTTTACAAGTCGCGGGTCAATCGGTTTGGCTTCTGTAACAGGTGCAGGTGATTGAACCGGAACAGTTGGTTCGACCGCTGGTGCAGTGGAGTGTTTTTCTGCGGGACTTTCTGTGGTTTGTGCTGCTTTATCGTCACTGGAAAAAGGGGAGCTGAAGAAATCGCCGATTTTATTTAAGAGACTGGTGTCTTCTTGTTCCGCTGCGGGGGAAGCGTGTGATGTTGTCTCTTGTGTTAGGGCGGGTTCCAGTTCGGTTTTCGGTTCCGGCTCTGGCTTTTCTTGTGTCACCTGTTGTGTTGTTTCTGAAAGGTCTTGATTCTTGGATGGTTGAGTTGGCGTTAAGAAATTGCGTAATTTGTCAAAAAAGGATGCTTGTTCGGTTTCTTCTGAAACTGTGAGCGCAGGAGCAGGCATATCCTCTTTTTGGGGTGCGATTTGTGTCTCCGCTGCGGGTGGCGTTTCCTCATTTTGCTGAGTGGGCGCAAGGGCTGTCGCTTTGCTCTGGTGTTCTGGTGCCGGGGACGGCTCGGCCTTGCTAAACAGTTTGCCTAAACGTTCAAAAAAGGAAGGGCTGCTTTCTTCGGCAACGGATGCGATTGGCCTAGCTTTTGTTGCAGGCTGGACAGGTTCACTGGAGGGCGCTGGCGTTTCTTGTGCGTTCACGGTTGTCGTTTGAACCGGGGGCGCTGTTAGTGGGCTGGCAGGTGCCGGTTGCGGTTGTGCTGAGATCACATAGGAAGGGGCAAACGGATCTTTTGTTTGTGGGTTCGGTGCGACATTGAAAACGGGTGCAGGTTCCGGCACCAATATTTCAACCTGTTTTTCAACGGGGGCTGGAGGCGGAGCCTGAACAACCGGCTTTACCTCAGACGCTGCCGGTGCCGGTGGGGTAATTTGACTGGCATTCACGGCGGGTTTCTCTGGGGCTTTCTTTACGACAGGGCGTTCGGGTTCCACAGGCGTGCGCACGATTTCAGGCGCTTTCGGTTCGGGGGCTTTGGGTGTTGCGTTTGGTTCGCTCGGGGCCACTGCATCCGGTGAAAACGGATCAAGCGTGTTTTGTGCAAAACAGGGTGATGTCAGCAAGACCCAAACACCCATAGAGACGCCAGTATATAAGGCGCGGTGAAAACTGACCTGTCGCTTGGACTTGCCCATATTCTTTTATCCCTAGATTATAGAACCCTCTTGGCTGCGGATTTTGCGGTTTCGGTGGCTTCTATGCAAGGAAAAATCTACCATTTTATCCTTTCTTCACGCTGGGTACGGCGATCAAAAATGCGAATGCCGTCAATATGGTTTTCCACAGATCGTGTTTTTTGTTTTTCTTGTGCTGGTTTTGTTGCCCTTGATGGCTGCCTAGAGGTTTGTTTCATTAAGGCTTTTTGCAGATTTAACCGTCCGCCGCTGACGACCTTATTGGCAAGACCGGGGATGGGGTCAACGCTGTTCATCAGTGTTTCTTTGATTTGTAAATTGGTCAGGGTTGGTTGATGGGCAAGAAGTAACGCGGCCGCCCCGCTGACAATCGGGGTCGCCATCGAGGTTCCTGACTCGAAGTTGTAGCTATCACTCAGCGTCTTTTTTTCCTCATTCGGAAGAACAATGGTGCTAAAAATATCAACGCCGGGAGCTGCGATATCCACATTTTTGCGCCCCCAGTTTGAAAACTCTGCCAGATCGTCTGTTGGTGTTGTCGCTGCGACACTTAAGATGCCGTCGACGGGGTAACTCGCCGGGTATGATCGGGGTTCCCCATCGTTATCGACAGTTTCATTCCCGGCGGCAATGACAAATAAAACACCTTTGGCGGCAAGATCTTCATAGACTTTTTTAGCAATGAAAGAGTGTCCGAAACTACCGAGGCTCAGATTAAT
The DNA here is from genome assembly GCF_014641495.1 of Terasakiella brassicae. GTDB lineage: Bacteria > Pseudomonadota > Alphaproteobacteria > Rhodospirillales > Terasakiellaceae > Terasakiella > Terasakiella brassicae. The sequence continues at coordinate 53,447 of NZ_BMHV01000007.1, forward strand.
AATGCGCGCACCGTTTTCATAGGCATAGACAATAGCCCCGAGTGAGCCAAGTGTATGACCGCGACCACAGCCCCCACCTAAGGATTTAAGGGGCATGATTTTAACTTTATCCGCGATACCTTTGATGCCTTTTGCGTTATTGCCCATTGCTGCGATGGTTCCTGCAACATGGGTACCATGTAAGTTTGTGTAAACGCCGCTTTGTCCCTCATGACATTGGTAGTCGGGGGTTATGGTCGGGGCCGGGTACACAATGGGGCCGGGCCAGTTGTTACCTTCATAAAAATTCCATCCGAAAATATCATCGACAAAACCATTGTTATCATCATCAATCTTGTTGTCAGGAATTTCCTTTTTATTAATCCAGATGTGGCCTTTCAGGTCTTCATGGGTGAATTTGACACCCGTATCGACAACAGCAACAATGATATCTTCTGTTGTTGAAGACGGTTGAGACCAAGCTTCAAAGGCTTTGATCTTGTCCAAAAACCACATTTTATTAATGTGGGGATCATTGGGGGATGCAGGATTTGCCGTATTGGCATAGACGACATAGTTTGGTTCCACCGCATAGACATCGGGGTCGCTGGATAAAATATTGGCAAGATTTTCCCAATTGCCATCTCCGGCCGGGTTGCTGACTTGAATGTGCGCGATATTGAATGAACTGAGCCGTGTATCAATTTTTACATCCTCGCCCAGTTTGGATATCCATTTGGGGTTGTTACCTTTTTTTATGGCATTGAGGGATTTGTCACTGCGAAACTGGACCAGAAATTCCCCTTCCAGTGCGACAGGGGCTAGGGGGGCTTTCAGGACTTTTGTCCTTTCGCGTACAGGTTGGGCAAAACTCTTTGAAATCTGCGGAGTCGCACCTATAAAGAAAAATGAAAAAATAAGTGCAAAACTGTGTATTTTTGCTAAAAATCCTGTATATTTTCTTAATGTTCGCATTTTTCTAACTTTACGGGTTGGATGAAAGATAAAAATTTCATTCTAAAAGTTGCATTTAATTTATTTTTGTATCGTAAAGGACGGTTTTTACCGTGCAAGGAAAATATGAACGGGAGTGAGGCCTTTTTTGGGGCCTGTGAATACAGACACGAGTGGCACGATGAGCAATGATGGTTCAAAGCGAGAGGGTCGGTCTTCTATCGAAGTGGCTTTCGACGCAGAAAATCAGGCAGATCAGGTAAAAGATCAGACCGGGGAAAAGGCAGATGAAAAGGGCAAAAAAAATGCCATGCCGGAATTGTCCCCGTTGCAGAAAGATTACCTGCTTGATGAAGGCGACCGCATGGTTGATGTGGAATTGCTGGCCGAGGAAGACTGGCACGCCCCATTTTATGTGCGTTATCGTTTTTTAAGTATTGTTGCCGCCCTGTTGTCTGTGGGCTGGGTTTATGGGGCTTATGATTATATCGAAACTTATTTCGGCTGGTCGACGCTTAGTGAATTGATGCCCCATGAAATTGGTGGTCTGGCTGCGGGGCTTGTTACGCCCTTGGCCTTGTTGTGGTTAATCGTGGCCTATCTGGAACGCAGCCGTTTGTTGCAGACGGAAAGTCAGGCACTGCGCTGGTATCTGCGCCGTATGGTCTATCCGTCTGAAACCGCAGAACAGCGCGTGCGCGCGATTACGGACTCGTTGCGCGGCCAAACACAGGAATTGACCCGCGCGTCTGAAGATGCGTTGCTGCGATCACGTGCCATCCATGATTTATTGCGTTCGCGAAGTGTGGAATTGTCCGAAGTTTCCCACGAGGCCGATACACGGGCGAAAGAAGCAGAAGACAGTTTGCGCCGTCAGGCCGAAGATTTGCTGAATGTATCTGATCGTGCGATTGACCGGGCGCGTGAAGTCGGCAACGTTTTACACCATCAGGCACATGATTTGGTGAATGTGTCTGAACGTGCCTCCTCTCGCACTGAGGATATTGCGGAAACACTGAAACGCCGTGCAAGCGAGCTGGATAGAGTATCGGACGGTATTGTCAATAAAACCAAAGAAACCGCGTCGATCTTTCAACGTGAAGGCAAGGCACTGGAAACGGTCTTTGAACAGGCCAAAGGGCGCAGTATTGAAATCGGTGACTTGTTGGGCAGTGCCATTGGCTCGGTCAACCAAATGGCCCATGAAGCCGCAGATCGTCTTAATCAAAATGCCAAATTATTGGACGATCACACTGTAAGCTTGCGCAAAAGCAGTGAAGAGGCCCGCGATCAAGGCGAGGCAATGGGCAAGGTGTTTGAACGTCAACTCAAAGAGTTGAATGCGACATCGCAATTGGTGCAAACGCAAACCGGACAAATTCGCGAAAATCTTGTTTCCCAGACGGATCATTTGAACAAAACGGCGGATCAGGTTTCCGAGCGTGTGCGTGAGATGCGCGAAAACCTGAAAGGAAGCGCACAGGAATTGATGAACTCCACAGACAATTCGCTGATGGGCATGCGCAGTACATCGGATGCATTCCGCCAACAGGCACGCCAGTTGGATTTGGCGACAGAACGGGCGATGGAACGCACTGGCAAGCTGAATGATGAAGTTCAGGAAACAGCCCAGAAAACATCCAGTGCCGCCAACCGTGTCGAAGAGCGCATTAAACAGATCAGCGATCAATTGTCACAGGCGGGTCGTGATGTGACGATGGTCAGCGAAGAAGCGCGCGAGCAATTAAACGGGGCCGGTGAAGTTTTACGTTCACGCACCGACGAATTGCAGGAATTGTCCACCCTGTCTGAACAGCGTTTGCAAAATGCCGGTATCCATTTGCAGAAACGGTCCTTGGATTTGATTGATGCGGCAACCAATGCATCAAGCCGGATTCAGTCTGTGACGGCGGCGCTGCATGATGGTTCACAAACCATTACGATTTTGTCGGACAAAGGCGTGGCAAGCATTGATCTTGCAACGGACAGTTTGCGCCGTAGCGCGCAGGAAGTTACCTTGTTGGGTGAAAAGGCACAAATTCAGGCCGACCATTTGACCGACCGCTTGGGTGAAATGCGTAATAATGCAACTGAGATGGATAGCAGCCTGAAATCTTTGGGGGCCGAGATTTCAGAACAAAACGAACGTTTGCAAAAAACATCTTTGACCTCACGCGATGCGCTGGCGGAAGCCGGGCGACGTCTTTCCCATCATGCACAAAATCTGGATCAGGCGTCCAGCGAAGCCGCTGGTCGAATGGAAAGCGTAAGTGCAACCTTGCAAGACCGGACCGAAGAACTGGATCAGGTCAGTGCGCGCACAGCAGAACGTTTACATGATATGGATGCAACGTTACAGACCAGTACACGTTCGCTTAAAAATACAGCAGACGCCGCAGCTCGTCAGATGGAAGGCTATTCCATACGTCTGGATGAACAAACGTCCCTTTTGCGCAGTACTTCGGAACAAACAGCAGGTCAGTTGGAACAGGCGCAATCTGCCATTCGCCAAAGTGGGCAGGAAATGGCCAGTGCCTCTGACCGTGCGGCGAAGTTGATGGGACTGGTTGGGTCCGGGTTCCAACGTCAACGTGATGCCATGATGAATGCAACCGAAGAAGCCGGTAAACGCGTCTTTGAAATTGGCGAAGGTCTGGAAAACCATGCCTTGCGTGTCAATCAGGTTGCCGACCAGGCCGGGGCGACATTGACGGATACAGTCACGGAAATGGAACACCGTGTTGAAGATGCCGGGATAAATCTGACCAAACGTGTGCAACGGGTGGGAACACAGGCACAAACCGTTGTGGACAGTGTCGAAGTTGCCTCGCGCAGTTTGGAAGAGCAGGCGCAAAAGATCAGCCAGTTTGGCGATCATTTGACCCGTCAATTGATACAAGTCAGCGAAAACACGCAGGCTTCCGCCCGTGACACCTTGAAAATGGCGGGGCAAACCCGTGATGAATTGAAAGATGTGGGGGACAAGCTTCAGTCTCATATCGCGAATTTGAACCATGTGACGCAAGGGGCGCAGGGTAGCTTGTTCGATATGGGCGAGATGTTGGGCAAAAGCGGCGAAAAGATTGCCCGCACAAGCGAAGAGGCACAAGAACGGGTACAATCGGTTAATCGGGAACTGGAACGCCAAAACAGTAAAATCAATGATGTGGCGGATAATGCGCTGGCACGGGTCAGCCAGTTGGGCGCGGAAATTGATACCCGCAATGACGAGATTGCAATTTCAATGGATCGTGCGGCCAAACTGATGGCGGAAATGGCGGAAAATATGTATAAGGCCAGCCGGGATACGCAAACCAGTACCGAACAGGCCAATGCGCAATTGCAAAGTGTAACGCATAATATGGAACGCAGCGGGGATCATGTGGAACAAGTGACCCATCAGACGGTATCCCAGCTTAAAGAGGCCATTATGGCCATGCAGGAATTTGTCACCCAGTTAGAGGGACGATCTGAAAAAGCGGCACACCGTTTGAACAAAGCCGGTGAACTGGTACGTGAACGTTCCGACCTTGTGGCCGGGGCCGCCCATCAAATCCATGCCGATATTGCGCAAGCCGCCGATCATTTGGAAGAACGGGCCAAGGATATTCTATCTGCGGGTGAACGTTCAGCCCTGCAACTGGATCAAGCAAGCAAGTCGTTGGAGCGCAAAACACGTGCGGCACAAGTCAATGCAATGGAAATCAAGAAAGGCTTTGATGTGGCCGGGGCGGCTGCGCGTCATCAAATGGATGAACTGGCCAGCACCGTTAATCAGACCTTGAAAGAAATTACCAAAGCCAGTGATGATCTGGAAAGTCGCAATGCCGAGGTAACGCAAATTTCCGATCTGGCGATGGAAAAACTGGGCGCATGGGATGACAACCTGAAAAAACGTTCTGATCTGTTGCGCAAAACATGGTCGGAAGCTGCCCATCAGGCCCATGATGCCGCCAAGGCAATGGAACAACAAACCAAATCCATGAGCCAGCTTAACCGTCATGCCAAAGATCTGGTGAAAGATCTGTCCGAGGTGGACGGTAAGGTCGGTACGGATGAATTTATGCGCCGTCATGCCTTTGTTGTTGAATCCTTGCAATCCTTGGGCGTGGATATTACGCGCGAGCTGGAAATCGGGATCAGCGAGGAAGAATGGCGTCGTTTCACCCGTGGGGATCGTTCCATCTTTGTGCGCAAACTTGCGGCCTTGAAAGACCGCAATAAACTGAATGCCATCAAGGATGCCTATCGCGACCATGAAGCCTTTAGAACCTACGCAAACCGCTATTTTAGCGAGTTTGAACAATTGATCGTTCAGGCCAAGGATAAGGACCAACACGGTATCCTCGCCAATACGTTCTATGGTTCCGATGTGGGTCGGGTGTATCTGGCCTTGTGTCAGGGATTGGGACGCGAACCCAAATAACGCTTTGATCCTGATTTGACTTAATCTTGGCTTGCAAGTTTTTCGCGGGCAATATCAACAATAAACTCGGCCATGCGCGGATGGGACCCTATGGCTTGCATTAACCAGATGTTGCGTCCCGGTGCAGCTTCAAACGGGCCTGTAGGCTGGCCGTTTTCGTGAAGGTCGATTTCTTGTTGTGCACTGAGTTCAATCCCCAAAAATTCAGGGATATCGCGTGCACCGTGGGTGCCCGCCGCAATCATAAACGGCAGGACAATAACATTGGGGGTATTGACCCGCTTTTCCCAGTTTTTCAAAAAAGGTTTTTCTTCTAAAAAGGCGGGTAGCATGGCTTGAACCGGGAAATGACTGTAGGTGCGTGTCGCCAGCATGACCGCACTGTCGTGAGAGGCCGGACGGTCCGGGTCCGGGTTGCCGTGGGCAACGACAAAAACGGTTGTTTCACTTGGGGAAAGCTGTTGATCGTCCATCACTTGATGGAGGCGCTCAGCCATAAGCGCCGCCAGGTTCGGGTGTTCACCAACGGGTTGACAGAGGTAGATGGTTTGTCCGTTACGCCGGGTCAAAAGGCCATCCAGCCCCATTTCACGCGGAATGACGACCTTATTGATAAAACCGGAACATGCCAGATTGGGGACAACGACAACTTCCGGGGTGTCCACGTCCTCAAGGGCGTCTTGAAGAAAGGTTTCTTCCTTCCAGAAGGCGGTTTTGACATCGGCAAATATATTTTGATCTTTAATCCATTGCGCATGCAGACGGGCCGGGCGCCCCATGTTTGGGCTTTTGCTCGATCCATGTCCGGCAATAATCAAAGTGGTCTGTTTTAATCTGTCATTCATGGTTTAATGTTTGGGCAACGTCGATCACATGACCGATAATCAGCAATGAGGGCGGTTTGAAGTCGCCCTGGCGTTTGGTTTCAGGGAGGCGTTCCAATGTGGTATAGGCAATGCGTTGGGCTGGCGTTGCGCCGTTTTCGATAATGGCGGCAGGCGTGTTTGCCGCGCGGCCTGCTTTGATCATATTCTCGGCAATGGCATCTAGATTTTGCAATCCCATATAAATCACAACCGTCATTTCCGGGTCATTTAATGAGGCCCAGTCGATGTCGAGGTCTGCACCTTCTTTATAATGCCCTGTAACAAAACGGACACTGCGTGCCACACCGCGATGGGTGAGGGGAATGCGCGCAGCCGCCCCGCATCCAGCCGCAGCCGTAATACCGGGAACAACTTCAAACGGGATGTTTTTTTCCAGCAGGAATTCGGCTTCTTCGCTGCCGCGTCCAAAGACAAATGGATCCCCGCCTTTTAAACGTACGACAAGCTTGTGTTTGCAGGCGAGTTCAAACAACAGGGCGTTAATCTCTTCCTGTTTTAAAATATGTCGCCCCGGTGCCTTTCCAACAAAAACTTTTTCGACATGATCAGGGACGAGGCTGAGAATCTCGTCCGTGACAAGGCGGTCATATACGACGACATCGGCCTGTTCAATCATGCGTAAGGCACGAATGGTCAGTAGATCAGGGTCACCGGGGCCGGCCCCAACAAGAACAACGCGATTGCGGATGTTTTGATCACTGGGCATAAGGGACGGTATCCATTTGGCGGTTGGCCCAAATTGTTTCGGCCTTTGTATGCGCATCATCACAGGATGTGGCGCGCCCCATCAGGCGTAACGCAATGGCGATGGTGCCTGTAATGGCGGCAATGGCATATGGATGACAGTCTTCGCCGGACCAGACCTTTTTCAGGCGGGTTATGTCCATTTCCGTGTCATGGTAGGCGTCTTCCGGTGCAAGGAATGCAGGCCATTCTTCTTCAAAACGTTCTCCGTCAATCAGGTATTGGATGTTGACGGGTTTGGCCGCGCGGCGTTCGATCTCGCCCCCTTCACCTTTAAAGACACACATGCGTTTTTGCCCCAGCAAATCTGCACAATCGCGATGAATGTCGCGGTAGGCGGAATGGGTAATACATTGCAAGACGCACGGGGCATGAAAGGCATTGATCATGCGGGCAAAGGTATTGACCGGTGTACGCACACCCAACGTGGATTTCAGGTCCATGATTTCCTGCAAGACAGGGCTGATTTTATCTAGTGACAGATAGCTGAAGTTCCCAGTTTTAAGGCGCAAGGCCGCATCTTCCAAAGAGGTGCTTTGGGCAATTCCCAGCTCAGCCAAGGCTTGATCCGTGTATAGGCGGTTCGCCGTATGGCCTGAGGCGCCATGCATGAAAATTTTAATACCACTTGCAGCCATCGCAAGTGCCGCCAGCAGATAGTAAGGTAATTGCCGTGCTTTGCCAGCATAGCTTGGCCAATCCAGATCAATTGCCGGTATATCGTTTGGAAGTTTTAACTCATTTCGAACGGCATCAACGAAACCAGCCCCTTCTTCCGGGTCTTCTGTACGGACGCGCAGAATACACAGGAATGCCCCAAGTTGTATTGGGTCAACCTTATGATTTAAAATCATTGTAGCGGCTTGAAAAGATTCTTCACGGCTTAAAGGGCGCGATAGACGCGGGCCTTTGCCGATGATACGAATATATTGTGCGAAGGGATGTTCTTGTTGCATGATAATGTCGATTATACTTGTTTCTTGAGTGTTTCTGAAACATATTCCTTTCGCATTTGCGATAAAAGACATTTGTGCGATTTTTGAGAATTAATTCACCTTCTTGCTTGCCAAGGGGCTGTTCTTTTTCTTAATAATTAAACTCACACAATTTTTTGGTGACAATCCGATGGATTTTAACAAGTTAGCCCAATTACCGATTTTAAATCGTTTGCCACAAGATGTGTTGGAAATCGTCTTTCGTACAGGCGAAGTAAAACAGGTGAAAGCCGGGGATATCCTCAGCCGTGAAGGTGCACCAGCCTGTCATGTCATCTGGATTTTGTCCGGGCGCGCAAAAACATCGGTTGAAAATATAAATGGTGAAGAAACGGTCATTGATATTATTTCACAAGGGGCAAAGGTCGGTTTGGCGGAAGTCTGTGAAGAAGGGGCTTATTGCCTTTCCGTACAAGTTCTGGAAGACAGCGTGATTTTCCAATTGCCAAAGGCACAGTTTTTAAGTCTGCTGGAAGAACAGTTTGATTTGCAGATGGCTGTTTTTGCCAATATCTCGGTTGAGATGCGCGGTGCTGTTCGTGAAATCAACGATTTGAAACTGAAAAATACGTCCCGACGTCTGGGCGCCTATTTATTGGGCATGACATCCGCAGAAGAAGGCGAGGTCGTGATTGACTTGCCATTTGGTAAACGTCTTTTAGCCGCCCGCTTGGCGATGAAGCCGGAGAGTTTGTCCCGCGCCCTTGCAAAATTGAAAAAAACAGGTGTGGAAACCATGCGCAATCAGGTCAAAATTATGGATATTGAGGTTTTGAAGACCTATTGCGGTGAAGATGACTGGCTGTTTGAAGAGGGCATGGTATGAGTAAGGCATTAGGACCGACAGAAGTACAAAGGGCCGGTGAGGTTCGTTTCTTCAAGGGGTTGGGGGCGGATGATCTGGAAGCTTTGCTGAAAAATGCCGTTTTGATCGAAGAGGAAAAAGGTAGTTTACTGTTTTCCCAAGGCGATCCGGCAGACCGTTTTTACATTATTCTGGAAGGCCGCGTGAAGCTTTTTACCGCCAATGAAGAAGGCGAGGAAAGCATTGTTGAAATCTTCAACCCGACAAACAGTTTTGCCGAAGCAGCGATGTTTGCTTCGGGTCGTTTTCCGGTCAATTGCGAAACGGTTATTCCTTCCCGCCTTATTCGGATTGACGGGGATCCTTTTTTAAATGTATTGAAAAACAAGCCGCGCATCGGGCGGACAATCTTGTCTAAAATGGCAGGGCGTTATCGTCATTTGCTCAATGAAATTTCACAACTGAAAACTCAATCACCGGCGCAGCGTTTGGGTGCCTTTTTCCTGTCCTTGACGGAAGGGAATGAAGGGACAGCCGTTGCTTTGCCTTATGATAAGAACCTGATTGCTGCCCGTGTTGGTATGAAGCCGGAAAGCCTGTCGCGCGCCTTGTCACGTTTGCGCGAAATCGGTGTGGATTGCCAGAAACGCGAATTGATCGTGGAAGACCTCGACAAGCTGCGTGAATTTTGCGGCGACTAATCTAGGTATTCAAGGCTTGAACAAGGGCGCAGAACTCCGGAACGCTAAGCTCTTCGGCGCGTTTTGTTGGTTCAATCCCGGCCTTATTTGCGAGTTCTTCGCCATTTACCCCTAAGGATTTAAGGCTGGCGCGCAGCATTTTTCGGCGTTGACCGAATGCCGCTTGGGTGACGCGTTCCAATTGTCTGCGATCCACATCGACCAGTGGTTTATCGCGTGGCACCAGTGTGGCAACCGTGGACATGACTTTGGGCGGTGGGGTGAAGGCGGTGGGTTTGATGTTGAACTCCAAACGCACGTCACATAGCCATTGGGTAAGAACGGAAAGCCGCCCATAATCCTTGGTGCGCGGCTGAGCTGCCAGTCGATCGGCCACTTCCTTTTGAAACATCAACGTCAGGCATTCATATTCGGTGATGTTTTCCAGCCAGTTTAAAACAAGTTGGGTGGAGATATTGTAAGGCAGGTTGGCAACGATCTTGCGCGGCCCGTCACATAGGCTGGCGGGATCAATTGCCAAGGCGTCCCCTTCGATAATTTCCAGACGACCGGGATAAGCGGCTGCAATTTCCTGCAAGGCGGCAATGGGGCGTTGGTCGCGTTCAATTGCAATGACCTTCTTGGCCCCTTCGGCCAACAGGGCACGGGTTAAACCGCCGGGACCGGGGCCAATTTCAATGACGGTGCATTGGCTTAAATCACCGGCGGCGCGCGCAACACGTCCGGTCAGGTTCAAATCCAACAGGAAGTGCTGTCCCAGCGATTTTTTTGCAGCAAGATCGTATTTTGCGATGACATCGCGTAAAGGGGGCAGGGTATCTGTCGTCATGTGTTTTGTTTCTGTCGTTGTCTATGGGCCATATCGCCTGCCATTTTCAGGGCAGCACACAGGCTGGTTGCACTGGCGGTTCCGGTGCCTGCGATATTTAAAGCGGTGCCGTGGTCCGGCGAGGTCCGAATAAAGGGAAGGCCAAGGGTCACATTGACCCCCAGATCAAAGGCAATTGTTTTAATCGGGATCAATGCCTGATCGTGATACATGCACATGGCGACATCATAGGTCTTGCGTGCGGCCTCGTGAAACATGGTGTCTGGCGGTAAGGGGCCAAAGGCATCAATCCCCATCTCTTGTAATTTTTCAACAGCCGGGGCGATGATATCAATTTCTTCGCTGCCCATATCGCCGTTTTCACCAGCATGTGGGTTAAGCCCGGCAAGGGCAAGCCGGGGGAAGTCAATACCCGCACGGTCCTGTAAGGCTTTCGCCGTGATGGCACATTTTTCAACGATCAGATCGGTTGTTAGTTCTGCAATGGCCTGTTGTAAAGAGACATGTACCGTGATCGGCACAACACGAAGTTCGTCACATGCCAGCATCATAATCGGCGGGGTCTGAATACCGGCAAGCTCCGCCAAAAATTCCGTATGACCGGGAAAGCCAAATCCCGCGTTATGAAGGTTATGTTTATGAATGGGGTTGGTGACAACGGCGCTGGCTTCCCCCTTGAGGCAAAATTCCACCGCCCGTTCAATCGAGGAGATAACGGATTTCGCGCTATGCTTATTTAATTGTCCCGGTTCCACGGCTGTGACGGGATGTTCCAGTACAGGTAAGGCGTCTGGAAAAACATCGTGGGCTTCTTGCGGGGTTGTAATCGGACAAATCGGCACCGTCCAGCCCAGACGGTTGGCAAGATGGGCAAGGCGATGCGGGCAATCAATCACAAAAAAGCAGGGAATGTTTTCCCGGTTTTCGCGCCATGCCTTCAGTGTGATTTCACCGCCAATTCCGGCAGGTTCCCCCATACTAACGGCAAGCGGTGCGATCATAGGCGAATATCCACAAAAGCGTTACGGCGCAATGTTTGCAACTGACGACGGCTTTCCCGATTAATTTTTTCCATGCGTAATTCACGTTTCAGATCGTTGCGTATGGTAACTTCCGGTATGGCAGGAACCGGGGCACGGTTGCAAATCATCAAAACGAGAACAGCCCCCTTTTTTTGTTCCAAGGTTGTGATTTGATTTGCACTCATGGGCAGGAGCGTATTGCGGATATCTTCCGGCATGTTGGAAAGTTTCAGCTGGTTTAAAATACCGGCATTTGCACCGTCAACCTGCTTGCCGATCTCCACAAGGTTTTCACAGCTTCGCGCCTGATGCGCGATGGTGCTGGCTTTGGTATTGCGCGCGGCCCAAACTTCTGGTGTTGCATCTGGGGCAACAGGCAGAATGACCTGGGCAATATCCAGCAATTCATCGCGTTCTTCGACACCTGCAAGGCGTTTTTCATGTAATTTTACAATGAAGAAACCGGACGATGTGCGGATCGGATTGGAATAATCGCCTTCCTTCATTGGGATCAAGGCGGCCTCGATCTTCGGATCTATATGCCCTGTTTGAACCCAACCCAAGGCGCCACCTTCCGGTGCGGATGCACTTTGCGAAAAATCACGGGCAAGGCTGTCAAACGGAGAACCGCTTTTGATATGACCAATCAAACTATCAGCCATTTGCAAGGCGGTTTCTTCTTGCGATGGGCTGTCAACAGGCAGATAAATCTCAGAATAGAGGTATTCGGGCTTGCCTTTGTTGGCATTTTTTTCAGCCAAGGCTTTGTCGATTTCTTCTTCGCTGACGCTGATCCGGTTTCCGGCTGTGCGTGAGATGACCGTGCTCCAGCCCAATTCCGCGCGGGCCTGATCGGCAAGAACTTCGCGATCAATCCCCAAGGATTGCAAAAAACCGTCAAGCTGCCCGTCACGAATACGTTGTGTTCGGGCGTAGCGTTCAAGGGCTTGATCGACTTCTTTGTCGGTGACTTCAATTTCCAGACGTTCGGCTTCCTGCATTTTCAGGCGTTCATCGATCATCACGCGCAACAGGTTGGCGGCAAGACTTTTTTGAACTTCGGGGGTGTTCGGCATGCGGGTGGTTGCCATTGTTAAGCGCACGCGTTGGGCGATATCCAATTCGGAAATGATATCGTCATTGACAACAGCAGCGATGCGCATAACGCCTTGTGCATGTAACACAGTGGAAGGGACACAGGCAACGAAGGCGCTGAACAGGCCAATAAGGAAGAAGGAACGGCAGCAATTGAACATGATAAATCAGTCTTTTGTTTCGTTTAGCACGTATAATTTAAAGAGATTTTTACAGAAGTATAGTCCTTTATAGGAATGCTTCCTATCCGTCTTCCAAATGCAAAATCATGGCGCAGCCCAAAAGCATGCAAATACTGGCAGGTGCCCATGCCGCCAACAGGACGGGAATGCTGCCGGACAATGCCAATGCCATTGAGATATCGGAAAAGAAATACAGGATAAACCCGCTCATCATACCGGCACCAACCACAAAGGTGGTGCCGCCTTTTCGCGTATGGCGCAGGGTAAATGTGGCTGCGATTAAAATCATGGCAGCCAGCAACAACGGCGTGGATAAAAGGCTATGCCAATAAAGTTTGTGGCGTTTTCCGCTGAAACCGGCTTTTTCCATGGTTTCGATAAATTCCGGCAACGCCCAGAAGGACATGGTTTCCGGCGGGGCGAAACTGTCTTGAATTTTGTTTAAGGTCAGGTCTGTTTCAAACCACAGTTCTTCCTGAAATTCCGTAGGCTGTTCCGCCACATGGATTTGCACATCATAGAGATGCCAGAAACCCTCTTCCAGTGAGCCGCGCTGGGCTTCGATCCGGTGGGAAAATTTGTCACGCTCGCTATAAATAAAAATGGTGACGTTGTTGAGGTCCACATTATCTTTTTGTTGCAGGACGTAGCGCGAATGCAAAACCGATTGCCCGTCCGGGTTGCTTTGGCGCAACCATAAACCGTTTGCTGATAGACTCAACATACTGGTGTGTCCGTCAAAATAACGGTTTTCCATTTGTTCATAGGCACTTAATGTCGCAGACCCCAATGGATTGATGACCATGATTTGAAAGAGCCCAAGGCAGAAAGCGACCAAAATCGCCGGGCTCATAAATCGCCATGCCGATACACCGGCAGCGCGTGCAACGACCAGTTCGTGCGAGCGGGTCAGGCGGGTAAAGGCCGACATGGCGGCAAAAAGAACGGCAAACGGGAAAGTTTCCTGCCCCAGATGCGGTAATTTCAACAAGGCCATTTGTAGGCTGATTAAGGCCGAAATGCCTTCTTTATTGGACGAACGCCGCAGCAGTTCGATGGAATCGATTAAATAGATTAGGCCCAGAAAAACCAGCATTAAAACAGCAAAATGCAGCAGAAAATAACGACCGATATAAACAGAAAGTGTCGGGGCAAGTTTGATCATTGTCTGTACCTACGCTTCCAACTGGCCGGATTGGACGAGTTTCAATTCTTTTGCCATGCGTTTTGGACTGCGTTTTGGGTGCCAGCTCATAAAGAAACTGCTGACGGGGATGGGAACCAAGGTCGCAAAATAAAGCAGCGGTAAAAGCTGTAGATTTTTGGCACTCACGTTCGCTAACCCAAGGGAGGCCACCTGCAAAAAAATCACACCAAGGATCGCCAGCAAAATACGCCGGCTTTGTCCGCGTCGGCTAAATTGCCCGGCGGTCAGAAACATTAACGCCGCCAAGGCATTGGACAGACACAGGAAAGGCGTGAGCAAACGTTGGTGGCCTTCGACAATATGTTTGCCCCAGTCGTTTTTGCCGACCAGCGGGTTATCTTGTGGGCGAAGCAGGTCTTCGACCATCAGTTCGCGTGCTTCGGGTTGGCGCTGGATATTGGCTTGTGTCTTCAGCGGAATTTCGTGGGTATAACGGTCGAAATACAACATGGAGAACTTGCCCGTATTGCTATCAACGACCTGACGGTTGCCTTCAAACATAATCACGCGGGCAGACCCGTCGACCTCAACCAAGGCGCCGCGTTCTGCCATCAGGGTGACGGGGCGGTCCGGGATGGTTTCATCATGCACCAGAATGCCGAGAAGCTGGCCTTCCTGTGTGCGTTCGCGCACATAGACCGTCACTTTGGAGCTTAGTTCGTTAAAGGCGCCTTCGCGCAACAAAAGGTGTGACATGCTGTTGCGGAGTTCCCACTGGAGTTCGCGAAACAGTTGATAGGATTTCGGCACCAAATACAGGTTCAGACTGTAAGACGCCATCATGACACAGGCGGTCAGTATCAAGGCTGGTTTGGCAATGGCCCAGTTGCTCATGCCGCTAGCGCGCATGACGGGCAGTTCGCGGTCGATATTCAGACGGCTGTAGACAAAGGTGATAACGGCAAACAACGCAACAGGCAGGATGACGGTTAAAAAGTTGGGTAACAGAAGGGCGGTGAAATAGATAAACATACCGATTCCCAGCCCGCGATTGACGATCATTTCGACAAAGCGCAAGGATTGTGTCAGCCATAACACACAGACCAAGGCCAGTGAAATCATCACAAATCCGGTAAAAAGTTGCCGGAAAATATATCTGTCCAAACTTTTCATAACGCCGCGAAGTATATCCCTTGATACGCCAAAAGAAAGCAATATGATCACTGGAGGAAAAAAAGCAAGCATAGGGTGGCAAGATGGCCGGAAATAAATGGAATGCCCGTGGGATCGAAGTGGCACGCACGGTGGCAAAATGGTCCAAGGACAAAAGCACACAAGTCGGTGCTGTCGTGATGATGGAAGACGGCACGCCCTTGACGTTTGCCTACAACGGATTTGCCCGTGGCGTGAACGATGATGTGGAATGCCGCCATGAACGCCCTGAAAAATACAAATGGACCAGCCACGCCGAAGAAAACGCCATTGCCAATATGGCGCGCATCGGGGCCACGGCCTTTGGCGCGACCTTGTATGTAACCCATTTCCCCTGTGCAGGGTGCGCGCGCAAAATCATTCAGGCAGGCATTGCCCGCGTGGTAGTGGATGGATCATCCATGACCGATGATTTCAAATCCCGCTGGGAAGAAGACATGACCGTGTCACGCGAAATGTTCGGCGAAGGCGGGGTCGAGGTTCTCGTCGTCTGAGCAGTGAGGCTCCGCTTTTTGGGAAGATCGGATTGCGAGGCGGGATAGGTGTGATCCTACCGGACAGACTGGGTCCCCGCGTTCGCGGGAATGACGGTGTTTGAGGCCCCTCCTTTCGTCATCCCCGCGAACGCGGGGACCCAGTCTTTACATCGGGAGAAACGTTTTTTCCTTGCATTTACCCATCTAAAAAGATGTTTTACTCCAATCATTAAAACCTGTGGTAATGCCGTGACAAGACATGTTAAAGTTTGCCCCAAGGGAAGATGAGAAATGGAAATAGGATAAGCCAGCGTGACAGAGATTACTTCATCGGAGGAACTGAAAGAATGGCTGAAAGGGCAGGATAAGCAGATTTCAGTTGCCATTGCTGCGCGTATCGCCTTACGGCTTATACCGATTTTTGACAAGGCAGTAGTATATGAAGATAAAGATGCAATGATTCTGCCTCTTTTACGTGCGATGTCGATATCTTGGTTTGGGGGTATCGAGTTAAGCAAGGATATAATGGAACTAGCAATTGATGCAGCACCAAGTGCTTCTTTCGCTAATGCTGTATTTGCGTTAGCTATGAAGCCCAATGTTGATGCTGATAACATATTTGTTTACGCTTTCTCTAAGAACGTTGTTGCCTCTCTTGCCGCAGGAACCGCAGATGCAGCTCTTGCCGCCCTTTCTTATAGGTCTTCTGATGTCATCGTTTCAAACGTATGGCAAGAAATTTCATATGATGTTACGTTCCTTGAAGAAGACAATGCTGTTGGCGCCTTGATAGAAAGGCCGCTCTTTTTAGGTGAGATGGACTCGAAGTTAAAAAAACGCTGGCAGTCGATGAAGGAAGCCTTGCTTAATTTGGATGAAAACTGGCAGGTCTGGACCAACTGGTACGAAGACCGTTTGGTCGGTGGCCCGCGCCCCAACGGTCGCCTTGTGATTGAAGCATTGGAACGCGAACGCGTCCTCATCCCCGATGAAGACTGGAACAAAGGTGCCGCCCATGTCAACGCCCTGATTGCGGAGATGGAAAAACGCTATCAGGTGCCGGAACCACCCGTGCAACGCCTTGCAGAAATTATGTTGCAGGTGGGCGAAGATCACAAAGTCCACATTCAACCCCATCCTTTGACCACGCGTGATGCAGCGCAGGATAAACGCTGGCATGATGCGTGGGATGGGTTGCGTGATGCGTTGGAAGATTTTGTTCATTACGTTCCAGAAGGCAATAATCGTGCGCTGGATCGGGCTGTGCAGCGGTATCAAGAGGCTTTGTCGTCCCATTTTGAAAATATGAATGTGATAAAGCTGGGGCAAACAGGCAACCGCCTGTCAGAATTGCTGCAACGGGCCAAAGATGAATTGATGGACGATGTGGCCGCTGAACTCGCGGCCTTGCTTGTCAATCACAACGATTTCATCAAACAGGTGCCGGAATGGCGCAATTATCAAAAAGATGCAGATACAGGGGTGGCAAAATCGGATGTAGATTTTGCCCGCGAGGTTGTCAATCAACTGGATGATCAAGGCGACTTGTTGGATGATGATGTTATTGAGGAATTTAAGACGTATGCCGACTTCCTCTTTGATGATTATGTTCCGCAAGAGGATGATAAAGCTGTCGTATCCGACCCGGTTGTCGTTGATTTTGTACGCAGTGTCGGCAACCTTTTATCCGTTGTTGCCAAGCCTGTGGTGGATTGTGCGCGCAAAGTCCGCGCCGGGGTGGATGCGTTAAATCGTAAGGCGTTTGAATGGCGTGCGCAACGTTTTCTCATTCAGCTTGAAGATATGGGCCTGATGGATATGTTAATTGCATATGCAGGCAGTTCCCGTGAATTTGCATGGCTTGCGCCGATCATTGCCTATGTACGCGGCAAGATGAGGGATTGAACGAACGCACACGGCCTTTTAGATGGATCATCGTATCAAGTACGACGATGACGTTTAGGGGGCGTTAAATGATATGGGCAATGTTTGTGTTGCTGCCCCCCCCACTTTGTCATCCCCGCGAACGCGGGGACCCAGTGTAACAGGAAGGACGCGTCTTGTTCAGGGGTGTGTCGCTGCAAGGAGGTTTTTGAGGCTGAAATCGTAGGTTATCAGCGTTTTGTTTTGGGTTTTGCTGAAACGGGTAAAATCGATTTTTGACCAGTCGCGGGTGCCGAGTTTCTTTTCAAATTCGTCGATATTCTTCAAGGTAATGGCTTCCATGGGGAAGTGGATTTCTTTTTCCAACAGTTGATTGTTGTGATGGTCAAACAGGGTGACAATGGCCCATGCCCCGGCGAAAAAATGACCGCCATGTGTCATGGTGAATTGTTTGTTGCGAACAGCATTCAGGCCGTCTTTGGACCAGTTTAACCCGGCAATGGCGTAATCCTGGCCTGCCTTCAGTTGATGTTTATTCATGGCCGCGATGGCACCCAGGGCAATATTGTCGTTGGCCGCCCAAATCAGTTTCGGGGCTGGGGCACGTGCAAGATATTTGTTGGTTTCGTCAAAGGCTTGATCCTTGGACCAATTGGTGTAGGCGCGATGGATTTCTCGTAATTCGGTCTTTTTATTCAAAAAACGCCCGAGGCCACCGTTGCGTTCCAATGATGCCGGTGTGCGGTTGTCCCCGCTTAGGGTTAAAACCGTATAAGGTGCTTGCCAGTTGCGCGCGCGGGCAAAGTCCAATAACGAGGTGGCCATTTCATATCCGGCCTTGTCGTTATCCGGTGTGATACTGCCCAGCCAATATTTAAAAATCTGACCGGGGCGACCGATGAATTGTTTTTGTTGATCTGTGATGGAATTCAGCAAAAACAGAGTGGGAATACGGCGTTGTTCGGCCTTGCGTAAGAAACCGGATAATTTCTGATATTCATTGACAATAATAATGTAGTCAAAATCAATAGAGGAATCGAAAATTTCAGCCGCGTTTTCGCGGATTTTGTTTGGTGTTCGATCCCCGTACCAGATATGCAGGTCCGCCCCGAAATGATGGGCGGCGGCTTGCATGGTATCGCTGACATCTTTCCAAAACCCACGGTCGGCAAAACCGGGGTTGTTAAAGGCGATTTTCAATTGCTTGGAGGCGCGTACAGGCAACTCGCCATATGCAGGTAGGACAAGGATAACGCAGAATAAAAAAGATAGCGCCCAACGCATAGAGGCTTCCCCGTTTCGTTTATAAAACATACCGCAATCAAAAGAGGTGTTCTATATGAAAACGGTACTTACTACATTTGTAGTATAAGGGCAAAGGTTAAAAATAAAAGAACAGCCCCTTTTTCAAGAGACTGTTCTTTTTCGTCAAGGCATTGGGCTGGATTTTACAGCCAATCGTCTTCGCATTCCAATACCGCGTTGTAGCCTTTGGTAAAGATGGCTTTTAACGCGCTGGAGGTCGGCATGATCTGTTCGGCAAAGAAACGGGCCGTGTTGATCTTAGCTTTCATAAAGGCCGGGTTACCTTCGTTTGCATCCAGTTTCGCCTGTGCGATCAAGGCGGATTTGGTCAGCAACCAACCGCCGCACAAGTTACCGAGCAAACGCAGGTAATGAACGGACCCAGTTGCGGCTTGTTTCGGGTCTTCCTTGAAGCTTTCCAACAACCATGCGGTTGCTTTTTCCGTATTGTTTAAGCCCACTTCGATGGCCTCGGCCATTTCAGTAAAGACACCGCCTTTGGCTTTGGCGGCGGCTAGATCTTCTTTGATCATCGGCAGCAGGATATCCAGATAAGCGCCGCCGTTCATGCCGACTTTACGACCGATCAGGTCGTTGGCCTGAATGCCGTTGGTGCCTTCATAGATAGCGGTGATACGTACATCACGTAGCCATTGCGGGGCACCGCTTTCTTCGATAAAGCCCATACCGCCATGAACCTGAATGCCGTCATTGGCGACTTCGATACCGATATCGGTGCTGTAGGCTTTGACCACCGGGGTCAGCAGTTGGATCAAGGCATCGGCCGTTGCGCGCGCATCATTGTCATCGGTTTTGGCAACGATATCCTGCTGGCGTGCGGTGAAATAGGAAATGGCACGTGCCGCTTCGGTTTTTGCTTTCATCGTCAGCAACATACGGCGTACATCGGGGTGTTTGTCGATGGTGACGGATGTTTTGTCCTTGGACCCGATAACCGGGCTTTGAACGCGTTCGCGCGCGTAGTTCAACGCACATTGATAGGCACGCTCGGCTGCGGCAAAACCTTCGTTACCCACGTTCAGGCGGGCGTTGTTCATCATGGTGAACATGCAGGCGAGGCCTTTGTTTTCTTCTTTAACAAGGTAACCTGTCGCGCCTTCAAAAGACATGGTCGCGGTCGGGGAGCCATGAATGCCGAGCTTATGTTCAATCGAAATACAATAAGCCGGGTTGCGTTCCCCAAGGCTGCCATCTTCGTTGACCAGATATTTTGGAACGATAAACAGGGAAATACCGCGTGACCCTGCCGGTGCATCCGGTGTGCGCGCAAGAACAAGGTGAATGATGTTTTCGGTCATATCATGTTCACCAAAGGTGATGAAGATTTTTTGACCGGTGATTTTGTAAGTCCCATCGTCTTGGGGAACAGCCTTGGCGCTGACGGCGGCGAGGTCGGAACCGGCAGACGGTTCGGTCAGGTTCATGGTGCCTGTCCATTCGCCCGTAACCATTTTTTCAAGGAAAATTGCTTTTTGTTCCTCAGATGCGTGGTGGTGCATGGCTTCGATGGCGCCACCTGTCAACATCGGGCACAGGCCAAAGGCAATGGAGGACGAGTTCCAGATTTCGCTGACCGCGTTGGACAGAACAAAAGGCAGGCCCATGCCGCCATATTCCGGGTCAAAACCGATCCCGTTCCAGCCACCTTCGACAAATTGGGCATAGGCTTCTTTAAATCCCGGGGACGTGGTGACTTCGTTGTCGTTCCATGTTGCCCCTTGTTCGTCAGAGGCTTGTGCGAGCGGAGCGATAACGTCACGGCCAAGTTTGCCGGCTTCTTCGAGAATTGCGTCAACCATGTCCGGTGTTGCTTCTTCGTAGCCGGGCAATGCGGTAATGGAGTTGAGATCAAAGACGTCTTTAATCAAAAATTCCATTTCGGTAATCGGGGCATTGTATTCAGTCATGGTGTTTCGCTCACTTCATCGTTGGTCTATGACAAGAGACTTAATTGTAATTCGGTAAGATTATACCGATTAATAAATTCTATGCCATAAAAATGTTCGGTAAGCGAATTATTTTTTTATGACAAATGTAAAGAAAAGAGCCATGATAGACTGGTAAAATCGCATAGGTGTAAAAAGGAGATACCCCATGTCACTTGCAGACGATTGTATTTTTTGCAAAATCTTACGCAATGAAATCCCGAGCCTGAAGGTTTATGAAGACGAGCAAACCTATGCCTTTATGGATATCAATCCGGCAAACCCCGGTCATGTGCTGGTGATTCCCAAATATCATGCCCCGAATATTTTTGAAATTCCGCCGGAATGGTTAAGTGCCTGTATGGTGACAGTGCAAAAAATTGCACTGGCGGTGGAAAAAACCGTTTCACCGGACGGGATCAATATTCTGCAAGCCAATGGGGAAGGGGCCGCGCAATCGGTCTTTCATTTGCATATTCACGTTATGCCACGGGCAAATGGCGATGATTTAAAAATGAACTGGGGACATAACCCGGGGGATATGGAAGCGATTGCCGCCTTGGCAGAAGAAATTAAAGCTGAGCTGGCTTAGGTTGCGCTTGGAATGCGTATTCGTCTCCCCTTAAGCATTGATCATCAGAAGAAAAAGGCAATGTCACTCTATTTGCCTTTTTCGCTTTATCTGCATTTTGTGAGCTGGGGTTCTTTTGAAGCTGTTTTGCCGGATGGTCTGCGGGAAAAAGCCGCAAGTTTGAAAGAGGTCTTCAACGACCAAAATCGTTTTTTCAGTGAAGACTATAAAAAAGAATATGAACGTTCCCCTTATATCCGGTTTTTGACAGGGCCAGACGTTCATAAATTTTTTGCGAAAATGTTATCGCTTAATTATCAAACCTATCAACATATCCTACAGGCACCTGTTGGTTCATTTCAGGAATATTTTGCGGATTTGAATTTATTCTGGAATGCAAAATATACCGATGAGCTTGTCGGGGAGAACCTCGAAGATTTACGGACGGTTTTGTTTTGCCAAGCCTGTATTCAGTCCCAGTATCAACGGGTTATGGATAAGAAAAGCTTGCATGAACGACTTGATGAATTTGCGAAGGACCAACTGCGTGAAAAAGACCGGCAAATCAAGGCGCAAAAGCGTGAAATTCAAAAATTGAAGATGCAATATAACGATATAAAGGCCGAACTGTCGCAAATGCAGGAAAAGAATGTCGTTCTTGTTCCGTCCGATCCGCATTATATGCTGGGTTTGCACCCCGATCAGTCGAATAGAGCGCCAGAGCGGGCGAAAGTATTGCTTAAGGTTTTGCATCCCGATAAAAGCGGCACAAATGAAAGCGGCTATTTATTCGACATGATCGTCAAGGCACGGGATATGATTATCAAGTAAGGGCAAAAAGGGGTGAGTGCTCCTCCATTTTAGAACCCTTTTGTGCGGTGGGAATTGACAGATTATTGGACCACCGCTTCAGAAAAGAGACACGAGACATAAAATTCTTTGCATCGTCTCGTGCCCAGTCTTTCAACTGGGCACGGTATGTTAAATCTAGACGGCGCGGGAGTGTTTTTTCTGTCCCTGTTGTAAATAGGTATCGAAGGTTGCCGCGATTAACCGCATGAGGGGACGGCCTTCTTCCGGCAAGGTCAAAACACCGTTATCCAATGTACAGATTTCGTCTTTGATCAAGGTTTGCAGCCTTTCTTCTTCGGCGGCAAAGAAATCTTCGGACACGCCGTGTGCGCGACACAGGGCAGGCAGGTCAACTTTCATATTACACATGATTTGTTCGATGACGGCACGGCGCAGGATATCTTCGCTGGTTAAGGCGCGTGTACGTCCGATGGGGAGCATACCGGCATCAATCATGCGGCGATAATCGCGCAACGGCTGAACGTTTGCCATATAACCATCCGGTGTCTGTCCAATACTGGAGGCCCCAAGCGGTAACATCACCGGATTGTTATCAATCGTATAGCCCTGGAAGTTACGGTGCAAACGGGTTTCGTTCATGGCGATTGTCATTTCGTCATCCGGTTTGGCGTAATGGTCCAGACCGATTTTGACAAAGCCGTGTTCTTCCAACCGTTTGGCGGCGGCTTCCATTTGTTCCCAGCGTTCACTGGCATTGGGCAGCGCTTCTTCGGGGATGAGCTTCATATGAGATTTCATCCACGGTACATGGGCATAACCAAAAACAGCAAATCGTTTGGGTTCGAGACTGACAGCCTTGTCCACCATATCAATGACGCGTTCGGTCGTCTGGAAGGGCAGGCCGTACAGCAGGTCGAAGTTAATCGAGGTAATGCCGTATTTTTTCAGCCACTCCACAACCCGTTTGGTCACATCGAACGGCTGGACACGGTTGATGGCGATTTGTACTTCTTCATGGAAATCCTGAACACCAATGGAGGCACGGTTGATACCGGCCTCGGCAATGGCTTGAACGTAGTCTTCCGTTGCGGTGCGCGGGTCCAGTTCGACGGCGAGTTCGGAATTTTCATCAATATCGAACAGGTCTTTCAACTTGTCGATGATGGATCGCCAGTCGTCGGCTTTTAACATGGTGGGGGAACCACCGCCCCAGTGGACGTGCTTGGCCGTCATGCGTGCAGGCAAGGCCGCCGCCAGCAGGTCGATTTCCTTATGGACATATTCCAGATAGTCGGAAACGGGGTCATAGCGTTTGACGATTTTTGTATAGCATCCGCAGAAGTTACACATGGACTCGCAAAACGGAACGTGGATGTATAACGATACGCCTGTTTTGGGATCCAGATTGGACAGCCATTGACGATATTCTTTATCGTTATCGGTTTCCAGAAAATGCGGGGATGTAGGGTAGCTGGTATAGCGCGGAACCCGAAGGTCGTATTTTTCAGCTTTTTCTGCGATGGTAACGCTCATGGCAAATCCGTATCAATGTGATTATTTGTTAAGGTGCTATATCGCGCTTAAATGTGGTCATTGTTAGGCAAATCCAATAGACCCATTGGGGAAAGTTCGTTAACATATGCGCTTAGAAGTTACGGAGTGTATGAAATGTTTTGCAAAAATCGGGCTGTTTTATGCCTTCTGGCCCTGATTTTGATGACCTCACAGGCCTTTGCAAGCAGTTTGGCAGGTAAGACAATCCGTTTTTGCGGGGACGGGTCCGGTTGGCCGCCTTATACATACACTTTAGCGGACAATCCCGATCAAATTTTAGGCTATGATGTGGATGTTGTGCGCGCAATATTGGCGCCGCACGATATAAAGGCTGAATTTTTTATGCCGTCATGGAAGCAATGTCTGGAACATAGCGAGGCAGGAAACGTCTTTCATGTGGCGTTAAGCGCGTCCTTCCATCCGGAACGCGATAAGAAATTTCTCTACACCGATTCTTATTACGAAACCGAAATTCATTATTTTTATGCAAAATCACGTTTTTCAAAACCACCAACTGTTTTGATTGCAGCCGATTTATTCGGCTATGGACGTGTCTGTGGGCGTTATTCTTATAATTATGAAGGAACGGGTGTTCTTAAAAACGATAAACTTGCGTTGATCGGAAAATCGTTTTCTGCTTTGGTGTCACGTACATTGAGCGGTTATTGCACCTTCTTTCTGGCGCGCCCCAGTGCGATTGTGGGGTTTGGTTTGTTAGGGAAAAAGCTGTTTACAGAAGATGAAATTGAATATTTTCCCGTGCCGGGTGCGGATAAAGATCATTTTTACATGATGGTATCGCGGCAATTTCCACAGGCAGAGGAATTGCGCCAAATCCTGAATAAAGGAATTGCACGCCTTAAGAAATCGGGCCGCTTGCAGGCGATTTTGGATGGGTATTATAAACAGATAGAATAAAGAAAAACCCGGTTGCGCGAACCGGGTTTTTCATATTGGTCAGCTTATTCCTTAACGTCTGCAGCGACTTGCATTCGAATGATTTTGTCAGGGTTGGTGACTTTACCGTTTTCGTAGCTGCTGCCTTTTTTAATCTTGTTGACATATTCCATACCGTCAACCACTTGTCCGAAGACCGTATATTGACCATCAAGATGGGCGGCTTTCTTAAAGACGATGAAAAACTGGCTGTTGGCACTGTGCGGGCTGCGTGAGCGTGCCATTGACAGGGTGCCGGTTTCATGCGGTGTGTTGGTAAATTCCGCAGGCAAATCCGGGTATTGGCTGCCGCCCATGCCGGTACCGGTCGGGTCCCCGGTTTGCGCCATAAAACCACGGATGACGCGGTGGAAGACCACACCATCATAGAAGCCTTCGCGCGTTAGTTTTTTGATGCGTTCAACATGTTTCGGGGCCAAATCAGGACGTAGTTTAATGACCACACGACCATCTTTCAGGTCCATGTAAATGGTGTTTTCCTTATCGAAATCGGCAGCATGTGCGCTGAAGCTCAGGCCGAGGGCGACCAAAAGTGAAAGAACCAAACGTTTCAACATAATTGTATTTCCTTATTTTATTCTGCGTCGGCAGCAACTTGCATTTTGATAATGGCATCAGGGTCTTCGACGCTGCCATTATCAAACGGGCTGCCTTTTTTGATGGCGTGAACATGTTCCATACCGTCAATAATTTGACCCCAAAACGTATATTGATTGTCCAAATGAGGGGCGCGGTCAAAACAAAGGAAGAATTGACTATCTGCACTATTGGGATCCATAGAACGGGCCATGGAACAAGACCCTTCGATATGGGGTTCGTCTGAAAATTCAGCATCGATATTCGTACCTGATCCACCGTACCCTGTGCCGGTTGGGTCACCTGTTTGTGCCATAAAACCGTCAATCACGCGGTGAAAAACAATGCCATCGTAAAAGCCTTCACGGGCAAGTTCTTTAATGCGGGCGCAATGCTTGGGGGCCAAATCGGGGCGCAGTTCAATTGTGACGCGCCCGTCTTTGAGGTCCAGATACAGTGTGTTTTCGGGATCTTTAATGTCGACCATTTCGAAGTGCCTTGCTTAATCAAATCCTAGAATGAGGCAGGCAGACTAACATAAAAATCGACAAACGGAAGGGGGCTTCGTTAATCCTTTTTGCGCAAGTGGGTTTCCTGTCGCTGTTCCCAGTCCGGCAGGATTGTTTTTATTGCGTGTAAAATCAAGCCGATACCCCATCCGAATAAGGGATAATGAAACCAGATTGTTTCGGGGCTAAATGTGAGATTAATAGCTGCCAAGCCCGCATTGAAGATCTGTTCCATGATTTTTCCTTATGGGGGATTTGATGGAAAAAACAGAGGAGAATTTTAAAGACAGCAACACGTCATCAGGGCGACAGGGGCGAATTATGCGACGAAATCAAGTGTTTCTTCGAAGCCATGCAGGACACCTAAAATTCGGTCGATTTGTTCCAGTTTTTTGGGGTCGCCCGATGGATAACGTTTTTCAAAATCAAAACGGTCCTGCCATTGTTGAATGTAATCGCGTGGTCGGTCCGGGTCGGCGCGTTCTCCGGTCAAGGCGCCGATGGTATTTTCAAAACCGGGGTGCAGTTCCGGCTGGAACGCCAGCATGGAATATTCTTCGAAAGAAAGCGAGCCGTCGATATATAGGTCAAGGCTGAAATCCGCCATTTCGCGCGGGGTCATGGTGCGAATGTCAAAAGTGACATCCACGGTGTTGTCATCTGTGTTGTTGATCGCGTCCAGTTGGTCCAGATCAATTTCAATGCCTTGAAACTGGACAATATCTTGTGGCGCAATGCGTTTTTGTTGTTCGATTCTGGTTAAATCATCCGGTCCGGGTGGTGGTGTAATTAAGGCATGGCTTGTGGGACCTGTCGTTATTGACCGTTGAGACTGATTTTCCTGTTCGTGCAGCAGGACGTGTGACAATGTCGGGTCAATATGCATGATCCGCTCCTGTCATCACTTTTGTTTGTGCCGATTGGGCACTTATTCTGCTGCGCTTAATGTGCATTTGTCTCGTTTCAGTTTTTTGGTGAGATACATGGCATCATCTGCGGCGGAAATTAAGTTGGTTGTGCTGCTGTTATGGTCGTAAGTCTGGATGCCGAAGCTGGCCTTTAAGCTTAATAAATGCTCCTGCCAGCGTAAGGTGGTGCTGTTGATTTCATGGGCAATTTTTTCAATGCAGCGTTCGCCGTCCTGCCACTGGCTTCGAACCAGTAAAATAGCAAATTCATCGCCACCCAGACGGGCAACGTAATCCATCCCCCGTGTCATACGTTCCATGACGCGGGCGATATGACATAGAACTTCATCCCCACAGGCATGTCCAAAGGTGTCGTTAATCTGTTTAAAATCGTCCAGATCAATATAAGCGAGAATGCCGGTTTCCTTAAACCGCCGTGCCGAGGCGAGAACACGTTGCAATTCGGCCTGAAAGCCGCGCCGGTTTAATAAGCCTGTCAGACTGTCGGTCATGGCAAGTCGATCCAGATACGCAATACGTTCATTGCGCTGGTTAAGGGCTTCCTCCAGTTTATAAGTCAGGCGTAGCGTTTCATGCAGCGTTTCTTCCCGCTGTGCGGCATCGCCACGCCCTTCCATACAACTTGCCAATCGGCAGATGCTGGCGACAAGTTCACTGACCTGAGTATCATTGTTCTTTACGTTATCAAACATGTTGCGGTACTCCGCCCTTGTTATCGTTTCATTCCCTTAAGGCTTCCCCCCGGTTGCCAATCTTTCTTTCAAAACACATATTTACCCTGCATCGTGCATGATGCCGGATTTTTGGATAACCACGCAAAACATGTGCCAGAAAAACAATCTGAAATCGGCGGAAATGGGTTAGTTGAAACTTGTCGTCGCTAGGCAAAAAATGCCGCCTCGGCAAAAATGATCTGTTCAAGGTATAGTCGGAATATGAAAATGATATTGACCATAATTGGGGCACTCAGCATTGCAAATGTTGCGATGGCTGCGGCCGGGCCATTTAAACTGCGTTCCCATGAAGCGACATACGCCATGAAGCAGGTTCATCAAGCCGGGCGAAACTGGTCCGGGGTGGAACAGGCAAAAGGGATGTTACGCTATCGTTTTAAGAACGTGTGTGACGGATGGACGGTTGAACATCAAAGTCAT
The DNA here is from genome assembly GCF_014641495.1 of Terasakiella brassicae. GTDB lineage: Bacteria > Pseudomonadota > Alphaproteobacteria > Rhodospirillales > Terasakiellaceae > Terasakiella > Terasakiella brassicae. The sequence continues at coordinate 81,099 of NZ_BMHV01000007.1, forward strand.
GTGACGATGGATTTTGAAAATGCCCAACAATCCCAAATGAACTGGAATTACACCAGTTGGGAAGCTCATGACGGCAAGCGGATCCGGTTTCACAGTCGCATGAAACAAAATGGTGTTCAGGTAGAAAATTTCAGCGGGGAAGCCCGTTTAGAAGAGGGCAAAGGCGTTGTCGTCTATACCAACCCGGATGGGCGGCGCGAAGATATCCCGCAAGGGACACGTTTTCCAACAACGCATTTGATTGAATCGATTGAACGCGCGCAAAAAGGTGACCTTGTCTTTTCCTCCCCTTATTTTGATGGCAGCGGGGAGGATGCCTTTTTCAATGTGGATGCGGTTATGACACCGTACACAGGCAAAGCATTGCATGCAGTGAAGGGAACAACATTGGCCCCCTCACCAGCGTGGGATATGCAATTGTCTTTTCACCAACCGGGTAGTCAGGATAGCATTGCATCGACCCAAATCGGCGCACGCTACCGCAAAGACGGGATTGCGACACGACTGGTCCAGGATTTTGGTGATTTGGTTTTGGTGGGTGATTTGGTCGAACTGACCTATCTGGATGAACCCACCTGCCAATAAGATTGTACTTTATTTTATTTGCACAAAGCGAGATATACCGTCCATACCATCGTCCCTTTGCAAACGTCCTTTTGCTTCCAGATGATGCAGGTGGGCAAGGCTTTCGCCAATGGCAAAGAAGATTTGATGGCTGTCCAGTTCCCGGCTGAATAACCCTTTGAGAACCTGCAAGGCGGTTACCGGTTTTGCACAAAGGTTATAGGTTTCTTCCAACCGGTCATCATGGTGATGGGCCAGATCGGCAAGACGGGCATGCAGACCGCGAAACGGCCAGTCATGGGAGGGCAGAACCAAAACATCGTCCGGTAGAGGGGCAAAGCGGTTCAAGCTGTTTAAAAATTGGCTGAGGGGATCCGCATCCGGTTCTTGCGGCCAAATGCTGATATTAGGGCTGATACGGGGCAGAACCTGATCACCGGAAATCAAGACATTCAAATCTTTACAGTATAAACAGGCATGTTCCGGGCTGTGGCCTGTACCGACAATCACTTGCCAGTCATGCGCGCCAATGCGGATCAATTCGCCGTCCTGAATACGGTGAATACCGGCGGGCGGCATACTGATACGGGACGGATAAGACACACTGCGTTCTGGGATCAGGGCCATGAGTTTGTCATCAAATCCTGCCCGACGATAAAATTGCGCAAGGTAGGTGCCGGATCGATCCGTTGTTTCCAGTTTTAAATTACGCGCCATTCCCCATTCGCCCAAGGTCATCCACAGGGGGAGATCATATTTTTCTTCAAACCAGCCCGCTAAGCCGACATGGTCGGGATGAAAATGGGTGACGATCATGCGTTTCAGCGGTTTGGCCCCCAGTGGGCCGGAAAAAAATTTTTCCCAACGTTCGCGTACATTGGGCAGGTCAATGCCCGTATCGACGATTGTTAACCCTTCGCCGTCATCCAGGACCCATAAATTGATATGATTCAGCTTAAAGGGCAGGGGCATACGCACCCAATGAACCCCGGGGGCAACTTCGACAGATGTACCGCCATCGGGAATGGCATCAAAGGGATAATGAATGGTCTCAGACATGTTTTTTTATCCTCAAATTAAAACGGCCCATCCTTTTTATATAAGGATAGGCCGTTTAAAAATCTTGTGCCCAAATACCTTAGTGATATTTGAATGATCCGCCTTTTTCGTTATTAACGATCCAGGCCAGTTCTTCTTTGATGACTTCGGTATGGTGGTTTTCCGGTGCGGTCAATACGTCGCGGATGATGGTCATACGGACGGCTTCGGGCAGGCGGTCGAAGTTTTCAAGGAAAAGAAATTTGATAGAGGGGCGGATCGTTGTGGATAACAGCATGGAAGTGACCAGACGTTTACGAATGTCGTGGCGCAAGTTGCCGTTTTCGGTCAATTGGAAAAATTCTTTTACAAACAGGCGCGGCGCCATTTCGCCATCTAACAAGGCATGCAGGTTTTGACGCAAGGCAGACGAAAATTGTTTGCGGGTCTGCACAATGGCGCGGTTGGTTTGTCGCACGACTTCACCAATCGCCTTTGGGTGAAAATCATTTTCATGCAGCATGTTAATGGCATGCGTGACATTTTCATGTTTGGAGGCATCGGCAACAATGCGCATGACTTCGCCGACAAATTTGTTTTTTCCGGCCTTGGGGCTGAGGCGGGCGGCGGCGGCCATAGACATCGGGGATTCTGGGTCGCGTGTCGCCATCAGGGAAAGCGGCATCGGGTCTTCCAGTGCTTCCAGATCCAGATTGATGTTCAACAGGTTTTCCGGCATGAGGATTTTTGTCTTTTCGCCGGGGACGCAAATCGGTTGATGGGTCTTGTATTTTTCTTTTAGACCCAATGCACACGAAATGCCTTTTTTAGAAATGCCCAGTTTTGATTCCAACTGATCAGCCATTCTTGGTTTCCCTGATTCAAAATTCTGTGCCCGAACATACGGACAGCACGCTATTCTAACTATAAACACCTTGACCTGCAAAGGAGTTTCCGCCCCAATCGCATGGGCAAATAATGCCCATTGACAGATCCGATCTTGTGATACAATGCCGACAATTGATTAACACTTCGTAACTTATTGGAATTTCTTATGCGAATCGGAATCGACCTTGGGGGAACGAAAACGGAAATTCTGTGTTTAAGTCCGTCTGGACAAGAACTCTTAAGAAAACGGATCCCCACAAAACAGGGAAATTATCAAGATACCATTCAATCGATTCGCGATTTGGTGTGGTGTGCAGAACAGGAAATCGGTCAAACAGGCAGTGTCGGGGTCGGTATTCCCGGCTCGATTTCTAAAAAAACAGGCTTGGTTAAAAATGCGAATTCGGTCTGGTTAATCGGGCAACCGTTTCAAAAAGATTTATCCGATGCATTGGACCGCGATGTGCGTATGTCAAATGATGCAAATTGTTTTGCCTTATCCGAAGCCGTTGACGGGGCGGGGAAAGACGCACAAACGGTCTTTGGTGTCATCCTTGGCACCGGTGCAGGCGGCGGGCTGGTTATTGACAAGCAGGTTGTTGCTGGTGTGAACGGTGTGGCGGGTGAATGGGGGCATAACCCTATGCCGTGGGCACGAGGGGACGAACAACCCGGGCCGTTGTGTTATTGTGGTCTTCGCGGATGTATTGAAACCTTTTTATGTGGTCCGGCTCTGGCACAAATGTTTGAAACGGCAACGCGGGCGCAGATGAGCGCCAAGGAAATTGCCGGTTTGCCCCCTGATATCACGGATCCGTTTTTTACGGTTTATGAAGATCGTCTGGCACGGGCATTGGCGAGTGTGATTAACATCTTTGATCCTGATGTAATTGTTTTGGGCGGTGGCTTGTCCAATATGGATCGATGGTATCAAACCGTACCGGAACTTTGGTCAAAGTGGGTGTTTGGCAATGAATGCGATACGGAACTGCGCAAGGCCGTTCATGGTGATTCCAGTGGTGTGCGCGGGGCGGCGTGGCTCTGGCCGTCAATATGAATATTACCGCCAGTTATCCAGTGAAAATATAATTGCATACTGATTAAATATTCTCTTTTTGTTCTTGTGTGTTCTGCGCTAAAATAGCGCCATGACAAAACGCTTACCTACATTATGTCGCGATTGCGCCCATAGTTTCGAAGATCGACCGGACAGCCAACGTTGCCCGAAATGTGGGTCCGTGCGCCTTTTGTCGCATCCTGAATTAAACAACCTGTATATTGCCCATATTGACTGTGACTCGTTTTTCGCAACCGTGGAAAAACGCGATAACCCGGCCTTGAAAGATAAGCCTGTCGTTGTCGGTGGGCGACATCGCGGGGTTGTGGCGGCGGCCTGTTATATCGCCCGCATTTATGGCGTGCGTTCCGCCATGCCGATGATGCGGGCTTTGAAACTTTGTCCTGATTTGGTTGTAGTGCCACCGTCCAAGGGGAAATACGGTCAAGTGGGACGCGAAGTCCGAAACCTGATGTTTGAGGCGACCCCTATGGTCGAACCTTTGTCCATTGACGAAGCTTTTTTGGATTTAAGCGGGACGGAAGCCTTGCACGGCGGTAGTCCGGCGCGCACTCTGGTGCGTCTTATCAAGCGCATTGAAACAGAGATCGGCATTACCGCATCCGTTGGATTAAGCTATAATAAATCCTTGGCAAAACTGGCATCCGATCTGGATAAACCGCGTGGTTTTGCGATTTTAGGTCGCTCGGAAGCCTTGGATTATTTGACAGATAAGCCTGTGAAGATGATCTTTGGTGTCGGGGCGGCTATGGAAAAAAAACTGGCCTCGGACGGGATTGCAACGATTGGACAATTGCGTGCTTTTGAAAAAATTGATTTGATGCGCCAATACGGGGCAATCGGTGCAAGGCTTTATCATTTTTGCCGCGCCGAAGATGATCGTAAGGTAACGCCACAATCAGAGACTAAAAGTGTTTCCAATGAGGTGACGCTGGATGAAAACCTGCATAGTTTTTCCGATTTGAAGCGGGAGCTTTATCCGCTTTGTCAAAAAATATCAGAACGTATGAAAAAGGCGGAACTGGCAGGGCGCACGGTGACATTGAAGCTTAAAACAACGGGGTTTCGCAACATTACCCGTTCGCGCCAACTTCCCCATCCCACACAATCGGCAGAAGAACTGTTTAACTGTTCCGTTGATTTGCTGGAACCCCTGTGTGATGGCCGGAGTTATCGCCTGATCGGAACAGGATTTTCCATGCTACAAGATAGCAATCGGGTAACCCCTGTGGCCCCAGACCTTTTTGATATGGCAGAAAGCCAAAAAGATCAACGATCAGAAAAAGCGATAGAGGAAATCCGGCGCAAGTATGGCGGCAATGCAATTGTCAAAGGGCGTTTATTGTAAATTTAATCGCGTGTTGTTGCGGCTGCGATAACGTGGATCCATCCAAGGTATCCGTCTTCTGCGGCCCGTTTCCAGACGGCCATGCCTTCACAGGCATGTTCGAAGGCTTCTTTGCCGATGCGCGGGATGATTTCGCCTTGTTTGCGTTCCATCTGTTTGAGGGTCCAGCCATAGGTCAGGGCAACATTTTCGGACCAGTCTTCCCATTTTTCAACCTGAAAACCGCAGGTGGCAAGGTTGACTTCATATTCATGTTTGGACCACATGGTCGGTGTCTTGACCCGTTTGAGGATGGCTTCGCGCAAGGCAGGCGGGGTGGAACGGCGCAAGGTGACTTCGGAAAAAGCCAGCAGGCCAAACGGTTCCAACACACGATGGGCTTCATTCAGTACAACATTGCGGTCGCCTGCATGCAAAAAGCTTTCCTGACTCCAGTACACTTCAAAACTGTTTGCCGCATAAGGGAGGTGGTGATAATCGCATTTTTCAAATTTTACTTTATCGGACAGACCTTCCGCCTTGGTTAATTCCGCAGCATAATCCAGTTGCCTTTGTGAAATGTTTGTGGCGAGGACAGAACAATCGAAACTGCGTGCCAGTTGGCGCGCCAGACTGCCGTATCCACAACCGACTTCCAGAACTTTACTTTCCTTATGCAGGGCAATGCCATCAATCATGGTGTCTTTGGCGCGTTGCATGGCAATCGGCAGGGCTTCGTCTTTGGACTGAAATTTACCCAGATGAATGCTGTTGCCCCAAATGGCGCGATAGATATCGTCTGCGGTGCCGTCATAATAATCTGCCGCCAATTCAGCCGCAGGGCTTAAAACTGCAGGGGATTTTGCCAGAGAAAGGGAAGTCGAAGTCATAGGAAATCCAGTATCAGGTATCTTTAAAAGAAAAAAGCCGTTGCAAAGCACAACGGCTTTTTTCTTAACATAACCTGTTCTGCCTTAAGCGCAAGCAGTTGCGTCTTCGGGGGCACAATAGAGGTTATAAAGAGTCTCTATTACCGTTGAGGCCTCTTCCCCTTTTAAGGAGTAATAAATGGTTTGCGCATCGCGTCGGGTTTGCACAAGATTATCGCGGCGCAAGCGGGCAAGATGTTGTGACAGGGCCGACTGGCTCAATCCGATAATCTCTTCCAGTTCGCCAACCGATTTTTCCTGATTGGAAATCTGGCATAAAATCATTAAACGATGTTGGTTGCTCATTGCTTTCAGCAGGGTGCTGGCACGGCGGGCGTTTTCTTCAAGTTTCTGAAGTTCTATATCCATGGCTCTGTTCGCATATGGTTAATGGTTTTGAATACATATTATTTTTCGTATATAAGAAAATCTTATAAAGTGAATATATGCAGTTGTACAGGGATATTCCATATAAAAAAACATATATTACGAAAAAAAATAGTATATGCTGTGAATATAATTTTCGCTTAAGCTGTATCGTGTTTTGGTTTTATATGAATAAGAGTGATTATCAATTGGAAAAACAAGCAAAAACAACCGCACAGATAGAAATAGATAAATATCTGGATGCTACGGGTATGCGTTGCCCGATCCCGGTTTTGCGTGCCGGTAAAGAAATAAAAGCAATGAAATCCGGTGAGATTTTGGAAATAACGGCTTCAGATTCTCAGGCACCGCGTGATTTTCGGGATTTTTGTCAAGCCTCGGGCCATGAGCTTTTATTGAATGAAGAACGCGACGGAAAATACCTGATCATCCTTAAAAAAGGCTGATGAAAAGAGTAGCTTTTCCCCGAATATAACCTATGATGCATATGCAACCTGATACATAAAGATAATGAAAGCAGGGGGGAGGCTATGTCCACATTGTTATTGACGCACCCGGTCTGTATGAAACACGACACGGGTGAACATCACCCGGAACGCGCGGCCAGATTGCGCAAAATCCTCAGTTACTTAAACCGGGAAGAGTTTTTCCTGCTTCATCGTGACGAAGCGCCGATGGCGAGCCATGCGCAATTGGAACTTGCCCACCCGACCAATTATATCGAGGCAGTTGAACGTGCCGTGCCCAAGGTTGGCGACCATCTGAATGCGATTGATGGTGACACGATCGTTTCTGCCGATACGTGGGAAGCGGCTTTGCGCTCCGTCGGGGGGGCCTGTTATGGGGTGGATGAAGTTATGGCGAAAAAAGCGCGCAATGTTTTTTGTGCAACACGTCCACCGGGCCATCATGCAGAAACGACCAAGGCAATGGGGTTTTGTTTTTTCAATAATGCAGCGATTGCAGCCATCCACGCCGTTGCAAAATATCCCGAAGTGAAAAAAGCGGCTGTGATTGATTTCGATGTCCATCATGGCAATGGCACGCAGGATATTTTTTATAACAGTCCGAATTTATTTTATGGATCATCCCATCAATCACCGGGGTACCCGGAAACGGGTAAGGAAAGTGACACAGGTGTTGCCAACAATATCTGCAATGTGGAATTGGCACCGGGGTCACGACCGGAAGAATTTCGCGCCGCTTATGAAGAAAAAATCCTTCCGGCCTTGCGTGCATTCAATCCAGATTTTCTGATTATTTCTGCCGGATTCGATGCGCATGCCCGCGATCCATTGGCGCATCTTCGTTTAACGGTTCAGGATTTCATCTGGGTGACGGAGGAACTTCTTAAAGTCGCCAATGAATGTTGTCAGGGGCGTGTGGTCTCGGTTTTAGAAGGGGGCTACGATGTTGATGCGTTGGCCGCCAGCGTTGCCGCACATGTCAAAACTTTGATGCATGCCTGAATCCAACCCTAAAAACTTGCCCTGAGCGAGAGGCGGGCGTACATTGGCCCGCTCGTCAATCTATAGAGTTTTTTAAAGATGTCCCAGACTGAAATCGAAAATTTAAGCTTCGAAGAGGCCCTTTCCCAATTGGAAGAAATTGTACGCCAGTTGGAGAGCGGTTCCGGTAAATTGGATGATGCAATCACCGCCTATGAAAAGGGTGCGTTATTGAAACGCCATTGCGAAGCCAAGCTGGCAGAGGCCAAAGCCAAAGTCGATAAGATTTCGCTGGCCCCTGATGGCAGTGTCAGTGCGCAACCGACCGAGATTTCCTGATAGAAGGCCGCAATCGTGACTGATTTAAAACTGGCTTTACAAGAACAGGCCGAAGACGTTGATAAAGTTTTAGATGACTTGTTACTTGAACCGGAAGGCCCGGAAGCCCAAGTCGTAAAGGCCATGCGTTACAGTGCCTTGGGCGGTGGTAAACGGGTGCGTCCGTTTTTGGTGATGGCGTCTTCTCGTTTATTCGGTGTGTCCGAAGCCAGTGCGTTACGTGTCGCAGCCGCTTTGGAAATGGTGCATTGTTATTCCTTGATCCATGATGATTTACCGGCAATGGATGACGATGATTTGCGCCGTGGGCGTCCCACGTGCCATATTGAATATGATGAAGCCACGGCGATTTTGGCGGGTGATGCGTTGCTGACATTGGCATTTGAAGTTTTGGCCGATGAAGAAACACATCCTTCGCCAAGTGTACGGTGTGCGTTGGTGAGCGAACTGGCCAAGGCGTCCGGTATGAACGGGATGGTTGGCGGTCAAATGATTGATTTGATGGCGGAAACCCGCGAGCTTGGTATTCCTGAAATCACCCGTTTACAGCGTTTGAAAACGGGTGCCTTGATCGTCTTTGCCTGTAAGGCCGGGGCCATTCTGGGCAAGGCGAAAGATATCAAAATGCAGGCTTTGCGTAATTACGGGCATGATCTGGGGCTGGCTTTTCAAATTGCAGATGATTTGCTGGATGTGGAAGCGTCCGAAGAAGAAACCGGCAAGAAAGTCGGCAAGGATGCCGAACGCGGTAAGGCCACGTTTGTATCCCTTTTAGGGGTGGAACGTGCGCGCGAACAGGCCCATATGCTATCAGAGCAGGCGTGCCGTCATCTGGATGTTTTTGATCGTGATACAGAATTATTGCGCGCAATGGCGCAATATGTGGTAAACCGCCGCAGCTAAAATAATTAAGACTTAAGGATGAAAGACGTGTCTGACACACCTTTACTCGATACCGTTCATTCCCCGGCCGATTTGAAAGGCATGAACCTTGATCAATTGCGCCAGTTAACGGATGAGTTGCGTAACGATGTAGTGCGCCATGTTTCGCGCACAGGTGGGCATTTGGGGGCCAGCCTGGGGGTTATGGAACTGACCGTTGGTTTGCATCATGTGTTTAACGCACCCGATGATAAAATTATCTGGGATGTCGGGCACCAGTGTTACCCCCATAAAGTTCTGACCGGGCGACGCGATCAGATGGGCACGCTGCGTCAGGATGGCGGTATTTCCGGTTTTACCAAACGCACAGAAAGCGATTATGATCCTTTCGGTGCGGGGCATAGTTCTACCTCGATCTCTGCCGGTTTGGGTATGGCGGTTGCACGCGATTTGAAAGGTGGCAAAAATCATGTGATTGCGGTAATCGGGGACGGGTCCATCACGGCGGGCATGGCTTATGAAGCCATGAACAACGCTGGCGCGCTGGACAGTCGCTTGATTGTTATTCTGAATGATAATGATATGTCGATTGCACCGCCTGTTGGGGCCATGAGCTATTATCTGTCGGAACTTTTGACCAGCACAACATTGAAATCTTTCCGTCATAGCGCGAAAGATCTGGTCAAAAAACTGCCGGGTAGTCTGGCGCGAACTGTGAAAGATGCAGAAAGTGCAGCGCGCAAAATGGTGACGGGCGGCAGTAATATTTTTTCCGATCTTGGCTTTTATTATGTCGGGCCGATTGATGGGCATAATCTGGATCATGTGGTGTCTGTGCTGGAAAATCTGCGCGATGATAAAGACCCGGGGCCTGTGTTGCTGCATATCAAAACCAAAAAAGGTCATGGCTATGCGCCGGCGGAAAATTCGGCGGATAAATATCACGGTGTTTCCAAGTTTGATGTGGTAACAGGCAAGCAGCAAAAAACCAAATCCAATGCGCCCAGCTATACGGGCACATTCGCCAAGGCCTTGATTAAAGAAGCCGAAACCGATGAAAAGATTGTCGGTATTACGGCGGCTATGCCGTCCGGGACCGGGTTGGACAAGTTCGGTGAACGGTTCCCGAACCGGATGTTTGATGTGGGGATTGCCGAACAACATGCGGTGACCTTTGCGGCTGGATTGGCGGCAGAAGGGTTCAAGCCGTTTTGCGCCATTTATTCGACCTTCCTGCAACGGGGGTACGACCAGTTGATCCATGATGCTGTTTTACAGCATTTGCCGGTTCGTTTTGCTATTGACCGGGCGGGCTTGGTCGGTGCAGATGGGCCGACCCATGCGGGGTCGTTTGATATTGCCTATCTCTGTACCTTGCCTGATATTGTCGTCATGGCCCCAAGTGATGAGGCCGAATTGATGCATATGGTGGCAACGTCTGCGCAAATTGATGACCGCGCCAGTGCGCTGCGTTATCCACGTGGCGAAGGTGTCGGTGTCGATCTGCCGGAAAAAGGGACGGTTCTTGAAATCGGCAAAGGCCGCATCATGAAAGAAGGGGGAAGCGTTGCCATCCTGTCTTATGGGACACGTTTGGCCGAAGCTTTATTGGCCGCTGAAAAGCTGGAGGCACTCGGTTTGGCGACAACCGTTGCCGATGCCCGTTTTGCAAAACCGATTGACCGGGATTTGGTGCGCAATCTTGCCAATAACCATGAAGTTCTGATCACGGTTGAAGAAGGTAGTGCCGGTGGCTTCGGTGCCCATGTCGTACAGTATATGTTAAGTGAAGGCCTGATGGATGGTACGTTGAAAGTGCGTTGTTTGACAATGGAAGATAAATTTGTCGATCATGGTAATGTTCATCAACAGTACGAGGCTGCTGGTATTAATGCTTCCGGTATGGTCCGTGCGGTTTTAAAAGCCTTGGGACGATCAGCAGAAGATGCCCAACGTGCCTGAACATAAGAAACAGAAAATCACCAAAACCCGGTTGGATCAATTGTTGGTCGATCGGGGACTGGTGGAATCACGCACGCGCGCTCAGGCTATGATTATGGCGGGCAATGTCTATTCCGAGACCAAACGTCTGGACAAGGCCGGGCAGAAAGTTGCCGAAGATATTGCGATTGAACTGAAAGGTCAGGACCACCCGTGGGTATCACGTGGCGGCCTGAAGCTGGTCAAGGGACTGGATGAATTTGATATCGCGGTTGATGGGTTTATTGGCATTGATGTTGGATCATCTACAGGTGGGTTTACAGACGTTTTACTGACACGTGGTGCGACAAAAGTTTACAGTGTTGATGTCGGTCATGGTCAGCTTGCCTGGAAATTGCGATCCGATGAACGTGTTGTCGTGATGGAACGCACAAACGCCCGTCATTTGACGGCAGACGATATCCCGGATGCGGTTGATATCGTGGTGTGTGATGCCAGCTTTATCGGTTTACAAACTGTGTTACCCGCTGCCATGGATTTAGTGCGCAGTGGTGGTTATTTGGTTGCCTTGATCAAACCGCAGTTTGAAGTGGGTAAAGGGCGTGTCGGCAAAGGCGGTGTCGTGCGTGAACCTGAATTACACCAAGAAGTCTGCGATAAAATCGAAAACTGGCTGAATGAACTGGATGACTGGTCCGTTGTCGGTTTGACACAAAGCCCGATCAAGGGGCCGGAAGGCAATATCGAATTTTTGATCTGTGGGCAGAAGATATAAGCCATCTTAAGCGGTCAATATATCCAGCATAAGACTGGTCAGACGGCGACGCAGCCCATTTTGCGGCCAGACGACATAGACCGGCATTGATGAAACACCCCAGTCCGGCAAAACTTCAATTAAATCCCCGTTCTTGAGGGCATGATCCAGTAAATCGACAGGCGGTGTTGAGAGGCCAAGTCCATGACAGGTGAGTTCATACATCGCTTGTACATTATCAACTTCGATTTGCGACTGTGAATAAACTTTATGGGCGGTCCCATCGGGGGCAATCAACTGCCGGTAAGGGGGCATCATTTTCATTTTGATCCAGTCCCAGTTTGATAGATCATCGGCATGGGCGGGCGTGGGGTGTCTGTGGTAATAGGTTTTACTGCAAACCAGTTTCCGTTCGATCTGTCCGATTTTGCGTGATTTTAAGGTGCTATCGTCCATTTTCCCAACGCGTAAGGCCAGGTCAAGGCCGTGTTCGATCAAATCGACGCGTTCATCTGTGAACCGGATATCCAGTGTGACCTGTGGGTAAATACTACAAAAATGTGCAATACGTTTCATGCTCGGGTTTTGGATTAATCCTGCGGGCATCGTTAAAACCAAATGCCCGGATGGGATTTCTGAACCATCACTTAAATGGTTCAAAGCATGATGGGCGGCTTCCACCATGATTTGTGCTTGGTCAAAAACGTTATGGCCTTCTTTGGTCAGGGACAGCTTACGGGTTGTCCGATAGAGAAGGGGAACACCGTGACGGCGTTCAAGATCACTGATTTGATGGCTGACAACGGATGGCGAGAGATGAAAATGACGGGCGCATTCACGAAAGGATCCGAGTTCAACCGTTTTGACAAACAGGGCCAAGGCGCGAAGGTTATCAATCATTATATCATTTTCCAGAACAGTATAATTTTATAATTCTGTATAATAATATATTTATGGTGTGATTACATTCCTTTCAACAGAGAAAGGAGATTTTCATGACGCTTTTTTTGGCGATGGCCAGTTTTGCAATGGTGCTTTCCATATCACCGGGGCCTGTCAATATGGTGACGCTGGTGTCTGGGGTAAATAATGGTGTCATTCGGACGTTACCGTTCGTTACGGGCGCGTGCGTAGGGTTTACGGCATTGCTTTATATCACGGGGGTGGGGGTCGGGGCTCTATTGCAAAACTATCCGTACGTCATGGATGTTCTGCATTTTGGGGGAACGGCCTTTATTTTTTATATTGGCGTACGCATCGCTTTGGCCAAAGGAATTCTGGAAAAATCGCAAGCAAGGTTGCCAAAATTCCACGAAGGTTTTTTGCTGCAATGGTTAAACCCAAAGGCGTGGATTGCGTGCTTGTCCGGTGTCGGGGCTTTTGCAAGTGGTGAAAATGAAGCGAATTTAATGATTTTTTGTGTCCTCTATTTTCTTATATGCAGCGTTGGTGTGGGATTTTGGGCCGTGTTGGGGGCCGGGGCACAACATTTTCTGGATGATGCAAAGCGATTGCAAATTTTCAATCGCACGATGGGGGTGATTCTATGCGGGGTTGCGGCCTATTTGTTTTTTGACATGTAAACTCATGCGCTCAAATCGTTTTGAGGTGTTCTATTTTGATCAGGGGTGGGCTTTGTAGTAGAATAACTGTTGGTGAGAGAATTCATCAAATACTCCAGAAAGGAGAAAATCATGAATACGGTAGCGACAAATGCGCTCTCTGCATGGGCAGGGAATGCGCGCACGAAAGATCATCTTTCAAATAAGGGGGATGATAATTTTGCTACGACCCTTGCTTCAATTTCCAGTCATATCTCCAAGCGTCAGTTCGAAAAAGCATCGAACCTGATAGCCCGTCTTGATGAAGATGATGCAATCGTAAAAAAATTAAAGCAGGCATTGGAAGATGCCAAGCTGGCGCAAAAGCTTGAAGAACAACGTCGTAGTGAAAGTGAAGCCCTGAAGAAAGTGCGTACGGCTGTTGAAAATGCCCGCGAAGCCGAAAAAGAGCGTGCGCGCCAGAAAATCGAACAAATCAAGCAAGAAATTGCCATGTTGATGATGATGGCACGTATCAACCCCAAAGCGGTTGCCCGGCGTCTTGCCCAGTTATCAAAGGAACTGGCGGCTGCTGTTAAAGCCTATGGCAGTGCGAGTACGCCGAGTTCTACATCGACTGGAATGGGAGGTGGATCGATGGTGTCATCGACTGGGGATACTTCTGATGGGCAGACACAAGCTGTCTCAACGGGGGGCACGGTAACGGTATCTGGCGCCAACTCTGTTCCGACATCATCACAGGGCGAGGAAGGTAAAAACAATCCTTCACAAGATAGTGCGCAGGGACAAACAGAAGAGAAAGAAAAACAGAAAGCCGAGTTGATGGGGATCACCCAAAAACAGGCCGAACAGTTATCCCGCACGCAGGAAGATCGCGATTTTATGAATGAAGTTCGAAAAGTTAAAGGCCAATTAAAGGCGTTGATTGAACTGGTGAAACGGCAGTTGGAACTGGAAGAAAAGGGCAAGGACAACGATGATGTCAAGTCTGCCGAAAAGTCATTACGTGATGTCGATACGGAATTATCAAATATACAAAGTGATGTGTTAACGGTTCAACTTTCCGTCAATCTTTCCGTTTAAAAAAGAAAACCGTGAATGAGACTGCGCAATATAATGGCGATTGCGGCGCCGAACAAAGCGGGCTTTAAAACCTCGGCAACCCGTTGACCGGCAGAAATGAGAACGGCAATCCCGGCGACATCGTAGGGGTGAATGAGAAAGCCTGCCAATCGGTTGAATTCCGGGATGGTGACTTGGCCTTGATCCAAAAAGTCTTTCATAACCCCCATCATTGCGGTTCCGCCCGCGATATATTTACTGATGGTTGCCATGATGACGCTGCCGGGCAAGTTGAGAGTATTGAGCAGCGGGGTAAGTGCCTCTTCGAGAAAGGTCATCACACCGGCTTCGCGCATGATGGATACAAAGACGAGGGCAAGGACCAGCATCGGGATGGCACCAACGGTGATTTTTAAAGCTTCGCCACCGGCCTTGTTAATGACATCAAGGACCCCTTTTGGGCCATCGGCATCTTTATGTTTGACGATCATGGGGTTGTCATCGTCACGGTCTGGTAAATTTCGCGCAAATACGTGATAGGTCAGGGCGGCACCGATTAGACCGCATAGGGCAGAAACACCCATCGTGATTGGTGCATTCAGGCCAAGGGCCGCCATTGGAAAGACCACATTGGCCTGTGCCATTCCCAATACCATAGCCAGTGTTGCCGCGATATGTCGGCGTGGTGAACCACCCTTATCCATCATGGCGAGGGTGGCCATAGGGGCGGCAAAACTGACGAACAGAACCTGTATCATGGCAAAGACGCCAAGGCCGGGCAACCCAAAGGGGCGTAATATGGGGGCGACAACAGCGACGAGACGGTCCAGCAGACCTTTGGCTTCCAACAGACGCATTAGGCTGAGCATAACGATCATAACAGGGAGCAACACAAAAAGCGCGAGTTCGACACCAGCGCGCCCTGCATGAAGAATGATGGAAGCAAATTCGCTCATAGTAATATAGCCCTTATTGGTCAGGGCTTCTATGTATCAGAAAATGGAAAAAAGAAAAACCGTCCCGGGCGTGGGGGTAGGAACAGGGGGGGGAAGTCGCCCGGGACGGTAGGAAACGTGGCTGTCTCAATCATCATTCTTAATGAAATCAGATATCATCAACTTAGTGAGGTCATTATTAATCCGACTCTCCTACTCTGTCAATATAAATTGTAATAATTATAAATTACGATCCTGTGGCAGAAGATAGTCGAGCGTAGTTAACGTGACTGGCCATGGTATTCAGGATTGGGGATCATATCTAAACCGTGTGCCATCCTATTGGTATAATTGAAAAATGCGGTAACATCCGTAATGTCGCAAATGGCATCGTCCCCCCATCCGGCTTGTTTGAGAGCCTCTCGGTCCTCATCACAAATATCATGGGGAGTATCCGTTAATTTCCATGCATAGTCGAGCATTGTACGCTGTTTTTTATCCAGCTTTGCGATTCTATAATTCATCACCAGCATTTCCCCCAGTTGTGGGTCACCTGAAAGCTCACGCACGGCTTGACCGTGGGCGACGAGGCAATAATAACAACGATTGCAACTGGACACGACAACGGCAATCATCTCGCGTTCCAATTTGGTTAAAACAGAATCGCCCAGCATTAATTGATTGTAGAATTTACTAAAGGTGCGAAATTTATCAGAATTAAACGTAAAGGCCCGTAAGACGTTTGGTACCATTCCCAACTTTTCTTCACATTTTGCAAAATATGCCTGAATGTCGTCATCCAGTTTGGTTTGATCGGGTAGGGCAACTTTGACGATATGATCGGGTTGCGGCATGTTTTCCTCCTGTTGTTTATGTTCGGTTTACATATTGTTTGTTATATGAACAAATTGTTATCATATTTGTCAGACAAAAGAAAACAAAAAAATATGCCTCGTACAATCACCGATACCGGGTGTGAAATGACATAGAATGTAATGGGATTGGGGATTTGCGTTGTGGCTCTCTGTTATCGCAAAGGTATTTATCAACGGTTACTTATAGAGAATTGCCGTATGATCCAGATAAAGAATAAAGTGAACCCGATGCTATAGGACGCGGCAGAGATAATGCCCCAAGGGGAGATATCAACAATCTCCATCAGCAATCGACTAACTACGGAAAAACTTAGGAACGCAAGCATCCATAGCAAGGCGGGTGGAATGTGAATTTTTATGCGCAGACGTTGTTGGGTGGTTCGGCACATGATGGTCAGGGTCAGGGTGCCGAGGGCGGCAATCGTGATTGTGTGGATGCCAAGGATGGCATAGGGAGCCCCCAGAATATGCCCCATTGTGCGCAAGACAATTCCAATCAACAACCATGCAAATCCGATATGAAGCCAAAGACATTGTGGATTACGGTGAAGACGTAAGACCTGCCAGTGGTAAAGACGCATGATGAGGCAAAAACTTAAAGCAAGCCCACCCGCGACAGAAAGAAAATTCAGGCCGCTTAAGTCGCCGATGACAAGGGCGAGGAGAGCAAAAAAACCCTTTTCTTCCCAATAGGATTGCGCGCCGGGTTTTAAATGATCATCAAAGGCTTGCATCGCCCCATTGGTGACGGCGGTGACCACACGACCACCCATCATATAAACCATCGCACAAATCAGATTGAGCCCGAAGATCAGACCGCGTTCTTCGCCTAAGTCCCAGATGCCCATTTGCCCGAGTTGGAAAAGAGTTTCACCGATGGTGAAGGCGGTTAAAATGGGGGCAAAGGCCAGGTTGCGCCAGCTTTTTGCATTTTTGAATAAGGGTACAGCGGCGAGAATGGCAAGTAAAACCGGGAAAGAAATATACAGAATTGCTGCAAACCAAGCGGGGAAGTCTGGAAAAAATAAAGCGATCCGCCCCGCCATCCAAAGGACGGTTAATAAAATCAGATTGATCTTTTTGACACCGTTAAGCAAAAATCCGGTCATAACGGCAAGCGCAAAACCGAAAATCATCTCATGGGCGTGATCCTGTGCACTTAGGCTCAAGTCCACAAGCCCCAGATAACTGAGGATCCAGAGGGGAATGGAAAGCGCAGCGTGGAGTGCCGCCAACGGGTAAAACAGGCGATAGGCCTGACGCGTTTTTTGAAAAAGGCTCGCCCCAGCCAAAAGCCTTAACCCTGCTGGGCGCGGTGCAACATCATATGGTCGGCAAGAACGCAGGCCATCATGGCTTCGGCCACAGGCACACCGCGAATACCGACGCAAGGATCATGGCGCCCTTTGGTGATCAGGTTACATTCGTTACCGTGAATATCGATGGTTTTGCGTTCCACCAGAATGGAGCTGGTGGGTTTAATCGCGACACGCACGACAATGTCCTGTCCGCTGGAAATACCGCCCAAGATTCCACCAGCATGGTTGGACAGAAAGACGGGTTTGCCATCTTCCCCCATGCGGATTTCATCGGCATTTTCTACACCATTCAGGCTCGCGGCATCAAAACCGTCACCAATTTCGACACCTTTGACCGCATTGATTGACATCATGGCCTTGGCAAGATCGGCATCCAGTTTGTCATAAACCGGTTGTCCCCACCCAACGGGAACACCCTTGGCGACGATTTCAAGAACCGCCCCGATGGAAGAACCATCCTTGCGGATACCATCCAGATAGCTTTCCCAATCTTTTGCCATAACCGGGTCAGGGCAGAAGAAGGGGTTGTTGTCAATTTCTGCCCAGTCAAAGCGGCTGCGATCAATTTTATGGGGGCCGATTTGAACGAGATAGCCTTTAATATCAATCGCGTTGCCTAAGACTTTGCGTGCTATCGCACCCGCTGCAACCCGCATGGCGGTTTCGCGTGCGCTGGATCGTCCACCACCACGGTAATCGCGGATACCGTATTTTTCCCAATAGGTATAATCGGCGTGACCGGGACGAAATTTATCTTTAATCTCGCCGTAATCTTTGGATCGTTGATCCGTATTGATGATTTCCAGACCAATGGATGTTCCGGTTGTTTTACCTTCAAACACACCGGAGAGGATACGAACCTCGTCCGGTTCTTTGCGTTGTGTGGTAAAACGGCTGGTACCGGGTTTACGTTTTTCCAACCAGACTTGAATGTCTTCTTCGCACAATTCAATTTGCGAGGGCACACCATCGACAATACAGCCGATGGCGGGACCGTGGCTTTCGCCAAAGGTGGTGAAGCTGAAAACGTGACCGAAACGGTTACCGGACATTTATTTGGCCTTTTGATCGTTTAAGAAGTCGCAATATCGGGGGCATCCACTGCCTTCATCCCGACGATGTGATACCCGCAATCAACGTGATGGGTTTCCCCTGTGACACCGGAAGACAGGTTGGACAGCAGGTAGAGGCCTGCACCGCCAACGTCTTCCAAGGTGACGTTGCGACGAAGCGGGGAGTTTAATTCGTTCCATTTCAGGATATAGCGGAAATCACCGATCCCGCTGGCCGCCAGTGTTTTCATCGGACCGGCAGACAGGGCATTGACACGGATTTTATCTTTACCAAGGTCTTCTGCCAGATAGCGAACGGATGCTTCCAGCGCGGCCTTGGCAACGCCCATGACGTTGTAATGCGGGGTAACGCGTTCCGATCCATAATAGGTCAGGGTCACAAGCGCACCGCCTTCGTTCATCATGGCTGCCGCACGCTTGGCAACGGCTGTGAAGGAGAAGCACGAGATATCCATGGTTTGCAGGAAGTTGTCGCGGCTTGTGTCCACGTAACGGCCTTTAAGTTCCGATTTATCTGAATAGGCGATCCCGTGGAGGACAAAGTCCAGTTTGCCCCATTTTTCTTCAAGCACATCAAAGACGGCATCAATACTGTCTTGATCGGTGACGTCACACGGCAGCATAATGTTGGAACCAACAGACTCGGCCAAGGGCGCAACGCGTTTGAGCAACGCATCGCCTTGATAGGTGAAAGCCAGTTCAGCACCTTGTTCTCTCAGTGCTTTTGTAATGCCCCAAGCGATTGAACGCTCGTTGGCGACTCCCATAATCAGGCCTTTTTTACCAGCCATAAGCGCAGGCACAGTCATGACATCCTCACTTCAAACTTCTGTAACTATGATAATTGAAGCTCTTTTTGCCTTTTTTCAAAGAAAGCTTCAATAATTCTTTGAACTTTGTATAGGATATTATCAGCAAAGGGGAAAGAATTCTCTCGTCACAATTTTAAAGTTTTTAGTAACAGTCGGTAACAAACAATGGACGCCTCTCAAAAAACATCGTTCGATATGACAAATCTCGCACAAATCTGGTCGTTAATCCTGCGTCGTTTCGGGGAAGACCAGTGTCTGCGTATTGCAGCGTCTCTCAGTTATACCTCTTTGTTATCACTGGTGCCGTTGATGGCGATCAGTTTTGCAATTTTTGCGGCCTTTCCCGCCTTTGACGGGGTGCAACATCAATTGCAGGCGTATGTGTTTGAAAACTTTGTCCCCGCAGCAGGCGATGCGGTTGCGAAATATCTGCAAACTTTTACTGAAAAAACCGGCGGTATGACAACGCTCGGGATTGTTGGTTTGGGGGTGACGGCAATTATGTTGCTGTCCACAATCGAAGATGCCATGAACCGAATTTTCAGGGTCCGCGAAAAACGCCCCTTTGTCTCGCGTTTGCTGGTGTTTTGGGCTTTGATGACATTGGGACCGCTGTTAATGGGCGCAAGTTTGTCGTTATCGACTTACTTCTATGCCTTGACCAACTGGGTGGATGTCAGCGGTGTCGGTGGGATCAACGTATCGTCGTTTGCCAGTGTCATCCTGCCCAACTTAATGATGATGGCGGCGTTAACGTTTTTCTATGTCTTTGTGCCCAATCGGACGATTTCTTTTAAAAATGGCATTATTGGTGGCGTGACGGCAGGTTTCTTTTTTGCAGTTTTGAAGAAATTATTCGGGCTTTACGTTTCTCATTTTCCATCCTATCAGGCGATTTATGGTGTCTTGGCAACGATCCCCATTTTTCTCATCTGGATGTATCTCACATGGGCGGTGGTGCTCATTGGGGCGTTATTAACGGCGACATTGGAGGACTGGGGAAGAAATGCCTTTCGTAATGGAAAGATCATTTCGCCGTCTGATAAAATGGCCGCCGCGTTGCATGCCTTGCGTTTGTTAAAGGAACAGCACGTCAAAGGCGGCGCATTATCGGATAAAACATTAAACCGGGAATTAGGGACGCATGTGGCCTCTGTTGTGATGAAAGCTCTTGAAAAAGCAGGTTTTGTTGTCTTAAGCCAAGATGACAAATGGGTGCTGGCCCGTGATTTACACAATGCGCCCTTTAGTGAACTGTATTCCATATTGGGGCTGGATATTAAAAGCCCGTCTATCGGGACACGGGCATCTCAAGTCCTTGAAGAAGCGGAAGCTGCCCGTATGCAGGCAATGCAAAAGGGGCTATACGATATTTTAGATTGATTTTATCTGTTAGGTATATTGCTTTTAGGTTGGGTATCGTGCATGTTAAGGAAATTAAAAAATTAACAGGACGTTGAAGAACATTAAATGCATTTAAAACGGGCCGTGGTGCTGCTGTTTATCTTTGTTTTGCAAAGCGCAACAGTACATGCATATGAAAAAGTCAGCTTGAAACTTCAGTGGTTGGATCAATTCCAGTTTGCCGGATATTATATGGCGAAGGAAAAAGGATTTTATCGTGATCGTGGTCTTGATGTTGCCATACAGCCCTTTACCTTTGAAAACGACGATGTTGTCGCACAGGTTTTAACGGGAAAAGCCACTTATGGAACCGGGCGCTCGTCGCTCTTGGCGACACGCGTCCAAGGCAAGCCCGTTGTCGTGTTGGCGGCGATCTTTCAGGATACGCCTTCTATCCTTTTAACAAGAAAAGATACAGGCATTGAAAATATATCCGATTTGATCGGACGAAAGATTATGATTACCCCGGATGAATTGGGGGCAGCGGCCACAATGGGCATGTTGCAGCAAGAAGGGGTGCGTGCTTTTGATATAATCCGGCAAAAGCATAGCTACAATCTGGATGATTTAATCACTGGTAAAACGGATGCTATGGCATCCTATATTTCAAATGAGCCCTTTATTCTGAAAGAAAAGGGCATTGCCTTTAACAGTTTTGCCCCGAAAGATTATGGGCAGGCCTATTATGGGGATTTGCTGTTTACGTCTGAGCGCGAAATTCGCGAAAATCCTAAACGGGTAAAGGCTTTTCGCGAGGCTTCATTGATGGGCTGGGCTTATGCGTTTAATCATATTGAGGAAACGGTTCAGGTCATAAAAGAAAGTTATAATGGGCAGAAAAAATCGGTTGAAAGCTTACTCTTTGAAGGCCACGAATTGCGCAAGCTGGCATATCAAAACGGGGTTGAACTGGGTAATGTGACAGCGGATAAATTTCATCAAATTGCAGAGCTTTATTATGAAATCGGTATTTTCCCCGAAGTCTATACATTCGACGGATTTATCTGGCAGGAATAATGGCGGATTAAAGCCGTTTTTGAACCAACGTGTCCAGTGTGCTGGAAAAACGCGAGCGGTCGTTCTTTGAAAAGGGGCGATTGCCGCCCCCGTCAATTTCACCGATGTCGCGCAGATGGGTCATTAAATCCCGTGTCGCAAGTGCCATCCCGATACTGTCCGGCGTAAAGGTTTTGCCGTTATGTCCAAGGACATCGGCCCCTTTTTTAATGCAGCGATCAGCCAGCGGAATATCCCCTGTGATGCAGATATCGTTTTTTTGGATATGTTCTGCGATCCAGTTGTCGGCTTCATCGGGGCCTTGTGGGGCGACCACGATGTTGATCAGTGTGCTTTGTGGCAACCGAAGCCATTGGTTGGAGACGAAATGCACTTTGACATTTCGCCTTGCAACCACTTTAAGAACCTCATCCTTTACCGGACAGGCATCTGCATCGACATAAATTTCAACCATCAGGATTGAGGTTTTAAATCAGAAAAGTCGTAGTCGTCAATATCGACGTAAAGTGTGTAGATTTCCCCATCTCGCCAAAATGTAATCGGAACTTTCTTTTGCCCGATTTCCTTTCGGGCAAGTTCGACATAATGTTGGGCATCTTTAATGGGAACGTCACGAATACCCAGCAGGATATCGTCCTGCATGATATTGGCGCGAAAGGCAGAAGAATCTTTAACAACAACCGTTACAAAAGCGCCCATATTGCTGTTGACCTGTTTGCGTTGTTCTTTAGTCAGGTCGCGGACATATAACCCAAGGCCGCCGGGGCGTTTCTTGGCAAAAAACATGGCCTCTTGATCATAGTTGGTAACAGTATAGGGGATGTAGGTTGTTTTGGATGAATATGTTGTACTGGTCCCGGAATAATATGTCGGAGAATAGCCGCTTGAATAATCGTTAAAGCTGCCGGAATGATAGGTTGTTTGTGTATCCGGTGTTGATAATGCGAAGGTTTTGGATTCTTTATCCGTCATGGCTGTTGCATAAACGACCAGTTCGGCCCCGACTTTCTTTGCCACTGCTTTTAATTGGGAATCGTCGCCGAGTTCACCATTAAAACTGGAGTTTCCAATATAGCTGTATCCATTTTCCAGCATTTTATAGAGTGTCTCTTTCCCTTTTTTTTGAGAGACGGAAATAATCTTGATCTCACCGGAGGGCGGGAGAGTGTTATACGGTGTTGGGGTTGTGCCGTTTGCAGAATAATATTTGTCAAAATTATTGACGCAAGCGGACAAAGCCAAAAGCAAAAACATTGAAAGAAGTGCGCGCATCAAACCGATCCATAGCTTTATTATTTAACTTTTGGAAGCATACAGAATGGGACCTGAAACCTAAAGGAAAAATCAGGACTTTTTTGCACGCACACTGTATGGTTTGCGTTCTGACCAGCTTTTGACGAATTCAATGAATTCCTTGTCGGATTTTTCCGGCAGCATGACACGCAATTTGACATATTGATCGCCGCGTGTGCCATCCTTTGCTTTGATGCCTTTGCCACGCAGGCGCAGGGTTGTACCGGAATTGGCGTGTTCCGGGACTTTTACATGCACAGGACCATCAATGGTCGGTGCTTCGATTTTTGCGCCCATGACCGCTTCGGGGACGGTAATGGGCAAATCAAGGTGAATATCGTTGCCTTTGCGCGAAAACATCGGGTCCGGCTTGATATGGATTTCGACCATCGCATCACCGCTGGGCGCACCGTTTAAGCCCGGCATGCCTTGACCTTTCAGTCGCAAGGATTGACCGTCTTCAAAACCGGCAGGGACATTGACACTCAGTTCTTTGCCAGTGGGCAAGCGAACTGTTTTTTTACAGCCGCGTGCGGCTTCTGCAAAATCCAGTTCCAGCCAGCAGTTGACCGTTGCGCCTTTTCTTTGGGGGTGGGTTTCATCACCGAAGCTGCCACTAAAATCAAATCCGCCGCCAAATCCACGTCCTAAATCAGCGAAGGGGTCTTCCTGGGCTTTTTGTCTACGGGCCTGATTGGCAAAATCCTTGAAAATATCGTGGAAACCACCCGCGCCAAACCCACCGGTATTGCCGCCACGGCGTTGACCGCCAAAACCACCGGAACGAAAGGTCGGATTGCCTTCTGCATCGATCTGTCCACGATCATATTGATTGCGTTTATCATCATCGGACAGCAATTGATAGGCCGCCTGAATTTCCTTGAAACGTTCTTCGGCCTTGGTGTCGCCCTGATGCAAATCAGGATGGTTCTGGCGTGCGAGTTTACGATAGGCTGCTTTGATATCTATTTTTGTTGAATCTTTGGGGATACCAAGAACTCTATATGGGTCTTTCATCGTCGGACTCTATCCTGTAATGTCGCTTATTTTTCGCGCATAGATAATCTGCTCTGCGACTTTAGTCAACGGTTCGCCATGTTCCGTCCGGTCGTCGGCAAGCCGTTCCGGTAATGGTTTCAAGCTGACCATCAATGGTGACGGTGTTGCTGTATTCACGACACGGTTCTTTTGCACCCGGTTCATAATAGGTTTTAGTCGGGGTGATGCGACCTGAATTACCACTGTCGGGGTTGGACCATGTTGATGTCTGCCCAACGGATTTGTGTTCCAGTGCATCCTGTGTGGCATTTGCCATTTTCATGCGGTCCAGCTCGTCCATAGATTGCCCAATGGAACTGCCGAGCCACGCACCCGCCAATGTGCCCAGTGCGACACCGACAAGACTGCCTTTTCCCTTACCAAGGTTGGATCCGATCACGGCACCGCCGACCGCACCAATGATGGTGCCGACGGTTTGTTTGGGATTGTCTTCCATTGTTGTTTGACAGGCACCAAGCATGGAAACGGCGGCAATTGCACAAGCAAATTTGGAAACAGACATGATCTTTAACCTTTCATGCGGGTTGACAAACGCCTATCTAAGACGTTCATTAAGGGCGAACCCTTCAATCGTTTCTTATAATTTAGGACAGTAAAGCCGTGACGCAAAGCCCTAATCCCATTTCTTTGTTCCATGAATGGCTGGCCGAGGCCGAAAAAACCGAAGTTAATGATCCGACTGCGATGTCTTTGGCAACGGCAACCAAGGATGCCATTCCTTCTGTGCGCATGGTTTTGTTAAAAGGCGCCGATGAAAAAGGGTTTGTCTTTTATACCAACCTTGGCAGCCGTAAAGCGGGGGAATTACATGAAAATCCGAATGCAGCCCTGTGTTTGCACTGGAAATCCTTGCGCAAACAGGTACGTGTCGAAGGCAGTATTGAGCCAGTAAGTGCAGAAGAGGCGGATGCTTATTTTCAAAGCCGCGCACGTGTCAGCCGGATCGGGGCGTGGGCGTCCAAACAATCACAAGAAATGGAAGGGCGCTGGGAACTGGAAAAACGCATTGCGGAATATACAGCAAAATTCGGTATCGGTGAAATTCCGCGCCCGGATTTCTGGTCCGGTTTCCGACTGAAACCCCGTCAAATCGAATTTTGGGCGGATCAAAAATTTCGACTCCATGACCGCATTGTTTATAAAATGACGGATGACGGCTGGGATGTCGTGCGGTTGTTCCCTTAATTAAAATCAGATAAGGTCATTGAGTTGTGAATATCAGCCTTGAAGAACTGAATAAACCGCACTTAATGCGTCTGGCGACCTATGCGTCCGTTGCTGTGGCCTCAATCCTGATCGGGGTGAAGCTCTATGCATGGCTGGCAACAGATTCGGTTAGTCTGTTATCAACCTTGATTGATTCTGTGCTGGATGTCGGGGCCTCGCTGGTGAACCTGATTGCCGTTCATTATGCCTTGCAACCCGCTGACCGTGAACATCGGTTTGGTCATGGCAAGGCAGAACCTTTGGCCGGGTTGATGCAGTCGGGTTTTATTTTTGCCTCTGCTTTGTTTTTGACTGTAGAAACCGGACGCAGATTTATCCAGCCGCGCGCCATTGAAAACAGTGATATGGGCATTATGGTCATGGTGCTGTCGATCATATTGACGATCGGGCTGGTCAGTTTCCAGCGTTACGTGGTGCGTAAAACCCGTTCTGTGGCGGTTTCTGCGGACTCTTTACACTATATGACCGATATTCTGGTGAATGCGGGTGTTATTCTGGCATTGCTTGTTTCCGCCTATACCGGGTGGTTGTGGTTTGATCCCCTGATTGCCGGGGTGATTGCCGCTTACATTCTGTGGAGTGTACGCGAAATTGCAATGGATGCTTTTGATCTGTTGATGGACCGGGAATTTCCCGATGAAGAACGCAAGGAAATTGCAAAATGCGTTCGTGCCCATGCCAGAGTCAGCGGCATGCATGATTTAAGAACGCGCTCCAGCGGTCCGCAACAGTTTATTCAACTGCACCTGGAACTGGATGGGGACATGGCCTTGCGTGATTGCCATGAAATTGCCGATGAAGTGGCGGCGTCTTTACGGATATTGTACCCGGACGCGGAAATCCTGATCCATCAGGACCCCCACGATATCGAAGAAGATACGCCTAATTTTGCTCCGTAAGTGTCGACTGATTAGTTGAAAGCCGCACCGGGTTGTGCGCCGATCTTTTTCAGCATTTTTGCCAAGGGACAAAAACCTGTAAAGGCGGCTTGAAACATATTGGCCCCGACGAAGGCCGTCAGCCACCAGAAATTGGGATGGACAAAGAAAGTCAAAGCAAGCGACAGCAGAATAACGCCGCCGGCAAAGGCCATTACAAGGCGATCAATCGTCATTGGATATATCCTCGTTTTGATCCGTTGGGCAATAAAGCCCGTACAAGGTCAAGATAATCTGTTCGACTTCTTGAGAAGCCAGCGAATAGAAAATGGTCTGAGACACCCGTCTGGTTTTCACCAGTTTCTGTGCTCTGAGTTTTGCAAGATGTTGTGATAGGGCCGATTGCTTCAACCCAATCAGGCTTTCTAATTCCCCGACCGATTTTTCCCCTCTGCCCAATTGGCACAGGATCATCAAACGTCGTTCACTGCCCATCATTTTGAGCAGATCGGCTGCGGCAATCGCTTTATCTTTAAAAACATCAATATTCATAGTTGCTAATTTAGCCATGTGTGATACATTTGTCAATACGATTTGTATCAAGGAGTTTTTCGATGAAATGGTTTGGCGCTATCGGTTTGGTTGTTGTGGTCTCTCTGCGCATTTCTTCCGTTTTTGCACAAGAAAGCTATACGGTTGCGCGTGAAGAAATTGCCGATAGGAAAGCCGTGTTGGCAACGGTGCAAACGGTTGATATGACACCGGCCCGTGCACGTCTCGGCGGAACCATTGTGGATCTGCTGGTTGATGAAGGTAGTACGGTCCGTGCCGGTCAAGTCATTGCCCGCGTGGTCGATGAAAAAATCAATCTTGAAAAACAGGCGTTGGAAGCGCGCAGGGCATCCTTGCAGGCGGAACGTAAACTGGCGGAAATTGCGCTGGATCGTGCTCAAAGATTGCGCAAAACCGGGGCCGGTTCGCAAGCCAAACTGGATGAAGCGCGCACCAACCTGGATGTGGTGGTGAAAAACCTGAAAGCGATGGAAAGTGATCGGGAATTGATCTTGCAGCGTGAACGCGAAGGATCCGTCTTGTCGCCGTCCAATGGACGGGTTATTCGCGTCAATGTGACAACGGGTGTGGTTGTTATGCCGGGCGAAGCGATTGCCAATATCGCCGATGAAACATATATTTTACGCATCGAAGTCCCGGAACGCCATGCCCGCTTTATCCGCAAAGGCGATCTGGTTTCCATAACGCAGGCCGCTGTAGAGGAAAACCAAGGGGTTGTACGTCAAGTCTACCCGGAAATGCGCAATGGGCGTGTGGTCGCTGATGTGGAAGTCGCCGGACTGAAGGATTATTTCATCGGGGAACGCATCCGTGTTTATGTCTCGACAGGGAAACGCGCAACATATTTGATCCCGCAACGGTTTATCTTTACCCGATATGGTTTGCACTTTGTCGTGTTGGAAGGTAATCGCGAAATTGTTGTACAACCGGGCCGTCACATCGGGGATAAAATCGAGATTTTATCTGGTGTGCAAGATGGTGATATGTTGATCGGGGGGGCGTTATGAAGCTCGGACTTTCCGGTTATATCACCAAGGTATTCATTACATCGCCCTTGACCCCGTTGTTATTACTCGCCTCGTTGGTTGTCGGTATGGTGGCTTTGGTCATGTTACCGCGTGAAGAGGAACCGCAAATCTCTGTCCCTATGGTGGATATTTTGGTGTCCGCAAACGGATTGAAGGCGACCGATGCGGTCGAACTGGTTAGCGAGCCGCTGGAAGATATTATCAAAGGGATTGATGCTGTTGAACATGTCTATTCCCAAACGCAAGATGATCAGGTTGTTGTCACCGCCCGTTTTTTAGTCGGCACCAGCGAAGATGACGCCATTTTGCGTGTTCACGAAAATATTCGGGCCAATCTGGATCGCTTGCCCTTGGGGATACCGGAACCTTTGATTGTTGGGCGTGGTATTAATGATGTGGCGATTGTCACCCTGACCCTTTCCCCGAAAGATGCAGTTGCAGAGCGTTGGACCGATAATGGTTTGCATGCCTTGGCGGATGAGTTGCAGCATGAACTGGTCAAGGTTGATAATGTGGGGCTTAGCTATATCGTCGGGGGACGTGCGGATCAGATCAGGGTGGAACCGGACCCGGAAAAACTGGCGCTTTATGGTATTTCACTGAACCAGTTGATCGAAAAAATTCAACATGCCAACCGTTCTTTTATGATTGGTCGCCTGCGCGAAGCCAATCAGTCTGTGCCTGTCGTTGCCGGACAAACCTTGCAAGGGATGCCGGATGTCGGTTTGTTGCTGCTGACCAGTCACGATGGTCGCCCGGTCTATGTGAAAGATGTGGCCTCAGTTGTTATTGGGGCACGTGAAGAAGAAAAACGTGTCTGGCAGATGGAAAAACGCGAAGATGGCACACTGGTACGTAAACCGGCGGTCACGCTGGCACTGGCAAAACGTCAAGGGGCCAATGCGGTCTTTGTGGCAGAAGATATTCTAAAGCGTCTTGAAACTGTGCAGGGAAAACTTGTTCCCGCAGATATCAATGTGGATGTCACCCGAAATTATGGTGAGACGGCAACGGAAAAAGCCGATGAATTGCTGTTCCATTTGGGATTGGCAACCGTTTCTATTGTGATCCTGATCTTCTTTACGGTCGGCTGGCGTGAGGCGGTCGTGGTTGCGGTTGTCATTCCGACAACGATTTTGTTGACGTTATTTGCCTCTTACCTGATGGGCTATACGATTAACCGGGTCAGCTTGTTTGCCCTGATCTTTTCTATCGGGATTTTGGTTGATGATGCCATTGTCGTGGTGGAAAACATCGTGCGCCACTGGAATATGAATGACGGGCGCCCCCCGTTACAAGCCGCGATTGAAGGGGTGGCAGAAGTCGGCAACCCGACGATTATCGCAACCTTGACCATTGTTGCCGCCTTGTTGCCGATGATGTTTGTTTCCGGTCTGATGGGGCCGTATATGAGCCCGATCCCCGCCAATGCTTCAGCCGCGATGCTGTTTTCTTTCTTTGTCGCTGTGATCATAACACCGTGGTTGTTGATGTTATTGCGTGGTCGTATGCTGGAAGAAGGCAGTCACGCTCATGATCTGGATGGTGGCAAGATGGGGCGTTTTTACGAACGTTTTGCCCGTCCTATCATTCAGGATCGCAGCAAATCGAAAAAGCTGCTGACGATTGTCGGTGTGGCAACGATTGCGGCGTGCGGGTTGTTTTATACCAAAAGCGTGACGGTTAAACTGTTGCCGTTCGATAATAAATCCGAAATTCAGGTGGTGATTGACCTGCCCGAAGGGTCCAGTCTGGAAATGACCGACCGGGTCGCACAGGATGTTGCAGACCAGTTAAAAGATATCCCGGAACTGTTGAATATGCAGGCTTATGTCGGGACGTCCATGCCTTTTAACTTCAATGGGTTGGTGCGTCATTATTATCTGCGCGATAAACCCGAACTGGGTGATGTTCAGCTTAATTTACAGCCCAAACATGATCGTGATCGTGAAAGCCACGAAATTGCATTGGAAGTCCGTGAACGTTTGAAAAATGTGAACACACCGGATGGTACATCGTTGAAAGTGGTCGAAGTTCCACCGGGACCGCCCGTCATGGCGACTTTACTGACCGAAGTTTACGGACCGGACGCGCATACTCGACGCGAGGCCGCAAACAAGCTGAAAGCGTTGTTTAAAGAAATTGACTTTATCGTGGATGTGGATGATAGCTTCGGAGTGCCCAGTGACCGCCTACGTCTGGAAATCGATCAACAACGCCTCGAATATCACGGGGTTGAACAAGAAGCCGTTTATGACACTCTCGCCGCGTTGTTAGGTGGCGTGCGTGTGGGATATTCCCATCGTGGGGAAGGCACCGATCCGATGGAAATCATGGTGCGGCTGCCCAAAGAAGACCTTCATATGTCGCAACGTTTGTTATCAACGCCGATCCCGTCGGCGTCCGGCAATGTAGAACTGGGTGAAGTTGTACAGGTTGTGTGGGAAAAAGCATCCTATCCCATCTTTCGACGCGATGGCTATGCCTTGGAAATGGTCACAGCCGAACTGGCCGGGCGGTATGAAGCCCCGATTTACGGGATGTTTGCGGTGGAAGAGGCCATTGAACAGGCTGACTGGGGAAAGCTTGGTCCAGTTGCGATTAAATATCATGGGCAACCTGCCAATGAAAATGGCGTGACCTTTTTGTGGGATGGGGAATGGGAAATCACCTATGTGACCTTCCGCGATATGGGCGCGGCCTTTGGGGTGGCTATTCTGGCGATTTATTTGCTGGTTGTTGGTCAGTTTGGCAGTTTCAAGTTACCGTTGGTGATCCTTGTCCCGGTGCCGTTGACCTTGATCGGGATTGTGCTGGGGCATTGGATGTTTTCTGCCCCGTTTACGGCGACATCGATGATCGGTTTTATCGCATTGGCGGGGATTATCGTGCGAAATTCCATCTTGTTGGTTGATTTTATCCGTCATCGCATTAATGATGGTCGCCCTTTGCGCGATATTTTGTTGGAAGCGGGCATGATCCGGTTTAAGCCGATTTTCCTGAC
This sequence comes from Terasakiella brassicae, assembly GCF_014641495.1. Lineage (GTDB taxonomy): Bacteria > Pseudomonadota > Alphaproteobacteria > Rhodospirillales > Terasakiellaceae > Terasakiella > Terasakiella brassicae. Next base: position 111,795 of record NZ_BMHV01000007.1, read on the forward strand.
GGCCGCTGCGGCCATGATTGGGGCGGCCTTTATTCTGGCAGACCCGATTTTTCAGGGCTTGGCGATATCGCTGGTCTTTGGTCTGTTTTCCTCAACTGCCTTGACGTTACTGGTTATCCCCGCGATTTATGTGGTGTTGCGCGATGATGGACGGGAGATGAGCTAAATTTCATAGAAAAAAGGTGGTGGAGGCAGAGGGGAACAATCAAGATATTGGGTATATTGATTGATCCCCATCGGTTTGGCATAGAGGAATCCTTGGGCGAAGTCGCAATCAAGATCACGTAACACATGGGCTTCGGCAATATCTTCAACACCTTCGGCGACCACTTTGCAGCCCATCGTATGAAAAAGCTTGATCAGCGAGGTGGTGATTTCGCGGTTCTTGGGACACAAATGAATGTTTTGAACGAAACTCCGATCAATTTTGATTGTATCAAACTGTATTTTTTTGAGATAAGACAGGGACGAATATCCTGTTCCAAAATCATCCAATGCCAGTGAAAATCCTTGTTTTTGCAGCCGCTTTAAATTGTTGTGGGTGATGTAATCTTCATCCAGAAACGTGCTTTCGGTAACTTCGATTTCAAACTGTTTTGGGGGGAGACCGCAGGCTTGTGTGCAGTCCAGTAAATGATCAACATAATTCGGGTCGCGCAATTCATGAACGCTGGCGTTAATCGCAAGGACATGGTTGCAGCGATTGAAATTACGGATTAAATTCAGATCGTTGCATATATTGTCGTGAACAAGATGGCCGACTTCGTTGATCATGCCGGTTCGTTCTGCAATGGGGATAAAATCAGAAGGGGGCACAAATTTACCATGCTTGTCGCGCCAACGGATCAGGACCTCACCTGAGGCGATTGCGCGTGTCGCCAGATTGACTTTGGGTTGGTAGTAATTGACGAACGTTTTGTCTTGAATAGCGGTCTTAAGGCGTTTTTTGAGATGAATATGCTGAACGTAGTCATGTCCCAGTTGCGCATTATAAGCGATAAATCCGGCACGCGAGGTTTCTTTTGCTTTGAACAAGGCAATGTCGCATTTGCGGATCAGGCTTTTGATCCGGGTTGCATTGTTTGGGTAAAGTGCTGTCCCGATCGAAGATTCAAGCGTTATATGTTCGTCCCGGATTTGTAAATCGCTGTGGAGTAGTTTGGTCAGTTCGTGATTGGTATGGGCAAGGACTTCAATATCATCAATATGGCGCGCGATAATGAACTCGTTGCTGGCGGTTCGACCGATTAAGGCATCGGGTAAACGACGGGTCAGTTCTATTGCCATTGTCTTCAGGATTTCATCGCCAATATCGTGACCGTGAATGTCGTTGATGTGACGAAACCCGCGAATATCCAATAAGGCGAGCAGAAGGGGTGTTTGCCTCCGTTGTTCAATTTTGCTTTTCAATGTCTGGATGAAATGGGAAGCATTGGCCAATCCGGTCAGGCGATCATTGCATATGGCATCGAACAATTTCATTTCCGCCCGACGCCGGTTGTAATCACTGAGAAAGAGAGAGGCAAAATTGGCGATGGATTCCGTAAAATACATTTCATCAATCGACCATCGGTGCGCGGTATGTTCAAATTCGCAACAGACGATCCCTTTGGTTTGTGCATTAATTTGAATGCCGGCACAGAGTTGTGCGCAAATGGGTCGCTCGAAAAAAGGCAAAGGGGCGAGACTGCGTTTGGGCAGGGTGACGGTATTATCCACGGTATAAATAAATTCCTGATCCAATATATCGATCAGGTCTTGAAGTTCAGCACTTTTAAATGAAGGTTGTGCAGGTTGGTTTGAGGCAAGGCATTGCCAACGGTCTGTTTGTGTGTCGTCTATAGTCCAGATACCGATACGGGCATGGGGAAGGGCCTGCGTCAGGGTTTGAACGATATCTTCCATTGCGTGATATAAATCCCCGCACAAAACGGCGGGGCTGCGCGATAAAGCTCGAAAGGCCTGCATATGATTGAAGAGGGTCGCTTTGTCGCTTTTTTCTGGGTGGCATTGCATGGCATTTCTTCCCCGACCTTACGTCTCTTTAGTTTATATTGTCTTTGGGTTCTTTAACTTCAAGAAAATAAAAAGCCCTTTTGCGAAAGGTTCGCAAAAGGGCTTTTCTATTGAGATCGGTTTGTGAAGCAAATTTGTTTAATCTTCAAAAACATAGGTGCCGGGGGCATCACAAATCGGATCGTAATCCCCGCCTTTTGTCCCGACCTGAGGCGGGGTGACTTTGCCGGATGAATGTTCTGTCAACCATGCCTCCCACGGCTCCCACCAGGACCCGTCGATAACCGGGTGCCTTTCTGCCCATTCTGCAGGCGGGACGAATTTATCGTTATCCAGTTTGGTGCCGATTTGATAATGGCGACGCGGGTGACCCGGTTCATTTACGATCCCGGCGTTATGCCCCCCGTTGGTAAGGACGAAGGTGACATCGGTATCGACCAATTGATGGATTTTATAAACAGACTTCCACGGGGCCACATGGTCTTTCCCGGTGGCAACCGCAAACATGGGGGTCCGGATATCGGATACAGAAATCGGTTTACCGCCGACTTCAAAACGTCTGGCCGCCAAGTCGTTATCAAGGAAGAGACGGCGCAGATATTGCGTGTGCATCTTGTAAGGCATGCGGGTTGCGTCTGCGTTCCAGCTCATCAAATCGTTGACGCGCGGTTGTTCGCCAAGCAGATATTCCGATACCATTTTTGACCAGACGAGATCAAATGAACGCAACAACTGGAAAGCACCGGACATTTGTTTGGTGTCCAGATAACCCTGATCCCACATCATATCTTCCATATAGGAAATCTGACTTTCGTCGATGAACAACATCAACTCACCGGCTTCGCTGAAATCGGTTTGTGTGGTGAACAGCGTAATCGTTTTGAAACGGTCATCTTCGTTACGCGCCATTGCAGCTGCGGCGATGGTTAGAAGTGTACCGCCCAGACAATAGCCGACACCGTGCACTTTTTGATCCGGCACAATGGTGGTAACCGCTTTTAAGGATTCCATCACGCCTTGTATGACGTAATCTTCCATATCGAGATCACGATCCTGTGCTGTCGGGTTGTGCCAGGATATCATAAAGACGGTATGGCCTTTATCGACCAGATATTTCACCAGTGAATTATATTGGGACAGATCAAGGATGTAATATTTCATAATCCAGGCCGGTACGATCAGAACAGGTTCCGCATCCACTTTTTTGGTGGTTGGTTCGTACTGGATCAGTTCGACCAGACGGTTGCGATAAACAACTTTGCCTTTGGTCACAGCCAGATTTTTACCAACGCTATATTCACTGTCGGCGGCGTTGTGTTGGTCCACAATGTTGCGCATGACTTCATTCCAGAAGTTTTCAGCGCCCTTCACAAGGTTTTGCCCGCTTTGTTCGACGGTGGTTTTTAAAACATGAGGGTTGGTTGCAAAAAAGTTTGTCGGGGAAATAATGTCCAGCCATTGCCGGGCGCCAAAATGCACCATGCTTTCATGGTGTTTGGACACGCCGGGAATGCCCATCGTCGCGTAATGCCACCACTGTTCTTTCAACAGGAAACCTTGGGCAATGACATTAAAGGGGAATTTTTTCCATTCTTCAGAACGAAAACGACGATCTTCCGGCAAGGGTTGAATAAAATCAGGCAGATCAGGATCCATTGTGGCGCGGGCCGCCCAGATATTAAAATCAACCGTTTTGCGTGCGAAATTTTCCGACATCTCGCTGACTTTACCTGGCGAATGGGCCATATGGACCAACCAGTCGAAATAGGCCACCATGATGGAGGCAGGCGACAGGCCGTTGGTCATGCGTCCCTCAACGGCATGAATGGCGCGATCGATACTGTTCTTAACGTTTGGAACGGACATGCGTGTCATGGTAAATACTCTTTAAGCTGAAAGGCCGACATATTGTGTTTTGCATTGCAACATAATATAGGCTGAAACACATACAACTTCAATCCATTAGGACTGTTTAATGAAAATTTCACAAGATCATCCATTGGTTTCTAAAATGGTTCAATGGCGCCATCATTTGCACGCGCATCCCGAAACCGCTTTTGAAGAGGTGAAAACCGCCGATTATGTGAAAACACAATTGGAAAGTTTGGGGTTGAAGGTTCATAGCGGACTGGCAAAAACCGGGCTTGTGGCCAGTCTGACAAACGGGGATGGTCCTGCGATTGCTTTGCGTGCGGATATGGATGCGCTGGACATGACGGAATGTTCCAATGTGCCGCATAGCTCTCGCTATGATGGAAAGATGCATGGCTGTGGTCACGATGGACATATGGCAATGTTGTTGGGGGCGGCGGCCTATTTGTCTGAGAAACGTAATTTTAAAGGCACGGTCCATTTTGTTTTTCAACCCGCTGAGGAAAACGAAGGCGGCGGGCGCGTGATGGTTGAAGAGGGCCTGTTTGACCTGTTTCCGGCAGATGCCGTTTTTGGCATGCATAACTGGCCGGAAATGGCAGCCGGCACAATGGCGGTGAAAGCCGGACCACTGATGGCGGCATGCGATACAATGGATATTCGGGTGATCGGTAAAGGATGTCATGGGGCAATGCCGCATTTGGGGCTGGACCCGGTTGTGGTCGCCAGTGAAATTGTCCTTGCGTTACAAAGCCTGACATCGCGCGTGTTAAACCCGCAGGATGCAGGCGTTGTGTCCGTGACACAAATTCATGCGGGGCATACATGGAATGTGATCCCCAATGATGTGCAATTACGTGGAACCATCCGTTCCTTTACGCCCGAAGTTCGTCAAACTTTGGAAGACGGTATTCGCCGGATTGTAAAAGGGATTTGTGAGGCGCACGGGGCAACCTTTGAATTGATCTATGCCAAAGGTTATCCGGCAACGCTTAATGATGGGCAGCAAAGTGAAATTTGTGCCCGTGTTGCGGCCCAAACGGTTGGTGAAGAGAATGTTGATTTAAATCCGGTGCCCAGTATGGGGGCGGAAGATTTTTCTTATATGTTGGAAGCAAAACCGGGATGTTATGTCTGGCTGGGCACAGGCGGGGAACCGGGGGGCTGTTTACTGCATAATCCGGGATTTGATTTTAATGACCGCATGCTGCATGTGGGCGCAAGCTATTGGATCAATTTGGTTGAAGAGATCTTGAAAGCGTAAAACTTAATTACGCAGCATCTTTTCCAAACGCGAGGCCCGGATAAAAAGGGAGAGGCTACGATCCATCAGGCTTAGTAGCCGTTTTGGGCAGTCTTCCAGAACCTCTTCGCAGGTGCTGGTACAGATACTTTCTTCTGCAAGCGGGATGTTACGTTCAAGATATTCATGCCGGGTAATTTCGTCATTGAGAATGGCTTTTTCATGCATTAACCATGAAATCATATGTGAAAGCCGGGACGTTATGCGCAAAGATTCCCGTGTCAATTCCAGACGTTGACACGGGTTTAAGTGATCGACCTGCTTGGGGAAGCGGTAGGCGTGGTAATATTTTGCCTCTTCCAGCAAACTCATGGTTTCGTCAAATGTCTGATCCAGCCAAAATGTGGAACTGCCAACTTTTCCCATTGGTTTCCTTCGCGTGTCTATGAGACAGGTCCGCGAAGGTTCGCAATCGTTAATGAACGGAGCAACCTTCCGGCACTGTTTCGTCAAAAATCTTCGCTGTAAATTCATATGTGTCTTCATGGATGCGAATTCCAGAAATTTCTGGATAATGTGATGCCATCCATAAGACATACTTGGCAATGAGAATGCCGTTTTCTTCCTTCATGGCATCGCGAATAAGCTGGGCGACAATGCCAAGACGGTTCTGGTGATCAAGGTAAAAGGTCGGGCCGAATTGTTCATCGGCAAATTGACGCAGTTGCAGGTCCATACTGGCGACATGGTCGCGTTGAAATTCATCCAGCACTTCTGATTCGAATTGAACGGGATAAGGGGCGCCATCGAGGGCAATCACAAAAGACAGGTCGGAATTCATGGCGGGGGCCTCCCTTTAACTGATATTGCATCTAAGTTCTAAGGTAACGGTTCTTTTGAACTTATCAAATGTGCATAAGAGTTAGAGAAAACAGGCCTTTTTTATCGTTGGTATTAGAGGTTATTTTGAATATTGACCGAGGCAGTGTTAAATTTCTACTGACAGTTATTTGGCGGTTACTGTGTGGGGAGAACGGATTTTACAGCGTCAAAATGCTTTGATGTTAAATACGTGTCTGTTGAAATCGCGCTTAGTTCAACCTGATCATTTTTTAAGAAACGACTATAAAGATCCAGTGTCACGTTTTTGCGGATCCACCACTTGTAATGACATTTATTTTCGGCATAGGCCGTTTTCCCGCTGCATGTACTATCGACGGGGCGGCTGTAAAGTTTGGCGAAATCCTGTGCGATTTCGGATACACTCAGATGCGGATATGTTTTTTGCGCTTGTAGTCGGAATGCCTTGTATTCATTGATATCTTTGACAAACCAGATGGTGTATTGAGCCCCGCGCATAACGTGCTTTCCGGTTAAAACACCCCGCCTGTTGGTACGCAACAGCAAATCCGGATATTTGGCTTTTAAGGCTTCCGGGGTTTGTCCAAGGTCTTCTGCATAGATGGGGGCATATTTGGAATTTTCCGGTATGTCGGCTTCATGCGGCTGTTCTTTTATCAGGATTGTATAGACGAACCCGCCAAGGACCAATGCAATAATAGCCAGAAAGAAAAACATACGTACGATATGTTTCAACTGGTTTCCTGAGCGGTATTTTCTGCGTTGGGAACGGCGCATTTGACTTATCTTTTCGTTTAAATTTCACCTTATAGTTAATAGTCTAAAGGAGTTAATACGAAAGGAGTATGATTGTGCGCACACTCTGTATCATTTTTAAGGATACAGAATGTGCGAGATGTCTTTAATGTGAAATGTTTGCTTGTTCGCGGGCTTGACGATGGTTTTCGCGCCAGTCCTGAAAGTTGGAACGCAACATCAAGGCGCAAGGTGTAACAACCAAGGTCAGAACGGTTGCAAAGCCAAGGCCAAACACGATTGCGGTTGCCAATTGCGACCACCATTGCGTTGAAGGTGCCCCTTGTGTGATGTCTCGATTAATAAAATCAATATTAAGCTGCATCACCATCGGCAACAGCCCCAGCATGGTGGTAACCGTTGTGAGCAGAACCGGGCGCATGCGTTGTGCCCCGGTCAGGACAATGGCGTCAAAAGTGCTGCCCATTTCGTGCTTGAGACGATCAAAGGTATCAATAAGTACGATATTGTTATTCACCACAATACCGGCCAAGGCAATGACACCGATCCCGCCCATAACGATTCCAAACGGCTGACCTGTGACCAAAAGGCCGATAAAGACACCGATGGTGGACATGATAACAGCCGACAGGATTAAAAAGGCACTGTAAAAACTGTTGAACTGGGTCACAAGGATGATCGCCATGATAAACAAGGCGACACCGAAGGCGTTGCCCAAGAATTCCTGTGCTTTACGTTGTTCTTCGTCTTCGCCTTTATAATCGATTTTAATGGCGGGATCGAAATTCTGCTCGGCAATCCATGCTTTGACCTCTTTCAATTTTGCATCGACGTTGACACCGGGAAGAACATCGGCCTTGACGGCCATGACACGGAAACCATCGACACGATTGACGTTTCCTGTGCGTTGTTCTGCGGTGCGGGTGACAAAGTTTGAAATCGGGACGGTGCCCAGTGATGAATTGATCCGAATATCGTTCAGACGGTCAATTGTGCGGTCTTCTTTTGGGAAGCGCGCACGAATTTCGACCTCGTCATCGGTATCGTCAGGGCGATATTCCCCTAATTTCAGACCTGCGGTTGTCATTTGGATGAAGTTGCCGACAAGTCCGATATCCGCGCCGAATTTTGCAGCTTGGGATCGATCGACTTTGAGTTCCCAATCAATACCGGGCAGGGGGCGTGAATCTTCATAGTTCATCATGCCGTCCATATTTTCCAAACCATTGCGAATACGGGCAATGGCATCGGGTAATAAATCGGTTTTGCGCGATGAAAGCTGGATGTTTATCGGTTTACCGGTTGGCGGGCCTTCTTCCTGTTTACGGAAATCAATTTCGATCCCGGCAATGTCTTTGGTCCGTTCGGCAATTTCCGTCAAAATCTCGTTTGCCGGGCGGCGATCCTGCCAGTCTTTAAATTCAAGGGAAACAGACCCGATAATATCTTCGGCTTCTTCACTGTTTTGTTGTTTGCCGATGCGTGTATAAACGGTCTTGAATTCCGTCATGGGCAAAATGCGGGCTTCGACTTTTTCCAGAATGTCTTTTTGTTCCCAAACAGACAGGTTACCGCGTGCCCGTACGTTGACTTTGGCGTTTTCCGGTTCGACTTCGGGGAAAAACTCAACCCCTTTACCAAAGGCACCATACACGACCTGAACCAGTACAAGAACGGCAACGGCCCCCACAAGGACTTTGATCGGATGGCGTAATGAGGTTTGCAGGGTTTTAACGTAAGTTCCCGTAATCCCGTGGAGTTTGGTAAGGTCTACATCATGTTCGGGGGTAATCTCGCTCAGTTCCGGCACAGCTTGGGACGGTTTGCCGAACAAGGCCCCCAGTGTCGGCACGAAAATCAATGCCATCAACAGGGAGGCTGCCAAGGTTGCAATCAAGGTAATGGGCAGGAATTTCATAAATTCCCCGACCACACCCGGCCAAAATAGAAGCGGTAAGAAGGCGGCCAATGTGGTTGCTGTTGATGCGGTAATCGGCCAGGCCATGCGTTGTGCCGCTAACCCGTATGCTTTGCGCCGATGATAACCTTCGATCATTTTGCGGTCCGCATATTCCGTGACCACAACCGCACCATCAACCAGCATGCCGACCGCCAGAATAAGGCTGAACAGAACAACGATGTTCATGGTCATATCCAACCCACTGATGACCAAAATCCCGGCAAGGAACGAACCGGGGATCGCCATGCCGACAAGTCCGGCAGTGCGCAGGCCAAGGGCAGCAACCACAACGACCATCACCAAGACAATGGCGCTGAGGACGTTATTTTGCAGGTCTGCCAACATGGTGCGGATTTGGTTGGATCGGTCTTGTGAATAAGACACATCAATGTTGTCGCGCAAGGCTTGTGGCCATCTGGCCTGTTCTGAGGCGACAATTTCGCGGACTTTTTCAATGGTCTCGATGATGTTTTCACCGGTCCGTTTGGAAATTTCCAAGGCAATGGCGGGCTTGCCATTCACACGGGCGAAACTGGTCGGATCTTTAAATGTGCGACGAATATCGGCAATGTCACCAAGTGTGACCACACTGTCCCCATCAACCAATAAGGGCTGTGATTGAATATCATGAACGGTTTCATAAAGGCCGGGAACCTTAATGGAAAAACGCCCTAACCCGGTGTCCTGAGAACCCGCCGCAACCAATTGGTTTGAGGATGAAACCATATTCATAGCGGCTGATGGGGTCAGGCCGTACATTTCAACTTTTGCCGGGTCGATAATGATTTCGACCATTTCGTCACGATCCCCTGCAATTTCAGCTTCCAAAACACTGGGGATGGATTCAATTTCATCTTGCAGGTCACGGGCCAGTTTTACCAGTGATCGTTCCGGTACTTCACCGGCAATGGTGACGACCAGAACCGGGAAAAGGCTGAAGTTGACTTCATGTACGGTCGGTTCCTCGGTTTCATCGGGTAATTCGGGTTTTGCCAGATCGACCTTGTCGCGCACGTCATCCAATGCCTTATCGGCATCAAAACCGGCTTCAAATTCCAAGGTGACATTGCCGCCGCCTTCATAACCGGTGGAGCGCATTTCCTTTACGCCTTCGATCGTGCGCAATTCCTGTTCCAGTGGGCGCAAGATCAATCGTTCGGCATCTTCCGGGGAAATACCATCGTGCGTGGCGACAACATAAATGATCGGAATATTGATGTCCGGGTCAGATTCTTTGGGAATATTGACATAGGCAATCGACCCGGTAATCAGAACAAGGGCCAGAATCATTAAAACTGTGCGCGAATGGCCCAGTGCGGCTTCGATCGCATTTTTCATGTCTTATTGTTCCTGTGCCTTGGCGATTGCAGGTGCGGACGGTTGTTTGTCCGTATTTGCCTTTTGTTCGTCACCGTCTTCAGTTGTGATAACTTCTTGTCCGACACTGACATATTCCTGACCGCGTGTGATGATACGTGCGGTTTGGGGCAGGCCGGTAATCCAGACGCCTTCGGGGGTGTCTTCCAATAATTTTATGGGATGAAAAACAACCTTGTTGGCATCGTCGACCGTTTTAATGCCGATGACCCCTTCGTCTGACAGGGTTAAAATCGCCGGGCTAACCTGATAGGCATGTTGGCGTCCAATGCTTAATTGCAATTTGGCTGTAATACCGACATTGATCAGTTCTTGCGCATCGTTTGGGGCTTCCATTTCCACGCGGTAGGTGCGTGTGGAATTGTCACTGGTTGCAGCAATAAATCGCACGATGCCTTCCAGTATGCGACCATCATTTAAGACAGCGCGTGCGGCTTGGCCGTCTTTGATTTTTGAAATGGAATATTCCGGGATGGCTGCGCTGACAACAATTGGGGAAAGATCGACAATTTTTGCAATTGGGTCCCCGCTATCCACAAAATCACCGACTTCGATGCTGGTATTTTCAAGGTATCCGTCAAACGGGGCTTTGATTTCAGTATGTTCAATATCAAGGCGAATGTTTTCTAGGTCGGCACGCGCGCTGTTTAGCAGCGACTTGGACTCAGCCAGTTTTGTTTGTGAACGAAAGCTTTTCTGGGATAGCTTTTTAGAGGCATCATATTCCAGTTCCCGAAAACGAACGGCAGCACGCGCGCCTTCAAGCTGATATTTGCGATCATCCATCGTGATCCGGGCAATGATATCGCCTTTTTTGACAAGTGTGCCTTTTTCGATCAGAAGCTCGGAAATACGGCCCTTTGTCTGGGCTTTCAATTCGACTTCGCGGTTTGCTTCGGTCTGTCCATAAAGCGAGAGGATATCCGCGTGATCATGGGCTTCCTGTGTTGAAACCAGAACGTTGACCTTGTTTTTTGTATGTGTATCAACAACACTTTTGGCAACGACTTGTTCTTTTTCGGTGAATAGGCCGGATAATAGCCAGATAGAAACCACAGCGGCAATGCCAATGGCAATCATCACGGATTTGTTCAACAGAAATTTCATTGTCGTGCCCAAGAAATACTCAGCGATAAATTGTAAAATTATAATCGTTTTAAATTAAAGAAAACTTTTGTCTAGTATCGAGTACGCTTATTTCCACAATGTTTCTGTGAACTCTCTCACATAATACCAATTATTTAAGGGTAAATAGGTTTACAGGACATCCGACACCGCGCAAAGGGCGGGGGCCGATGGCGCGCCATTGATCGGGTTGATGGCTGGCAAAGGATTGAGAGGCCAGCACAGTTTCACCGATTTCCTTGGTCATGTTTTCAATGCGCGCGACTTCGTTTGCTGCAGGCCCGGTTACAGAAAAATCAAGCCGTTCGGGAATGCCGATATTGCCAAACATCACTTCCCCTATATGTAAACCCAGCCCAAAGGAAAGCTGTTGGTCGGGTGCACGTTGTGCGTTAACATAATCCAGTCGAGCAAGGGAATCTTTGGCGGCGGCTGTCGCCTTGGCACAGGCTTCTTTTACATCCTCATTATGAATGGGGAAAATTGCCAGCACAGCATCGCCAACAAACCGGAGCACTTCGCCGCCATGATCACTTACAGCCCCAGCAGTGCAGGCAAAATAGCTGTTTAACGTGGCGAGCAGGTCCGGGCCGGATAATTGATCACCCAAAACAGTTGAATTGCGCAGGTCGCTATACCAGATCACGGCATTGATATTATTGCCATCGCCCAGTTTAATCGACCCGCTGAGAACCTGATGGGCGGCATTTTCACCCAAATAGGCACTGAGGGTGTTTAACGTAATGCGTTCGCGCAAGGCAATTTTTAGCGCGAGGGCAATATAATCGCCGACATCGCGCAGAATATCCATTTCTTCGTTGCTAAATCCGTTTGGTGCATCGCTGAGAAAGGACAAGATCATACCATCCAGATCGAAGGCGAATTGTGAAGGTTCGGAAAAACGGATCAGCCGTAAAAAATAATGTGTGCCGCCGGCTTCTTTGAATTCATCAAAGACAGGGAAAACAGGATGGGCGGTTTCATCGTTTATAAAAACGTGAAATTCAGGGATTTGATTGTGAACGGCATAATACCCCGGACTGCGGAGCCATTCTTCACTTTCCCCGTCTTGATGCATATAGCGGGTGATGTCGTCAAATTTCCGGCCTTTCCACCAGCGCAGCGATAAGGCACCGATCGTGGGGTGCAAGGTTCCCCATGACATATTGATGCGCAAGACAGGGAGGCCAGCCTCAAGCAAGCGTTCGCAACTGGCGCGAAAGACTTCCGGGGTAACGGGGCTGAGAAGTGCCCGTTCTATGATGTAGGCCTTGAGACCGTCTATGGCTGTTCTGTCTATTGTCATAAAAGGAAAAATACGCCTTCGCAAAAGTTTTTGCGAGGTTTTTTTAACGCAGTCTTTACAAAGTGGTACCGAAATGCGTATTTTATTCACCATATATAAATTTATAGCTGGCAAAGGCGTAGGCGGAACATGGTTAGACAAGAGTTCCATAAAAAAATGAACGTCGATGGCGTGACCTTTATTATTCGGGATGCGGATGAGAAGGATTTACCCGCCGTGACGGATTTGCATGCCTATAATACGGGCCAGCATAAACCTGATTATTGGGAAGAGACCTATCATCGCTATGGCGATTCCAATGAGGGTTTTTTCTATGTCTGTGAAATCGACGGTGTTTTTGCGGGCTTTATCATCGGTGAAGTGCGCGCGTGGGAATTTGGGTCCGAACCCTGTGGCTGGGTTTATACCATCGGGGTGAACCCGGAAATGCGCCTGAAACAGGTGGGAACGCGATTGTTTGAAACGGTTTGTGAACAGTTTCGCAAGGCGGGTGTCGGACAGGCCCGCACAATGTTGCACCGTAAGGATAACCTGAACCTCAGCTTCTTTAGAAGTCAGGGCATGATGGGTGGTCCTTACATCGAATTGGAAATGCCGCTGGACTGAAGGTAAGCAGAAATGAAACTCCAAAAAGCGACTTATTGCGCGTTATATGCGGTTCTGGAATTGGCGCGTGATCCTGATGTCCAGCTTTCGGCCACGGATATTGCGGATAAATATAATATTTCCGCAAATCACTTGGCCAAAGTTTTACGTGATCTTGGTCGCGCTGGTTTGGTGGAATCTGTACGTGGTGCCGGGGGCGGGTACCGTTTTGCAGGGAACTTGAAACGCACAACCTTGTTTGACGTTATTCACCTGTTCGAAGACGTCAGCGAGAACGAACGCGCCCGTGATTCACAAGCCGATACGGATATCGGCAATGCGCTTAATCTGGTGTTGCGCGAAATTGATGAAATTGCCATTGCGACATTGGGGTCTATTACAATCGGCACCCTGTTAAAAACCATGCGTTGGCGCACGGAACGTGTGGAACGCGATCAGGAAAACGCCTAAACCCTACATTCAGGTATTTTATTTTAAAGACAGGATCAGGCCATGACAGCACGTGACAAGCTTTCGTTTGCGGATTTTAAAGAACAACTCAAATCCGTAAAGCTCCTCAGTCTGGATGTGGACGGTATTTTAACCGATGGCGGGCTTTATTATACGGAAACCGGTGACGAGTTACGCAAGTTCAATGTCAAAGACGGCATGGGCATGAAAAAAGCGCGTGAGGCTGGCGTTGAACTTTGCATCATCAGTGCCAGTACGACAAATGCCATTCAGGAACGCGGGAAGCGCCTTGGGCTAAGCCATGTTTATACCGGGGCAAAAAACAAAATCGAAATTTTGCAAAAGATATGTGACGAGCTGTCTATCAGTTTGGATAATGTGGCGCATATGGGGGATGATTTGAACGATATTCCGATTATGGAAAAAATCGGCACCCCGATTACGGTCGCAGATGCGATTGAGGCCGTTAAAGAAAAGACCCTTTATATTACGCAGAAAAAAGGCGGGCAGGGCGCTGTGCGTGAAATTTGCGATCTTTTAATTGAAGTGAATACCTAACAAACGATTCAGAGTGATGAATTGAAACCGCATTCTGAAGGGAATGCGGTTTTTTATCTTTTTATATTGGCCTGTTTTCCTACGAAAGTATTATTAGATTTTACAAATTTAAATTTTAGGGGTAGTCTTAAATTCAGATAGACAACGAATAATAGGATGCCCCCATGTTTGCATATGTTGAAGATGGCAGACTTATCCGTATTCAGGAGACGCCGTCAGATTTGGATTTGGGTGATAGTCTGGAAAATGCGTCAGTTCAGACGTTGCGTTCGTTCGGCTGGTATCCCGTTTTAATTACAAAGGCGGAAGTTGGCCCTGATCAGACGCGCAGTGATGATATTATCGTGGTGGATGGTGATGTTGTGCGTGTGGTCCAGACGGTGCGCAATCTGACAGATGAAGAAGCTTTTTACAAAAGCAAGAACAGTATTCTGGCGATGATTGAAAGCATCGAAGCTGCACAAACAGATCGCGCCGAACGGGAGCTTTTGTTAGAGCTTGCGGAACATTTAGGCCTGACACAAAGCGTTTCATATTCCAAGTTACGCAGCGTTGAAGACAGCATTTCAGATAAGCGCCGTCTGCTGGCGCAAATGGATTTGCAAAAAGACTGATACCAGAACCGTTCCTCATCAGTCCTTAAAGGATCTGCAATCATATAGGTCACTATTTTCCGGGTTTGGTATGATTTTTTTGTATGTCGTCGATAGACTTCCGGAAGGTATCAATCTTGCTTCTCTGACGTTTGCAAATAATGCTTTTTAAAATCTTCTTAAGGTTGTATAATAGGTGCCGTATAAAGGGGGATTTGTAGAAGATTACCGTAGGAGGCTTTTTTTGCGGCTGTTCGTTCAAATCCTGACTGTTCTTGTGTTTTTTGTGACGGTGGCGCATGGAAATGAACCAACACCCGTTATGTTGCAAACACATTTACAACCGCCTTATCAGGTGATGGATTCATCAGTGTTGCGTGGACGTACGCCGCAAATGGTACAATGTGTTTTTGATCAGCTAAACCGCCCCTATGTCATTGCCATTGCCCCGCGCAAACGTAATCGCGAACTGGTGAAACAAAATCGCATTGACGGTTTTTTTCTCAGCATACCGGATATAGACCTTGATGAAACGTCTATCCCGACAGAACCTTTGGCGCTGGAACGTTGGAAAGTTTTCCGCTTAAAGGAAACGCAGGGATCAGGGGAATTATCGCTTGATCAGATTGGGGCTGTTTTGGGGGCAAATGAAGAAATCTGGCTCAAACGGCACGGTCCCAACTTACATGCGACGATTCCAAACGTGAAGTCCTTGGCGAAATTATTGGCAACGGGCCGTATTTCTGCGGCGTTGGCGGATGAGGAAGTCTTTTTGAACGCCAGCCGTGCAATCGGACTGAATGAGGATGATCTGGAGTCGACCTTTGTTCGTTATGTGCCTTTGGTCGCCTATTTTTCCAAGATGTTTATCAAGAATAATCCGGATTTTATTTCACAGTTTAACAAGGCTTTGGCAACGTGCGCGCGTGATTTTCGGGATGCAACGCAAATGGAACGCCAACAGCTTTTAAAGAGGGCTCAGTCGATTTTGGCGCAATATGAAAACAACATAGGAACGGTTGAAAAAACGCAACGAGGGTGGCATATCCGCAAGAAAAAGCTTCATCAGGCGGACGCAGATTGGAAAGAAGCGATTGCAAGGGGCAGGCAAACAAGCCTGATGAGCGATATTCTCGCAAATAAAGGATCTGCGTTTTTGCGAACACTTGTTGAGAGCAGTCAGGGGATTAATGAGATTTTTTTGACGGATAAAGAAGGCTACAATATTGCCATGAATGTGCCCACTAGCGATTACTGGCAAGGGGATGAAGATGCCTTTATGGCCTTATCCAGTGGGCAGATATCATATATTTCACAGATTTTATTTGATCATTCTACGCATGCTTTTCAGGTTCAGGTATCCTTACCGATTAGAAATCAAAAATCATCGCAACTGGATGGAATGCTGACCGTTGGTTTTGACGTGGATAAGATTTTTTCAAAAATTGATTTCCTGTCAAATCCATAAGGGGTGACAATGACCTGTGTCTCAGGTTACAGTCGGTGAACTTACATGTAAGCGTTCAAGGAAGTGTAAAAAGTGGCTGACGATACGATGAAAAAACCGGTCAATGAAATTCTCTCCGGTTATGGGACGACAATTTTTGAAGTAACTTCAGCATTGGCGTTGAAACATAACAGTATCAATCTGGGGCAGGGCTTTCCCGATGTGGATGGACCGGAAGAAATCCGCCAGATTGCAGCCGATGCCTTGATGACAGGGCCAAACCAGTATCCGCCCCTGATGGGATTGCCGGAACTGCGTCAGGCTGTCGCACGCCATAACAAGCGTTTTTACGATCTGGATGTCGATTGGCAAACGGAAGTCATGGTTACGGCCGGGGCGACAGAAGCCTTATGTGATTGCTTTATGGGGCTGTTGAACCCCGGTGATGAAGTGGTTTTAATCGAACCGCTTTATGATTCTTATTTGCCGATTATCCGCCATATCGGCGCCATCCCGAAACTGGTGCGGGTTGAGCCACCCCATTGGGAATTGCCGCGTGAGGAATTGGAAAAAGCATTTAGCGATAAAACCAAATTGTTGGTTTTAAATTCCCCCATGAACCCGTCCGGCAAGGTGTTTACCAAAGACGAGCTGTCGTTTTTGGCCGCGCTTGTAGAAAAACATGATGCCTATGTTGTTTGTGATGAGGTCTATGAACATCTGGTTTTTGATGACCACCAACATCACCCTTTAATGACGTTGCCGGGGATGCGTGACAGATGCGCGCGCATTGGGTCTGCGGGCAAAACCTTTTCCCTGACAGGCTGGAAAATCGGCTATATCACAGCATCCCCGCATCTGATGAAAGCCATTGCCAAAGCGCACCAGTTTGTCACGTTCACGGTTGTGCCGAACTTGCAAAAGGCAATTGCCGCAGGGCTGGATTTTCCCGATGACTATTACCGCGATTTTACCGCCGGTATGCAGGCACAACGCGATTTGTTGGCCACGGGATTACGTGATGTCGGCTTTAACGTGCTGGACAGTCAGGGGACTTATTTTCTGACCGTTGATTTTTCTCCCTTCGGCTTTGATGGGGATGATGCGGAATTTTGCCGATATATTACCCTGAAGGCCGGGGTGACAGCGGTGCCGACAGGGGCCTTTTATCAGGAAGGAGGGCCACGCAATTTTGTTCGTTTCTGTTTTTGTAAACAACCCTCACTTCTGAACGAAGCAATCGATCGTTTGCGTAAATTTTTCGTGTGACAGTTTTTTTTACTTTTTGGGTCGAAAAGTTATTGACGATCAGAGCATGCTGGCGTACATAAGCGCCCACCTCAATGGCGATTGTAGCTCAGTTGGTTAGAGCACCGGTTTGTGGTACCGGGGGTCGTGGGTTCAAGTCCCATCAGTCGCCCCATACACGAAAAACCCCCACTGTGACGGTTCCGTCCGGTGGGGGTTTTTATTTGTCTGATTTTTGTGTTTTGACAAAGGGGCAATGCTCCCAAAATTTTGTGTGATGCAAAAAATGCAGATTGGCCTGTTTTACGATTCTTCTGTTTTTAAGAAATCTTCTATTTTCTATAAGCATATTATATGAATCGTTACAGTTCGCATTGATATATGCGGGGACGTTTTAGTCGGTTCTCTTTCAGAACAAGGTGGCAAGACAAAGGGGAAAAATGAGGAAAAGAGCTGAAAAATCAAGAATGTGTAAAAAAAATGAAAAATCCTGTTGCATGCCTGTGGGGGCACTGTTATAACCCCGCCCACACCACAGCAAAGCGTGTGTGACAAAGGGTCCCTGGAGGGATGCCTGAGCGGCTAAAAGGGGCGGACTGTAAATCCGCTGGCTACGCCTACGTTGGTTCGAATCCAACTCCCTCCACCACTCTTCTACGCTTTGTTAGTAAGTGAACGTGAGGGGGTGTAGCTCAGTTGGTTAGAGCGTCGGCCTGTCACGCCGAAGGCCGCGGGTTCGAGTCCCGTCACTCTCGCCACTTTCGCGTTTCACTTGGTGTTTATTGAGAGAGTATCCCTTTTGTGGGGGTGTAGCTCAGTTGGTTAGAGCGTCGGCCTGTCACGCCGAAGGCCGCGGGTTCGAGTCCCGTCACTCTCGCCATTAAAAAGCCCGTCCTTTTGGACGGGCTTTTTTGTTGTTTCTTCTTAAGCTTAATAAGGCGGAAGTTTTTCCTTGTAAGGGAAGTTTGGCAAGGCAGTCATCAAGGCACTGCGCCATTTGTGCCACCATGTGGCAAGCGCGGTAATAATCAGGCCAAGGATAAAGAGACTGATATAGTCCGCATCCATACCGAGATTTTCAGTGGCCCAACTGACAACGAAACTCAGATAGATAATACCTGCCGAGATAAAGGAACGTCTGTCAATGATCAGGGCGATGACAACGAACAGGCAGAGCAAGAGAGACGTTAAAATGTAAGATGTGGTGTCCCCTTCGTAATAGATATTAAGCGCAATGACATTGAGCAAGGACGGACCGGAAAGAAGATGCAGCCAGAAGGCGGATTTGGATGGGTTGGCGACCCGGTAAGGGTCGCGGCAATCGAAATAAAGCCCAAAGCCCAGAGCAATTAAACCAAAGAGCAACCAGCTTCCGGCAACGATGGGATTGACGGACAGGTCCATCAGGCTGTCAAAATCAAGGACCGTCTGTTGGGATGAACTTAATGTTCCGGCAATCGATAGCATTAAGCCCAAACCCGTGACACCAATTAGGAAAGTCAGGTAGGGGAGCTTATATTTACGATACATCCAGATCAGCAAGCATAAAGTCGGGGCGAGGGGGAGTATCAGGGTCGCCAGATAGGGTTCCTCCCCATCGGCTTGTGAAAAGAGGTCAATAGCGAGCGGGATAAGGCATAGAATGCTCGAAAGGGTCAAGGCTGTGGTGCAGACGATACTGGGCAGGACCATGCGCCGTATTTTGATGAAATAGTGGGATAATCCCAGACTGAGAAGGCCAACAATAGCTGCGGCAATGGAAAGGCTATCGACAAGTGAAAGAATGCCAATCAGCCCCGCAAACAGAATGCACAGACCAATGGAAATAAAAATTTCCGAAAACCCCAGAAAAATTGCAAAAGGTTCATCTTCCCCATGAAGGGTGTGCTGGGCCTGTTGGCGTTTTTGCGCGATATGGAGGATAGAGGCGAATTGTTGCTCGTTGATGACGTTTCCGGTCAGGGCCGTTTTCAGGTCATCCTGCGAGATTTGATCCATAATATTTTCTTTTAATTGTGAAGACGGATTATTTTCAAGATAGAGGATATAGGGGATAATAAGTGGGGGCAACCATGTTCCTTTTTTGATTGTTGACCAGACGCCCCTTGACGTTTGGCTTTTTCCCGCTTACATCTAGGGCGTCCGTTTAGCGGCGGACTACGGCGCTAGAGGCGTGTATGGAATAAGCTGACTGGACCCGGGGGCGGTACCCGGCGCCTCCACCATAAGCCGATCGAACAGGTCGGTTTGTGAGGGGGGCGAAATAGGATCGACAGCGGTAGTAAAGATACAGTGCTGCGCTCGGTGAGCTACCACCGATATCGGTGCAAAACTTGATAAATGCCAACGACAATCGTATGGCTCCGGTTGCAGCTGCTGCGTAACGCAGTCGCTTGACCAAATTCAATTCCTGCATGGGTGAGTCTATGTAGGTGGGGTTCGGGGGTACCTAGCAACAGAGACCCCCACTTTTATCTCCCAGACAATTTAATGACTTATCCCATGCCAACGCCTTTGTAACGGCGGTTGAGGCGTGAGATTTTGTCGTGGTAAAGTGTTCCTATTGCAACGGCAATCCAGCTGATATGGAAGACGGCATGCATGAAGACGACGATCTCGCCGTGGATCGGTCCAATGGCGGCGCGTTCAAACAGTTGTCCGATATGGTCTAGCGGGGCAGGGTGGATCGTAAGCTTCCCATAGTAGGCAATGGCCTGAATGGCCAGCAACCATGCATAACTACGTCGTAAACGTCGTCCGATGGCGCGTAGCATGCTGATGTGGTGTTTGGGATGCATATAATCATTGGCCAGGATGAGATTCCAATCGCCGTTTCGCTGATAATCCTCACCTCTTAGCATTGGGGCGAAAAGCTCTGTTTCGATATGGCGGGCACGGGCACGCCAGACGTTGAAATAGCGATAGCGCCGCGCCTCGAAAATTAAAAAAACAATGACCAGCAAACCAACAAGGACCAACGGTAAAGGGGAAGCGTTCACACCGCTAAAAGTGATGGAAAAAGCGATACCCGTTGTGACAACGGCCCAGTTCGTTGTGTTGTCCAATCGCGTGCGCCACGTGGTCGAACGATAAATTTCACCACGGTAAAGGTGTGATAAAGCGCCCATTTCGGCGCTGGTGAATTTTGGCTTTTCTTGGCTTTCTTGTTCCATTTTGAAAGCAATCCCTGTTGTTTTCTTTCCAGAGTGCGCTATTGAAACGCAATATTCAACCCCGTTGTTAAGGGAACATTATGAGAACGCCGTTGACAACCCTTCAATGTTCTTATAATGTTCCTGTAACGAGTCGCCATGAAGGGAGTGAAGAAAATGTATGTTCCAACTTTTGCTAAAGAATTTTTGGCCTTGGGCAGTATTTTTGTCGCAGGCTACATGTGGTCTTTTATTCTGTGAAGTTTTACAGAGAACAAAACAGGAATAAATAAAATGACATATCAGGAATTGGGCGAGGCCAGAATCCTCAAACGTTATGCAAAGCCGGATTTTTTGGAACCTACTCACAAGGCGGTCGTGCAACCGGATCGTCCAGAAGGGGCATGGATGTCCTTAGAAGACGCTACGGTACGCTTTTTACAACATGTAAAATCCCACCGTTTGAATGCCGGGTAAACGTCTGATGGGTTGATCCCCCATATCTGACTAAATGCAGGTTATGAGGGATCATATGTCGGATTAGTTTAAGGCCAATGTATTGTCGGGCATGGGGGGAAGGGCACGTTTCTTACCGTTGTTGTCAATGGCGACGAATGTGAAAATGCCTTCTGTTACTTTTTCACGTGCCATGCCATCGCGGCGCAAGACCCATAATTCGATCTGAATGGCCATTGATGTATTACCCTCGCGCACAATATCGGTGTAGACGCAGACAACATCACCAACGCTGACGGGTTTTAGGAAAGACATGGCTTCGACGCCGACTGTGGCCACGCGACCTTGTGCACGCCATGCGGCTGTTACACCACCGGCAATATCCATTTGCGACATGACCCAACCGCCGAAGATATCGCCGTTGGGGTTGGCATCCCCCGGCATGGCGAGGGTGCGAATGGCGGGTTTTCCTTTGGGTCCGTAGTCTGGTGTCGTCATGGTTTGATCCAAAATTGTTGTTTGAAAATATAAAGTGTTGATCAAGACAATATCATGCTTGCTCGAAAGGTCCATCCTTCCTATCATCGGGCCAACAAATTATGAATAAGGTGGGCAACTAAATTGGCTATGGATTTATTTGAAGATGACGCGCCGAAAACCGGCGGTGACTATACGGCGCAGGATATCGAGGTTCTGGAAGGTTTGGAACCGGTTCGTAAACGTCCCGGTATGTATATCGGCGGGACGGATGAACGTGCCTATCACCATTTGGTGGCCGAGATCCTCGATAACTCTATGGACGAAGCGGTTGCCGGGCATGCCAGCCGGATTGAACTGGAACTGGATGCCGGGGGCAATGTCACAGTGCGCGATAACGGCCGGGGGATCCCGGTTGATCCGCACCCCAAGTTCAAAGATAAATCTGCCCTTGAAGTTATTATGACAACCTTGCACTCCGGCGGTAAGTTTTCCGGTAAAGCCTATCAGACATCGGGCGGTTTGCATGGTGTCGGTATGTCGGTTGTGAATGCGCTTTCGGATATTTTGTCTGTGGAAGTGGCCCGTGATCGGACCTTATGGCGTCAGGAATTTTCGCGCGGTATCCCGCAAGGCCCGTTGAAAAATGAAGGGCAGGTGAATAACCGCCGTGGAACAACCATTACCTTCCATCCTGATCCTGAAATTTTTGGGAATCGTCTTCAGTTCAAGCCAAGCCAGCTTTATAAAATGGCGCGGTCTAAAGCGTACTTGTTTAAAGGGGTGGAAATCCGCTGGAAATGCGATGAAAACCTGATTAAAGACGGGGATAAAACCCCGGTGCAAGGGGTCTTGCATTTCCCCGGTGGTCTGTCTGATTTTTTAAGCAATATTCTGGAAGGCCGCGAGGTCAAAACTGATGAACCGTTTGCCGGGGATGTGAAATTTCCGGACGAACAGGGCAAGGTTGAATGGGCGATTGCCTGGCCGGAAGATGAAGAAGCCTTTTTCAATTCTTACTGTAATACGGTGCCGACTCCGTTGGGCGGGACGCACGAACAAGGGTTTCGCAATGCTATCACCAAAGGTATTCGCGCCTATGGTGAATTGGTGAGTAACAAGGCAGCCTCTAAAATTACGGCGGATGATGTGATCAATGGGGCGTGTATTATGTTATCCGCCTTTATCCGTGATCCACAATTTCAGGGGCAAACCAAAGAAAAA
This sequence comes from Terasakiella brassicae, assembly GCF_014641495.1. Taxonomy (GTDB): domain Bacteria; phylum Pseudomonadota; class Alphaproteobacteria; order Rhodospirillales; family Terasakiellaceae; genus Terasakiella; species Terasakiella brassicae. The sequence goes on from NZ_BMHV01000007.1 coordinate 134,522, forward strand.
CTGGGCACACAGGAAGCCGCCAAGCTGGTGGAAACCGCTATTCGGGATAATTTTGATCACTGGTTGGCGGGGAATCCGGAAATCGGATCACAACTGCTTGAATATCTGATTGAACGCGCCGAAATCCGTTTGCGTAAAAAAAGCGCAAAACAAATGAAACGCCAGTCGGCGACCAAGCGTTTGCGCCTGCCGGGGAAATTGGCCGATTGCACACGATCGGTTTCTGACGGAACTGAAATTTTCCTCGTGGAAGGGGATTCTGCGGGCGGATCAGCCAAACAGGCACGAAATCGTGAAACACAGGCGATTTTACCCTTACGAGGTAAGGTGTTGAACGTTGCCTCTGCCAGTGTGGATCAAATCCATGCCAACAAAGAACTCAGCGACATGGGCGAAGCTTTGGGCTGTGGCACGCGCGAGGCTTTTGAATTGGACGATTTGCGTTATGAAAAAGTCATTATTATGACCGATGCGGACGTGGATGGTGCGCATATTGCCTCATTGCTGATGACGTTCTTCTATCAGGAGATGCCCGGCCTTGTCGAAGCCGGTCGTCTGTATCTGGCTCAGCCGCCGCTCTATCGTTTGGCGACAGGGGCGAAAAGCATTTATGCAATGGATGATCTGGAAAAAGACCAGTTGATGGAGAAAGAATTCAAAGGCAAGAAAGTGGATATCAGCCGATTTAAAGGTCTGGGTGAAATGCCACCCTCGCAATTGAAAGAAACGACAATGGACCCGAAACGGCGCACACTCCTGCGCGTCACGGTTCCGCATGGCCCAACGGAAGAAGACCGTGAAGATGCGGAAGATACAAGGGATCTGGTGACGCGCCTGATGGGCAAAAAGCCGGAATACCGTTTCCAGTTTATTCAGGAACGTGCCAAATTTGTCGAAGGTTTGGACGTATAATCCGTTTCAAAACCGCAAGAAAAAGCCCCCGTACAAATCATCTGTGCGGGGGCTTTTTCTTGAAAGGTTTACGGATGTTAAGGGAACATGGGTTGCTGGGTTAAACCGGCTGTTTCCTCAAAACCGAACATGACATTCATGTTCTGGACCGCTTGACCAGAGGCGCCTTTGACAACGTTATCTTCCACACAAACGATGATGGCCCGCCCCGGTGTCCGGTCGGCAAAAACGCCGATCAGGCAATAGTTGGACCCACGGACATGGCGTGTTGCCGGGCTGTTGCCTTCTTCAACCACACGGACGAACGGTTCATTGGCATAGGTGTTTTGCAGGCTGGTTCTGATATCGTTTACACTGACGTTATCAGCCAGTGTGACATAAATAGTCGACAGAATACCCCGGTTCATTGGCATCAGGTGTGGGGTAAAGCTGACGAAAATATTCTCGCCTGCTGCTTCGCTTAAACCTTGTTCAATTTCCGGCCCATGACGGTGTGTCCCCACACCATAGGCATGGATGGCATCGGAAACTTCGCAGAATAACGTGCCTTCTTTGGGCGCGCGTCCCGCACCGGTAACACCGGATTTTGAATCAATGATGATCCCTTGCGTGCCAATTTTCTTTTCTTTTAACAAGGGGATCAAGGGAAGTTGGGCAGATGTTGGATAACAGCCCGGGTTGGCGACCAAACGTGCTTTTGCAATTTCATCGCGTTTTATTTCGGTCAGGCCATAAACAGCTTCTTTTTGCAGTTCTGGCGCACGGTGTTTGTCGCCGTACCATTTGCGGTATTCTTCAATATCTTTAAGACGGAAATCGGCAGACAAGTCGACGATCCGTACATTTTGCGGCAGGCTTGCTATAAATTCCTGTGTGGTGCCGTGGGGCAGACAGCAGAAGCAAACGTCGATATTTGACCAATCGACATTATCCATTGTGACCAGATCGGGTAAATTCAATCCACCCAAATGCGGGAACACATCAGCCATTCGCATCCCGGCTTTACGGTCGGCGGTCATCGCTGTGATAGTGACGTTGGGATGGTTGATCAACAGCCGGACCAGTTCTGCACCTGTGTAACCGCTGGCTCCGACAATAGCTGCATTGATAGTGTTCATGTTATTTCTCGAAATTTAGATATAAAAAAAGGACCCGAACGGGCCCTCTTATAAAGAGTCTATATACACCCGTTCAGAAAATCAAAAGACTGTCAGGTGGTATCGTCGCATGGCTCTTTATCTTCTTGTGTTCGTTTTACTCTGGTTTTCTTGTATCAGTTTTGTACAGGAAATCCAGTCTTTTGTTATTTGTATTTTGCCTGAAGGGCGTGCAAGGTTCCCTTTGTGCGAAATTCGTGAAGTTTTTGCTCAAATAAATCCATGATCTTTTCAATGTGTGGATATTGTTTGCTAAAGCAAAAAAAGACATCTTCTGAAGATACAGGGGAAAACAGGATACGTTTTGCCAAGCCGCTTTTTCGTAAGTGAGCCATCGTTATTTCACGGTTAAGGTAAAGATAGTCAAAGCGTCCGGCTTCCAACATCAAAAGGGCACTTTTGGTGTCGTTTGCTGTCAATGGTTCCAGTCCGGCATTGCGAAGTTGTGTCATGTTTGCATGACCTTCGATTGAGGCAACATCATAGCTGTTCACGTCTTCAAATGTCTGCGGGCGTGGCAGGTTGCGATCTGCAAGGTAGAAAAAGCCATTGGTGAAATGACTGGTTGGTGTGCGGAAATACATATATTTCGCGCGTTCCTGCGTTTGGGAACAAGACAGGATGCCCGCTGCCCTTCCTTCTTTGATATCACGCAGCGCCCGCTTCCACGGTAGAAAGGTAATGTTTGCATCAAAGCCGATTTCTTTAAAAACACGACGGACCAGATCATAATCCTGAGCATAAGCCCCTTCAACCGGACGAGTAGTATCAAACGGCGGGAAATCTTCGGCAACGATATAAATTTTCTGTTGGTCTGCCATCGATTCAGATGCATGTGCCAATCCGATTATGCAGAAAGCAGCAATCAAAACCCGGATTGAAAAGAGAAACATTTGGCGCACCTTCGAATAAAGTATGAAAAATAAAGGGAGCTTATTTTTGCGAGCGTATAATACGGATATGCAGCCAAATATCAACGAAGAATATCAATTAATTGGCGCATGCTATTGCAGGTTTATTTCTTTTGGATGTCTTTATCCGATTATGTTGAAAATAATCCAATAGGTATATTCTTTGTAAGAACGCCGGATATAAGGGTTGAATATCTGCTTATGGCAGAAAGTGTTTGTGATTGCTCTTGCGCTTTGGGTGTTATTATTCTTTTATGCAGGCAATAAGATTTTGTTTTTCAGGGGAGGGCGCCGTGACGGATGACTTAAGGAAAAAAGGTTGGTTACCGCCCGAGCGTGTCGAGGAAATTCTGGTTCTTTTGGAACTGATCGGTCAGGGGGCTTTTCTGGATATCCCAAAGGGGGAAGATCGTATCGGTCAGGCGATCCGAAAATTAGCCGTTGATGTCGGGCGGTTTTCGGCAACGCAAATGCGAAAGACAGTTTCGGTTTCAATGGAATTAAATGAAGCCGTTATTGCGGCCGCTAACCTGAGCCGTGCGACATCGGTAACAGATCGAAATGCACAAGGTATGGCGTCGGCGACCGAGGAAATGTCGGTTTCCGTCGATACCATTGCCCGTCAGGCGTCCGAAACCTTTACGTTGGCGCAAGAGGTAAAAGAGCTGGCTCTGAGTGGAGAAAAACAAGCCGGACAAGCCGATGACGCCATGACCAAGGTGGAAAGTGCCATGCGCGATGTGGCAGAACGCAGCAGTTCTTTAAGTGAGTCGTCCCATGATATTGGTCAGGTGGTCGATTTGATTTCGGAAATTGCGTTTCAAACCAATCTATTGGCCTTGAATGCGGCCACAGAAGCCGCGCGTGCAGGTGAGGCAGGGACCGGATTTGGGGTTGTTGCGTCTGAAATTCGTAACTTGGCAGAACGTACACGTCTGGCGACGAAAGATATCCGGCTCAATATCAATCGTTTTCAGGATGAGATTGATGCGATTGTCGAGGCACTGAGCGAGAGCGATCAAACCGTTAAACTCGGTCATGAGATTATGAACGCCTCTCAGGAGGCCATGCGGGACATTGCCCGTGCGATTTCTGAGCTGACCCAACGCAGCCGGGAAATATCGGAAACCGTTGGACAGCAAAAGCTGGCAGCGCACGAAATCGCCTACGGTATTTCCGAAGTGGCGCGCATGACGGAACATGTCCAAAATGCGACATACACGGTTTTGGATGCAATGGATGGTGCGGAAAAAGATATTGCCTCCCAGATTTCAGATATTGCCAAATTAAAGTTACCGAAAAAAGCACTGCATCTTGCAAAATCGGATCATATCATCTGGAAAAAACGGTTGGCCGCCATGATGGTCGGGCGTGATCGTCTGGACCCCAATGAATTGTCCGATCATACCTGTTGTCGGTTGGGGCGGTGGTATTACGCCTGTGAGGATGAACGTATAAAGCATCATCCCTCCTTTGCAGAAATGGAAGCTCCTCATATGGAGGTTCATGCCCACGGTATCGAAGCGGCCCGTAAATATGCTCAAGGTGATTTGGAGGGAGCGTTAGAGGAAATCGGGGCGGTCCAACAGGCATCCGAAAAAGTGCTGTTTCATTTGAATGAGCTGACGAAACAGCGAAAATGACATCAAACTTTCATTTTTTGTTAGAACTTCGCTAACAATTGCGCGCTACTCTTTTTCGTGAACAAATGAGAAAGAGATAGGAAAGATGAGCGTAGAACAGACGTTTTTAATGAAATACGGTATCCACAATTTTGTATCTTATGTGGAAAACGGCGGAAAATTTACATTTTTCATTCGAAAGAACGAACGTGAAGCTATGATCCGCCATGCCATGATGCTTATTCAGGGCGGGTATGGTGAAACGGCTGAAATCCGTATCGTTTAAAAGATTATCCCAAAGCCAGCCAGAAGCCGACACCGATCATCAAGGTGCCGGCAATGCGGTTCATCATGCGGACATTTCCACTTTTTTCGAGAAAATGACGCATGGAACGCCCGCCGCTTGCATATAAAATCAAGCACAGAAACTCAACAGATAACAAAATAACAACCAGGCTGGCAATTTGCGGCTCCATTGCCTTTTCTGCATCCAGAAAAGGGGGAAGAAGCGTTGCAAAAAATGCCCAGCCTTTCGGGTTGGAAATCGCCGTGATAAAACCTTGCAGGGCAAGGGCGCGGCGGGAGACTTTCTGTGTGCCTGCATCATCCAGACGGATGGCCATTTTCCCACGTGAACGCCACATTTGAATGCCGAGCCAGCCAAGATAAAGCCCGCCAACCCATTTAAAAGCGGTGAAAACCTGTGGAAATTCCAGCATAAGCGCGGCAATGCCGACAGCGGCGGAAATGGCGACAATGGCAACGCCGACCAATTCCCCCCACATCATCCAGAACGTGCGGCGCAGGCCAATGGTCAATCCCATCGTTAAAGACAGGGTCATACACATCCCTGGCGTGATGGAGATAAAAAAGGCTGTTGGCAAAAATAAAAGGATGAGTGTGAAATCAAGCACGTTAATAGAACCTTTGAAAAGGGAAAGGAGTTATATTTGTGTCGTGTTTTTTAGAAAAGGTCAAATGTGTTTTTGACCTATCGGTCAAGTAGGTTTTCCAGCCGGACCGTGAAGGTCTGTTCATGGTCGCCAAGCATAAGCACGATGACTTGATGTCAGGTCCGCATGAGACATGCAAAAGGAACTGAACCGCCCCGGGTTTGGACCTGTACGGAAAAAGTGGAGTGCGTCCCACTCACTTAGCCAGCCCGTCTTTCAAACTTGATGGGGCTGAGACCATTCAGATATGAATGACGTCTCTTTGCGTTATAAAATCCATTTATGTATTTGAACAACTCCTTTTTGGCATGGTCACGTGTCTGGAAGGTAATTTTCCAGGTCATTTCCGCTTTCAAGGTTTTGAAGAAGGTCTCGACAGCGGCATTGTCATAACAGTTCCCCTTGCCAGACATCGACTGTTTGAATTTGTACTTTGCCAGCAGTTTACGGAACTTGGTTGAACAATATTGACTGCCACGATCAGAATGGAAGATGACGCCTTTCGGTGGTTTACGCAGGGCTATTGCTTTGTTCAAAGCGTCAATCACCAAATCCTTTTTCATCCATCGGCTTGCAGACCAACCAATGACACGGCGGGAATAAAGGTCAATGACAACAGCGAGGTAAAACCAGCCCTCGCCCGTCCACAAATAGGTAATATCGCCAGCCCATTTCTGATCTGGAGCAGTTGCTGTAAAATCTCCATCCAATAAGTTTGGGGAGATATTGTGATTATGATCGCTGTCAGTCGTACGTTTGAATTTTTGGCTTCGCACGATCCGCAAACCGTTTTGCTTCATGATCCGGGCAACACGGTGTTCGCCCACGCAAATGCCTTCTTCCTTTAATTCATCGCTCATGCGTCCTCGACCATAAGACTGATAATTGGCGTAATGGATAGATTTAATATGGGCAAGCAGAACCATGTCTTCACGTTGGCGGTTGCTGGCAGGGCGATGGCGCCAAGCAAAATAATCGCTCTGGGAAACACTCATCGCACGACATAGCCCTGCTATACTGTGGTTCTTTCGCTGTTGGTGGATAAACTGAAACCTCACGGCTTTTGGCTCGCAAAGTAGCGTGCTGCCTTTTTTAGAATGTCCCTCTCCTCCCGCAGGTCACGAACCTCACGGCGTAGTCGGGCCAATTCTTTTTGAACATCATCAGATGGTTCAGGGATCTGTTTATTGCGATATTCAGAAATCCAACGATTTAATGTGCTAACGCCAATGCCAAAATCAGCAGCTATAATTTTACGTGGCTGATTGCTACTTAAAGCAACCTGAGCAGCCTCTTCTCGAAATGTCGGGGTAATTGTACGCTTCATTATATTCTCCTGTAGTCAGTATATTTAACTCAGGAGACGCACTCCACTTTTTCCGTACAGGTCCACCATCAGATCCAACCCCTTTCTGTATTGTTAGTAAGGCGGGATTTGTTCGTTGAGCGCGTGGGTTTTCTTGATGATATCAATAAACATATCGCGGGCCAGACTGGGTTGGGCGGTGACTTTGGAAATGACAGCCACACCTAAGGGGAAGCTTTTGATCGATTTCCCGATGACTTTTAATTGACCGCTTTCGACATAGGGCTGGGCGTAGGCTTCCGGTAAAAATCCGATATATTGCCCGGACAGAAGCAAAGGAATACGCGCTTCAAAAAAGTACGATACGGCAGAGGCTTTCATATCGAAAAACTGTTTGTAAACTTCCATATGCGGGGTTAACCCGGCATGAACCAGATCATATTGGTTTAATTTTTCCCGGGTGATTTCCTTTTCGGGTAAATCAAATAAAGCATGACCTTCGCCGCAATAAAGATAGTGTCTGTCGGTGAAAAGGTGGAAATACTCAATACCGTAGATTTTGCGGTGATAGGGAATGATGGCGATATCGATTTGGTTGTTGAGGATTTTATTTTCCATTTCGGTCATTTCTTCGACATCGAAATGAAGTTTGACACTGGGGGCTACGGCGGAAAACTGCCTTATAATATCAGCAAGCTGGCAGCGTTGATCCGTTGCGAGGCTATCTGTCAGGGCGATTTTCAGGGTTCCGGCAGGGGAACCCACCAGATTGTTGACGGCACTTCTGAATTTTGAAATCTGATTTAACAGCTGGCAAGTCTGTTCATATACGATGGCACCTTCTTCAGTTAAGGAAAAGCCACCGCGTCCTCTTTTACATAATTTCATATTCAACCGGGCTTCGAGCGCGGCAATATGGTTGCTGATAGAAGGGCGGCTGATATTTAATTTGGCTTCGGCAGCGGCAAAACCTTCGCATTCGGCCACCGTTTTGAAAATTTTGAGCTGCTTAATTTCATGGTCGCCGATGGGACCGATCGGTTTATTTTTCATTCAAAATCAATCGTGTTTGAGCAAGTTTTGTGCTTAATGTTTGTTATATTAGTATCAAATGTCAATTATACGTAAAAAAAGTTAAACGTAAAGATTGGAGAATAAAGATTTAAGCCAAATTTCTGACGTGGAATCATTTCTTCGTAATCTATGAACTTTTCACTTTATGAGGGCAGTAATGCTAACAGGGATTAAAAAGAAATTATTCGCATCGGCAATGGCGCTGGCAATGGGCGTCTCGACTTTCGCAATAAACGCAGACGCAGCAGAATTTAACTGGCGCTTCAGCAACCTTTATGGTCGCGGTACGGCGTTTGGTGAAGTGTATGAAAGCCTCGCTAAGAACATCGAAGAAGGTTCAAACGGGCGTATTAAAGTTCAAGTTCTCTTTTCAGGCGAAGGTGTGGGGACCAGTGGCCTGTTGGGTGCTGTGAAATCCGGCCTCGTGACAATGGGCGCACCGTTCCAATCCATGCATGCCGGTGAATTGCCTGCCGGTGTTGTTGAAATCGGCCTGCCCGGTGGTACGGATGATCCCGCAAAACTGCAAGACCTGTTCCACAATCAAGGTTGGGATAAAATCCTGACCAAAGCCTATGGTTCACAAGGCATGACATGGTTGGAGCCCTATATTCAGCCAGCAGTTTACGTTTTGACAAAAACACCGATCAATTCCATCGAAGATTTCAAAGGTTTGAAAATCCGTGCGCCGGGGGCTTATGGCAAGTTTCTGCGTAATCTGGGCGCCTCTCCGGTATCTTTGGCATGGAGTGAGATTTACACAAGTCTGGCAACAGGTGTAATCGATGGTTCCATCGGTTCCAACATGATCGACCACCGTGACGGTAACCATGTTGAAGTTGCAAAATACATGTACAAACTGCCGCTGGCCGGTGCACAGGTTTTGCCGATTGTGGTCAATCGCAATGCATGGAACAAATTGCCGGATGATCTCAAAGACGTTGTACGCAAGGCAACTGAGAAACACGCAGAAGACCAACTGCGCCTGTCACGCCAATGGGAAGCCGAAGCTGTTAAGGAAATGGAAGCCAAAGGCCTGAAATGGAGCCCCGAGCCGTCTGAAGCAGACCGCGCAGCATGGGCGAAAGCCGGTGCGGGCCTGTGGGACGAATATGCTGCAAAAGACAAATTCAGCAAAGAGCTGATTGACGTTCTGCGCGCACAAAAATAATAGGTCCCTATGGAGGTAAACCGGGCTGTCCACATTTGTCGGCAGCCCGGTTTACAATAAAATTTATGAAATTTTCCAATCTTCTAAGGAGCTTTTGCACATTTATCGATAGGCTTGTTGCACTTACAGGTAAAATGGCCGCCTTGCTTATGCCGGTGCTGGCTATCATCGTAGCGTTCGAAGTCTTTTCTCGCTACGTCTTGAATAAACCGACCGTTTGGGCCTTCGATACATCACTGTTCCTGTTTGGCTATATTGCCGCGCTGGGTGGCGCTTATGCACAACAGAAAAAAGCTCATATCAACGTAGATATTCTTTATCTTCAGGTCTCACATCAAACACGTAGCGCCTTTAACATCGTTGCCTATGTGTTGGGAATCTTCTTCTTAGTGCTGATTGTCTATACCTGCTTCGGCAAATTTGAAGAAGCGATTGAATTTGATTATCGCCGCCAAAGTGAATGGGCCCCGCCGATGTTTCATTTTTGGGTTATGGGCTGCGTTGCCGCGTCCCTCTTTATCGCACAACTGATCAAAGATTTGATTGTTGATGTTTATTTCCTGTCAACCGGGCAGGCATTGCTTGAGGAGGTCGATGATGGGAATTGAGCTTTTAACATTGGTCTTATTGGGCTGTATTCTGGTTTTCTTTGCCATTGGCGCCCCCGTTGGTTTGGCCTTGGGCGGTATTGCAATGGTTGTCGGCTATTTTGTTTGGGGCGAAGGTATTTTTAACGTTCTGCCGACGACAATTGAAGCCACTTATTTTAGTTTTATTTTATTAGCGATCCCGCTTTATATCTACATGGGGCAGTTGTTGACGAAATCGGGCATTGGCGATGCCATGTTCAATTTTTCTCAAATGTTGATCGGGCGCTTGCGTGGTTCTCTTGCCCTCAGTGTTATCGGGGTGTGTTCCATGATCGGCGCGATGGTCGGTATCATTGGTGCCGGGATTATGACATCGGGCAGTATCGCCCTGCGCCCTATGCTGGAACGTGGCTATAACAAACGTCTTGCCCTTGGTGTGATTATGGCAGGTGGTGGATTGGGCATCCTGATCCCGCCGAGCATTCCCATGATCATGTTTGCTGCTTCGACCCAGAATTCCGTTGGTCGTATGTTCTTGGGGGCGATGATGCCTGCCTTGCTGACCGTTGTTCTGATGATGCTTTATGTGATTATCAGCTGTTGGATCAACCCGGAACGCGCACCAAAAGACACAGACGATCTTGATTTTGTCAAACCAACGGGGAAGGAACGTTTTAAAATCATCCGAGATGGTTTTTGTTCCATGTTGCTGATCTTTGTTGTGTTGGGCAGTATCATCACCGGGATTGCCACGCCGACTGAATCTGGTGCTGTTGGTGTAATCGGCGCGATTATTCTGGCAATCCTGTTCAAGCGTTTCAAAGTTGATATGTTTTTATCCGCCGGTTTTCAGACCGGGACATTGGTCAGTGTTGCCATGTGGATTATTTTCGGTGCATCCGTTTTCAGCAACTTCCATCTATTGATGGGGGTACAAAGCATGGTTGCCGATTTCACCGGCACGCTGGATCTGCCGCCGATTATGATCATTATCATGTTCCAGATCATCATGTTGCTGTTGGGCTTTATTATTGATGAATTCATCATTGTTTTGATGTGTGCACCGTTGTTTACACCGATTGCCGTTTCCTTGGGATATGACCCGATCTGGTTTGGGGTTTTGATGATCCTGAATATTTTGATTGCGGTTCAAACGCCGCCTTATGGATTTGCTTTGTTCTATCTAAAAGGGATTGCACCGCCGGAAATCGGTATGTCGGAAATTTACAAGTCGGTCACGCCGTTTATTACGCTCAACCTGATTGTTTTGATCCTGTGTATGGTCTTTCCGCAAATCGTTTTATGGTTACCTAACTTGGTGATGGGATAGGGAAATGACTGTTTTTAAGAAAATTCTGTTACCGATTGATTTGGCCCATGAGGAACAAATTGATGAACAGATCAAGGTTGCGGTTGCCATTGCCAACAATGAAGAGGCGGAAATTCACATGCTTTATGTGGATCAAAGCCTAATCCATCGCGCAGGCTATCCGCATTTAAGCAAAAAAAATGTGACGGACCATCAAGGGGATGCGGTTAAAAAAATTGATGTTTTCCTGAATAAACTTCCCAAGAACCTTAAAGGGGACAGTTTATGCAGGGAAGGCACAGCCCATGATCAAATTGTTGAAACGGCAGAAGAACTTGGTGTGGATGCTATTATCCTGATGGCACAGAAACCGGGTATTTCCAGCTACTTCATCGGATCAAATGCGGAACGGGTTGTCCGTCATGCTCATTGTTCGGTTTTCGTCATTCGCGAGGATTAACGTCAAATGCTTTTACAGATTTAACCGTCAGCTACGGTTTTCACACAATTAAATGAATAACGGTATGCAAAGGATGCATATGGCATCCCCTTGCCTGCCCAAGGACTACTTTGGAAAGAATAGAGGTACTAAAATGGCTAACAATGCAAATCTTCTGGAACGTCGTATTGATGCGATTTCGCGCGGCGTCGGCTTTATCACGGATTTCTTTGCGGAACGTGCGGAAAATGCGGAAATATGGGATGTAGAAGGTCGTCGCTTTATTGATTTTGGCGCCGGGATCGGGGTCTGCAATACAGGACACCGCAACCCCCAAGTCACAGCGGCAATTGAAAAACAAGTCGCAGCCTTCACCCATACCTGCCACCAGGTCACGCCTTATGAAAACTATGTGGAATTGGCGGAAAAACTGAACAAGTTTGTTCCCGGTCCCAGCAAGAAAAAAACCGCTTTTGTCTCCACTGGTGCCGAAGCCGTTGAAAATGCCATCAAAATTGCACGCGCCCACACAGGGCGTACAGGTGTGATTGCGACAAATGGCGGTTTCCACGGCCGGACATTTATGGGGATGAGCCTGACAGGTAAAGTGATGCCTTATAAGGCGGATTTTGGTTCCATGATGAACGATGTGTATCATTTCCCGTTCCCTAATGATGTGCATGGCATTTCTGTTGAGGCCTCTATCAAGGCATTGGAGAACTTGTTCAAATCCGATATTGCCCCGAAAAATGTCGCGGCCATTATTTTTGAACCGACACAAGGCGAAGGCGGTTTTTATCCGGCGCCGCAAGATTTTGTTGAACGTATCCGTGCCATTTGTGACGAACACGGCATTGTTATGATTGCTGATGAAGTTCAAAGCGGTTTTGGGCGTACTGGCAAGTTCTTTGCGATGGAACATTACGGTGTTGAAGCCGACTTGACGACCTCTGCCAAAGGATTGGGCGGCGGGATGCCAATTTCTGCCGTTATTGGTAAGGCGGAAATCATGGATGCGCCGAACCCGGGTGGTCTGGGCGGAACATATGCCGGTAATGCGGTTGCCGTTGCGGCCGCGAATGCGGTGTGTGACATCATGTCCGATCCGGCCTTCCATGAACGTACAACCGCCTTGGGTGAAAAATTACGTGCCATGTTGAGCGCATTGAAAGACGATGTTCCCCAAATTGCAGACGTGCGCGGTCAAGGTTTGATGGTTGCTGTTGAATTTATCGAAGATGGGAACCCGCGCGCAGATATGGTGGCTTCTGCCATTAAATTTGCCAAAGAAAACGGCCTGATTTTGTTGTCTTGCGGTGTCTATGGCAACTGCATCCGTTTCTTGCCGCCTTTGACCATTCAGGACGAAGTTTTCGACGAAGCCCTGAACATTATTGCCGCTGCCATTAAACAAGCCGCGTAAAGGGAGATATTTTTATGAACTTGACCAACAAAGCACTCCTGCGTGACAAAGGTTATATCGACGGGGCATGGGTGGATGCAGACAGTGGTGAAACGCTGGAAGTGACCAACCCTGCGACGGACGAAGTGATTGCGGTTGTTCCCAAGATGGGTGCCGCAGAAACACGACGTGCGATTGAAGCGGCCCGTGTTGCACAAAAACTATGGAAACGCCGCCCGGCGAAAGAACGTTCAAATATTCTTCGTAAATGGTTCACCCTGATCATGGAAAATCAGGAAGATCTCGCGCAAATTATCACGGACGAAATGGGTAAACCCTTAACGGAAGCTCGTGGTGAAATTGCCTATGGTGCAAGTTATATCGAATGGTATGCCGAAGAAGCCAAGCGCGTTTACGGTGAAACGATTCCGGCCCCATCTGATGATAAGCGTATCGTTGTGATGAAACAGCCGATCGGGGTGATCGCCTCAATCACCCCGTGGAATTTCCCCAACGCCATGATTACCCGCAAAATTGCCCCGGCCTTGGCGGTTGGGTGTGCCACGTTGATGAAGCCGGCGGAACAAACCCCGCTGTCTGCGTTGGCCTTGTGCGAATTGGCGGAACAAGCGGGCCTTCCGAAAGGTTTGATCAACTGCATCATTGGTGATCCGGTTGCCATTGGTGGCGAAATGACGGCAAATGACACAGTTCGCAAAGTGACCTTTACCGGTTCGACCGGTGTGGGCCGTTTGTTGATGAAACAATCTTCCGATACCATCAAAAAACTGGGATTGGAATTGGGCGGTAATGCACCGTTTATCGTTTTTGACGATGCGGATTTGGATGCCGCTGTCGAAGGCGCGATGATTTCCAAATATCGCAATTCGGGCCAAACATGCGTTTGCGCCAACCGTCTTTATGTTCAGGAAGGGGTTTATGATGCCTTCGCTGAAAAACTGGCGGCCAAGGTGCGGGAACTGAAAGTCGGAAATGGACTGGACGATGGTGTTGTTCAAGGTCCGTTGATTGACATGAAAGCCATTGAAAAAGTCGAAGACCACGTGGCCGATGCGCTTGCCAAAGGCGGTGAAATTGTGTGTGGCGGGAAACGTCATGCCTTGGGCAAAAGTTTCTTTGAACCGACAATCATCAAGAATGTCACCAAAGAGATGAAAGTCGCCCGTGAAGAAACGTTCGGCCCCGTGGCCCCTTTGTTTAAATTCAAAGATGCCGAAGATGTCATTGAACAAGCCAATGATACGGAATTTGGTTTGGCCTCTTATTTCTATTCCAAGGATATGAGCAACGTTTTTCGTGTGGCTGAGGAATTGGAATACGGCATGGTTGGTGTCAATACAGGGCTTATTTCAAATGAAGCGGCCCCATTTGGCGGAGTGAAACAATCCGGTCTGGGGCGTGAAGGTTCCAAGTTTGGATTGGATGACTATCTGGAACTGAAATACGTCTGTTTATCTGAAATTTAATAGATTTCCTTCCTCCTAATATCAGGGGGAAGGATGGTCTCTCCCGAGAGTTCTCCCCTAGAGACTCTTTACTTATCCCCTTCTTCAATTTGGAGAAGGGGATTTTTTTTAATGACCTTCCTAAAAGCCGGATTGCAGGCCTGTTGAGCGTCCAAGAACCTTGACCTTGGAAAGCAAATGTTTAACTATCCTGCAAAATTATATATGGGAGATATTTTCATGTTAACGGGCAAGATTGCAGTTGTAACAGGGTCGACAAGCGGGATTGGTTTGGGGATTGCGCAAGCATTTGCCGAACAAAATGCCGATGTGGTTGTGAATGCACGGACACAAACACCGGAAACCGATGCGTTGGTTGAACAACTGAATGGCTTGGGCACAGGGCGTGTTATCTTTGCAGCGGCGGATTTGTTACAACAGACAGAGATCGAAGCTATGATGGCAAAAGTCAAATCCGATCTTGGTCCTGTTGATATTCTGGTTAATAACGCGGGCATGCAGCATGTGGCGCCGATTGAAGATTTTGCACCGGATAAATGGGATATGGTGCTTTCTTTGAACTTGACTGCTGCATTTCATACCATGCGTTTGGCATTGCCTGACATGAAAAACAAAAACTGGGGCCGCATTATCAATGTGGCGTCTGCCCATGGTCAGGTGGCTTCTGTCAATAAATCGGCCTATGTGGCCTCTAAACATGGATTGATCGGTTTAACCAAGGTCTGTGCGCTGGAAACCGCCGAAAGCGGCATCACGGCCAATTCCATTTGTCCCGGTTGGGTGCGCACACCGTTGGTGGAAGATCAAATCGTGGCACGTGCTGAAAAATCAGGACGTTCAGTTGAAGAAGAAGCTCGTGACCTATTGTCGGAAAAACAGCCCTCAAAACAATTTGCAACGCCTGATCAATTAGGGGCAGCTGCTGTGTTTCTCTGCAGTGATGCCGCCAGCCAGATGACCGGCTCCTCCCTGACGATGGACGGCGGCTGGACGGCTGTTTAAACGTAAAATTTGATTAAAGTGTCAACGAACCTCCCCGGATCAAATAGATGTGGGGAATGGTCGGCCTGTTCAATCAGGTGAAGTTGGTTATAGGGTAATGTCTTTTGCATGTAGCGTGCAACCGCTTCACCGTAATAATTGCTATCTGTTCCATAGACCAACAGGGTAGGTAGGGTGATGTTGGGCAGAAGATTACGAAAATCGGCTTGTGTTAAATCCCGCCAGATATCAATGAGGGGAAGGGGATCAAGGTTCTGAAGATAGGCCCGCAAGGCTTGCATGCCTTTTGAATTTTCTTCGTATTTTTTACGTGTTTTTGCATTGTGACCAAAGGCTGCGAGTTTAAGAACATTTTCGGCAAACTCATTTTGTATGGCGTTGATAAATGCAGTGCTTTTATCTTGATCAAACTGCCCGTAAATGCCGTGAGGCCATGTCGGGTCTGTAACCAGTTTGGGTGTTTGATCAATGATTGCGATCTGGGACAGGCTGTCCTGTCCGTAAGTTTCCAGATATTGCCAGAGGACAAACGCCCCCATAGAATGCCCGACGACCATCGGCTTATCCAGCTTATAATCACAAATCAGATTGTTCAGGTCTGCCGCCATTTTGGACAAGGTGCATGGTGTTTCGCCGTGATGTACAGATTGCCCATGCCCGCGTGCATCCCATGTGTAAAGGGTGAAGCGGTCTTTCAGCAGGTCAATGATGCGCGTCCAGTCGTGATGGGATCCACACCAACTGTGTAGCAGGATAAGCGCAGGGCCGTTCCCCTGAATATCTACATAAATGTCACGATTTGTCATTATGCGGGCCATATGCGTTGAAGAAATGAAGTCAGGTGGTCTGTAAGCCGGGTTCTGTCCCCCTGTTTGCACAGGATGGATGATCATTCGTCTGGGACGTTTGTTGCCAAACGCCTCGCGCGACACACCCGAACGGTAATGTGGATATGCATTTGCAGCCCGTTGAATCTGCCGTCCGTTCCTATTTGGTCTTGCTTCCGGTGGGGTTTACCATGCCTGTCCTATCGCTAGGCCAGCGGTGCGCTCTTACCGCACCCTTTCACCCTTACCTTTGTAAACAAAGGCGGTTTGCTTTCTGTGGCACTTTCCCTAAGGTCACCCTCGCCGGACGTTATCCGGCACCGTATATCCATGAAGCCCGGACTTTCCTCCCCATAGCCGTTACCAGCTATGGAGCGATCATCCAACCACCTGACACGGCTTTGCTTAAGTGTAAAGGGGGGCTAGGTCAAGCAAATCCTGCTTAACGCTTGTTTTGTTCTGTCATCAAGAACACCGCTGAGATGATTTGGGGTGAAATGGCGTTGGAAAGCCAGAATACTATCTGTGCTTTCGTCTTCGTATCCTAGGTCAAGGAGATTGGTTTGGTGGTTGTTTGAATCTAACCATAAACCAACACCGTTTTGCGCCAGCTTTTGCCACGGAAAAAGTTCACCGGGGTCTTGTTTACGACCGGGGGCGACATCACTGTGTCCGACGACATTACGCGCCGGGATGGGATGACGGGCCAGTATGTCTTTGGATAATTGTATGACAGCATCGATTTGTAATGTGGGAAATGCACGATATCCCCATTCATGGCCGGGATTGACGATCTCAATACCGATTGAACGGGCATTGATATTTGTGTGTCCCCGCCAATAGGCAACACCGGCATGCCAGGCACGTTTATCTTCTGTGACCAGTTGGGTAATGCTGCCGTCTTCGTCAATCATGTAGTGGGCGCTGACTTCGGCTTGTGGGTCACACATGCGTTCCAATGCAGCCCGGGCCGTTTTCATACCGGTGTAATGCAGGACCAGTATGTCAATGGGTGTATCCATCGGACGTTCATCAAAGTTAGGGGAGGGTGATGATGAAATTTTCATGTTTCGTATTGATCCCACGGTGGTATCGGACTGAGTTTTTCCAAAAGAAAATCCAGAAAGACCCGAAGTTTCGGCGCAACATAACGATTTTGCGGATAAATTGCCCAGAAATAAACCCGCGAAGGCGGTTCATAGTCGCGTAAAATTTCCACCAGATCACCGCTTTGAATACGTTCCCCGCACAAAAGGGTCGCCAGACGGGCAATGCCAAGCCCCTGTAAGGCCGCATAATGGTGAGCCTCGCCATTATTGCTGAGGAAACTGCCACTGACATGAATTAATTTTGGCCCCGGACAATTGATGAATGGCCAGTCATTCAGGTAGGCGGGTTCGTTATAGGTGATGCAGTTATGGTCCAGTAATTCTTCCGGGGTTTGTGGTTCCCCGTATTTATCCAGATAACTGGGCGCGGCATAGACAATGCGCCGCAATCGACAAATGCGCCGGGCGATCATGGAAGAATCATAAAGTTCATCACCAATACGCAAGGCAACATCATCACCGGACTCCATTAAATCGACACGGTGATCGGATAAGTTCATTTCAATTTTGATGTCGGGATAACGCTCTTTGAATTCGACCAGCAAGGGGGCGATGCGTCGCGCGCCCATGACAACCGGGGCGTTGACACGCAACAACCCGCGTGGACTGTCACGCATACCGCCAACTTCGCTTTCGGCATTTTCAATATCAATTAAAATGCGTTGGCAATGTTCGAGGTAGCGCGCACCGGCTTCTGTCAAATGGATTTTACGTGTCGTGCGATTTAACAAGCGAACACCAAGCCGGTCTTCAAGGGCATTGATTTGTTTACTGACGGCAGAAGGCGTGAGGTGAAGTGAACGCGCAGCAGAAGAAAAACTTCCTTCCTTTACAGCTTGTGTAAAGATATTCATTTGGGTTTCTTTGGTCATGCTTCACCTATTTGTGAATAAAACTCACAAGTCGTTTGCCAAAATAACATATTATCTTTTCTCAGGAAAAGAAATACATTCTTATTCATCGCAAGGATCAAAATGCGATTTGAAATTTAGGAGAAGAGATATGGATAAATATATGTTGCTCGAAGCAGAACCGTTGACCCAAAAAGACATCGATTTGGCGATCAAGCGTGCACGCGTCATGCGCTCTGAAGCAGCGTGGAATGTGTTTGCCACGATCTCCACCTGGATTTCAAAGCAATTCCATTCAAACAATGCAGCAGGCGGTTCCGGTCTGGCGCATTCTTCTTAAATAGGCTGGTGAAACCTCCCCAACCTGACTGGCCTATATTAAGTCAAAAAACTGGAACACAAGACGTCCCCAATCTATGCCCTTTTGCAAACCTCCCACTTGCAGAAGGGCATTTTTTTAACCGCTTCCCTTCGAATAAACCTCGAAGGGAAGCGTTTTTTATTAGAATACGCAGCTTTTGGCAAATTCTGCGGCTTCGTTCGCGCTCCAGTCCCCTTTGGGCTTTTCTTTCAAGTCCGCGCACCATTCTTTGGAACCGACTTCCGGTGAACAGGCGGATAATCCCGCAACGCTGAGCGCAAGAACAGCAATCAAACAAAGTGTCTTAATCAATCGAGTCATAATATATATTTCCCTTATACCTTAATTTGATCTGGCGTATCCTCACGGGGGAACATCAGAAATTTTTGCATTTGTTTGGCTGTACCCGTGCCAGCTTCTTCATAAATGTTGTAAACTTCGTCAATTTCCGCATCAAGCAGTTTTTCAACGTCATCGCCATACTTGGCTGTTGCGACGAGGGGGCCTTTATAGCCGTGTTCACGCAATTGTTCGGCTGCACGGATGTTGGATTCGCGGTTGGGCATGGCCAGCAGGATCAGATGAATGTCACTTTCGTGATGTTGTACGCGTGACCAGAATTCCGGGTTGGAGGCATCGCCGGTTATCACGTTTCGGCCTTTCTTTATGTGACGTTCAACAACCCGGTCATCTAAATCAATCCCCAGAATTTGACCATCAACCTGATCATGCATCTCGTCATAAACCGCGCTGCCAATCCGCCCCATCCCGAAAACCAGAATAGAATGACCGTGTAATCCGATATCGCCGTCTCCTGACAGTCGTTTTGCGCTTTCAAATCGTTTTAAAAATTTCTGATAGGATTGGTAGATATTGTCCGCCATCAGGCTGAAGGGGGAAGCCAGTACAAAAGAAGCCGAAACTGTGATGGCAATAATCGTCAGCCACTGTGAGGAAAGCCAACCGGAAGATATGGCAATGGCGGCAACAATTAAGCCGAATTCGCTATAATTCCCAAGCGATAAGGATGCCAGTGTACTGGCGCGGGACCGCACCCGAAATAAGGTGAACAGCCGAAAGAACATAACGGTTTTGAAAGGGATGAGCAGCAACAGCAAAAGGGCACTGATCGCCGTTTCCCAAGTGGGTAACCCGGTCAGACCGATGGTAAGAAAGAAACCGACCAGAAAGACTTCTTTGAAGCTGAGCAAGGTATTTGCCAGTTCTTTGGCCTTGCTGTGGTTGGAGATTAAAACCCCCACAACCAAAGCGCCTAAATCCCCTTTCATGCCAACCAATTCAAACAGGAAGGCGCCGCCAAGGGCGAGAACAAAGCCAAAGAGGGTGAGTAATTCTTTGTGTCCACTCCATTCAAGAAATTTATGCAGAAGGAAGCGCCCCGGAATCAGACCGAAAAGGGCCAACGCCCAAATGGAGGGAACTTTACCGGCGGAGGCTGCCAGAAAAACAACGGCGACAATATCTTGCAGAACCAGAACGCCAATGGCAATTTGCCCGAAATGAGAGGTCAATGACGCCCGGTCTTCCAGCATTTTGACAGCGAAGACAGTGCTGGAAAAAGACAAGGCAAAAGCGATTAAAACCGCTGTACTGAATTCAATACCATCAAATGCAAACAACCCGAGAGAGCCAAGGCTCAGCAGGAAAATAACAGTGAGTATAATGGACCCAAGCATATGCAGGCTGGTGGATGCCCATATCTCCGGCTTAAGCAGACTGCCGATCCGTAATTTCAAGCCGATTGTAAATAAAAGCAGGGTGACCCCTAAATCGGCAACGGCCCGCAGAAAACTATCACCTTCAATACCGATCAGATGAAGGATGAAACCGGCAACAAGGAACCCCACCATTGGGGGGAGCCTCAGTTGTTTGAATAACAGCCCGAAGGCAAAAGCAATGGCGATCCATGCCGGGTCGCGGTGATCAATTGCGATAAGAAGGTCTTCCATCCACTATCCCTCAAAGGCGTGCATTTTTACGGGTAAAGCTGTTAGGTGCGGGTTAAAAGCGTTCAGAGACCCAAATGGCGACTTTTGAACCTGATTTTATGGCTTTGGTGAGCAATCCGTAAGCCGGTGCCTGTTTTGCACCATGTTCATAACCGATATCGCGGTGTTCGAGTTCTTCTTCCCGAAACTTTACAAATGTGTCGCGCAGTTCGGGTTCGCTATCGCCCAGTTCCTTGATTTGATCGGCGTAATGTGCGTCAATGGTTTCTTCAACAGCAACAGTGCAGGCCATCGCGGCTTTTTCACCTAACAAGGCCGTTCCTGCACCCAAGGCGAACCCGGCCATATGCCAGATGGGGGTCATAAATGTTGGTCGGACACGGCGTTGCGCAGCCATTTTATTAAAGGTGTCCAGATGGACTTCTTCCTGTTCCAGCATATGTTGAATCAGGTCTTTTTTGTCCCCTTTCCCCAACACAGCCATTTGCCCTTTATAGATACGTACCGCACCATACTCCCCCGCCTGATCCACGCGGACCATGCGTTCAATCATTTCTTTATGGTTTAAATCGCCGGGCATGCGACCTTTTGGGTGAGGAGTCATTCTTTATCTCGTCTGTTGTCACTGATTTACTGGGTATGCGCTTTAAGTTTACGCAAGATTGTCAGGCTCGTAAAGCAGGATAGGGCTAAAAACAGGCTGGCAATGGTATTGTAAACAGTAATTGAGATCCCAAACATGACCCAGTCGCGTGAATCGCAAGGTTTGAGCGGCTCTGACATGATGGAAGCCTTCAGGTCTTCGAAACTCATATTCAGGCTTTGGGCACCGCTACAGGCCGCTTGCCACCATTTTTCCTCGACCCCGAAATGGTAAAAGGCCAATGATCCACCAACAAGAAAAGCGATAAGGCAACCAAATAGGGCGGCTTGTTGTGTAAAGCCACCGGGCTTGCCGATAATGGCGAACAGGGCAAAAAGACCAGCCGCTGCATAAGGGATGCGTTGATAAAGGCAAAGGATACAGGGATCAATGCCCACAACATATTCAACAAAATAGGCGGTGCTGAGGGCCGCGATACAAACCAGCAGAATAAATAAGCCGGGCAGTTTCGGATTTTTGGAAATCTGTTGGATCAAGCTGTTCATATCAAGTGCCTTAATGCCAGAGTTTAATCAGGGCGAAACCGCCAACCAGAAGAATCACAAAAAGAAGCGTCAGTTTCCCTAAGTGTTTTTCGATAAACAGACGAATGGGACTGCCAAATTTCCACAACAGGGCTGCGATGATAAAGAACCGCAGGCCCCGACCAACCAAGGATGCCAAGGTAAACGGAAGGATATCCATTTGAGTGACACCGCTGGCAATCGTAAATAACTTGTAGGGAATGGGCGAGAAACCCGCAGAGAAAACGATCAGGACACCATGTTCGTTATAGAGCTCTTTGACAGACTCGAATTTTTCAACCGCATTGTAAAATTCCAGAACCGCCTTACCGATGGTTTCAAAAAAACCATAGCCGATCCCATATCCTGCAATCCCGCCGAGAACAGAAGAAATGGTGCAGATAAATGCGATTTTCCACGCCTTATCCCGGGCTGCCAGAACCATCGGCAACAGCAGGATATCCGGGGGCAGTGGAAAAAATGAGCTTTCAGCAAAAGATAAGATAGCCAGAAAAAACAAGGCATGTTTATGGGCGGCGAGGCCCATCATCCAGTCATAGGTTCGTTGCAGCACGTTCTGTTTATCCTAAGCGGTTGCAAAAAAAGCTGTTTAGCAGTGGATTCTCTCTCTCGCAATGACTTATGGGCAGAGAAGATGGAAAAATTATGTCAAATTTCCCTGAATGTAAAAAAAGACCGGATCAGAGTTCTTTTGTGACTATTCTTTTAAGGTTTTATGGCGCTTGAACGGTCATCAAACAGCAATATTTTCAGAAAGTGAGAAAAAGCACTTGCAAGCTCGGGAGTGACGAATTAAAAGGAGGGCAACCGAGCCCATAAAGGACACCGAGGCGGTGTGATGGAATTGGTAGACGTGAGGGATTCAAAATCCCTTGTCCGCAAGGACGTGCCGGTTCGACTCCGGCCACCGCTACCACTCTCAAGTCCTTTATACAGCTCGGTTTTTTATTATTTAAATTGTTCTTGTTTTGTTCTTGGTTTCATATTTGTGATAAGATACATATAAGCTCAGTCAACAGGAGAAGTGTGATCGGAAGGTCCTGTCTCCTGTTTTTTATTTCCGGTTGCCATTCCACATAAAAACGCTTTAGCCTTTTCATAATGCATACAAAGCAATTTAAAAGGTTAAGTGGATGTCCCGTATTTTTCAGATAATAATTGCGACTGCGATTTTGACCAGTACCACACCGGCTTTTGCACAAATGCAAATCGTGCCATTAAATTATGGTACCAATGCCCATGATCTGGATGGTGATGGTAAAACAGAACAAGTGATTAAATCATGGCGTGAGAACTACAATGCACATGGATATCACGGATACCTGTTTTTGGAAGATCGTGAATGATACAAAGGTCACATCACATCAACCATCACGGTGTCGGCACCTGATAAAGATGTTCACCAAGACATGGTTCGATCCGGTGAAGGTGCTGATTGCACGGTCACAGACTATATTTTGACCAAAACAAATGAGGATCAAGCACTGGAACTGCTCAAAGCATCACGTCCAACGACTGATGGGTATGGTGGTGAGCATACTGTCACATTTGAATTCTATAAATTAACCCGGAACGATGAAGGCATTCCGGGTGATCCGCACCGATATTGGCAGCGGTACAAATCCATCACATCTAAACAGAAGTATTGTGATGTTCATAACGCGATGAAGGCTGAACTACTTAAATAATCATCGCATCATTTTAGCAACCAAGGCTCCGATTTTTCGGAGCCTTATACATTAAGAGGCAGAAAGATTTGTTATGATCTTTCTGCCTCTTTTGTTTGTCAGGGAGGTGTTGCAACACCTCCCTGACGGTGCCTGAAGCGGTTGAGCCCATCGGGGCATG
>NZ_BMHV01000008.1 GCF_014641495.1 Terasakiella brassicae
TCGCCCATGCACCGTCATTGTAAGGGTCTGTAATCGGTAGAATATAAGGGTAAAAACAAAACGGACATTCCACGTCACCGTATGAATGTCCGTCTGTAATGGTGGAGCTAAGCGGGATCGAACCGCTGACCTCTACAATGCCATTGTAGCGCTCTCCCAGCTGAGCTATAGCCCCGTAAGTAGGTAGCGCAAAATTAGCTATTTTTTTGCGTCATGCAAGATAAAAATGCATGGATGTGCAAAATATTTTTCTAGATGTTTTCGTCTATCGTATCCTCGTCAATATGTTCCATGATTTCCGACATATCAGACTCATCGTTTCCGACCAGATCATCGGTGTCTTCGATGAAGTCGTCGTCATCGTCGCCTATAGCGAGATCGTCGTCGTCATCAACATCGTCGAAATCGTCAAGATCGTCGGGATCATTGCGCTTGATTTTCGGGGGCGGGGCTTTTTCGACCGCGCCTTTTTTTGCCATTAAAGCAGCTTTGTCATTAATCGGGGTGCTGCATTTTGGGCAAGCTGCATCCGGTTTGCGCATATCGTAAAAATGCGCGCCGCATCCCGGGCATTCGTGTTTAGAGCCCCATTCAGGTTTCATATGTTACCCTCCCTTCGCAACGCTCAACAAAGGCCGGAGATCCGCAGTTTATATGGTGTTAAAGACTGCGAAACCACCGAATAAGAGAAATTGACCACCCCATTTATCATGGTGTTTCTAAAAAACTGTATAATGAAAAAATCAAAATGTCTTGTTCAGAGTGATGCCAAATTGCATTTTTTTACATGGATCTTTGATTGACTTCATTGGGCCACTGTAAGAAAGTGCCGGGGAATTCTGCTATCGGAGGCTTAAAACGTCGTGAAATCTGTCATTTCGAACCAAAGTTCCCCTTTGAACGGGACCATTCGTGTCCCCGGCGATAAATCCATTTCCCATCGTGCCCTGATGTTTGGGGCAATGGCGGTCGGTGAAACGCGGGTCAGTGGCTTGCTGGAAGGCGAAGACGTTTTATGTACGGCCTCTGCCATGCGCGCGTTGGGCGCAAAGGTGGAACGCGAAGAGGATGGAACCTGGACGGTACAAGGGCGTGGTGTCGGCGGGTTTAGCGAACCGACCGGTGTTTTGGATATGGGAAATTCCGGGACAGCTGCGCGTTTATTAATGGGCATTTTGGCAACGCAACCGTTTACGACCTTTATGACGGGCGATGCGTCCTTGTGTTCACGTCCGATGGAACGGGTGATGAAACCCTTACGTCCAATTGGTGTGAATTTTGTCTCACGCGATAAAGGGCGCATGCCAATCGCGATTCAGGGGACAAGTAATCCCATGCCGATCCGATATGAATTACCGGTGGCGTCTGCTCAGGTGAAATCCGCAGTGTTGTTGGCCGGGTTAAATGCACCGGGAAAAACCACGGTGATTGAACCCAATCCCAGCCGGGACCATACCGAGAAAATGTTGACTCATTTTGGCGCCGAGGTTGAGGTTGTACATCAAGACAATGGCGCACGTGTGATTACCTTGACAGGGCAGCCGGAACTGGTGGCCCGTGATGTGGTTGTGCCAACGGATCCAAGTTCGGCTGCGTTCCCTGTTGTGGCGGCTTTACTTGTACCCGGTTCAAAAATTACGGTGGAAGCCGTGGGTATGAATCCGCTGCGCACCGGCCTGTTTACGACATTAAAAGAAATGGGCGCAAAGATCAGCGAAGAAAACCGCCGGATTGAAGCGGGGGAAGAAGTCGCCGATCTGGTGGTGGAATATTCCCAGTTACAAGGTGTGGATGTCCCGGCGAGCCGCGCGCCCAGCATGATTGATGAATATCCGGTTCTGGCGGTTGCTGCTTCCTTTGCCAAGGGAACAACGCGTATGAACGGTCTGGAAGAATTGCGCGTCAAGGAAAGTGACCGTTTGGCCGTGGTTGCGGAAAGTCTGGCAGCTTGCGGGGTCGATTTAGAAGAAGGTGACGATTATCTGGTGGTCAATGGCAATGGGTCCCCGGCACAAGGCGGCGGGGAAATCCAATCCCGTTTGGATCACCGCATTGCCATGTCTTTTATTGTTTTTGGAATGGCTTCAGTTCAACCCGTTCGGATTGATGATGCCTCCCCGATTGATACGAGCTTTCCCGGTTTTAATGACTTGATGAATGGCCTAGGGGCAAAAGTTCAAAAGAAAGGGGCGTAATATGACACATTATGATAAAGCATTTTATGGTGATTTAGAAAATACAGCTTTACCGTCGAGCGAAACCATAGTTCCATATTTGATGACGTTGATTGAACCAAAGTCCGTGATCGATTTTGGTTGTGGAACAGCTTGGTGGCTCAAGACATTCAAAGAGCAGGGGGTTGAGCGTATTCAAGGGATTGACGGACCTTTTGTACCTGACGAACTATTAGCAATTGAGGCTAAAGAGATCTTGCGAACGGATATGTCAAATCCAATCGATGTTATAGATCATTTTGATCTGTCAATGAGCTTGGAGGTTGCGGAACATTTGCCGGAGGGAAAAGCATCATTGTTTGTTGACGAGCTTTGTAAGGCTGCACCGATTGTTTTTTTTGCTGCGGCGATTCCAGGTCAAGGAGGAGCTGGACATATCAATGAACAATGGCCAAGCTATTGGGCAGCTGAATTCAAGCGTAATGGATATAAGTGTTTTGATATCATTCGTTCACGGTTCTGGAATGTAGAGAATGTAGCTTGGTGGTATAAACAAAATGCTTTTCTTTATGTCTCAGAAGAAAAAATGGATTCCTTCCAATCGTTTGAGAGCGTAGAGCCTGAAGAGATCAAGAATTATATTCATCCAGACCTTTTTGCCAGTAAGTTGCGTTATGAAAATCCAGGATTTGGGAAATGGTCTCGAATGGGAGTAAAAGCCATGCGCAAATCCCTTCTGAAAAGAGTTTAGAGAGAATAGACTATGACAATTGTTGTTGCCATTGATGGTCCTGCCGCAGCGGGTAAAGGCACGTTGGCGCGTCGAGTCGCACAGGATTTGAATTTGGCCTATCTGGATACCGGGTTGTTATATCGGGCAACGGGTTTTTCGGTGTTACAAGAACAGGGCGATCCGAGTGATGAAAACCTGGCTTTGGCAGCCGCGCAAAATTTGCAGCCGACAGACCTTGAAAATGACGCATTACGCCATGATGAAGCGGCGCAGGCTGCCTCAAAAGTGGCGGTAATTCAGTCGGTTAGAGATGAGCTTTTGGCTTTTCAGCGACGTTTTGCCGCAGAACCGCCGGCGGGCAAAAACGGGGCTGTTTTGGATGGTCGCGATATTGGGACGGTGGTTTGTCCCCATGCGGATGTGAAGCTGTTTGTCACCGCCTCAACCGAGGTCCGCGCACAAAGACGACTAAAAGAGTTGCAAGATCGTGGTCTTGACGCTATATACGCGCAGGTTTTAAAGGATATGAAAGACCGTGACGCGCGCGATAGCCAACGAGCTGCCGCACCGTTAAAGGCAGCTGACGACGCTGTAATTTTGGATACATCCGATCTGGATATTGAAGAAGTTATTGCGCAGGCCAAATCGATCATTTCTGAACGAACTTAAAATATACGTCTGTAAACAGGCTTGCAGCGTTTCCAAAGACAGGAGACGGTGGAGGCTTTTTTGCACTTTCCATGAAGATGGTCGTCTGTCAGTCACCGCGCAGCCCGACCAACCCGTCTTCGACGCAATGGCTGGTGACAGACCAACGGAATCAACCGTTTGGCATGTAACAACATTATTAGGACTATTGATATTATGACTGAAGCAGCACCTGTTGTAGAAAATTTTGAAGACCTCTTTAACGAAGCATTCGGTGAAGAAGCCCTGTTTGAAGGCCAAGTCGTTACCGGTACGATCATCCGTGTAGAAAACGATTTCGCTATGGTCGATGTCGGATTGAAATCCGAAGGCCGCATCCCGCTTAAAGAATTTGGTTATGGCGAAGAAGCACAAAAATTGTCCTCTGGCGACAATGTTGACGTTTTTGTGGAACGCTATGAAAACAAAGACGGTACAGTTGTTCTGTCTCGTGAAAAAGCGAAACGTGAAGAAGCATGGAAGAAACTTGAGAAGCAGTTCGAAGCACAAGAACGCGTTAACGGCGTTATTTTCGGTCGCGTTAAAGGCGGCTTCACAGTTGACCTTAACGGCGCTGTTGCCTTCTTGCCGGGTTCGCAAGTTGACATCCGTCCGGTTCGCGATGTGACACCGTTGATGGGCAATGCTCAACCGTTCCAAATCCTGAAAATGGACCGTCAGCGCGGCAACATCGTTGTTTCGCGTCGTGCCGTTCTGGAAGAAGCCCGTGCGGAAGCGCGCGGCGACCTCATTAAAGGTCTGGAAGAAGGTCAGGTTCTCGACGGTGTTGTCAAGAACATCACCGATTACGGTGCGTTTATCGATTTGGGTGGTATCGATGGCTTGCTGCACGTTACCGACATTGCTTGGCGCCGTATTGCGCACCCGTCTGAGGCGCTGCAAATTGGTGAAACTGTTAAAGTACAGGTTATTCGCTTCAACTCCGATACGCAGCGTATCTCTTTGGGCATGAAACAGCTCGAAGCTGATCCGTGGGAAGGTGTGGACGCGAAATACCCGATCGACGGCAAATTCTCCGGTCGTGTTACCAATATCACTGACTACGGTGCATTCGTTGAGCTGGAGCCGGGCGTTGAAGGTCTGGTTCACGTTTCTGAAATGTCTTGGACGAAAAAGAACGTTCACCCGGGCAAAATCGTTTCTACGTCTCAAGAAGTCGAAGTTATGGTTCTGGATGTGGATCCGGTCAAACGCCGTATCTCCTTGGGTCTGAAACAGTGCCTGTCCAACCCGTGGGATGCGTTCCTGGCTGAAAACCCGGCTGGGTCTGAAGTTGAAGGCGAAATCAAAAACATCACTGAATTCGGTCTGTTCATTGGTTTGAATGGCGAGATTGACGGTATGGTTCACATGTCTGATCTGGCATGGGAAGGCACACCGGAAGAAGCGCTGGCTTCCTTCAACAAAGGCGATGTTGTGAAAGCGAAAGTTCTCGACGTTGATGTTGAGAAAGAGCGTATCTCCCTCGGCATCAAGCAGCTTTCTGAAGATCCGTTTGAATCTGCTGCTGGCGACATCAAGAAAAACCAAGTGGTTACTTGTACAGTTGTTGGTGTTGAAGAAAACGGTCTGGAAGTCGAAATCGACGGCGGCCTGACAGGTTACATCCGTCGTGGTGATCTGGCCCGTGATCGTGGTGATCAACGCACCGATCGTTTCAATGCCGGTGACAAAGTTGACGCCAAAGTGACACAGTTCGACAAGAAAAACCGCAAGGTTACTCTGTCTGTGAAAGCTCTGGAAGTTGAAGAAGAGAAGAAAGCGATGGCTGAATACGGCTCTTCCGACTCTGGTGCGTCTTTGGGTGACATTCTTGGTGCCGCTCTGGAACAAAAGAAAGAAGGCTAATTGCCAACCTGATGTAAACATTGTTTTACATTAAGGGAAAGCTCAGCTCTTTCTTTTGAAGAAGACAAAAAAACCCCTTCCTGCTTTGACGGGAAGGGGTTTTTGCTTTTATATATGCGGCGCAAAGTTGTTGTTGCCGATGGGCAGTACACAAATATGGAAAACATTCTGATCGTTTACGCCTGAGTGAATGAGAAAGCGGGTATTGATGACATTTTCTTCGGATTGGTTGCTGGACCGGATACGCCTGAAACGCCGTTTACGGATTTGGCAGGGGATCGGCATTCTTGCGCTTTGTGGTGTGGTTTTAGCCTTGGCGGCACGTTTTGATATGTTATCACATGGTGATCATATTGCACGTCTTTGGGTGGAAGGCATCATCAGTGACGATGTGGAACGCGATGATCTGATTGCGGAACTTGCCCGTGATGATCAGGTAAAGGCGGTTATTGTACGCATCAACAGCCCCGGTGGAACGGTTGTCGGCGGCGAGGCCCTTTATAAAAACCTGCGGGCGTTGGCCGCAAAGAAACCCGTGGTCGCCGTGATGGGGGAGGTTGCGGCCTCTGCCGCTTATATGACGGCGTTGGCAAGTGATCATATCGTGGCGCGCGAAGGGACGTTAACCGGTTCCATCGGTGTTTTGATGCAATCGGCAAATGTGAAAGAACTGATGGATAAGATCGGCGTGAAACCGGTTGTGATCAAAAGTTCGCCCTTGAAGGCCACGCCGAATCCGATGGAAGATTTAACACCCGAAGCCGAAAAGGTCACGCAGAATGTGATCATGGATATGTACCAGATGTTTTTGGCTATGGTGGTTGAACGCCGTGGGCTGGCGATTGATAAAGCCAAGACCTTGGCCGATGGGCGTATCTTTACGGGACGACAGGCAAAGACAGTCGGTCTGATTGATGACATTGGCAATGAGGCAACGGCAATTCGCTGGTTGGTTGAACAGAAGAAACTGGCGAAAGATCTGGAGATTTTTGACGCTTTATATGGTGAAGAAAGTTTTTGGCAGGAGACACAAAGTCGAATTTTCGGAAGTTTTTTTGATAAAACGTTGATTCCAGAAGGACTTAGACTTGACGGTTTGGTTTCCGTCTGGCACCCTTAATAAAAGCAATAAGCCTATTGGAGGCCCACCGTCGGGTCGATTTTAAATAAGGAGCAGGTGCCAATGACCAAATCGGAACTGATTGCGCGTTTGGCAGAAGCAAACCCCCACCTTTTCCAGCGTGACGTGGAACGAATTGTTTCGACCATTTTCGATGAAATTACGTCTGCGTTGGCAAGTGGTGACCGGGTAGAATTACGCGGTTTCGGCGCATTTTCCGTCAAAACACGTGGCTCACGCGTTGGTCGTAACCCACGCACCGGTGAGTCTGTGGATGTTGGCGAAAAGGCCGTCCCATACTTCAAGACCGGAAAGAAATTGAGAGAACGCCTGAACGGCTGATTTCACTTTCCTTGCGTATGTACCTCAGTGTATGACAGGCGAATACGTTGACGTCTTTGCTTGGAGTTGGCGTGCGTTCGTGTTTTTTGAAAGTTACGTGTGATGAAAATCCTGTCCTGGCTGCTTTTTATACCCTTTGCACTAGTTGTGGTTATTTTTGCGGTGTCCAATCGGGGATCGATTGCAGTTGATTTTTGGCCGCTGCCTTTTTCTCAGGATATTCCCCTTTACTTACTAAGTCTCGGCACACTGGCCTTTGGATTTTTCTTTGGGGCGTTATTGACGTGGCTGTCGGTTGCCAAATGGCGCGTCATTGCCATCAGCCGCAAAAAAGACACGGAATATGCCGAGCAGGAAATCGCACGTCTTCAGCAAAAAATCACACAAATGGAAGCCGCCGCAAAACCAAAACAGGATGTCTTGCCTGCTGTCAAAACGGATGCGGCCTGACGAACGGGGCTGAGCGTAGGAGCGCGGGCGTCGGATGGATATTACCTTAGCGAAAACATTTCTGGCAATTATCGAACTGGGCAATTTTGCCAAAGCTGCCGATCAGTTGTATGTCACGCAATCAACGATCAGCACACGTATTAAACAGTTGGAAGATTTGTTGGGACAAACCCTGTTTATTCGCACAAAATCCGGCACGACATTGACCCCGGCGGGCGCACAATTTCGCCCGTTTGCGGAAAAAATCGTTCAAACCTGGGAACAGGCCCGGCAAGAAGTTGCCTTGCCAACCGCCTTTGAAGCGCGCTTAAGTGTCGGCGTTCAGTTTACCTTGTGGGAACGCCTAATGGTGAAATGGTTGCCGTGGATTAAAAAAGCGGTGCCGGATTATGCGATTTTGGCCGATGTCGGTTCTTCAGAATGGTTGATGCAGCAATTGGTCAATGGCTTGTTGGATCTGGTCATTACTTATACCCCGCAAAATCGCAGTGGCTTGGTTGTTGAAAAATTAATGGAAGAACGCCTCGTGCTGGTTTCCGACAGCACACGCGCCTTTGGCCCCAGTGACAAGGATTATATTTTTGTTGATTGGGGACCGGAATATAAAATGGATCATGCCTGCGAATTTCCCGCACGTGATATGGCACCGGTGACAACCAATTATGGCCCGTTGGCCTTACAATATTTGCTGACCAATGGGGGGTCTGCCTACCTGCCCATGCGTATGGTGCGCCCCTTTTTAGAAGACGGTCGTCTGGAACTGATCGAAAAAGCCCCGGTTTTTGCACGTGCCGTTTATTCCGTCTTTATGGAAAATGATGATAGCACCCGTTTTGAAAAAGCCTTGGAAGGCTTGCATCATGTCGCGAGTCTGGAAGAAGAATAAAACCCTCCATTAAATTCGATTTTTTCAAATTTAAACTCAAATATTATTCGCTTTTCAAAAGTGTGGAAGAGGCATAAAGCAACATCTTGCCTCCTTTTTTGTTTTGAAAATTGAAGATCATCTTCGTTTATATGAGAGAACCGTATTCATGCAGCAAACATTGATTGTTGTGGAAGACAGCGCGGATTGGCCTTTCGAAACCGCAGCAACCCTGATTAGTTTTGAGAAATATCTGCATGATTATCCGAAATTAAACGAGCCTAAAACACGTATTATCAACCTGTGTGATACGGAAAATTATCTCAGCAAAGGATATTACTGTTCTTTGTTGGCGGAGGCCCGTTGCCATCGTGTTTTACCAAGTGTGAAAACAATAAATGCATTGCGCAACCGTCATGCGGAAGCCGAGAGCTATTGGTTGGCGGAAAATGATGTATCTGATCTGGAAAGCTTAAAGGAACGTCAGGACCATTTTATTTTTTTCGGTGTCTGTGCAGATAAACGGATTGAGCGTTTGGCGGGAAAGCTGTTTCAACAATTTCCGGCCCCGGTCTTAAAGGTGACGCTGTATCGTGAACAAGGCAAATTGGGTTTTACTTTAAAACGTGAATCACCATCCGTGCTGAGCCCTTATCAACGTGATGATTTTCTACAGGCCTTGCATGCCTTTACCCAAACCGTATGGCGCGGTGGGGCGAAAGGCAAACGTTTGCGTTGGGACATGGCGATTTTGATCGACCCGGAAGAAAAGGTGCCACCCAGCAACAGACAGGCGATTACCCGTTTTGTAAAGGCGGCGGCAAAACTGGGGATTAACGCCCAGACGTTGCAGGTCTGTGAATTGCAAAATATTGACCAGTATGATGCCTTGTTCGTGCGCGAAGCAACGGCGATCGATCATCATACCTATCGTTTGGTCAATAAGGCAGAGGCTGCAGGCCTGATCGTTATGGACGATTCCGCCTCTATCCTGCGCTGTTGTAATAAGGTGTTCTTACACGATGCCTTTAATTATAACGGTGTGCCGAGTCTTAAGACGCTGGTCGTCAGTGATCAAAGTGACGAAACACTGATGGATATTGAACGCCAATTATCCTATCCGTTGATTTTAAAAATGCCGGAAGGCTCTTTTTCGTTGGGGGTATTCAAGGTTACGAACCGGGAACAATTGCGTGAAAAGCTGACATTGTTGTTTCAGGATAACGCGTTGGTGCTGGCGCAGGAATTTCTGTTTACGGAATATGACTGGCGCATCGGTGTCTTGAATGGCCGGGCGATCTTTGCCTGTCGATACTATATGGCGCGCAATCATTGGCAAATTTATAATCACGAATCGCGGCGTTATTTTTCCGGGGATTTTGAAACCTTGCCGACTTTCGAGGTGCCCAAACCTGTATTGGATGCCGCCCTGAAGGCGGCCAAAGTGGTTGGGGATGGCTTGTACGGTGTGGATTTGAAGTATGCCGATGGCAAGGCTTACGTGATGGAAGTGAACGATAATCCCAATATCGATCATAAGATCGAAGATGCCTATCTAGGGGACGAACTATATATGCAAATTATGGCGGAATTCTTGCGCCGTCTGGAAACACGGGGGCGCTAAGGTCATGGAAGCGATATTTCGACGCGCCTGGTTGTCCGATCTGGATGCCTTGCAGGCTATTGAAGAAAGCTGTTTTTTGAGCGACCGTTTGTCGCGCCGCCAGTTACGCTATCATTTACGCGGGATAAGAAATACCGTCTTCGTTGCTTGTGTGGATGAACAGGTCGTGGGCTA
The DNA here is from genome assembly GCF_014641495.1 of Terasakiella brassicae. GTDB lineage: Bacteria > Pseudomonadota > Alphaproteobacteria > Rhodospirillales > Terasakiellaceae > Terasakiella > Terasakiella brassicae. The sequence goes on from NZ_BMHV01000008.1 coordinate 10,039, forward strand.
TGCCTTGTGTCTTTGTCCGCCCAATGATCGACCGGCCCGGCTTCATTCGCTGGCGGTGCTGCCATCCCATCGTGGCAAAGGTCTGGCCAGCGCCTTGATTGAAAAAGTCGTGCTTGATGTGGCGCAAAAAGGCTATCGGCGTTTGCGTTTGGAAGTGCGCAAAAACGACCCGGACACAGTTGCGCTTTACCAAAAATTCGGGTTCCTCAAGATCGAAGATCTGCCCGTTTATTATGGGGACGGGGCAGATGCATGGCGTTTGCAGCGAAGTTTATAAAGCTTTTATAAATTCGAAAAAATTGAATTTAAGCATAAATATTATTCTCTTTTCAAATGTGTAATTCAGGCCCTATATGAGATTACAGCCCAGTTGGTGGGCTTGTTAAATGGAGAAAAAAATGAAGACTGGTTTATCTGTTCTGGCCCTTGGCGTTGCAATGATCTTTGGGGCTGTTCATGCACATGCAGCAGATTTAATCAACGAAGACGACATGTCCTACACCATCATTGTTGATGGTGATATGGAAGTGCCGGTCGAGGCAAAATCAGAACTGCAAGGTTTTTGTGATGCATGCAGCGTCCAATTATCCGGTTCTGAGCAAGAGCCGATTTCAGTCAACGAAGCTTCCACTGTGATTATCAGTGAAGGCAAACTGGTTGTCGAAAACTAATATCGGTTTACGGCAACCTTTGTGAAGAGTGAACGGCGTAAAAATTCGCCGTTCACGCCCACAAATCAACAGGTGTCGAAATGTCATCGATTGTGAAAACGAATAAATTTACACAAGCCCTTAGCGATTGCATTCGCAGCAATCCTAAATTCAAAGCAGGGCAAAGTTACGCTGATTTGTCTATGTGGACGCGCTTGTGTGTTGGTCTCAGCGATACCGAAATTTTCAGTATGTTGCCGATTGCCCTTCGCAACGTTTGGGCGGATGAAGAAATTCATCCCCTGTTGCAAGAACGCGGTGCCATTGGGACCGGTCGGTTCAATGTACAAAGTCTGGCGGCGACTTTGGTTTGTTTTCGTCGCACAGAAACCCAAAACAGCGAAGTCCGTGTGCTGCAAAGCCAATTGGCGCATCTGTCACATGAATTCAACAGCCTGTCCTTTAGCGTCTTTGATATCTTGAAGCGTCTGGACCGGCTGGAAGCGGAAAATGTCACCCTGAAACAGGCCTTGAATATCGGTGGTCTGTCTGATGATCCGGCAGGTTTGCCTAAAACGGAAACGCAGCAGATATCCATTCGTTCCGATCAAGATGCCGTCACTAAATATGTTCTATAAGGAAAGAAAGAAATGAACAAGATCGTTCATATCCAGTATCAAAATGCAACAACTGATGATTTGGCAGATTTACTGTTGCTGGAAGACTTGTGCTTTGGCAAGAAAAAAGCCTACCGCAAGTTATTGAAACGATATTTCCTGTCTCAGATTGCCCATTGTATTGTGGCGAAGCTGAACGACCAACCGATTGGTTATGTATTGACGGTCTTTACGCCCAATATGAAAACGGCAACCATCAATGCCTTGTGTGTTCATCCACGACTGCGTATGCAGGGGATCGGGGAAAGCCTGTTGAATTGGGCGGAGATCGAAGCCCTGCAATCGGGTGCCACACAAATTGGGGCAGAGGTGCAGTTTGACAATGATGCGATGACACATCTTTTAAGACAAAACGGGTATGACGAATGCAGTGATGTTTTGGTGATGATCCCGGAACATTCCGATGGAACGAAGATGCGCAAACGTTTGATGAACGGTGTCTACGATCTGCGTCATCCCGTTGCCAGTGAAGAGATTGAATTGTCAGCCCTGAACGCAGATCATTTCAATATTTTGTCTCGTTAGTTGAGACAGGAGGAGGGGGAAGATTTTCTCCCTCTTCTGCATTTTGGGCGGCGTATTGACGTTCACGTTCGATTAAAGCCTGACGTTCATCCAGGGGCGTCAGGTGTTTTGTGCAGAACTTTTTACATAAAATAATCCAGCCCGGGCTGACCAGCAGGGTACAGGCGATGATCAACGTAATCAGTTGATGACCATAAGACGTAATCACGCCACTTTTAAAGCCAAGCTCTCCTAAAACGAAACTGAATTCCCCGATTTGTGCCAGCAACGCTCCGCCATAAAGGCTTTCTTCCCAACTGCGTTTGAATAATTTCAGGATCAAGGTGTTTAAGACGGTATTGAGCAAAAGGGCGAGGAAAGCCAAACCCAAGACCGTTCCGGCGTTGTCCAGAAAGAAGGTGAGATCAACCAGCAAACCGATGGATACGAAAAAGAGGGCGATAAAAATCACCTTGAACCCCATCAGGCTGCGTTCCACCCAGTTTGTATCGCGTGTGGCATGGATCAACATGCCGCCCACGAAGGCACCCAAGGCCGTGGACAGGTCGAATAAGCCGGAAATAAGGGCTAATCCAAAACAGATGAACAGGGCACTAAGCACCTGAAGTTCGTGATTGCGCCGGATTAAATCCCCAAAGGGCAGGTTGATTTTCTTGCGCGTTACAATATAGATGGCAAAACAGACCAGTAAAATTGCCCCGGTTCCTTGCAGCAACAAATGACTGTTGCCGCCCTCGCTTGTTCCGGCAAGGTATCCGATAATCAGAACCATCGGGACAACGGCGATATCCTGTGCCAGCAAAATCGCCAGAACATCCTGCCCGGTTTTGGATTGCAACTCGCCCCAATCTTCCAACAATTTCAGGATGACAGCCGTACTGCTGAGGGCCACAACAAAGCCCAGCAGGATGCTGCGGTTTAAGGGCCAACCGAACAGTTTGCCGATCCCGACAATTATTAAAACGGTGAGGGAGATTTGAACAAACGTTCCCAAACCTGCCAGCCAGAGGTTGGATTTAATTTTGGTCGGGGAAACTTCCATCCCGATGAAAAAAAGCAAAAGAACAACACCCACGGCCCCCATACGCGCCAGCATGTCCGGGTCGCTGATTAAGGCAAACCCTGCGGGACCGATGGTAATGCCTGTGATGAGATAGGCAATAATCACAGGTTGTTTACTCAAGACCCCAACCAACGATATCCCCAGCAGAAAAAGCAGGATCGTTAAAAAGAGGGGAAGGGCGGGGTCCATATGCATCGTTTAACCTGCCTTTCGGGCATACCAGTCGGCAATTTCGGCACTGGCCATTGTTTTTATTTTATTTTCAATGCGGCTTGCTTCGGCCACCGGGACAAAACAGATAAACGTTAATCGGACGTGGGTGTCGTCCAAAAAACTGATACGGCTGTCGATAAAGGCATCGGAAAGCGGAATATCGGCACGCTTTTCAATCAGGGCTTTGTATCGTTTGGCAACTTCAGCATATTGTTCTGTTTCCTCTGTCAGGATGCCCAATAATTTATCCCGGATCGGGCCGAGGGGGATTTCAGGATGCAGAACAATGTTGAAGTTATGATAGGTATAACGCTTGTTGAACCGTTCATTCTTGACGGTCGTGGATAAAAACAAGCTGTTGGGTACCAAAACGGTACGTCCACTATATTCATATTTTTTATGACCGTGGCCTAATTCTTCCAAGGATGTGGTCATAATGTTTTGATCGACGACTTCCCCGCGTAAATCGCCGATTTCGATCCAGTCACCGACCCGGATTAAGCCGCTGGTCGATTTCAGGATATAGCCGCTGATACACAGGATCAGTTCTTTGGTGGCCAAAATAATGGCAACGGCAAAGGCGGTTAAGGACAAGGCAAAGGTGCGCAAGGCCGGGGCCCAGATGAAAATCAGCGCGATCAAGACAACAAGGAACAAGCCATTTTTAATATTGGATTTGATCCTTCGTCGATCTTCGACCTCCATTTTCGAACGGCTGTTCAGCCAACTGTTGGATATAAAACGCACCGCCAGCATCGCCGCCATGAAGATGAGGGATGCCATGATTTGGTTGCCGGATAATTGTTCGATCAGCTCAAACATTTTAAATCCACTTCAATTTCTTAAGACCAAGATAGACGCCAAGGCCGATCCCCAATGAAATCAGGCATAGAATGAAGAACCCATAGGGGTTTTCGGCAAACGGTATGCCACCGACATTGGCTCCCATCAGGCCGGCAAACAGGCTGAGGGGCAACATCAGGGTCGCGACAATGGTCAACCGATACATGGTGTTGTTCATTTTTTCTGTTTGTGCGCTTTTAATCTCTTCTTGTAAGACGGTGGTGCGTTGGCGCAAATGGTCCAGTTCACCGACTTGGGTACTGAGCTTTTCGGCCATGTTTTTAAGTAGGGTGCGTTCGCGTTTTTTTACCCACTTGCTGTCCGCCTCGCACAGGCGATGCAGGATATTGGCCTGAGGTTGCAGATGTTTTTGAAACCCCAGTAAACTGCGCCGAACCGGAGATAAATCATCCTGTAATCCATCCAGGTTATCACTGAGGGATTGTTCTTCCATTTTTGTGACAAGATCCGCGATATCTTCGATTTCATTACCGATTAATTCAATCATCAGGGAAATCAGGCGGGCGAGAAGGCTGCTTTGGCTTGAAAAGGTTTGTTTTTTATCAATTTGGCTTTTTAAAGTCGCCACCGATACCAAATCGCGGGTGTGAAAGGTCAAAAGGGCGTGCGGGGTGACGAGAATGCGTAAATTCACCATATCTTCGGGGCAATCTGTTTCGCGCAAATTGACACCGCGCACAGAAAGATAAATGTCGTCTTCGTTGAGTTCCAGTCGCGGGCGTAAGCTGTTGTTGAACAGGGCCTCGGATGTCGCACTGTCAATTTCAACGAGTTTCTTGAGAAGATAGGGACAGGCTTCATCTTGCGGGTCCAGATTGACCCAAAGGAATCCATCCTGTAGAGGCGCGCTTGTCAGGTTCTCAAGCTTGATCGGCTGGTGATCACCGCCGGGGCGGATATGGTAAGCAAATTGCGACATGGTCCGACCTCGAATATTTGTGCGCGAAAACAATCTCTTATGAATCTATCTGCTTTGAAGGGCAATTCAACAGATATTTCGTAAAATACGTTATCCATATCCTTCCTTGAAATCCCGTGTGGAGTATGAAATAAAACGCCCTCATTTCGCGTGAGCAATGGTGCTCATCCCGGTCGCAGCCTACCCGGAGAAAACAAGGATAACTGAAATGAAATCAATTGTGATTTGTTCAGGCGGTCTCGATTCCGTCACGCTTGCCTATAAAATGGCAGCAGAAAGTGACCTGAAACGTCTGATCTCTTTCGATTATGGTCAACGCCATAAGAAAGAAACCGCCTATGCCGCCTTGTGTGCGCAAAAACTGGGTGTTGCCCACGATATCGTCGATATCACCACCATCGGGGCCTTGTTAACAGGGTCTGCCTTAACCGATGATGTGGCTGTCCCTGACGGTCATTATGCCGAAGAAACCATGCGCAGTACCGTTGTTCCCAACCGGAATGCCATTATGTTGACGATTGCCTTTGGCGCTGCGGCGGCACAAAATTGTGATTGTGTTGCAACAGCCGTTCATGGCGGGGATCATTTTATCTATCCCGATTGCCGCCCCGGTTTTATCGACAGTTTCAATGCCATGCAGGCACAAGCCCTGGATGGGTATGCCAACGTGCAGCTTTATGCCCCGTTCGTGCATATTCCAAAGGAGGCGATTGTCAGCGAGGGCGTTAAACTGAATGTACCTTATGAAGATACATGGTCCTGTTATAAAGGGGGCGAGGTACATTGCGGGCGGTGCGGTACCTGCGTGGAACGGCGCGAAGCCTTCCATCTTGCGGGTGTCGAAGACCCAACCGAATACGCCGATCCCGATTTTTGGATCAAGGCACGTGCAGACTATCAGGCAAACAAGGCGTAAAAATCATGTTTACCATTTCCAAACAATTCCATTTTTCCGCCTCCCACCAATTACATGGTTTGGCAGCGGATCATCCCTGTTCGCGTCTGCATGGGCATAATTATATTTGCGAAGTTGTTTTGCAATCGGACACATTAAACAGTGTGGGGTTTGTGCGCGATTATCGTGAACTTTCCGATTTGAAGAATTATATTGATGACGAACTGGATCATCGCCATTTGAACGATGTTCTGGGGGAAAATAACACGACCGCAGAATTGATGGCGAAACACCTTTATGACTGGTCGCATGCGCGCTGGTCGGAAGTTGTCGCCGTACGCATCAGTGAAACACCAAAAACATGGGCGGAGTACCGACCATGAGCAAAAAGCTGAATATCTGTGAAATTTTCGGCCCGACCATTCAGGGCGAAGGGGCCATGATGGGACGCCCGACCCTGTTTGTACGCACAGGTGGATGTGATTATCGGTGCAGTTGGTGTGATACCATGTATGCGGTTGATCCCAAACATAGTGATCAATGGCAGAGAATGACAACCGAAGAGGTCATGGCGGAAATTGAACGTTTGAGCGATCAAACGCCGATGCATGTGACCTTGTCCGGTGGCAATCCGGCCATGCAACCGTTGGAAGACCTGATCGATCTGGGCCATTCCAAGGGATATCAATTTGCGTTGGAAACTCAGGGCAGTCTGGCGCGAGACTGGTTTAAAAAACTGGATCAATTGACGCTCAGCCCGAAAGGTCCATCAGCCGGGGTAAAAACCGATTGGGATGTTCTGGACGCCTGTGTCGATCTTGTCGAGCCATATAAGCAGGCAAGCATGAAGGTTGTGATCTTTGACGATGCCGATTATGCCTTTGCCCAAAAGGTGCAAAACCGTTATCCGCAATTACCGCTTTATCTGCAAGCCGGAAATCATATGGTCGATAGCAATGCGCCTGCCGATATCCCCGGTGTACTGGATCGTCTGCGCTGGTTGGCGGAAAAAGTTGCCAGTGATCGTTGGCAATCAGCCTGTGTTTTGCCGCAGCTTCATGTGCTTGCATGGGGAAATATGCGCGGCGCGTGAGACTTTTTTAACACCCCCCTCTTGAAAACCGAGGGGATTAGTCGGATTTATCTGGAAGTCTGGAACCATTCGCGTTAGAAGACTGCGAATTCCCTTACCTGTGAACAAAAGCGTTTGAACCATGCCCGATACACCTGTTCGTGAAACACCAAAAGAGCTGATGAGCTATCGCAAATACTGGGCGCACCGTTTTGGTACGGCCCCGTTTTTGCCGATGTCGCGCGAAGAAATGGATCTTTTGGGCTGGGACAGTTGCGACATTATTCTGGTGACCGGGGATGCCTATATCGATCATCCCAGTTTTGGCATGGCGGTCATTGGTCGCACGTTGGAGGCACAGGGCTTTCGCGTTGGTATTATCGCCCAGCCCGACTGGCAGGGACCGGACCCGTTCAAGGTCTTGGGGAAGCCAAATCTGTTTTTCGGGATTACGGCAGGGAATATGGACAGTCTGGTCAACCGTTATACGGCAGATCGTCGTATCCGTTCCAATGACAGTTATACCCCGAACGATGAAGGGGGCAAACGCCCGGACCGGGCGGTGATCGTCTATTCCCAACGGGTACGTGAAGCTTATAAAAAAGTGCCAATTGTGATTGGCGGGATTGAGGCATCTTTGCGCCGTATTGCCCATTTTGATTACTGGTCGGACAAGGTCCGTCGGTCTGTTCTGGTCGATAGCAAAGCGGATATTCTGTTGTATGGGAATGCGGAACGCGCCTTGATCGAGGTTGCCCATCGTATCGCCAAAGGGGATGATCCGAAAACCATGTTCGATGTGCGCGGTTGTGCCTTGATGCGCGATGCATCCATGATGGCGGACTGGCAGGAAATCGATATGACGTCCATCGATGACACGGCCCCGCGTGATAAGCATGAAAATGAAAAAATCGTTGTGCGCATCCCGTCTTTTGAAACGGTGCGTGACGATCAGGAAGTTTATGCCCAAGCCTCGCGCGTGTTGCATGTGGAAAGCAATCCCAATAATGCGCGTCCGATTGTACAGGCACATGGCGAACGTGATGTCTGGATTACGCCGCCGCCTTTGCCTTTAAGCACCAAGGAAATGGATTGGGTCTTTGGCCAACCCTATGCCCGCAGTCCGCACCCTGTGTATGGGGACGCGCGTATTCCGGCGTGGGAGATGATCAAATTTTCCGTCAATATTATGCGCGGCTGTTTCGGCGGCTGTTCGTTCTGTTCCATTACCGAACACGAGGGCCGTATTGTTCAAAACCGCAGCCATGAATCGATTTTGCAAGAAATTGAGGATATGCGCGATAAGATGCCCGATTTTAAGGGACAGGTTTCCGATCTGGGCGGCCCGACGGCCAATATGTATCGTTTGGCCTGTAAAGATGATGATATTCAGGCAAGCTGTCGTCGCTTATCCTGTGTGTATCCCAGTATCTGTAAAAACCTGAATACCAACCATGACAGTCTGACGGAACTTTATCGAAAAGCGCGGGATTTGCGCGGGGTGAAAAAAATCTCCATCCAATCGGGTTTACGTTACGATTTGGCGGTGAAAAGCCCATCCTATGTCAAGGAACTGGTCACCCATCATGTCGGCGGCTATCTGAAAATTGCACCGGAACATACCGAAGATGCCCCGTTGTCCAAAATGATGAAACCGGGGATCGGGTCTTATGATAAATTCAAACAAATGTTTGATATGGCAGCGAAAAAGGCAGGGAAAGAATTGTATCTTATCCCTTACTTTATCGCGGCTCATCCCGGTTGTTCAGATGAAGATATGATGCATTTGGCCTTGTGGTTGAAGCGCAATGGATATCGCGCCGATCAGGTACAGGCCTTTACACCGACACCGATGTCGTTATCAACAGCGATGTATTATTCTGAACGCAACCCCATGAAACCGGTGCGCCGGGAAGGGGGCGAACGGGTTTATACCGCCAAAGGGTTGAAGCAACGGCGCTTGCATAAGGCGTTCTTGCGCTACCATGATGCGGAAAATTGGCCCCTGTTGCGCGAAGCTTTGAAAAATATGGGGCGTGCTGATTTGATCGGAAACGGCAAAAAACACCTTGTCCCCAGTTGGCAGCCGAAAGGCACTGGCAATAAAGGCGGGGAAGGTGTACGCACCGGGCGAAAACACAAAACGCAAAAGTTTATGACAACGCACAGCGGCAAAGGGCGGCGCAATAGCCCGCTTCGCAGCAAAGGTTAACGCAAATCGCGTCCGCAGCCTTTTAACGTTTCATGCTCGGACTGAATGGTCACGCTGAATTTAAATTCTTCGCCACTCATACTGTCATGGCAGGGGCCAAGGCCTTTGGTGATGGTATAATCCTGTGTGTAATAAGACAGGCCATTGACCACATAGGGCTGTTCTGTGCGGTTTTTGTCATACCCTGTGAGCAAGACCATTTTACCGGCAGAAAGTTCGACAATCCACGGTGGTTCGTTGCCTATACCGCGAAATTCCACACCGTTTTGTGCAGCTTTGACCCACGGGTTTACCGTCTGGTTTTCGGCTGCGGTGGGGCCGTCGCACGCGATAAGCGTGAAACAGGCCCCGACCAAAAATGAAAAACGAAATTTCATCAAACCGACCGATTAACCGCGATCCGGGATCAAAATAGTGGCATCGCCTGTGATTACGGCGGTGTCTCCAACGGTACAGACGGTTTCGAATTTGATCATTTTCTTGGCATCGTCTTTTTCAAGGGCGGTGACGCGGGCAACGACCGTATCGCCAATTTTGACAGGGGCCTTGAATTTCAGGTTTTGTGCGATGTAAATACAGCCCGGGCCGGGCAGTTTTGTGCCAAAGACGGCTGAGATAAAGCCGGAACTGAGCATACCATGTGCGATTCGGGTCTTGAACATGGTTTGTGCAGCAAATTCTTCGTTCAGATGCACCGGGTTGGTATCGCCGGAAACCCCTGCATAAGCCATAATATCGGCTTCTGTAACTGTTTTAGAGAAAATATCGGTCATGCCGACATCGATTTCATCGTATGAGTAGCCGTAAAGCTCTTCCATGGTTTCCATTCCCTATATTTGATTTATAACTTGTGCGCTGCACTATATACGGAACTAAAAAAGCCCTAAAGTGAAAATTCCCCCTTTTCTTCAATGAAAAGAATGTTTCATAATGCGAACCATCATGCCAGTCAGAAAAATTTACATATTCCTCAGCACGTTTTTGTTCTTGATCGGCCCGCTTTATGCGGGAGAAATCAAGCCGCCTGCCAAGATGATACTACCGGTGGAATGCGAAATCGGCTGGAATTGCTGGATTGCCAATTACGTGGATCATGCCCGTGATGAAACAGCCAAGGATTATGCCTGTGGGGAACAGACCTATAACGGGCACAAGGGCACGGATTTTATGATCCGTAACTTTCGCGACATGCAAGGCGGTGTCCTTGTCCGTTCCGCGCTGGATGGTGTGGTCGTTGGTATTCGTGACCGTATGAAAGACATTGATTTTCGTAAATTACCAAAAGAACAAATCGCAAATAAAGAATGCGGAAACGGGGTTCGCATTGATCATGGCGAGGGCTGGTTTACCCAATATTGCCATCTGCGCAAAAATAGCGTGCGGGTGAAAAAAGGCGATGGGGTGAAACAAGGTGATATCCTTGGTTTTGTCGGAAATTCGGGCCGTGCGATGTTTCCACACCTCCATTTTAAAGTCGAATACGCCGATCCTAAATCGGGAAAGCGCCGTGGCGCGATTGTTGATCCATTCGTCGGGATTGCGCGCAAAGATGCCTGTCGGGCAGGCGATGAGGCTCTCTGGTCAAAAAGTGTGATGGATGCGCTGCCCTATCGTTCGGTTGAAATATTTGATATGGGGTTTTCTGCATCGCAACCGAAATATGATGGATTGGTCGAAGGGCTTTATGATGATGAAACCCTGTCTGTACGTTCTCCACGATTGTTTTTATGGGGACGCTTCCTGCATGTGAAAAAGGGTGACCGTCTGACGTATGTGATCAAGGGACCGGGGGGGGCCGAAATCCTGAATTACAGTAATGTCATCGAAAAGGACCAGTCCTATCGTACCTTGCATGCCGGGGTGCGCCGTCCCGCCCTTTATTGGGAGGAAGGAACCTATTACGGTTATATCAAGCTGGTTCGGGCTGATGAAAACGGGGGTCGAATCTATGAATCGGAAGCCGCGATTTCTTTGCGATAACGATCTTGTCGTTGATTTTCTCAAATAATCATAATATTAGTACTATCTAAAATTAAAAACGGATGGAGTTATAGATCATGGGTAAAAATTATCCCGATATCGCCAAGGATTTGACAGGCGCGATTAAAACGTTGCGTACAGCGATTCCGGATACGATGAACGCATTCACACAACTGGCTGAAAAAGCCAGCGCCGATAGCGTTCTCGACCCGAAAACCAAAGAATTGCTGGCGATTGCGATTGCGATTACCACGCGCTGTGACGGTTGTATTGCGTTTCATGTCAAGGCTGCCTTACGTCATGGGGCGACCCGCGATGAAGTGGCGGAAACTGTTGGGATGGCAGTTTATATGGGCGGCGGCCCGTCCATGATCTATGGCGCGCAAACATTGGAAGCTTACGACCAGTTTGTCGAAAAATATCAGAAGTAAGATCGTTTATTGGAAAAAAAGCAACGGTGTTTGCAGTTAAGCACCGTTGCTATAACAATCCCGCATTCTGGCTTCATGATGCAAAGCATCTTTCGGGCGACAGCTATCAGAGCCACCTTTCCCGGCTTTCCTTGTTGTCTTAAGCGGTTATAAAACTCTTTCATTTTCGGGTTGAAACGAACAGCTGGCAGAGTTGCCAGATACAACGCATTATGGACCGGCATTCGCCCACCCGAGATCATCCTTCTGCCTCGCATAGTGCCGCCATCACGATTAAGCGGTGCCACACCTGCGAGCTTTGCGATTTGCCCTTTATCCAATTGCCCCAGTTCAGGTAGATCGGCAAGCACAAAGGCATCAATTTTATTTATGCCGACAAAACAGGTAGTATAAGTCATAGGCTTCGTCTCTCTTATACACGAGCGTTAAGCTCCATCAACGGTTCGACTAAGCCTCAAAGGAGTTGAAAGGGTTATGCTTTTTTCCGAACGTTACTGTTCACGCCGCCAGTGGCTGCAACTGCTTCCAACTCCGTCATCAGGGTGTTGCAACACCTTGATGACAATAAAAGAGGCACGAACACATAAGAATGTTCGTGCCTCTTAATGTATAAGCCTCCATAAATCAGGAGACTCTTTTTTAAGATGCGATTAGCCGATGAAGGCTATGCTTAGTTGCTCAATTGCGAAGGCAACTCGGCAATAGCAGCATCGATCATGGCATTGGCTTTCTGTGCGGAAATCCCTTCTGCGAGCAGTTGTTCGGCAGCGGAGATTGCAACACGTGTTGCCAGATCCTGAATTTCAGCGATAGCAGAGGCTTCAGCTTGTGCAATACGAGCTTCAGCAGCGGCTTCGCGACGCTTCAGGGCGTTTTCCAGATCGGTTTTCGACTTAGCTTCCAGTCGAGCCGCTTCGTCTTTTGCACGCTGCAGGATTTTTGCGGCTTCTTCTTCCGCTTCCTGTTGCTTGCGTTTGTAAGAAGCCAGAAGTTTCTGAGCTTCTTCACGAAGTTTTTCGGCTTCGTCCAGCTGTGCTTTAATCGTATCGGCGCGATCGTCCAGAGCCGTGGCCAGTATACGACCTACTGGTTTGGCTGCAAAGACCATCAAAACGACGAATGCCAGTGCAACCCAGAACGTGGGATCGTGAAGCATACCGCCGTCAGCGTGTTCAGCTGCACCAGAGGCAGCGTGTGCAACACTAATCATCAGTTTTGCTCCATTGCTTTGGCAACAGCGGCGTTAACCGCTGCGTCGTCTACGGAAACACCGGACAGTTTTTCAACAGTTGCCTTAGCGACATCTGCGGATACTTCTGTGATGTTTGCAAGCGCCTTGTCTTTTGCGTCCGCGATGCGGGCTTCAGCTTCTGCCAGCTTTTTGTCCAGCTTGGCCGCCAGCTCTTCCTGAGCTTTGGCCTGAGCAGCGTTCGCTTGATCGATCACGACTTTTACTTCGTCCTGAGCTTTCGAGCGAGCCTCTGCCAGAGACTGTTCATAAGCAGCAGCAGCTTGTTCCGCTTCAACTTTTAAAGCGGCAGCCTTTGCAAGGTTGTCGTCGATGCGTGTTTGACGCTCGTCGAGTACCTCGGCAATGCGCGGCAGCGCCACCTTGGCCATGATGAAATACATCGCCAAGAAGGTGATCACGAGCCATACGATTTGCGGGGCAAATGTGGTCACATCTAACTGTGGCATATTGCGCTCCTTCCAAAAAAAGTTCGAAAGGTCACCGAGAATTCAGTGACCTATGAAACTTCGATTATCGACTCTTAGGTGAAGAGGATAAGGAAAGAGATGAGCAGTGCGTACAAAGCAACTGCTTCAACAAGTGCGAAGCCAAGCATAGCCAGGCCGAATACTTGTGAACGGGCAGCAGGGTTGCGCGCAACAGAGCCGATCAGAGAAGAGAAGATGTTACCAATACCAGCACCAACACCAGACAGGCCGATTACAGCCAGACCAGCACCGATCATTTTAGCAGCAGCGAGTTCCATAGATCTAAGTCCTATAAGAAAAGTAAAAAAGTGAAACTTTAAAGGGTTCGAGCTTCGACATCACCTGAAGTCAACAAACCCTTAAAGTCTGCGAAGGTCCTGTACCAAGTTGCTTAGGCTTAGTGCAGGTGAATGGAGTCGTTCAAGTAGATGCAAGTCAGTACGGCAAAGACGTAGGCTTGCAGGAACGCCACCAAAAACTCAAAACCTGTCAGGGCAACGTCAACGGCGAAAGGCGCCCACCCACCGAGGAAGCCAAGCGGCACGATGAAGGCAGCGAATACTTTCATCATTGTGTGACCAGCGGTCATGTTGGCAAACAAACGAATGGACAGGGAAACCGGACGGGACAGGTAGGAAATGATTTCAATCGGCACCAACAGCGGCAACATAACAGCTGGAACGCCACCGGGTACGAAGAATGTAAAGAAGTGCAGGCCGTGGCGCGCGATACCGATCAGCGTGACACCGATGAAAACGGCCATCGCCAAGGTAAAGGTCACGGCAACATGACTTGTAAATGTGAAGCTGTAGGGCAACAGACCAAGGAAGTTACCAAACAGAATGAACATAAACAGTGAGAAGATGATCGGGAAATATTTGCGGCCTTCATTGCCGACATTATCCCGGACCATGTCCGCTACGAAGGAGTAGCTCAGCTCAGCCATTGACTGCCAGCGACCCGGTACAAGTGCGCGACTGCCCATGCCCATGATCAAGAAAATGCTGACCACAGCAACAGTGGCAACCATTGCAACGGCGGAGTTTGTGAAAGAAGCGTCAATACCAGCGAACTCTACAGGTACGATGGTGTTGATTTGAAACTGATGTAGCGGATTGTTCGACACAGTGCCCTCATCTTTGCCCTATTGGGCTAATCCCTTAAATTGTCGTCCTTTTCGCGCTTTTCAAAATCTTCTTTATAGCCAACGGCAATATCAAGACTCTGAACGGTGCGAAAAACGTTCATAATTCCGGCGGCAGCGCCCAAGAAGAAAAACAAGACCATTAGCCACGGTTTTGTATCGAACACATAGGTGTCCAGCGCATAACCGATCCCAACGCCAACGGCCAAACCAGAAACAAGGTCTGCACCGCAACGCAAGGCTAGTCCTAAACCCTTGGGCGGTTCGTTGGTCGCTGCCTTCAAACCGCGCGGCGCCTTGGAATTACCACGCGCTGCGTTCAATCGGGTTTCGAACTGGTCCAGTTCGGAAAGTTTTTTGTCGTCGTCGCTCATTCAAGTCTCCCATTAGACAGAGAAGAAAAACGCGCAAGAGACAAGCCTTCCCCCACTTCTCGACTCATTAGCCGAAGTGCAACGCAACATATATATGCGCACCCTCTCTGTCAAGGGGCGAAAACCTGATTGTAGTTCATTGAAAAATAAAAGAAAAAAGTGGAAATACCAGTTGTGTTTTTCTTGTTGGGAAAGGAATCTGTCAAAAAGGGGAAATGAAAGATTCTGGGATTCCATTTCTCCTATGATATGATTTTTCTGAATTTGGTAAATTGAAAGAAAATTATCCTCATGGATGCCGTAGATAAAAAAATATTACGCCTGTTGCAAAAAGATGCCTCGTTATCGATTGGCGAGGTGGCTGAAAAGGTCAATCTATCCACCACACCGTGTTGGCGCCGGATACAAAATCTGGAAAAACAGGGGGTGATCAAAGGGCAGGTTGCCTTGTTGGAAGAAACGCAGTTAAATCTGAAGACAACGGTTTTTGTGACGATAAAAACCGCCCGACACGACCTTGAATGGTTTAAGGCTTTTTCCGAAGCTGTAGCCTCCATTGATGAAGTGGTTGAATTTTATCGGATGAGCGGTGATGTAGATTATTTGCTGAAGGTCGTTGTACCCGACATTCAGGCCTATGACCGGGTTTATAAGCGTTTGATCGAACAGGTTCAACTCAGTGATGTTTCTTCGTCTTTCGCGATGGAAAAACTAAAATGCACCACTGAGTTACCACTAGAATATGTATAAAGTGATTTTAGTTTTTAGCAGTTCCCGTTACGTCTTCTTTTTTAGCTTGAGCACTTTTGGGGTCTAATGGAGTAAAATCGATTGAACATTTCTTTTTAATAGCAACTTTCTGAATTGCTTCTTGTTCACCTTTTAGGCGCGCATACTCTTGTGCCTCGGGGCCATCTCCGCCTTCCAGCAAAAATAGTGTGGGCCAGAACAATACAAGGCCGATACCCATTTGGGCTGTGTCTGCATCGGCTTTATTTTTTAAATTTCCATACAATTCATTGACACGGTAAGAAATTCGCCTGCTTTCCTCTGTCAATTGATCACAGTCATAATTTCTGTATTGAATGTCAGATACATAAGCGGTGTTGATCTTATCAGGTTGGGATGCGCATGCTGTTAAAAAAGACGTGATTCCCAAGGCTAATAGAGCTTTCTTCATTGTTACCTACCTCTTAAACAAAAAAACAACTTATAAGAGAGTGTGTTTACGTTTGCAAGATAACAATTGCTGTTTAACAATTTTAGCTAATCCAAATGCCCGTTGCCATAAGCGGGTCTGAGTTATCGTTGAATGTAATCGTGACCATAAAATCATCGTCGCTTTTGCTGAATTTACATTTATAGACCAGACCAACCAAGCCTGCGCGTTTCAATGATGTGACAAAGTGGGTTTTAATCACTTTACCCATTGAATTTTCGATGTTTTGCTGGTTTTTATGGAAGTCGTCTTTGGTGATGTTCTGCTTTAGGGCGCCTTCGAAATAGCTGCAAAAGGTGTCGTAATCACCGTCATCTTGGGCTTTGAGGATAGCATCGACAATAGGTTGAGCTTTTTGCAAGGCTTCGATCTGGTTGGCACCTAGTTTTCCAAAGTTGTTTTCCATAAATTTGATCCTTTTCTAATCTGTTCCAAGACCTATGACGGGGGAGAGCATCGAAATCAAGGAGAAATCCTGATTTATGAGATGTGAATGGCCAAGGCCTGTGGGGAAGGGGAGGCATCTTTTAAAAGAATACTCAAAAGAAAATCGCTTTGAGAGGCGCTGAAACGCACGGTGTATAAGTGCCACGGAGCGCCGTTTTTTGACAGGCTTGCCAAGGGGACGGGGGCTTGCATCTGACCAAATGCCTGTTGCAGATCCTGTTGAAAATCCCGAATTTTCTCAGGATCAACACTGTCGCGCAAAGTGGGGTCAAACAACGAAATAAAGAGATCTGAGTCCAGCGTGTTTTGAGATAAAACAACAGCGGCAATCAATTTTTCAAGTGAATCCATCATGGCTTTTCCTTTTTAAAGCAGACCTGTACTTTTGAAACTGTAATACCCTTTTCGACTGACGATGACATGGTCGTGGATTTCGATATTTAAAGGTCGGGCAATGGATTTAATACGTTTGGTCATGTCGATATCGGCAGGGGAGGGAGATGTATCCCCGCTGGGATGGTTATGCACCATGATGAGGGCGGAGGCCTCCAGCTCCAGAGCGCGTTTTATGACTTCACGGGGGTAGACGGGGGTATGGTCAATGGTGCCGCGTTGTTGCAATTCGTCGGCAATCAGCACGTTTTTGCGATTAAGATACAGCAGGCGAAACTGTTCCACCCCGTGATAGGCCATAGAAGCCCGGCAATAATCCAGCAGCATTTGCCATGACGATAGAACAGGCTTATTCATCACCTGTTCTTGTGCCAATCGGATGGCACCGGCTTGTGCGATTTTAAGGGCGCAGACGGCAGCCTCACCCAAACCGTCTTCCAGTCCCAGTGTGCGGGCATCAGCACTGATGACTTCGGCAAAACTGCCGAATGTGGTGATCAATCGTTTGGCAAGCGGCTTGACATCACCGCGTGGAATTGCGCCAAAAAGCAGAAGTTCAATGAGCTCATAATCGTGCAGGCTTTCGCTGCCGGTTTTCAGGAAACGGGCACGCAGGCGTTTACGATGACCAATGTAATGGGGCTTGTCACTCACTTTAAAGACCTCAAACAGACATAAAAAACGATGCGAATTTTGTTCCGCATCGTTTCCTATGATCGGTCTTGAGGGATTTTTATTGATAAGGCGGTTTGTCCCAGCCTTTTTCCGACAAGGTAAAGATTTCGCACCCGTCTTTGGTCACGCCGATGGAATGTTCAAACTGTGCAGACAGGGAACGGTCGCGTGTGACAGCCGTCCAGCCATCGGACAGGATTTTGATATCGAATTTACCGGCATTGATCATCGGCTCGATGGTGAAGAACATACCTTCTTGCAGGACAGGACCATCATCGGGTTTGCCATCGGCGTAATGTAAAACATTGGGCGCATCATGGAAAACGCGGCCCAGACCATGCCCGCAAAAATCGCGCACAACCGAATATCGCTGGGCTTCGGCATGCATCTGGATGGCATGTCCAATGCGGTTCAGCGGCACGCCCGGTTTGACTTCTTTGATACCGAGCATGAGGCATTCATAGGTGATATCAATCAGTTTGTTGGCCCTGACCTTGGTCTTTCCAACGGGGAACATGCGCGATGTATCGCCGTACCAACCGTCCAGAATGGTGGTGACATCAATATTGACGATGTCGCCTTCGATCAGTTTTTTGTCACCCGGGATGCCGTGGCAGACCACATGGTTGATCGATGTGCAGATGGATTTTGGAAAGCCACGATAATTCAACGGTGCGCAAACAGCGCCGTGGTCGGTGATGAAATCATGGCACAGTTTGTCCAGTTCCCCGGTGGTCACCCCCGGTTTGACGTAAGGCGTAATGAAGTCGAGCGTCTGAGCGGCCAGCTTGCCTGACTTGCGCATGCCTTCGAAATCTTCGGGCTTATGAATTTTAATCGGTCCACGGGCCAATGTGCTTTTCCTTTATCTCTGGCGTTCTTCCAAACGGATGGAGGTTCGCCTTTTATTTATTCCAAAATGCGTTAAAAGGCAACCGGCAGGGGGCTATCCACTTTAATCTCGTCTGTTTCAACGCAACATTGATAGCAAATAACTTCGACGCCGCGTTTGATTGCCGTCTTTAATTCTGCATCATAGGTCGGGTCGATATCACGTGCGATATCCATGATCTTACAATCCGGGCGTTGCACCAGATAGAACATAACAGCGCGGTGGCCTTCTTCAACCATATCGCCCAGTTCGCGCAGATGTTTGGCCCCGCGTGAGGTCACGGCATCGGGAAAGTCAGCATTGTCTCCGCGTCGCAGGGTGACGTTTTTGACTTCGACATAACAGGTTGGTTTGGCGTCATCTTCCAGCAAAATATCAATGCGGGAATTTTGTCCGTATTTGACTTCGCGGCGCAGAGTTGCGTAACCGGAAAGTTCCTGTACTTGACCCGCCAGAATGGCTTCTTCGACAATTTTGTTGGGATGGGCGGTATTGATGCCAACGTTCTGTCCGTCCACCTCGATAATTTCCCAGGTATATTTCAGTTTACGTTTGGGATTGTTGCTGGGCGACAACCAAACAGTCGAACCTGCCTCCTTGACCGAAAGCATGGATCCGGAATTGGCACAATGGGCGGTAACCACATCGCCGTTTTCCAGTTCCACATCCGCCATAAAACGTTTGTAGCGCTTGACCAGTTTGCCTTTAATCAGGTCTGTTTCAAACTTCATTTGGTTTCTCCGGTCAAAACATGTTCGGGCACGCCAAGGGCATCTGCCAGACTTGTTGCTGCCGCACCGGGTTTAAGGGGCTGGGGTTGGCTGGGGTCTGCTTTCCATGCGGTCAGAAACATAACCTGAAAAGTTGCCGGAATACGTCCGTCTGCGTCACGAAATTCGTCCATATAACGTTGCGCCGCCTTAAAGATCAGGCTGCGTTTGGTCAGGTTTTTGCGCCGTTCCAGAACCTTGTTGTTCTCGCCCATCCCTTTTAAATCTTTCATCAGTTTGAGCGGGTTTTCATAGGAAACGGTGATGGCATCGGCATCAACCACAGGCAGGGTAAAGCCTGCGCGTTGCAGCAACATACCCGCATCGCGGACATCGGCAAACGGCGAGATGCGCGGGCTAAGGCCGCCGTCGACCTCCATTTCCGCATCGCTGAGAGATTGGCGCAGTTCGCGCAAAGATTCAATGCCGAACATGGTGCCGATAAACAGGCCGTCCGGTTTTAAACAACGGTTGATTTGTAACAAGGTGCCGGGCAGGTCATTGACCCAATGCAGGCTGAGGTTCGACATGATCAGGTCAAACTTTCCAGCCGCAAAGGGAAGAAATTCTTCATCGGCAACAACGGAGGTTGCGCCTTTGTCCTTGGCGCGCCCAATCATGCCATCGGATAGATCGCATTGGATCAACTGACCGATTTTACTGCGCCCGCTCATCAGTTCGGCAATTTCACCGCCATGACAGCCGATATCCAGTGCCAGCGGAAAATCGCGCACCACATCGTCGAGACGTTCACATAGGCGGTCTGCAACTTCTTTATGAAGAAAATCGAAATCCTGCCATGCGCGGGCCGCGCGGTTGCGGTGTTCGCGCACCATTTTGCGGTCAAAAACATTCATGATTTCGAGATCAGAC
This sequence comes from Terasakiella brassicae, assembly GCF_014641495.1. GTDB lineage: Bacteria > Pseudomonadota > Alphaproteobacteria > Rhodospirillales > Terasakiellaceae > Terasakiella > Terasakiella brassicae. The sequence continues at coordinate 30,046 of NZ_BMHV01000008.1, forward strand.
ATAAAAAAAGCCCTCATGCGTTCATAGAGAATGCAACACATAAGCAGCTACACCTGTGAGGTCAAACCCAAATGGCACCATTTTCAAAAGTTTTAGACCTTTTTTTGCCGCCCCGGTGCATTTCCTGTCAGAAAATCGTCCTTGATCCTTATACCCTTTGTCAGGATTGTTGGGAACAGGCCTGTTTTTTAAGTGCCCCCTGTTGCCGGATTTGTGGCTTGCCGTTTGAATTTGACGTTCCCGACAGTGCCCTGTGCCTGGATTGTGCATTATGTGCGCCACCATTTGCACAGGCGCGATCAGTTTTCCCCTATGACGATTTTTCCCGGGGGTTGATTTTGGCGTTTAAACATGGTGACCGGACCGATTTGGCCCCGGCTTTTGCGGGTTGGATGGTACAAAGTGCGGCGTCTTTGATCGAAGAATGTGATGTGGTGGTGCCGGTTCCCCTGCATTGGCGCAGGTTGTTGAAACGGCGATATAATCAGGCGGCCTTGCTGGCCCTTGAAATATCAAAACGCAGTGCTTTAATCTATGAACCCGCCCTTTTAAAACGTACCCGCCATACCCCTGTACAGGGTCATTTATCGCGGATGGCCCGGCAAAAAAATTTGCAAGGCGCTTTTCAGATCATTGGTGATATCGAAGGGATGCGTATTTTACTGGTCGATGATGTTATGACCACGGGTGCGACCGTTTTGGGCTGTACCAAAGCGTTATTAGGGGCAGGGGCCAAGGAGGTCCGTGTCGTTACATTGGCCCGTGTGCTTCCTAATAAAACCGTTTAAGCAAACTGGACCGCTTTTCGCATCTCTTCAATCACGCGAACTTGATCTGGCAAAAGTTGTCAATGATGCTATATCAGATACACAAACAGACCAAGATACAGAGATACGAATGACTAAAATCGAAATATATACGACCCGCACGTGTCCTTATTGCCTGCGCGCCAAGGCGTTGTTGCAGGAAAAGGGTGTGGGATATAAAGAAATTGATGTAAACTCCGCGCCGAATTTGCGACAGGATATGATGAAGCGGGCCAACGGGGGCTATACCGTTCCGCAGATTTTTATCAATGATGAACATATCGGCGGGTGTGATGAAATGTATGCATTGGACCGCGCCGGAAAACTGGACCCGAAATTGGCCTCATAAAAGGTGAATGAAGAAAATGACGTTATTCAAAGCCGCCTGTGTACAGGTAAATGCCAGCAATGATATGGATACCAATATTGCCAAAGCTGGCGATATGGTACGCGAAGCAGCAGCGCAAGGCGCGCACCTGATTTGCCTGCCGGAAAATGTTGCCATGATGGAATTCGGCGGTGAAAACGTTATTGCGAAATCTTATCCGCAAGCCGAACACCCCGGCCTGAGTGCCTTTCGTGATTTAGCCGTTGAAACGAAAAGCTGGATTTTAATCGGGTCACTCGCCGTCCGTTTGGAAAATGGCAAAGTCGCCAACCGCTGTTTTTTGCTGAATGATCAGGGCGAAATTGTCGGGCAATACGATAAAATTCATCTGTTCGATGTGGATCTGGCCGGTGGCGAAAGCTATCGGGAATCCAACACATTTGATGGTGGGGATCGTGCGGTTCTGGCGCAAACCCCGTGGGGTCCACTGGGCATGAGCATTTGCTACGATGTCCGTTTCCCTCATCTTTATCGCGATTATGCACAGGCGGGGGCCAATATTATTACGGTTCCTGCCGCTTTCACCAAGCAAACGGGCGAGGCTCATTGGAAAGTCCTTTTGCGTGCACGCGCCATTGAAACAGGCTGCTACGTGATTGCACCCGGGCAGTGTGGGGAGCATAAAGGGGGCCGCCAAACATACGGGCATTCGCTGATCATCAACCCGTGGGGCGAAGTTTTGGCTGAAGGGGCAGATGAACCATGTGTGTTGATTGCCGATATTGATGTGGATGCGGTGGCGGCAACGCGCGGGAAAATTCCATCCTTAAAACATGATCGTGCCTATCAATTGGATCGGTCTTAATCTGCCTGTTTTGTTTTATCTGGCGTAGGTTCTGCAGGGGCGTTGTCTGCGGGTGTTTGTGCCGGTTTTGCCTTGGGCGGGGTCATTGGAAAACCCATATTGAACCCCGTGTCCTGTTTTTTAGCGGGCTTGAGGACATGAACGCTCATGTCCGGGGCGATACCTTCTATGCTGACAGGTGCGCTGAGGTGCGCAGGAAAGTTTTCTTCGTCATCTGTCTCACCTTCTTGCGGGGGAATGACTTCCTCTAGATGAATGTCCTCATAGGTAAGGGGCGGTGCTTTCCAGTCCAGCAGATAGATCGGTTGCGGCTGTTCAAACCCTTTTAATTTTTGCAGGCCCTGATCCATAAAGGTATAAACCGGCTGATCACCAAAGACATCTTTTAGATCTTGGGAGATTGCAATCTGATTACCTTCTGCTTTGTTACAAATGCGTGCTGCCAACTGAACGGCAGAACCAAACAAGTCGTTATTCTTTTTAATCGGTTCCCCCATATGTAAGCCGATCCTCAGTTGGAAGGGGAATTCCGGGTTGGCGTTGTTATTGCCTTCTACGCGTTTTTGAATTTCGATGGCTGCTTGTAAAGCCAGATCGCAATCCTGAAACGATGCCATGATGCCGTCCCCAAGATGTTTGACTTCCTTACCTTCAAAATTGGTCAGGGCGGTTCGAACGGTAAGGTCATGGTTTCTCAAGGCTTCTTGTGCCGCGTAGTCCCCATGTTTTGTGGCCAGATCGGTGGAACCGACCATGTCGGTAAACATAATGGTTAACAAATTGGGGTTTTGTGGCATTTCCTGAGCAGGTTTCCAATTGACCCATTCTTCCATGACGGAGCGAATATAAAGCGGTGCCGATTGATCACCATCAGCGAACCGGGCAGCGATTTTTCCGCTTGCTTCAAACAAAGCCAAATGACGGGGATGTTGCAGGTGTTTTTCGTATTCTTCTTCAAACCGTTGGGCCTGATCGGGTTTGGCCCCTAACATCTCGATAATACGGTGCAGGATGACTTGTGTTTCGTCTGCGCGCAGGTTGTGGTCTTTGGCCAGCCGCAAAACCGCTCCGGTCATAAACATGTTGAGCCCGAACCTGTTCAGGTTTTCCATACCGCTGTCCGGACCTTTCAGGGCACCGAGGCAGGTTCCTAAAAAGTTGATCAGAAACATTTTCTGTTGCTGGGCTTCTTGTGATAATTCGACTTCGCCCTGTGTCGGCGGGGCGGTTTCTTCGGTCGCAGGATTTAAGTCAAAAATATTAAATTCTTCATCCTGTTTTTCCGTTTCCTGCAGGATGACGACAGGTTTGACCTTGTCAATTGCTTCTGCCGCTTTGGCCATGTCGCGTGAAATCTTGGTCGGTTCCGGTGGTGTTGCCTTGCGGATACGTTTTTTGAAAATATTCAGGTCGAAACGGTTGGTGTAATGGGCATAGCTGGAACTGGCCGCAATCATAAACACCAGTGCGAACATCCCCATCAGCAGGAATTTCTGAATACTGTCGGCCTGAGAAATATCAAAGGCGCGAATAAGCAGGTATAACATTGCCGTTGCGGCCCCACCGGCCCCGGCACCGATGCCGATAATCGTCAGCCAGATGCCCAGAAACATCGGGGCGGAAACTTTGGCCTTAGGGGCCGTTTGCAGATCTTCGGAACTGTCCAGATACATGTCTATATCTTCATTCAGATATCCGACACGCCCGTTACTGGAAACCGCAATATTGGCCCAACTGTTTGCACGCTTGGTTTTGGCAATTTTGTCTACATCGGAAGGGCTGATCCCATTTTTATAGATCAGGCGTTCTTCGTGACGTCCGGTTCTGGGGTTGTAGTCTTCCAGAACAACGCGCACGGGATAGGCTTTTTTTTCAAGGCCCAAATCCTTGGCTTCGCGAACGGCGAGGATGCGTTCGTGATAAGGGTATCGGGCATGGACTTGCCAGCGCCCGCTTATATAAATCTGGACCTCATAGGTCTGATTGTCGTTTGTACCCATTATGAAACCTCGCTACTACTTTAGTAGCATGGACTAAGAAACACCGAAAGAAAAGACTGACATGCGTTTAAGTATGAAAAAGCTGAATGTTTGAAGGATATAAGATGGTTGGCCTAATTGAACAAGGCATCGATATCGCTTTGATCCATCGTAACCTGACTTTCGTTTTCCGTTTCCCCGCTGAGATCGGCGGTGCCGTGAATAATGGCGCTTAGGCGGTCTTGAAGGCGGTGAATTTCCTGTGCCGATTCGCTGACTTTAAAACGTAAATATTCCATATCGCCAGTGGCCAGTGCCTCTTCAGCATCTACAATGGCCTGAAAAATATTCATATCGACAAGGGCGATGGTATCTTCAAAAGCTTGTTTATAAAGCGGGGGAACATGATCGTAGACTTCAATGGCGAGATCTTTATCCGCAATGGTACTGTCGCGAAAATGATCTTTATAGGGTTTGGGTTGCCATTCTTTGACCATATCCAGACAATCGGGCATGTCCGGCAACATATCGATCATCATAACAACTTCGTTGAAGTGGTTCAGATAATCTGTCGCCAGCAGTGTTTCTTCACTGATATTGGTGCCCTTGACCTTTTCCTGATAGGCCGCAAATTCTGGGCTCAAGCCCTCCGTCACTCTTTAGTCCTCTCGGTTATCCGTTTATTATTCTCTGGTTATTGCTTCAATTATTTTTTAAACCACCGTTATTATAAATACAAATGTATAAACAACATACAAGTTTTAAAGTGCAAAGATGGGTGAAAAATCAAAGGAACACTTGAGAAAGTGCCAATAATTTTGCATTCTCCCCGTCTTCGATAAAAATAGGACAAAAAAGATGACCAACGATAACCGAGTCTATCTCTACGATAGCACGTTGCGCGATGGCGCACAGACGCAAGGTGTAGATTTTTCGACAGCCGATAAAATTGCCATTGCGATTGAACTGGATCGTTTGGGTATTGATTATATTGAAGGCGGCTGGCCCGGTGCCAACCCCACCGATGACAAATTTTTTGCCAAGCCGCCTGTCCTGAAAAAAGCAATTCTGTCTGCTTTTGGCATGACGCGGCGCCCCGGGCGCAGTGCGGATAATGATCCGGGGCTGAACGGGCTGGTGAATACAGGCGTTAAAACCGTAACGCTGGTGGGCAAAAGTTGGGATTTTCAAGTCGATGTTGCCCTGGAAATCGAACGCAGTGAAAATGTTGCCATGATCGCCGATTCAATCGCCTATGTAAAAAACAAGGCGGGTGAGGCCATGTTCGATGCGGAACATTTCTTTGACGGTTACAAGGCGAACCCGGAATTTGCATTGCAATGCTGCAAGGCGGCTTATGAAGCGGGCGCGCGCTGGATCGTTATGTGCGATACCAATGGCGGCACCTTGCCGGATGAGATTGAGAAAATTGTCGGTGAGGTAACCAAACATATTCCGGGGACGCATCTGGGCATCCATTGCCATGATGATACCGGTAATGCGGTCGCTAATTCGCTGGCGGCGGTGCGCGCCGGGGTTCGTCAAATTCAGGGGACATTAAATGGCCTTGGGGAACGTTGTGGCAATGCAAACCTGATTTCCATCCTGCCGTCCCTGATGTTGAAAATGGGTTTTGAAACGGGCGTCAGTAAAGACGGATTGACCCGTCTGGTGCATGTGTCGCGCATGCTGGATGAACGTCTTAATCGCGCTCCGGCCCGCAATGCGGCTTATGTGGGGGAATCTGCCTTTGCGCATAAAGGCGGGTTGCATGTCTCTGCCATTGAAAAAGATCCAAGCTGTTATGAACATATCACACCGGAAAGTGTCGGTAACGAACGTACAATCATTATGTCCAATCAGGCGGGGCGCTCCAATCTAGTGGCCAAATTCCGCGAGGTTGGGTTAGAGGTCGATCCCAAAGATGCCAAGGTGAACGCCTTGCTGGATGAGATCAAAGAACTGGAAAGCAACGGTTATTCCTATGACGGGGCGGACGCGAGTTTTGAATTGTTGGCGCGGCGCAAGCTGGAAAATGTGCCGGACTATTTCCATCTTGAATCTTTCCGTGTGATTGACGAACGGGTATGGGATGAAAAACACGTTCATGTCAAACAGATGTCGGAAACGACCGTGAAACTTTATATCGGTGATCAACGGATCATGGATGTTGCCGAAGGGAACGGCCCGGTCAATGCGTTGGATGCGGCCTTGCGCAAAATTCTCATCCCGTTTTATCCACAGCTTGAAAAGCTGCATTTGGTTGATTTTAAGGTGCGTATCCTGAATGGCGACAAAGCAACCGAGGCGATTACGCGGGTTATGATTGAAAGTGTTGATGGCGAAGGCAATACATGGACCACAGTTGGCATGTCATCCAACATAATTGATGCGTCCTATGAGGCCTTGCGCGATAGTTTGGTTTACAGATTGTATAAAGCGGGTGTGAAAGCTTATGGCGGGAACTGATCGTCGCCGCAAATCCGAAGCGGCTGATTTTTGTCGGGAGGATGCCCCGGCGATTATTCTGGTAGAACCCCAATTGGGTGAAAATATCGGGATGGTGGCACGGGCCATGCTTAATTGTGGTTTAATTGATCTGCGGATCGTTAATCCACGTGAAGGCTGGGACCGTGATAAAGCGGAAAAAAGCAGTTCCGGTGCGACAATGGTGCTGGAGCGTGCGCGCTTTTATACATCGACTGCGGATGCGGTTGCGGATCTCGAAATTGTCTATGCGACAACGGCACGTCCGCGCGATATGGTCAAGCCGATGGTGACCCCGCGTCAAGCCGCCACCGAATCGGTGGAGCTGGCAACAAGAAAGCTGAAGACCGGGGTGCTGTTTGGTAAAGAAGCCAAAGGCCTGCATAATGACGATGTGGCTTTGGCGGATGCGATTTTACATTTGCCGTTAAATCCGGCTTTTGCCTCGTTAAATCTGGCGCAAGCTGTTCTGCTGATCGGGTATGAATGGTTCACCATGAATGACGAGACCGAAGGACGCTATATCCCCCAAGGGCGGGGCAAAGCGGCCCGTCCGGCAACCAAGGATGAAGTCATCGGTTTTTATGAACACTTGGAACGTGAACTGGATGCATCGGGTTTTTTGCGGGTTGAAGCCAAACGCCCGTCGATGGTGCGCAACATCCGCAATATCTTTGCCCGGATTGATTTGACCTTGCAGGAAGTCCAGACCCTGCGTGGGATTGTCGCGTTTTTAGCCAATGGGCGCAGTGGCGGTCCGGGGAAAAAAGATCAGGACTGATCTATATCACCGCCATTTTTGAGTAAAGAGAATGGCGGTGATTTTTTATTTGGGGGCTTTTCTGAAAATAGCCGCGACTTCAACGTGATCCGACCATGTGAATTGATCAACAGGCATCACCCGTTCAAGCGTATAACCACCTTCGATCAGGGCGACAGCATCCCGCCCGAAGGTGGCCGGATTACAGGAAATCGCGATGATGACGGGAATGTTGCTTTCGGCCAAAAAACGGGCTTGTTCACGGGCACCGGCACGGGGTGGATCAAACAGGATTGCGTCGAATTTGGACAGTTCCTTACCCATTAAAGGCTGACGATCCAGATCGCGGACTTCTGTTGTGATGCGCCCGCCTAAACCTGCGCGGCCGGCGGATAATTCCAGTGCTTTCAGGGCGGGGGCGTGACTTTCAACCGCATGCACAATACCGACTTTTGCCAAGGCGAAGGTGAAACTGCCGCACCCGGCATAAAGATCAAGAATTTTTTTCTCGTTCCTTAGGGCGGATAAGGCAAAATCAACAAGGGCGACTTCGCCTTCTTTACTGGGTTGCAGGAAAGGACTTGTGGGCAGTTCAACCAACGCATCGCCGAATTGTGTGGTGACTGCGCAACGCTGGATGATGGTTTCCGGTGTGCCTTTGCCGTCTTGTTGCCAGGACAGGCGACCAATATTGTGTTTTTCTGCAAATGTTACCAGATGTTGATGGGCCTTTAATTCCATTGGGCCGGGCAAGGCAAGAACGATATCGGCGGCTTCGCCGGGATAATTGACGATGATATCGCCGCGACCTTCACGTTTCATAATTAAGGGCATCAAATCGCGCAGGGCGCTGATCAGCGCATTCAACGGATCGGTTAGTAACAGACAGTGGTCGATTTCTTCAATCCGGTGGCTGCCTTTGGCATTGAAACCAAAAATAATCTTTTTGCCTTTTTTCATAACGGCGAAAGAGGCACGTCTGCGGCAATTGGGGCCAACGAGAACGGGTTTATCCAGATTGATGCTGATTTGACTGCGTTTCAGGATATCGGCAACTTTGTGACTTTTCCACTGGGCGTAGGTTTCCGGGTCGATATGTTGCAGGTTGCAGCCGCCACATTTGGTATAATGCGGGCAGGGGGCTTCAATGCGGTGTTCACTTGGGGTGATGATTTCGCTGATTTCACCGACATAGTCATTTTCGCGTTTACCGGTGATGCGGACTTTTAAGACATCGCCTTCTGCGCTATAGGGGACGTAATAACCGTGCCCGGTGTCGTCTTTGCCCATCCCATCGCCTTTTGTACCGATGCCGAAGATGGTAACTTCCATCGGATCTTTAGGGAGGGACGGTCCTTGCGGTTTGGCACTATGACGTCCACGGCGGCGTTGAATGGGCGGTTTGGGCACAGGTTATCTCACATCATTGAGGAATTGCGTATAGATATCGGACAAGGCCCGATTGATCGTTTCGACGCTACCATGCACACCTTCCCCGGTTTGTGCAAGCGCGCGTTTGTAGGTCTTGAGAACCAGTATCTTATCGTCGGCGACTTGTTTTAATCCGATTTCCAGTTCAACAACGACTTTGGGGTCCCCGGAAAGGTCGCGTTCCAGCCGTTTGATTTTGCCGGTTAGAAGGTAGTCTTCATTCATGCGCAATTCCGGTGTGACGACATGGGTGGCGAGACCGGCCTTGCGCAAAAAAGTAACCATTGCGTCCTGCAAAAGATCGACCGGCGGTTCCACCCAGAAATGGTAATGATATTCAGACAGATGCCCATGACCTTCGCTATAGGCAATCGGACGACCGGAAATCAGACCATCCGCGCGAAATCGTTCAACTTCCAACACACCGTTGAGTTTCAGTTCACCGGCGCTGGGTGGGGTTATTTCTAATCTGTAATAATGATCCTGGGGCAGTTCCGGTTGTGTGCAGGCCGATAAGATCAGGGCGGTTGCGCCGATGATCGTGCCTGTCAGAAAATGCTTTCTCATAATGATCTTCTCCCCTGCCTTTTATTCTGCCCGGTCTTTGGGCGGTGTGCCCCCAAGCAATAACCCCGGATTTTGTCGGATATGACGGCTGAATTCATACATATTTCGGCTGGTGCCTTCAAGGTTCTGTGAAATTGTATCAATATGGCGGGCCAGCGTTTCCATAACAAAGCGCAAATCGGAAATGGCTTTTTCCATTTCCGGTTTGCCGTTGGTCACCATGCTATCCATATTGGTCATCATATGATCGGCTTTTTGCAAGGATGATCCGATTTGACCCAGTTCGGTGATGGTTTGATTGATCTTTTCGCGATTGGATGCAGATAAAATCTGGGTGAGTTCATTGCCTGAACTGTTGAGATCCTGACTGAAACGGGTCAGATTATCCGCAATTTCAGGCGTGCGTGTGCCGATTTGATCAAGAATACCTTTTAACTGTTTCGCCATGTCATTGCCGTCTTCTGCCAGCAAGATTGCAGCACTGTTGACGGCGGTGTTCAAATTCAGCAAAAGGGGACGGACATCGCTTTCCATCAGGGAACTGATTTGTTCCGCAAGCGAGGACATGGCGGCAAAAAGATCGGCATTTTCAACACCGCTGATATTATCCCCGGGCTTAAGCGGTATTTTGCTGGTGCCGGCACGAATGTTGATGGTCAGGGCGGAGAGTAAACCGGCTGAGGATACAGCGGCAATACTGTCATCCGGGATATCCCAACCTTCAGCAATGCTCATTTCAATTTTAAAACGCATCCGCCCGTTGTGTTTTTCGGGAATGATTTGTTCAATCTGCCCCACCGGATAGCCTTCATAGACGACTTGCGTGCCAAATTTCAGGCCCTGCACTTTTGCGTAATAGGTGTAGTAGGTATCGACCACCCCCGTGCGACCACTTAAAAGGGCAACGGCAATGATCAATGACACAATACAGGCGATGACAAAACTGCCAACGATCATATAGTTCATCTTGGCGTTTTTAAGGGCGCTCATGTTGTCTGTCCTCTCCGGTTAGGCGACGAAGATAGGCGTCGGGATCGAGTTCTTCTTCCTCAATACGTCGATTAAGCAGATTTTGAATGCGGGTATTGTCGCAATTTTTCATTTTTTCCGGTGTATCAATCATCAAAATATGACCGTGATCCAGCATGGTAATACGATCGGCAATGCGAAAGGCGCTGTCCAGTTCGTGGGTGACGACGACGATGGACATGCCCATTGCATCGCGCAGACGCAGGATTAATTCATCCAACTGGGCGGCAACAACCGGGTCAAGCCCTGCGCTGGGTTCATCAAAAAATAATAATTTAGGGTCCATAATAATGGCGCGGGCAACGGCGGCGCGTTTCAGCATTCCGCCGGAAAGTTCGCTCGGGGTCAAATCTTCAAAGCCCGCCAGATCGACCACTTCCAGTTTCATACGCGCCATGATGTCCATTGTGAATTCATCCAGATCGGTATGTTCGCGCAATGGCAGTTTGATGTTTTCGCCAACGGTCATGGAACTGAATAAAGCACCGCCCTGAAAGGCAACGCCGATTTTTCTGCGCAGGGCATAAGTGTCTTTAAGACCAAGATCGGCGATGTTTTTTCCCAGAAGTTTCATGGTGCCGGATGTGGCGTGTTCCAGACTCATTAAATGGCGCAACAAGGTGGATTTACCGGAACCCGATCCCCCCATAATGACCATGATCTCGCCTTCGCGCACATCCATTGAAATCCCCTTGAGGATCATACGTTCGCCATAATGGGTGACGAGATCTTCCACTTCGATGACTTTGGGGCGTGCGAGTAACTCTGCTTCTGTCGGTTTTGTCATCGTGTCACCATGAAGGCAAACAGCATATCGGTCAAAACGATGGCTGAAATGGATTGAACAACCGCGCGGGTGGTGACTTTGCCCACCCCTTCGGCCCCGCCGCGTACCCCGGCGCCGTTGGCGACCCCGATGACGGCGATCAAGATGGCAAAAAGCACACTTTTTCCCAGCCCATGCATAACATCATCCACGCGCAGCCATTCAAAGACCTGATCCCAATAGGCGGCAAGGCTGACCCCCAAATCAAGGGAGACATAGATCCCGGCCCCCAATAACCCGATCACATCGGAAAAGAACGTCAGGCAAGGCACCATGATCACCATCGCCAGTAAGGCCGGTGCGACAAGAAAGCGCACAGGATTAATCCCCATGACGGAAAGGGCATCGACTTCCTGATTGATGTTCATAATTCCGATGCGCGCGGCCAGTGCCGAACCGGATCGTCCTGCCACCAAAATTCCGGTAATCAAGGGGGCAAATTCCCGCACAACGGAAAAAGCAATGCCGATGGTGACATGGCTTTCGGCCCCGAAAATCCGCATGGTATAGATGCCCTGAATGGCCAGCATCATACCAACCGTAACCGCCAACATGGCAACAATGGGAATGGCGCGGATGCCGGTTTCCATCATTTGTGCGAACACGGATTGCAGGCGAACGGGCTGGCCCATGGATTTTCCCATGAAGGCCCAATAGAGGCTTTCCCAGATCAAAGAGGCACAATAGCCGATTTCGGACACACCGATCAGGGTGGTCCGTCCGACATCCTCTATTTTTTTTGCAACCGGGCTTTGTTCAGCCTCTTGTTCGCTCATGTTTCATTATCCCCGAAAAGACGGCCCTCTAGCTGTTGAGTGAACGTACAGCATCGTCAATTGTCGCCTGTATTGTAAAGACTTTATCCAGTCGTGCCAATTGTAGAACGCGCATGGCGCTGTCTGAAATGGCGGCCAGAACAAAACCAGAGCTGTTGCGCCGACTGGTTTGATAGGCTTCGACCAGACTGGCAATGCCGGAACTGTCGATATAGGCAACGCCGTTCATACCGACGATGACGGATTTGCCGACATTGACGTGTTTCAACAAATTTTTGCGCAAAGTGGGCGAGGTTTCCAGATCCACTTCGCCGTCCAGTTCGAAAATGACAATGTCGTTTACTTCTTTTGTCTCTATTTTCATTGTTTGGATGTGCCCTTTTTGTTTACATCGATATTTTTAACCAGTCTCAGCAAGTTACCCTCGCCTTGGGTGGGGCGTAAATACTGGACATCGTCCATAACTTCCTGAATAAGATGCGTGCCCAGCCCGCCGGGGCGGATATCTTCCAAGTTGCGCGGTTTGATAAAACCGGGCGGGACCATAGGTGCGAAATCACGCAGGCGAAAGACCAGCCGACCGGGGCGTTGACGCACCGTCAGTTCAATTTCTTCATCGCTGGGACCACCATAAGCATGGCGGATCACATTTTGGCAGGCTTCATCGACGGCTAAAACGATATCGCTTGTGTCCGTTTCGTTACAGCCGACCTTTTGACAGGATTCGCGCACACAAGCGCGGGCCAGTTTCATCCAGCCGGGGCGTGCGGGGAATTTGAAATCAATCAACCAATCCCCGTCTTGTTCGGCGCCATGGTCTGTTTCGTTTTGTCCGACCTTGGTTTCGCTGTCATGGACGGGGCGCAAGGCATCGGTCAGGGCGAGAACGGTCACGTCATCGCGCAGGGCGCTGGGGTCAGGGGAAACGGCTTCGACTAGCCGGTCCAATTGGGTGGTTAAACTCTCATGGGCATATTGTCGCAAGATGTGTTGCACACCTTCTGCTTCCAAGGGATGTCCTGTCAGGGTGTAGCCTTCGGTCAATCCATCGGTATAGATATAAAGCGATCCACCTTGCGGGAAGACTTGCACCTCGTCATAGGCACCATCTTCGCCGGGTAGGGGCGGAACGATCCCCAAGGGCGGACCATCTGCGCCATAGGTTTTGAAGGTGTCGTTCTGAAATAACAGGACGGGTTCGTGACCGGCATTGGCCAGACGGATTAAACCTTCGCACCCCGGGCGGGGATCATAAATACCGGCAACCATCGTGACGAACATACCATGTGTCGCCGTTTCACAAAGTTCGGCGTTGATGCGGCCCAACAGTTTACCGGGATCACGAACCGTTTTGCCCAGACATCGAAACAGCGAAGCTGTTTTTGACATCAGCAGGGCGGCATTAATCCCTTTGCCAGAGACATCGCCCAGTCCAAAATAAATACGACCATCGGGAAGCTTGAAATAATCAAAGAAATCACCGGAAACTCCACGTGCGGCCTTGTTGATGCCGAAAATAGTGTCGCCTGCCTCGTGCGCATCAGGGAGAAAACGGCGTTGAATTTCAGCGGCAAGTTCCAGCTCGCGTTTCACCCGTTCCTGTTCGACCAAGGCGCGTGCCATGCGGGCGTTGATAACGGCAAGAGCAGCCGATGAGGCGAGGGTTTCCAAGACTTTCAGGTCTGTTTCATCGAACAGCTCGTCGGCTTTTTTCTTATTGACCAGTTCAATCGCGCCAACGCAGCGGTCTTTGACGCTTAAGGGTGCGCAGAGAATGGATTTGGTTGTGAAACCGGTTTGATCATCGACCGCCCCATAAAAATCGGGGTCGTTTTTAACATCGCGCACCAAGGCACCTTGGTTGCTGGCAACGGATTTTCCAACGATCCCTTGACCGTATTCCAGTTTAAGCCCGGTGATTTCCGTTGCACCGTAACAGGCGACACAGGTGATGATTTGGGTGGCTTCGTCCATGAGAAAGACCGCGCCGCCTTCAGCATTCATATAATTCGTAATTTCGCACAGGGCATTGCGCAGGGTTTCGTCAACATTCAGCGTGTTGGCGAATTGAGCAGTCATGTTGGCCAGCAGGCTGACCTGTCTGTCGATGCTAAAAGCTATCGATTCGTTCAACTTCGTTTCCATATGCATACTATGACCGGATTATTTGTAAACGCAAAGGATAAGTTTAAGGCCTTTATGCACGTAAAGTCCGAGTCTCGTGATTGTTCTGTTTCAGATTTATTATAGTCCTGTGACAACGTGGGTTACGCAATTGACCTTGGCTTCTAGATCGCTTTCTTTGCAGGTATGGAAGAAGGCTTAACGAGGCTCCCTTGGACTTTACAAATAACCATAACCCAGAACCGCTGATGTTTGATTTTGACGATATTGCCCCTATGGGGCATGAAGACCCTACCTTTGAGGCAAAGGCATATTTGGAACTTGCAAAAAGCGAGATTGATTACGCTTTTCAACCGATTGTGGATATCAATAACGGAACTGTGTTTGGTTATGAGGCCTTGTTGCGCGGGCATGAAAAACTTGGCGTTTCCAGCATTTTTGAAGTTTTTGATCGCGCAGAAGAACTGAAAATCCTGCATCGTTTCGATATGATGATGCGGTCCCTTGCGATTACGAAATATGCCGCTTTGCCCCGCTCCAGCCGAACCAAACTATTTTATAATTTGGATAACCGCATTATCGCATCACCTGATTATTTTAGGGGGGGAACTAAGGCGTTATTGCGTGAAGTCGGTTTGCCGCCATCTGCCCTTTGTCTGGAAATATCGGAACGTCATGAAGTATCCATGAAACAGGCGGCGCAAAACCTCGCCCTTTATTATGATGAAGACTACAGTACGGCGATTGATGATTTTGGGGCCGGTTATTCAGGACTGAAACTGCTGCATGAACATCATCCGGATTTTATCAAGATCGACCGATCCTTTATCAGTGGCATTGAAAAAGACAAAAAGTGCAAGCTGATGGTCGCGACTATTGTAGACTTGGCTCATGTGCTGGGGATTTTTGTTATTGCCGAGGGGGTGGAAACCGAAGCCGAGCTTGTGATTTGCAAGGAAATCGGTTGTGATTTGGTGCAAGGCTATTATGTGGAAAGACCGCAAACGGAAATCGGCTCTTTAAAACTGCAATATACCAGTCTTGTGCATGTCGGGCGGCGAAAATCTCAGGAAAAAGATCACGATACACAGATCATTTATGAACAGATCGAATATCGCCCGCCTTTGAAGGTGACGGATACAATGGATACGGTCTTTGAAGCCTTTCGCCGTAACAAGGAGATGACCTTCTTCCCCGTGGTGGATGAAAGCGGCAGTCCGCTGGGCATCATTCGGGAACATATGTTGAAGGAATATGCCTATTCCCCGTTTGGTAAGGATTTGATCGCGAACCGGGGAACCGGATTGACCTTGCGTAAGTTTATCAGTCCGTGCCCGATGGCTGATGTCCAATCTGGGACACAGACGATTTTGGAAAATTTCAGTCTGTCGGAAAGCCCGGACGGAATCATTCTGGTGAAAGAATTCAGCTATCTTGGTTTTCTATCGGCAGGCTCTTTATTGCGTGTGATTAATGAAAAGAACTTGGCACAGGCCCGTGATAGCAGCCCGCTGACAAAACTGCCGGGGAATTCGTCCATTGCCAATTTTGTGACACAAGCCTGTAGTGATAAAAATAGCCAAAGTGTCCTTATTTATCTGGATTTGGATAACTTTAAGGCCTTTAATGACGCCTATGGGTTCCGTCAAGGTGACCGTGCCATTATGTTGTTTGCGGAATTGATGCGCAAAAAATTCGAACGTGACGATGTTTTTCTCGGTCATGTCGGCGGCGATGATTTTTTTATCGGTGCGGAACAATCCTACACAGGAGATGTAGACCGGGAGGTGGCCGATCTCTTGGCCAATTTTGCCCGCGATGTGGAAAGTTTCTATGACGCAGAAGCCCGGGAACAAGGTTTTCTGGAAGGCAAGGACCGTCATGGGGAAGTTCGGCGTTTCCCCTTGATGAGTTGCAGTGCCGCCGTGGTGCATTTAACGGCGGGGCGTGAAGAAAACACCCCCAGTTTTGAAAATCTGGATGTTGTTCTGGCAAAATTGAAGAAAGAAGCAAAAGGCAACGATAGTCATATCGCATTTTATCGCTTTTAGCCTATTCAATCATTTGCGCATGTATGTCCAATCCGTTACTCTTTTTTTCGTGAACAGGGAATTATGAGGTAACGGAGGGGCATATGTTTGAAACGGCTGAATTGGGACGTTCGATCCCGAAGAAGGAATTTGAAGAACAAGTTGAAAGTTTACGGACTGAATTGTTGGCGATCCAGCAGGATTTACGACAATACGACTTTCCCGTCATTATTGTCATGGCCGGTGTGGATGGCGCAGGCAAAGGGGCAACGGTTAATCTGTTAAATGAATGGATGGATTCGCGCTGGATCGATAACAATGCCTATGTCCGCCATAGCGATGAAGAGTCGGAGCGTCCCCGTTATTGGCGGTATTGGCGCGATTTACCGGCAAAAGGCAAGATCGGCATTTTCCTGAGCTCCTGGTACAGTTCGCCGTTTCTGGATCATGTGTATGACAAAATTAGCAAAGCTGAATATGACGAAAGACTGGACCGGATCAAAGCGTTTGAAAAAACACTGGCCGATGATGGCGCGTTGATTTTGAAATTCTGGATGCATTTGGGCAAGGATGCACAGAAAAAGCGCCTTAAAAAATTGGAAAAAGACGAACTTCAGGCGTGGCGGGTCAATGAAAGTGACTGGGAACATTGGCGCATGTACGATAAATTTATCGACAGCGCCGAGCGTCTGATCATGCGGACATCCAAGGGTCATGCACCTTGGTCGATTGTGGAAGGGGCAGATGGCCGTTACGGGTCGTTGACGGTTGCGCAGCAAATTCGCGATGCGATTGTTCGCCATGCCGCCCTGCGAACTTCGCAAAAAGAAGCCTTGGTTCAATTGGCGAAAAAGGATCAGGCGATAAAAAAAGCCCCTGAGGAAAAAATCAACAAGGATGCCCCGATTGAAACCTTGCCTTATCCAACAGTTCTCAGCCGCTTGGATATGTCTTTGACGGTTGAAAAAGAGGCATACAAGACGGAACTCAAATCCCTGCAGGGCCGCCTCAGTCAACTGGCGCGCAAGGCCACGGAACGCGGCGTATCGACCATTCTGGTCTTTGAAGGATCAGATGCGGCAGGCAAAGGCGGCAATATCCGGCGTATTATCTCGGCACTGGATGCCCGCAGTTATAAGGTTTTGCCCTTTGCCGCGCCCAATGATGAAGAACGGGCGCATCATTATTTGTGGCGGTTCTGGCGTCATATGTCTCGCGCCGGTCGCCTGACGATCTTTGATCGTTCATGGTATGGACGGGTTCTGGTTGAACGTTGCGAAGGGTTTGCGCGCGAGGATGAATGGCGCCGTGCCTATGGTGAAATTGTCGATTTTGAAGACCAAATTGTTGATCATGGCACGGTCTTGTTGAAGTTCTGGATCCATATCGACCCGGACGAACAGCTTGCGCGTTTCAAGGCGCGCGAGGTCACGCCGTGGAAACAATGGAAGCTAACGGATGAGGACTGGCGCAACCGGGAAAAATGGCCGCAATATGAGGAAGCGGTCAACGATCTGGTTGAAAAAACCAGTACATCGAATGCGCCGTGGACCTTGGTGGAAGGCAATGACAAAAAACATGCCCGTCTTAAGGTCTTGCGCACAGTTTGCAACGCGTTGGAAGCGCGCCTGCAAGATAAATAGAACCTTTGTGGACGGGCTAGTCAACGAGCCCGTCCATAAATTTTGCCAATTCGATATCTTTTTTGCTGACCCCGTTCGTATCGTGGGTGGTGAGTGTCACCTCGACCCGGTTATAGACGTTGAGCCATTCCGGGTGATGGTTCATTTTTTCGGCCTTAAGGGCAACTTGGGTCATAAAGGCAAAGGCTTTCATAAAATCATCAAATTGAAAGCAGCGTGAAATAGCATCACGCCCGTCAACGTATTGCCAGTTTTTAAGTTCGGAAATATCCTGCATTATTATGGACCTCCTTGATGGGTTTTATATGGGGTTTGTTTTGCGTCTTTGCAAAAAAAGAGTACTATAATTACATAAAAACAAGCCGTTGAGGCTGAATTTAAATAAAAGGGGATGCAGGATGAAAGCACTGAAACGTCAGGATCTTTATCGGGTCTGCGACCCTTCTCTGTTTGATTTTGAAACAACAGATGAGTTAGACGATCTGGATCATTTCGTGGGGCAGGATCGCGCCTTGCAGGCGGCTAAATTCGCCTTTGGGATGAAAGGGCGTGGTTATAATCTGTTTGCCTTTGGTCCACATGGAACAGGCAAAAGTTCTTTGGTGCGCCGTCTGTTGAACGAACGTGTCAAGAATATGGGCGTGCCGCGTGACTGGGTTTATGTCAATAATTTTGATGCCCCGCATAAACCGCGCGCGCTGGCGTTTGAAGCGGGTAAAGCGCGTGTCTTTGCCGATGCGATGGTGCAATTGGTCGATGATTTGAAAGCTACGATCCCCCAGGCGTTTGAAAAAGACGAATATCGTCAACGCCGTGATGCGTTGGAAGCGAAGTTCAAAGGAATTCAAGACAAGGCGTTTGGGGATTTTCAGGAACGGGCCGAGGCACAAAATGTCGGTTTATTGCGCACCCCGACCGGATTTGCCTTGGTTCCCTTAAAAGAAGGTACAATTCTTAAGCCCGATGAGTTCAAGGCATTGAGCGAGGAAGAGCAAGAGAAACATAAGCAGGCAATTGATATCTTTCAGGAAGAACTGGAACAAATCGTCGAAGAATTACCGCGTATGGAAAAAGAGTATCGCGTCAGTGTGCGTGATTTAAATCGCGAGGTCACACAATTTGCGGTGCGTCATCAGATTATGGAATTGCGCAAAAACTTTTGTGATCACGATGGTGTGCAATCTTATCTGGATGCGGTGGAAGCCGATGTCATTGAAAATGCCGATGATTTTCTGCCGGAAGAACAAGCCCCGCAAGTCCCCGCCGTGGCGGCAATAATGGGGGGCGGGCAAAGGGATTTTCGCCGTTATGAGGTCAATGTCATCGTTGATTATGCGACCTGTGATGAAAAAGGCTGCCACGTGGTGGAAGGCGCCCCGATTGTAGAAGAAGACCACCCGACCCTGCCCAATATGGTTGGACGGGTGGAAACCGTTTCTATGTATGGTACGGCGATGACTGATTTTACCTTGATCAAGGCCGGTGCGCTTCATAAAGCCAATGGGGGATATTTGATCGTCGATGCCCATAAAATTCTGACCCAGCCTTTTGCATGGGAGGCTTTGAAACGTATTCTCCATACCGGGCGTATCCGTATTGAGTCAGCGGCGGAAAGTTATGGTGTTGGCCCGACGATGATGCTGGAACCGGAACCGATCCCGCTGGATGTAAAGGTCGTAATGATCGGGGATGCGCAAATTTATTATCTACTGAACCATCTGGATCCTGATTTCCACGAACTGTTTAAGGTTGCTGCTGATTTTGACGATCAAATGGAACGCAATGATAACAGCATGAAAACCTATGCCCAGTTGTTGGGGACATATGTCCGTCAGGAAGGACTTGCCCCGCTGGACGCCAGTGGCGTTGCCCGCATTGTTGAACAAGGGTCGCGTTTTTGTGAAGATAGCGAACGCTTAACCACGCACATGGCAAGTATTGTCGATCTGGTCCGCGAGGCGGATTACTGGATGCGTGAAGATGGGGCCAAGGTCATTTCGCGCAGGCATGTGGAACGGGCCATTGATGCCAAGGTTTATCGGTCCGATCGTATTCGGGAACGGATTCTGGATGAAATTCATCGCGGCACCATTCATATTGATACGGATGGCGAAGTGGTTGGACAAATCAACGGTCTCGCTGTTTTGCAGTTGGATCATTTTATGTTCGGCAGGCCATCGCGTATTTCCTGCACCGTGCGTATGGGACGTGGGGAGATTGTGAATATCGAACGCGAAGTCGCCTTGTCCGGCCCTCTTCATTCCAAAGGGGTTTTGATCCTGACCTCTTTCCTTGCACAACGTTTTGCCAAAGACCGTCCACTGAGTTTGACGGCCAATATCGTGTTTGAACAATCCTATTCCAATATCGACGGGGACAGTGCTTCATCGACGGAGCTTTACAGTTTGCTATCTGCCTTGGCCGATGTGCCGATTCGTCAATCTTTGGCTGTGACCGGATCGGTTGATCAATATGGTCATGTGCAGGCGATCGGTGGGGTGAATGAAAAGATCGAAGGATTTTTCGATGTTTGTATGGCGCGGGGATTAAATGGTAAACAAGGGGTCTTGATCCCGCAAGATAACGTGAAACATTTAATGTTGCGCGCCGATGTGGTCGATGCATGTGAACGGGGCGATTTCCATATTTATCCGGTGGACACCATCGATCAGGGGATCGAACTTTTAACCGGAATACCGGCTGGTGAGATGGATGAAAATGGTCAATATCCAATCGGCACGATTAATCGGTTGGCGGCTGTCCGGTTAAAAACCTTCAACCGCCGCTGGTTTGAAATGACGCGTGCCAGTTCCGGTTGAGTTATTTGAGGCTTTCTTCGGAATAGACACCCCAGAATTCGGCTTTGCGTAACCAGCCTTCATAGCCATCCGCATCGATTTTGCACCAGGTTGTGCCTTGCGGGCATTCCAGCAAGCGTGCGATGACGCCTTCTTCCAGTCGTGCTGAAGGCGAAGCTGATGTTTTGGGTTCGCGCCGTAAGGTGCGTAAATCCCCCATCACAATGACGCTGCGTTTTCCCGACAGCATCCCTTGATGGACCCAGCCTTGCGTGCCTTGCCAATCGCGAATTTTGCGCCATGTGTCATATTCGGCAACCACTTCAACAGGAAGGTTGCGTTTTTTATAAACCCATTCCACCGGATAACGCACACCCGGTCCGGCGCGTAAATTAACCTCGCCTGCGCGCAATGTCACAAAGCGGGGAAGGGGAAGCCCCGAGCCGCTTCTGGCCTGCGCAACCGCAGAAGAAACGCCCAATACGATGAGGCTTATCAGCAGAATTGAAGTCATTAGTTTTTTGCTGTTCATGGTAAAAACGTTCTTTTGTCGAAAAAAAGGTGAAAAAGTTACGAGTCCACTGTACCAATGAAATAGTTGACGTATTATAAACGTTCTTGAAAAAAATTGCCGTGGCCCTTAAAAATTGAGGGCAAATTAGAAAAAAGTTCCCAGGGGAAGGAAACCATGGTTCAAAAAAAACCCGTTGTTATCGTAACACGTAAATTACCGGATGCCGTCGAAACACGCATGATGGAGCTGTTTGACGCCCGTCTGAACGTGGACGATACACCGATGAGCAAGACAGAATTGATCGAAGCGGTGAAAGAAGCCGATATCCTTGTTCCCACCCTGACGGATCGAATCGATGCTTCCGTTTTGGCGCAATCGGGTCCGAATCTGCGCTTGATTGCAAACTTCGGGACAGGGATCGATCATATCGACCTGAAATCGGCGCGCCAACGCGGCATTACCGTTTCCAATACGCCCGGTGTTTTGACCGAAGATACCGCCGATATGACAATGGCGCTGATTTTGGCTGTACCGCGCCGTATTGTGGAAGGCGTGCAACTGATTGAGGGTGACGAATGGGAAGGTTGGGCACCGACTTCCATGCTGGGGCACCGGATTAATGGCAAACGTCTCGGCATCGTCGGGATGGGCCGGATCGGTCAGGCCGTGGCCCGCCGTGCGCAAGCCTTTGGCATGTCCATCCACTATCACAACCAGCACCGCGTTCACCCGGATCTGGAAAACGAATTACAGGCGACCTATTGGGAAAGTCTGGATCAGATGTTGGCCCGTATGGATGTCATCTCCGTCAACTGCCCGCATACACCGGCAACCTATCACCTGCTGTCGGCCCGTCGTTTGAAGCTGATGCAAAAACATGCTTACATCATCAATACCGCGCGTGGCGAAGTGCTTGATGAACCGGCCTTGATCCGCATGCTGGAAAAAGGGGATCTGGCAGGGGCTGGCTTGGACGTGTTTGAGAATGAACCGGCGATCAATCCGAAACTGCGCAAGATGAAAAATGTGGTTCTCCTGCCGCATATGGGCTCTGCCACCATCGAAGGCCGCTTGGATATGGGCGAAAAAGTCATCATCAATATGAAAACATTTATTGATGGTCATACACCGCCGGACCGTGTGATCGATGCGTTCTATTGATCTCTATGAGATGTGATAAAAGAAAAAGCCCTCTTCCATTGTGGAGAGGGCTTTCCGGTTATTGACAAAGCCTCCAAACTGTCATCCCCGACCCTGATCGGGGATCCATCTTTGTCCAATGAGTAACATCTAATCCATTGATTTTAAATGTATCCCGCATCAAGTGCGGGATATTTTTTGATTGGCAAGTTATCCAAAACACTTTGTCAGCAGTCTGAAAACCTTCTTCCATGCGGAGAGGGCTTTTTTCAGATCTGGGGTTAAATCCCTGCACCGGCTTCGATAATACCGGTGAGATATTCGACTTTTTTCAAAAGTTCATGCAGATGAGGATCGGCATAGCCGTTGGCCTCAAGCTCGCGCACGCTATTGATCAAATAGTCGCGGTTCAAGCCGGTTTTGCCTTCTGCCTGCATAATAACCTCGGCGGCTTTATCCAGTCCCAGATCCCCGGCATAAAGTGCGTGGCTCGGGTCGGCAACGAAGGTGTAAGCCTCAATTTCTGTACCGCAATCAAGCAAGACCGGTAAAGTTGCCGCCTGATAGGCATAGCCGCAAAGTTCACGTTCTGTCAGATAGGCGACAACGGCGTCTTTTTGTTCAAGGCTGATGCGAAAGGCAACGCCGCGACAATCGGCGTCTTTTTGCGGGTCCAGTCCTAAGACGAGGCCGGGGCGGTCCGGTGTTCCGCGATAATAATGGGAATAGACACAAAAAGACCGGTTGTACCCGTGCAGGGTTGCGGGTTCGGCTTTTTCAAATGAAAAGCCCGGTCGCCACATCAGTGATCCATAGCCGAAAACCCAAAAATCTTTCTGCATGTGATGTATCCCCTTTCCCTCGGTCTTAAAGAGCGTGGACTGAAAAGGCAAGGTTAGAAAATGGTTTCGGAAGAAATCAAATATGATAATTTTACACTTCTTAAATTTCTGTCGGCGCATTTTCTGCTAACATACGCCCAAAATTTCATTTAACAGAGAGACTTTTACAATGAATGCCTGCCTTTGGACCCCGTCTGCGGATCGTATCGATGCCTCAAACCTGAAAGCCTTTATGCAACGTGTAAATGAGGATTGGTCCGTTGATCTTCAAGATTACGATAGTTTGCATGCCTTTTCGATTAACGAGCGGGAGAAATTCTGGACAAGCATTCGGGATTTTGCAGGACTAAAAGCCCAAACATGGGGGGAGCGGGTTCTTGTCGATGGTGACAAGATGCCGGGGGCGCGGTTCTTCCCGGAAGCAAAGATCAATTTTGCTGAGAACCTGTTGCGCAAAAATGATGGGTCTGAAGCACTGGTGTTCTGGGGTGAAGATAAGGTCAAACGGTCTTTAAGCTGGCAAAGCCTGAATGAAGAAGTGTCCGTCTTTGCACAAGCTTTGCGACATATGGGTGTGAAAAAAGGCGATCGCGTTTGTGCTTTCATGCCCAATATGCCGGAAACGATTGTTGCCATGCTGGCGGCGACCTCCATTGGGGCAACATGGTCGTCTACATCACCTGATTTCGGTGTGAACGGGGTTTTGGACCGTTTCGGTCAAATCGAACCGACTGTTCTGGTTGCGGTTGAAAGCTATTACTACAACGCTAAATCACATGATTGCCTGTCAAAAGTTCAGGAAATTGTTGATCAACTCCCAACATTGGAACGTTGTGTCATCGTCCCTTATACGCGGGAAAATCCGGATATTTCAGCGGTTGATAAAGCCGTTCTTCTGGATGATTTTGTGGCTGAATTCGACCCGAAAGAAATTGAATTTGAATATGTGGATTTCAATCATCCACTTTACATTATGTTTTCATCCGGCACGACAGGGAAGCCGAAGTGTATTGTGCATGGAACGGGCGGAACCCTGCTGAAACAGGTCAGCGAACATCTGCTGCATTGTGATAATGGGGATGGGTCGCGTGTTTTCTATTTCACCACATGCGGTTGGATGATGTGGAACTGGTTGGTGGCGGGCTTGGCGGCCGGATCAACCTTGCTGCTGTATGATGGGTCACCGTTTTATCCGAACGGCAATATTTTGTTTGATTTTGCCGATGCCGAAAAAATGACCATGTTTGGCACGTCTGCAAAATATATTGATGCCTTGAATAAAGCAGATTTGAAGCCCAAAGAAACACACGATCTTTCCAGTGTTCTGTCCATGACATCGACAGGCTCGCCTTTGGTGGCGGAAAGTTTTGATTATGTTTATGACGCAATCAAGGATGATTTGCATTTGGCCTCCATTTCCGGGGGGACGGATATTTTAGGGTGTTTCGTTTTGGGCAATCCGATTGCCCCGGTTTATCGTGGTGAAATTCAATGCCGGGCGTTAGGCATGGCGGTTGAAACGTTTGATGATGATGGCAAGCCGATCACAGGTGATAAAGGCGAACTGGTCTGTACCAAAGCATTCCCGTCCATGCCGATTGGGTTTTGGAACGACCCGGACAATGCGCGTTACAAAGCCGCCTATTTTGAAAAGTACGACAACATCTGGTGCCACGGCGATTTTGTTTCGATTGATAAGGAAACCGGCGGGATCGTGATTTATGGTCGATCGGATGCAACCTTGAATCCGGGCGGCGTTCGTATTGGGACGGCTGAAATTTATCGCCAGGTCGAAGCCTTGCCAGAAATTCAGGAAAGTATCGTGATCGGGCAAGACTGGAAAGGGGACGTGCGTGTTATCCTGTTTGTCGTTATGAAAGGGGATAACGTTTTAACTGAGGACTTAATCACAACGATCAAGTCCAAGGTGAAAACCGGCTGCACCCCGCGACATGTCCCGGCCAAAGTAATCCCGGTGAAAGATATTCCGCGCACAAAATCCGGTAAAATTACCGAATTGGCTGTGCGTGATGTGGTTCATGGGCGGGAGGTCAAAAATAAAACCGCACTGGCAAACCCGGAAGCGTTGGATCTTTACAAGGGTATTGCTCAATTGCAGGAAGACTAATTGCGGACGACACCACGCCTTTATAATCTTTTTACGAATATAAACTACAGGTTTTAGTTTCTTGTTGAAAAATTCATTTTTTCTGATTCAAATGTAGAAGAGAAAACCTATATACTATTTTCCGATAAACGGAATTTAAGGGCGTGGTGCGCATATGGACATGTCAACTCAGGAAGGGGCGGGAATTGCAAAAAGCAATAAGACCGATATCTTTCTTATTTCAGGCAACACCAAACATCTGCGTGATGTGAGTGAGGCACTGAAGTCCTTTTATATTGTGCATGCCTTTCAGGATGTGAACGAGATTTCAGAAGCGTTGCATGCTTTTCATCCGACC
Source organism: Terasakiella brassicae (assembly GCF_014641495.1). Classification (GTDB taxonomy): domain Bacteria; phylum Pseudomonadota; class Alphaproteobacteria; order Rhodospirillales; family Terasakiellaceae; genus Terasakiella; species Terasakiella brassicae. The sequence continues at coordinate 55,456 of NZ_BMHV01000008.1, forward strand.
GCGATTATTGTGGATGAAGAACTGGCATCCGGTGGTGGTGGTTTGCGCTTTATTCAAAGTCTGCGAACTGTAAAGGTTTTGAGCTTGATCCCGGTTGTTTTTACAGCCCGCAAAGGGGCGCTGGAACAAATCAAGGCCAGCAAGACCATGCCCTTGGTGCGTACTTTGGTCAAACCTTATCTGTTCAGTGCCTTGTTGAAGGCCATTTCCGATCAGGTGAATGCACATGTCGAGTCGCAATGGGAAACCTTGCAACCTGTGCAAAAGGCAGCGTTGGAAAATACGTTATCGTCTTTTAATTCGGTTGCAGACCTGATCGCAGAAGGAAAACCCTTACCCTATAATGACATTCAGGATAGCTGCACCCCTTTGGTCACGGCCATTCAAAGCGGCAGTTACAAAGAGTTGCTGGCTGGGGTGAAGGGGCATGACAACTATTCCTACGTTCATTCTTTACGTGTGGCGACATTTTTGACCCTGTTTGGCGATTTTCTGGGGATCAAAGGCGATGATATGAAGATTCTGGCGACCGGGGGCGTGTTACATGATGTCGGTAAAATGATGATCCCGCATCAGGTACTTAATAAACCGGGTAAATTGAATGATGATGAATTGGTCGTTATGCGCTCTCATGTGACGGAAACCATCAGTTTTTTGGAGAATACCCACGGTATCCCACGCGGTGTTGCGATTATCGCAGGCCAGCACCATGAAAAAATTGATGGGACGGGCTACCCTTATGGTCTGAAGGGGAAAGAACTGAACGAGCTGGCGCGGATGGCCTGCATTATCGATATTTTCAGTGCTTTAACGGATCGGCGTTGTTACAAGGACCCCATGACCCCGGTGGAAGCCATGAAGATTATGGAAGGCATGGGCGATGGTCATCTGGACCGTCATTTCCTGACCTCTTTCAAAGAGCTTTTGCTGGATGCGGCAAGTGAAGGCGATTTGCATTAGAGCCTGAGCCGGAATAACCTTAAGATAATTCGAAATTGCCGTCTTCTACCATTGCCCCACGCGTTGAGTCCTGCTATAGGAAGGCCACATTTTCCATAAAGCAGGATTGATTGCCATGGCACGTCGTCGCCAGATTTATGAAGGCAAGGCGAAGGTACTTTTTGAAGGACCGGAACCGGGGACCATCGTTCAGTATTTCAAGGATGATGCGACTGCGTTTAACGCAGAAAAAAAAGGCACCATCACAGGTAAAGGCGTGTTGAACAACCGCATTACCGAATATGTCTTTACCAAACTCGCCGATCTTGGCATTCCGACCCATTTCATTCGCCGTTTGAATATGCGCGAACAGCTGGTACGCCAGTGTGAAATTGTGCCGTTGGAAGTTGTCGTGCGCAACATCGCAACCGGATCATTGACCAAACGTCTGGGGATTCAGGAAGGTACGCGCCTGCCGCGCTCCATCGTTGAATATTATTACAAGGACGATGCGCTGGGTGACCCGCTTGTGTCAGAAGAGCACATCACCGCATTTGGCTGGGCCAACCCGATGGAACTTGATGAAATGACAGGCATGGCCCTGCGCATCAATGATTTCCTGTCCGGTATGTTTGCCGCAATCGGTATTCAGCTTGTCGATTTTAAGGTCGAGTTTGGTCGTATTTACGAACAGGATCAGGTTCGTCTGATTTTGGCGGATGAATTCAGCCCGGACAACTGCCGTCTGTGGGATGCCGAAACCGGCGAGAAGATGGATAAAGACCGTTTCCGCCAGGATCTTGGCGGGGTGGGCGAGGCCTATCAGGAAGTGGCGCGCCGCCTTGGGATCGAGCCGGAAGGCGATGGACCGGGCGATCATAAAGGCCCGGATACCGTTCAATAATTTACCCAAGGGTTTCGCACCGATCGTGCGGGACCCTTCTTTCGTTCAGATGAAGGAAAAGCACAGTGAAAGCTAAAGTCCACGTGACCCTTAAAAATGGCGTACTCGATCCGCAAGGAAAAGCGGTTGAGCATGCACTTGGTACCCTCGGTTTTGCCGGTGTTGGTGAAGTTCGTATCGGTAAATATATCGAACTGGAACTGACCGATGCGGCAGAAAAGTCCAAAGAAAATATCGAAAACATGTGTAAGCAACTGCTGGCGAACACCGTGATCGAAAACTTTGACGTTGAAATCGTCGAGTAAGAGACAGACGTCACCCGCAACAGGTTGCGGGACCGAGTGACAATGAAGGGAAAGGGGTCTTTCAATGAAAGCCGCCGTAATCGTTTTTCCGGGTTCAAACTGTGACCGTGACATGATGGTCGGGATTGAACATTCCTTGGGCCGCAAGCCCGAGATGGTCTGGCATAAAGAAACAGAATTGCCGGATGTTGATTTTATCGCTGTACCGGGCGGGTTCTCCTATGGGGATTACCTGCGTTGTGGCGCGATGTCCGCCCATTCACCGATCATGCGCGAAGTGGTGAAAAAAGCCAATCAGGGCGTACGCGTTCTGGGCGTGTGCAACGGTTTCCAAATCTTGACCGAAGCCGGCCTGCTGCCGGGTGTTTTGATGCGTAACGCCAAGCTGCGTTTCATCTGTAAAGATGTCCACCTGAAAGTGGAAAACGCCGAAACGGAATTTACCAACAAATACAGTGCCGGTCAGGCAATCCGTGTCCCCGTGGCCCATCACGATGGCAATTTCTTTGCCGATGATGAAACATTGGCGGCCCTTGAAGGTAACGGTCAAGTTGCGTTCCGTTACTGTGATGCGGCGGGCAATGTAACCGATGAAGCCAACATCAATGGATCGCGAAACAATATCGCGGGTATTTTGAACGAAAAGAAAAACGTGCTCGGTATGATGCCGCACCCGGAACGCCTGTGTGATACACAGTTGGGCGGGACAGACGGCAAGCCGATGTTTGATGCACTTGTGGAGGCGCTGTCATGAGCGAGATCACACCGGAAATCGTCGCTGAACACGGCCTGTCTGCAGACGAATGGAAGCTCTGCCTTGAGATCATGGGGCGTGAGCCGAACCTGAACGAGTTGGGTATTTTCTCCGTCATGTGGTCGGAGCATTGTTCCTATAAATCCTCTAAAAAATGGCTGAAAACCTTACCGACCGAAGCGCCGTGGGTCATTTGCGGGCCGGGGGAAAACGCCGGTATCATTGATATTGGTGATAATCAGGCCATTATTTTCAAGATGGAATCGCATAACCACCCGTCCTATATCGAACCCTATCAAGGTGCGGCAACCGGGATCGGCGGTATTTTGCGCGATGTTTTCACAATGGGCGCGCGTCCCATTTGTAACCTGAATGCGCTGCGTTTTGGTGAACCTGACCATGAAAAAACCCGTCACCTTGTGTCCGGTGTGGTCGAAGGGATCGGTGGGTATGGCAACTGCGTTGGCGTACCGACGGTTGCTGGCGAATGTGAATTCCACAAATCCTATAACGGTAACAACCTTGTTAACGCGATGGCTGTCGGTTTGGCGGATGCGGATAACATCTTCTATTCGGCGGCTGCAGGTGTGGGCAATCCGGTTGTCTATTTCGGTTCTAAAACAGGCCGTGACGGTATTCACGGTGCGACAATGGCGTCCGCTGAATTTACCGAAGACAGTGAAGAAAAACGTCCTACCGTACAGGTCGGTGATCCGTTTACCGAAAAACTGTTGATCGAAGCGACACTGGAATTGATGAAGACAGGTTCTATCGTTGCCATTCAGGATATGGGCGCGGCAGGTCTGACATCTTCATCTTTTGAAATGGCGTCGAAAGGCGGCGTGGGTGTGGAACTGGAACTTGATCAGGTTCCCATGCGCGAAGAAGGCATGACCCCGTACGAACTGATGCTTTCTGAATCACAGGAACGTATGCTGGTGATCCTGAAGCCGGGTATGGAAGATGTTGCCAAGGCCGTGATGGATAAATGGGACCTTGAATTTGCTGTGATTGGTAAGCTGACTGATACAGGCAACATGGTTCTGAAATGGAATGGTGAAGTCGTTGGTGACCTGCCGATTGACCCGTTGGCACTGGCGTCCCCTGAATATGACCGCCCGTGGGTGAAAACCGAACGTCCAGCAGAAGTTAAGGCCGCTGATGTGGAAAGCAATGTGGGCCGCATTGACGCGTTGAAAACCTTGATTTCCCATCCCAACATGGCGTCCAAACGCTGGATTTGGGAACAGTACGACCATATGGTTATGGGCGATACCGTGGGCCGTCCGGGTGGGGATAGTGCGCTTGTCCGTGTACATGGCACCAACAAAGGTGTTGCCGTGACATCCGATTGTACGCCGCGTTATTGTTACCAGGATCCGTTCGAAGGCGGCAAACAGATCGTTGCGGAAACCTATCGTAACATCACGGCTGTGGGCGCTGTGCCGATGGCGGTGACCGACAACCTGAATTTCGGCAACCCCGAACGCCCGGAAATCATGGGCCAGATCGTTGGTTGTATCGAAGGGATCGGTGAAGCCTGCCGTACGTTGAACTATCCGATCGTGTCCGGTAACGTGTCGTTATATAACGAAACCAACGGCACCGGCATTTTGCCGACCCCGACTTTGGGGGCTGTCGGTTTGATCCAGAATATTGATGATGCGGCCAGCGTTGCCTTCAAAAAAGAAGGTCAGGCAATTGTTGTTCTGGGCGAAACCACAGGCTGGTTGGGTGCGTCACGTTATCTGGAAGTTCTGTGTGGTCGCGAAGAAGGTGCGCCGCCGCCGGTCGATCTGGATCAGGAACTCAAAACAGGCAACTTTGTTCGTGAACAAATTCTGGCAGGTGTTGAAACTTGTCATGATATTTCAGACGGTGGTCTGGCGGTTGCACTGGCGGAAATGGCAATGGCTGGCAACATCGGTTGCAGCGTTGACATCCCGGCAAACGTGGATCAGGCCTATGCATGGCTGTTTGGCGAAGATCAAGGCCGCTACATCGTTACAATCGATGCGGATAAAGCGGGTGAGTTTGTGATCAAAGCAGGCGAAGCCGGCGTGGTTGCCAATATCATCGGTCAAACCGGTGGATCAGACGTGGTACTGGGTGGTGAAAGCGTTAGCGTCGCCGAACTGAAAGACCTGCACGAAAGCTGGATGCCGACCTATATGGCGGCTGGCGAATAAGCTGTTTTTTTCTGTCCATACCTAAAGAAAAAGGTCTCTGCGTTATCGGCAGGGACCTTTTTTTTGCGTCATTCCCGACTTGATCAAGAATCCATTTTTTTAAAAAAGCTATTGATTGTATTGCTAAAAATCAAATTTAAATTATTGTTAGTTTTGTCCATGCCCTAATACAGCTTTGATTCTATAGTAAAGCTTCTCTTTTAACTCTTCTACTTCTTCCCACATAATACAGTTGTATTGGCGAATATCGAAATGCAAATCATCCAAATGGTTTTTTCGGCAGGTCCAGAAAACCGGAATGTCTCGTCCCAAGGCATATCCAGCTTCGAAATAAACACCGCCTCTATGTCCTGTGAAATCTGCAACGATGAATTTTGATGCTTGTATATGCGTAATGATTTGATCGTCAATTTTGTCAATATGATCCACACGATCAATTCTGATAGGTTCGTAACCAGCTTGTTCGATTGCTGCGGCTAGTCCGTTTTCAAAAATATCATTCATATTTGTATCAAACCACATGGCGACAAAAGCTTTATTTGATAGCTGGATATTGGACTTTTTAAGCTCGTCATATCGAATGTGTCCTGCATCAGACACTGTATAATGCTGCTCACTTTCTTTTTCTAATAGTCCTTGTTTGACAAGAAAATCGCAAAGCCGCCGAACTTCACGATTATCTAATGAGTAGCTTGCTGCAATGTAACGTTTGTCAATTGCATCAATCTTAACATCTAACGCTGTTACATCATTTAATGCTTCCAATAGAATTTCGTCAGCTCTTTGGCGAAGTCCTGGAATTGGCAATTTTAGTATGTTTTCGAGTTGAGTATCTCCCCTCTTGAAATCAGGGTGACGTTGTTGTTGGTTTTCTTTTTTAATCCAGCCTGAAATTTTACGCCTATCGTCATCAGTTAGGTGGTGAAAGTAAGGCGAAAATACTGTGAAGTGACCACAGCAAGGACAGTCGTATTTTTGTGAGAAGGTGTCACCAGTAGGTGTTATTGCAGATTGGCAGATTGGACAGTTCATATGCGTTCCATATTAATAGAAATATTCCTTTTGGAAAAAGAATCTAAATTTATTTCCTTTGGTTGTAAATTAAAAATATTTTGCCTCTTAATGAACATGCGCTTAAGCTAAAGAGGTGTAGGGTCGGCGATGTACAGGTCCGATATCTTGCCGTGTTTGCAAACATCATAGATTTTTAAGCAGCCGAAGGGAGGTGTGATCATGTTTATTACGATTGAGACGCAGGAAAAGAAGTTTATGTTGAATGCGCTGGATATCAGTTATATCGAACCGGTGCAGACGGCGGTGTTTACTGGAGTGCGGGTGTTTATGCGCACGAAAAAGCCGGGCAGTGATTATCCGATTACTTTTGAAGCCAAAGGCACGTTGGAAGAGATCACCGAGCAACTGGAAATTGCAGCAGATCGTCATCGGTTTGGCTGAGTATGTGGTATTTATAAACGAAAAAACTTTCTTTATTGTAGGCAAGTGCCATACTCTGAAAGAAGATTATAACGAACGTGATAGCCAACTCTTCGTTGTCATCCCTTCTTTAGACAGAGCCTTGTCCTCATCGGAAAGCCGCTGATTTTATGAATTTAAGCAACAAAAAAATCTTTGCCTTTATTACGGTCTGTATTTTCGTTGCGGACGCACTGTTTGTTGCGATTAACTATTATAATGATCGTGAAAATCTGGAAGGCGATCTGAACGATCAAAGCGAACAGTACCAAACGGGGTTTGAGGTTGCCTTGACGATGACGATGGTCAATATGTCGCAATTGGCGACCTATGTGGCCCATGACCCTCGCATTCAAAAAATATTTGCCTTGGCGGCAGAGAGTTTTCAGCGTGAAGAAGCTCAGTCTGATAAAATGATGAGCGAAAAATGGCGCGCTGCCCTGTACGAGCAGGTGGCCAACAGTTGGGCGGAAATGAAAAAACGGTTTTATGTGCGCCAACTGCATTTCCATGTGCCCCCGGATACCAGTTTGTTGCGGGTTCATCGTCCCGAAAAATGGGGCGATGACCTTTCACCGCTTCGTTATATGATCGTGGATGTGATGAAAGATCAGCAGCCAACGCAAGGGTTTGAACTGGGCCGCGTCTATGCGGGAATTCGCGGGGCTGTGCCAGTTTATGGGCCATCAAGGTTTGATGAGCAAGGGGCCTTTATCGGTGTGTTGGAGGCCGGAACGTCTTTTGCCGAGATTGTCGGGACGTTGCAGCGCCAAATTGGTGCGGACATTGCGGTTTTATTGAATGGAAAGCGTGTTTCCAGCGTGAAATGGAAAACAGGTACAGGGGGAGGCCATGCTGAAACATGTGCCTGTTTTATTGAGGCAACGACCAGTGACAGACTGTCGGATATACTGGACCAAATTGCCCCGAAGTTATTACCCCCGGGTGATCCGTTTAAATTGCGGACCGATATCATCATACTGGATGACGAACGTTATATGCTGACCCGTTTTGGATTGCGCGATTATATCGGGATACGCGATCAGCATGACGAACCGGTGGGCGACATTTTAATGTGGTCAAAGGTCGAACATAAATTCGATACGCTTTATCAAAATACGCAAACCAATATTGTTTATGGCGTTTTCGGTTTTCTGTTTATTGAAATTTTGATTTTCTTTGGATTGCGTTCTGTTCAAGCCCATTTGAAAGATCAAGTCAAACGCCAAGCGGGTGAAATTACCATTCTTCTGGAAAAAACATTGGCGGCCAGCCGGGCCAAAAGTGAATTCCTCGCCAATATCAGTCACGAACTGAGAACCCCGATGATGGGGATCAAAGGTGGACTGGAGCTGTTGAAAAATAACCGTTCACTGGATCAGGAAGGGCGGCAGAATTTACAATTTCTGGATAATTCGGCCAATGCCATGATGTCGTTGGTGGATGACGTTCTGGACTTGTCCAAGATTGAAGCCGGGAAAATGCATATTCATGTCACACCGGTTCAGCCCTATGTGCAATGTCGCGATATATGTGATGTGTTTCGAGCCAGTGCGCTGGGCAAAGGTCTTGTTTTGCACTTTACGTCCAACGTTGAGGAAAATGACTGGTATATGCTCGATGCCTTGCGATTTCGGCAAGTTCTATCGAACCTGATCAATAATGCGATTAAGTTTACGGAAAAAGGTTCGGTTGAAGTCCGGCTTGAGATCCAAAAAGGCGATGTTTGTGAGCGATTGAATGTGAAAGTTGTGGATACCGGAATTGGTCTGTCAGAAGAACAAATCAAACGCATATTTGAACGTTTTACCCAAGCGGATGGTTCGACAACCAAAAAGTATGGCGGCAGTGGCCTTGGCTTGGCCATTTCACAGGAATTGGCAAACCTTTTAGGCGGCGAACTGACGGTTCAAAGTGAACCTGAAAAAGGAAGCTGTTTTGCCTTTTCCCTTCCAGTCGAACGCTGTGAAGAACCGCATGCATCGCCTAATGAAAGGTCCGGTTTACCACCCCTGCATATTTTGTTGGCGGAAGATAATCTGATCAATCAAAAAGTTCTGGTCGCGATATTGACGCAGTATAACCATAAAGTCGATCTTGCCGAAAATGGCAAGGTTGCCGTGCAATATGCGCAAAAACAGCAATATGATGTTATTTTAATGGATGTTCACATGCCGGTTATGGATGGGGTTGCCACAACACAATATATTCGCGACAACGAAGGCTGCAATCAGGATAGCTTGATCATTGCCTTCACAGCAGATGCTATCCATGAACATGCGAAAGAGTTTATCCAAAAGGGGTTTGACGATGTCATTGTGAAACCGGTCAAATATGATGTTCTGGAAAGCAAGATTAAGAATGCCTTGAATAAACGCAGGATGCAGTGATGCTGCTATCTTAAAAAAAAGCCCTTGTCCCGAAAAAGAAAAGGGCTTTTTTTAGGGGGGATAAGGTTTAATGAACGCTGAGAGCGTGCATGTCATACTGAAAGGCGGTTGCGAATGCGATGTCGCGACTGTCGAGATGACCAAGATGTTCGCCTGTTCCGCTGTAGATGGAATAACCGGGCATTCCTTCCAGTGTTTCGGCAACGACATAGGCCAGACGATCATGGTCAAAGGCTTTACGGGCCTCTGATATATCGTATGAGATCAGCGCGTGTTCCTCGCTAAAAATATAGTTTGTCATGGCGGCCTCCATTTCTAATTCGACACCATGCGGTGATTATTATACAGCCTGCCCACGCGACCTTCTGCGCTGTGGCACCGGCACGTTTACATATACAGTATAACAAAAACCGAAAGTTTAGGGGCAATTCTTAAGTATTAACTCTAAATTAGAATTAATTGAAAAATTTTAGTCCGGTTTGACGTCGATGGTTTTCGTATTGGTTGGGATTGCTTTTTTTTCCATATCTTCAATCGGGATCTGTCGGATTTGGCTTTCCGGTATCGGCAGCACCAAATCAATATGCAGCAGGCCTTTTTCCAGTTTGGCGGATTTGACCTCAACCCCTTCGGCCAGAACAAAGCTGCGTTGGAATTGGCGTGCGGCGATCCCGCGATGAATGAAAATCCGGTCGCTGTTATCCTGAGTATTCTTTGCACGGACCATCAATTGATTGTCTTCGATGGTGACCGATAAGTCATCCATTGAAAACCCCGCAACGGCCAAAGATATACGCAAGCTGTTTTGTGCGATCTGTTCAATGTTGTAGGGTGGATAGCCTTCTGCACTGGATTTTGATACGCGATCCAGAACCTGTTCGAAATGATCGAACCCTAACAAAAGAGGACTGTTAAATACGGACAGTCGAGGCATGTCAGTATCTCCTTTTAAAAAAGCGAGAGCAATATAAGCTTTCAGCCCTCTTGGAGGCACTGAAAAGCTATCCCTAATGTCGTCAGTTCCGATCCAAGAGTCAAGTCTGCGTAATGCCGATTTCTTTACCGGCTTGTTCCAGTTCGACCGCGACACGTTCCATATGGTCGTATTTGGCAAATTGACCACAGATCAGGCGAATGCGCTGTTCGGGGGCGGGCGGGCTTGTCAGGTCGTAAAGCGGGGGGCAAAGGGGATCAAAAGCCCGATTTTGGAATTCTAATGATAAGGAAATACGCGGTTCTGTCGCATATTTTGAACTGCGCCCCGACCAGTGCCATAAATCCTGTCGCCAACCTAGAACTGATCCGGCCTTTGCTGGCAGGCAGCGCACGTCCTGTAATAAAATGTCAGTGGGTTCTTTGATCGGTGTTTCGTATTCTTTTTGCCGCGATAAGGGCAAAATGTTCATACAGCCATTTTCAGGTGTGGCATCGGTGAGGGGAATCCACAAAGACAGACTGATGAGATAGTCATCGAAAAAGGCGCATTCACCGCTGTAATCCACGTGGGGCGGCCACCCGGACGTTGTGCCTTTGTCATCTTTGTCGATATACCACGCCCAAAAATGGGGAAGCAACCCATAGCGATCCCCCAGAAAATGAGAGAGAAATCCGTTGAGCTGGTAAAAGAAATCCCAGACCTGGTCGTAAACATAGATAAAAGCGGCAGGCCATCCGGCGTGAACAAGGTTTTCAATCCCCAGACGCAGGGCGGCAATATCCTTATCTTGCAGCAAGGGAGATTGATGAAGATAACCGTCATGGTGCAGGGTATCAGAGATGTGATCCAGCCGAGTACGCTCAATCTCTAACGGCGGGCGAAAGCTGGGGGATTGCGAGATCGTTAAATGCGGATTGAGTGCTTTCCAATAGGAAAGGTCAAGAAGTCTGCGGGTATCTATCGTCATGGAATGTCATTTACATCGGGCGTTTTTCAGGATCATATTCAATGGGGGTAAGGTTAAGTTTGCGAAGTTCCTGATGGACGGCGTTTGTGCATTTGCGCACCCAGCTTAAGGCCTTTTCCTGTGCGTCCAGTCGTTGCTTAATGGCATCGACTTCTTTGTTGTAGCGATCGATGTTATCGCGAATATGATCCCGCCGGGCAGTCCCGCTCAGGCCAAGGTCATCGGCAGCTTTTTGGGCAAGTTGCAGATATTCCCCTTTTTGAGAGACGCTGTCTTCAAGGACTTTTGTGCTCATTTCCAAATTCTTTTGTCCGGCTTTTAGCAGGTTCCCCATATCGTATTCTTGTTCACGCCAGAATTTTTCGGGCGACAGGGCCGCATAGGTTTTATCCAATGGATCCTGTGGCTTGCAGTTAATGTCCAAATTGGCGGTCCAGGCGGCCGGGGCAGGTTCACCACACGCGCCCAGCATAAAGATCAGGGCAACGCTGCATATCTGGGAAAGGTATCTCATTCGGGTTCGCCCTGTTGTTTTACGTCATATCGTTGCGGAACAGTCTACTAAATTAAGGATCGTGCGGGAATGACAATATTCAGAGATATTTGGCGATTGTTTTATGAACTTCCTCAACAAGTTCGCGTTTGGATTTGCCTTCAATGTCGATGACAATATCGGCAGCTTTCTTATAGAACGGCAAGCGGCGATACATCACGTCTTCGGCGCTTTTGGTCTGTGACAGGCTGGGGCGGGTTGCATCGCCTTTTACCTTGGCGGCAAGGCGGGGAATATCCCCTTTTAACCAGATAATACGTCCATTCGCGCGCAACAGATTGATTTTACGGTCCGAGAATATTTCGTGACCATCTTCATCAATATCAACAATGATACCACCGCCACAGTCGATAATATTGCCGTCCAGTGCCGTGATTTTTTGCAAGGTGGCATATTCCATGTCACGAAATTGTCGCCAATCGCCGTTACATTCCTCAATAATTTCAGGGATGGATTTGCCATCATGGTCATATTGAATGAGGAGGTCTGAGGATAAAACATCGCGTTTGGTCAGGACACTCAGGCGGCGCGAAATCTTTGATTTTCCGGCACCCCGCATACCGATGAGAACAATATTCATAGGCCCTGTTTCCCCTTGATGTCCTTCCTTCCAGACTTAATCGCGGACCCTAAGCCATATGGGGAGGTGAAACAAGATTTAAATTAATGATCATTCCGCTTGGGCTTGGGGAAGTTTAAAGGTATATTTTCTATAATAAATACAATGTAATAAGAACAACCTATAGATGAAAAATAAAGACTACAGTCATTTGACCCATATCGAAAGTCTGGACGAGTTGCGACTCTATGAGTTGATCCCCAATGTCGTCTGGATTTTCGATCTGGACAAGCACGGCTGGTGGTGGGGCAATCAGGCCGCGATTGATTTTTGGGGGTTGGACACGCTGGATGATTTAATCAATAAAGATTTGTCCGATGATACCCAAGGCGCGCGCGACCGCACCGTTCAGACGTTTGATCTGGCGGTAAAGAATGGATTGACGATTGACCCGTGGACGACTTACCCCAACGGAAAACCTAAAACACTGTTTATGATGCATCGTGCCGTGACCCTTGGGCCGGACCGTCATCGCGGCATCATTGCCTACATCAATGAAGAGGTGAATTTAGGGGAAGCGCCTGAAAACCTGTTGTTGGTTGAGGCGATGCGATACACTAATGTGTTGGTAACCAGTTTTACACTGGATGGCAAAGCCGTAATTGAAAATCCGTCGACAACGGCTGCTTATAAACATGTCCATGCTGAAGATTTGCCCGATGGCGTTGAAAGCGAATTTATCGCACGCTTTTACAATCCCGCAGATGGTCGTCAGTGTTTGCGCGATGCCATCGATCAAAAAGGCGGTCGCTGGACCTATCAAATGAATACGTTGGAAGGCAAACGTTTACACACATTGGATATTCGCATGTCACGTCATCCTCTTAGCGGGGATAGTCTGATTTTGGTGGTCGAATATGATGTGACGGAATTGCACGATGCACAGGAAGAATTACGCAGGCTGGCTCATTATGATGCGCTGACCGGTTTACCCAGTTTACGTTTCTTGCAAAGCAATGCGGCCAAGATGTTGGCGCATGCCGATCGTAACAACGAGAAACTGGCTTTGTTGTTTATCGACCTGGATGGTTTTAAAGGGGTGAATGACAGTTGCGGCCATGAAGGTGGGGATTTGTTGCTGAAAGAATTATCCCGCCGCTTTACAGGTATTTTGCGCAACGCAGATGATATCGCGCGGATCGGGGGGGATGAATTCGTTATCTTAATTACGGATGTAAATCGAAATAACGATGCCAGCGTTGTGGCGCAAAAAATTATCGATGAAGCCTGTCGCCCTTTTCATGTCGCCGGGCAATCGGTTCAAATCGGCGCGAGTGTCGGGGTTGCATTCTATCCCGAAGACGGACGGGATATTCCGGCCTTGTTAAAAGCGGCCGACAAAGCCATGTACCGGGTGAAAAATACCGGGAAACGCGACTTCTGCCTTGCTGCAAATGCGATTGTGAATTAATGCAATATTGTGTTGGTTGTGTGTGGGCGCAATTACTTTTTCTTTTTCTTCTTTTTTTCTTTCTTGGCTTTTTTTTCTATTTTCTCCGATTTTTCTTCTGTGGGATTAAAGTCGATTTGAACGTTATGGGTTGCGACAAGCCATATGTTCAACAGACTGATGTTTGTTTTGGCCCAGTCCGGGGCACTGTCCTCAACAGCTTGTTCCATGCGTGCAATATAGGCCTCTGTGGGTTGGTGTTCGTCTGAATTGGCCCGCTTTATCAATTCCTTCAGGCATTCTTTTGCCTCGCCGGGGACCCAGGTTGCCAGCCATTCCTTCCCTTCGGCGCGTTTGCGTTCCATATAATTGGCCTGTGCATTGGCATGTCGGGTGCGTTTGGTTTTTATATTTGTTTTGGGCGCAGTCTTTTCGTCAGTCATGATCCATTTCCTCCCTTGTTCGTCAGACAGGGTAACAATTCGTTTGCCATGCGTCAAAAAAAAGGGCTGGTGATTTTTGTGAATATGCCTATTGTCTGGAAAATTTATTTACTTTCGGATAAACCATGACTTTCGAAACTGAAATCCACAAACGCAGAACATTTGCGATTATCTCTCATCCGGATGCGGGGAAAACCACACTGACCGAAAAACTGTTGTTATTCGGGGGTGCGATCCAGCTTGCCGGTGCTGTGAAGGCCAAGGGCGACCGCCGCCGTGCGCGATCTGACTGGATGAAGGTGGAACAGGAACGCGGTATTTCTGTTGCTTCATCCGTGATGACATTTGACTATCTGAACAAGACGTTCAATTTGCTGGATACGCCGGGGCACGAGGATTTCTCCGAGGATACGTATCGCACGTTGACGGCTGTCGATTCGGCTGTGATGGTTCTGGATGCGGCCAAAGGGATCGAAAACCAAACCCGTAAGTTGTTTGAAGTCTGTCGCCTGCGCGATGTTCCGATTACAACATTCGTGAACAAGCTTGACCGTGAAGGCCGTGATCCCTTTGAAATTCTGGACGAGATCGAACAGGAGCTGGCCTTGGATGTGGTTCCGGCCAGCTGGCCGATCGGCATGGGGCGTAATTTCCTCGGCTGTTATGATCTGTTCAATGACCGTTTGATCTTGGTGGCCAAAGGCAAAAATGATCAGATTTCAGAAGGGATCGAATGTAATGGTCTGGATGATCCCAAGCTGGATGATTTGTTGCCGGATGATGCCGTGTCTAAATTGCGCGAAGAAGTCGAGATGGCCCGTGGCTTGTGCCCGGAATTTGATCTTGAAAGTTACCTTGGCGGGCATTTGACGCCAGTTTATTTCGGGTCTGCCATCAATACGTTCGGGGTCCGTGAATTGTTGGAAGGGCTCGCCGAAATGGCACCAAGCCCACGCCCGCAAGCCACCACCACCCGGGATGTTGACCCGAGCGAGAAAAAAGTTTCCGGCTTTGTCTTCAAAATTCAAGCCAATATGGATCCGAAACACCGTGACCGTATCGCTTTTGTGCGTTTATGTTCCGGGCATTTCAAACGCGGCATGAAGTTAAAACATATCCGTACCGGAAAAATGATTAACGTTCATAATCCCACCTTGTTTTTGGCACAGGACCGTGAATTGGCGGAAGAGGCAATGGCCGGGGATATCATCGGTTTGCCTAACCACGGCAATTTGCGCATCGGGGATGCCTTGACGGAAGGGGAAGATTTACGCTTTACCGGGATTCCGAGCTTCGCCCCTGAAATTTTGCAAAAAGCCCGCCCGGAAGACCCGATGAAGGCCAAGCATTTGGGCAAGGCTTTGCAACAAATTGCCGAAGAAGGTGCCGCGCGTGTTTTCAAACCCTTGATCGGTTCGGATTGGATCGTCGGGGTTGTCGGTGCTTTGCAATTTGAAGTACTGGCAGATCGTATTCGAACGGAATATAATATTCCGGTTCATTTCGAATCTACACAGTTGTACACGGCGCGTTGGGTTACCTGTTCCGACCATTTAAAACTGAAAAAGTTTTTGGATGAAAATCGTGGCGCCATTGGCGATGACCATGATGGTGAGCCCGTGTTCCTAGCCCGCAATGCTTGGCATTTAGACAAGGCGATGGAAGATTATCCCGATCTGGAATTTCATAAAACGAAAGAACAAATCACCTGACGTTTTTTATCGTTTTGTACAATATGCGAAAGACCGTATCAAGAGATTGCATCTAAAAGTTAAAGCGCGTAGTTTAACTGGGAATTTAGTATAGTTTTAGGGTTCTGCATCGCGTGTCTGTCTTATCCGGTAGTCGAAAGTCAATTGGTGGCAAACTTCGTTTGGCACTTATGCCGCCTTTTGTTTTGGCGGCTGTATTTATGGCAGGGCTTTTTTCATTTTTGACCTATACGGATCTGGACGAAGAACTGGAAACCAAGCAAAAGACATTGGCCGACATTTATGCAACGGCCTTGTCCGATGCCGTGTGGAACCTTGACCAATCCGGTGCGGAAGCCATTTTGGCGGCCTTGAGCCTTGATCCTGATGTTGCCGGGGCAGAAGTGCGAGAACAGTTTTCCGGCGTTCTTGCAACTGTGGGTGGTGTTTTACCTAAAGGCAAAGAGACCCCCTTGCTGGTACGCCGTGCCATTCGTTCCGATACGGATGTTGGCGGGGAAACTATTGGTGAAGTCGTTATTTTGTTTCACAAAGAACGTCTGGAAGTCTTGCTAAAGGACTCCGTTATACAGATTTCCGGTCTCTTGCTCTTGTTAATGGTGGTTTTAAGTGTCTCGGTTACAGGGGCGATCCGCCGTTTTGTCTCAGACCCGCTGGAAACCCTTCTGCATGGTATTCAAAAAACCGAAGGACATCAACGCCGTGAACCGATTAGCTGGGATACAGAAGACGAATTCGGCATTGTAATTGATGCCTATAACGGCATGATCAATCGCCTTAATCAGGAAGAGGAAGCCCTGATCAAAGCCAAAGAAACAGCGGAAAAAGCCAACAAGGCAAAATCTTCTTTTCTGGCAACCATGTCACATGAATTGCGCACCCCGTTGAACGGCATTACCGGTATGGCGCAATTGATGGAAGATACGGGCCTTGATGACCGCCAACGCAATTATTTGCACAGCTTGCGCAGTTCCGGGGAATTGTTACTGTCGTTGGTAAACGATATTTTGGATTTTTCCAAAATCGAAGCTGGCGCACTGGAAATTGACCACCATGCCTTTTCCATGAAAAATGCGGTGAAAACGGTTGAACAACTGATTTTACCTCAGGCCCGTGGGAAAGGGATTGATATTGAAGTCAATATTCAGTTGGGTAAGACCGAATATTTCTGGGGGGACGGGGCGAAGATTACGCAAGTCCTGACCAATCTGGCGGGCAATGCGGTTAAGTTTACCGATGAAGGCAAAGTCGCGATTTCAATCAAGGTTGTGGAAAGTACGCCGGAAGATGCGTTGATCCATTTTGAAGTGAAAGACACCGGTATTGGTATTCCGCAAGAACAGATTGATAGTTTGTTTAAAGCTTTCACACAGGTTGATACATCAATTTCAAGACGGTTTGGCGGAACGGGACTGGGATTGGCAATTTCGTTCGGTTTGGTGGAAACAATGGGCGGGGACCGCATTCACGTTCATAGTGTTCTGGATGAGGGAACAACCTTCTATTTCGAGTTACGTTTGCCGAAATCCCAACCGCCGCAACATATCTGTGCCCCCAGCCCGCAGGGGGAGGTGACAAGGGACCTTAATATTCTGGTGGTTGAAGATAATAAAATCAACAGGACTGTTGCGCGGGGATTGCTGGAAAAAATGGGCCATCACGTGACGGTTGCCAATGATGGGCAGGAAGGCGTGGATGCTGTCTTTGAATATGATTTCGATTTGGTCCTCATGGATATTCATATGCCGCGTCTCAATGGTCTGGAAGCAACACGCAAAATCCGTGGCATGACAGATCGGCAAAAAGCAAACATCCCTATTTTGGCCCTGACCGCAGATGTGATGCAGGACAGTATTGAAGAATATGCCAAGCACGGTATGCAGGGCTATGTGGCAAAACCGGTCCGTCGTGAGGCGTTGATGGAAGCCTTACTGCCATACACCTATGTTGGTCATCAGACAGGTGAATATATCTGATACATTAATCGTTATTGCGCCTAAAGGGCGGCGGCGGTCGTTTAAAAGGCGGCGGTGGCGGGCGTTGGTAGCGTGACTGCGGGTTATATCCGTCATCATTGGCTTGCACGTGGCGCGGGCGCGGGCAGATGTCGCGCATTTTGTCAGCTTGACGGGCAAAGCGATTGCGGTCTTGTTTTGATTTAAAGATAAAGGGGCCGTGTTTAAACAATTCGATCTTTTCTTTTTTCCAACCGTTTACATCTCGGCTTCTGAGGATGTGTTTTTTATTGTCCAGCGTCTGCCAAAATGTGCCTTCAATCTGGCGATCATAAATGTTGATCTTATCATTATGACTTAAGGAAATAGAGGCGCTGAGCTTGCATCGATCAGCATGAACGCGGATCCAGTTATAGGAAAAAGAAGTTTGTCGATCGCCGTCTTCTCCGGGAAGAATAAAGCTTTGTCTGGCAAGGATTGCCCCCATTGTTTTCAGGCCGCTTTCAATTTGATCATAACGATCCTGAGGGGGGCGGGCGCGTTCAGGCCGGGGCTGCTCAACAGGCTGTTCGTCAACCTGTGGGCTGTCGGCTTGGGTTTTCGGCGGGGCCGGTAAAATATCCTGTGTGGAAAGGCGGGTGCGTTCTTCCAGTTTTTCCAGGCGTTCTTTTAACTCACGAATGCTGCGGTTTTCTTCTTCGGTTGCAATGTCTTTTTCTTCCCCCAAAAGGTCGGCAAAAACATAGCCGATGATGCCGTCACCGCGTTCGACCGCATACCAGGGCTGGTCGATGATTTTTGCGGCAACATGGATAGGTTCGCCTTTGGGTAACATCATCACTTTGCGTGCGCGCACGGTGGGCAGGCGGCGCACATTGGCATTTTTCAGGGCGAACATATTTTGTTCAACGGGATAAAGGTCATAGTTTCCCGTATCTATGGCCGGGGGATCAATCAGGTCTTCGCTTTCTTGTAACAAGGTCGGACGGGTGGGATAGATACCGTCGACAGCCGCGACCAGAATTTGATCGCTATTGCCCGAAATGTCAGGCACTTGATCCCGATTATAGGTGCGTCGTGCTTTATAGCGCATATCTTCTTTGAGAAAGGCGGACACTTCGTCCAGTTTCACTTTTCCGTCATTATTTTTGTCGGCTTCGCCATATAGAGCGCGCAAAAGATATTCGGTAAACAGTCCATGACGGCTTTCTTCATCCCAGCTTGCCAGTTGATCGTTAGAGGCAGCGGTAATGACTGTCAGGGTATCATTCTGGTTATCGTCTGGGGCTGGCAGGATAGAGGCACCGGAGGCTTGCGTGATCAAACTGCCGCCAGCACTATTACCGCTGAAACAGGCATCCAGAAAAACCATGACGGATTTTGCCTCAACCTGTTTCAGGTTTTTATATAACAAATCTGTCGGGTAGCCGTTAATGTCAGCGGTTGCAATTTCGGCATCAACAGGCAGGAGATAGCTTTTCTGGTCATGTTGTCCGGGCAGACCGTGGCCGGAATAAAAGACATAAAGTTTGGAAACACCGGGTTTGACGTATTGAAAAGCTTTGCCCCGATGATTGCCTTGGCGCCCAAAGGTGCTTTGCATCTTGGCCTGTGTGGCGTCTTCCAGATAGATGATGTTTTCTTCGCGGATATTCAGCACACTTTGCACAAACTGCTTCATCGCCTTGGCATCATTATGGGCAAAGCGAACTTCGGGAATATCTTGATCCGCATAGGTCTTGTTGCCAATGATGACGGCGACATCAGCGTTGTTTTGATCGGCCTGCGCGCTTTGGGCTGTTGTGGTTGAAACAGCCCAAAGGAAGCAGCCCATTGCGAAAAGGTGCAGTGTTTTCATATCTTACCTGCCTGAATGACATCTGCGTTAATCATATAGTGTCAATCATACCAATGGCAACGTTTACCATTTTTATTACAGATAAGGATATCCCTGTCATAACGGGCCACACGGTCCCATTTTTTGTGTTTGGGATGTTTGTGTACTTTGACGGGGACACGTTGATAAACAACACGGGTGCGTGGGCGATCATAATCATCATAATCGCGATAATCCCGATTTTTTGCATGGACACGGGGATGCTCATAAGGATCGTTGTCATAGGTGTCATGTGCGATTTCATGGCCGATCACGGCACCGATTACGGTTCCCGCAGCCGTGGCAACCAGTCGACCTTTGCCTTTTCCCATTGCGGATCCAAGTAAGCCACCGCCAACGGCACCGATAATTGTGCCGACAGTTTCATCACTGGCCTGCACCTGCTGCGCCATGCCGGTATTGAAAATCAGGGCACCGGCAAGTGCCAAAGGGATCATAAAACGTTTCATCGAACTCATCCTTTTGAAGTTGTCGAATTCTGTTGCGGGCTATGAAGGGGGCAGAGGGCATTTTTTTAGAAACTTTTTTCTACGGGAAAATAAATTCTATCTCTCAGCCCTCCATAACCTTGCGCAGATGGACAACCACCTAGAACGAGGTGATGAAATGATGAAAAAAATAATGATGGTTTTGATGACCTTTATGTTTGCAAATCCTGCGCTTGCAAATTCTCAGCCGCGTATTCTTTATATGGCCGTGGATCAGGGACCGAACCTGCTTGATATACATGACCCGGCGTTTCGGCGTGTTTTTGAACATACGGGGAATTATCTTCATCATCGGAAATTTCGATTGTTTGAAGAAAACAGCCGAAACGGACAAGGGCTGAACTTTAAAGAAGCGATGAATGTGGTTGCACAAAGCCCGCGCCATAAGGTTGATTTTGCGGTGCTGGTTTCCTTGCGACACATTCAGGAGCAGGATGGGCAACGTCTTCGTGATCACATGGTGGTAATTGCGAAAATTGTCGATGTACGCACTCTTGATGTTGTCGATACATTGCGCATTAAAAGTCCGGTTGCGAAATTACAGGAAAGACGCTGCGGCCCGGCTTGTTTTGATCTGGTCATGCGTCGTCATGTGCGTGAAATCCTGCCGCGTTTTAAAGATCGGTTGGTGGATCGTTTGGCACAAATGGAACCAAGTTATGAAGAAAAAATGCTGTCGTCCAGCAAACTGACCCTGACCTTGAAAGGGTTTAAACCGCGTGAAATCCGCCATATCGAAGATCGTCTTGTGCGTCTGGAAAATACGAAAGACCTCAGTGCTTTAACCTCGCAGCCCGATAAACCGGCTTTTTGGTTGGAACGCCGCGAAAGCGCAGGGGATGTGCGTGATGATCTCTCTCAAGTGCTGTCGGAATTGGACCTGAAAGCCCGCATTATTCAAACACCCCGCCAAGTGATTTTGGAAAAAGTAGCTCAGGACCTTGCCTATCTGGATTAAGGGCATGAGCGGCGAGAAGGAGAAAGAGAATGAGCGATACAACCCAAACCAATGCAATGGCGGAAATCGCCTTGGCCCTTGCCATGGGGTTTTTCTCCATCATGGTGTTGACGATGGTGTCGATGGGCGGGGGGATGATGAGCCAATCTGTCAAATCGGCACTAGATGATGACCCGGTTGCACTGGCCAATACGGTTGAGAAAAATGAACCAGACCAAGCAAAAGGTGCAAGCCGCAACGTTCAGCCGGAAAATCTGTTGATCTATTATCAAGATCGTTTCCTTGATCATAGGTTCAAACCCGTGGATCCAACACGGCTGGTCGGGCGCGACAAAATTGTGCTTGCGGTTGATCCTGATTTGTCCATGTCGGCGACCATGCAGGTGCGCAAACGTGTCTCGGCACAGGATATCACGGTTGTTGTGTTGAATGACAAATGGTTGAAAGCCTTACAGGAGGCGAAGTTATGAAATCCGTTTTAACTTTTATCTGGATCGTGGCCCTGTTTTTAGCCGCCGCATATGTATCTACTGCTCAGGCGGCAACCCGGTTTGAAGTCAAACAGATGATCCTGAAAGAAGCCGCCGACAGCCGCGTTCCCGTTGCCCTTGTCATGGCGGTGGCGAAGGTTGAGTCCGATTTTAATGCACGCGCGTTAAGTTCTGCCGGGGCACGTGGTGTGATGCAAATCATGCCGCAAACGGCACGTGGTGAATTTGGTGTTGAACCTGATGCGTTATGGAACCCGAAAACCAATATCCGGTTGGGGGTCCGTTTTCTGGAACGTTTATATGATCAGTATGATGGGCAATGGGATTTGGCTTTGTCCCATTATAATGGCGGCAGCCTGAAAAATAACCGCCCGCATGTGCGCACCCGTAAATATGTGGCGATGGTGCAAAAATGGCAGCAAATTTATATTGAACAGGCCAGCTTGTGGGAGGGATCGGATAACCAGACGGACGATGCCTTGATTGCGTGGTACGATGAAGATATCGACACGGTTGATTTACGGGAATGGCGGGTACGTGGGGCAGCGGACCGATATGATGAAGATGTGAACACGGAAATTATCATTGTGGAACGCTCTGATCGGTTTGAGCCGCGTTTTTATCGTGCACCCCCACCCCCGCCGCATCGTCGTGGATTTGGGCATCGCCCACCGCCACGGCCCTATTTCCATTGATTGAAAGGTGTGATCTGGATATCCTCTTTTGGTTCAGGGAGGATATCGGTGGATCATACACAAAATATATTGAGGAACGCGGGGGGCAAAGATCCGTTACTCGCAGATTTTACGGCGTTGTGTGAAACGACCACGTTGCAAGGTGCGCCCAAATATGCCTTGCGCCCCACGATGGAAACCTTGGCAAAATTCATATGTGCCCAAGGCAATGGTCCCAACAAAGATATGGCGCTTTTTGAACTCAGCCATCTGGTGTGCGGGGTCGGGGCATTACATGGCGTGACGGGGCTGAGCGATTTTTTTCTGGCACCGAATAAAGCGACACCGGCATTTTATAAACAGGTTTTAAATGGCACGACACCGGGGGTGAGCGTTTCACAAAGCGGACTTGTCCTGAGGTATGATGACAAATCCTTTGAAGTCCGGTTTGGTCGTATGCCGTTTTTGGTGGCACTTTATGAATTCCTCTGTTCGATGGACGGCTTTTTTTATTATCAGACGTTCAACGATCTTTTTGAAAGGTTGCTGGAGGGACCGCCGGATGAGAAAAATATAAGGGCATGCAGCAATGCTTTGGCCTCCGATCTTCGAAAATACCGGATTGCTTATCTGAACAGTGCACAGGCCGATGGTAAATTTTCACAGGTTTATAAATTCCTGCAAGATCGCTTTGATGAAGAAAACGGGATTATTTTGCACGATGAATGCGTTTTCGACTTCTGGCATCTCCATAACCAAGGCAAAGATTATAGAGGATACCGAACTGTGTTTGATCTCTTTTGCGATTTTGCCCGGGCGTTTGAAGAAAGCAGACTGGCTACGGCTGCGGCCCATGCAGCCCCCTTGGGACTGGATAGTGAGGCCGGCGAAGTCGATATTGCCAGTGATTTGGTTGCAGATGTGAACCTTGACGATTGGACATCACCTTTTGATATTTTTGATGAAGACGAAAGCGGGGATATTCGTTTCTTTAAGATAAAGACGGAACGCGCGCCCATTGAAAATTTGATGACCTATGGCCCTGATGCGTTACGTCTACCTTTGGCATTTTTGCGGTATGAAATTTTTGGTCAGGTCCAATCCGGGATTACAACGGATTTGCAGGTTGGTCGACCAAAGTCTAGCGTTGAAAAACGCATTGCTTGTGAGGACGTTCAAACATACGAAGAGCGTTTGCAGGAATGTCAGGCGATTTTGTCCCATATTAAAAATCTGCAAGCCGCGAGTTTGCATGTCTTAAATAACAGTGGTGGGGATAATCTGGTGGTTTTTCCAACTGCGGCTGTGGAACGCGGCGCACAGGCCTTTTCAAAAATGAAACGCAAAGGCTTTGATGATCAGGCGATGGCGCACCGTGACGTTTTTGAACGTGCCGCGCATGCCTTGGTGGCGATGGAAAGCCAGCTTGTACGTTATATGAAGGCATTGGAAGACAAAAAGGTACAAACACTTTTCCCGCAAGATCGGGAAAAATTTAAATCCCAGTTTCAACTCCTTTATCAGGAGGTCCGAACATGACACATATACATCCCGATCTTCTTGAGGATGCCCAACAACGCTTTGGCGAATTGCACAACGTGCGCGAGGTTATGACGAAACGCGAAAGCGGTGCGATTTCGCTCGGGCGTTTATATGCCTATGTACAAGGTGCACAGGATGACGCGGTTCAGGATATCTTGGGCCGTGATCTGAAAGTGCGCCGGGTTTATCGCAGCTTATTACAAAAATCGGCCCTTGTTCATATGCCGCAAGCCTTGGCTGCGAGTACGCAAGATTATCCGGAACGCCATGCAGATGGCTGTCATATCCGGCTTCAGGCCTCAAGGGCGCAAAGTGATCAGCTTTATCTTATTGTGGAAATGAGCGATCAACGCCGCGATATGCCACAAAGTCTGCATTTGTTTGGCCCGGATGAAACAATGGTGCGTGTTGCCTTGCCAGCGGCACGTAACGGTGTTATCCAAACCATTATCGAGAGAAATTCAGATGCTGCCCGACTGTTGGGTGAGCCAAAGACGGAGATTTTCCTGCGGTGAAGCGCATCGCCATTCTCATTGCGACAACAGGTGGCCCGGTCCTTGTGGATCGTATAACACCGGAACCGGCCCCGCAATCCATGATGTGCCTGCGCCGTCAATCCGAGGTTTTGCCCATCAGTCTGGATTATGACGATTTTGTCCGCGCGGGCAGCGGTGTCATTATGCGAGAATTTGGCCCTTATGAAGAAGGCGCTTTTCGTTTGGATGTTTCCGGTCCCATCGGGACAGGGTTAAGTTGGCAATTGGGGGTTTTTGCTGCCCATGCCGTTTTTAAATCGAAATCTTGTGAATTATCCGATCTTGAAACCGCCGATTTGATCGTTTGGCTTTCCGGGACCGTTGACAACGACCTGAATATCGGTGATGTCGATCATATGGCGCAAAAGGTCGAAGCGTCTGCGGGGATGTTGGCGGATTATATCGCCAAGGGAACGCCGATTGTGTTTGGGGCGGGCGTAGAAAATGCCGCCTTTTTATCCGCCCATAAACCACCGGGCGGTATTGACGTTGCCAGCCTGAAAACAACCCGTGACCTGATGGATGTTTTGGGATTGGGCACGAAAGATAAGGATCGGGGAAATACGACCTTTTGGATGATGGCCGGAGCGGCAACGCTGGCCCTTGGGGTTGTTTTCGCATGGAGCGGTCTATTCCCGCAAGAGGGCGAAAAACCAGAGCTTGAAATAAAAATTCCTGAAGCAAAGCCCAAATTGACAATTGATATCTTTTCCGATCGGGGACAGCATCCCACATATGCGTTTGGTGAAGATCTAAATTTACAAGTGCGCGTGAACCGCAAGGCTTGGCTTTTGTGTGATTATGAACAGGTGGATGGTAAGGTTATCCGCATTTATCCCAATGATCAGGTGCGCGATGTTCAGGCTTTTGACGCCCATACAGATCATATCCTAAGTGCCAGCGAGAACGCGCCGTTTCGTATCCGTCTTGGCCCGCCTGCCGGGCAGGAAACGGTTACCTGTTATGCCCGTGAAGAACCGTTTCGTGGCTCAGCCCGCCCAGTGAATGCGGCAATGGATCGCATGCGTGTGACGTTGAAACCGTAAATCGTCTCAAAAGAATTTAGCTCAGCTCAAAAAAACGCCTCTGACCTCTCCATAAACTCATCAAGCAGTTTAAACAAATGGAGTCAGGAGCATGTCTGCTTTTATCAAAACAACGTCCAAACGTTTGACCTTCGGTGCCGTGTTGCTGGGGGCCACACTTGGTTTGAGCGCCTGTGTTACCCAACCGCCGTCTTTTGGCAGTGGTATTGATTTTCGGGAAGCGCGTTATAACGAAATTTCAGCAATGCGCACCTATCGCGAATGTCGCGATCACGCCTTGGAACTGGACCGCGAAGCCCAGACCAATCATGACCCGGCCAAATATCTTGCCAGTGCACGTATGATTGAAAAATGTGAATCCGATCTGGGACCGGATGTTGCCGGAATTGCAACGGATGAACGTATGCGTGCCTATGCCTTGACGGTGCAGAACCATCTAAAGGGCGGGGACGTAGAAGGGGCGCGTGAAAATCTGGATAAATTCGCCGCGAACTTTGATGGGCAAGACCTTTATTTTGCTGATGGGTCGTCTTTCATCCAAACGATGGAGGTCCTGTTGGGTAAACGCGGGGCAGGGTCTATCGGGCGTTACAGTGATGCCAATGTCAATAATGATCTGAAATCCGAATTGCGCCGTGTGCGTTATTGGGAACGCAACTAGGAAAAAGGATAGGGAGGTCGCTTATGTCTGAATTACCTTTACTGATAGATCGTGTAGAACCCAAACGTCTGGCTTTGACATTAGGAGCCGTTTTTCTGGGTGGTGCGATGTTAATGGCGGGGTCAACCGTTGCCTGGAGTGCACCAAACTGGACACCGCAAAGTTCGGAACGTCTTGTGAAGCTGCCGCCCAGCTATTTGCAAAAATCCATTGACCATGATTTTGCCAATTCCGAACTGGGGACCGCCATTCAAAAAACGGAAGAAGATATTTCCCTGAAAGGCAACACATTGGGCGATTTGCAAAAAGCGATTGAAACGTCAGATGGGGAGGTGCGTGGTGATTTGCGGCATCAGTTTTTGGCGGAAAAACGCGCTTATCTGAACATGATGTCCGATCGTAATGAGCTGCGCCGCAAACACCTGATGACCAAACGCCGTTTGTTTGACGATATGCTCGAACGTCTCAGCCGTGAAGAGGGCGAGATGACCCCGGAAAAGGAAGAATTGATCGAGTTGCAAAAAGCGGCTGCCGAACGGTTTGAATCCTCCGTTGCCAAGGTTGATCAACGTTTGTTTGAAACACCTGATCTGGAAGAAAGCAAATATTCCCAGCAATACAGCAAGAACCGGACGGCCATTGAACAATTGATTGCCCGCATCGACAATCACCGTATGAACCAAACCCCCATGTCTGACAATGGGGTGCCATTGACACGGGTGGAACATGTTCGTCGCATGGTTGCCGATGTGCAGACAGAATTGGCAGTTCTGGAACAGGAAGAAACCATTCTTGGTTATATGGCGAAGTTGGTGGCACTTGATGCAATGACCTTGGCTGAAGAAGGCATGGATGAAGAGATGATCGACAGCGATGTTGCACAATCCAGCCTGACGCCTGCCGATAATGTATCGTTCTTTCTGAATAACTGATTTGAAGAATTGAAGGAGTATAGAACCATGAAAACGCAAATTTTTGCCCTTGGTGCGGCGACCCTGATTGCCATGAGTGGCATTGCACAGGCCGGAACCCTTGAAAACCTGGAACGCGAACGCGCCATGACGATCAAGACGTTTCTTGACTCATCCCTTACCATTGATGAACGACAAGCCAAACTGGACAGCCAACGCCGCCGTTTGGTTGATCTGGAACGCATTGTGATGCGTGATAAATCGTTGCGCGGGCAAAATACCAAAAATGTCCGAATTGCCTTTAAAAACTACGATGTCACGTTTTTGGGGCATGCATCGGCAGAAAAAGGACACACGATGGTGGACCATTGGTTGACGCAATTCGGTGTCAATACAGACAGCGTGATGTCCAGTCGGGTCGGGAGACGGTGATATGCGAAACGTCCTTCATATGGCTGATAGTGGATCACGTGCCTTAAGTTATCTGTTGGGCGCTTTATCCCTTGCTTTGGCGGCAGGGGTGTTTGCCACCTCAATGGCGCCGGCTGCGATTGCACAATGGACGCTGGAAGTTTTCGGCGTGTCTTTTGTCGCCTTGTTTTCGTCCCTTGTTTTCGTCAGCTTATTTTCATGGGTCCGTATGGGACAGTTTAGGGACCGCAAAGATTTCTGGCTGGAAGTCGGTTTGCATGGGGCAAATGGTGTCTCCACATTGGCGCTGACTTATACCTTGCTGGGGATCAGTCTGGGGATCGGGACGTTGGCCCATCAGGAACTGACCCCTGAAACCGTGCAACCTATTATCCGTGATTTGACCAAGCATTTTTCACTGGCTTTTTTAACCACTGTGGTTGGGTTACCGAGTGCAGCCTTGTTGCGCGCCCTGTTATCCATCAGCCATCAAAGCCGTCTGGAAGAGGAGAAAATCCAATGAAGTATCTTGTTTTCAACGCGGTTGTGTTTCTCGCCCTTGGCTATCTGATTGCCGGGGGAGAACCAAAAGAATTCAAATCAAATATGGAACAGTCGGTGCAAAAGGTGAAAGCCCAAACCCAAGCGGCGTTGGCAAAACCGACCCCTGTTTCTAAAGCAATTCCGATAGAAACCAAGGTTGCTCAGCCGATTGAACCTCAACCGAGTGTTTCGCAGAAAAAGCGGGTTGAAAAAACTGAACCGATTGAAGAAGTCAAAAAACCGACCACACCCCCACCTCTGCCAAGCGCTGTAAAAGTGGCGAAGGTGGAAGCAAAGAAAGCACCCGCCCCAAGCGTTGAACCCATCACGCAATCGGTTGAAGTTGCGCAAACGACACAAGAACCGG
The DNA here is from genome assembly GCF_014641495.1 of Terasakiella brassicae. GTDB lineage: Bacteria > Pseudomonadota > Alphaproteobacteria > Rhodospirillales > Terasakiellaceae > Terasakiella > Terasakiella brassicae. The sequence goes on from NZ_BMHV01000008.1 coordinate 83,511, forward strand.
AAACAGCCCTGATGAGTGCAAAAGAACGCAGTAAAGCCTTGCGTCAAATGGTGGCGGATATGGAACAAATGTTTGCCCGCAAGATGACCCAATAAAGGATAATCCGGTTATGATGCGCAGCCTTCCCCATAAACTTTCCCTGACGATGACGCTGGGTTTTGCGCTCTGGTTGGTGCTGTTGTGGGTCATGCCGGGACAGGAAGACCATAAAGTTGAGAAGAAACAACAGGTTCGTGAAGCACAACCCATAACCCAACCTGTCGAAGATTCACCGGTTGTGCAGGCGACACTTGTTTTACCGTCACCGCCCAAGGTGGAAATAACAAAGGTTGAAGCGCCAAAGCCCGTTGTGAAAGCCCCCAAACGGGTTGAGCCGGAAAAAACAACAAAGAAGATCGTTGAAAAACAACCTGTCAAACCAACACCCCTGCCCGTTGTTCAGGCCAAGCCAAAACCAGCCCCCAAACCCGTTGAAAGACAAGCTGAACCAAAACTGATAAAGCCCGCCCCGCCGATTGAAACCGTTCAAGAAGTCAGTGTGGCACAGGCAACCGGGGGCCGGGCCTTGTTACGGGTTTTGGAACATGGCAAAGGCCCGCAGATTGAAATTGCATGGCCACAAGAGGCCAAAGCGCGTGATTTATTGTTTGCACGCTTTCAACAATGTTTCGGGATGGAAAGTGTGGTGATGGATGGGGCGGGTAATCTGTATCGCACAGCCGAAGGTCGCGGCACGCGTTGGGAAATCAATATGGATCGTTATAGCGGTTTTTTGCGGCAGGCTGCCGGACAGATTCCACAAGCCGAACGCCGTATTGAACAGGCGATTTTGCGCCATCATCGCGGGCTGAACGATCCATCGTTGGTCCGGATTTTCCCCCGTCGCGTCGATGCCTCGTTGCTGGGGGGGCTTCAATCTGTTGCGGGTCCCAATTACATGCAGGCCAATCACATCCGCGCACGCTATGAATTACAAAATAATCGGGTGGTTGTTCGCGATATTCGCCTGAATGGGGCGGTGATGGACGGCATGATCGCCCTTGCTCCATACAAACGGTGTTGAGGGAGAAAGTCATGTTGAAATCAGTATTGATCGTTCTTCTTACCTTAATGGGGGTGAGTGCCTGTGTCAGTAATCCGCAATATCGGGATTTGAAACAGGCGGATGAGGCTGAAATCAAAGCCACAGATGTCAATTTCCATGTGCTTTCGCCCTTTTATCGCGATCCCCCGGATTGTGTGGCGGTTATGATGTCCCATAATAAAGAAAACCCGCAAATGAATGGGTTAATCTCAACCGCATTGGCACGTCATTTGGGTGAAAAAGTGGATCGGGTGATTTTTCCACGTAAAACCCGCCATTTGGCAAAACGTTTAGGACTTGATTTACAAGATAAAAGGGACCGGCAACGATTTTCCCGTCAGACAAAATGTCGCTTCTTTGCCGTGGCGGAACTCTATGATCTAGGCGATGATTATGTCGGTATCTTTGCCAAAAAACATATCGGGGTACGGGTGGATTTAAAACGGATTTCCGATGATGCGCTTTTGTGGCAAGCCGCCCATACAGTGTGGCGCGCCGATGGTGGTTTGCCTCTCTCCCCCATTGGGGCGCTCAGCGGTATGGCAAGTGCGACGATGTTTGCCCAAGATAACGAGATTATGCCCTCTTTGATTGATGATGCCCTGCGTCGAATGGTGTGGACATTACCCTATGGTATGGCAGAGGCTGGCTCTTAAGCGTTTTTTTCGTTCAGCCAGTTTTCAATGCCCAGCCCGGCACGTTTGCCAAGGGCAAAGCAGCCCGTTAGCAAATACCCCCCGGTCGGGGCATCCCAATCCAGCATTTCACCGGCGAAAAACCAACCGGGGTGATCGTTGTGCATCAGGTCTGTGTTTAGATCGTCAAAACACACCCCACCGGCGCAGCTGATGGCTTCTTCAATCGGGCGTGTGGCGTGCAGGTCAATCGGCAGGTTCTTAATCGATTCAGCCAGTTTATTCATATCTGAAAAAACATCCTTGCTGAGACATTCACGCAAGAGCGCGGCCTTGACCCCACTCAGCCCGGTTGTTTTGCGGATATGGTTGGATAAAGAGGCCCGCCCGCGTGGTTTGTTAAGCGCAGCTTTCAGGGTTTCAAGGCTGCGATCCGGGCAAAGGTCGAGATAGAGGGAGGCTGTCCCTGTCTGTTCTATAGATTCGCGCAAAGCTCGGCTGTGGGTATAGACTGCACTGCCTTCAACACCGTTTTCACAAATGACGAATTCGCCTTTGGTGTTGACGTTACCTGCGCGCAAACCAACGGATTTGACCGGGGTACCGGCAAAACGGTCGATAAAAACAGGGGACCAGTCACGTATAAAGCCGCAATTGCTTGGTCTGAAATCATGCATCTTGATATGGCGGGTGGCAAAGGGCGTGCGCCAATGACCATCAGACCCCAATTTCGGCCAGCTTATACCGCCCATTGCAAAAAGCGTGGCCTCACAAGAAAACGTCTTTTCCCCATCGGGTGTTTCAAAAAGATGACCGTTTTCAGCCCAATTCAACCAGCGATGACGGGTGTGGATTGTTAAACCGTTGTGGCGTAATCGGCGTAACCAACTGCGCAAAAGCGGGGCGGCTTTAAAATCGGTGGGAAAGATGCGCCCGGAACTGCCGATAAAGGTCTCGATCCCTAAATCCTGTGCCCAGTTACGGACGTCTTCGGGTTTGAAATCTTCGAGGATATCCTGAAAAGAGGGAAAGGTCGTGTGATAGCGCGAGCGAAATGTGTCAAAATCTTCGCCATGCGTCAGGTTCATCCCGCTTTTACCCGCCATCAGGAATTTGCGTCCCAGTGACGGCATGGCGTCAAACAAATGAACGTCAAACTCTTTGGCAACAAGGTGTTGGGCAGCCATTAATCCGGCAGGGCCACCGCCGATAATCGCAATAACGGGTTTTGTCATGGTCGGATACGCCCTAAAATAAAAAGAGAGGATGGTTCGGGGTGGACCATCCTCTCTATAGGGTCTATTTCAAACGGTGTCTAGAGGGGCACACCATTTGAAAGTGAGGCTTCTCTTAAGGGCAAGCAGAGAAGATGCTTATTTTATACGCCAGTTCGGATCGGTTTTTCTGTGAGGTGCTTCACAAACCTGTTATTTTATCTTCAACAATAATACCAAGGGCTAAAATCAAAGATGGTTGTTAGGGATAAAAAGGCGCTTCTGTCCAACAGTGAATTACTGAGCGGTCTGGACGAAGCCATGCTTGATCGCCTGTTGTCGATGACGGTGACACGCAGACTGGATAAAAACGAGACACTTTTTGTAAAAGGGGATCCGGGCGATAGTTTGTTCGGTGTGCAGGAAGGAAAAATAAAAATTGTGACGACTTCGCCCAACGGTAAGGAAGTCACCTTGAATATTATCGAGGAAGGGCAATTTTTCGGGGAGATTGCCTTGTTGGATGGTATGGACCGTACCGCCGATGCCATTGCGATGGAAAAAACCGAAGTTCTGGTCATTCAACGGCGCGATTTTATCCCGTTTCTGGAAAAACATCCTAAACTGTGTATTCAGGTGATGCAGTTATTGTGTCATCGTGTGCGTCTGACATCGGAAATGGTCGAAGATGCGGCCTTTTTGCCATTGGATGGACGTTTGGCGAAACGCCTTTTAAACTTAGCGGACCTTTATGGACAGGAACAGCCCGGTGGCGGTGTGTTAATCGGTTTGAACCTGCCGCAACAGGAACTAGCCCGTATGATGGGAACCAGTCGGGAAAGCGTGAATAAACAGCTGCAAATCTGGCGCAATCAGGGCTGGATTGAACTGGCCCGTGGCAAGGTAACGATCTTGAATGAACAAGCCTTGCAGTATGTGTTAGAGGCCGCCGAATTCGATTGATCCGGCGGCTTGGTCTGTCGATATGGTTAGGGAGCTTTTGACTCACTGCGTGCCATTTCTTCAATGGCATGGTTTTCCAGATAGTTTGTCAGGTAATGATAGGCTTCGTCAATATCATCAGTAACGGTAAAAAGTTTTAAATCTTCCGGGCTGATGGTACCGTATTTGACCAGAGCTTCCAGATTGACCACATCATTCCAGAATTCTTTGCCATATAGAACAATCGGCAGTTTTTTGCTGACTTTTCCGGTTTGGATCAAGGTCAAGGCTTCAAACAATTCATCCAATGTGCCGTAGCCACCGGGGAAGGCGACCATTGCCTTGGCAAGATACATAAACCAGAATTTTCGCATGAAGAAATAGCGAAATTCAAAAGATAGCTGGCGGGTGATATAGGGGTTTTGGCTTTGTTCAAACGGCAAGGTGATATTGAAGCCGAGGTTTAACCCTTTGGCTTCGGATGCGCCGCGATTTCCGGCTTCCATAATGCCGGGACCACCACCAGTGCAGATAACAAAACGTTTCTTGCTGCCTTCCAGATTTTTGGACCAGAGCGTCAAGCGCCGGGCAAGTTCACGCGCGTCTTCATAATAACGTGACATTTTGACATCCATTTCCGCGCGCACTAAATCACTGCTCAGTTTTTTGGCTTCTTCCAGTTTTTTTTCGGCGATATCGCGAGGAAGAAGGCGGGCGGACCCAAAAAAGATGATGGTGTCTTCGACGTTTTGCGACTCAAAACGGGCATCGGGTTCGATATATTCCGACAGGATACGCAATGGGCGGCCTTCGCGACCCTCGATAAAATGTTTGTTCAAATAAGCCTGAACGGGGGGATAGGGAGACTCAACCATGCGACACCTCAATTTTTGTTGTTATTTTATAATAGTTTGTATTTGTTAATAAAAATTGCAAGAGGGAGGACGGTTTTTTGAATTTTTTATAAAGAGGCTATTTTTCCCATTTGGAAAGGGCATCATCATCAGATTCGCGAGCATCAACCCAACTGCCGGTCCCTGTATTGTCTTCTTCAAGTTTCCAAAAAGGGGCCTTGGTTTTTAAAAAGTCCATCAGGAATTGCGCAGATTCAAAGGCAGCCTGACGATGGGCCGAAGCCGTCACCACCAGGACGATATTTTCCCCGGGTTCCATACGGCCATAGCGATGAATGATCAGGACATCTTCCAAGGGCCAGCGTTGGCGTGCCGTTTCTTCAATTTCGGCCAGTTTTTTTTCTGTCATGCCGGGGTAATGTTCCAGCGTCATGGCGCAAACGCGGGTGTTGTCTTCTTTGGTATGCTGGAAATCGCGAACCAATCCAACAAAAGAACAAATGCCGCCTATGGCCGTGTTGCCGTGGCTCAAGGCATTGATTTCCGCCCCGACATCAAAGTTTTCTTTCTGAACGCGGATCATAAAATCACCCCCCTGTGACAGGTGGGAAAATGGCGAATTCGTCACCGTTTTGGATGGTGTCGTCCATCTGGGCGTAATCCTGATTTAGGGCAACACGGATGACTTTGTCTTCACCCAAGGCTTCTGCATAAACCTCTCCCTTGGTGCGCAGGTAATCCAAAACATCGCCAACGGTTTTAACGGTGTCGGGCAGGTCGATTTCTTCTTCGGCACAACCGATTTTTGTGCGCAGCCATGCGAAATAGAGAACTTTCATTACTGATTTACCTCGCTATAAGGGATGAAATCGACCAGATCACCGGTTTCAATTTTATGCACATGATCGGGAATTTCCACCAGCCCGTCCGTTTTGACCATTGAGGTTAAAACACCGGACCCGGTGGTGTGGAACAATTCAACGACCGGGCCGTAAGGTGTGTCTTTTAGATAGGCCCGTTGCCATTCATAACGTCCACCTTTGTGATCCAGTTCAAAAGCGGCGGCAACTTTGTAGCTGCGACTTTGAATATCGCTTCGCCCTGCAAAACCGGCAATCATGGGCCGGGCAATCATCATAAAGGTGACAAGCGTTGCAACCGGATTACCCGGCAGCCCAATGAAGGGTTTGCCTGCAATGTCCCCCAGGGCAATGGGGCGACCGGGCTTAATGGCAATGCGCCAGAAATCGATTTTCCCCAGTGTTTTGACAGCGGATTTAACGTGGTCTTCTTCCCCCATCGAAACCCCGCCGGAGGTAAACAGGATATCGTGATCTTGTGCGGCGTGTTTCAAGGCATTGGTAATAGTGGTTAAATCATCCGGTAGGATGCCAAGATCGGTGACTTCAAACCCCATGCTGTCCAACATGGACATGACGGTGTAGCGATTGATGTCGTAAATGCAGCCGTCTTCCAAATCCTGTCCCGGGTCGCGGATTTCATCACCCGTTGAAAAAACAGCGATTTTTAAAGGGACGTACACATTTAAGTCTGTCTTGCCGATTGAAGCACATACACCGATATCGGCAGCGCGCAATTTGCGGCCCTTTTTCAGGACAACGTCACCGGTCTGGATGTCTTCGCCTGCTTTGCGGCGGTTGGCCCCTTGTTTGGCAGCACATCCTTGCGCAAAGGTCACGACCCCGTCTTTTTCACAGGCGTTTTCCTGCATGACAACCGTATCGGCGCCTTGTGGCATCGCTGCGCCGGTAAAAATACGAAAAGTCTCGCCCGGATTAAGGGGGCGGTCCATCGGGTGTCCGGCGGCAATCCGGGCGGTGACGGGCAGCTTGGTTTCACCATGTGGATTCAAATCGGCAAAGCGTAGGGCATACCCATCCATTGCGGAATTATCGTGTGGCGGAACATTGCGCGGGGAGATGATATCTTCTGCCAGAATTTTACCGACACATTGGCGCAAAGGTAAAGAGGTGGTTTGTGCAATCGGCTTGACCGTTTCTGCGATTTTGCGCCGTGCCTCGGGCAGAGGCATCATGTCATCGGCATGGGAAAAACAGCAGTCAAAAACGGGTGTCATGGTTCTCTCCGCAAATCCAGATGCGAGATAATAAAGTCGGCAATGCCTTCGATGTCTTTGAGGTCGATCAAGGGGCGGTCAATATCACGTAATTGTTCGTCACTGGCGACGGCAAGAATGGTCGGGTCGTCGGGCCAAAGCGGTTCGCGCCCATAAGACGGACGATGGACTTCTATTTTGGGATGGTTATTAAATTTAAAACCTTCAATCAGGACAAGGTCTACATCGCTCATATGCTGGATGAGATCTTCGATTTCGGGTTCTTCATCCCCGCGCAATTCGTGCAGTAAGGCCCAGCGATGACTGGAAGCCAGCATGACTTCTTTGGCCCCGGCTTCGCGCTGGCGATAAGAATCTTTGCCCGGCTGGTCGATATCGAACTGGTGATGGGTATGCTTGATGGTGGAAACGTTAAAACCATGTTTGGTGATTGCCGGGATCAGAACTTCCAGCAAGGTGGTTTTGCCGCTGCCGCTTTTACCAACGATACCAAATATTTTCATTTAATCGACCATATGCTTTAAACCGGTGCGCAAATAATCGTACCCGGTAATCATCGTCAAAAGGGCTGCAAGCCATAAACCGACATATCCGACCGTAACTGTTTCAGCGACCCACAAATAAGGCCCGGCGTTTCCGACGATCAGAAAACCCAAGGCCAGCATTTGAATGGTGGTTTTCCATTTGGCCAATAGGGTAACGGGGACGGATATTTTGGTTTCTGCCAAAAATTCGCGCAAACCGGAAACCAGTAACTCACGCACCAAAATAACGCCTGCTGCCAAAACATGGATGCCTTCGATCGGGCCAAACCCCATGAGCATGACAATCAGCGTCCCGATAAGAAGCTTGTCAGCAATCGGGTCCATAAATTTACCAAGGGCGGATTGCAGGTCCATTCTGCGGGCGAGCCAGCCATCAAAGAAATCGGTGATACAGGCATAGACATATAATGAAAAGGCCATCCAGTTGCCTTCGGGTTCGCCAACCATATATAGACCGACCAAAACGGGGATGATCAGAATGCGTGACGCTGTCAGGATATTGGGAACGTTCCAGAGCATTTGAATTTTTCTTTATATGAACAGGATGAGCGCAAAGGCCAAAATAGACCATAGGCCTTTTAAAAAAAAGCGGCTTTTTTCTTATCGTCTTTTTACATATTTTGACAGGTAAATCTTTTCCTTTTTGCCAAGCAAGCTATCCAAGTGTAAGCTAAAAGAAAACAGGTGCACATCAGAATGGGGGATAATTAGACTTTATGGGAAAGAAGATACTCATAAATATGTTTATTTTGTGCCTGTTTTTATCGGCACCCTTGCGGATATCTTTTGCCAACCCTTCACAAAACTATGTGGAAGTTGCTGTCCCCATTATTTCACAATTGGTGCATCAGGACGGGAGCGGGAAATGGCAAGGTCCGTTGATTGACCTTTTAAAGCGTGCGGAACAGGAAATTGGCATTCCTTTTCATTTGCGCATGGTGCCTTTTAAACGGGCGGTGCTGATGGTGGGAGAAGGCGATACCGATTTTGGTGTCTTTATGGAAAGCTCTAAACGCAATCAGATCGGTATGCCGATTGTGAAGTTGGGGGATGCCCAGTTCATTATTGTCTCGTTAAAAGACAAACCGATCCGTAGCATCAACGAATTGGAAAATAAATCCATTGCCCGTATTCGGGGCGGGGCGGAAATCAAGACCCTGAAGGGGGTGCCGGGTTTGAAGTATTATTACTTTAATAATCACAACGATGGGACGCGCCTTTTACAGTATGGACGTGTTGATGCCTTGGTTACGGCGGATTTCCGTCTCTTGGATGCGGTGGATCAGAATATGGTGACGTTTGCAGAATTGGCGGAACCTGTTCCGCTGGAACCGAGGGAACTTTGGCTCTATTGGTCATGGAAATCAAATCTGGATTTCTCGTTGGTTCGGCGTTTGAAGAGTATTCCAAATCTGCATTTAGCGCCGCTTGATCCGGCAAAATTGCGGGAACGCTATCTGGCAAAATAAATTAATTTTCGTGAAAATGATCGTAAATCAGTTTGGCGGTTGTCTTGTTGATACCGTCAACGGCCTCCAGATCGCTTAAGCCCGCTTGGGCCACACCTTTGGCGGACCCGAAATGATGGAGCAAGGCTTTTTTTCGTTTGGCGCCGACCCCGTTAATATCATCCAGAACGGATTTTGTAGTGGCCTTGCCGCGTTTGGCACGATGGGTGCCGATGGCGAAGCGATGGGCCTCGTCGCGCAGGCGCTGGATGAAATGATTGACCGGGTCGGTATGTTCTAATTGAAACGGTTCCTGTCCGGGGATGACGATTTTATCATATCCGGCATTTCGTTCCGGTCCTTTGGAAATCCCGGCCAAGGTGACATCGTCGATGCCGAGTTCTTCAAAAACGGAAATTGCGACCCCCAGTTGCCCTTTGCCCCCATCGATAATGACAAGGTCCGGCCATTGGCCTTTTTCCTTATCGGGGTCTTCCTTGATGGCGCGGCTGAAACGGCGGGTTAAGACTTCACGCATCATGGCGTAATCATCATCGCTTTGCGCCGTTTTGATGTTGAATTTACGATAGGCATTTTTGATGAAACCATCCGGCCCGGCAGCAATCATGGCTCCGACCGAGTTGGTCCCCTGAATGTGGGAGTTATCGTAAACCTCGATCCTTTCCGGCATGGACTCCATTTGCATAATGCGCTGGGTTTCCTGCAACAAACGACGTTGTGACGCACTTTGCGCCAATCGGCGTCCCAAGGCTTCGCGGGCGTTGTTCATGGCATGAGTAATCAATTTGGTTTTTTCGCCGCGTTTTGGGCATTGCAGTGAAATTTTACGTTCAGCCCGTACGCAAAGGGCTTCTTCTAAAATGGCGTGACCGGGGAGGTCATGGCTGACAAGGATTTGTTTGGGCGGCTGTTTATCGGCATAAAATTGTCCGATGAAGGCTTCCAGAATATCGGGCAATTCTTCTTTCGACCCATGTGCGGGATAATAGGCCCGGTTACCGAAATTGGCTCCGGCGCGAAAGAAAAAGACCTGAATGCAGGTTTGTCCGCCATCAAGGAAACCGGCGATAACATCGGCTTCTTCCAGTCCTTCAATATTGATATCCTGGCGTTGTTGAATACGCGTCATTGCTGAAATGCGGTCTCGATAAATCGCGGCCTCTTCAAATTCGAGGTTTTCGCTCGCTTCTGCCATGCGTTGCGCCAATTCGTTTTGCAAGGCTTTGCTGTCACCGCGCAAAAATCGTTCGGACTGTTCCACAAGTTTTGCATATTCGCGCACAGAAATACGCCCGACACAAGGGGCAGAACATCGCTTGATTTGATATTGTAAACAAGGGCGTGTGCGGGATGCAAAAATACTGTCTGAACAGGGCCGCAGCAAAAAAGCCCGTTGCAGGGTGTTCAAGGTTTCGTTGACGGCCCAGGCGGATGCAAAGGGGCCGAAATAGCGCCCTTTGCGGTTTTTTGCACCGCGATGTTTGAGGACTTGTGGATAGTCATGGTCCCCGGTAACAAGGATCATGGGAAAAGATTTATCGTCGCGTAGTAAGATATTATAACGCGGCTTTAATTTCTTGATCAGGTTCGATTCCAGAAGCAAGGCTTCGGCTTCGGTATGGGTGGTAATGAATTCCATCGCATAGGTTTGCGAGATCATGCGTTGAATGCGGATGGTCAGGCGTTGTGGCGTTGTATAGTTTGCGACCCGTTTTTTTAACGACTTGGCTTTCCCCACATAAAGAACATCGCCTTTTTCATTCAACATCCGATAGACACCGGGGCGAGAGGCGAGTGTTTTCAAATAACCTTTGATCACATCCATACCCCGGGTGAGCGAGCCTTTAATGCCGCTGTCCGGGACTTCCAATGTGCTGTTTTCTTCGTGCCTGAGTTCGTTCATAAATTCAGAGATGGCCCATTCCCATCAATTCGTCAACCAATGTCATTGTCCTTTGCGGGATTTGTCGGCTATAACATTTTCAAAAATTCATTTTGGTTAGGACAAGAATGGCCCGCGTTCCCCATCCCACAAAAACGCATATTGCCCTGAATTATAAGGAACCGTTGTCGGTGCGCCTTGGACGTTATGCGGCTTATAGCGGGGCGAGCTTTGCTGTACTGGCCATTCTTTATAGTCTGGCGTGGTTTGGAACGTCCATGTTGCTGCGCGCTGGCGTTCAGGACTGGTTTGCCGCGCGCAACGCACAAGGTTATGTCGCAAAATATGATGATCAAAAAGCCCGCATTACAGGGTTTCCTTTTGCGCTGAATATCCGTTTGAAAGATGTCGTGTTTGCACCACCCCTTGATGCATCAGGAAAACGGGCGTGGAGCTGGCAAATCGCATCACTGGATTTATCGACACTGCCGCTGCCTTGGACATTGCGGACCCTAAACGTGGATATGAGTGCTCCCCAAAGCCTATCAATGAATGCTCAGACCTATCGGGGGCAGGCAAAAAGGTTTCAACTGACATTTGACTGGATGTCAAAAGGGGTGCCGGATGAAATATCGCTGGATATTGCGCAGTGGAACTTGCATGGGGAACAACAGGCTTTAAGCCTTGATCACGTACAACTGGATGCCCGGCGCCAATCGTCCGGGGATTATCAGTTTGAACTAAAAGGGCAGGATATTGATTTGCCGAATGCCATCATCGGTATGGGCAAAAAACTTTCGCAAGTTTTGGCGCGTGGTCGTTTCACACATAATTTTGCGACACAAAAATGGTCAAAAACAGCGATTGAAGAATGGCGTGATCGGGGGGGGACTTTAGAATTTGAAAGATTGTTGATTGACTATGCGCCTTTGTCCTTGCAGGGTAACGGGACACTGGCACTCGATGGTGACTTGCAGATTGTAGGGGCCTTTAGTGCCCGTATTCAGGGGTTCTTTGAAACAGTGGAACGTTTGCGCCGTGCTCGCGTTATTCGTGGCCCCGATGCCAGCATGGCCAAGGTTGTTTTGGGAATGCTGGCGAAATATCCAGGAAACGGCGGACCGGCAACGATAAGCGTGGCGCTAACCTTGCAGGAACGTGCCTTGTTTGCAGGCCCGGTCCGACTTATTGAAATACCGCAACTTAAGTGGTGAGAAAGATAAAATGACAAAAAATCCAAATTCTATTTCGGCGAAAGACCAGACCTATCATCTACATCCCTATACAAATTTAAAGGTCCATGAAGAACAAGGTCCACTTGTGATTTCACGGGGGCAAGGGGTGCGTGTGTTCGGCGAAGACGGCAAAGAATATATCGAAGGTCTGTCCGGCCTGTGGTGTACGTCTTTAGGGTTTAATGAACCGCGACTGGTCAAAGCGGCCCAAACGCAAATGGAAAAATTGCCATTTTATCATAGTTTCAGCAGTAAAGTGCCAGATGTCACCGCAGAACTGGCAGAACGTTTGGTTCAAGTGACACCGGATGGGTTGGACCGCGTCTTTTTCTGCAATTCCGGTTCCGAAGCGAACGACACGGCGATTAAATTCGTCTGGTATTATAATAATGCCCGTGGCAAGCCGGAGAAAAAGAAAATCATCGCCCGTGAAAAAGCCTATCACGGTGTAACGGTGGCGGCCGGGTCTTTAACCGGGTTGGCCTATGCGCAAAATGGTTTTGACCTGCCGGCAAGCGAACGTATTTTACGCACAGGCTGCCCGCATTTTTATCGTTATGGACAGGAGGGGGAAAGCGAAGACGAATTCACCACCCGTCTGGCAAACGAGTTGGAACAACTGATTCTGAGCGAAGGTCCAGACACCGTGGGCGCAATGTTTGCCGAACCAATTCAAGGGGCCGGTGGTGTTATTGTTCCACCGCAAAGCTATTTCCCCAAAATTCAGGCGGTCTTGAAAAAATACGATATTCTGTTAGTTGCCGACGAAGTGATTTGTGGGTTCGCTCGGACAGGTAAAATGTTCGGCTCAGAATATTTTGGTATTGAACCGGATATGATGACGATGGCGAAACAATTATCATCCGGTTATTTGCCCATTTCGGCCTTGGCGGTGTCCGATCATCTCTATCAAACAATCAAAGAACAAAGCAATGCCTTGGGTGTATTTGGTCACGGGCTGACCTATGGGGGCCATCCGGTTCCCTGTGCCGTAGCACTCGAAGTTCTTAAAATTTATGAAGAACGCGATATTTTGGGGCAAGTTAATGCGGTTAGTCCGTATTTTCAGGAACGTTTGCAAAGTTATCGTGATCATCCACTGGTCGGCGAAGTGCGGGGTGTTGGCTTGATCGGGGCCATTGAACTCAGCGCGGACAAGGCAACGAAAACACCGTTTGATCCCGGCCTTGCAAAGGCTGCGGGGTTGATGAAGAAGTGCGAAGAAAACGGTTTGATCCTGCGCGCCATGCCGGGTGATTGCGTGGCCTTCTGCCCACCGTTGATCAGCGAACAGCCGGATTTAGAAGAATTGTTCAATCGCTTTGATAAAGCCTTGGCAGCCATCGGCTAATCTGGATAAAGAGCCTCTTTCACGAGAGGCTCAGACTGCTGATAAAGTGTTTTCAGTAAATAATTGACCAAAAGCCGTCGTCCCGCACTTGATGCGGGATCCATTTAAAACCAATGGATTAGATGTTACTCATTGGACAAAGATGGATCCCCGATCAGGGTCGGGGATGACAGTTTAGGGGCTTGGTCAATAATCTGAGCCTCTTTCACGAGAGGCTCTTTTTATTTTTTGAAGTCTGAAATTTACTGTGCCGCAACCCAGTTATTTGCGGCGGTTAGGCCGTTCTGCAGCATTTTGGGCAGTTCTGGTACAATTGGGGCAACATCCGGGCCTTCACCCGTGACAAGTTTGCGTTCAATAATCGCACTTTGTTCGGAAATCTCTTTGAGCCCCAGTGTGCCTGTGGACGATTTCAGGGTATGAGCCTCTTTACGTAATTCATCCATGTCGCCGTTTGCCAGTAAGTCCTGCATACGTGCCACGCGATTACCAGCATCGTCGGTTAAATCGACCAAAAGTGTTTCGATCAATTCAATACCAACCTGTTCCGCCAGCTCTTTTAAGGTATCCTCACAGAGTAAATTGCTCATATGTAACTCATTTTTCTACATTAGACGTTTCACATTTTACGTGATAATGACCTATCCGCACTATCAATGCAATGTTGGATTGTCGTCTTGCGAGTGCATACCGGGGATGCGATCCAACGGTGGCATTTTTATTTCGATGATTGCTGTGGAAATTTGTTCCGGTTCCACATCGTCCAGATGCAAAATAACCGCACGTCCGATTTGCAGGGAGGCGGCAATTGCCCATTCCAGTTGGGAAAGGGCTGTTTGATCTCCATGCGCCTGTGCTTCCGGCAGAATTCGGTGTTGCAAAAACTGGGCAACCCCGGCAAAGGCGCGTGATGCAGCTTGGGCGCGACTGGCGAGAAGACTGATTCTTGATCCGTTTTCCAATTGATCGGCGGCTTGATTTAATTCTGCCATCATGGCGTTTACGGTCATGTTGCTTTTGTCTGTTTTCGCAGCGACAAAACGCAAGAAACCTGCGTAGAATTTATAATTTTCAGATATTTTCGTCATCGTCCAAATCGTCGTCCTGTATGTCGGAACCCGCCAGTGCATTGGGCATATCCAGCCAATGCCAATGGCGATAGACTTTATCGCAGGCCTCGTCCAGTTGGTCCAGCAGGTTTTCATCTTCAGAAGCGATGATATAGCTTTCTTCGTTGGCATCTTCAACTGCGCAGGCAAGCAGTTCTTCCATCCCGGGTGCGCCGCGTTCGACTTGTATCAAGGTGAAAACATCTTCATCATCGGCATAACCGCTGCCTTCGATATTGACGATGATGATGAAGGGGGCGACTTCAAACTGATCCTGAACATCATCGCCTTCCCGGTCCATAATGATATCGCGGATGGTGGCAAGGCGCTGGGCGATAGCTTCCATGTCCTGTTGGCTCATGTTTTTCTTTTCCCTTTTTATAACGGAATACGACAGGTCACCATTGTGCCCTTGTCTGGGATGGAATCCAAGGTGACGGTGCCGTTATGCAACTCAATAAAGCGTTTGACCAGTGTTAATCCCAATCCGGCCCCGCTTTGTCCGCTTGCGTCATGGTCACCGCGCTGGAAACTGCCAAAAATGCGATCCTGATCGGCTTGCGGGATGCCGCTTCCGGTATCTGCAACGCTGAAGACCAATTGATGCGGGTCGCGTTGTGCCGTGATTGTAATCACGCCGTTTGGCGGGGTATAGCGAATGGCATTGGTCAACAAGTTGAACATAACCTGTTTGAGGCGTTTTTCATCAGCCGTAATGGACCCGATATCCTGTGCGCAGTTGAATTCAATGCTGAGCCGGGCATGTTTGGCACTTTCACGAACCAGTCCGAGAACGGACACCATCATGTTTTGAACGTCGAAACTATCCAGTTCAAGGGCAAGCTGTCCGGCCTCGATACTCGCAAGTTCCAGAATATCGTTGACGAGGGCAGCAAGCTGGTCCGCGCTGGTTTGAATCCCCTTGGCATATTCCATTTGGCGATTGTTCAGTTCACCGAAATACTGTTCACATAACAGGGCGGCATATCCGGCAACCGTTGTCAGGGGTGTGCGGATTTCATAGGACACATTGGCGATAAATTCTGATTTCAGACGATCGGCTTCATGTTGGGCATCGGATCGTTCGCGCAGGGCCTGTTCGACCATCGCGCTGTCGGTCACGTCCAGATAGGACAGAAGCGATCCGCCATCAGGTAAGGGGACGGAGGCATATTCAAGGATGGACCCGTCACTGCGCACAAGGCGTTGGTTGTTGGGTTCGCGCATCATGATGCGCGCCACCAGTTGTTCGCGGAAACTGGACCAATTTTCAACCCCTTCGTAAAAATCACGGCATTTTTCAAGGACATCGGTGATATGGGGATGATGTGCCATAAATCCGTCCGGGAGATGCCAGATTTGGCTGAAGGCCGGGTTTGATAAACGGACTTTACCGTTGGGACCAAACACGACGACCCCTTCAAACAGGTTGTCCAGTGTTTCGCGTTGAACAGCCGATAACGCCTTGTTGGAACTTTCAAGGGCAAGTGTATCGGTGACATCTTCAAACGTCATAACCAGACCGCTGACCGGGTGCGGGCTGATAATGGCGCGCAGGGTGGAATTGTCCGGCAAGTGCAGGCTGGTTTCTTCCGGGGCTTGCAGTTCGACAAATTTTGCCAGTTGCTCCTGTCTGAATGCCTTGAAGTTGGCATATTCCGGTAATTTACGGGTTTCGCGCAGACGATCAAGCAATTCCCCGTATGAAGGGTGTGCATCCAGCCATTTTTTATCGAGATCCCAGAGATGCGCATAGGCACTGTTATAATAGCTCAAACGCGTATTGCCGTCGAAAATTGCAATCGCGGTGACGAGGTTTTCAAGGGCGGCGCGCAACAGGCTTTCACCATGCTTGGCGTTTTTCATGGCGAGATCAAGCGCACTGATATCTTCAGCCAGACCGATTAATCCTTCGCCACCGGGCAGGGGAATTTCGGTGACTTCGAACAAACGGGCATTTTGTGCAACCGGCAGGCTGACACGTTCTTTTGCTGCGCGTCCGGTCTCGGCTGCGCGTTGGGCCACATGACGGGTATGATCGCCATCGGGGGCAGCCGGGTTATGAAAGATGATATGACCGGCACTGTCGCGCATCCAGATGGGCAGGGGCAGGCTTTCCAGCACCGCAATGAGGCGGTCACGTTCCTGTGTCATGGATTGCAGGGACCTTGCCATCGGTCCGTTGGCAACAACAGCCCCGTTTGCAAGGCGCATCCATAACAGATCAACCAAGGGATCGCCGTTTTCACTTAGTACCCGCTGCCCGACAGCTTGCACAACCCGGTCATCCCCGCCATGAAGGGGCAGGATGATATCAAAGCTTAATCCTTCGTGATGCAAATCTGTGACCGCGCCATTGAGTGTACGTGCGGCTTCTTCGTCGAAGCACTGGAGAATATCGCCGTAACGCGATTGGGTTCCTTTGGGCAGGTCCAGCAAAACAGCCATACGCGCGGAACAGTTTTCAACGCCATTAACCACGTTCCAGCGATAAAGCCCATCGGGGATACCGACCAGAACTTCCTGAAGCTGGATAATTTGTTGACCAAGAACCTCGCGTTCCTGCTTGGTCTTTTTATCACGTTGCCAAAGCCATACAATTACGGGCACGCTTAAGCCAGCCATCGCAACCATGCCAATCAGGAACGCCCCTAATAAATCCATCTACCGTCTTTGCCTGAAATATTTTTTTCGATTCTACGCACTTATTGTACAGAGTACAAGATTTGCGTCTAACGCATTAAATTAGCTGGAAAATTCTGTTTGGCAATGGGAGAGGTTAAAGAGGGGACCGGGAATTTTGAAAATTATCTGTAGAGAATGCAATCACGGGTTGCTTTTTCCGGGATTATGTTTGACCTTTACGCCTTTTCGGCCCATTCTATCTGTTCGGGGAAAAAGAGGAGAAAGTCTTTGATCAAACGCCTTGGGTATCTATTGGCTATAGGGATGATGTTTGCGGTTTGCAGCGATGTCGCACGCGCGATGGATCCGGCGGACAAACGGATTTATCAACAGATCACCCGTGAAATAGATAAAACATTTCAAAATAATCCGACAGACCTTCAGGTTGATGTCAAGGATGCGATTGTCACGATAAATGGCTATGTCGATACCGGTGCGCAAAGATATGTTTTGGAAATGATTGTTCGTCGAAATTCGGATGTTCGAAACTTCAACAATCAAATCCGTATTCGCGGTGTCAAAGAAAAAACAGACTATACGTGGGATTAAGACGCATTTTTGATTTAAGTTTCGACCAGTTCTTCCGCTTTTTGTAAATCGACAGAAACCAATTGTGAGACACCGCGTTCTGTCATGGTGACACCGAACAGACGGTGCATACGTGCCATTGTCATGCGGTGATGGGTGATGATCAGAAAGCGGGTCTGTCCGCTTCTGGACATTTCTTCCAACATTGTGCAGAAACGATCAACGTTGGCATCATCCAGCGGAGCATCGACCTCGTCCAGTACACAAATAGGGGCCGGGTTTGTCAAAAAGACCCCAAACAGCAAAGCCAAGGCCGTCAAGGCCTGTTCCCCACCAGATAACAGAGACAGAATTTGCATGCGTTTGCCCGGTGGGGAGGCTAAAATTTCCAGCCCGGCTTGAAGGGGGTCGTCATCTTCAATCAGTTCCAGATGTGCCTGACCGCCGCCAAACAATCGGATAAACAGTTCCTGAAAATGGCGGTTTACTTCGTTAAAAGAGGTCAGAAGGCGATCTCGCCCTTCGCGATTTAACTCCGCAATGCCTTGGCGCAGTTTATCGATTGCCTTAAGAAGATCATCGCGCTCACTGGTCATGGTGCTGACTTGTTCGTTCAGTTCGTTCAGTTCGGTTTCTGCGCGCAGGTTTACCGGCCCCATGGTATCGCGTTCACGGTGTAAGCGGTCCACGCGTTTTTCGGCGGCATCCAGATCGGGCAGTTCGGACCCTTCCTCAATCTCGGCAATAGCTTCCAGTTCTTCGGCCTTGCAATCCAGACGGTCACGAATACGTTCAGCCAAGGCCATGCACAGTTGTTTGCCTTGTTCGACATGGCTTTCAAAACGCACGCGTTCTTCACGGCATTTCCCCAGTTCGGCTTCGGCCATACGGGCATGTCCGTCCACGTCACGCAAATGGGTTTCGGCTTCGACCAGTTTGTCGGCGCAGAGTTTTCTTTTTTCGTTTGAACGCTCAATACCGTCCAAAAGGGCATGGCGTTTTTCTTCAATCTCTTGCGGACGTTCGGCCAGGATTTCCAGTTCTTCGACCAATCCTTCGCGGCGCATTTTCAGTTCGTCCATATGATGGTGGGCGCGTTCGGATCGTTTTTTCCATGTTTCAATCTCTTCGCCAATTTCACTGAGGCGCCGGGCACGGTTTTGTGCATCTTGATTGATGCGTTCATAAGCACTTTGATGATCGAGTAATAAATTGCGTTTATCGGCCAATTCTTCGCGCAATAGGGCAAGCTGTTCACGCCCTTCGTTATCGGCGGGAAGGTCGCCTAAGGCGTCTTGCGCTTCGATCAGGCTGGCTTGGATATCTTCGCCTTCTTCACGGCTGCGTTGCAGTGTTTCGATCAGGTTTTCCAGTTTGGCTTCGAAACTGGCGAGTTTGTTATTCAGGTTTGAAAACTCATTTTGGGCTTCGTTCAATCGGCTGTTGGTTTGTCGCAACTGTTCACGCAAGATCTTTTCCTGTTCGCTACAGTTGGCTTCGGCTTCTTTGGTGATATCAAGACGTTCCTGCGCTTCGTCGCTTTTTTGTCGGGCTTCTTCCCACGCAATGCGAATTTCGGCTAGTCTGTTTTTCTGTTTTAAACGTTGTGCCGCCGCACTGGGGGCACCGGGCAAGGTGATAAATCCATCCCAACGCCACATGCCACCGACTTTGGAGACAAGACGTTGGCCTTGTTGTAGTTCAGATTGAAGGCGGGCGGCTTCAATGGGGGTATCAACAATGCCGACTTGAATAAATCGACGTTGTAACGCGCTTGGACCTTGTGCGACATCAGATAGTGGGATGACATTTTCAGGTAAAGGAAGGGCCGTATTCAAGGGGGACAAGTCTTGCCAGTGTAAGCTGGCATCCGGGTCACAAGGTGCGGATAGATCATCACCAAGGGCGGACCCCAAGGCGGCTTCAAATCCCGGTTGAACACTGATGTCGTCCAAAACAGGTTTGCCGGCTGCGCGTTCTTTGGGGTCCAGCAATTCAGCCAATGCATCTTCTTCGGCCTCGAGTTTGGCAACGGCGCTTTCGCAGGTTCGCAGCGCTTCCAAGGCTTCTTGAACATGTTGCTGTGCGGTGCTACGTTTTGCTTCAGCCTGTTCGATGGCCTCTTCCTGTTCGAGACGGCGTTCGCTCAGTTCTTCCAGTTTCGCTTCGGCATGGGCGAGATCGTCGGGTGAGATGCGGGTCGCTTCCAATTCGGTCTTCTGGCGTAGGATATCGTCTTGACGCGCTTTGTTTTTTTGTAGTTGCGCTTCTATTTCATTCAGGCGGCGTTGCAGGCCCGTGCGTTTTGCTTCGGCTTGGGCGACATCCTGTGTCAGTTGGTTGAGGCGTTCTTCGCGCTGGCTGACTTCTTCTTTAATAATTTCCAGTCGTTCCACGGCTTCTTCGCGCAGCATGTCATCATCTTCACCCTGAAGCTGGATGGTTTCGCGTTCATTTTCCAAACGGCGATGGGCAGCTTCGGCATCTTTGGAAAAATCACTTTCGCGTTCCAAATCCTGCGCGCTTTGTTGAATACGGCGTGTCAGTTCAGCTTTTGCTTCTTCAAGGCGTTTTTCTTCACCGTCCAATTGTTCACGTGCAATGGATAAACGGTGCAGTTCAGCCGCCGCTGCGGCTTCGGCTTCGCGCAAGGCAGGAAGATGGAGCGAGGCTTCCGCCTGTATTTTGGCGGCTTCGGCTGCACGTGAACTAAGTTCATTTACCCGTTTTTCGACTTCTTTGTAGGCATTACGTGCTTTGTCCAAGTCGTCCAGTGCATTGCCCCAGCGCATATAAAACAAAAGGGCTTCGGCCTTTCGGATGCGATCGGAAATGGTGCGATAACGACTGGCTTGGCGCGCTTGTTTTTCAAGATTCTTTTGCTGGGTTTCCAGTGTGATCAGGACATCATCAAGGCGTGATAAATTGTTTTCGGCACCGCGCAGGCGAAGTTCGGCTTCGTGACGGCGGGAATGCAGGCCTGTAATCCCGGCGGCTTCTTCTAAAATGGTGCGCCGGGCTTGGGGTTTTGCACTGATAATGGCACCGATTTTACCTTGTGAAACCATTGCGGTGGAGCGTGCCCCGGTGGCGGCATCGGCAAACAGCAATTGGACATCACGGGCCCGGACATCCTGCCCGTTGACCTTGTAAAGGGATCCTTTTTGGCGTTCGATGCGGCGTGTGACTTGCAGTTCGACGTTGTCGTTAAACAGGGCTGGCGCGGTTCGATCGGAATTGTCCAGTAAGATACCGACTTCGGCAACGTTGCGGGCCGGGCGTTTGTCGCTGCCGGCAAAGATAACGTCATCCATTTCGCCGCCGCGCATTTGTTTTGCGCTGGTTTCGCCCATGACCCAGCGCAGGGCCTCGACCAGATTGGATTTGCCACAGCCGTTCGGCCCGACCACACCGGTCAAGCCAGTATTGATCAGGAGTTCGGAATGATCGACAAAAGATTTAAACCCGGTTAAGCGGAGTTTCTTGAACTGGATCAAAGTGTGGAATTACCCGTAAAAGCCCATGACAAAAAGAAAGACGCACCGGATATTAGTGGCGCGTCTTTCCAAAGGCAATTTTAAACTGAACGGAAGATTAGTCCAGCTTACTTTCGATAATCTCTTTAAAACGGTCATATTCACCGCTTCCGACAACTTTTTCGCCATTAATCAAAAAGCTGGGGGTGGAGTTGAACCCATGTGTATCCATGGCTTCTTTGCGAACAGCAATGATCTTATCCAGCAGTTTTTCATCAGCCAGACACGAATCGATTTTTTCCTGGGATAGGCCAGCAAGCTTTGCCAGTTTAAACAGAGCCTCAATCGGGTTTTTGGATGATACCCAGTTGGCTTGTTGTTGCATCAACAGGCTGTTGAAACCATCAAAACGGCTGGGTTCAACGCAACGTGACAGCATCGCAGCCGTGGCACCGATTTGTTCAAACGGGAAATCGCGGAAAATGACTTTGACTTTTCCGGTATCGACAAAATCTTTTTTGATTTGCGGTAAAATATCATTGTGGAAGTCAGCACAGTGCGGACAGGTATAGGACGCATATTCAATCATGGTGACCGGTGCGTCAGCATTGCCGACGACATGTTCTTTATATTCAGTTTCTGCATTGGCATCAAAACCAGCGAACAGAACAACCGCAGCAACGGCAATAAAACGGGCAATTTTTTTCACGAGAGAGACTCCGCACATAAACAATTTATCTAGCTTATGGAGAAGCTAGAGCCCGATTGTGGCAAAAAAAGGATGATTTTGTAATTCAACGATTTCTGGCTTCGATGACTTTGCCCAATTCTTCAAAGGCTTGGCGCATTTCCGGGTCTTTGATGGCATGAATTAATTCTGCCATACGCGGAGAAAGCTGGGCCACAGGTTGCACCCGTTGGGCAAGAACCTTGCGACTGACCTGACTGCCGGTGGTTTCATTTTCATCAAACGGGCGTTTGGAAATGCGAACCTCACTGACGGCGCGAAAGCCAAAATGCCCGTTGATACGAAAAATAATTTGTGCGCTGTGATGCTGCACAATGGTGTTAAAACCGGCACGAACCTTTAAAAATAAAGTGGCGTTCGCGCGTTCTTTCGGCGGGAAGGTAATCCGTTCTGGGCGGGTGTTCTGGGCAAGTGCCTGTCCGACGATTTTGTCCCAACTGCGTAAAATATCGGCACCGACCAGTCCCATCTGGTTTAATCCCGGTTCGATCACGTCAAAGGTCAGGTCGTCCACCTCTTTCATATAACCGTTTCGAACGGGGCGAATCCGGGTTTTTGAGGCATCTTTGTAGTCATCGGGGAGAAGATGCGGATTGGCGCGGGCAAAGGCTCTTTCTGCATCTGATCTGGCCAGTTCACGGCCCATATCATCTTTGGCATTCAGCATTTCTTCGCGGTACGGTGTGCCGGGTTTGCCGTTTAACCAGTCTTCAAACACTTTTTGAAATTGTTTCAGGGACCGTTTGCGTTTGGCGTCCTGTTTTTTATAAACATCATCGGCTTTGTAGGCCTCTTCTGCTTTCTTTAACAACTGAACAGCCATATTTTCACTGCCGGGTTTGGCGAGTGTTCGTTCCAGATGTTTGGCGGTTTTTTCGCCTTTATCTGCGTTGAGCCAAGCGATAAAACGCTTGGGCAGGCTGCGATTGCGCCGCCGTTCTTCACGAATAAGAAAGTCATCCAGCAGGGGATACATGAAAGGTCCTTGTCTTTTGATGGAACAGAGAATACTCCTATCTTTCAAAAATTCACAGTGGGATATTGCATGACAGACAGAGCAACGCAATTGCTGGATTGGTATGATCGCGAACGCCGGGATTTACCGTGGCGGATGGAACCTGGTCAAAACGCCGATCCCTATAAAGTTTGGATGAGCGAAATTATGCTTCAGCAAACGACAGTGGCAAGTGTGAAATCCTACTATAAGGCCTTTCTGGAAAAATGGCCCACCGTGCAGGATTTGGCAGGGGCGGAACTGGATGAAGTGCTCCATCTTTGGCAGGGGCTTGGGTATTATGCGCGCGCGCGTAATCTGCATAAATGTGCCGTTGAGGTAACACGACAGTATAACGGGCGTTTCCCGGAAGATGAAAAACGATTGCTGGATTTACCCGGTATCGGCCCTTATACCGCAGCCGCCATTGCCTCAATCGCGTTTGGGAATAAGGCAACCCCGGTGGATGGGAATGTGGAACGCGTGGTGTCCCGCCTGTTCAAAGTTGAGGAAAAATTACCAAAAGCGAAAAAGAAACTGGCAGAACTGGCTCAAACCCTGACACCGCAGACACGAGCGGGCGATTTTGCGCAGGCGATGATGGATTTGGGCGCAACCATTTGCACCCCGAAAAAGGCGGCTTGCGGTTTGTGCCCGTGGATGAAGGAATGTGAGGCGCGCTTGAAGGCCGACCCCACGGACTATCCAAGGAAAGAAGCCAAAAAGCCAAAACCGACGCGCACAGGCTATGTGTTTTGGCTGACGCGCAAGGATGGGGCTGTTTTAATGCGCCGCCGCCCGGAAAAAGGATTGTTGGGGGGCATGATGGAATTTCCGTCAAGTGATTGGCAGGAAAAGGCGCTGAGCCGACAAGAGGCGCAACGCAAAGCGCCAGCACCAGCCCTTTGGTCGGAACTGGAAGGAACTGTGCGACATACTTTTACGCATTTTCATCTTGAATTGAAGGTGTTGAAGGGGCGCATAAGCGGCAATCCACCGACAACAGGGGTATGGGTTCTCCCTGAAAACTTGCAAGATTATGCTTTGCCGACTTTGATGAAAAAAGTTGTGAAGAAAATTTTTGAAAACCGTTAAACTCTTGTAAGTTGTCATTTGTTGAGACTATGATGCGAATTATATTCATACCTAGAGGAAAATATGGTTCGTTTGTCCTGCTTTTTCTTGAGCATCCTTATCCTTGCAGGATGTCAAACCAGTCGATTGACCCATGTCCCTTCCGGATCATTAATTGCGCATGATCTTTCGGATTTCAGCGTGATTGAAGGGCAGGCAAACCGTTATGGTTCCATGCAGGGCCAGGTGTTGGATGTGACAAAATATCCGTTTTTCAGTGAAAATAGTTTTGGCAAAGATTGGTTGAATAAACCGAAACATCGCGCGATTGCGATCGGGCATCCTGCGCAATGCGCAACTTATAACGGACGTTGGCGGCATGCCAAGGCCAGTACGGCGGTGAGACGTACATTGCAAGATTGCATGCAACGAATGGCGGAGTTAAGCCGTCATCTGGGGAAGAAATGTGAATGTCGGCTGGCGGCATTGGATGATCGGATTTTTGTGTCCCCCAAAGAGCTGCCTTTTAGAAAGCAATTACCGGCAATTGCCTTGGTAAAGGATACGAAAGGGCGCAAGGAAATTCTCGGTTATGCTCTGACGACAGGGCGAACAGGTATGAGACAACCTTTTGATTTTTATACGCAAAATGATCAAAAAGTATGTGAGGGTCAGTATAATCTGGGCGGTATGGCTATGAAAGGGGAGGCTTATCTAAATTGTTTTGGGGGCAAGATAAAGGGACCAGCGGTTTTTAAAGTGGTGGGTTTTCGGGAAGGTCAGGCTTATGGAACGGCCTTGGTGAAGGCTGGCGACAACCAGTTAATTCTGGTTTATGGTTTACCCAGTGATGAATTTGAAACACGCCGGGCGGAGTTGTTGGGACAATGATAAGGTGGGGCTTTTTCTTCTTTTTCTTTGTCAGTTTGTGTTTTTTTTCTTTTTCCCTTAAAGCGCAGACAACCTTTATGGATTTATGGTGTGAATATGGGGGGAAAGGTTGTGAGGAACAGGTGAAAAAGCCGGTTCAACAGCCAGATGCGCAAAAAGCCAAACCCGTTGTTGCAAAACCTTCACCAAGTATTCCTTTGATCAAGAGAAATGCTGTTTTAGCTAAATCAGGAAATGTCAGTTTCGGGCGGTATTATGCCTTGGTGATCGGCAATAACGATTATCCCAATTTGGATAAATTGAAAACAGCTGTCACGGATGCCAAGGAAGTTGCGGCCCTTTTGCGCAAATCCTATGGGTTTTCCGTGACGCTTTTGCTGAATGGAACGCGTGATCAGATCATTGCAGCCTTGGATGAATATCGAAAAATCTTAAAAAAAGACGATAATTTTTTGATCTATTATGCCGGGCATGGCTGGATGGATAAAGAAAGTGAACGCGGCTATTGGCTGCCGGTTGATGCTAGTCGTCAGACGCGCGCGCGCTGGGTATCCAATGCCGATGTTACCGATACCTTGAAGGCATTGAAAGCGCGCCATGTGATGATTGTTGCCGATAGTTGTTATGCAGGCACATTAACCCGATCTGCGGGTGAACTTGATCAAACACGCGGTTTGAAACTGACGGAACAACCCAGTGCGTATCTGGAAACACTTGCCGGACGAAAATCGCGTACCGTTCTGGCATCCGGGGCACTGGAACCCGTCAGTGATCTGGGCGGGGGGCAACATTCGGTTTTCGCCTATGCCTTTTTAAAAAGCCTGCGCGATAATACCAAAATGCTGGACGGCACCCAGTTGTTTGGCGAAGTGCGGCGTCAAGTTTTATTGAATGCACGCCAAACGCCGCAATATTCCAATATCCGTTTTGCCGGGCATGATGTGGGCGGTGATTTTATTTTCCTGCGCCGCGATCAGTAACAAGGCTGTGAGGTGGGCCTTGTATTGCGTGACCCTTCTTTCCATTTAAGTTAGTGTTTTGAAAAATGGATGAAATGGAAAGATGTTATGAGTGATAAAATTAAAAAAACGGATGAAGAATGGCGCCAAAAACTAAGCCCGGACGAGTATGCGGTCTGTCGCCAGCGTGGCACGGAACGCGCCTTTACCGGGCGATATTGGGATACAAAAACACCCGGTGTTTATCATTGTGCCGGATGTGGGGAGCCTTTATTTGATTCCGATACCAAATATGATTCCGGCAGTGGTTGGCCGAGTTTTTATCAACCTTTTGATCCCGACAGTGTTGAAGAAAATCGTGATACGACTCACGGCATGATTCGAACCGAAGTTCATTGTGCGAAATGTGACAGTCACTTGGGCCATGTGTTTGAAGATGGTCCACAACCGACCGGATTGCGTTATTGCATTAATTCGTTGTCCTTGAAGTTACACGAAAAGTAAGTCTTATGCGCAATTCGCCTGCGATTTGGGCGTTGGTCCTGCCGATTATTCTGTCCAATATCACGGTGCCCCTGATCGGTGCGGTGGATACGGCTGTCATGGGCCATATGGAAACGGCGGCCTATCTTGGGGCTGTTGCGGTGGGCAGCTTAATCTTTGATTATATCTATTGGGGATTTGGGTTTCTCAGGCTGTCAACGACCGGATTGACCGCGCAAGCCTTGGGTCGTGAAGACGGGGAAGAAGTGCGTGCCTTGTTTGCCCGTGCCCTGATTTTGGCATTGTTGGCGAGTGCCCTGTTATGGGGGGCGCAATCTTACATTTTTCAAGTGTCCGCTTATTTGATTGACGCCAGCGCAGAGGTGGAAGCCTTGGCCAAAACCTATTTTCAGGTGCGGATCTGGTCAGCCCCGGCGGCTTTGACCAATTATATCCTGATCGGCTGGATGCTGGCCTGTAAGGATACAAAATCTGTCCTGATACAACAGGTTGCCACGAATATTGCCAATGTGGTGCTGGACCTTTGGTTTGTGATGGGATTGGGTTTTGGGGTGGAAGGGGTCGCCTTCGCAACCGTTTTGGCCCAATATTGCGGTCTGGGGATCGGGTTAATCCTGATGCGGCGCAATTTGGTGAAAATTGAAGGTGCATGGCGCGGTGAGGTTATCTTTGTCAGCGAAAAATTTACAAAATTAATCTCAATGAACAGCGACTTGTTCATTCGCACCGTGTGCCTGTTGTCTGCCTTTGCCTGGTTGACGGCCCAAGGTGCCAAGATGGGCGATGTGGTGTTGGCCGCCAATGCGATTTTATTGCAATTTTTGATGTTTGCCTCTTATGGGCTGGACGGTTTTGCCCATGCGGTCGAAGTCTTGTGTGGGCATGGGGTGGGTAAAAAAGACCGTCCCGCCTTTCAAGGGGCTGTTCGGGCGACGACCAAGGCAGCTTTTTTAACGGCGATTGGGCTGTCGGTTTGTTATTTCCTGTTTGGAAATGTGTTGATTAACCTGTTTAGCAATCTCCCGGCTGTGTTGGAAACGGCAAAACAATATCTGATCTGGGCAGCGGTTTTGCCTGTAGTTGCGGTCGGGGCGTTTCAAATGGATGGTATATATCTGGGGCTGACGCAAACACGCATGTTGCGCAATATGATGGTGTTATCGCTGGCATTATATATTCCCTTAAGTTTGATGTTGCAGTCGGTTTGGGGAAATCATGGTTTATGGGCGGCGTTTACCTTTTTTATGGGAATGCGCGCTATAACATTGGGAATGACTTACACCCGTGTTGAACAAAAGGTCTTTGCATGATTTCTCGGCGTACTTTTTTAATGGGCTGCTTACCAGCGGCGCTGACGGCGTGTTCGACATCTGAAATTGTACGGACCATCAGCACAGCGGCACGCAGCGGGTCTTTGAGCGGGGCTGTGCGTTCTGTTGCGACATCCAAGGCGACAAGTTGGGCCAGTAATCCAAAAACACTTGTACGTGATATTGAACGTCTGGATAAATTTGCCCAACAGTTTTTGAAGGATGTGATTACCGTTTGGGGGCAGGATAATGCCACCACACCGTCAAAAAAAGTATTTGTAAAATATAGTGATAATTATAAAAGCCGGGGCGTTATTGATTTTGATAAATCACTGGTTCGGGTGGAAACATTGGAACCGGATCATTTAAAACGCTCCATTGTGACGACCTTGTTGTCACCCATTGATCCGCGCGAGGTTGATTTGTTTTCCGCCGACCCTGTCAAATTGGGGAAAGAGCCATTTTTATATGGTCAGGTGGTGGATCACGATGGCAAATATGTCCGATGGGAATGGCGCGCAAACCGGTTTGCGGATTACTTGCTTAATCATAAAAAACAGTCGCGAACTGTGGTGCTGGAAAACGGTATCTCCAAGACGGAAACTTTTGTCGAATTTCCCTTGGTGCGCAATCATACCGATACCCGCCAAAACCGATATGGCGGGCTGGTGAATAAATATGCGGGTCACTATCGCCTTGAACGCTCATTGGTCTATGCGATTATCAAGACGGAAAGTAATTTTAATCCTTACGCGGTCAGTTGGGTGCCTGCATATGGGCTGATGCAGATTGTGCCAACAACGGCAGGGCGCGATGCCTATGAAGTTGTGCATGGGCGGGCGGGTACACCAACACGCAGCTATTTATTTGATCCTGAAAATAATATTCGGATGGGATGTGCCTATCTGCATATCCTGCAATCAAGATATCTAAAGCACATTAAGAATCCAACTACACGGGAATATTGCGTGATCGCCGCCTATAACGGCGGGGCGGGCAATGTCTTGCGCAGTTTTCATAAAAACAAGGATCAAGCCTTTGCCCTGATTAATAAATCTTCACCACGCGCAGTGTATCAACGGTTACGAACCAAGATGCCCAAGGAAAGCCAACGCTATCTTGAGAAAGTCACAATGGCAAAGCGAAAATTCTGAGAGGCAGGGCAAATCATGGGCTTAAAAAGTTTTTACAAATACACTTGACACCGGTATGGATAAAGATTATCTATGGCGCTCAATATTTCGCACGGTTATGCGATTCTGTTATTTTCAGCTTAGGCTGACGTACTACGTTTCTCTATACATTGTGATTTCAATTGAACGTATCTCCACGCGTTGTGGGATGCGTATATTCTCTTTCCAATTAAAGGACAATGTTATGGCTATTGGAAGTGTAAAGTGGTTTAACCCGACTAAAGGTTTTGGTTTTATTGAGCCGGAAGATGGCGGACAAGATGCGTTCGTTCATATTTCTGCTGTTGAACAAGCTGGTCTTGCCGGTTTGAACGAAGGCCAGAAAGTTGAGTATGAACTCGAAACAGGTCGCAACGGTAAGAAGTCGGTAACGAACCTCTCTATCGTATAACGCTGTGTTGAAACTGTCCTCCCGAACATTCGGTTTGGGGGGCAGTTCCACAAGCGAACGAAAGAGGAACTGACATGAAAAAACCCACTATGTCGAGGGCGGAAGAACTGGCCTTAAAAAGCCAATTAGACAGCGATAAATTTCTCGAAGAAAAACAAGATGCCGAGCGCCTCCGCACCGAGCGGATTGCAGATCTCAAGGCATTGAGACTTGAAAAAGAAGAAAAACAAAGAAACGCCACCCGAAAACTGGCTAGAGCGGTTCCAAAAAAATAATAATAAGGAATAATAAAATGAACCAAGGACAAGATTTTTTAATCAGGTATGGCATTCATAATTTTGTGAGTTACAACGAGCAGGGCAATAACCCGAGCTTTTTGATCCAAAAAACGGCCCATCACAAGATGGTGCAGCATGCACAAAAACTGATTCAAGGGATGTACGGCGAAACGACTGATATTCGTCTCGCCTGATTACGATCCCTGATAAAAAATGAAAAGCGTGGCTCGATTTGAGTCCACGCTTTTTTTGGTTTTAACCTAACGATTTACTCGCCATTTCGAAGGTGTCCCCGGACAAACCGTCTGTGGCGATGATGCGTTGGAGTTCGGCTTTCATCAAGTCCTGACGTTTTTTATCAAATCGGCGCCATTTGCCAAGGGGGGCAACCATACGGGCGGCGATTTGCGGGTTGATTTTATCCAGTTCCAAAATGCGATCAGTGTGGAAGGCATAACCGGATCCATCCTCATTATGATAATGCAAGGGGTTGGCATGGGCAAAAACGCCGATCAGGGAGCGCACCTTGTTGGGGTTTCTAATTGAGAAGGCCTCATGCGACATCAGGTTTTGCACCGTGGCGAGTGTGCCGGGCAGGCTGGACATGGCTTGAACGCTCAGCCATTTATCCACGACCAAGGCATCGTCTTTAAAGCGGGTGTAGAAATCTTCCAGTGCCTCAAGGCGGGCGTCAGCTTCTTTGTTAGAGAGAATGGATAAAGCGGCCATACGGTCCGTCATATTGTTGGCATTGTGATATTGTGCTGTAATCAACGCAAGACAGGCCGGGTCATCGCCTTCAGCAAGGTAGGAGAGGCACGTGTTTTTCAAAGCGCGTTGTCCACAGGAAGCCGCATTCGGGCTATAGGGTTTGTCACTGCGTAAATCCCGGAATATCCGCAGGAAATCTTTTTGCAAGTCTTCTGCGATGTAACGGCGCAGGGCCTCGCGGGCTTGATGAATGGCAACCACATCAATGGTTTCCATTTGTTCTGCCAAATAACCTTCTGTCGGTAATTGCAGGCACAGGGCAATAAAATCCAGATCCAGTTGATCATTTAACAGGGTTTGGCGCAGGGCTTGAATGAAATCTTCGTCTTTTTTAAAAGGCTGTCCCTTTTGATAGGCTTTGACCATATCCAGCAACAGATCTGTACCATAGGTCTGTGCGGCTTCCCATCGGGCGAAATCATCACTGTCGTTTGCCATCAAAAACGCCAATTCCACACGGCTGTACGCGGCTTTTAATTTAATCGGTGCACTGAAGTCCCGATTGAGCGAGATAACCGGTTCGCTTTCGATATTTTCAAAACTAAAGGTTTCACGCGCTTTGGAGACCGAGAGAACATCACTTAAAATCTCCATACCTTCAAGATCAAGCAGGCCAACGGAAATTGGCATATGCATCGGCTGTTTGTCATTTTGACCCGGTGTCGGGGCAAGATGTTGGGCCAATGTCAGGTCAAATCTTTGGGCTTCATGGTCATAGGACCAATGGGCGGTGACTTCGGGTGTTCCGGCCTGGGAATACCAAAGTTTAAATTGTGTCAGGTCAATATCGGAGGCATCCATCATGGCCGCAGCAAAATCGTCACAGGTGACGGCTTGTCCGTCGTGACGTTCAAAATAAAGGTCCATACCTTTGCGGAAATTGTCTTCCCCCAAAAGTGTATGCATCATACGGATGACTTCGGATCCTTTATTATAGACGGTTGCGGTGTAAAAATTATCAATCGCCATATATTGTTCGGGTCGCACCGGATGGGCCAGCGGGCCGGCATCTTCGGGGAATTGGGCGGCGCGTAGAACTTTGACATTTGAGATACGTTCACAGGGGCGCGAACGCATGTCGGAGGAAAATTCCTGATCACGGAAAACGGTGAGGCCTTCTTTCAAGGATAGTTGGAACCAGTCGCGGCACGTTACCCGGTTGCCGGTCCAGTTGTGGAAATATTCATGGGCAATGACACCTTCGATCCCGGCATAATCCGCATCGGTTGCCGTATCGGATTTGGCAAGGACATATTTGGTGTTAAAGACATTCAGCGATTTATTTTCCATCGCCCCCATATTGAAATCACTGACGGCAACGATGTTGTAAAGATCAAGGTCATATTCCAGACCAAAGCGATCTTCATCCCATTTCATGGCGGCCTTGAGGCTTTCCATCGCCCAATCGACCCGGTCTTCATTGCCATGTTCGATAAAGATATGCAGATCAACCGTTCGCCCGGTGCAGGTGACAAAAGTATCGCTGACTTGTGCAAGATCACCTGCCACAAGGGCAAACAGGTAGGATGGTTTGGGGAACGGGTCGTGCCAAACGGCAATATGTTGATCGTCTTCAACATCGTTGTGTTCAAGTAAATTACCGTTGGATAACAGGACAGGACAGCTTGCCTTATCAGCAATGATAGTCACATTGTAGGTTGCCATGACATCCGGGCGGTCCTGAAAATAAGTAATTCGGCGGAAACCTTGGGCTTCGCATTGGGTGCAATAAGTGCCGTTGGATTGATAAAGGCCGCTGAGTTGCGTATTGCCCTTGGGGTCAATCTCGGTTTCGATGACCAGTTCAAAGCGTTCGGGCAGGTCGGGAATGGTCAGGCTTTTGTTATCACAGCTATAGTCATTTTCGCCAAGCTCCCGACCATCCAAAGAAATATGGAGAAGTTTTAAATCTTCACCATCCAGAACCAAGGGCGCATTGTCCGTATTATTGGCGTAGTAGGTTGCGGCACAGACAACGCGTGTGCTTTCACTTTCAAGATCGAAAACAAGTTCGACATTTTCTACCAGATAGGCCGGTTCACGGTAATCTTCCAGACGAATGATTTGGGGTTGTTCTGTTTTCATGGGGGTAACTTTCTTATTATAGGGGGCCTATCGGGTAATATGGGCGCGGATTAATTCTTTACCATCTGTTGTCGTGAGTAAAACGCTGCTGTCTTTTTCACTGACCTGCTGGACCATTGCCTGTACGCTGTCTTCCAGTCGGCATTCGTTCCGAAAGACGATATCCAGTGCCCGTGGTTGGAAGGGATGGCGCACATTATGTGCAGAGGCGCTTAAGGCCCATTGGATCAGTTTGGTGTTGTTCACATGATTATAAAGATCAATATCGCCTAAACGCGGTTTGAACGGCGGTTGCGGAATACCCAGAAGGGGCTTTTCCACGGTACGACGTTGAAAATCAATCGGGCGTTCACCGGCTTCGGGCATGCGCGCAAGGACAAATTCCGGCCAGTCGGCAATGCTACGTGTTTTCAGGTCAAACAGGGCAAAGGTCGATAGGGCGGTGGCGACTACCATGTTGTTTTCATCGCGTAACCGATAAAAACGATTGCCAAAACGTCCTTGTTGACCCGCATACCATGTTTGTACGGCAACCGCATCGCCCTTGCGGGGATAATGGCGCACATGGATAGACAAGCGGGCCAGAACCCATGCCAAGTTGGTTCCTTGCAAGGCCTCCATCCCCAAATTCAACAAGGTAGAGTTCCGAAAGGCACTTTCTTGCAGGTATTCTGCGACATTACAGACGGAAAATAACCCGTTCGGGGTGATCTCGGAAACCCGGACGTGAAATATTTCTTGGCCCAATGTCGCTGGCGCCTTGGCTTTATCGACTTTTGCCCAATCAATCATATGGCTTTCCTTTTAGAAACATACCGTTTATGTAGGAGCCATATCTCTTTTAAGTCAAGGACCAAGCAATGACGACACGTGTTAAATGGGTTGAAGACCGTGTATTTATCGGCACAAGTGGCAGCGGTCACGGTGTTGTGATGGAAGCAAAAGGCCCCGGGCAAGGCAGTATCGGCCCGAGTCCCATGGAAATGTTACTTTTGGGAATGGGCGGTTGCACGACATTTGATGTTGTTCATATTCTGGGCCGTATGCGCGAAGATGTGACCGATTGCGAGGTGGCAATCGACGGCGTGCGCGCCGATGAAGACCCCAAGGTCTATACCAAAATTCATGCCCATTTCAAGGTATCGGGCCGCAATCTGAAAGAAAAGAAAGTGGCTCAGGCCATTGAGATGTCGGCGGAGAAATACTGTTCAGCTTCCATCATGCTGGGGGCAACGGCTGAGATTACGCACGATTTTGAACTGATCGACGTGGAATAAACCAGCGTCAATTCAGGATTTTTCGCCTTTTGGCCTCACATTGTGGATCGGCGGCGCATATGTTGGTTAATTCCAGTGCGATGCGTTGCCATTCACGGCGTTGCATGGTGTCTTTGGCTTCACGAATATAATCGGAAACCCGCGATAAAGCGTTTTCGAATCCTTGTGCATTATATAATGCAGTGGCGATGAGGCGCGTGTCATCATCATCGCCGATGTTTTCCATCCCGGTGGGGTCGGCATTCATCACATATCATCCCTCTATATTTATGCCTGACAACCTGAATATAGAATTGTTCTATTGTGAGGGGCCACCCCCATTTGGGTGAGGTTTTGGATTATTTGGTTAAATTATGCCAGTCTTCTTCACTTAAGACTTGTACGCCGAGTTCTTCTGCTTTTTTAAGTTTGGACCCGGCACTTTCCCCGGCAACCACATAATCTGTTTTTTTCGAAACAGAACCGGACACTTTGGCCCCGAGACTTTCGGCCTTGGCTTTGGCTTCTGACCGGGTCATGGTGACGAGTGTGCCGGTAAAGACAACGGTTTTGCCCGCAACCGGGCTGCCGTCCGTTTTGGGGGCTGCGAAATCTTCGATCTGTAACTGGGCTTTCAGGTCTTCCATGACGTCACGGTTATGGGGTTCATGGACGAATTCAACAATATCCTGCGCCATTGAATGTCCGATCCCGTCAATATCAATCAGGTCGGAAAATTCACTGCTTTGTGGGTCACAGGCTTTGGTCATGGCCTGATACCAATTGTCAAAACTCAGGTAGTTTTTGGCCAATGTACGTGCGGTTGCCTGCCCCACCTGACGAATACCAAGGGCATAAATAAAGCGGTCCAGTCCAATCGTGCGGCGTTCGTCGATGGATTTTTTTAAATTGGAAACGGATTTTTCTTTCCAGCCGTCCCATTTGGCAATGGTTTCGGCATGATCGCCCAGACGGAAGATATCACCGGGGGTTTTGATTAATCCCTCCTGCCAGAATCGTTCAATGTTTTTGGCCCCCAGACCATCCATGTCAAAGGCGTTGCGCGACACAAAATGTTTTAAGCGTTCCACGGCTTGTGCCGGACAGATCAATCCACCGGTGCAGCGCGTGGCTGCTTCGCCTTCTTCGCGCATGGCATGACTGCCGCATTCCGGGCATTCGGTCGGAAATATAAATTCGGCAGTTCCTTCGGGGCGTTTTTCAAGAACAACTTCGACGACTTGCGGGATGACGTCCCCGGCGCGTTGGATAATGACACTATCGCCAACACGGACGTCTTTGCGTTTGATTTCATCTGCATTGTGCAGGGTCGCGTTGGAGACAACCACACCACCAACAGTAATCGGTTTTAAACGGGCAACCGGGGTGAGAACCCCTGTGCGGCCAACTTGAATGTCGATGGCTTCCAACACGGTCTGGGCTTTTTCCGCCGGAAATTTATGCGCAATCGCCCATCGTGGGGAGCGCGACACAAAACCGAGGCGTTGCTGCCAATCCAGTCGGTTGACCTTATAGACCACCCCGTCAATATCATAGGGCAGCTCGGCGCGTTGATCGTTGATATCTTGATAAAGCGCCATAATATCGTTGATGTTGGTACAGACTTTGGTCAGGGGATTAACGGGTAAGCCCCAATTTTTGAATGTTTCAATCGTCCCCATTTGGGTGTTGCTGAGGGAGGCGGACATTTCCCCCCACGCGTAGGCAAACATGCGCAAGGGCCGTTTTGCCGTGATGTTGGGGTCAAGCTGGCGTAACGATCCGGCGGCTGCGTTGCGGGGATTGGCAAAGGTTTTGGCACCGGCGGCTTCTTGCAGGTGGTTCAATTGTGCAAATTCATCTTTTGCCATATAGACTTCGCCCCGAATTTCAACCACATCAGGGGCGTTATCCGGCAGGTTCAACGGCAATTCTTTCATGGTGAGAATGTTTTGGGTGACGTCTTCGCCAACCGCCCCATCACCACGGGTGGCGGCTTGTTTAAAGCGTCTGTTTTCATATCTGAGAGAAATGGATAGGCCGTCAATTTTCGGTTCGGCGACAATTTCAACGGCTTCATCGGCTGATAACCCAAGAAAGCGCCGGATACGGTCCAGAAAATCCTGCACGTCTTCTTCGACAAAAGCATTACCCAGTGACAGCATGGGAACGGCGTGGCTGATTTTGGAAAAGCCGGATTGCAGCGGTGCGCCGACTTTATCTGTCGGGCTGTCCTTGCGTTTTAAATGAGGAAATTTTTCCTCAATCGCCATGTTGCGCTGACGCAGTGCATCGTAGTCTGCATCCGAAATACTCGGTTCGTCTTTTTGGTAGTATGCCTTGTCATGTGCGTGAATTTCATCTGTGAGTGCTTTCAGCTCCGCATAGGCGTCGAATTCTGTCAGTTGATCAACAGGAATGGTGCGTAAGCTTTGGATCGCCATTTTTTAGTCTCTGTTATATGTGTGATGCCTAAACGGCATTGAGCAAGGTATCGGCCGCTGCACGGGCTTCGATTGTGATTTGTTCGCCGGAAATCATACGCGCGATTTCTTCGGTGCGTTCTTCATCGCTCAGCGGGCGAATGGTGGAAACAACCTGTCCGTTATTTTCAGCCTTGGATACGCGCAAATGATGGTTGCCGCGCGCGCCCACCTGCGGGGAATGGGTGACGACCAGAACTTGCACATCCTGGGCCAGCTGACCTAAACGCTCCCCAACGGCTGCGGCTGTGGCCCCGCCAATACCGGCATCGACTTCATCAAAAACAAGGGTCGGGATGGGATCGGCTTGTGCCAGAACGACCTTGAGAGCCAGCATGAAACGCGAGAGTTCCCCACCGGACGCAACCTTGGCAATCGGGCCAAGAGGGGCGCCGGGGTTGGTGGAAATTTCAAAGGCGATTTTGTCACAACCCGTTTCATTCCAGTCTGCGGCATCCAGTTTTTGAATGGTGGTCGCAAAGGTGGCACCGCCTAATTTTAACGGTGTGAGTTCATCATTAACCGCTTTATCCAGTTTTTGCGCGGTTGCCCGGCGTTTTTGACCCAAATCTTCGGCGATTTCGATAAAGGCGGTGCGCAGGGCCGTTTCTTTTTGACGGAGCTCTTGCAAAGCTGTGTCGCCCGCCTCAACCGCATTAAGCTGAGCCTCGAAACGATCTTTCAGGTTGGGTAGTTCTGTGACCTGAACATCGTGTTTCCGTGCAGCAGCACGCAAGGCAAATAGGCGTTCTTCCACGGCTTCGAGGTGGCGGGGGTCAAGATCGACTTCATTGCTGGCGCGTTCCAATTCCTGAATGCCAAGGGACGTATATTCAGACGCTTTATCTAATGTTTCTATGACGCTATCTAGGCGCCCTTCCGCTTTTTCTGCGATACGTTCCAAATGACGCAAGGCATTGCGCAGATTGACTTCGACCCCTTTATGCGATGTCAGCTCCCCGTGGGCCTGATTCATCCCATCGATCAGCTTTTCGCCGTGCATCAAGCGTTGGCGTTGGGCTGCGAGTTCTTCTTCTTCGCCTTCCTGCGGGGCAAGTTGGGTGAGTTCTTCGACCATATGGCGCAGATATTCTTCATCGGCACGCGCTTTTTCAAGGGCGGCTTCTGCTTCCATGCGTTCGCGTTCCACCTGCTTCCAACTGCGAAAGGCGGTTCGCGTCTGTTTGGCCTGATCGCCCAAATTACCAAAAGCGTCCAGTAAACCGCGATGGGTTACGGGATTAAGCAGGCCTTGGGTGTCAAACTGTCCATGAATTTCAACAAGGGCGGCCCCGGCTTGCTTCAGCAGGGCGACGGAAACAGGCTGATCATTGATATAGGCACGTGATCGACCGTCTGCATTGACGACGCGGCGCAAGACAAGACTGTCATCGCGTTCAATGTCCTGTTCATCCAGTATTTGCCAGAAAGGATGATCGGTGGATAAGTCAAATTCCGCGCTGACGCTGCCTTTTTCACAACCGTGGCGCACAAGGGCGCTATCGGCACGTGCGCCAAGGGCAAGACCGAGACTGTCCAGCAAGATGGACTTACCCGCACCGGTTTCCCCAGTCAGGACACACAGGCCGTTTTTGAAATCCACATTCAGTTTGTCGATGAGGACGATATCGCGAATGGATAGTCTATGCAGCATGACAGGGTCACCAGAATTTCCACCAAGATTCTTCTTCGGTATTTTCAGGCTGTTCTTGCCGGGCACGCAGGTCTTCAGCCTTTTTGCCGTCTTGTTCTTCCAAAGCTTCCAGTGCGTCTTTTCCTTCAAACGGCCAATACCATGCGGGGTCTTCTTTATCGCGCAGTCGTTTACGTTCCACGATTTGATAGGTATCGACATACCATTCCGATCCCGGGAAGTTATGACCGAGAACGGCTGCGGTTCGTTTGGCTTCGTCATCCAGTCCCAATTGCATATAGCATTCGATCATGCGGTGCAGGGCTTCGGGGACATGGGTGGTGGTATCGTATTTTTGAACAACGGTTTTAAAACGCGCGAGTGCGGCAATACATTGGTTCCGCGATGTATAATAACGCCCGATTTCCATTTCCTTACCTGCCAAGTGGTCAAAGGTCAGGTCCAGTTTCAAACGGGCATCACGGGCATATTTACTTGTCGGATATTTTTTGATCAATTCGCGGAAGGTTTTTTGTGCCTGATCCGTCATCATCTGATCGCGCCCGACATCTGAAATTTGTTCGTAATAGGACAGACCTTTTAAATACGTGGCGTAAGGCACATCCTTGTTGGAGGGGTGCAATTGAATGAAACGGTCCAACGCAATCACAGCATCATCATATTTTTCATGTTCGTAATGGGCATAAGCCGCCATAAGCTGCGCCTTGGTTGCCCATATGGAATAAGGATGCTGACGTTCGACTTCATCGAATTTCTTTGCCGCTTCTTTATACTTGCCACCCAGTAAGTCATTGTGTGCATCGTTGTAAAGCTGTTCGACAGGCTGTTCAACGTAGGGCGTCTCGTCTTTGTTTGAAGAACAGGCACCAAGAAGGGCAACGATTGCGATCGGTGCGGCCAGCTTAAGAATGGACTTGAATTTGATCTGTTTCATAGAAGTCTTGTCATTATCATCGGATTGATCAGGATTAGCGAGACTATACCAAGAAAGCCCCGTTTGTCTCTATTCAAATAAGATAAAAATGGACTTCCTTTATATGACGACAAAAAGAGCCCCGCGAAAAGGGTGCGGGGCGGGAAAACTTCTTGTAGGAGAGGTTACGTTTTAGGCCGATTTGGCTGCGTTGCGTTGTTCAACATAGGCACCGTCCAGATCGTCTTGTGTCATCGGGACGATGGACCATGCATCCTGATCAGCCATCAGCGCATGCAAAAGTTGGTTATTCAGGTAATGACCAGAACAAATCCCGGTATAACGACCAATAATCGGCAGGCCAGCCAAGGCGAGATCGCCAACGGCGTCTAAAATTTTGTGGCGAACGAATTCGTTTTCAAACCGCAAACCTTCTTCGTTCATAATCCCGTCCGCACTGACAACAACGGCGTTGTCAAGGGATCCGCCACGCGCCAGACCGTTGGCGCGCATATATTCGACTTCATGCAGGAAGCCGAAAGTCCGTGCGCGGGATAATTCGTCTTTAAAGACGCCGCGCCCCATATGAACGCTGTGTTCTTGACGGGCAATGGCGGGGTTGTCGAAATCAATGGTGAAATCCAGAATGCTGCCTTTGCAGGGTTGGAAACCGGCGAAACGGTCTTTTTCATCAATGCTGACGTTCTTTTCGATGCGAATGGCTTTGCGCGGGGCGTCTTGTTCAAGGGTGCCGGCACATTCGATTAAAAAGACAAACGGGGCAGCACTGCCATCCATGACCGGCATTTCCGGTCCGTTGATTTCGATTAAAAGGTTGTCAATCGCACAGCCGGAAATTGCAGCCATCAGATGTTCGATTGTGGCAATGGTTACGCCATCGCTATTGCCGATTTTCGTGCAAAGGGTCGTTTCAACAACATTGTCGTAGGTCGCTTTAATTTCAGCGCCGCCACCGGCAATGTCGATCCGTTTAAAAATAATGCCGCTGTCTGCGGGGGCAGGTTTCAGGGTTATGGAAACTTTTTCACCAGAATGCAGGGCGATACCGGAGCAATTGATAGCTGTCTTCAATGTCTTTTGGCGAAGAACTTTGCTTGCTTTCTGATTTTTAATATTGGTCATAACGCCTCTTCGCTGTTGGTTCGGGACGATCCCGTACTTTTTTCGAATTTCCTAGGTTGAATTATTACGAGGTTGAGGGCGAGAACTCAAATCAAGCTTTGTTACGTTTTGTTACAACGCAATATGTCTTTAAGTTATTGAAATAAAAGCCGATCCCAATTGTGCATACGCATATGCAATAACCGGGACCGGCATCAAGTCACGTTGTGTGAAAATAACTGTTGGTTATTTTCGTTGATCGATCAGACAGGATCGATTCTGTTTAGTTTGCCTGACGACGCAGAAAGGCCGGAATATCCAGCAAATCGTCTTCGGTCTGCTGCGAGGTAACCGGACGATCAGCCGGGGAAATATCCAGACTTGGCTGTGACATTTCATGGATTTCGGCACTTTCTTTGGTTCGCGCAGGGCGTGATGTCCGACCTGTTACACGGTCAAACAAGGAACGTGCGGCACTTGGGGCGACTTCGCCTTCCACTTTTTCTTCCTGAACCTGTCTACTGATATGGAAGGGATTGTGGGCCTGAACCGGTTCATCCACGCTGCTGGCTTGTGCGGCTGCGGGCGGAATAAACGGGGCGCGTTGTTGTTCAATAGGCGCAGATTCTACTGCTGCTTGTTGCGGTTGGCGCAGTGTATTCTGGATGCGCATGGCAACTTGTTCTGCATTCATGGCAACGTTTTCTTGAGCAACGGTATTTTCTTTTTGCTCTGTCATGGCCGGTTGGGCAACCGATTGCATGGACAAAACTTTGGATGCAGCCGCTTTTGCCACAGTCGCATTGCGTTCTTCTGCTGACGGTGCCGGCTGTGTTTGTTGCGGGGCGGGTGTGTTTTCCACAACTTCCAGAACACGGGGTTTCGGGTTTTCTGCTTCCATTGCATCAATGCCGGTGGAAACAACGGAAACGCGCATTC
Source organism: Terasakiella brassicae (assembly GCF_014641495.1). Taxonomy (GTDB): domain Bacteria; phylum Pseudomonadota; class Alphaproteobacteria; order Rhodospirillales; family Terasakiellaceae; genus Terasakiella; species Terasakiella brassicae. The sequence continues at coordinate 124,183 of NZ_BMHV01000008.1, forward strand.
TGCCTTCGAGGCTTTCGTCCAGCGTGGTTCCGAAAATGATATTGGCGTTCGGGTCGACTTCTTCACGAATACGGTTGGCGGCTTCGTCCACTTCGAACAGAGAGATATCCAAACCACCCGTAATGTTGATCAGGACGCCTTTCGCCCCTTTCATGGTGTTGTCGTCCAGCAACGGGTTGGAAATGGCGGCTTCGGCGGCTTCGACGGCACGGCGTTCGCCTTCGGCTTCGCCTGTCCCCATCATGGCTTTGCCCATCTCGCTCATAACGGTTTTGATGTCTGAAAAATCAAGGTTGATCATGCCGGGGCGAACCATCAAATCGGTCACACCACGGACACCGGAATGCAACACTTCGTCCGCCATTTGGAAAGCTTCGGCAAATGTTGTTTTTTCCGTTGCGATACGGAACAGGTTTTGGTTCGGGATGACGATCAGGGTATCGACATATTTTTGCATTTCTTCGATACCGGAATCTGCCAAACGCATGCGGTGCACGCCTTCGAACTGGAACGGTTTTGTCACTACGCCAACGGTCAAAATACCGGCTTCACGCGCAGCATGTGCAATCACAGGGGCGGCCCCTGTGCCTGTGCCACCGCCCATACCGGCAGTGATGAACACCATGTTGGACCCTGCAATTTGCTGCATGATATCATCAATGGATTCAAGGGCTGCATCGCGCCCGACATCGGGCCTGGAACCCGCACCCAGACCGGATGTCAGTTGCGCACCCAATTGAATACGGTGATCTGATTTGGATTGTGCCAGTGCTTGTGCATCCGTATTGGCAACAACAAATTCCACACCTTCCAAAGAAGACTGGATCATATTGTTGACAGCGTTACCGCCGGCACCACCTACGCCGATGACTGTGATACGGGGGCCTGTTTGCACAGGGGCCGGATGATGTTCCGGTGCTTGAAAATTAATGGCCATTTTTGTCTGCCCTTTCGATTTACAACGTGTATTACTGTTTTGTTATCGCTCTTGCCAGTTCCAACTTTATTTTTTTGCGTTGGTTTGTGGCTGTTTGAGTAGTTTAAGGTCCAAATCTAAAAATTTTGTTTAAACCAGACCCCTAATTTTCCAAAAAGATGATTAGGGGCCGGTCCGGCTTGTGGAGATGACAACGGCCATGCTCCCTGTTTCTCGTGTGCATGTTTTAAAAGACCGATGCATGTTGAAAACTCCGGTCCGCTTGTTGCGTCCGCCAACCCCTTTAAACGTTGGGGGCGGGCGATACGAATTCGTTTACTGAGAATGCGGGACGCCAGTTCCGGCACTCCGCGCAATTGGGCCGCACCACCTGTCAGGACAACCTGACGGCCAATGACTTTATCAAGGCCTGAATTTTCCAGACGTTCGCGAACCAGTTCAAACGTTTCTTCCAGACGGGGCTGAATAATGCTGACCAATGTGGAACGTGATTCCGTTGTGCCTTCGGCTTCGTCCTCTTCGCCCAAAACAGGGACCCGTAGAATTTCGTGATCGTCGCTGGGGGCGGGCAGACAACTGCCGAACTTGGTTTTCATACGCTCTGCATGGGCAACCGGTGTATTCAGTCCGCGCGAAATATCGTTGGTGACCTGAATGCCGCCCACGGGAATGCTGTCCACATGGATCAGGTTGCCTTCGATAAAGACGGCGATGTCTGTTGTGCCACCGCCCATATCAACCACACAGACACCCAAATTCATTTCGTCGGTAACCAAGCAGCCCAACCCACTGGCATAGGCACTGATGACTTCTTCTTCCACATCCAGATGGCAACGTTCCAGACAGGTCTTTAAATTGCGTACTGTGCTGGAATTTGCTGAAATCAGGTTCATGCGGGCGCTCAGGCGTTCCCCGACCATACCGCGCGGGTCGCGGATGCCGGCTTCGCCATTTACGGTAAAGTCTGTCGGCATGGTGTGTAAAAGAACGTGATCTTGGGGCAATTGGCCTTGCACACGGGCTTGGGTAAACAGGCGCTGGATATCAAGGTTGCCAATCTGTGCGGTGGGAACATTGGTTTCCACATCCTTGATTTGCGCCTTGGGCTGTCCGCCGGAAAGCGAAACGATGACGCGGTCAATGGTGTCGTCTGCCATTTCTTCGGCAACGTGAACGGCAGAACGGATAGAACGTTCGGCCGCTTCCATATCGACGATAACGCCGCGACGCAGACCGTTTGCAATTTGATGAGACAGGCCGACGATTTCCAGTTCCTGATCCTTGTGGGCACGCGCAACAAAGCACGACACCTTGGTTGTGCCGATATCCAGAGCCGCAATCAGGCCGTTTCTGGTTTTCTTTGTCACGTTGCTCATATCCAAATCTTCAAAACACAGGTCGGTTTCAAAACACCAACTTATGTATCTTGCCCCCCAACTGGTTTACGAATCGTTTCCAAATCGTCGATTTTAACCATGATTCTGTCCGGCAGGCGCATATCGATACTGGTGAGTTTTTTGTCAAACAGCAGATTTTCCTTGTTGTAAACGGCAAGGCGCGACCATGCTTTTTCTGGATTGTCTTCAGGCAGGCGAATAAAGGCGCCATTTTCCATTGCGATATCCCAACGACGATCGGAGACCCGTACCGCTGCTTTGACTTTTTTGTTCAGATCCGGTTCTGAGCGTAAAATCGCCAGAACTTGTGCGCTATGTTCCGGTGCCCCTTCGCCGACGACCAATGGCAGATGGGAGAAAACCTTAATGTCGTCCCCCCCGGTCAGAATGACGTCCCCTTCCTTGTTGATCAAAGAGAAGGTCCCGTCATGTTGCCACATGGCAATGGGGCGGTGTTCGTTCAGGCGAATGTGTAAAATATCGGGAAGTTGGCGTTCAACCGATGCGGTTGCCACCCACGGCAAGGCCTCAATCCGTTCGCGTAAAACCTGTGGGTTAATATCCAGAATGGGTTGGTCCAGTTCCAGATTGACGACGGCGCGCAAATCTTTCAACGGGGTGTTTTCGCGTCCTTCGACCAGAACATCACGCAAGGTCAGGCCTGTTTTGGCCGTTGCGTTCAGGGTTGCGCGTTCTAAACGCATGGAAGCAATATCGGTCAAACCCGTTTTGACGGCATAGGTCAAAAGGGCGGCCACAATTCCCATAACGGCACTGAATATCAGCGGGCGGACGGTGGCCCGTTTCCACCAGACTTGTGTCCGTTTGCGTTTGTTTTGTGATGTCACACTTAGTTGTCGCATCGCGCTTCCTCGATCATCCATGCAACCAGTTTGGGGAAGGAAATTCCGACAGCGGCGGCTTGTTCCGGCACCAAAGATGTCGGTGTCATGCCCGGCTGGGTGTTAATTTCCAGAATATAAATCTCGCCTTTTTCGTCGTCATAACGGAAATCGGCACGACTGACGCCGCGACATCCCAATGTTTCATGGGCTTTTTCTGCCAAACGTTTGGCTTTTTCTTCGATATCTGCCGGGATGTTTGCCGGGACTTCATGCCAGGACCCACCTTCAACATATTTGGCATCGTAGTCATAAAATTTATGATCGGTACAAATCTCGGTCACAGCGAGGGCGCCGCGTGATCCCATGACGGTGACGGTCAACTCGCGCCCCGGGACAAACTGTTCAATCATCACTTCATCGCCATAAGGCCAGTCATCGTGGCTGAACGGTGGTTCGTCCCCGTCCATGACAACCTTAACGCCAACGCTGGATCCTTCATTGGTCGGTTTGATGACATAGGGACCATCCATGACGTTTCCGGCCAGAACATCGTCGCGTTTGACGATATCGTGTTTGGCGCATGGAATGCCGACTTGTTCAAACAGGCGTTTGGACATGGGCTTATCCATCGCAAGGGCAGAGGCCATGACGCCGGAATGGGTGTAGGGAATATTGATGATATTCAGGAAACCCTGAATGCAGCCATCTTCGCCGTACGGGCCATGCAGGGCGTTAAAAATCACGTCCGGTTTGGGATATAAGCGTGTCAGCAACGATCCCATATCGCGCTGGATATCAATTGTGGTCACGCTATAACCGGCTTCTTGCAAAGCCTTGGCGCACGCCGCCCCGCTGACCAGAGAAACTTCACGTTCCGAGGACCATCCGCCCATCAGGACAGCAACATGTGTCGTCATTGGTCTTCTCCTTTTTCCAAGCCGATGCGCTTGATTTCCCAACGCAGTTCAATTCCGCTTTGTTTTAAAACACGGGCGCGCACTTCTTCGCCCAATCCTTCCAGATCGGCGGCTGTGGCCTCGCCGGTATTGAGCAGGAAATTGCAATGTTGTTCGGATACCTGTGCACCACCGCGTTTTAATCCACGACATCCGGCCGCATCAATTAATTGCCATGCCTTGTGACCATCGGGGTTTGCAAAAGTCGACCCGCCTGTGCGTGAACGAACGGGTTGGCTATCCCCACGTGCCTGTTGAATTTCTTTCATCCGTGCTGCGATTTCAGTCTGGTCTGCCGGGTGTGCACGTAATCGCGCGGACAGGAAAATCCAGTCCGCAGACAGATCGCAATGGCGATAGCTATATCCCATTTCATTCAGGCTTAAGGTTTTGACCTCGGCATTCGGGGACAAGGTGGTGGCTTCCATCAGCACATCTTTCATTTCACGACCATAGGCACCTGCGTTCATACGCAAGGCACCGCCTATTGTGCCGGGAATACCACTAAGAAATTCTAAACCACCTAAAGAATTATCCAGCGCAACCTTGGCAACATTGCCATCCAATGCGCCCGCGCCGCAGATAATATCCTGATTTTCCACGCGGATTTGTGCAAAATTGCGCCCCAATCGCACTACAACGCCGGGGATACCGCCATCACGAACCAGCAGGTTTGAACCCACCCCGATAAAGGTAACCGGGACATCGGCGGGTTTGTTTTGCATAAAATCGCGTAAATCGTCGCTGTCTTCGGGGCGGAACATGACTTCAGCCGGTCCACCCACGCGGAACCATGTAATCTTATCCAAAGGCGCGTTGGCGCTTAATCGTCCGCGCACGGCGGGCAATCTGTCCAGCAGTCCTTCTTTGAATAAAACAGCGCAAGTCACGAAAATTATCCTTCTTTTACTTTGCTGAGTTGATCCGGTAAGTCATAGGCCCAGGCTGAAATACTGCCTGCCCCACAACAGACGACATAATCACCGGGACCGGCGATCTCATTAATGATGCTGGCCAGCTTGTCCTGGCTTTCCAACGAGATCACATGACGGTGACCGTGACCGATCAGACTTTCCACCAGATGATCTTTATCGATCCCTTCGATCGGTTGTTCACCAGCGGGATAGACATCGGCGACGATGACAGTGTCAGCATCGTTGAAACAGGTAGAGAATTCTTCAAACAGGTCGCGCAGGCGGGTGTAACGATGGGGTTGCACAACGGCGTGGACCTTACCCCGTCCGGCGCTGCGTGCCGCCTTTAAGACAGAGGAAATTTCAACCGGATGGTGGGCATAATCGTCAATAATGGCGATGCCATCGACTTCGCCGGTTTTAGTGAAACGACGCTTGACCCCTTCAAACGCGGATAAACCTTTGCGAATGGTGGCATCCGACATACCCAGTTCCAGACCCACACAAACGGCGGCGAGACTGTTTTGCACGTTATGTGCCCCCAACATGGGGAAACGCAGTCCTTCGATGGTGCGTGTCTCTTCGCCACGTTTGTTGATGACCACATCAAACCGTGCCCCGTCCGGTCCCATATCCACATTGGTGGCGCGCACATCGGCCTGAGGGGAAAATCCATAAGTGACGATTTTGCGGTCCGGCACACGCGGGATCATGGCCTGAACTTCGGCATGATCAATACACAGGGCAGCAAAACCGTAAAACGGAATGTTTTGAATGAAGGTATCAAAGGCCGCGCGCAATTTATCAAAGCTGCCGTAATGATCCAGATGTTCCGGGTCGATATTGGTAACAACGGCACAGGAAGCGGGGAGCTTGATAAAGGTCCCATCAGACTCGTCGGCTTCGGCAACCAGCCAATCGCCTGTACCCAGACGGGCGTTTGTGCCGTACGTATTGATGATCCCGCCATTGATGACGGTCGGGTCCAGACCTGCGGCATCCAGCAAGGTTGCAACGATGGTTGTCGTTGTGGTTTTGCCATGTGTGCCGCCAATGGCAATGGCTGCTTTCAGGCGCATCAGTTCCGCCAGCATTTCTGCACGGCGCACAACGGGAATATGATTGTGGCGGGCATGCACGACTTCGGGGTTATCCGGTTTGACGGCGGATGAAATCACAACGACCTGTGCATCTTTGGCATTCTCGGCCTGATGCCCGACAAAGACTTTAATCCCAAGGTCGCGCAGACGTTTAACGTTTGCATTGTCGCTTAAATCGCTACCTTGAACGGTATAGCCGAGGTTATGCAGAATTTCTGCAATGCCGCTCATACCGATGCCGCCGATACCGACGAAATGAAGGGTGCCAATGGATAAAGGTAAGGATTTCATGGTTTATTCTTTCACCTTGATTAAGTCTTCGACCGTGTCGGCCAAACGGGTGGCGGCGTCGGGTTGACCCGCGTTATATGCCGCGTCAGCCATTTGAGTCAGGATTTGCGGATCGCTGAACAGGTTGTTTAATTCCTGTGTCAAACGATCTGCACTCAATTCAGTCTGGGCGATCAACTTGCATGCCCCTGAAGTTTCCAGATTTTGCGCATTGCGGGTTTGATGATCGTCGGTCGCATGGGGGTAGGGAACCAGAATGGATGGGCGACCAACGGTTGTAACCTCTGCACAGGTGGAGGCACCGGCGCGCGCGATTAAAAGATGTGCACTGGACAATAAGGCGGGTACATCCTGAAAGAAGCTGTCCAGTTTGATATGATCAATTCCGGTTGTGCTGTAACTTTCTTTGGTCGCATCCAGAAATTCGGGTCGACATTGCTGGGTCACAGATAAACGGGATTTGATCTTTTTATCCAATTTGGAAAATGCATCAGGCAGAATGTCACTAAAGACTTGTGCGCCCTGTGAGCCGCCAAGAACAAGAATATTGATTGTCTCCGCCATGTCCGCATAAGGGGTTTGGCGTTTATCCAAAATAGCTTGGCGCACAGGATTGCCGGTGAAAATGACTTTCCCCTCATTTTCAGAACCAATGTGATCCACCGTGGCAAAAGAGGTGCAAATCCGTTTCACTTTTCCTGCCAATAAACGATTGGCCCGGCCCAAGACGGCATTTTGTTCATGGATAACGGTTGCATATCCCCCAAGTGAGGCGGCAATCATGGTTGGCACAGACGGATAGCCACCAAAACCGACCACCACGCCGGGTTCCATTTTTGCAAGCAGGCGTTTGGCCTGAAAGATGCCAAGCCCCAAGGACAGGACTGAGCGGATTTTGCCGAAAAGACCGCGCCCTGCGACACTGCCTGCACTGATATGTCGGGTTTCCAGTTGACCGAGGACACCGCTGTATTTGGCACCGCGTTTGTCGGTGAACAGAGCAAGGCGATAGCCCCGCGCAAGTAATTGTTCTGCAAGGCTTTCTGCCGGGAAAACATGCCCGCCTGTGCCGCCTGCGGCCAGAATGATCAAGGGTTTTTTGTCGCTCATAATTCCCCCCCGACGCGGCGGCGCGTCAGTGATAACAACATGCCCATGCCCAAAGCCAATGACAGCAAGGATGACCCGCCATAAGAAATGAACGGCAGGGTCATGCCTTTGGTCGGCATCAGGTGTGTGGTTGAGGCCATATTAATGACAGCCTGCAAACCAAATTGGGTGACGAGCCCCCCGACAGCCAGCAAAACAAACAGGTTGGTTTCGTGAAACATCTTGGAAAAACCGCGCAGAACAATGGTGGCAAACAAGCCGATAATGAAGAGACAGGCAATCAGGCCGAATTCTTCACCGGCAACAGCAAAGATGAAATCCGTATGGGCATCGGGCAATAGGTGTTTGATATCGCCTTCACCGGGACCTGTGCCAAACAAACCGCCGTTCTGAAACGCTTCGAGGGAGCGTGAGATTTGATAGTTGTCCCCACTGGCCGGATCAAGGAAGCGATCTACCCGGCTTTTAACATGATCAACCATCATATAGGCCGCCATAGAACCCGTCATAAAGACAACGGCGACCAGCACAACAAAGAATACAGGCAACCCTGCCAAGAAGAACTGCACCCCCCAAACGGCGGAGATTACAGCTGTCATCCCAAAATCGGGTTGTGTCACCAGCAATCCGGCAACCAAGGCAAACAGCGCAATGGAAATGAAATGACCGGGGAAGGCGGTATCCTTGCGCCATTCACTGAACATCCAGGCGGCAACCACCGCAAAGGTCGGTTTCAGGAATTCGGACGGTTGAATGGTGAAACCCGCAAAAGAAATCCAGCGTGCCGCCCCTTTGACTTCGGCCCCGAGAAAATGGGTGCTGGCGGTCAGGATCAGGAAAACCGCAAAAAGAACCGCAGCCAATCGACGCACCATGACAGGTTCCAGCAAGGAAACAAAGATCATGGTTAATAACGCCAAAGGAAGATAGGCAAACTGACGAATGGCAAAATGGTAGGTGTCCAGACCGATGCGGGCCGCGACAGGTGGGCTGGCAGCTAAGGTCAAAATCGCCCCGATGGCAACAATCAATAAAATAGCCGACAGCAGCCAGCGATCAATCGTCCACCACCAACGTCCCAAAACACTTGTATCGACACGAGAGAAGCTGATCATCTAGGCGGCCTCCTCTTGTAATTTTTGGACAAGAGCGCGAAAGGCATCGCCGCGCGCTTCAAAACTGCTGAATTGATCCCACGAGGCACAGGCCGGGGATAATAAAACAACACCGCCTTTTGCTTTTGCATCCTGAAAGGCTTGTGTAAGCGCGCGTTCCAGTGTTTGACAACGCTGATAAGGCAGGGTGCCTTCCAGCGTTTGCGCAAAGGCATCTTCGGCCTCACCGATCAAGTAGGCTTTTTCAACAGAACTTAATTGGCCCAACAACGAGGTGATGCCGCCTTCTTTGGCCTGCCCACCCGCAATCCAGTAGATGTGGTCATAAGCACCGAGGGCTTTGGCTGTGGCATCGGCGTTGGTGGCCTTGCTGTCATTGATGAATAAGACACCGTCAACAGTGGCAATGATTTCCTGACGATGGGCCAGACCGGGGAAGCCCGCAATGCCGCGCACAATCCATGTGGGATCCGCGCCCAAGGCAATGGCGGTTGCGTAAGCCGCCAGTGCGTTTTGTTGGTTATGTTTGCCTTGCAGGGTTTTGACAGAAGACAAATCCATGACCTGAATACCTTCAGGATCAAAGGCTTCGTCAATCAGGATATCTTCATCAACGAAAATCGCATCTTCAACCGGGCCATTGGCGGTTATGGCAATCCGTTTTGCCTGTGTCAGGTCGTTTTCTGCAAAGACTTTGCGGCTATGATCGTCATCAATACCGATAAAGGCAAACTGTTCGGCCCCTTGATTAGCAAAAATATTCTTTTTGGCGGCGATATATCCATCCAAGCCGCCGTGACGATCCAGATGATCAGGGCTGATGTTTAACCAGACCGCCACATCGGCACAAAGTGAAGGCGTGCGTTCTAATTGATAAGACGATAGTTCCAGCACATAAACACCGTCTTCATCCAATTGGTCCAGATCAAGGGCGGGTGTCCCCAGATTGCCGCCAACCGCGACATCAAAGCCTGCGACTTCTAACACATGGGCGATTAAGGATGTGGTCGTGGATTTCCCGTTGGTTCCGGTAATGGCCACGTATTTGGCGCTAGGGCAGGTTTGCACCAACAGTTCCACATCGCAAACGATGGGACAATTATGTGTACGTGCCAATTCCGCCACAGGGTGTGGGGCCGGGAAGGTATGCGGGATGCCGGGGCTCATAACCAGCAGGTCAATTTGGGTCCAATCCGCTTTGGTTAAATCAACCAGATCGTTGCGGGTCGATTTATCATCCCATGCCCAGACGCGTGCGCCTGCATCTTGCAAGGCGCGTTCAACCGAAGTCCCGGATTTACCGAGCCCGAGAACGGCGACTGTTTTGTTTTTATAGGCAATAGGGATGATCACGTCCGGTATGCTCCTATTAACGCAGTTTTAATGTGGCCAGCCCGATGAGGGCGAGGATCAAGGCAATAATCCAGAAACGGATAACGATGGTGGGTTCGGCCCAACCCTTTTTTTCGTAATGGTGATGCAGCGGTGCCATTTTAAAAACGCGCTTGCCTGTCAGTTTAAACGAGGCCACCTGTACGATGACGGACACGGTTTCCAGAACAAACAGGCCGCCGACAATGGCCAAAACCAGTTCGTGTTTGGTGACAACCGCAATGGACCCCAAGGTGCCGCCAAGGGCCAATGATCCGGTATCTCCCATGAAGACCATCGCGGGCGGGGCGTTAAACCATAAAAATCCGATGCAGGCCCCGATAACGGCAGCGCAAATAACAGCCAGTTCGCCCGCGCCGGGGACGTAATGGATTTGCAGATAATCGGCAAAGACGAAGTTGCCAACCAGATAGGAAAAAATCGCAAATACACCGACCGCAATAATCACCGGAACAGTGGCAAGACCGTCCAGTCCATCGGTCAGGTTGACCGCGTTGGAAGACCCGATCATCACCAGAACGGCAAAGATCGGAAAAAAGATGCCCAAATTGAGCAAAACATCCTTGAAGAACGGCAAGGCCAGATGGGTGTTCAGGTTTTCCGGTTGAACACTGGCAACGATAAAGGCGGCAATTCCGGCAAATAAAAGTTGGCCGAGCAATTTCAGCTTACCTGATAAGCCCTTGGTATTTTTCTTGGAAACTTTCAGATAATCATCGGTGAAACCAATGAGGCCATAGCCCAATGTCACCAGCATAACCGCCCAGATATAAGGGTTTGATAAATCGGCCCACAGCAGGACGGAAATGGTCATGGATGTCAAAATCATAATACCACCCATTGTCGGGGTACCTTGTTTTTTCAAATGACTTTCCGGTCCATCGTTGCGGATGGGTTGGCCTTGACCTTGCCATTGACGTAACCAACGGATCAGACGCGGGCCGATGATAAAAGCAATGATCATAGCCGTCATAACCGCGCCGCCCGTTCTGAATGTCAGATAGCGAAACAGGTTGAAGACCGCGAATTGATCGGCCAAAGGAAAGAGGAGGTGATATAGCATGTGTCGGTTTCTCTTTCGTCTTTACGTCCCGTTGGATTGCAATTCAAGAAGGGCATCCAACACCAGATCGGTGCGTGATCCCCGCGAACTTTTAATACTGATTACGTCACCCGGTTGAACGGCCTGCACTACCAATGGCGCAAGATGTTCGGCGCTGGAGGCATGGGCACCACGTTGATGGGCAGGCAACGCCTTGAACAGATGTTTCATTAACGGGCCGCAGGCAAAGACCAAATGGATTTTCTTGCAGGCACCGACTAAGTTTTTGTGAATATCGATTTCATCGGGGCCGAGTTCCAGCATATCGCCCAGAACCGCAATGCGTCGGCCTGACTGGTGTGACAGAACGTCAAGGGCGGCACGCATCGAAGCGTCATTGGCATTATAGCTTTCATCAATGACGCGAAGACTGCCCCCGGATATCTCAATTGTATGAACCGCCCCGCGCCCTTTTAACTGTGACAGGTGGGCCAAATCGTTTGCTGCCTGTTTTACATCTGCGCCTAAGGCCTCGACGCAGGCAAGAACCGCTAAACTGTTGGTGACCCAATGGCGACCATCGTGCGCGATTTTATAATCAAGGGGCTGACCGTGGATATTCGCCGAGATGAATGTGCCGTTTTCTGTTTCATCATTTTCAAATGATGTTGCGTTAAACGTGGCGTCTTGTTCACTTGCAAAGGTGATGATGTTATCGATACCTTGTGTCAGGCAGGCCTGTTTCATGCGTTCGAAATAAGAGTTATCGGCATTTAAAACCGCGACACCGCCTTTTTTCAGACCTGCAAAAATTTCGCACTTGGCATCGGCAATGGCGGCTTCGTCCTCAAAATATTCGAGATGGGCGGCGGCGACCGTTGTGATAACGCCAACATCGGGTTGCGCCATTTGCGACAGCTCAATTAATTCGCCCGCATGGTTCATCCCCAACTCCAGAACCGCGAAATCGCAGTCGCGTGGCATACGGGCCAAGGTTAAAGGCAGGCCGAAATGATTGTTGAGATTGCCAAGGGTGGCGTGCGTTTTGCCTTGTTTGGATAAAACACTGGCGAGGGCCTCTTTCACCCCGGTTTTTCCCACGCTGCCGGTAACGGCGACGATTTTTGCGTTTGAGCGCGCACGTGCAGCACGTCCCAAATCTTCCAATGCACGCGTTGTGTTTTTCACCAGAAGCAGTTTGTCATCTTGACGGCAATTTTGCGGAATATGGGAGACAACAGCGGCCGCTGCGCCAGCCTTTAAGGCCGCGTGAACAAATTGATGCCCATCGAAGCTGGGACCTTTGATGGCAATAAACAGATCGCCTTTTTCCACATTGCGGCTGTCGATGGAAATGCCTGTGCATTCCCATTGTCCGAACGGGGTTCCGTCTACGACCTTTGCCGCTTCGTCGGTTGTCCATAAAATATCAGTCATGGATCAACTCCCGTGCAAGGGCGCGGTCATCAAAAGGCAACACACGGTCCCCCACAATTTGACCCGTTTCATGGCCTTTTCCGGCAATAAGAAGAACATCGCCTTCTTTCAATTCGGAAATGGCGGTTTCAATAGCCGTTTTACGATCACCGATTTCGGTGGCATCGGGGCAGGCCGCCATGATTTCGGACCGAATGATTGTGGCATCTTCGCTACGCGGGTTGTCATCACTGACATACACACGATCGGCAAACTGGGCGGCAATATTCCCCATTTGCGGACGTTTGCCTTTGTCACGGTCCCCGCCGCAACCAAACAAGACCGCCAGTTGCCCTTGTGTATGGGGGCGAAGTGCACACAGAACGGTTTTTAAGGCATCCGGTGTATGGGCGTAATCGACGTAAATGCCGTAGCCCATTGCCTCCATACGACCCGGGACCCCTTCCAGTTTGGACAGCAAGGGGATGACGTCTTCTGGGCTATGTCCGCTGGCGATCACGATCATGGTCGCGCACATAATGTTTTCGGCTTGAAAATAACCCGCCAATGGCAATGCGATTTGATAGTCTTTTCCACCGGTGCGCAGAACAAGATCCTGACCGTGCGGTGTCGGCTGGGCCGTGATCAACTGAATGTCATGCCCCATTTTCCCATAACTCAGGACTTTGCGACCGGTTTGTTCCAGAAGGCTGCGTAAGGCTTCAAATTCTGGAATATCGGCGTTTAAAACACCGATGCCGGATGGGCTGAGCAAATCACTGAAGAGCCGTTTCTTTGCGCGCAGGTAATCTGCCATATCGACATGATAATCCAGATGATCCCGGCTCAGGTTTGTAAAGGCTGCGATCTGAACCTTTACCCCGTCCATACGGTATTGGTCCAACCCGTGACTGGACGCTTCCATTGCAAGATGGGTGACGCCTGATTGTGCAATTTCTGCAAGGCGTTGGTGCAAACCCGCCGGGTCCGGTGTGGTCAAGCCACCTGCAATATTCAATCCCGGTGCCGTGATGCCCAAGGTGCCGACACTGGCCGCAGAATGCCCCAGCAGGGACCAGAGTTGACGAACAAACGTAACGACGGAACTTTTCCCATTGGTGCCGGTAACGGCGGCGCAAAGGTCAGGTTGCGCGCCATAAAAAGCCGCTGCCGCCTTGGCAAAACACAGACGCGGGTTATCATCATAAATGAAAACGGTATTTGGATAGATATCGAGGCCTTCGGTTTTACTGGGGACCAAAACAGCACAGGCCCCATTTTTAATTGCCTGATTAATAAAGGCGCGCCCATCTACGCGATTGCCGGGCAGGGCGGCAAACAGATAGCCGGGTTTAACAGCGCGACTGTCAACGCTCAGGCCTGTGATGTCCAGTTTGGATGTGCAATCGGGGAAAAGAATGTTTAATTGAACCATGATTTACCCCTTCACCTTGATGAAAAGAGGGTCGCCCGGTTGATAGGCTTGTTCTTCACCGGCTGATGGGGCAAGGCCAAGCATGGGGCCAACGCGATCAACGACCCTTTTGGCAATGGGGGCCGCAACCCAGCCCGCAGTCGCGTATCCAAATGTCTTTTTGTTGCCGACCGGTTCATCGACCATTGCAAGGATGGCATATTTTGGGTTTTCAATCGGGAAAACACCGGCAAAAGACGAGATACGGGCGCGGCGATTATAAGACCCACCTTCCTGCTTGTCGGCTGTTCCAGTCTTGCCACCCACACGGTAAAAGGCAGAATTGGCTTTTTTGCCGGAGCCTTGCAAAACCACCAGACGCATAAGCTTGCGCATTTGTGCGGAGACCTCTTCGGAAATAACGCGGCGCGGGGGCAAACGGTCCTTGGAATTGCCTTTTAACAATGTCGGGTTGGGCAAAAGTCCGCCGTTGGCCATTGCCCCAACGGCACTGGTCAGTTGTAACGGTGTAATGGCAATACCGTGTCCATAAGAAATTGTCATGGTATTGGCCTTGCGCCAACGTGTGGGATAAAGCGGGGTGCCGACTTCGGGGATTTCCAGTGAGGCGGTATTCAGCAATCCAAGGCGGCCCATATATTCACGTTGCAAATCGGTTCCCGCTTCCAAGGCAATTTGGGCAGATCCGATGTTTGAAGAAAAAACTAAAATTTCAGGAACGCTGAGAACCCGGTTTTTCCCGTGAAAATCGTTAATGAGAAAACGTCCGATTTTTAAAGGTTTGCTCGCATCAAACGTGTCATTGAGTGTGACCGTCTTACTGTCCAGTGCCATTGCTGTGTTGAACAGTTTGAAAATGGACCCCATTTCATAGACGCCTTTGGTCGCGCGGTTGAAACCGGCATCACCGACAAGGGTATCTGTGTTATTGGGATCAAAATCTGGCAGGGACACTAAAGAGAGAAGTTCACCGGATTGAATGTCCATAATGATCCCCGCCCCGCCAATCGCCTTGAATTCATCAATGGCATCTTGCAAGGCGCTGCGCATAATGGATTGAATGCGGACATCGATGGAAAGTTCAAGCTTTCCACCCGGTGTGGTCAATTGATGATTAAAGCTTTGTTCAAGCCCGGCGATGCCGCGTCCATCAACATCGGTGTACCCAAGCACATGGGCGAGCAAGGGACCTTGTGGATAGGTCCTGCGTTCGTCGCTTTGGTAATCCAGCCCCGGAATACCGAGCAGGTTGACTTGATATTTCTGATTGGGCGTTAAGGTGCGAACCAGATAATCAAAGCGTTTGCCCGAAGATAGTTTCTTAACGGTGTCATCAATGGCGAGTTCAGGCAGGATACGCGCAAGTTTCAAGGCCGCCTGTGTCGGGTCCTCCCCGGCTTCGAGAAAGGCTTTTGAATCCACAAATAACGAGTCCGCAGGCAAGGACGTTGCCACCAATACCCCGTTGCGATCCACAATATCGGCACGCACAGCTTCAACCACATCACCCATGCTGGGGCTATCGACAAGGGTAGGTTCCCGGCTGCCTTGGAAAAGGGAAAGGTCAACCACGCGCCCGGCAAGAACGATGAACAAAATGGCAAAAACGGCCCCCGTCACCACGGCGCGATTATGCCCGGTTTCAATGGCTCTGCGGTTTTTGAGTTGTTTTTCGCGCGCCCCCCGAAGTTCCATGATTAACGCTCCAGCTTGACGGGTTGGGCGTTGGGATCATCGGGCAGCAATTGCTTGTCAAACATATCCAGATTGATCAATTGATTGCCGTTCATCGGCTTGAGACCCAGATGACGACGGGCCAGATCTTCCAGACGATTGGGATCGTTCAGGTAACTCCATTCCGCTTTCAGAATATGGATGGTTTCCTGTTCTTCCAGAATTTGCCTGTTGAGTTCGCTCAGTTCTTTTTCCAGTTCGTCCACCTGATAGGTGATGCGAAACACCCCGATAGACAGGGCAATCGCCAGAAAAACGGTCAGGGCAAGGGTCAGGCGGGTCATGGGTTCCCTCCCGTCCAGTTTGGTGCATCGGTGCGAACGGCGGCGCGCAATTTTGAAGAACGTGCACGTGGGTTTTCTTTTAATTCTTCTTCACTGGGGGCAATGGGTTTGCGTGTCACCAGTTTAAAGGTCGGTTGTGGCCCGTCTGTTGTGGCATCAGGCATATAACGGTTGGTCCGTGCGTTTGCCCCGCTGCGTTCTTTGAAAAACTTTTTAACGATGCGGTCTTCCAGTGAATGGAAGGTAACAACGACAAGACGACCGCCGGGCAGCAATAATTCTTCGGCAGCGCAAAGGCCACGTTCCAGTTCGCCAAGCTCGTCATTTACATAAATGCGCAAACCCTGAAATGTGCGGGTTGCCGGATCGATTTTGTCCTTGGCCTGCCATACAACAGAACGCACGATTTTGGCAAGCTGCGCGGTTGTCGTGATTTCTTCTTCTTTGCGTGCTTCGACGATGGCGCGCGCCACACGGCGTGAATGACGTTCTTCACCGTATTTGTAGATAATATCGGCAAGGTCTTTTTCATCGTAGGTATTAACAACATCGGCTGCACTTTCACCGGATTGGGCCATGCGCATGTCCAGCGGACCATCCTCGCGGAAGGAAAAACCACGATCGGCTTCATCGATTTGGAAGGAAGAGACTCCTATATCCAGAACCACCGCGTTCACCTTTTGATTCACAAGGGCCGCCATGTCCCCATAGCAGCCCTCAAACATTGTCAACCGGTTATCCAAGGATTTGGATAAGGTGTTGCCCCGTTTGATTGCGTCCGGGTCACGGTCTATGGCAAAGACCCGGCAATTGGCGGCATCCAGTATGGCTTTGGTATAGCCCCCTCCACCGAAGGTGCCGTCAATAACGATGTCACCTTCTTCTGGGGCAATGGCCTGAACAATTTCGTTTAACAGAACGGGGATATGGCCACTCATTGCAGATCCTCCGGGCTGACGCGCAGTTTCAAGGTGCGCTTGGCGGCCTTGGCACGGCTGAAAGCCTGCTTGGCATGGGCTTCATAGGCGCCGGGTTCCCAGATTAAAATCTCGCGCCCGCGCCCGACAAATAAGGCCTGATCGGTAATTCCGGCGTGTTCCAGCAATTCCTGTGGTAAAATGACACGCCCTTCGGTGTCAAAGCTCAGTTGGCTGGCACTTTCCAAAATGACAGCCGCGAGATCGTCCTGATCATCAGAGAAAAAATCGGTTTCGGCCGTGAGGCTGTCGGCCAAAACGGTCATAAAGGTTTCGTCGCAAGCGGCAATCGCGGGGAATTTAAAGGAGGGATAAGCATACATCCCGCGAAAATTTTGCGTTTCAAAAGACGCACGGAAAGGCTTGGGAACGCTGGTGCGTCCCTTTTTATCTATCTTGTTTAGATGCTTCCCGACAAAAAGTGCCATGATGGCGGTGCCTGCTTGCTAAATCGTTCGAACCTCACCCATTGAAGAACAGTGAAAAGACCGGCATAACCGATCCCAATTTCCAGACTGCCCATTGTTAACGGATGGGCTGCCCCTATTATTCGATGGGATAATATGGGATATCATGGGATTTGATGGGAGGTCAATGTAAAAACATGGGAAAAGCCGCAGGAAACAAGGCTTAACCAGAAGTTTTGTGTGCTATATATGGGGTTCTTGTTTTGGTGCGACCCTATATATAGGTCTGTATAAGTTGGTGGCCTGTAGATAGATTTATAAAAAGTAAAGAAGATCAAAGGCTTTCTTTAAAAATGCCCCTTGAGGGCATAAAGGTGCTTTTTAGGTATCAAAAAGTATCTGAAAATATGTGTGGGTGACTGTCCAAATCCCACATTTAACTTTCTTTAAAGAACTGGAAATGGATTTACGGAATTTTGGCTCCTCAATTTCCATAGATAGCTTTCCAAAAAAACGGCTAGGAAACTCAAGCTACGGAAATTTTATTTCCATAAATCAATGTTTAATAATTTTAAATCAATGGATTAGAGGTTTTGTGTATTTTTAATTTATTGCATTTTAAGAAACGAAAATTGCAATTTTACGAGTATTGCCTGAAACGGTCATTAAAATGATCAAAAAGCGAATCGGAAAGTAAATTATGGAAATGGGAAAGAATAGCGATGCGAGTTGTTGATTATTCAAAATTTTCATCTCATATATCCAATAGCTTGGTTTTTATAGCCATCATATAGGCTTTCATATTTCGCTTTTGAGTATCCTGAGGGAAATGTTGAACGATCCATTGCGTAGCTGCTTGCCTCAGAAATTCAGGTACATGTGCATCAATCGTCTCTTCCATGGATTTCTGATAATGTTCTTCAAAATGTTCGTTGAACAAATTCTCCGTCCCAATTGGACCCGTCCCCTAAAACTGGAGAGCACCTTCTGTTAAACTGAGATTTACAGGAGGAATAAATGAGTCTCAAAAAATCTGATGAATTTAAAAGCGAAGCCGTCCAGCTTGCACTG
>NZ_BMHV01000009.1 GCF_014641495.1 Terasakiella brassicae
AAGCCATCATGCGGCGGCCTTCATAAAATTAAAGGCCAACAGACCGCGAAGACAACCATGAAATCGGCTAAGATGACAAAGATGGAGCTTGACAAAAAGGACCGCTATTAGACAACATATAGTTACTTTTTATTTAGCCAGAACATCTACAAAAAGAGCCCGAAAAATCGGCCTCTTCCATGATTTTCTTTTTGCACATGCGAAAAAACATTCGTTGTTTCTCATGCACACATCCAAGCTTTACCCTTAATTTACCTCTTTGCAAGACCAAATTCCGGAATAAGTCGTTTTTTTTACCATCTGTTCAAAAAATATGCGTAATAGTGGGTATATATTCACCATGACGCATATTAATTGTGCATTCCCAAAGTTGGCACACATTATTTCTTGGCATTCCCTTAAAAGACGTGGCAAAAGAGTCTCTGAATTTTCTTTCAGGCAGGAGTGTTTTAAACATGTCAGAGACCATCATCGGCATCATGGGCGGCAGCGGAATCTATGAGATAGACGGGCTGGAGAATACCCGTTGGACGAAAATCGACTCGCCCTTCGGTACCGTTTCAGACGAGATCCTTTTTGGTGAACTGGACGGCGTTCAAATGCGTTTCCTGCCCCGTCATGCGCGCGGTCACCGCATTTCCCCGTCCGATGTCAATTACCGCGCCAATATCGATGCAATGAAACGTGCCGGCGTGACAGATATTGTTTCGATTTCTGCCTGTGGCTCGCTGAAAGAAGAACTGCCGCCCGGGCATTTTGTACTGGCTGATGATTATATTGATCGTACCTTCGCCCGCGAAAAATCTTTCTTCACAACCGGCTGCGTTGCCCATGTTGCTTTTGGCGAACCGGTGTCGAAACGACTGGTCGATTGTCTGGAAGACGCCCTGAAAGAACTGGATATCGATTATACCCGAGGCGGGACGTATCTTGCGATGGAAGGCCCGCAGTTTTCCACCAAGGCAGAATCCAACCTCTATCGTAGTTGGGGCTGTTCCGTCATCGGAATGACCAACATGCCCGAAGCCAAATTGGCCCGCGAAGCTGAAATGGGCTATGCCACTGTCGCGATGGTCACCGATTATGATTGCTGGCATGAAGATCACGACGATGTCACCGTTGAGCAAGTCATCAAAGTGTTGCTGGAAAATGCCGAAAAAGGCCGCAGCCTTGTCAAAGCTGTTGCCCCAAAAATCGCAAAAGCCCCACTCCCCTGCCCATCTGGCTGTCACACTGCGCTTGAATACGCGCTCATCACCGCCCCGGATGCCCGCGACCCGGAAGTGCTAGCCAAACTGGACGCGGTTGCCGGCCGGGTTTTGAAAGGATAACACCAATGAAAGTTAATGGCACTCCCACCCGCCCGATCTGGCTGGATGATGATGGATTTGGCGTCAATATTATTGATCAAACCAAATTGCCACACGCCTACGAAGTAGTGCGTATGGAAACATTAGCCGATGCATGCCATGCGATTTTTGACATGTTGGTGCGTGGCGCGCCATTGATCGGGGCAACGGCGGCCTATGGTATGGCGCTTGCCTTGCATGCTGATGCCACTGACGCAGGATTTGAACAAGCCTACAAAGAACTTTATGCCACCCGCCCAACAGCCGTAAATTTACGCTGGGCACTGGATGAAATGCGTAAACAGATTTTGCCCTTGCCGGTTGCTGAACGTGTAAAAGCGGCTTACGCACTTTCAGCGCAAATCTGTGATGACGATGTCGCACAAAATTCCGCCATTGGGGATCATGGCCTGAAAATCATTGAAGAGATTTGGGAGAAAAAAGGCAAAACAGGTGTGATCAACATCCTGACCCATTGCAACGCCGGATGGCTGGCCACAGTGGATTGGGGCACCGCAACCGCCCCGATTTATAAAGCCTTTGATGCGGGTATTCCTGTTCATGTCTGGGTGGATGAAACCCGCCCGCGCAATCAAGGTGCATCCCTGACCGCATGGGAACTGGGCAATCACGGTGTACCCCACACCCTGATCGTTGATAATGCCGGCGGACATTTGATGCAGCATGGCGAGGTTGATTTATGTATTGTCGGCACAGACCGCACCACCGCCAGCGGGGATGTCTGCAACAAGATCGGCACCTATTTGAAAGCCTTGGCCGCCCATGACAATGGTGTGCCCTTTTATGTGGGCCTGCCGTCCCCGACCATCGACTGGACGGTGGATGACGGCGTAAAGGAAATCCCGATTGAACAGCGCGATGCCACCGAGGTCACCGAAATGACCGGACGTTTAAAAGACGGCAGCACGGCCACAGTCACCATCACCCCACAAAGCTGCAAGGCGGCAAATTACGCCTTTGATGTCACCCCGGCGAAATATGTCACCGGATTGATCACTGAACGCGGTGTCGCACACCCCAGCAAAGACGGCTTGGTACAACTGTTCCCCGAGTTTGCATAAACATAGGCGAACGAGCCTTGGCAACATCAAAAGAGTAAACAATTATGACTCGGCAACAGGTTATCAACACCGCCTTAAAAATGAATGCCCTGGGTATCAATCAAGGTGCCAGCGGCAATGTCTCGACAAGATCGGACAATGGTTTTTTAATCACACCATCGGGGCTGGATTATGACGCGCTTCGTCCCGAAGATATCGTGAACGTCCATATGGATGGCACCTACACGGGATCACTTAAACCCTCAAGCGAGTGGCTGTTTCATCGCGATATCTATTTGGCAAAACCCGATGTCCATGCCGTTATCCATACCCATTCCAAATTTGCGACCACCTTGGCCTGCCTGCGCCGGGATCTGCCGCCTTTTCATTACATGATTGCGGTTTGTGGTGGCAAAGATGTCCGTTGTGCCCCTTATGCCACGTTCGGCACACAAGCTTTATCCGATGCGGCCCTTGACGCGCTTCAAGACCGTCATGCCTGCCTGCTGGCCAATCATGGTATGATTGTGACAGGCCCAAATCTGGACAAAGCCCTGAAAATTGCACAAGAACTGGAACTTCTTTGTGAACAATACCTGAGCGCCTTGCAGGTTGGTGAACCTTATATCTTGAGCGATAGCGAAATGGACGAGGTTCTTGAAAAATTTAAAACCTATGGCAAGCAGGATAAACCAAACCCATAAAGGTTCATATGATCGGCTTGCGGCATCAATCAGGCTTAACGTAATAAAGCACGCGCTGTACGGATAAGCTCATCCGGCAAAAAGGGCTTTTCCAAAATGGCATCCGCCCCACTGAGCATAGCGGCCTCCAGCAAATCGCCGCCATCTTGATCCGGGCCACCCCCTGAAATGGCGAGAACGGAAATATCCTGATTACCCGCAATTGCTTTATCAATAATGGCAAGCCCGTCGATTTCCGGCATTAAAATATCCGTAATCAATAGATCGAAACGACCCTTTCGTATTTGCTCCAGCGCCTGCTGACCGTTCACAGCACTTTCAACGTCAAATCCTGCATTTCGCAATGCCTCTGCCATAACCGCTAAAACGGCTTCATCGTCATCGACGATCAAAAGTCTTGCCACGCATTTTCTCCATTGCGACGAGAACAAGTAACAAGGATAATCGCACAAAAGTGTAAATAAAGTACAAACATTTAAGCAAACTTAAACATTGTATGTTGCACTTACAGTTCACAAACCTTACATTTTAGCCTTGCGTCACCATCAGGACAATGAACGTGTCTCTTTCCGTTTTTAAGTTTATGCGCCATACCGTTGAAAACCTGCCCCATTGCAAAAAACTGGGGCTGAAGTTCACACAGCTTGACGAAGGTGTCGGTGCCATGCAACTGGACCCTAAACCCGAATTTATCGGCAATACGGCCCAAAATTTCATGCATAGCGCAATTGTCACCACCCTTCTGGATACCTTGTGTGGCACCGTTGCCTCGTCGGCTTACAGCGAAGGCCGTACCGTTGCGACACTGGATTTACGTCTGGATCATCTGGACCGACTGCATGGTGATCGTACCCTTTACGCCAAGGCGGAATGTTTTCATCATAATGATGATGTTGCTTATGTGCGCGGCTGGGCCTGGCAGGACAGCGAAGACAAAATGGTTGCCAAAGCCACCGGAACCTTTATGGCCAGCGGTACATTCAAACTGCAAAAGGAAGATATGTGATGAAAACCCTTTTTGGAACAAGCAGTTTACAGGATATCAACACCCTGATCCCTTATGCTCAACTGGTCGGGCTGGATATTTCAAGTGATGAACACGGTTTGCTGACGATTTTGCGCGCACATGATGACAATATCGGTAATGAAATCATCGGGGCTGTTCATGGCGGGGTGGTTGCCGGTCTTATGGAGCATGCGGCTTCTTTTCACCTGCTGGACGAACTTGCCAACCCGGTGCGCATTCCCCGTATCATAAATGTCTCGATCGACTATCTTCGCCCTGCCCTCAATAAGGATACCTTTGCCCGTGGACAAGTGGTCAAGCAAGGCAAACGCGTTGCAAACGTGCGCGTTACGGCTTGGCAAGACGATGAAAATCGCCCGGTCGCCGCAGCTCATGCCCATTTCCTTATTGCGTAAAACATCCCGCCTCCCCATCTTTAGAATCTGAACATATAAAACAGGGCCTTAAGAATGGAATTTTCAGCGACAACGCGGATGGTACACATAACTGTCCAACCTTTTTTTCTGGAACAGGAATCCGATCCGCAAAAAAATGCCTTTATGTGGGCCTATCATATCCGCATTCACAACAGCGGGTTTGAACCCATACAACTGCTCTCGCGTTACTGGAAAATCACCGATGCCTTAGGGCGTGTACAGGAAGTTCGCGGCGAAGGCGTGGTCGGTGAACAACCTCTCATCAGCCCCGGTGGTTTTTACGAATATACCAGCGGTGTTCCCTTGCAAACCCCAAGCGGTTTTATGGGCGGGTCTTATGAAATGATCAGTGGAAATGGCGAACGTCTGGAGGTGACCGTTCCGACATTTTCACTCGACAGCCCCTTTGATGTCCATTGCGTCAATTAATACCCTTTTCCCAAGACGTAGAAACATTTATTAAAAACGTTCTATTCATTATTTCATGCTGGCTTATTTTAAAGATGAGAATTGTATCAATACTTGTTCTGACCACCTTGTTCTACCTGAATACCCCTGCTTATGCGACCCCGCCGCAATGTCCGCAAACTCTCAGTATGTATGCGGAAAACAAGTTGACGCTGAAGGCGCGCCATATATTTGAAGAGATGTATGCAAAGCTGGGCTGTAAGCTATCGGTTCGTCTGTTGCCGCCCAAACGCAGTGTTATATATTTCAACAGTTCTCTCATTGACGGGGAACTCTACAGACTGGAAGATATCGAGAAAAGTTACACACAAACCTTTGTGCGCTCTCAATTCCCGCTGCTTTCCATTCCTGCCTCCCTTTGGGCTTCCGCAGACCCGGAAATATATAAAACACGTCCGCTGGGCTATATCAAAGGTTATGCATGGCAGGAACGTTTTATCCGGCAAAAACCTCTGCTGACACCCGTGGCCTATAAGAACGAAGACGATTTATATATTGCCTTCAACAAGGGCATTATCGGGTCCTTTCTCAGCAATGATCCCTACGTTGATTTCCTTCAAAAAGAAGGGTTGTTGAGCGCATCGCTCAAAAAAATTATGACCCTTGAGACCCGCCATTTTTACCATTATCTCCATGCAAAATATGCCCCCTTTATGGAACGATTTTCAGAGCTTCTGGCAAAAGAAGATAATTTTGCGGCCCTTTATAAAGAATAGCGTGTGCCCTGAAACATATTTTGCCCTTGCATTCCCATGATCTTGAGTCTATAACCCGCTACCTCGTCGCTGAAATTTTAGTCAGCGGCGCATATTTTGTTAAAGGCATTGAAGGATAACGAACTGAGGCTAAGGCATGCCGAAGCGTTGGTTTCAATGTAGATACATAAAGGATAATGAAATGCCTAAAATGAAGACGAAATCTGGCGCGAAAAAACGCTTCAAGATCACGGCTACTGGCAAAGTACGCGGTGCTTACGCATTCAAATCCCACAACCTGCGCAAACGTTCTCAGAAAATGAAACGTCAGGCACGTGGCACAATGGTTCTGTGTGCAGCTGATGCACGTATGGCCAAATCTTTGATGCCGTACGCTTAAGTACACGATTACAAGCCCAGAATAAGGATTAAGACACATGCGTTCAACAGTAGCAGTTGCTTCCCGCGCTCGTCGCAAGAAGATCATCAAGGCGGCCAAGGGTTATCGCGGCCGTAATAAAAACGTCCTGCGCGTTGCTATGGAAAAGGTCGATAAAGGCCTTCAGTATCAGTACCGCGATCGTCGCAACAAAAAACGTAACTTCCGCGCACTGTGGATCCAGCGTATCAATGCTGGTTCTCGTCAGTATGGCGT
Source organism: Terasakiella brassicae (assembly GCF_014641495.1). Classification (GTDB taxonomy): domain Bacteria; phylum Pseudomonadota; class Alphaproteobacteria; order Rhodospirillales; family Terasakiellaceae; genus Terasakiella; species Terasakiella brassicae. Next base: position 6,376 of record NZ_BMHV01000009.1, read on the forward strand.
AAGCTACTCTCAATTCATGAATGGCCTGAAACTGGCTGGTATCGAGCTGGACCGTAAAGTTCTGGCTGATCTGGCCGCTCGTGAGCCGGACGCGTTTAAATCTTTGGTAGAACAGGCCCAGGCCGCTCTTGCCAAGTAACAAAACGCTCACGTAAAGCTGATTGTTTTACGTTGAAAATTCTTGGAAAAGGGGACTGGGGCCTTCGGGCCTTGGTCTCCTTTTTTGTTTGCTCTAAACACTTCCATAGGGAACGGATATGGAAAACCTCGATCAGATTAAAACAGAAGTCCTGGAAGCTGTCGTTGCCGCGACCGACTCCAAGGCTTTAGACGACATTCGCGTCAGTGCGCTCGGTAAAAAAGGGTCCATCACCTCGTTGATGAAGAACATGAAAGACCTGACACCGGAAGAACGCAAAGAAACCGGACAAAAGCTCAACCTCATTAAAGATGAAGTCGCCCAAGCCATTGATGCGCGTAAAACAGAATTGGCCGATACCGAACTCAACGCCCGCTTGATGGCGGAAAAAATTGATGTGACATTGTCTGTGCGCCCGGAACACACCGGCACGGTTCATCCGGTCAGCCAAACCATTGATGAAGCCATTGCCATCTTTGGCGAGATGGGTTTCAGCGTTGCCGAAGGGCCGAATATCGAGGACGATTGGCGCAATTTCGGTGCCCTGAACATTGGCCCGGAACATCCCGCCCGTCAGGATCACGACACATTTTATCTGCCACGCGAACAAGACGGCAATCGTATGGTCTTGCGCACCCATACCTCCCCTGTACAAATCCGTTCCATGCAGGAAAAGGGCGCACCCATCCGTATTATCTGTCCGGGGCGCACCTATCGTTGTGATTACGATGCGACCCATACACCGATGTTCCACCAAATCGAGGGGCTGGTCATCGACGAAAAAACCCATTTCGGTCACCTGAAAGGCTGCTTGATTGATTTCTGCAAAGCCTACTTTGGTGTAGACGATCTGCCCGTTCGTTTCCGTCCCAGCTATTTCCCGTTCACAGAACCCAGCGCGGAAGTCGATATCGGCTGTACCCGTAAAGACGGTGAATTCAAAATCGGTGCCGGTGATGACTGGCTGGAAATTTTAGGCTGCGGCATGGTTCACCCCAAAGTTTTGGAAAACTGCGGTATCGATTCCAGCAAATATCAAGGCTTTGCCTTTGGCATGGGGATCGAACGGATTGCCATGTTGAAATACGGCATTCCCGATCTGCGGACATTCTATGAATCTGATCTGCGTTGGCTGCGCCATTATGGCTTCAAGGCCTTGGACATTCCCAGCATGGTAGGAGGGCTGACCCGATGAAATTCACTTTAAGCTGGCTCTTGGAGCATCTCGAAACAGATAAGACCTGTGACGAAATCGTTGAAAAACTCTCCATGATCGGATTGGAGGTCGAAGGCGTCGAAGACCGCTCCAAAGGTCTGGAAACGTTTAAGGTTGCTGAAATTCTGACCGCAGAACGACACCCGGATGCAGACAAGTTGCAACTGCTGAAAGTCTTTGATGGTGAAAAAGAATATCAGGTCGTTTGCGGTGCCCCGAACGCACGCGCCGGCCTGAAAGGTGTGTTTGCCACATCCGGTTCCTACATTCCCGGTCTGGACGTGACCTTGAAGCCGACAAAAATTCGCGGTGTGGACAGTCAGGGCATGATGATGTCCGAAGCAGAAATGAATTTGTCCGATTCCCATGACGGCATTGTCGATCTGCCGGGCGATGTTGAAGTTGGCGCACGCGCGATCGACATTATGGGCCTGAGCGATCCGATTATTGAAATTGCCATTACCCCGAACCGGGGCGATTGCGCAGGCGTGCGCGGTATTGCCCGTGATTTGGCCGCAACCGGATTTGGCACTTTAAAACCGATCAATACTGATCCGGTAAAAGGGATGTATGAAAGCCCGATCAAAATCCATCTGCACAATCCGGCAGACGGCGCAAAAGCCTGTCCGCAATTTGCCGGGCGTTATATTCGCGGTGTAAAAAACGGCCCCAGCCCGAAATGGCTGCAAGACAAGCTGCTTGCTGTTGGCCTGCGTCCGATTTCCGCACTCGTTGATGTCACCAACTATTTCAGCCAAGGCCTATGCCGCCCGCTGCACGTCTTTGATGCCGACAAACTCAACGGTGATGTGCATGTCCGTCTCGCCAAAGAAGGCGAAACACTGAAAGCACTGGACGAAAAAGAATACACGCTGGATGCGGACATGACCGTTGTGTGTGACGACACAACCCCGCATGCCCTTGGTGGTATTATGGGGGGCGAAGCTTCCGGCTGTCAGGACGACACAACTAATGTCTTCTTAGAATGTGCGTTGTTCGACCCGATCCGCACCGCTATGACCGGACGTAAACTGGATATCCTGTCCGATGCCCGTTATCGTTTCGAACGTGGTGTTGATGAGGCAGGCGTTGTTGACATGACGGAAATGGCAACCCGCCTGATCCTTGAGTTATGCGGTGGCGAAGCCTCTGATCTGGTTATTGCCGGTGAAGAACCCCAATGGCAACGCACCATCACTTTGCGCAAAGCCCGTGTCAAACAATTGACCGGTGTTGACGTGCCGGAAAGTGATATGGTCCGCATCCTCGACGTTTTAGGCTGCAAATTGGAAGACAAAGGCGACACCTTTGATGTTCAACCGCCGTCATGGCGTTCAGATATTGAACTGGAAGCTTGCCTCGTTGAAGAAATCATCCGCGTTTATGGTTACGAGCATATCGAAGAAGTGTCTTTGGTTCGTGAAACCAACCTGCCGGGGATTGCCTATACCCCCATGCAGATCAAACGCGATATTTCACGTCGCACACTGGTTTCACGCGGCCTGTCCGAAGCCGTGACCTATGCTTTCTTGCCAGAAAAACAGGCCAAACTGTTTGGTTGGTCTGATGAAAACCTGCGTCTAACCAACCCGATTTCCAAAGATTTGGAGATTATGCGTCCAAGCCTGTTGCCCAATCTGCTGGCCGCTTGCCAGCGCAACAATGATCGTGGCCTACCCAATGGCTGCCTGTTCGAAGTTGGTCCGCAGTTTGACGGTGATACAGCCGACAAGCAACCCGTTGTGGTTTGCGGCGTACGTACAGGTCAAACCGGCCCGCGTAACTGGGCGCAAGCCCCGCGCCGCTTTGATGTGTTTGATGCCAAGGCTGATGCAATGGCGGTTCTGGAAGCAGCCGGTGCCAAAGTTGAAAGCCTGCAAGTGGACCCCGAAGGCGCGCCCGCCCATTATCATCCGGGGCGAAGTGGTGCCTTGAAACTGGGGCCGAAAAACACCTTGGCCTATTTCGGGGAATTGCATCCCGGTACGCTCAAGAAAATGGGCTACAAGGGGATTGCCGTTGGTTTTGAGATCTATCTCGATGCTATTCCGGCAACAAAATCCAAGAAAACAGGCGCGTTACGCCCTGTGTTGGAACTTTCCGCCTTCCAAAGTGTCGAACGTGACTTTGCCTTTGTGGTGGATCGCGATGTTCCTGCGGCCAAGATCATTCAATCGGCCAAAACAGCTGATAAAAAATTGATCAGCGATGTGACCATATTCGATGTTTATGAAGGCGAAAATGTGGAAGCGGGTAAAAAATCCGTTGCCATCAGCATCACCTTACAACCCACCACCGACACCCTGACGGATGAACAAATTCAAACCGTCAGTGATAACGTGGTTGCCAGTGTTGCTAAAAACACCGGCGGCGAGTTACGTGGGTAAAATGCTACGTCAGTACTGATAAAGAAAAAGGGCCGGAAAAATTATCTTCCGGCCCTGTTTTATAGGTTCCTGCTTATATTGAGTGCGGTGGTAGAGAGTGCAAAAAACACCACTTTTCAATCGAGTTAAGAACCTATCCCCCTCTTAGGCAACTTTTTGTTTTTGGTCATTTGTTTGCGTTTCCTCCAGAATTTGCTGGATTTCAGACTGACAGGACCCGCAATTGGTTCCGGCTTTCAACGCAACGCCGATGGCTTCGACACTCATTCGGCCTTCTTCGACGATCGCGCGTTGAATTTCCAGCAAGCCGACATTGAAACACGAACAAACAATCGCGCCTTTTTCCGCCACTTTACCCGCAGGTTTTGCGCTTAATAATGATAAGCGGTCTTGTGCATTCAGTTCTTCCTGTGCAAACAGGCTGGCAATCCAGTTACGCGATGGAATACCTTCAGGTGTGCGCGCCATAATCATCACACCAAGCGGTTTATCGTCACACAAAACCGCATAACGGCGCGCACCACGGCGTTCATCACTCATCGCCAACATTTCACCTTGGCCCAACAAAACACCGGCATAATCATCCCAGCTGGACGGATCCCCGACACCTGCCACATCATAGATATAACACCCGTTTGCAAGACTGCGCGTCCAATAGGCAAAACCGGATGGTTCCAACTTCTCCCGTACAATCAACAACGCATGCCAATCGGCGGCAAAAGGTTTCAAACAAACAGGTGTATGTTTGCTTTCCGGCTGACCGGAATAAGGATCACAAACCGGATTTACCAGACGACCGACAACGGCTTCCGCACTGTTTTCATCACTCCAATGCATCGGCATGAAGACTTCGCCGCGCTTCATATTCTCGCTGATTTTGACCCGTAAAATCGCCCGGCCCCAATTTGAGGTAACTTCCACCAAACCACCGTCCAGCAATCCTTCGCACAGGGCGGCTTCGGGGTGAACTTCCAGATAGGGTTCAATCACATGTGTCGATAAGCGCGGGGACAGCCCGGTGCGCGTCATGGTATGCCATTGATCACGGATACGCCCGCTGTTCAACACATAGGGATAATCCGCCGTGACAGGATAAACCGGGCTTTTGGGTTGCACAGGCACCATATTGCCCTTACCCGAAGCGGTATAAAAACGACCATCCCCAAAAAAACGATCTTTCGCATATGTGCCGACAGGCCATTGCGTGGGTTCAATTTCATCAAATCCAGCACGCGATAAATCGATCCAACCGGATAAATCAAAATCACGCCTGCCTTGATTTTCAAACGCAGATAAGGCGACATGCTCGTGAAAAACGTCATAGGAACTTTCATAAGGGAAAGCCTCCTCAAACCCCATTTTACGGGCAACTTGCGTGATAATTTTCCAATCGGGCCGTGCCTCGCCCGCAAGATCACAAAAGGCGCGTTGTCTTGAAATACGGCGTTCCGTATTTGTCACCGTTCCGTTACGTTCCCCCCAGGCAGCGGCTGGCAGAACGACATCGGCATAAGCCATCGTATCGGTATGATCCACACAATCAGACACCACCACAAAATCACATTTTTCCAAGGCTTCGCGTACCCGCCCCGCATCGGGAAGGGAAACACAGGGATTGGTCGCCATAATCCACACCGCCTTGATTTGACCTTCGTGAATGGCTTCAAACATATCCAATGCTTTTTTACCCGGTTCCTTCGCAATATTCTGGGCCTGCCAAAAACGCGATACCCGATCAATGTCATCGGGTGTAAAATCCATATGAGCGGCCAGCATATTGGCCAATCCGCCAACCTCGCGCCCGCCCATCGCATTGGGTTGTCCGGTTACAGATAACGGGCCACAACCTTCACGCCCAATGCGACCGGTAAAGAGATGACAATTGATAATGCTGTTGACTTTATCGGTGCCTTGGGACGACTGATTGACCCCTTGGCTATAAACACTCAAGGTCCGATCCGTCTTTAAGAACCCGTCATAAAAGGCAAGCACATCTGCAACAGACACATCACAACCTTTTGCAACACTCAGGATATCAACAGCCGTTGCGTGTAATGTTTCTTCAAGACCTTCGACAAATGCCGCCACATAGGATTGGTCTTTTGCACCATTTTGATCCAGATAGCTCAGCAGACCATTAAACAGCAGAACATCCGAACCCGGTTTGATTGCCAAATGAAGGTCGGCAATTTCACAGGTCGCCGTTTTGCGCGGATCAATAACCACAACCTTGGTTCCCCGCTTCTTTTTCGCGGCTTTCAGACGTTGAAACAGGATAGGATGACACCATGCCAGATTTGATCCAACCAGAACAACCAGATCGGATGTTTCCAAATCTTCATAGGTTTGAGGTACCGTGTCAGAACCAAATGCACGTTTATGCCCGGCGACGGAAGAACTCATACACAGGCGTGAATTTGTATCTATATTGGCGGTTCCGATAAAACCTTTAATCAGCTTGTTCGCCACATAATAATCTTCGCTCAGTAACTGGCCCGATACATAAAAGGCCACACTATCCGGTCCATAGCGTTCAACCGTTTCCTTAAAACGGGCGGCCACCAAATCACTGGCTTGCTCCCATGTTGCAACCTGATGATTGATTTTCGGTGTCAGCAAACGGTTATCTTGGCCCAATGTATCCCCAAGAGCCGCCCCTTTGGAACAGAGCTTACCGAAATTTGCCGGGTGGTCGGGGTCGCCTTTAACGACAACCCCACCCGCATTATCTTTTGAAACCAGTACCCCGCAACCGACGCCGCAATAAGGGCAAGTGGTGCGAATGCTGTCAGCCATGCGTTCCTGTTGCCTCCGCCTCAACGTAGATACGGACAATGCCGTCTTTACTGGAAACCGGGATCACGCGCGCACAGCCATGATCAGGGTCCAGCACATCGCCTGTTTCCAGATCGATATTCCAGTTATGCAGCGGGCAGGCAACCGCCTTTCCATGCACAATTCCTTGTGACAGCGGGCCGCCGGAATGGGGACAGCTATCGACGATGGCGAAAATTTCATCATCGGCTGTTCGAAAGACAGCGATATCACCGCGCATACTTTTGACCACACGTGCCCCCAGCTTGGGGATATCGTTAACGGTGCCGACTTCAATCCAGTTACTCATTTTCCAATCTCCCTTTACTCAGCCGCAACAGCGGATAATGGTTTAAATTCACGCGCAGCCGCTTCTTCGTTGACCGCTTTGGCCCACGGGTCGTCCTGCCAGAATTTTTGTGAATAGATAAAGCGTGCGTTCAACTCTTTACGCTTGGCTTCATCTTCAACAACAATTTGCTTGATGTAATCCAGACCGACACGTTCAACCCAAGGGGCTGTGCGTTCCAGATAACGGGCTTCTTCGCGATAAAGCTGAACAAAGGCACCGCAATATTCCAGAACCTCTTGTTCCGATGCAACTTTGCACAACAAATCCGTTGCGCGGACATGGATGCCGCCATTACCTGCGATATGCAGTTCATACCCACTATCCACACAAATCACGCCGAAATCCTTGATGGTGGCTTCTGCACAATTTCGCGGACAGCCAGAAACCGCCATTTTGAATTTATGCGGCATGTAGGACCCCCAGCTGAGTTTTTCCAACTGCACACCAAGGTCCATCGACATTTGTGTTCCAAAACGGCACCATTCCTTACCCACACAGGTCTTCACCGTGCGCAACGATTTGCCATAAGCATGACCTGACACCATCCCTGCTGCGTTCAGGTCCGCCCAAACCGCCGGCAGATCTTCTTTCTTGATCCCGAACAGATCAATACGTTGACCGCCAGTCACTTTGAGCGTTTTCACATCAAATTTTTCCGCGACATCGGCAATGGCGCGTAATTCTTTCGGGTTGGTTAAACCACCCCACATGCGCGGCACAACAGAATAGGTTCCGTCTTTTTGAATGTTGGCATGTGCGCGTTCATTAATATATCGCGATTGGGTATCATCGACATATTCACCGGGCCATGCGCACAACAGGTAATAATTCATCGCCGGACGACATGATGAACATCCGTCCGGTGTTTTCCATTCCAAGGCCTGATAGGCTTCTGGGATAGATTTCAGCCCTTGTTCCACAATCGCAGCGCGGACTTCATCATGGGTATGTTCGGTGCAACCGCACATGGGTTTAACGGTTTGTGCCTGATAACTATCGCCTAATGTCACCTTCAGCAGGTTTTCCACCAGACCGGAACATGTCCCGCAAGAAGCCGATGCCTTGGTATGGGCCTTGACTTCATCCAAAGTTGTCAGGCCTTTTTCATTTACCGCCGTCACGATATCGCCCTTGCATACGCCGTTACAGCCACAAATTTCGGCGTCCATCGCCAAAGCTGCAACGGCTTCAAGAGGGTCCGCTGTCGCTCCTCCCCCAGACGCAAACGCCTGACCGAAGATCAACAGATCGCGGATATCGCTGATATCTTGACCATCCTTTAACATCTGGAAATACCATGCGCCATCGGTGGTGTCGCCATAAAGAACGGCCCCTTGAACTTTATTGTCTTTTAAGACCACGCGTTTGTAGATACCACGGGCCGCATCTCGCAGGACAATATCTTCACAGGCCTCACCACCTGAAAAATCACCGGCAGAAAAAACATCAACGCCACTGACTTTCAACTTGGTCGATGTCACAGACCCCTGATAAGCGTTGTCCGTTCCGGTAATATGATCCGCCAGCACCTTACCCATTTCATAGAGCGGGGCAACCAGACCGTAACAATCCCCACGGTGTTGTACACATTCCCCGATACTGTAAATATCCGCATCAGACGTTACCAATTGATCATTCACCAGAATGCCGCGCTCGACCTCCAATCCTGCTGATTGCCCAAGGCTGACATTGGGGCGGATCCCCACAGCCATCACCACAAGGTCAGCTGCAATTTCACGCCCGTCCGCCAAGCAGACTTTTTTAACCCGGCCATTTTCACCAATGATTTCTTTGGTATTTGCCCCGGTTAAAACATCAATACCGCGCCCTTCTAATTCCTGCTTCAACAGGAAACCGGCGGCTTCATCCAACTGACGTTCCATCAAGGTATCCATCAGGTGAATGACGGTTGCTTTCATACCGCGACGTTGCAGACCATAAGCCGCTTCCAGTCCCAACAGCCCGCCACCGATAACAACGGCGTTTTTATACTGTGAAATCGCTTCTTCCATGACATTTACATCATTCATGTCACGAAACGAAATCACCCCGTCCAAATCTTTACCCGGTACCGGAATGATAAAAGGTTCAGACCCGGTGGCGATTAACAATTTGTCATAAGCCGCTTCAATGCCATTTGCAGATTTCACAACCTTTGCCGCTCGGTCAATTTCCGTGACCTCGGCATCGGTGTGCAATGTGATTTTATTTTCAGCGTACCATTCAGGTGAATTAATCACGATTTCATCAAAAGTCTTTTCCCCGGACAAAACCGGCGACAACATGATGCGGTTATAGTTTCCGTAAGGCTCTGCGCCAAAAACAGTGATTTCAAATTGATCGGCGTTGCGTTTGAGAATTTCTTCCACACAGCGCATGCCCGCCATACCATTACCAATAACAACCAGCTTTTTCATAAGTTTTGTTCCTTTCACGCGGCTTCTTGATCGTCAGCTTCACAAACGTCTTTATCATCGGTTTGCGGTTCCGGATCGCCATGTTCATATTCAGCAAGGAATGAGAGAAGTTCTTCGCGCAGTTCGTAATAGCGCGGATGTTCCAACAATTGTTTGCGGGTGCGTGGGCGCGGCAGATCCACTTCCATGATCTTACCCACTGTTGCATGTGGCCCGTTCGTCATCATAATGACGCGGTCTGCCAATAAAATAGCTTCATCAACATCGTGGGTGACACACATGGCGGTGACTTGTGTGCGTTTCCAGACATCCATCAGGACTTCCTGCAATTCCCAGCGCGTCAGACTATCCAGCATGCCGAACGGTTCATCCAGCAGCAGGAATTTAGGGGACAAGGCAAAGGCGCGGGCAATTCCGACACGTTGACGCATCCCGTTGGACATTTCAGAAGCCGCCTTGTCCATGCTGTCGGCCAAACCGACACGTTGCAGGTAATATTCAACGATATCGTTGCGTTCCTGTTGATTGGCATGGGGATATACCCGTTCGACACCGATCATCACATTGTCACGCGCCGTTAGCCACGGAAACAGGCTGGGGGCCTGAAAAACCACGCCCCGGTCCGGGCCTGCCCCATCAACTTCGCGTCCATCCAGAATGATCCCGCCTTTGGAAATCTCGTTCAATCCGGCAGCCATTGTCAAAACTGTGGACTTGCCACACCCGGAATGCCCGATAACCGAGATAAATTCCCCTTTCTTGAGCTGCAGATTAAAATCATCAACCACTGTCAACGGGCCTTTAGGAGTGGGATAGACCTTGTGAACATGGGAGAAATCAACAAAACGATGGGTATCGCCACTGCGGGCTTGCGCTGCCTCTTTCGCCTTTTTCGGCATCCGTGATCCCGGCATAATCGGGCTGACGGAGGGCAGCGGCGCAAATTCGCCGGTTTCAGCATTCTTTTCAATCCCCACATCGATCAGATACTGAGTGACGTCTTTGCGCAGCTTCTTGAATTTTTCATCATGGTTCATGGCCGTACGATCACGCGGACGATCCAGATCCACCACAAAATCCGGTCCAAAGGTCGCGTTCGGCCCCGGTGTCAACGGAATGATACGGTCGGCCAGCAAAATCGCCTCATCCACATCATTGGTGATTAAAATAACGGTTTTCTTTTCCTGTTCCCAAATCCGTTCGATCTCGTCCTGCAGGTTCGCCCGTGTTAATGCATCAAGCGCAGACAGCGGTTCATCCAGCAACAGGATTTGCGGGCTCATGGCCAAGGCACGCGCAACAGCTACCCGTTGACGCATCCCACCGGACAATTCTGCCGGTTTACGATCCTTAGCATGGCCCAGACCGACCATTTCCACATAACGGTGAACGCGTTCTTCTTTTTCCTTGCGGCTGGCTTTTTTGAAAACACTGTCAACCGCCAGCATCACATTGGAAAAAACAGACATCCACGGGAAAAGGGAATAGCTTTGAAAAACCAGTCCACGGTCCGGGCCTGCACCTTCGATTTTCTTGCCGTTCAGGGTAATTTCGCCACTGTCCGGTTCGATCAGTCCGGCGATTGCCGAAATCAATGTGGTTTTACCGGAACCGGAAAATCCGACGATGGCAACAAACTCACCTTCTTTAATCGAAAGATTGATGTTGTTCAGGACTTCGGTGCGTTCCGCACCTTTGCCATAGCCCTTATTTACATTTTTTAGCTCTAAGAATGACATGGGGGTAATCCTTTTTGCGTTTGGGTTAGCGTTTGTCACTGAATGTGAAGAGGTCTTGCAGCGTGTACATGACACGATCAAGGGCGAAACCGATGATCCCGATGGTGAAAACCGCCACCATAATGCGTGCAAGAGAATGGGAGCTGCCGTTCTGGAATTCATCCCAGACAAACTTGCCAAGTCCCGGGTTCTGCGCCAGCATTTCTGCGGCAATCAGAACCATCCACCCCACACCGAGTGACAGACGTAAGCCTGTAAAGATCAACGGCAGGGAAGACGGTAAAATCATCTTGAAAATCGTGGTTCTCGCATCCAGTCGCAAAACGCGTGAGACGTTCAATAAATCCTTGTCAATCGAAGCAACCCCAAGCGTGGTATTGATCAACGTCGGCCACAAGGAACACAGCGTCACCGTAATCGCAGATGTCAGGAAGGATTTATCAAACATGGGATCATCACTGACATAAAGGGCAGAAACCACCATCGTTACAATCGGCAACCATGCCAGTGGTGAAACCGGTTTAAAAATCTGGATCAGCGGGTTAAAGGCCGCGTTCATCGCTTTTGATAAGCCGCACGCGATCCCAAGGGGAACCGCCACCAACGTTGCCAACACAAACCCCATAAACACCGTTTTCAAGCTGGTAAGGATCTGATCGATATAAGTCGGCTTGCCGGTGAACTGACGGATTTTGACGTCCGCATCCGGGTTCTTTTTCAGTTTGGCGGCGTTGCGTTTTTCTTGGCGTTCATAGAATTTATCTGCCTTTTCACGCATCTCCACATGATCCTGCCATAACAAGACCGTTTCTTCCGCAACCTGTACAGGGCCGGGAATATTGCCCAGACTGGTTTCGATTGAGGTTGATGCCTGCTGCCAGGCAAACAGGAAAATAAGGATGGAAAGAAGCGGAATACCGACATTTTGCCAGATTTTTTTCATCGCATCCGAGGAAGACGTCGCACCGGGAACAATTCGTCCCAGAAAGCCGACATCAGCAGTTTGAACAGAAGTTTCGGACATATGGCACCTGTAAAAAATAAATGGATTCAAAAGTTAAAAATGAAAGAGGTCTTGTTTTTGGGTGGCTTAGGGGTATCAAGATCAACGAGATGATTTGACACCCCCTCGCCGAGGGCAAACTTGTTATTTGGCAGCGACTTCCGTGCCTTTGATGACTTGTGCGCCCTTCAAGCCAATACCGAATTTTTCGAGATAAGCGTTCGGTTGGTGGCCGTCATAGCTCACATTGTCGATAAAGTGCGTTTGCGGATCACGGAAACCATCTGTATCCCACGGGAAATCCTCCTTCGCGACCTGACCTTCATCGACCAGCATTTTCGCAGCTTTCAGGTAGATATCCGGGCGATAGACTTTCTTCGCGGTTTCAAAGAACCACTCGTCTGTTTTGCCTTCGGGGATTTGGCCCCAACGGCGCATTTGTGTCAGATACCAAATCGCATCGGAATAATAGGGGTACGTCGCGAAATAACGATAAAAGACGTTGAAGTCCGGCACATCGCGCTTATCGCCTTTTTCATATTCAAACGTCCCGGTCATGGAGTTTGCAATCACTTCAACGTCCGCCCCGACATATGCGGATTTCGCCAAAATTTTCACAGCTTCCGGGCGGTTGGCGTTGTTATTTTCATCCAACCATTTTGCTGCACGGATCAAGGCTTTAACAACGGCAGTATGTGTATTTGGATATTTTTCAGCCCATTCATTCGATACACCGAACACTTTTTCCGGGTTGTTTTTCCAAATTTCGTAATCGGTCACAACCGGCACACCGATTCCTTTAAACACGGCTTGCTGGTTCCACGGTTCGCCCACACAATACCCAGAGATCGTCCCGGCTTCCAACGTCGCAGGCATTTGCGGCGGCGGTGTTACAGACAACAACGCATCACCCTGAATTTGACCGGAAATATCGGTTTTGGAATAAAACCCGGGATGAATGCCACCGGCGGCCAGCCAATACCGCAGTTCATAGTTATGGGTAGAGACAGGGAAGACCATCCCCATGTTGAAGGGTTTGCCTTCTGCCTTAAATTTTTCCACAACCGGTTTCAGATAATCAGCCTTGATCGGGTGCACGGGCTTACCGTCTGCGTCTGTCGGGATATGTTTTTTCATCTCCGCCCAAACGTCATTGGAAACCGTAATCCCGTTTCCATTCAAGTCCATCGAAAAAGCCGTAATAATATGGGCCTGTGTACCAAATCCAATCGTTGCCCCCAACGGTTGCCCGGCCAGCATATGCGCACCATCCAGTTCGCCATCAATCACGCGGTCCAGCAGAACTTTCCAGTTTGCTTGGGGTTCCAGCGTGACATAAAGGCCTTCATCTTCGAAAAAACCTTTTTCATAAGCAATGGCCAGCGGGGCCATATCTGTCAATTTGATGAAACCGAATTTCAGTTCCTCTTTCTCCAGATCCAGCATCTCCGCCAAGGCAGAACCGCTCATGGCACTCAGGGCGACAACAGCACCTGCCAGAACGGATTTGAATGACTTAAACGTTTTCATATCGGCTTGCTCTCCTTAAAAGTTTGCCTTGTTTTTTCAAACCGGATCGCCAGAACCGATCTAAAAAAACAAAAACGCCGCTCACAAAGCGCACCCGGGGAGGACGATGGGGGATGCGATTGTCAGCGGCGTTGCTGATTGTCCTAAAGGACGATATAGGATCCGGCGTCTTTGCCGGACATCTGCTTCTTACCTTACAAGGTTCGTGCCAACTTTTACTCACCCACAACAAACACCAATAAAATCATATAGTTACATATTGTGCGATGCGGCATTTTATTCAGTACGGCTTCTTTTTAACCTTGTGCAATGCAAAATATTAGAGCAGTTCAAAAATATTATGCATAATTTTTAATCATTATTTTTATTTGTTTATTTTTTATGCAATATCAAAAAGGGCAGCTTCATTGATGTCGGAAAATTCCCCACCAATACAATCCAGATAAGTTTGCGTTGAGAAGGCATCTTTCAGGGCGGTTTCCACAATCATGTCCGACTGAATTTGCCCCCAGCGTTCCATTTGTCGCGTCAACCAAAAGGCTGCGCTTAAATGGGGACAGCTATCCCCATGTAAAGACATAAAACCATCAACATGGCGCGACGGCTCCCCCTTCTTAAGGGATAAATCCCCGCTCAATGCTTTAAGGATAATCTCTTTCGGGACATCCAAATATTGATGGTCTGATAAAATATGCGCCAATTCATCGAAGTTTTCCGCATTCCCGGCCCAATCAGCCGCTTCCTTCATTGCACACAACAAAGCTTTTAAGGCTTTGGGGTTTGCCTCACACCAGTTTTTACGAACGCCCAATAGTTTTTCGGGGCTTTGCGGCCAAATTTGTGATGTCGAGGCGATAATCACCCCAATATCCTGTGCAACCGCCAAAGAATTCCACGGTTCCCCCACACAAAAACCATCAAGGCGCCCTTGTTCAAGGTATTGATCCATAAACGGCGGGGGGACAACCTGCAAATGAACATCAACATCCGGGTCAATCCCACAGGCCGCCAGCCAATAACGCAAATGATAGTTATGACAGGAAAACGGAAAGACCATCCCGAAGCGCAGCACAGGTTGCCCTGCATTTTTGCGTGCCTCAATCACAGCCTTCAACGCAGCTCCGGTGACAGACAAGTCCCAGCTTTCCAGTAACCCCTGTGTATGAGCACTCATGGCATCATATAAATCATGTGACACAGTAATCGCATTACCATTGCGCCCCAAAACAAAGGGCGCAACAATATCGCAACTATTAGGCATCAAGGACAAATTACCCGCCAAGGCCATCGGGGCCAACATATGCGCGCCATCCAGATATCCTAAAAACACCTTATCGCGAATATTTGCCCACGAAACTTCTTTTGACAAAGACAGGTCCAGACCGTGTGCCTGTGCAATTCCCTTTTCACGGGCAACCGCCAAGACCGCGCAATCCACAAGCGGGACAAATCCGATATTCACATTTTGCAGTTTTGATTTCATAACTACCCCAAGATCTCTGATGCGGTCACAATACTGCTGGCGATATCACTGATTTTCTGACCTTTGTTCATAGCTGTCTTACGCAACAACGCATAGGCTTCCCCCTCCCCAATGCCGCGCTGTGTCATAAGTATTCCTTTGGCCCGTTCCAAAACCTTACGATCCTGAAGGGCGTTTTTGGCCTCTGCCAATTCTTTATGAAGTTTAGAGAATGCGTTAAACCGGCTCACCGTCATTTCAACAATAGAGCGCACCCGTTCACTTTTTAAACCGTCAACAATATAGGCGCTGACCCCGGCATCGACCGCCTGCGATATGGACTGACTGTCCGAACTATCGACAAACATGGCAATCGGGCGGCGCACTTCCCGGCTGACCTGAAACATCTGTTCCAGCACATCGCGGTTCGGATCTTCCAGATCAATTAAAATCACATCGGGATCAAGCCTAAAAATACGCTCAGACAAACCACGCGTATCCTTCAGCCATTCCACACATGTCAGACCACTGGCACACAATCCTTCAAGCAATATGGCGGCGCGTGTTTCATTTTCGTCAATGACTAATATTTTAAGTTCAGCGTCCACGGCTGAGCACTTTCAAAAATTTAAACTTATTGAGTATTCTTAAGCAAAAGCCATGCCGGAACTAAAGGATGAGGTTTTTCAGTACTTTTGCCTTAACTGCGCATATTGCGCTGCACAATATCAGGCGGCATACGCACATTTTTTAGGCAAACAAAGAGAGAGGTATTTCTAATTCATTGCTTTCTATAACTTTTCCAAGTGGCATGGAAAGTGCTTGATAGAAATCAAAGGCCCGATCGCCAGACCGCTCACACGGTAGGGTCCTCACCCATTTTATTGAGGAGTTTCCCATGTTGGCCAAGATTGTAGCTTTTCAGCCCAAGAATAAAATCCAAAGCCAGAACACAGGCTTAACCGAGGCCTTGAGCTTTCTAAACCGTGTGTCCGCGATTGTTGATCGCCATGACGATTTTAAAACAGCAACCCGGAAAATCTTTGCCGAAGTCTGTACATACACCCAATGGCCGATTGCCCATCTTTATATCAATACAACAGAAAAACCGGAGACTTATATTTCCAACGGCATTTGGTTTTTAGAAAACGGGTTTGACAAAAACGCCATTGATGAATTCGTCACCATCAGCGAAGAAAGTATCTTTGAAACGGGCAAAGGCCTTATTGGCCTGATCGCACAGGAAAAAGAAGCCAAAGCCATCGAAGACGTTACCGTCCTGACACAGTTTCTCAGAGCCGAGGCGGCAGCGCGTAACGGCGTGCGTGGCTTTTTTGGTTTTCCCATTCTGGTTAATCAAAAATGTGTCGCCGTTGCTGAATTTTACAGTCGTCAGACCGGACTGCTTGACCCAACAGCCTTGGAGATCATGCAATATGTCAGCTCACAACTGGCACGTCTTTATGAACGGGCAACCCATCTTGATCATCAGGAACAATTGATCAAACAGTTTCAATCCAATGTGCAAACATCCATCCAAAAACTGGCCGAAGGTTCCCATGAACTGGAAAATGTGGCCAGCGGTGTTCAGCAGCAAGCCAACTTAACCAACCGTCAAAGCGATCAGGTGACACGCGGCAGCAATTCCATTGCCGGTAATATGGAAACCTTGCAACAGGCAATGGAAGACCTCGTCCATATTGAAGGTCAAACGTTGCAGTCCAGCACGACCGTCAACTCAACGGTTGAAGAGCTGGCAAAAAACGTCATGACAACCTTACAGGAATTACGCCAGTTGGGCACACTCAGCGCCCAAATTGAAAGTATTGCCCAGAACGTTTCTGAAATATCGTCCCAAGTGCGCATGCTCGGTCTCAATGCCTCCATCGAGGCGGCACGGGCTGGGATTGCCGGTAAAGGTTTTGCCATTGTCGCCGGTGAAATTAAGTCTCTGGCTCAACAATCGGAAAAATCTTCACAGGACATCTCCACCCAGCTCAGTGAAATTCGCACAATTGCCGATTCCAGTATCACCTGCATGCAGACCGTTCGTCAGTCTATGGATATGCTGGAAAACTGTACGGGAAATCTGAGCAACGTTGTCGATCAACAACATCAAGCCACCAAAACCATTCGCCAAAATCTAACAGATGCCCAAGGCACCTTTGCCCATATCGGACAGGACATTGCAGGAATGGGCAACGCATCGGCAGACCTGCTGAACTTGGCACAAAATGCCAGCACACAAGTGCAATCCATCAAAGGGTTAAGCGAAAGCATTTCAAGTTCCAGCCATGATTTTATCGCCGCGCTTAAAAATTAGGCGATACCTCAATTCAACTGTTTTTCGTGACCTCTGCGCCAGGCCGACATGGTTTGGTGTTTGAGTTTCACGAAACACAGGGCCGTCATCAAGGCATCATGAACCGCGTTATGCGCTGGTAACGCGGGAAGATCGAGTGTCTTTCGAATATTTTCGAAACTCAAATCAACATAGCGGTCGATATCCCCGCGCGTTTGCCAATCATAATATTGGGCGGAAACTTCAATTTGACGATTAGGTAGGCCAATGCCGATCATATCCTTCAAATATCGATTGACCACCGCAACATCAAATTCCAGGTAATAACCAACAATAGGACGAGAACCGATAAATTCCACCAATTGCTTAACCGCATCCTGTACGCAATGGCCTTTTTTTGCATCGGTTTTACGAATACGATGCACCTTGATCGCCTCTTCATCAAAATTACCTTCGGCGCGGACTTCCAGATAAAATTTTTGGCTACTCAGCACACGGTGATCGCGGATACGCACCGCCCCGATTGATAAAATTTGTGCCATGCGCGGATCCAGATTGGTGGTCTCCAGATCAAAGCAGACATATTCATTTTCCGGCTCTTCTTCAAAAAGGAAACCATAAGACGGGTCTTGCAACCGCTTTTTCATCCATGCCCGTTTTAACCTCTGCCACATGATTAAAAATGTCCCAGATTGAAATGATGACTGACCACGTTTTTAAATTCTTTCACCAACTGCAAGGAATCTTTGAGAAGGTCTTTTTCCAGCTTGTGCAAACTCTTGATCCGCACAAAATTAGTCGCCCCTTTAAATTCCCCATCCGCATTGAACGAGGCTTTTAATTTTAGTCCCCGCAAAAATTCAAAGGCATCAATTAAGTCTTCGCCAAACCGCTTATCAAGGACACCTGCTTCTGCCAAGGCCGAAATGCGACGCAAGGTGTTGGTGGTATGGATTTTATGCTTGATCGCCAAAACGCGCGCACCGTGAACGATGGTGAAAATTCCACCTTTTTTCAAATCCATCTCGCCTTCATGCTCGCCCTTTTCGACTTTCAAACGGTGAAACATGCCCAATGGTGTATCAAACGACACAATCGGGGCGGCAAACATGGCATAAAATCCATCATGGTCGCTGAGAACCTGATGAAAATATTCTTTGGCCTCGCGCAATAAATTCTTATCCCCACAGGCAGATACCGCATCGACAAAGGCCGACAAGCCAATCATGCTGTTTTCATCCGGTTGATTGATCCATTGGAAAATTTTGCGCTTATACTCACTCAGGCTCATGCACCAGTCCGGGTTGGACACCATCATATGACCGGGACAAGGTGGAAAGCCAAAACTGTCCAACACTTCTGAAAACTTTTGACCAAAGGCACGCACAGTGTCCACATCATATCCATCGCGAATAATCAGCGCATTATCCTGATCGGTACGCAAAACCTGCTCGCGCCGCCCTTCACTGCCCATAATAATCAGGCACGTATTTTCCATCATCCCCTTTGGGGCAATGAAGTGCGTCAACTTGGTAAAGACACGCTGATTTACCTCGGACACCAAACGCGTAATAATCGCAATACTGGTTCCGCTATCATGCAGCAAGCAAACCAGATCGTTAATCCCACTGACCACATCTTTTAATTCTGACAGATTTTGTGCGCGTTCCACCTGCAAAAACAACAAATAGGAATGGTTGGACAAGAAACTGAGCAAATCGGTCAGTTCCAACACCCCCGTAATATGGTCGCCATCCCGCACAACAACCCGGTTAATCTTATGCTTCACCATTGTAATCATGGCATGGCTCATGGGGTCTTGCTGGTTTACCCCGATTAAATCAATTAGACAAACATCCCCAACAGGGGTTTGGGCCGGTATGCCGTCAATCAAAGCACTGTCACGCAGTTTTGAGGATGTAATCAGCCCGCATACCTCGTTTTGGCGATCCGTCACCAAAATAGATGTCGTCGCATGATCACGCATCAAACGCGCCGCATCCGACATCGGTGCACTGGCTGCAATTGATAAAGGGTGCGGGACAACTTTTTGCACAGGTGTTGCCAACAAGGGGCTGGCTGTGTAACTGGAGGCCCGCGCCGGGGTCATGTTCACTTTGTCACGGATGGATTTAAAAAAGAAACTATGAAAATCTTCATTCTGTTTCAAAATATCTTCAAACAGGGCAGCGGGCAGCAAATAGATCAAGGCCTCTTCCACCACCGTAAAGGTACTGGAACGTTTTCCCTCAATCAGCCAACGGGCACCAAACACATCATGTTCGCCATGCACATTCAGGGTTTCCCCGTCCTGTGTTTCATGGACAATGCCTTTAATTAAAATGAAAAGGGACTGGATATCCTTGTTCGGTTCAATCAGAACCTCGCCTTCCTGAAAGTAGCCGATATCCAGCGCCTCGCTGAACTTATCGCGTTCAGACGGGGTCAACAGGTTGAAAGGCGGAAAATCAAAATTAAAAAACTCGGTCATCGTGTGATCGCTTTCACAAGAAAAATCCCGAAAAGGAAGGGCTGAAATTTCCCTCCCCTTTCAGGACTTCAAGTTTGACAAGTCTAGAGATCGAAAGACATGGGTCGCATCCCTTTCGATCTATTGTACCCATTTTAGTGGGCAGAGGCACCTTCTGCACCCACACCTGTTTGTGAACGAACAGATTGTGAGTCAAACAGGTCTGCTTCTTTACGGGCTTGTTCAGAATTATCCAGTTTCGAGAAAACATAGATCGCAAGGAATGCCGTTGTCATAGAGAACAGAGCCGGGTGATTGTACGGGAAAATTGCTTCTTCAAAACCGAAGATGCTCACCCAGATGGTCGGGGACAGGATCACCAAGATCAATGCTGTCAACAGGCCGATAAAGCCACCGATGAACGCACCGCGCGTGGTCAAACCTTTCCAGTACATAGACAGGATCAGAACCGGGAAGTTGGCAGAACCGGCAATACCGAAGGCCAAACCAACCATGAAGGCAATGTTCTGTTTCTCAAACGCAATCCCCAAAACGATGGCCAATAGACCAAGACAGATGGTTGCAATACGAGAAACGCGGATTTCCTGTTGTTCTGTTGCTTTACCCTTTTTGAAGACAGAAGCATACAGATCGTGTGAAATCGCAGACGCCCCAGCCAAAGCCAGACCGGACACAACCGCAAGGATTGTTGCGAAGGCAACAGCTGAAATAAAGCCGAAGAACAAGTCACCGCCAACCGCTTGTGCAAGGTGCATCGCCGCCATATTGCCACCACCCAGCAATTTACCGGCTGCATCATAGAAGCTAGAATCCGTGCCAACGATAACAATCGCACACAGGCCCATCGTACAAACAACCATGAAGAAATAACCGATAAACCCGGTTGCGTAGAACACAGATTTACGGGCTTCTTTCGCGTCCGTTACCGTAAAGAAACGCATCAGGATATGCGGCAAACCGGCTGTCCCGAACATCAGGGCCAAGCCCAATGAAATCGCAGAAACAGGATCCGCCAACAAACCGCCCGGTGCCATCAAGGAAATACCGGATTTGTGAACTTCTGTTGCCTTGGTTGCCAGTGCTTCGAAATTAAAGCCGAACTGGGACATGGCCATCACAACCATGAACGTACCACCGAACAGCAACAGGCAGGCCTTGATGATCTGCACCCATGTGGTTGCAATCATGCCACCAAACGTCACATAGACCATCATCATAATACCGACGAGAACAACGGCATAAGCATAGTCCAGACCAAACAGCAATTGGATCAGTTTACCGGCACCCACCATCTGCGCGATAAGGTACAAAACAACAACCGACAACGCACCGGAAGCCGCCAAAGAACGGATCGGTGTTTGTTGCAAACGGAAAGAACAGATATCAGCAAACGTAAATTTGCCAAGATTACGCAAACGTTCCGCCATCATAAACAGGATGATCGGCCAACCGACCAAAAAACCGATGGAATAAACAAAACCGTCATAGCCTTTGGCAAACACCAGACCAGATAGACCCAGCAAAGTTGCCGCAGACATATAGTCCCCTGCAATCGCAAGACCGTTCTGGAACCCCGTGATCCCGCCACCAGCAGTATAGAAATCTTTTGCCGATTTTGTACGGCGTGCCGCCCAGTATGTAATCCCCAAGGTAATACAAACGAAAATCACGAACATGGAAATCGCAGAAAGATTGACCGGCTGTTTCGTAACTTCGCCTTCAATCGCACCAGCGGCCCATGCCGGGTCGCCAGCAAGCAACATAAGGGCAAAAAGACCGGATATGGTCAAAATACGGTTCAAACTCATTTGCTTGCATCCTCCACAATCTGTTTGTTGAGGCTGTCAAACTCGCTGTTGGCACGGCGCACATAAATCCCTGTGCTCAACCATGCCAAAATAATAATCGCTGCCCCGATCGGTATGCCAATGCTTGTCGTCATGCCTTCCGCCAACGGTGTCGCCAGCTTTTCAGGGGCAAAGGCAACAACCATGATAAAACCGTAATAAACGGTCAAAACAAGGATAGACAAAATAAGAGCAAAACGTCCCCGACGTTTTTGCAAGTCACTAAATCGCGGATCTTTCTTGATCCGCTCATAAATATGTTCAGACATTTTTTTCTCCCCGCCCAATATGAAATTGGGTCATTAAATCTGCCCCCTTGCCATATACCGATTTAATCTAATAATCCAGTATCAAAATACCGATTTCTGCATTTTATCGCAGGTTTCTGCTGGTCTTACCGATTTTTATCAAAATATAAAAACTTAAAAGAAAGAGAAACTCACCTGAAACGGTTGAGTTTTCTTGCAATGCACCCTCGCAGATGCACAATTTACATTACAGAAATATAATTTAGTTATTTTGCTGCCCTGCCTTTTTTTTGCAGATCAATTCTCAAAATATCTTTTGCGGGGATATCAAATCGCCGGATTCGTCATAACTTCGACTGTTCGGTCAGGTTTTGAGGTGTACACACGCTTATTCCCCCCTTAAAACCCGCACAAACTGTAAATTTTCACTCAACAGAGAAAATAAAAATTGTAATGTGGCATGATTAAATTAACTTAGTACCAACTCTGGCCTTTTAGGGCAGAATACTAGGGGTTCACCCTAACCATCCACTTCGTTTCAAACTGAAAAGCAGGGACTGCTATGTTCAACAAAAAAATTCTCGGCGCTTTTGCAACTGCCGCTTACATCGGTGTCAGCGCTCTTTTCCCCGCTGTTGCCCAAGCCGACAGCAAAACCGTTAAAATCACTGCAATCGTCGAACACCCCGCCTTGGACGCTGTGCGCAAAGGCGTCAAAGACGTTTTGGGTGAAAATGGCTATAAAGTGGGTGAGAACCTGAACTGGGAATTCCAAAGTGCACAAGGCGATGTCGGCATTGCCGGGCAAATCGCCAAAAAATTCGTTGGCGAAAACCCTGACGTGATCGTTGCTATCGCCACCCCGTCTGCACAAGCTGCTGTAGCTTCTGCGCGCGGCACGATCCCTATTGTCTTTTCTGCCGTAACCGACCCGGTTGCCGCCAAACTCGTTAAATCATGGAAAGCGTCCGGCGGTTCTGTCACCGGGGTCAGCGATATGTTACCGCTGGAAAAACACCTGCAACTCATCACAGATGCTCTGCCGAACGCAAAAACCATTGGTGTTCCCTACAATCCGGGTGAAACCAACGCCGTTGTTCTGGTCGAAAACTTCAAAAAAATTGCCGAAAGCAAAGGCATCAATGTTGTCACGGCCTCTGCCCCCTCCAGTGGTGACGTTTTGATGGCCGTTCGCAGCCTCGTCGGTAAAGTCGATGCGATCTATGTCACAACCGACAACACCATCGTCAGCGCATTTGAATCCGTTGTCAAAGTTGGTATCGATGCCCAAATCCCGGTCTTTGCTGGCGATACGGGTTCGGTTGAGCGCGGCGCGGCAGCCGCCCTTGGTTTTGACTATTACGACATCGGGCGTCAAACAGGCCAGATCGTTCTGGATGTTCTGAAAGGCAAAAAAGCTGGTGATATCGATGTTCAAGGCGTGGATAAAACCAATTTGCACATCAATCTGGGGACAGCCAAACAAATGGGGCTGACTTTCGACGAACAAATGGTTAAAAAGGCCGCAAAAGTCGTTGAATAATCTTTCTTGATTTCACGACCTGTTCTGATTGATCCGCTGCCTTCATCCTTGAGGGCGGCGGATCATACTATATAGATGTAAGGTTCTGGTATGAGTTTAATCGCCTTTCTCGGTGCAATAGAAACCGGCCTCCTGTTCGGTATTGTCGCGCTTGGGGTATTTATTAGTTTCCGCGTTCTTGATTTTCCCGATTTGACGGTTGACGGCAGTCTGCCTATGGGGGCAGCCACAAGTGCAACCCTGATCGTTGCGGGCGTCAATCCTTTTCTGTCCCTTCTGGGGGCGATTATTGCCGGGGCATTGGCCGGACTGGTCACGGCATGGTTGAACGTAAGACTCGGCATTTTGCACCTTCTTGCCAGTATACTGACCATGATCGCGCTTTATTCGGTGAATTTGCGCATCATGGGCAAACCCAACCAGGCCTTGCTGGGGGAAGAAACCGTCTTTACCCCGTTCGAAAAACTGATCGACCTGCCTTATTATTGGGTCACCCCCATTGTTTTATTCGCCGTTATCGTTGTCTTGCTGATTTTGTTAAATTTATTCCTGTCTTCGGAAACCGGGCTTGGTATGCGGGCCACAGGTGTCAATGGACGTATGGCAGCCGCACAAGGCATCAATACCGGTAAAATGAAACTGGTCGGTATTGCACTGAGCAACGCAATGGTTGCCTTGGCCGGTGCCTTGTTTGCCCAAATTCAAGGCGGGGCTGATATTACAATGGGTGTCGGTGTGATTGTCGTCGGGCTGGCCGCCGTTATTCTGGGCGAAGCAACCTTTTCGACGCGCACCATCATTTTAGCAACAATCGGCTGCGTGATCGGATCAATCCTGTATCGCGTTGTTGTTGCCGTTGCCCTGAACGCCGACTTTATCGGTTTGCAAGCCCAAGACCTGAAACTCGTCACCGCCGTTCTCGTGGTTCTCGCCATGACATTACCCGGCGCACGCCAAAAATGGGCAAAACGTAAATCCGTG
Organism: Terasakiella brassicae; assembly: GCF_014641495.1. Taxonomy (GTDB): domain Bacteria; phylum Pseudomonadota; class Alphaproteobacteria; order Rhodospirillales; family Terasakiellaceae; genus Terasakiella; species Terasakiella brassicae. The sequence continues at coordinate 30,847 of NZ_BMHV01000009.1, forward strand.
AAAGGAGCCGGCCAATGATCGAAGCAAAAGACATTCAAGTCGTCTTCAATCCGGGTAGCGCCATTGAAAACAAAGCCCTGCGCGGCATGAACCTGCAAATCCCCGAAAGCCAGTTTGTCACCGTGATCGGATCAAACGGGGCGGGGAAATCCACTTTCCTGAATGTGTTAGCGGGTGAGATTAAAGCGGACGCAGGCTCGGTTAAAATCGATGAACAGGATGTTACCAACTGGTCAACGGCACAGCGTTCCGGTCTGGTCGCCCGCGTTTTTCAGGACCCGATGGCCGGAACATGTGAAAGCCTGACCATCGAAGAAAATCTCGCTTTGGCTTCCGGGCGCGGTCAAAAGCGTGGTTTTTCCCACGCGGTCACCGCAGAACGTCGTGAATTATTCCGCGAAAAAATCTCCGTCCTTGGTCTTGGCCTTGAAAATCGTCTTGAAGACAAAATGGGCCTGCTGTCCGGTGGGCAACGTCAAGCCGTTAGCCTTGTCATGGCGACATTGAATCCGATGAAAATCCTTTTGCTGGATGAACATACCGCTGCCCTTGACCCCAAAACAGCCGCTTTCGTGCTTGAACTGACCGAAAAACTGGTCAACGAAGGCCAACTGACGACCATGATGGTCACCCATTCCATGCGACAAGCTCTTGATCACGGTCAACGAACCGTCATGTTGCACGAAGGCCGCGTTGTTCTGGATGTGGAAGGCGATCAACGCAAAAATATGAAAGTCGAAGACCTGCTGCATATGTTTGAAAAAGTACGCGGCGAAGAAATCGACGATGACAAGTTGTTGCTCAGCTAGATAAAAATGCCCTGCCCTTTCTTCTGTGCAAATAAGGTGCAGGGCATTAGCTTATTATCCGCAAGGTACGGTTTACCTTGACACACCGCACAATCTCGCTAATTTGCCCCTCTTGATGTTAATTTCTTATTTTAAAGAGTGAGTGCGAGATCAATGGTCGCGATTACTTTGCCCGATGGCTCTAAACGTGAATTCGACGGTTCTGTCACCGGCGCCCAAGTGGCTGCCGACATTGGTGCGGGCTTGGCCAAGGCTGCCTTGGCTGTGCGCATCAATGGCGAAATGAAAGACCTGTCTTTGACGATCACGCAAGATTGCGAGATGTCCATTGTCACGGCCAAAGACGAAGACGCACTGGAACTTTTGCGCCACGATGCCGCTCACGTCATGGCACAGGCCGTACAGGAACTGTTCGACAATGTTCAGGTCACCATCGGCCCGGCGATTGAAAACGGCTATTACTACGACTTTGCAACCGACAAACCGTTCAGCCCGGACGATCTGGAAAAGATCGAAAAGCGTATGGAAGACATCGTGGACCGCGATCTCCCCATCGAGCGCGAAGTCTGGGAACGCAACGAACTCATCGCCAAGTTCAAAGAAATGGGCGAACATTATAAGGCCGAGATTATCGAAAGCATCCCAGAAGGCGAAGATGTCACCGTCTATCGTCAAGGCGACTGGTTCGATGTATGTCGCGGCCCGCACCTGCCGTCAACCGGCAAACTGGGCAAGGCGTTCAAACTGATGAAAGTGGCGGGCGCCTATTGGCGTGGCGATTCCAATAACGAGATGTTGCAACGTATCTACGGGACAGCCTGGACAGATAAAAAAGCCCTGCGCCAATACTTGCATATGCTGGAAGAAGCCGAAAAACGTGACCACCGTAAACTCGGTAAGGAAATGGGCCTGTTCCATTTTCAGGAAGAGGCTGTCGGTTCCGTCTTTTGGCACCCGCACGGCTGGAAAATCTATCGCACCGTTCAGGGCTACATGCGTGATCGTCTGGAAAACGCAGGCTACGTTGAAGTCAACACACCGCAAATGGTGGACCGTAAACTATGGGAAGATTCCGGTCACTGGGAAAAATTCCGTGAAAATATGTTCATCACCGGGGCTGAAGACAAAGTTCTCGCCATCAAACCGATGAACTGTCCCTGTCACGTCCAGATCTTTAACCAAGGTTTGAAATCCTACCGTGACCTGCCGTTACGTATGGCGGAATTCGGTTCTTGCTTCCGTAACGAACCATCTGGTGCCTTGCACGGCTTGATGCGCGTGCGTTCCTTTACACAGGATGATGCGCATATTTTCTGTAGCCCGGATCAGATTATTTCTGAAACCAAGATTTTCTGTGACCTTCTCAAATCCGTTTATAAAGATTTCGGTTTTGAAGAGGTCAAAGTTAAATTTTCTGACCGACCAGACGTACGGGCCGGTTCCGACGAAACATGGGACAAGGCCGAAAATGCTTTGAAAGAAGCAACCGAAGCGGCCGGTCTGGAATGGACATTGAACCCGGGTGAAGGCGCGTTCTACGGTCCGAAACTGGAATTCGTTCTGCGCGATGCCATTGGTCGGGATTGGCAATGCGGTACCCTGCAGGTTGATTTCGTTTTACCGGAACGACTGGATGCGGATTACATCGGTGAAGACGGACAAAAACACCGCCCCGTGATGTTACACCGTGCGATTCTCGGATCCTTCGAGCGTTTTATCGGCATTTTGATCGAAAACTTCGCCGGACGCTTCCCGTTATGGCTGGCACCGCAGCAAGTTGTCGTTGCCTCCATCACAAGTGATCATAACGATTATGCTCAGGACGTGTGCGATACGCTTAAACAGCACGGTTTGTCTTGTGAAACGGACTTCCGTAATGAAAGTATCAACTATAAAATCCGCGAACATTCCCATGCAAAAGTGCCAGTTATTCTGGTCGTCGGTGGCAAAGAAGTCGAAAATCGCAGCGTTGCCATGCGCCGTTTGGGTGGAAAAACGCAAGAAATTCTTGCACTTGACGAAGCGGTAGATAAACTAGTGAGCGAAGCGGCCCGCCCGACCGGTAAATAGGGCGGCCCTTCTTCGTTTTTTTGGCGTAGCAAGATATAGGAGAATTTCAATAGCTCGTCGTCCGATGAAGGCGCAACTGGCCCAAGATGGTCCTCGCGTCAATAAAGAAATCCGCGCTCCGCAAGTTCGGCTCGTAGATGAGAATGGTGAAATGGTTGGCGTTGTCTCAATTGATGAGGCACTGAAACGCGCACAAAAGGCAGGCATCGACCTGATCGAAGTGTCGCCCAATGCCGAGCCGCCTGTTTGTAAAATCCTGGATTCAGGGAAATACAAATATGAAGCTCAGAAACGAAAAGCTGAAGCCAAGAAAAAACAGAAAGTCGTTCAGGTCAAAGAGATCAAAATGCGACCCGGCATTGATCAACACGACTATGAAGTCAAGATGCGCAATGTCGTCAAATTCCTGGAAAGTGGCGATAAGGTAAAGATTACCTTGCGCTATCGTGGACGTGAAATGGCTCACCAGGAATTGGGGATGGAAGTTCTCAACCGCGTGAAAGCCGACACGACAGAAATCGCAAAAGTCGAACATCAGCCGAAGATGGAAGGCCGCCAGATGATTATGATCCTCGGCCCAATTCCAACGGGTGCAAAATAATTCATCGCACTTGATACGGGATCCATTTAAAATCAATGAGTTAAACATTACTCATGCGATAAACATGGATCCCCGATCAGGGTCGGGGATGACAGTTTAGGGGCTTTGTCAATAATCTGGGCGCTGAAAACAGCGCCGTTTTTTATTTAATTCATTTCACACGTGCCCGAAAGACTTCCGTGAGTTTTTCGTGTAACTGCACCCAGTTCAAGGGCTTGGTCACCACGTCATTTGCACCGGCTTCCAAATATTTGCCCCGATGTTCGGGGAACGCATCGGCCGTAAATGCAAAAATGGCCGTTGTATAATTAAGGCCCTGTTCCTTTCGGATATGTGAAATGGCCTCAACGCCATCCATCACCGGCATTTGCATGTCCATGAGAATGATATCAAACTTCTTTTGCTGCGCAATCTCGACGGCTTCCTGACCATTTGAAACAATATCAACCGTATGCCCTTTTTGTCGCAGAAGGGTCGAAACAACTTTTTGATTAACCCTATTGTCTTCGGCCAACAACATTTGAAGCGAGCCTATATCCACATCCCGAGATGCATCCCCATGAGGGGCATGCACCTGATCAACGGGTATATCTACGGCGAAGGTCGAACCTGAATTCAGCGCACTCTTGATTGTTAAACGACCACCAAGGAGTTGACATAACTGTTGTGTAATCGTCAACCCAAGCCCCGTTCCACCATACTTGCGCGTTGTCGATGCATCCGCCTGCGTAAAGGGTTGAAACACGGTATCCACTTGTTGCGGAGTCATGCCGATACCCGTATCTTCCACCACAATTTTCAGAGAAACCTTGCCCGCCACCAAGGGAGTGATGCGCAGGTTCACCCGCACATGGCCTATTTCCGTAAACTTAACCGCATTGCTCACCAGATTGGATACAATTTGGCGCAATCGCAAACCATCTGTTTTCACCCAGATATCGCTATATTCTTGGGCATTTGAAACCAGTTCCATGCCTTTGGCTTGCGCTGTTTCCCGAAACAAATGCAGCACATTTTCAATAATGGCACCGGGATTACAGGGTAAAAGTTCAATTTGTAGCTTTCCGGCCTCGATTTTCGACAAATCAAGAATATCATTCAACAACATCATCAAGGCGTTGGAGGAACTGCCCAGATCATCCAAAAGGTCAGAAACTTGTTGCGGGTTACATTGATTTGATTGCAAAAGTTCGATAATCCCGTTGATCCCGGTCATGGGGGTACGTAATTCGTGGCTCATCGTTGCCAGAAAATGCGACTTGGCTTCGCTTGCCAACTGTGCTTCACGAGACGCGGCCAAGGCTTTTTCCTGCAAGGCTTTTTGCACAGAAATATCCATCAGCGCACCGACCAGATAATCAAAATTACCATCGTCATCAATGACAGGTGAAATCGCGCTCGATGTCGGGATCAACCGGCCTTGCTTGGTTTTATTGATAAACTCTCCTTGCCATGTCTCGCCCCGGTTGATGCTGTCCCATAAGTTTTTATAAACCTCTTCTGATGCTAATCCACTTTTGATAATTGAAGGGTGCTGACCGATATACTCGGCCCTTGAATAGCCGTAAAGTTTCTCAAACGCCGGGTTGGCATAATGAATGACGCCTTGTTTATCCGTAATTAAAAAAGATACCGGAGATTGCTGGACAGCCGACGACAACAGGCGAATTTCTTTGCGTAAAATTTTCGAACGCTGCAAATCCATATAAAGCCAGAACGCAATAAACAAGACACCCAGCGTGGCAAGAAAAAGGGCCAAAATCAGAATTTTGTTTTCATCCAGCCAATTGCTAAATGTTGCCCCATGATCGACACTGACCACAATGCCCAAGGGGTATTTGCTGGAAAAACGGATTGTCGTTTTACTTTTTTCAAACCCGCCGTCTTGTTCTTTCAGATGACTTTCATCACGCCCTTCTTTGAAGCTGGAAATCGCTTTTTGAATGACATGCAGACTCGTACTTTCGCGCCCTCTGGATAAAAGGATGGTCCCATCGGCACGCAATAAAGCATAGCTATCACGGTCCCCCAGATCGGTTGTCTTAAACAGACGATCCAGATAATGTGCATTCATCCCCACCAAAACCCGATAGGTCGCCTCCGGCGGATTGTTTTTGAGACTTAAGAGTAACGGGATCAGCTTGCGCGGTGAGGATTTCGACGTGACATCACCGACTTCCGGTAAAAAACGTCCATGAACGGTATCACCGATTTGTATGCCCAATGACAATGCATTCGACAATTCCTCAGGAAAATTTAAACGTGCAAGATCAATCTTGGCAGGGCTGCGCATATTGCTGTTAAACAGAACATCATCCCCGCGCAGAAGAATAATCTGCCGGATATGAGGCGCAAATCGAATTAGGTTATCAATGCGCCGCTCATAAATGGCGAAATCAATGTCACCTTCTTCCAGTTCCAAATCCTGTAAAATTCCGAACAGGTTATTTTCAACCGCTTCAACCATGCGCGTGATACTGCTTTCGATCATACGTGCATAAAGCTTACTGAGGTTGTCGCGTTCGGCAATCGAAGCCTGAAAACTGATCCAAAGCATCGAAATCACCAGCCCCAATACCCCAAACGAAATAATCGTATAGCGCAGAAAAGGCGGACGGTGTCTTTTAAATATACGATACTTCTTCGATGCCAAGAGACCCACTTTCCCGAAAATATATTTTTGTATTTATTCTATATACAAATATTTAAAGAAACACCACGATATCAGTAATTATAAAAGTTACAACTTGCTTCACATTAAACCCTGAATTACTAATGACCAGCTAATTTCGAGGGGGAATTACGAAAATGTTGCGTATAATTGTGAGTGTGATTTTATTTACACTTCTTACAATGCCTGCAAACTCTTATGCCGCAGACCGACTGGAAAAAATTCAAAAAAACAATGAACTGCGCGTTTGTATCTGGCCGGGATACTTTGCCATTTCCTATCGCAATCCCAGAACGGGGGAACTGGAAGGTATCGACATTGATATGGCGCATGAATTTGCCAAGTATCTGAAGGTAAACCTTAAATTTGTCGATAGCTCTTTTGGTAAAATCAAAGAGAATATGACCAATGACGCCTGTGATATTTCCATGCATGGTGTGGGCGTGCGTGAAGATCGCAAACCCTTTATGGATTTTTCCGAACCACACTTGATCAGCGGGATTTATGCGGTTTCTATGAAATCCAACCCGACGATCAAACATTGGGAAGATATTGATCAAGACGGTCACATTGTTGTGGTTCAAAAAGGAACCTATATGGAACCGGTCATGCGGGACTATCTGAAAAAGGCCGAACTTTCCGTTGTAGATAGCTTCAAAGCCCGTGAACAGGAAGTCGAAGCTGGACGCGCCGATGTCTTTATGACTGATTTTCCCTATGGTCGGCGCATGGCATCCCTCACCACCTGGGCACATTTGATGGAGCCGAAAAAAGCATTGGCCCCGACACCTTATGCCTATGCCGTCCCCAAAGGGGAACCTGCCTGGTTGGTAAAGGTCAATGAATTCCTGCAAACCGTTAAGAAAGACGGGCGGCTGGCAGATTCTGCCAAAAAACACGGCCTTAGCCCGATTGTCGCCAAGTAATAAAAATACACAAACCAAACAATCTCTAAGCCCGCAAAACCGTGTGTTTCTGCGGGCTTTTTCATGCTTTGATACATTCGTTAACAAAAGGTAAATTTTTATTTAGAATCAATAAGTTATTAATAAAAAACTTTGTAGCCGTTAAGACTTTTTTTACCCGATTCGCCGTAGATTCGCTCTTATGAAAACGCTACAAACTTTACCGCTGAATCAGATCTTGCAAGGTGATTGTATTGAGATGATGAACAGCCTTCCGGAAAAATCTGTTGATCTGATTTTTGCGGATCCGCCCTATAACCTGCAACTCGGTGGTGACCTGCACCGCCCCAACAATACCAAGGTTGACGCCTGCGATGATCATTGGGACCAGTTCGACAGCTTCAAGGCTTACGATGATTTTTCAAAAGCCTGGTTGAAAGCCGCACGCCGCATTTTAAAAGATGACGGCACGATTTGGGTGATCGGATCTTATCACAATATTTTCCGTGTCGGTGTCACCTTGCAGGATTTGGGCTATTGGATGCTCAACGATGTTATCTGGCGCAAGACAAACCCAATGCCGAATTTCCGGGGTCGTCGCTTCACCAACGCGCATGAAACAATGATCTGGTGTTCCAAATCGGAAAAAGCCAAATACAATTTCAATTACGAAGCCATGAAAGCCTTCAATGACGATGTGCAAATGCGTTCCGACTGGCTGCTGCCCATCTGTAATGGCGGCGAGCGCCTGAAAGACGATGCCGGACAAAAAGCACATCCGACCCAGAAACCGGAAAGCCTGCTTTATCGCGTGATCATGGCCTCCAGCAAACCCGGCGATGTGGTTCTTGATCCTTTCTTCGGCACCGGCACAACAGGGGCTGTTGCCAAAAAACTGGGGCGCAACTTCATCGGTCTGGAACGTGAAACAGATTATATCAAAGTTGCTGAAAAACGGATCAAGGCGATCAAGGGCACTGTTGATACCTCCTTACTCACCACACCGGCCAAACGTCAAGCCCCGCGCATTCCGTTCGGCACATTGCTGGAACGCGGCCTGCTGGAACCGGGTACAACCTTGACCGATATAAAGGGCCGTTACCAAGCCAAGGTCCGTGCAGACGGGACGCTCAGTGCCGCCAATTTCCGGGGATCTATCCATCAGGTCGGTGCCCGTGTTCAAAATGCACAAGCCTGCAACGGCTGGACCTTCTGGCATATGGAAAAAGCGGGCAATCGCGTCTGTATCGACGAACTTCGTGAACAGGTCCGCGCTGAAATGGCGAGCTAATCCTTTTTCTTTATATACACGGCTTTTGTCTTTAACGCTGAAAGACAAAAGCCCTTGATTTCGGACATATCCCACAGCGTTTTCATCATCGGGATATATCCAAAAAAATACCCTCGCTCTGATCAAGCGAGGGTATTTTTGTGGGTTTACCGATTTACAGAACCGACTTTAAGGATCTTCTGCCGTAATGGTTACGGTTGGTGGTTGCGGGAAAGTGACTGTACAGGCACCACCACCATGTCCAAAAGCCTGGGAGGTATCGAACTTCACATCAATACGCGGGAGCTCACCTTTACAGGTGTAAGGCGATGCAAGTGCGATGGTCATTGTAAACTGGCTGGCCCCATCTGTTTGCGTAATGCCATAGGTCGAATAATCAAACCCACCTAACCCCGGCACCGCTTGAACCGTTGCCTGATTGGGAAGCTGCATGGTCGCCGGCAACACCGCCCCGCCAGAGGCCGCACCGGCTAAAAACGCACCACGCGCGCCGCTGCCACCGTTTGTTTTACATGTGCCGTCATCCCCGCTGATCACAAAGGATGTGGACATGGTTACCCGGACATGAGACCAGGTTTGAAAAAGCGGAATGCCTTGCAGATCGATAAATTTACCGACTTCTTCCCCGACACTGGCAGAAGCAATATCAAAAACTTTGGACGAACTCCCCAAAACGAATGGCGCGGTACATGTCGCACTTTGGCAGAGCTCAACCTTGGTAATCGTCACATCATAACGTGTTGCCTGCCCCGAGTTCGTCCCTGTGATCGGACTCGCATGGGCCGATGAAGCCAAGGACAACGCAAACAAAACAAAAAACATGTTCGTGAATTTTAACATTTTTTTCTCCGATCCGGCTTAGTTGCTGCGACTAATCACAACGCCGCTGGAACGACGTTCAACGATAATACGATTTTCGCGGCGTACTTTATCCAGATTATGTTCGCTCATATCGCGCATATCCCATGCCTGATCGGCAATAAAGGAGGAACTGAAGGCCGCAGGCCGATTGGGCTGTCCCCCACCGGGGCCGAAATTGAAGCTCAGCTTCATAAAGACTTCATCGTCGCTGAAATTGTCATCGCGCCAACCCGCTTCAACCGTCAGGTTTTGATGAATGTCGGCTTCCAGACTGGCTGTCCAGCCTTTGATATCTTCAGTATTGAGAACGGATTCCCAAAAATAGCGTTTGCTATAGACCCGTGCCCACGGCATGTAAGGGATTTGCAGACCAAGCTCGACATCGAAGCCGTCCAGAACTTCTTCGCGGGTATCGCCGCTCAGGCCGTGTGAGGTTGCCCCGCCAAGCCCCCAATAGGCATTGCTGGCGAAATCCAGACCGGACCATTTGGCTTCAACCCCCATACCCAACCGTTTATGGCGGCGTTTCCATTCCCAATCAAAGAAGGTGTTCGCCCCTAACATAATTGTATTGTCGTTTAATAACTGACGATAACCCAAACCGATGTTAGTTACATCACGGTCCGTCCCCAGATATTCATACCGGTTTTGACTGAGTTGCGTAAAAACGGTTTGTTCCTTGCCTTCACTCTCGTAAAGCGGTTGCACAGTCAGCAAAGACCAATAGGGTTTGCCGTCATCCTGTATTTCAGCCTCAAATTCGATACGTTGTGCCCATGCGGGCAAATCTTCGCCGATTGCCGGTAAAAAATATTCAATCGCAGCTTGCCCCAGATTAACAGCTGCCCCTTCAACATTGTTGCTGGCCGCCATTTGAACGGATTGCGCCACTTTCTGATATGTTTTTTGCGCATTTGGATCTTCGGCGTTTGCCAACGTGACACACCCCGCAGATATGCCCGCAAAAATTGTCGCACGACACATATATTTAAAGTTAATTTGAGACATTCTAGTTGGACCTAACCATTTCCCCTGAGAGCAAAAACTTGCTCTTTCTTCAAAACCTTGGCTAAATTAATGAGTTCTTACCCTTAACTCAATTGCTACACATGTAGCATACATCTCTTAATTAGTACACAATGAACATGCACTTTTTCCATCCAGGGATATACTTAACAGCCGACAACACCATAGGTTGACAAAATGACATCTGTGCAGACTGAACAAATCCGACTATTTGCCAAAGCCCCTAAAACCATTGTGATCGGGCATATCAGTTCGTTTGCCGTTTTATTGTATTTGGCAACGAAATCCTCAGCCCTCCCATCGGGTCTTCTGATCGCATGGGCGATTCTGGAACTTGTCCTCACACCCGGACTTCTGTTGTACATGAAAATATGGGCAAAAGACCTCCCGGAAGAAATACCGCAACAAGCACGCTGGATTGGTTTTCTCAATGCCTTGGTCTGTCTGGTCGGCACCAGTTGGGGGATGATGCTTTATCTTTCCCTTGCGACAGATGACCCGGCGTCATTTGCCATGCAAATGGCAATTGCAGCCGGATCAACGGCGGCGTCTGTCAAATCCCTTGGTTTATTTCGCTGGACCTTTATCTGTTACGGCATTCCCTATCTGGGCCTGTTATCCCTCAAACTTATTCTATTGGGCGGAGACTTTGTTGCATTGGCCGTTCTCGTGCTGATCTTTTTGTTAATGATGTTATTACTGGCCAAGGACGTCTTGGCCTCTTTCATGGACTACGTTGCTATCAAGAATGAAAACCTCGACCTGATTGCCCAGCTTCAAAATGCCAATGCACAGGCCCGTTTGGCCAATCGGGAAAAAACCCGGCTGCTTGCCTCTGCCAGTCACGATTTGCGCCAACCGGTTCATGCAATGGGGCTGCATCTGGAAACACTATCTGACAGTACGTTACCTGAAGCTGCGCAAAAAACCGTTGCCCATTTGCGTCAATCCATTCGCAACCTCAGCAATATGTTCACCTCTTTGCTGGATATCAGCCTGTTGGAAACCGGGAATTTTACATTTCAAACCCAAGTGATTGACCTTGCGGCCTTTCTCAAAAACATTGCCGAAGAATTCAAGCCATTGGCTGATATTTGCGAGGCCTCCATTCACATCAAATGCGCCCCTTACTGGATTGAAAGTGACCCGGTCCTCTTGCGCCGGATTGTACAAAACTTACTATCCAATGCCTTGAAATATGGCGGCAAAGGCACTGTTACGCTGGAGATTACACACACCTCCAACACTTTGAACCTGCATGTAAAAGATCAAGGTCGGGGAATTGCACAGAAAGAACGCACCCAGATTTTTGAAGAATTTAAACGTGCCGCCACCACACCAGACCATGTCCAGACACAAGACAGCATCGGTCTGGGTCTTGCCATTGTCAAAAAGCTCTGCATACCTTTACACTTAGACCTTGATTTGCACAGCTCAATCAAAGGGTCCATTTTCACCGTTTCCGGCCTTAAGCTGGGGCATGCACAAGCTGCGACACCGCCTGAAACCACGTTAAACAATTCATTAAACGGTTTACATATCCTCATCGTTGATGACGACCCTGACAGCCTGCGGGCCAGCGAAACCTTGCTCGCCCATTGGGGGGCACGTGTCAGTTATGCGCAATCGCTTTATGAAGTTAAACCCTCGGATGCACCCGATCTGGTCTTGAGCGATTTTTCATTGGGAAACGGCGTGACCGCCTTTGATGTGCAGGAACAAATTAACCAACAAAGTCCCCATCCGGTACCCTTTATTATCCTGTCCGGTGAAACCGATCCAAAGATTATTGATGAAATTCACACACGCGGTCTTTTATTGATCCCAAAACCGGTTCAACCGGCCCGCCTGCGCGCCGCGATTGAAAGCCAGCTTGCCCGGATCAGGCGCTAACGTCCTGATCCATTTTATGCGCCCATGATGCCGCAGCGGTGCGTGAATTGACATTTAACGCCCGCATCAGGGCTGAAATATGACTGCGCACTGTAAAGGGCGATAAATCCAGAACGCGGGCAATTTCTTTATTGCTCATGCCTTGGCTCAACAGGTCAAGGACTTCACGTTGGCGCGGTGGTAAATTCGACAGAATTTTGCGTTCCTCTGTATCGACATCAATCAGAAACTCCCCCATCGCCAAGACCCGTTCCCCGGCCCAAACATCCTGAATATGAGCACTGATGTCTTGCGGGTCCAAACTTTTTGAGACAAACCCGTTTACCCCCATATCCATAATCTGCTGAATATCACCTTTACGATCCAGCATCGACACAATCACCAAAGGAACCAACGGATAGGATTGTCGAATATCGGGAAGATCTTTCTTGTAATCAAAATTGGGGAGGAACAGGTCCAAAATTGCAAGGTCATACGGCTGTTCGAATGCTTCCATGAGGGCTTCTCCCTCACCAACCTGCGTACATGTCACCCCGTCAAACGCTTGCGCCATCAACCCGCATATTCCACTTCGAAACATCGGATGATCATCTGCAATTAAAACCCGCATCGTTCCCTCAATTCACCTTGCCCTCCTATTTTCATAACGCAGACACGGTCTTTTTGCCAAGGTAAAGATTGGGATTTCCACAAAATGACTTTGATATAGCCCCTCTTCCCCCCTTTCTTTCTTTGACATCGATGCCTAAATCCCCTAAGCCAAAAAACGTTCTTTCTGTTCCCCTTTTCGATCAAGTGAGCCTTACCGATGAAAGCTTTTGAACGTATTTATGTCGCCTTGGATACAACCGATGTGTCCTATGCTGTTGAACTGGCCCAAAAGCTGAAAGGGCTTGTCGGGGGAATGAAGGTTGGCAAAGAATTTTTTACCGCCAATGGCCCGCAAGGGGTTGCTGCCATTCGCGATGTCGGCATGCCGGTTTTTCTGGATTTAAAATTTCATGATATTCCCAATACCGTTGCCGGGGCCATTCGTGCGGCAAAACCGATTGCGCCACAGATTATCAACGTGCATGCCCAAGGCGGACCGGAAATGTTGAAACAGGCCGCAAACGCTGGACGCGAAGCTGGTATTCCCCTGACCATTGCCGTGACGATCCTGACCGCACTGGATCAAGACGATCTCGATGCTATTGGTATCAATGACACCATCGAAGATCAGGTCGTGCGCCTTGCTAAACTGACCCAAGACAATGGTTTGGACGGTGTGGTCTGTTCTGCCAAAGAAATTGCCCCGATCCGCGCGGCCTGTGGTCCCGATTTTAAATTGATCGTCCCCGGCATTCGCCCGGCATGGGCCGCCAAAGGCGACCAAAAACGTGTGATGACCCCGCGTGACGCTGTTCTCGCAGGTGCCGATATTTTAGTCATCGGGCGCCCGATCACTCAAGCCGATGATCCGGTGGAAGCCGCCCAAAAAATTGCACACGAACTGGAAGGGCTGTAAGCCGACATGGAAATGCAAATTATGACCATCGTTTTTGACGCATTGGCCTTTATGCGCGCAAATGCAAAGGTTTTTCGCAAATATATTTTCCTGCCGCTGTGCTTGTCCATTGCCTCGTTGTTTCTGGTCAAAATTCCTGTTGTCGGCTTAACGCTGTCGACAATTTCCAATTCATTTGCGCTTGCTTTACTGGGGGTGTCTTCCACCCGGTTTTATCTGCTGCGCGATGCCGATGCTGTTGCTGACGGGGCAAACCGTCCTTTCGTCCGTTTCTTTTTCCTGACCTTCTGCCTGACATTTTTGGGGCATATGGCGGAGATTTTCGAATACCTCCCGCCAGAATATATGGGGGGTATGTTTATCTGGATGTTGCTCGGTTTCTGGGTCAATCTGAAAATCTGCCTTGCCTTTCCCGCCCTTGCAATGGATCATCCGGGGTCGGTCTGGGACAATGTTAAAGCCAGTTTCAATTGGACGACAGGATACGGGTTTCGCATTATTGCAGCATTCCTGTTCTGTTATTTCCCGGTCATTTTCTTTACCCTTGCCCTGATGCAGGTGCCGGACCTGACACCGTCACTGGATAATTTCTGGGCCAGCCTGCCCCAACTGATTTTTTCAGATGTCCTGATTGTCTTCTCAATGCTCTGGTCGTCGCTGGTGCTGGCTAAATTCTATGAAAATATTGTCCTGAAAAGGCCTTAAAACATGCTGGACATCCCAAAACTAGACGACAAACTGCCGGTTTTCGCCCTTGTAAACGGGGTTTATGCCGTCTTATTTCGCAATCCCATGATCTTTGTCCGGGCGGGATTATTTCCCTTTTTACTTTTGCTCACCATTAATTTGTGGCACACGCCGCAAAGCTGGGGACTCGAAGCTTTTTACGGGATACGGGTTGTTGAATGGCTGCTGATCCTCACACTTTGGACCTTTTATGCGCTACAATTACAACGCTTTGTCCTCAAAGGATCCTTTGAAGGTGCGACATCTTTCCTGCCGAAATTGAATATGCGCGAATGGCGTTTTTTCAAGGCCTCCGTGCTGGTATTGATGCCGCTGACGATCTTTGCCTTCTGGTTTGACCAACCCTTGTTTTTCCATCAACCCGATGTGTTGGTGATGGGCGGCATTACGGCCTTGGACGGGGTCAGCCTGCATTTATACGCCAGTTTGTTTTTAGGCTGGATCATGCAGGTTTTTGCCTTTGTTCTGCCTGCAATTGCGGAAGACACCCCCCGTCCGGCCCGTGACCTGTTCGCCATGTCATTTCATGCCTTACGCCAAGATTTCACCCGCCTGTTTGCCGCCAGTGTGCTGGTCGCCTTGCCTTTATGGGTCGCCGTGTTTATCCTGCGCCTTGTCCTGCATATGCCGATTTTCACCCAATTGGCAATGGGGGATGAAGCATCTGCCCTAGTCTGGAATTTACTCTTTTTAACTTTGGAAACCGCCAAAACCTTTATCGGGGGCGGATTACTCGCTATGTTATGGGCACTCGCCTATGGAAGAACGAGAGGACGCCATGTCGATAGCCGTTAAAATCTGTGGATTAAAAACACCCGAGGATGCCCATGTTGCCATACAGGCCGGGGCTGACCTGTTGGGGTGTGTCTTTTTCCCGCCCAGCCCGCGCAATGTCAGTGCCAAACAGGCCGCAGAAGTTTTTGATATGGTCGGTGACGCCGATGTTTTAAAAGTCGGCCTGTTCGTTAATCCAAGCGATGACGAATTGATGAGCGTGCTTAATCAGGTTCGCCTTGATTTGATCCAGTTTCATGGTGACGAAAGCCCGGAACGTGTGGAAGAGGTTCGCCAGACCTTTGGCCTGCCGGTTATGAAAGCCCTGCCCATCGAAACGACTGAGGATGTGGAAAAAGCGCGGACCTATGACGGTGTGGCGGATCGTTTGTTATTTGATGCCAAACCACCCAAAGGGGCGACACGTCCGGGCGGAAACGCCATTGCCTTTGACTGGTCCTTGCTGCGCGATACCCAATGGACGGTGCCGTGGATGCTGGCGGGCGGTTTAACCGTGGATAACGTTCTTGACGCTGTGAAACAAAGCGGGTGCAAAGCGGTCGACGTTTCCAGCGGGGTTGAGGCCGAAAAAGGCGTAAAAAGCCCCGAGTTGATAGAAGCTTTCCTCAAAGCCGTAAAAGGCTGAGTAAAAAACGCCATTTTTCTTTGCCAGTCCTTTTCCACATGCGCTATAAGACAAGCAAATATTTATAGGTCACGTTTAACGATGAACACACCCAATACATTTATGGCAGGCCCGGACGAAGATGGGCGCTTTGGTATTTTCGGCGGACGCTTTGTTGCCGAAACGCTCATGCCCTTGATCCTTGATGTTGAAAAACATTTTAACGAGGTCAAAGACGACCCGGAATTTCAGGCCCAAGTTCAAGGTTACCTGAAACAATATGTTGGTCGCCCCAGCCCGCTTTATTTCGCAGAACGTTTCACCGAACATTGCGGTGGGGCAAAGGTTTATTTCAAACGCGAAGACCTGAACCATACAGGTGCGCATAAAATCAACAGCTGCATCGGTCAAATCCTGCTGGCAAAACGCATGGGTAAAAAACGCATCATTGCGGAAACCGGTGCAGGTCAACACGGTGTGGCAACCGCAACCGTTTGCGCCCTGTTCGGGTTGGACTGTACCGTCTTTATGGGCGCAACCGATATTGAACGCCAGCAACCCAACGTCTTTCGCATGAAATTGCTGGGCGCAGAAGTTCGCCCGGTAACCGCCGGGTCCGGCACCTTAAAAGACGCGATGAACGAAGCTTTGCGCGATTGGGTCGCCAATGTGCATGATACCTATTATTTGATCGGCACGGTCGCAGGACCGCACCCTTACCCGGTTATGGTCCGCGAATTCCAGAAAATCATTGGCGAAGAAGCCCGCGAACAGATTATGGAACAGGAAGGCCGCCTGCCTGATATGCTTGTGGCCTGTGTCGGTGGCGGGTCCAACGCAATGGGTCTGTTCTATCCCTTCCTTGATGATACAGACGTGCGCATTATCGGCGTCGAAGCCGCCGGGCATGGTGTCGATACCGATGAACATGCGGCGTCCCTGACAGGGGGGCGTCCCGGTGTGTTACACGGCAACCGGACCTATTTGCTGCAAGATGACGATGGGCAGATTATCGAAGCACATTCCATCTCTGCCGGGTTGGATTATCCGGGCATTGGGCCGGAACATAGCTTTCTGTTTGATGCCGGACGGGTGGAATATCATTCGATCAAAGATGACGAAGCGGTCGCGGCGTTCCAGCTTTGCACCAAACTGGAAGGGATTATTCCCGCCCTTGAATCTTCCCACGCATTAGCTGAGGCTGAAAAGCTTGCCAAACAAATGTCCAAGGATGAAATCCTCGTGGTCAATATGTCCGGGCGCGGCGATAAAGATGTCAACACGATTGCCAAGGCGATGGGGACCGTATTATGAGCCAGACCCGATTAAAAACACGTTTTGACCAGCTCAAGGCCGAAGGGCGTTCCGCGCTTGTCACCTTTATCACCGCCGGTGACCCGGACCTTGCCACATCGAAAAAATTGCTGATGGGCATGCCCGGTGCGGGTGCCGATGTCATTGAACTGGGTATGCCGTTTTCCGACCCGATGGCCGATGGCCCAGCCATTCAATTGGGATCACAACGCGCCTTGGCAGCAGGTATGAACCTGAAAAATGTTTTGGCGATGGTGCGTGAATTCCGCCAAGCTGATAACGACACACCGATTGTCCTGATGGGATATTTCAACCCGATTTATTCTTATGGTGTGGACGGTTTCCTCAAAGATGCTGCACAAGCCGGGGTTGACGGGTTTATTATTGTGGACCTGCCCCCGGAAGAAGAACGCGAATTTGCCATTCCCGCCCAAAAGGCCGGTTTGGATTTTATTTATCTCTGCACACCGACCGCAGATGATGCCCGCCTGCAATTGATCGCAGATCGGGCCAGTGGCTTTATTTATTATGTATCCATCACCGGGGTGACCGGCACGGCATCCGCCGTCACATCCGATGTGGATGCGGCTGTCAAACGCATTCGTCAACATAGTGACTTGCCTGTTGCCATCGGTTTCGGTATCAACACGCCCGATCAGGCAAAAACAATGGCGGGCCTCAGTGATGCGGCGGTTGTCGGTTCTGCCATTGTCAAGCGGATCGCAGATAATCTGGACGAAAACGGCAAGGCCAAAGCGGGCTTGTCCGAGGCCGTTCTCTCTTATGTACAAGAATTGGCTGACGGCGTACGCGCCGCCAAAGCTTAAAGGGGTTTAATCGATGAACTGGTTAACAAACTACGTAAAACCGAAACTGCGCGACCTTGTGCGCCCCAAAGAAATCCCCGATAACCTTTGGCACAAATGCACCAAATGCGGTCAAATGATTTTCCACCGTGATCTGGCGAAAAACCATCATGTCTGCCAGCATTGCGGTCATCATATGCGCCTGTCAGTCACAGAGCGGCTGGAACTGTTATTTGACGATGGAAAATATACCCGCGCCGAACTGCCCAAGGTCAAACAAGACCCGTTGAAATTTAGTGATCGCCGCAAATATAAAGACCGCATCAAAGAAGCAAATAGCAAAACCAAGGAAGAAGATGCCCTTGTTGTCGCACATGGTAAAATGGGCGCTCAGAACGTGGTCATTGCCGCCTTTAACTTTGCCTATATGGGCGGGTCTATGGGAACGGCTGTCGGTGAAGGATTGGTTGCGGCCTCCAAACTGGCGATTGTACAAGATGCAGCCTTGATTGTTGTCCCAGCCTCAGGCGGGGCGCGTATGCAAGAAGGCATCCTGTCCCTGATGCAAATGGCACGTACCACAATCGGTGTGGAACGTGTCAAGGAAGCCGGCTTGCCCTATATCGTCGTTCTGACCGATCCGACAACGGGTGGGGTTTCTGCCTCTTTTGCGATGCTGGGCGATATTGCGATTGCTGAAAGCGGCGCTGTTATCGGTTTTGCCGGTCGCCGTGTGATCGAACAAACCATTCGCGAACAATTGCCCGATGATTTCCAGACCGCTGAATATTTGTATGAACACGGCATGGTCGATATGGTTGTGCGCCGTCACGAACTGCGCCCGACCCTGATCAACGTTCTCAGCCTGTTGCGCCATACAAAACCGGCAGGGGATCTGGTCGAACTGGCGCACGGTGATAAACCGATCGAGCCGGAAGTCGAAGATAACATCAACGACATCCCGCCACCGCCGGATATCCGCCGCCCTGACAGTGAACCGCTTCCGGGCACAGAAGAAAAAGACGAAAAGGACGAGGACCATAAAGCTGACTAGCGATATCCTTCTCTCAGAAATTGCCAAGCTCCATGACAAAGATATTGATCTGGGGCTTGAGCGATTTTTGACCCTGCTGGAACGGTTGGACAATCCGCAGAAAAAACTGCCGCCCACCATTCATGTTGCAGGCACCAACGGTAAAGGATCCACCATCGCTTTTTTACGCGCCTTTTTTGAATCCGTTGGATACAAGGTGCACAGTTTTACCTCGCCTCATTTTTTCAATGCCCGCGAAACCGTTAACTTAGCAGGCAATGAAATAGACGAAGACATCTATTGCGCCCTTCTTCAAGAAGTCATAGATGCCAATGCGGGTGCGCCCCTCACGGTATTTGAAGCCATGACCGCCGCTGCCTTTCTGGCGTTTAGCCGCAGCAAAGGCCATGTCCTGTTGCTGGAAACCGGAATGGGCGGATTGGGCGACACCACCAATGTGATTGAAGCCCCGATCGCCTGTGCCATTACGCCGATCTCACTGGATCATAAAGAATTTCTGGGGGAAAGCGTTGCTGAAATCGCCTGCCATAAGGCCGGGATTTTGAAAAAAGACGTTCCCGTTGTCATTGCCAAACAGGAAGACGAAGCCTATCACGCCATTCGCGAACGGGCCAAGCAACTGAATGTGCTGATGTATCGCGAACGGCGCGAATGGTTCATTAAAAAAGCAGGCGAACGGGTCATTTTTGAAGGATGGCAAGGCATTGATCGTGCATGGCCCCGCCCCGCCCTGATCGGATCTCATCAAGTTCAAAACGCCGGTGTGGCCTTGGCCTGTCTGGAACTGGTGAAAGACCGCTTCAATTTCCCTGATGAAGCCTTAAACAACGCCATGCGTTCCGTTCACTGGCCGGGGCGACTGGAACGTGTCGTTCTGCCGACCTTCGATCCGAAATGGGAGATTTGGCTGGACGGTGCCCATAACGAAGCAGCGGGAAAAGCGTTACGGCGGCAACTCAAAAAATGGGATGACCGTCCGCTTTATCTTGTGCTTGGCATGCTGAAACGAAAAGACAGCAAACCTTTTATTCGTGAAATTGCCGATGTTGTCGATCATGTCTACACCGTTCCCATCCCGAACCAGCCGTGCAAAAAACCGGAAAGACTCGCCCTGAACGTCATGGATATCGGGGCAACGGCAACGGTCTGTGAAGACTTGCCGCTTGCCTTGGAATTGATTAAACGCGAACGTAAAAAAACGGGACGGATCGTGATTTGCGGCTCTCTCAGTCTTGTGGCTAACTTCTATGAATTACAATCACGCACTTGATCTGATTTTTGAAAGCTACATTGCGGTCAAACCTTTGTTAAAAGGGCGTTTGGACCGCGATGTTCGCAACCCGCATATTATCCTGAATATGGCCCGGCAACTGGATTTAATCCCACCCGCCGATAAAATCCTGAAAGTCACCGGGTCAAAGGGCAAAGGCACGGTTGCGCGACTTTGTGCCAGCAGTCTTGAACCGTTTGGCAAAGTGGGTCTGGTGATTTCGCCTGAAGAAATCGACCATACCGATCGCATGCGTATTAACGGACAGCCAATTCCCCAAGACCGTTTTATTGCCTGTTTTGAGAAAATATGGACACAAATTAAGATACCATCGGCACCTGATTATCTCTCCCCCTACGGTCTGTTTTTATTGATTGCCCTGCACTGGTTCAAAGAGGAAAACGTCGATCTGTTTGTTATTGAAACCGGGCGCGGTGTGCGTTTTGACGAAGGCGGTCAAATCCCGGCCCATACCGGTGTCGTGACCTCTATCTTTTTTGAACATGGCGATTATCTGGGGCCGACACTGGATGATATACGCGCCGATAAACTCTCTATTTCAGAAACCTGTGACCATCTGGTCATAGGTGCACGTGACACAAAGACACCCAACCTTGCCTATCCACATTGGTACGAGCTGGCCCGCCAAAGTGCCACCGAAGCCTTACGCGCCTTTCGTGGACGCGCCATTGATATTATCGATATCCCTTGTGCGTCTTTCGCAACACGACAAGATGTCAACCGGACTTTGATGTACGAAGGCATGATCGCGCGCGACAGCGCGGACGAGGCCTTTCTACAACGACTTATGCAAGATCATAACGGACAGGTGCATTTTTATCTGTCGCTGCCCGATGATAAAGATTTCGATGGTATTATGGACCTGTTGCAAAAAACGGGTGCCACAGTCTCCCAAATCATCCTGACCGGGGAACGTGGCTTTCTGTCATATGAAAAGGCAAAACAACATCAGGTCGCCTATCAAGGGGATTTCAACGATGTTTGCGCCCTGCAATCCGGTCTTGATTTACCCCAAACGGGATTGATCTATTTTATCGGTACGCAAACCTATCTGCGCTTGATTAAACGGGCTTATTTTATATGACGGCTATAGATCGCCTGCTTCAACATCCCCGTTTCGGTCCACCCGGTGTTAATGAACGCATGGCCCAACTTTGCCAAGGGCTGAACATGGTGCCCAGCATCAAAGTTGTCGGATCAAACGGCAAAGGCACCACCGCACACCTGATGGCCCGAATGGCACAGGGATTGGGGAAATCTGTCGGGCTTTATACCTCCCCCCATTTATTGCAGGTCAACGAACGCATCCAGATCAATGGATGCATGATCACGGATGAAGACCTCGATGCCTGCCTGACACAGGCCTTAAATCACGCGGTCGCCCTTCCACAAAGTGGGCGGTTTGAAATCCTGACCCTTGCCGCCCTAATTTTTTTTGCCGAACAAAACGTCGATCTCGCCATTATGGAAATCGGATTGGGCGGGCGGTTTGATCCAGTTCGCATTGCACCGGGCACCATTTCGGTTTTGACTTCAATCGATCTGGAACATACCGCCATTCTGGGGGAAAACCTTCACGCCATTGCAAGCGAAAAAGCCGCTGTTTGCAAAGCAGGTGACACACTCCTCAGCGCCGTTGGTGGTCTTGAAGACTGCATACCCAACGGTGTGACCTATATTGATCTCTCCTGCCCGCCCCTTGATCCCTTGCACAGCAATGCCCGACTTGCCGCCCATGCCTTAAAACAGCATTTTGCGCTGGATACCTTACCCGAAACATATGGTGTTCAGGTGCCGGGACGGTTGCAAAAACTGTCCACCCATCCACCGATCTATGTGGATGTGGCCCATAACGCCCAAAGCGTTGCAACGGCTGTTTCAGCTTTTCCTGAGCGTCCCCTCAGTCTGATTTGTGCTTTTAAAAATGATAAAGACCTCGCTGCAATAAAAGGGACATTTCATCATGTGATTGCCCTTCAATTTGATGCCGATATGCACACACCAGATCATATCCTCACCCACTTGAACGCCACATATAAAGACACCGCACACGATATCGAGCATGCCCTTACGTTCGCAAAAGACAAACGACCTGAGGATGGCGTTATTCTCTGTCTCGGCGGCTTTGGTATGGCAGGACGGGTCTTGGCACATATGCAGGGTGTTCACTATGATGTGATTGGCTTGTGAAGGGCACAATACCTATTCTTGAGGGGTGATCCATAATGAAAGCCCCTACAGATGAAAAAAGCAACGTTTCTGAGCCTCAGCCTTCTTCTCGGTTTCAGCTTTCCGGTGAATGCCAGCCAGCCGGTGGCCCTTGTTGAACTTTTTACCTCACAAGGGTGTTCAAGCTGCCCGCCTGCCGATGCGTTTTTAGGGAAGCTTGCCATGCGCCCGGATGTGCTTGCCTTGGCCTATCATGTGGATTATTGGGATTATATTGGCTGGAAAGATGTCCATGCCAAAGCAGCCTTTACCCAGCGCCAGCGCGATTATGCCCACAGCTTTAATTTACGTTATGTCTATACGCCTCAAATGGTGGTGTCTGGTCGATATCAAGACAGCGGCAATCAACAAGATCGTATCTTAAAAGCAATCACACGTGAGCTTGCCAACCAAACGGATATTACCCTTGAATACAAATCAGACGGTTTCTCCCTCAGCGGTCCGAAGCAAGAAAGTCCGCTCAACGCATATCTGATCAATTACCTGAAAGAAAACACAACCGAAGTCCGCCGTGGGGAAAATCGCGGGCGCAGCCTGACCAATTATCACATTGTCCAATCCTTGCAAAAAGTTGGCGCTTGGTCGGGTGGACAGAGTCACTTTGACCTATCCGCACAAAAGAAAAACAACATCGGACAGGGATTTTTTTTACAACACCCTGAAACCCTTGAAATCGTAGCTGCCTTTAAACTGGATTAGCGTCTTTCAACCAAAGCATGCCTTGAAACCAGCCTCCTGCAAACTATATCGGTTCTAGTCACATCGTGAAGGAGGAAGCTATGCTATTAGGCCTGAATATCCTGAAGTCCCCGAAGGAAAAGGTCGAGCTTCCCGTTATCGGACCCTACGGTAGCGGTGGGCAAGAACCCAAATTAAAAGAACTTCTGGACGACCCGATTATCCATTTAATCGCAAAATCCGACAAAATTGCACCTCACGAACTCGCCGGTTGCGTCGAACAAATGCGCAAAAAAATCGGTTCCAAACATTAAGGCACACAGACTTCTAGGCGCTAGAAGATATCGATAAAAAGAATGGGCCACGAAGGAAAACTCTTTCGTGGCCCATTTTTTACATGGCTTAAACCAAGCCTTTTTCCATTGCCGATGTCATACGATGGGCAAAAGCCGTCATATCGGGAATGGTTTCACCTTCAATAATACGGGCCTGATCCAGTAAAAGATGGGCTGCATCATCAATCGTCGGCGTGGTGCCGTCTGCAGACAGGTCAACCAATTTCTTAATCAAGCTATGTGTTGGGTTCAGTTCCAGAATTGGGGCATCGTCCGGTACGGCCTGACCATGTTGTTTCAACATGCGTTGCAAGTTGCGATCCATCGCCCCTTCGCCGGCGACCAAACAAACCGCACTATCGGTCAAACGGTCCGTGGAACGAACTTCTTGAACGCTATCGCCCAATACGGCCTTAAAAGCAGCGCA
Organism: Terasakiella brassicae; assembly: GCF_014641495.1. Taxonomy (GTDB): domain Bacteria; phylum Pseudomonadota; class Alphaproteobacteria; order Rhodospirillales; family Terasakiellaceae; genus Terasakiella; species Terasakiella brassicae. Next base: position 54,761 of record NZ_BMHV01000009.1, read on the forward strand.
TAAACGGTCGACACCGTCTTTATCTGCACTCTCTTCTTTGGCGTCCTCGTCGCTTTCCCCGTCTTTTTTAATCTTGGACAGGTCAGCCCCACCTTTGGTGATCGACTGGAATTGCTTTTCTTCAAAAGCACCGACACCGGGGATCCAGAATTCATCGATCGGGTCGGTCATAAACAGAACCTCAACCCCTTTGGCCTTAAAGCCTTCCAATTGCGGAGATTTCTTCAAGGCATCGATATCATCACCGGAAATATAGAAAATCTGGTCCTGACCTTCCTTCATGCGTTCGACATATTGCGCCAAGGAAACCCAATCATCATCCTGTGTTGATTTGAAACGAGCCAAGGCCAGACAGTCTTGTTTATGGGCAAAATCTTCGTAGATGCCTTCTTTCATCACCGCGCCAAAGTTTTCCCAAAATGTGACATAGCCTTCGGTGTCTTTTTCAGCCTTTTTCTTCAGCTCGCCCAAAATTTTCTTGGTGAGACCGGCTTTGATTTTCGCCAGAACCGGATTGTGTTGCAGCATTTCGCGTGACACATTCAACGGCAAATCCCCACTATCGACAACACCGCGTACAAAACGCAGGTATTGCGGGATAACTTCATCACAATCATCGGTGATAAACACACGATTGACGTATAGCTTCAGGTGGTTTTTACGTTCCGGTGTGAACAAATCCATCGGGCGTGAACCGGGAATGAACAGCAAGTTGGTATATTCAATCACCCCTTCAACCCGGTTATGTAAAGTCAGCCACGGTTCATCAAAGGCATGGGCCACATGGTGATAGAACTCTTTATACTGTTCTTCACTGACATCGCTTTGCGAACGTGTCCAGATGGCAGAGGCAGAATTCAGCGTTTCGTCTTCTTCGCCTTTGAGCTCAATCGGAATACTGATGTGGTCGGAATAGGTTTTGACGATATGGCGCAGGCGATGATCTTCTAAAAATTCGCTTTGATCTTCGCGCATCTTCAATTGAATGGTTGTGCCGTGGCCGTCGCGTGTCGCATCCCCGATCACATAATCGCCTTCACCATTGCTGGTCCAGGACCAGGCCTTGTCTTCGCCCGCCTTACGGGTGGTCACCACCACTTCTTCGGCCACCATGAAGGAGGAATAGAACCCGACCCCAAATTGGCCGATCAAGTTCACATCCGACTTACCGGATTCTTCTGCCGCCTTTAAAAAGGCTTCGGTGCCGGATTTGGCAATCGTACCCAGATTATTAATCAGGTCGTCATGGTTCATACCGATACCGTTATCGGCAATCGTTAAGATTTTGGCCTCTTTATCAAGCGACAACGAGATTTTAAAATCTGAATCACCATCAAGAAGAGACGAATCGGTTTGCGCTTCATAACGCAATTTATCGCACGCATCCGATGCGTTAGAGATCAGTTCCCTGAGGAAAATCTCTTTATTGCTGTACAACGAGTGGGTGACAATATGCAGAAGTTTGCTGACTTCTGCCTGAAACGATAGTTTTTCTTCGGTCATGGCTAAAATTAAATATCCCTATATTGAAAATGGATGTGGTGGATATGTCTAAAAAAACACCCGTATGCAACCCTTCTTGTATAAAGAATCTGCAAAACTTGCATCTCTTATGTTGCGTAATCAAAAATAAGCAGGTATGAGAGTGGGAAATTCACTGACCATTGCGCCGTTTTCCGGCACGCAAGGTCGCAATCTGTAAAGTTTTTTTTTAGGGCACGAGATAAATGCAGTCTCCTTTGCAAATCGTTTTTCGCGATGTTGACCACTCCGACGCTGTCGAAGCGCGTATCCGCGAAAAAGTAGAAATGTTGGAAAAACATTCTGACAAAATCGTTAGCTGCCGCGTCACCGTGAGCGCGCCGCACAAAAGCCAGACTAAAGGCAAACTGTATGACATCCGTCTCGACATCAGCATGCCGGGCGAAGAAATCGTTGTGAACAAAAACCACAAAGATGACCACGCACACGAAGACGTCTATGTCACAATCCGTGATGCGTTTGATGCTGCACGTCGCCAAATCAAAGAATGGGTTCAACGTAACCGTGGCGAAGTCAAACAGCACGAAGACGAAGAAGCTGTTGCTGGCTAAACGCTGACACAATCAATAAAAAAAGCCCGCTGATCCTGAACAGGACAGCGGGCTTTTTTTATACCGCCTCGCTTGTTTGTAACTCGTCCCTTTTTGGGGGATAGATACAGAACAACAAGACAATCCCCAATGCCGCCACAAACCCAACCAAGGGAGAAAGGGCGCCAAAGACCACCACGACACCTGCGCACAAAACCAGATTAACCAGATAATATCGTCCAACCGGGCGCAAGGCCGTTGAACGGATACGACCGATCATGGACGCATACATAAATGTGGAACTGGCAAAGGTCAGAAGATAATTCACCACAATGATTTCCATGCCTGCCAAGGCTTCTTCCATAATCATACTGGCAATAATATTAAATGCCATGACCGCCACAAAACGAACAACGAATTCCCCCCGCGAAATCACGGTTTGAAATTTTACGTCATATAAAAAGGCTAAAATAGGGGGCGCGATGATTGAGAAGATTAAGACAGCTTGCATGATAATAGCTCAAAAAATTCGATTAACGACAAATTGGATAAGCTGCTACACCCCGAGCAAGGCAGAATTAGGGCACAGAAGTGAACACTATATCCTCATACTCTTTATCGTTATGAAAAGATGGGACACTTTTTTTCTTGAGCAGAGATTTAAAACTCTAAGAACCGTTCTTATATTCACTTTACTTAACCCAACTAAAATAGTAGGAATAGGCCAAATTCGCCGTTCACACGTTGGTGTGGGTGCGAATTTTATACATTTTCTATTTAACTAAAATTATTTGTAATTGACAAATAATTAACACTGCGTATTGTGCATTTAATTTCAGGACACAACATTCGACCGTTCCTGTAATATTGAGATTAGACCCCCTATGTATGGACAGGCGTGGCTTGCCCACGACCCCGACCATCACGAACACGAAGAGAGTAAAAATGGCTTTTTACCAAGAGGACGTATTAGAAGTAAAACACTGGAACGACAGCCTGTTCAGCTTTAAAACCTCGCGTCCGGATGCATTGAGATTCCATAATGGTCACTTTGTTATGATCGGTCTGGAAGTTAACGGTAAACCGCTAACGCGTGCCTACAGCATCGCCAGCGCCAACTACGAAGAACATCTGGAATTTTTGAGCATTAAAGTTCAGGACGGGCCTTTGACCTCACGCCTGCAACACTTGAAAAAAGATGACAAAATCCTGATCAGCAAAAAACCGGTGGGCACATTGGTTGTTGATGACCTGACACCCGCGAAAAACCTGTTCCTGTTTGCCACCGGAACCGGCCTCGCCCCGTTTATGAGCATCATTCGTGATTTTGAAACCTATGACCGTTTTGACAAAGTCATTCTGGTTCATGGTGTGCGCCACGTCAGCGAATTGGCCTATCAGGATTACATCAACGAAGAATTGCCCAATCACGAGTACCTCGGCGAAATGATCGCTGAAAAACTGGTTTATTATCCAACCGTGACACGCGAACCTTTCCGCAATCAGGGCCGTCTAACCGATTTGATCGTCAACGGTAAACTGTGTCAGGACCTTGGCTTGCCGCAATTAAATCCGGAAACGGATCGCGCCATGATCTGCGGCAGCCCGAGCATGCTGGAAGATACCTGCAAAATTCTGGATGATCTCGGTTTCCGTGCCTCCGCCCACACCGGCGATGCGGCTGATTATGTGATTGAACGCGCCTTTGTTGAACGTTAAATCCTGATTAAAGTAACCCGGACCCAATTGCCCCCCAATTCCTGTTCGGGATACTTTTAAAACGCCCTGCCTTGACCAAAGGCAGGGCGTTTTTATTTGTAATTTGGGAAAATTGATATATAAGAAAAGCCTCAAGATTACACTGACTAGAATGTTTCTAAATGATTGATTTGTTAAGACGTTTTCAAAAAGCAGGAAAGGCTGATATTTCGGCCCTGCTTCTGATCGCGTTTCTTTTTCAATTGTTTACCCCTATTGTCCTGTTTGCAGCAGAACACAGCGAGCAAGGCGAATACGAAGCTGCCCTTCGCAATAGCATTTGTCAGGTCATGCTGGCAGAACAGCAAGACACGTCCCTCCCAACCGAACAAACAGACGGTTTTGTTTGTGACTGGTGTCTACGCGGCACGTTTTTACCTGCTATACAACTCAAAGACCCTGCCCTTGGCGTTATCCTTACACGCTTACCCACATCGAAAATCACCTATAAGGAGACGCCCCTCGTCTTGGACACCCAAGTTTGGGGTAATATTGCGTCTTCACGGGCACCACCTTTTTCTTCTTAAAGATCCGTTTCACATATCCATTTATCTTTAAGAAGAGACTTAATTATGAAACAGCAATTATTGCTGGGCGCCGCTTTATGTGCGTTCCTGCCTTTGTCCGTCCATGCCGGTGATCCCGTTAAACTTCCGGAAGTTCTGGCCGAAGACCAAATCGAAACACCCCAGCGTATTATCCTGAATTTTGAAGAAGACAGCACCTTCCCGGCGGCTGACGGCGGGGACTATTTACAATCTGTCCCCGGTGTCTCCGGTAGCCGTATGGGCAGTCACGGGATTGATCCCTTTATCCGTGGTCAAAAACAGACCCAGTTAAATATCGTGGATGATGGCGTGTTTGTTCAAGGCGGCTGTCCCAACCGTATGGACCCGCCTGCCTCCTTCCTGTCCATTGATGGCAACGACGAATTGATCGTGGAAAAAGGTTATACCTCAGTCCAACATGGTAGCGGTGGTTCCGGCGGGACCGTGAAAACCAAACGCAACGCCCCGACCTTTACAGAAGGCAAATCGGCAAACATCAATATTTCAGGTGGCATTGACAGCAACGGCAACACCCGTGACGTTGCAATCAAAGGGTCCTTTGATCTTGGCGATGGTCACTATGTGCGTGCCAATATCGAAAAATCAGCCGCCAACACTTATGAAGACGGTAATGGCAAAAAAGTCCGTTCCGGCTTTGACCAACATGGCGGGCGACTGGATGTCGGTGTTCAGGCCACTGCAGATACAAAAATCACTTTTGGTGCACAATTAGATGATACCAGCGATGCCCTTTATGCCGGGGCTGGCATGGATGCACCGGAAGCCAAGATGATGGCCTTGCGCAGTTCCCTGACCCACAAAGGCGACCTTGGCCTGTTCAATCAAATTAACGCCTCTGCCTATATCAGTCAGGTCGATCACACAATGGATAACTTCAGCCTGCGCAGCCGCGCCGGTATGGGGATGCTGACCGATTCGGAAACTCAAATCTACGGCGGGACAGTCTCGTTGGAAAATAACGACCTTGTCGTTGGGGCCGATTTAAAAGTCTCCTATCAGGATGCCTTGCGTTACATGGGGGCACAAACCAACATTTATGCCAGCGGGAATGAACATGCCTATATGTGGCCGGGCATGACCACCGATCAAATTGGCCTGTTTGGTGAAAAAACCTATCAGGTAACGTCCGCCAGCAAGGTCAAAGTCGGGCTTCGTTATGACTATGTCGGGGTTGATGCAGGCAAGGTAAACACCGTTTCCGCACGGACCGGGCGTACCGCCAATCAACTGTACCAGATGTATTACGGCAAACAGTGGGACGACCAGAGCGAACATAACATTGGTGGTTTGTTGCGCTATGATCACGAACTGGATCAAAACATCGCCTTCTACGGCAGCTTGTCACGCGTTGTGCGCACCGCAGATGCCACAGAACGCGGGATGGCCGGTGATCATGCCACCGCAGCAAGCCGTTGGATCGGCAACCCGGATATCGACCCGGAACAACATCATCAAATTGAACTGGGTACCAGTGCCACCTATGACGGCTGGAACGTAGGCGGTTCTGTTTATTACAACAAAGTCAGTGATTACATCCTGCGCGATAACGCCACGGGTCAAGACGGCATTCTGCTGGCTGACAACGCCGATATTTATCGCAACGTCGATGCAACCTTGATGGGCTTTGAACTGTCCGGTGGGATTGATTTGATGGAAGGTTTGAACCTCGCCTTGAACGTGGCTTACACATACGGTGAAAATGACGAAGATAACCGTCCGCTGGCCCAAATTGCACCGCTGGAAGTCGGCGCAGCACTTGAATACAGCACCGCCGACTGGATGAGCGGTTTGCGCATGCGGGCGGCTGCCAAACAAAACCGCGCCGACATCGGGACAGTGACCAGTGGTCAGGACATCGAAAAAACCGGTGGCTATGCTGTCTTTGATGTTTATGGAAAAATCTGGGCCTTCCAACCGTTTAATCTGGCATTGGGCGTGACAAACGTGCTGGATAAAACCTATTCCAACCATTTGAACCGCAGCAGTTCTTTTGACAACACAGTCGCAAAGGTGAATGAACCGGGACGTTCATTCTTCCTGCGGATCAATGCTGATTTCTAATCAATATAGGCTGGACGAAAGCACCGGGCGGGTTGTCGTGGACACCCCGCTCGGGGCACGCCTGTTGCCCATCGGGGCCGCAGGTTTTTTGCATATCTTGCTGTTTAGCGGCCTGTTCCTGATCGGACAGGCCAGCGGGGAATTACACATCCCCAAAGACGATGCCCCCCAAGAAATCGCCTTTATGGTGGAAACCTACGTCGAACCTGTTATCGAACCCGAAGAGGTCATCGAAGAAACACCCATTGAAGAAGAAGAAATCGTTGAAGAAGAACCAGTAATCGAAGAAGAAGAAATCGCCGAAATTATCGAAGAAGCAGTTGAACCACCCAAAGAAGAAAAAAAGATAGAAAAACCCAAACCGCGAATCGTCCCCAAACAGGTTGAGGTGAAACCACCTGTCAAACCCGTATCGCCGCCGAAAACCGTACAGCCCCGACCAAAAATTCAGGCTGTCGCACAAGCTTTTACAACCGCACCTGTTAAAAAGGTCCAAGCCAAAACAGGCTTTATCAAACCGGTTTATCCGGCCTATTTGCGCAACCCCGCCCCGCCTTATCCCAAATCGGCCAAACGCCGCCGTCTGGAAGGGGTTGTGGAATTAAAAGTTTTGGTGAGTGCTGAAGGCCGTGTTTTAAATCTGAGCATCTTTAAATCCTGCGGGCATAGCGCACTGGATCGTTCCGCCTTACAAACCGTCAGGAACTGGCGCTTTCTACCCGCCAAACGCAACGGAAAAGCCGTCAACAGCGATGTCATCGTTCCCATACGTTTTCAACTGCGGACCTGATTTTAAACGCTTTGCCCTATTTCAGCCGTAATGGTTTGAATAATACGAATTGTATTCGTCCTGTTTTTTTGATAGGTATATTAAAGTTTATAGTAGCTGGAATGTTTAGTCTATGAGTCACAAGCTGACAAAACTGATGAACGCGCTGCGTGTCGATATATCGGCACTGTTGCTGATTGCGTTCGTCTTTCAGTTTGTCACGCCCGTTGTTGTTCTTGCCAGTGAATCACCTGCAATGGCTGAATTCGAATCGGCAATGCGCACCAGCATTTGCCGTGTTAATCTGGACAACGACCCGGACACGCCCAGCCATACAGACAATTTTGTCTGTGATTATTGCGTCCTTTGCCATCAGGATGCCACCCGGGATTTTGACCTCATTCTTCCCGAAGTCGTACACTTCGACTTCCATATAGGTCCCCCCCAACTCAGCGAAGCAGTCGCATTCGGGCACCAGGCACTTTCGCATTACGCCCGCACGAAATCGCCGCGCGCCCCTCCGCAAATATAAGGTTTTTCGCCCTCCCATAGGTGGGAGGCCCTTATTTTTGCCACCTCAAAGGTACTTTCACCTATGTGATTTGTAAGAGAGAGGGGTTTGATACCAACATTCCCCTCTTTTCTTGCCTCTTTTTGCAAACTGGTCCATTGTGCGCCCGTTATGCAAATTGATACTTCTTCAGATGCCCGTATTTCTGCGGTGCTTGGCCCTACAAATACCGGAAAAACCTATCTCGCCCTGGAACGTATGATGGCCCACGGCACCGGTATGATCGGCTTCCCTTTGCGCCTTCTGGCGCGTGAAAACTACGATCGGGTCGTCAAAATAAAAGGGCCTGATCAAGTCGCCCTGATTACCGGCGAAGAAAAAATACTTCCCCCACATGCCCGTTATTTTTTATGCACCGTCGAATCCATGCCTGTGGACCATACGGTTGATTTCCTCGCCATTGATGAAATTCAATTATGTGCAGACCCTGAACGCGGTCATATTTTCACCGATCGCCTGATTAATGCCCGTGGGCAGGCCGAAACCATGTTTATGGGCTCGCAATCCATCGCCCCCTTGATCCGTCGTTTGATCCCTGACGTCCAGTTTGATCAACGTCCCCGTTTTTCAAAACTGACCTATACCGGGTCAAAGAAAATTACCCGCCTGCCCAATCGTTCTGCCATTGTGGCGTTTTCTGCCTCCGAAGTGTACGCCATTGCCGAATTGATCAAACGTCAAAAAGGCGGGGCGGCTGTCGTCCTTGGTGCCCTCAGCCCACGCACCCGCAACGCACAGGTCGGACTGTATCAGGCAGGCGAGGTGGATTATATTATCGCCACAGACGCCATCGGTATGGGGTTGAACATGGATGTGGATCATGTCGCCTTTGCAGCCCTGTCCAAATTTGACGGACACCAGATGCGCAGACTGCAAGCCCCCGAACTGGCCCAAATCGCAGGACGGGCCGGACGTTACATGACAGATGGTACCTTCGGGGTGACGGCAGACTGCCCGCCCCTTGATCCTGAAATCATTGATCGGCTCGAATCCCATGAATTTGACAATATCGAACAGATTTACTGGCGCAATTCCCGCCTGCGTTTTACCTCGGTTGACACCTTGCAGATGGATTTGCGCCGCGCCCCACAAACACACGGATTGATCCGCCCGCGCATTCCCGAAGATGAAATCACGCTGGATTTTCTGTCCAAAAACCCGGATGTCATCAAATACGCCACACATCCCAAGGCCGTTAAGCTTTTGTGGGATGTTTGCCAAATTCCGGACTTTGCCAAGACCTTGTCCGACAGTCACCCCCGCCTTTTGGGACAGATTTATCAACATCTTTCCACCCATAAAAATCTATTGCCAACCGATTGGGTTGCCGGACATGTCCAACGTCTGGACCGTACAGACGGCGACATCGATACATTGACGCAACGCCTCGCCAGGATTCGAACCTGGACATATATTTCCCAGCGCAGCAAATGGCTGGTGGATCCACTTCATTGGCAAGATATCACCCGCCAAATTGAAGATAAAATATCCGATGCGCTGCATGAACAACTGACCAAACGGTTTGTTGATCGCCGGACCTCGGCTTTAATGAAAAAACTGAAAGACAAAGACGACCTGTTGGCAGCGGTGACCAAATCCGGGGACGTACTGGTCGAAGGTCATTTCGTCGGTCGCCTTGAAGGGTTTCATTTCGCCGCCGATGAAACCGACAACCCACATGCCAAGCGCGCCGTTAATGCCGCCGCCCTCAAAGCCTTGCGTCAGGAAATGGGTCGCCGGGTTGGCACGTTTGAAGATGAAAAAGACGAGGCTTTTAGCTTGCGTGACGATGGCTATGTTCTGTGGCGCGGCACACCTTGTGCCCGCCTTTATAAAGGCAGCGATGCCTTAAGCCCGCGCTTGGAGACCTTGGCATTCGATCTGATCGAAGACAGTTTGCGGGGTCGTGTCAGAAACCGCCTCACCAAATGGCTTGATCATTATATCAAACGCACCCTAAAACCGTTATTGGATTTGGAAAAAGCCAAACTGAACGGACCGGCGCGTGGTGTTATCTTCCAGTTGCGCGAAGGTCTGGGCACCTTGGCACGTAAGCAGGCCCGTGACCTGATCCGCGATATCGAAAGCAAAGACCGTAAAACCCTGCGCAAATACGGTGTGGTTATCGCCCGGCACAGTATCTATTGCCCAAAACTGTTAAAGGCCGCTGCTGTGCGATTGCGTGCCGATTTATGGACCCTCTATCACCAACCCGACATTGCCCCGTTTTATCCCGCCAGCGGCCTGATGTCCTTTGAGGCCCAACCCGATACCCCGCGCCTGTTTTATGAACAGATCGGTTATCAAATGTACGGCACCCGCTGTTTGCGTGTCGATATGGCCGAACGCATTGCGGAATTGGCATGGGAAAAAACAAAAAAGGGATCAACAGATATCAATGCGGATTTCACCAGCTTGGCGGGCTGTTCTGCCACTGTTATGTCCGATATTTTACGGCGCATGGGATATGATATTGAAAAATCCGCTGACACCCTTAAAGTCCAACGCAAGAAAGCCCATATAAAGAAAAAGACAAAGGCGAAGTCTGCACATCAAAAAACGGTTCGGATCGACCCGGATTCGCCTTTTGCCCAACTTAAAGACTGGAAGAAATGACAGAAACACTACGTGTTGATAAATGGCTTTGGCAGGCACGTTTTTTCAAAAGCCGCACCTTGGCCGCAAAATTTGTTTCCGGTGGTAAATTGCGTGTCAACGGCACCGCCATTTCCAAGGCCCACTATATGTTAAAACCCGATGATGTGCTGACATTCCCGTTGGGCCCTTATATTCGGCTGATTAAAGTCATCAAAATGGGAGAGCGGCGTGGCCCGGCACCCGAGGCCCGCACCCTTTACGAAGACTTGGACCCGCCCCAACCCAAACCAAAAATCGACAAACCCGCCAAAGTCGGTGAACGCGATGCAGGTGCCGGTCGCCCAACCAAACGCGAACGCCGCCAGATGGATAAGTGGCTGGCCGAAGCGGAATAGTCCCATCACGCGAGGCGGGCGCTATTTCCCGTCTTCTTCTTCGTTCTTTGTTTTAATACGAAAATAAATCGCCCCGGCAATCACAAGCACCCAAAGACTTATGCCGAACAGGCCGAGGCGTGCATCGGGGTCTTTTTCCAATACAAATATGGAAAAAACCACACCTAACAAAAAGATGATCAGCGCAAAAACTGCCAAATCTGCTTTAAAATTCGGATTTTGTCTCATGGGTCCGGTATAACTTCACTGGCGCTGAAAAACCAATGAAAAATTGTTTGCAGGCATCTCAACGACCTCTTGCAATGCAAGACCGTTTTTACGGGCCTCGGCATCAACCTCGCTGATATCGCGCACTGCGAAACGGGGATCTTTCTCTTTCAGCCAATATTCAAATTCCATATTGCTGGGGGCGGTATGTTCCCCATTTCGCCGATAAGGCCCGTATAGATACAGAAAACCGCCTTGCCGGATCAACGTCCCGGCTTTTTTCATTAACCCGATGGTCGCCTCCCACGCACTGATATGCACCATATTGATACATATCAGTGCATCCAATTCATTTTGGGGCCAATTGTCCTCTATTGTGGTATCCAACGACAAAGGGGGAAGAATATTTTCAAGTGCGTGATGATCCACCCAGCCCTGAATACTTTTCAGACAAGCCGGATCAAGATCACTGGGTTGCCAAACCAGCCCCGGATAATGTTGTGCAAAATGAACAACATGCTCGCCGCTGCCGCTTGCAATCTCCAAAACGCGTCCCGTATCGGGTAAAAACCGTTTTAGGACGGCTAAAATCGGACCCCGATTACGTGCAGTTGCGGGATAATTCAAACGGTGTGGCATTGGGGGAAGCTCCTTCTTTTTCAATAAGGTAGGAACTTTTACTTGGAGATGCAATGTTGTGATTGATTTTCACTCACACTCTGGATGCAAAAAAACGGGTATCCACAATATTCATATGGTTGCTGTCTCCAAAGGATTGTGCTACCTCAATTCAACTATTTTGGGGTATGAGCCGATCATGTCCTTTGGGGAAGAAGATATTAACGATTCGCTTTGTCCGCACGATTCGACAAACGGTTAAACCGGCCAAGCGATCAAAAAACGGAGATTCAAATGACCTACGTTGTCGTGGAAAACTGTATTAAATGTAAATACACCGACTGTGTCGAGGTCTGCCCGGTTGACTGTTTCTACGAAGGTGAAAACACCTTGGTAATCAACCCGGACGAATGTATTGATTGCGGCGTATGCGAACCGGAATGCCCGGCAGAAGCGATCTTGCCGGATACCGAAGACGGCATTGAAGACTGGCTGGAAATTAACCAGAAATTCGCAGAAGTCTGGCCGAACATCACAGCCAAGAAAGACCCGATGGAAAATGCCGATGCGGAAAATGGTCGCGCCGGTAAAAAAGCGGAACTGAGCGAAAACCCGGGCGCAGGCGACTGAGCCAAGCACCTGTAATCTTTTACAGTTTCAGATTTCAAAGACCTGCTTCTTCAGGAAAGAAGCGGGTTTTTGTCATGTTTTTGTAACTTAGGTCTGTTTTTTTGACCAATCTTGTGGTATAACCATTGCCAACAGCCGGTTCCGTGCGGAGCCGGTTTTTGACCGTCCAGAGTCTTATATCCCTGTCAAACTTTATGATGCTCAGGGCGGCCAACCAACCAAATATAGACAACCCGTTGTCATGTCGGCCCCTTCTGCTTAACCAAGCGGACGGTTTTTTTTGTCGCCGAATTTGGGTTCCCCCCACCTGATGGGCTGTCTGTGTAAAGAGTAAGAGAGATAAGAAATGGCTCAAAACCTACCGTTCGATTCTGGCGATTTTGTCGTATATCCGACTCATGGCGTTGGCCGCGTTGTGGGCGTTGAAACTCAGGAAATCGGTGGTCACGAACTCCAGTTATTTGTGATTACATTTGAACATGAACGCATGACGTTACGCGTCCCTGTCGGCAAAATCAAAGCCGCAGGCTTACGTAAACTCAGCTCCGGTAAAATCATGGAAACAGCAATGACCACGCTGAAAGGCAAAGCCAAAGTCAAGCGCACCATGTGGAGCCGCCGTGCACAGGAATATGAAGCAAAGATCAACTCCGGCGATCCGGTTTTGATTGCAGAAGTTGTTCGCGATCTTTATCGCAACGTCGGTCAACCTGACCAGTCTTTCTCCGAGCGCCAAATTTATGAAGCTGCGTTGGAGCGATTGGCCCATGAAGTTGCAGCCGTTGAAAACATCGACAAAGATGCGGCAACCGAAAAGCTGGAAGACGTCCTTCAAAAAGAAAAAGCCGCTTAAGCTTTACTTGCATATGACTTTATGAAAAGGCAGGATAGATTATAAATCTTCCTGCCTTTTCCTATAGATAAAAGGGACGTGTATGTCGCAAGACGGTAAATTTGCGAAGCTGACAGGTAAAAAACGGATTTGGGCTGTTGGTGCCATTCATGGTGAAGTCGACAAACTGAAAGCCCTTCATGGTCAATTGGCCAATCATTTCCTGCCCGGTGATGCCCTGATTTATTGCGGTAACATTCTGGGGCGTGGTCCCGATGTTGCCGGAACATTGAATGAAGTTTTAAATTTCCGCCGTCTTGTTATTTTACAGGAAGGTGCCGAAACCGATGACGTTGTTTTCCTGCGCGGCTGTCAGGAAGAAATGCTTTATAAAATGCGCCAGCTTCCCTTTGCCCGTGAACCGGAAGAAGTGTTGGAATGGATGTATAATCAGGGTGTAGAAAGCACCCTTCAGGCCTATCACACCTCCTGCGCAGAAGGGATCAAGGCTGCAAAAGGCGGCATGAGCGCCTTATCAGCCTGGACCAATGCGTTAAAAGAAACCATGCGCACGATGGATGGCCATGAACAATATATGGATGCCTTGAAACGGGCCGCCTATAGCGATGATAAAAAACTGTTGTTCGTCAACGCTAATGTTGTACCCGATATGCCGCTGGACGCGCAAACCGATGCTTTTTGGTGGGGCACGCAAGAATTTCGTGAACTAGACCACCCCTACAGCGGGTTTGAACGCACGGTCCGGGGCTATGACCACCGCCAAGGCGGTTTTCATATGGCCAAACACCAGCTTTGCATTGATAGCGGTTGCGGATTTGGCGGCAAGCTGAGCGGTGTCTGCTTTGAAGAAAACGGCGCCCTTGTGGAACGGATTGACGTTTAACCTGCCGATAATTCTTCCTGCAACATTTCCAGTTCCAGCCAGCGTTCTTCACAAGCCTCCAGTTCGGCTTGAACCACGCTTAGATCATCACTGGTTTTTTGGAATTTATCCGGGCTTTTGGCAAATAAATCCGGGTCCGCCATTGCGCGTTCCAACTGTTCTTTCTCAGCCGTCAGTTTTTCCATCTTTTGCGGCAACATATCCAGTTCGCGCTGATCTTTATAACTGAGCTTGGCTTTCGTCTTTTTCGGTTGTTCTTTTGGTTTTTCTGCTGATTTCGCCTTTGCCTCTGTCACCGCTTTATCATCGGGGCGTTGGCGCAAATAATCTTCATACCCACCGGGGTATTCCTGCACATTTCCATTGCCTTCCACTGCAATGGTCGATGTCACAACCCGGTCCAGAAAATCCCGGTCGTGACTGACCAGCAACAAGGTGCCGTCATATTCAGATAGTACTTCCTGCAACAGGTCCAGCGTTTCCATATCCAGATCGTTGGTCGGTTCATCCAAGACAAGGAAATTGGTCGGACTTGCCAAAAGCTTCGCCAGCATCAGGCGGTTTTTCTCCCCACCGGATAAGGCATGGATGGGTTGGCGGGCTTGACGTTCTTCAAACAGAAAATCACGCATATAAGTCACGACATGCTTGGGTTGATCATGCACAATGATCTGATCCCCGCCCATATCGGCCAAATAATCCCACGGTGTCACATCTTTGGGCAAATTGTCGCGTTTCTGATCAAAATAAGCCGCTGTCAAATTGGTCCCGATACGAATATCGCCACTGTCAGGCTGTAATTGTCCCGTCAGCATTTTTAACAAAGTTGTTTTCCCCGCCCCGTTCGGGCCAATTAAACCGATTTTGTCACCGCGCATCACACGAATGGAAAAATCTTTGGCGATAATTTTGTCGCCAAAGGCCTTGGAAATTCCCTTGGCTTCAATCACCAACTTACCGGAGCTTTCCCCACTATCGACTTTTAAATTCACCGTCCCTTGCACCTGAACGCGGGTGGCTTTTTGTTCACGCAGATCAGCCAGTTTGCGCACGCGTCGCATATTACGTTTGCGCCGCGCTGTGACGCCTTTCAACATATAACGTTCTTCTTCGGCAATCTGGATATTGATGCGGGTCAGTTCTTTTTCCTCATCCGCCAGAACCTGTTCAACCCATTCGTCAAAAAATTCATATCCCTGATCCGTCCTGCGTATTTTTGAACGATCCAGCCACAATAATTGACGGGACAGTTTACGTAAAAACGTCCGGTCGTGACTGATCATCATCATCGCGCCCCGGAAAGACTGCAATTCTTCTTCCAGCCATTCAATCGTCGGTAAATCAAGGTGGTTTGTCGGCTCGTCCAGCAGCAAAATGTCCGGTTCGGAAACCAGCGCACGGGCAATGGCAGCGCGTCGCCCCTCTCCACCCGATAATGTGGAGGTATCACGCGCCCCGTCCAGTTGCATGGCTTCCAGACAAATATCCACCCGGTGATATTCATCTTCATGGCGCAAACCCGCATGAACATAATCATGGACACTGACGCCTTCGGGCATGACGGGGTCTTGCGGCAGATAGGAAACGGTTACGCCGGGTTGGACAAACCGTTCGCCGTCATCGACTTCAACCAAGCCGGCGATAACTTTCATCAAGGTTGACTTACCCGAACCATTGCGCCCGACCAGACAGATACGATCCCCCGGTTGAACAGCACATTCCACCCCTTCAAAGACAGGACGACCGCCAAAGGTTACATGTACATCGCGAAGTGTGAGAAGCGGAGGGAGCGCCATCGGGAATCCTTAAAATGCCAGCAAGAATGCGGATATTCGAAAGCGCCGTTTTACAGTATTCGCTCAAATTACGAAATGATGAATTGCATATTATATAGAAATTATAAGACCATCAAAGGCCGTCTGGTCTTCCATTTGCTTTTTTTGTGCCAGCGCATCAGGGCCAAGATGCGTTAAAACCAGATTGCGGGTGTTGAAACGATGTTTATTTTCCTGCAACGTCATATAGTCCATATGGAATTCACATTGCTGATCATACAGATAACATTCACATATAAACAGGTCGGAGAATTGCGCCGCCGTGACCAGATGATCCGTCCATCCCGTATCCCCGCTATAGACGATGGTTTTGCCTTCCACCTCGAAACGGAGAATAAAATCATTTTCGTCCAGAAGGTGTCTCGCCTGAAAGGCCTGCACCTTGATCCCGTTCAATCCTTGCGGCTGTCCCAATTTCAGTTCAACAAAAAAGACATCAAAATCAATACCTTTATCCCAACAACCGGGATAAAGGGCGTTCATGGCCTCAATCACCCGTTTCTTAACCCCACGCGGGCCTGCAATAATCAAAGGGCGGGTTCGTTTGGAAACATAGCGCGCATCCATGAGGAAAAACACCACACCGGCAAAGTGGTCGCCATGAAGATGCGTTAGAAAAATGGCTTCAATAGAATCCGGGTCAACGTTGAATTTTCGCATCGCGATCAAAGATGAGGCACCGCAGTCAATCAGGAAAGAGTTTTTCTGACCCAGCACATGAAAACATGTATTGAACCGTCCTCCTGTGCCAAAAGCATCACCGCTTCCGAGAAACTGTACATCAACCAAGCTCATATAAGCGACTTCCCTATACCCATGATTTTTAAATCCAACACGACCCAACTTTTAAGTCAAGTCTCATACGCACTTTTGCCCTATTGTTCTTTGCCTTAAGGATGATTACTATCGTTTCAACTGAAATTGACAACGAATGGTTAGCCATGACCACTGCATACGGAACGATTGATCAGACCTTTTTAAACCAACTGCACACCCTGACGGACAAGGACCGGGTTTCCACGTCGAAAGCCTTGTGTGAACAACATGGAACAGATGAGTCATACCATAAGGCGCAGGCCCCGGATGTGGTGGTCTTCACACTTTCCACAAAAGAAGTCTCCGATGTTGTCAAACTCTGTGCGAAACACAAGATCCCGGTCATCCCTTATGGAACAGGGACGTCACTGGAAGGCCATATAGCCGCCCTGCATGGCGGTGTTTGCATCGACCTGTCCCAAATGGATAAAATTGTCGAAGCCCGCCCGCAAGATATGGATGTCACGGTTGAAGCCGGTGTCACACGCAAAGCCTTAAACGAATATCTGCGCGATACGGGTCTCTTTTTCCCCATCGACCCCGGTGCGGATGCCTCCCTCGGCGGTATGGCCTCGACACGGGCATCAGGCACCAATGCGGTGCGGTACGGCACCATGCGTGAAAACGTACTGGCCCTGACCGTGGTCACCCCGAATGGCGATATTGTAAAGACCGCCTCGCGTGCAAAAAAATCTGCCGCTGGATACGATCTCACCCGTCTTTATGTCGGGGCGGAAGGCACGCTTGGTATTATCACCGAAGTCACCTTGCGTTTATACGGCATCCCGGAAACCATCAGTGCTGCCGTCTGTCCTTTCCCCGGTCTGGAAGAAGCCGTCAATACGGTGATTTCCATTATTCAATGTGGTATTCCCGTTGCCCGGATGGAATTGCTGGACGACCGCCAAATGTATGCGGTCAACCAATATTCCAAACTGGATTACGAAGTGGCCCCGACCCTGTTTTTTGAATTCCACGGCTCCCCGTCATCCGTAGAAGAACAGATTGAAATGGTCAAAAGCCTTGCCGAAGATTTTGGCGGAAAGAACTTCCAGTGGGCCAGCCAACTGGAAGACCGTGACCGTCTGTGGAATGCCCGCCACAATGCCTATTATGCCGCGCTTGCCTTACGACCAGGATGTAAAGGGGTCTCTTCCGATGCCTGTGTCCCGATCTCACGTCTTGCCGAGGCGATCATGGCGACCAAACAGGATATTGAAGACTCGTTTCTTGATGGCACCATTGTCGGGCATGTTGGCGATGGTAATTTCCATACTTTATTCGCCTTTATGCCCGATGATGAAAAAGAATTGGCCGAGGCCAAACGCCTGAATGCCCGTATTGTGGAACGCGCCATTGCAATGGACGGGACCTGCACAGGTGAACATGGCATCGGGCATGGTAAAATGAAATATCTGGAAAGCGAATTCGGGGAAGCCGGTCTGGAAATCATGCGCAGTTTGAAAAAAGCACTGGATCCCGATAACATTATGAACCCTGGGAAAATTGTCGCTCTATAGCCTTTTCCGCAAGGACTTTTTTGTAATAGTTCAGATATAAATCAGCAATTTTCCGGCTCTGATTCATAATTGCTTCATTGGTCCGTGAAATCACGATGAAATCAGATGTCTTTGCGCGCATGCTGTTGGCAATCGCCATCATCACGCGCTTCGGCGCGCGCCATTCCCGTTTTAATTCATTTAACGCTTGAACAAACTCGGCTTCAGGCGGGGCGATAATATTAAAGGCCTCATTACCCACCATCAAATCCTCCAGAATTTGATCAAATTCCAGAATGGAACGGGCCAGCGCATTGCGGTTGATATTTGCCGATATCCCGTAGGAGGTCATGCAAAACTCCTTTGCCGCCCTTTGCGACAAGGTTGCCAGTTTGCCCGTTAAACGGACCATTTCCGCCGCTTCCGCTTCATCGGTTATCTGGCTGCGATAATAGTCGCCCAATTCCTCAATCAGCTTTAATGTCGGTAAATTAAAATCTTCGATCATATTGACATCCAACCCCGGATGTTGCGGTGTCTGCGCCAACAGGTCTGAGGCAAACTTCAAACGCCCCCAGACCGGTGCCAAACGTTGCAACTGATCCAACACCACAGTGTCGTTTGCCGGGGAAATGCCATATGCGCCATGCCCCTCTTTTAAAATCATCAGATTGGTATCAAACATTTCACGGCTTTGAACAAGGACATCACGGTGTTGTTCGGTTTCTGTAAACGTCCCGATAAAACAAGCCGCCTTCGCCAAGCGTTGCGTCAACATATTTTGAATCGCCACCAGATTTGTCTTGCGCAGCAATTCACCCGCATCCGCCAGTCCGGGGCGCGCAAAAACACAACACAGCAGTATCACTCCTATGGCAGTAATTTTTTTCAACCGATCCTCATCCTATCGTTTGACGCTTTTCTCCCATTACCTCCCATAAAACACCAAAAAGGGAAATAGGAAAGGGAAACATTATTTTTAGTGTTATATCATTCCTGTGGCGCGGCGGCATCTTTATAATACGCGACCAGCATCTGAACAACCTGATTGGCCTCGCGAAGTAAGGCTTCATTTGATTTGGCAATTTTTTCAAAATCAGATGTCCGCGCTTGAAAACCACTGGCAACCGCCAATAAAACACCACGTGGTGACTGCCAGTCGACTTTCATCTGTGACAATTCGTTGCGAATTTCCAATGTTGGAACCGCCGAAATACCTTGGCGCGGATTTCCACTGCGTAAATCTTCAATCGCCGTATCAAAGGTATGTACCGTCTTGGCAAGGCTGGCCCTGTTTTGATCCACATCAACGCCATATGTGATCAAGCAAAATTCCTTGGCCGCTTTTTGGATCAACATACGCTGACGCCCTGCAATATTTAAAACGCGGGCCTGCCCGTTCGCCATTTGCTGACTGGAGGCATATTCCATTTCCATCATTTTTACGACCCGTTCGAACTGCCCCAAAGCCTCAAGGTTATATTGTGCGATTAAATCAACGCCCAGTCCCGGCAATGCTGCACTTTCCCCTAATAAACGGGCACCGAAATCCAGCATTTCAAGCACACTATCCAGTTGATCCAGTTCTTCACGAATCGCTTTATTACTTTCAGGGAGGAAGCCCTCTTGCGAACGGCCATTTTTAAAAGCGTCATGACTGACCTTTAACAGATCCGCTGTTTGCAGCAGGATTTGACGATGCTGTTCCACATCACTGAAAGTCGCAATAAAACAGGCAGCTTTGGCAAGGCGTTGGCTCAACATCCGTTGACGTCCGGCCAGATCAATTTTTTGGGCCTGCATGCGCTCTGTTGTCTCTGCAAAGACCGGTACATAGGCAAAGGTCGATAACAAAGAAAAAACACTTCCAATCAGGATAAATCTACGCATTAAATGGCCCCCGCCTTCTATAGGTTTAAAGATAAAAATATCCTATTTAAAAACCATAAGCTACTTCTGCGGTCCCATTTCTGCGTACAGGAACGAGAAAAAGCCTGCACAAAGTACAGGCTTCTCGTAAGTGGATACATTCAGACAGGCTATTACGCTTTTTAAACGCAAAGGTCGATTACATCATCCCCATGCTATGCGCTTCTCTTGACAAATCTTCGCGGAAATCGGGATGCGCAATATCGATTAAAGCCTTGGCACGTTGCTGCAAGGAACGCCCCTTCATATCGGCCACGCCATATTCCGTCACCACAAATTGAACATCCATACGCGGGTCCGTCACGGCCCCGCCGGTCAAATGCGGCACAATCCGTGAAATGGTGCCTTTTTTGGCTGTGGAATGCAGCGCGATAAAGGATTTCCCCCCCGGTGACGCATAAGCGCCACGGACAAAATCCAACTGCCCCCCTGTGCCGGAGAATTGATGCCCGCCAATACTTTCCGAATTCACCTGCCCGGTAAAATCAACTTCAATGGCGGCATTTACCGAAATCATATTTTCATTCTTGCGAATGACGGACGGGTTGTTCACATAAGACACCGGATAGCCGACAATTGAGGGGTTATCATCCATAAAATCAAACATATCCCGATCGCCAAGCGCCAATGTAAAGACATGTTTATAAGGCAATAATGTCTTGCGGCGACCGTTTAAAACACCGCGCTTGATCAAATCCACCATCGGCGGTGAAAACAGCTCGGAATGCAGGCCCAAATCCTTATGACTGACCAATTGGCTCATAACCGAGTTCGGCACCGCGCCGATCCCCATTTGCAGGGTCGCCCCGTCAGGGATGCGTTCGGCAATAAAATGACCTATTTTTTCATCTTCAACACTGCCGCCCCCGATAATAGTTTCCATCAAAGGCGGGCTATTTTCAACGATCATATCCACATCGGAAATATGCAATAAACATTCACCAAAGGATCGCGGCATGTTTTCATTGACTTCAACGATGATCCGTTTGGCTTTGCGTACAACCGTTGCGCCGTAATCCGGGTTTGTTCCCAGACTGAAATGCCCGGACTTATCCATCGGGGATACCGTCACGACAAAACAATCCGGTGAAATCGACTCCGTCAACAAGCGGCCTGCCTGATGGAACAGACAGGGGACGAAATGCACCCATTCTTCCCCGACATCATAGCCTTGCTTGGCCAATTGACGATCATGGCTGCTCATAAACAAGGGATGAGGTTTAATGACCGGCATTAATTCCGGCACCAGCAGCGATTCGGTCGCCGCCGCACTGGCATGCATATAATAAACATTCAGGTTGGTAAACCAGCCCTGCTTTGCCCGGCTGGCCACCGCCTCCATCAAGGCGGGCGGCATGGCAGCCCCCATCCCCAGAATTAGATTGGAACGGTCTGCAATACTGGCGACCGCATCATGCGCCGTTGTTTTCTTGGCCTCATACATTTCCATATAGAACGACACGAACATACCCCCTCAGGACATAAGAATAACGATAGTTGGTTTGGAGCATACACCAGCTTTTCGCAAGCGCAAAAAGAAAGTCTTTTTACATTCCATGATCTTATTAAATACGGATACGTAGATTCCCTAGAAACAAGGTGTTATATTTATCAACGAAACAGACAGGTTTTCTTTTTCTTTCAACCTGATGTTTCTTTAGGGTAGCCGAAAGGGGGCATAAGGCAAAACCGTGACACCATTTTCATCCGAACAAAACACAGGCAAACTTTATCAAAGAACCAAGAGCACACATATCCTTCTTGGCGGTCTGTTTCTGTGCTTGACGCTCTGGATCACGGGAAGTGTGTTCACTTGGCACAGCTATCAATCCGTTCTGGCACGTGCGGAAAATAATATTGCCAGTCTGGGAACACGACTGGCACATCATACCTCGACATCCATCAAAACCGTTGATCTCGCCATCATGCGCACGGTCGGTCATTTTTCAAAGAATTGGGACACGCTCAAAAGTGCCCCGCCACAGGCGCATGATTTTCTCACAACCGCGTTTAGCGGCATGCCTCAATTGCGTGACATTATTATTCTTTCGGCGGACGGGAAAACCCTTTTAAACCATCGATACGATTACACATATGCGGGTTCTGACCCAAACGACACCTTCCGCGTTCAAATGCTGCTCAACCCGGATCGCCGCTTACTGATTGACCGCTTGAACAGTATGAAAACCATCGGGCTAAGCCGTCCTGTTTACGACTCTGTCGGTACATTGCAGGGATACGTTGTTGCCAAAATCCGTACCAGCTACTTAAAAGAAATTTATCAAGTCGGCATGGATAACAACGAACATGATATCGCACTCTATAACAAAACGTCCCGGCTTTTATCCATCCCCGAGGTCATGGCTTTTCATCACGATATCAGCGATTTATTTTCCCGCACAGAAAAGCAGTCCCTTCAAACCGAACGCAATCTGATAACGGGGCAGCAAAATATAAATACACGCACAAAAGTCCCCGATTACGATTTAATTCTGACCGTCGATATCGATGTCCAGAATATTATAAAGGCATGGAAACAGCAAACCATTGCCTATACCATTATCGGGGTGATTTTTTCCGCTTTGATCCTGATCTATGCCTTTTTGGTTCAGCGCGCTTTCAGTACCGTTCAGCTTGAAAACCTAAGGCGGCAAAAAACAGAAAATAGCCTGAAAAAGTTATCTCAAGCCATTGAACAAAGCCCGACCAGCGTTGTCATTACGGATGCAAAAGCTCGCATTGAATATGTCAATCCAAAATTCACTGCAGTTTCAGGCTACGCCCTTTCCGAAGTCATCGGCAAAAATCCAAAAATCCTCTCCGCCGCCACGGACATAAAGACCGATTACGCCGCAATGTGGGACACATTAAAACAGGGTAAGGATTGGCGGGGCGAATTTTGCAACCAGCGCAAAGATGGCAGGATCTATTGGGAAAGTGCCGCCATCAGTTCCATTAAAAATGAACAAGGAGACATTACACATTTCCTTGCCGTCAAAGAGGATATTACAGAGCGCAAAAAAGCCGAGGACCAATTACAATTGGCTGCCGCCGTTTTCGAAGCCGCCTCCGAAGCCATTATGGTCTGCAATGCCAATAACGTGATCGAAATCGTCAATAGCGCCTTTAGCGAAATCACCGGATATTCTGTCGAAGAGGCCACAGGGCAAACGCCCTCTCTCCTGAAATCAGGACGACATCAAGCTGAATTTTATCGCAGCATGATTGAAAAGCTCAACAAAATTGGCCGTTGGGAAGGGGAGATCTGGAATCGCCGCAAAAACGGCGAAGTTTACCCGCAATGGCTCTCCATCAAAACCATTCGCGATGAAACCGGTAAAATTCAGCGTTACATCAGCCTATTTAGCGATATTACACTGCGCAAACGCAATGAAGAACGCATCCTTTATCAGGCCAATTACGATGCCCTGACCGGCCTGCCCAACCGCAGCCTATTTCTGGATCGCCTGCAACGTGCCATCATTCAGGCCGAACGCAGCGACACACAAATCGCCCTGTTATTTATCGATCTGGATCGATTTAAAAACGTCAATGACACATTGGGACACGCGTGCGGGGATCTTTTGCTACAAGAAGCCGCCGCCCGTCTCAGCGCCCTGGTGCGTCGTTCCGATACGGTGGCGCGGCTGGGCGGGGATGAATTCACCGTCATTCTCAGTGATCTCAGTGATTTTACTCAAATTGAGCATTTGGTCGAAAAACTCCTGAAAAGCTTGTCTGCACCTTACGATCTGGAACAACATGTCGCCTTTGTGTCCGCCAGTATCGGGATTACGATTTTCCCCAACGATGGGGCAAACGTTGAAGACCTGCTCAAAAATGCCGATACGGCCATGTATCAGGCAAAAGAAAACGGGCGCAATCTCAGCCAGTTCTTCACCACACAAATGAACGACGAGGCCAACGAACGCCGCGCCCTGGAAACCGCATTGCATCAGGCCTTGGAACGTGAAGAATTTGTTCTTCACTACCAGCCGATTGTCGATGCCCGCACCAGCGAATTGGTCAGTTGCGAGACCTTGCTGAGATGGCATCAACCGGAACATGGCAACGTCTACCCCGACAAATTCATCCCCTTGGCAGAAGACACCGGCCTGATCCTTCCAATCGGGGCATGGGTTTTGGAAAAAGCCTGTTTTGAAGCCGTCAATTGGGCGAAAAAAATTAAAAACCCGCCCAATATTTCCGTCAATATGTCGTCGCGTCAATTCCAGCGTACCGATGTGGTTGCTCTGGTCCGCGACACACTGCAAAAAACGGGTTTGGACCCTCAACGCCTGACGTTGGAAATTACCGAAAGCCTTTTGATTGTTGATGACAAAAAAATCGTGCAGCAGCTCCATGACGTGCGCAAACTCGGGGTTGGCTTGTCCATTGATGATTTTGGGACGGGGTATTCCTCGCTCAGTTATTTACGCCGCTTCCCGATCACAACCTTAAAAATTGATCGCGCCTTTATTCTCGATCTCACCACGGATGAGGAAGCGGCAGCCGTTGTCTCCGCCATTCTCTCTATGGCAAACAGTCTTCATATGAAAGTCGTCGCCGAAGGGGTTGAAGAACTTGAACAACTGAATGCCTTACGCGAAGGTGGATGTGATTATATTCAAGGGTATTACTACAGCCCGCCCGTCCCCATTGAGGCATTCCGCCTGATGGTGCAAAAAGAAGGACCATTGGAACCCGATGAATAATATCATCCAGAAATGGAACGAAAAATACGCAGGCGAAGGTCTGGTTTTCGGCACCACACCGAATGGTTTCCTTGTGGAAAATAGCCATCATTTCCCAAAGGGCGGACATATTCTTGCCGTGGGCGATGGGGAGGGGCGAAACGGTTTATGGCTGGCTGAACAAGGATTTAATGTCACCTCGATCGATGGTGCAGCCAATGCCGTGCGCAAAGCCCGGCAGCAGGCCGAGGAACGTCACCTGAGCACGCGTTTTCATGCTTTATGCGCCGATTTGGAAAAATGGAACTGGCCGATTGGTAAATTTGACGCGGTTGCCTGCCTTCATCTTTATTTCACGCCCGATCAACGCCCGAAGATGCATCAAGCCATGATGAATGCCTTGATCAAAGACGGTCTTCTTGTTTTAGAAGTTTTTCATCCCGATCATGTCGGACGCGGCCTCGGTGGACCGTCCATGCGCGAGTTATGTTATACTGCCGTTGATCTGGCACATGATTTCAACCGATATAAGATCTTACATTTAGAAGAGTGTGAACGTGAAATTGCCCCATCCACCTTTCATGAAGGCGGACAGGGCAAAGTCAGTCGGATCGTTGTCAAAAAACAAAGGTAACGCCCTAGCGTTCAAACCTTATTATTCAGTATCTGCCGATGCATTCACATGATGCACGACTTGTTGCGGGAAAGGAATGGAGATGCCGTTTTCATCAAACGCTTCCTTGATGCTTTTCGTCAAGCTCCAACGCACCCCCCAATAATCAGAGGCATTGACCCAAACGCGTACAATGATATTCACAGAACTGTCGGCCAAATCCCCAACCGCCAGTACAGGGGCCGGGTCCTGCTTGATACGATCATCCGCCTTTGCGAGTTCTTCGATCACTGCCATCGCCTTGTTGATATCATCATCATAGGCAATCCCCATCAACAGGTCGACACGGCGGGTGGCATGGGCACTATAATTCAAAATGGCACTGCCCCAAACGCGTGAGTTCGGCAGCAGGATTTGCACGTTATCCCCGGTCGCCAACTCTGTGGTAAATAAAGATACACCTTTGACGGTTCCGCTTACCCCGCCGATATCAACAAACTGGCCCACCTTAAAGGGGCGTAAAAACAGGATCATAACACCTGCGGCAACGTTGCTGAGGGTCCCCTGCAACGCCAAACCAATGGCTAGGCCGGCAGCACCCAACACAGCGATCAAACTGGTTGTTTCAATGCCGAATTTGTTCAAAACCGCCAGAACGGTAACGGCAACAACAATATATTTGACCAAGGTGGCCAAAAAGCCTGCCAGCATTTCATCGACATTGGGGCTTTTCATCAACAGGTCGTGACATTTCCGCTTGGAATAGGCCGCAAACCAAAACCCGACGATTAAGATGATGATCGCCGCAATAACCTGCAAGCCATACATTGCGACAAAATCAATAACCGTTTGTACCGTCTGCTCTACAGATTCGGACATTTTTCTATGCTCCAGATATTATCTATTTAGCCAAATATGCACACATCTTAAAAAAATAGAAAGATTAAAAAACAAATTTTACTGATGTTTATTACCATCGTTTTCGTTGGGTTGAACCGTCAGATTTCCTTCGCTTAACCAAACGTTCATGCCTTTACGTACATTGTAAACTTTGGCATAGCCAAACCGTTGGGTCAATAACTGCGCCGCCGCACTGGAACGGTTTCCTGATCGACAGATCAAAATCACATCTTCATTGGGTTGTGCCAGTTTTTTCAATTCATTCGGGAAATCCCGGTTAATTTTGCCATTTGCCATTCTAAAGGGCAGGAGGCGACTTCCCTCAATCACCCCCGTTTGTTTCCATTCCGCCGGGGTACGAATATCAATTAGCGTCACCCCTTTTTTCAACAGTGCTTTTAGCTCGGCATTATCAATATTTTTTAGCGGGGCATCTTTCACGCCGAGAAGCTCAATCTCAAAGCGTAATGTGGAATCGGGCGGAATAACATCGCCAACCCCACGCGATCCATAAGCCATTTCCGGCGGGATAATCAGTTCGCGTTTTCCACCAACCTTCATCCCCAGGACGCCTTCTTCCCATCCCGGGATCACCTGACGTGCACCCACCGTAAAAGTAAAGGGGCGGCTGCGGTCATGGCTGGAGTCGAATTTTTTACCGTTCAAAAGCCATCCGGTATAATGAACAACGACCTGTTTTTCAGTTTCAACCTGATCACCGCTCCCTACTGTCAGGTCTTGTATTTTCAACTGGGAAGCGTAAGCCGTTGCACTGGCAATAAGTGTGACCATTAAAAAGCTGACACATTTTATGACGCTGCGCATATTTCTCATCCTATCTTATGTAAACCCTTGGTCAATTAATACATTATTACCCTCTGATATAAAAGGTATCTTTATCAATTCCATTACTTAATGCTTTTTTCCGCGCCTGCTTTTCTATATAAAAAAGGAAAGAGGGAAAGCGATAATCGCTTTAAAAATCAATCTATAATTTCTAATGAAACCGATCATAAGGAAAGCCCCATCATGGCGACGGGCACCAACACAGATATCTTTCATGCAATTCGATCGCATGTAAAACAAACATTAAAAATGGCCGAAGCCCAGAGCAAAATCGCGGATGAGACCAGAGAGCTGTTATCCCAGCTTCTTTTAACCAGACGAGGCGATGGAGAAATTGTTCTGGATATGAGCGCATGGCAACGTTTAAAAGCCACGGATAACCAGTGGATGGACAAAGAACGCCACCAGCAAGACCGCTTCGTCAATCCGACACGCCTGCCTCAATTGGTTCCCGGCCTTCAAGGATTATCCCCCACACAATATCTCAGTTTTGTCCAGCGTCCATTGGAACGCAATGGCGACAATGGCGTACATCTATGTGCGCAAACACTGCGCTATTTTGAAAAATACAGTGATCGTGAAATGGCAAGTGAACGCAATAAATTGTTTGGGCGCTCCCAACGCTATATCGCCAAACTGTTACTCAACGAATTGCTTGCCAAAGAACATGGCGTTACAGACGAAAAAGAACTGGACAGCTTGCGAACTGCAACCCCGCCACAGGCGCAATTCGAATTGGCGGCAAAAGTTCTGGGCATTTCGACCGCACAAGTTATGAACCGGTTGTTTAAGTATGCCATTGCCTTGACCTTCATTGAAGCTATTCAAAACAAAGCAAACCAAATTCATAGAGCGAAAACAAAGTTCGAAGGGCTGTTGCGGAAATTGGCCGCCAGCGAACCCGGCCCCACCGCCAAAACGCGCATTAAAGAGATATATCTCGGCTTTCAAAAAGACCTGAAACTGATGTCACAGGAAATTGACGAAATAAATCAATTCCTGAACTCTTTAATCGTGAAAATGAAGAAAGAAGATTTTGACGAGCATTTTACCCGTTTTCATCGTATCGGCGCCCGCCTTGATGCCATCGCGTCACGCTGGGTCATTATTATGAACGAAGCCAATAGCAACGATGCCCGTACGCCGGTGGAGAAAATTAAAGGAATGCACACGGTCTACACACATTGATGCGACATCAAAACCTGTCCATATCGAAAAAAGCACCCGAACACCACAACCATAAGGTTGCAAACCTTATACGTGCAGCTACCATTGCAGCAACCCCTAAGGGATGATACGTATCTTTTTTTTCTAGAAAAATCATATAGTTCGGTTAATATAATAGACATCTATTCCGCCGATCTCATCGGTCTGAAAATTGAAATCTTTGATTGATATTTTTAGGACTGATACCTTTTCGGGTTTATCCCGATCAGAGCGCCTAGAAGCTAGGGATAGCTTCTAACAAACTAAAAAGCCGGTCTTCGAGGCCGGCTTCTTTTTTGCCTTTTATAATTTTCGTCCCAACTCCCGGATGGTTTCCTCGATATTCTGCCACGCTTCGCGAATGGCTTCATCCGCTTCATTCGAATACCCATCCTCAAAATAAGCTTTCAAGGCTTCGGACAATTCCAGCAACTTGTCTTTCTGATCGGCATTTTCCGGCTCGCCATCAATGGCGCGGTACATAAAATGGCAAAGTTCCTCGCGAATATCTTCAGAAGACTTTTCACGGCTGGCAATTTCAAACACATGACAAAGCGTTGCAAAACGGGTTGCCGCACGGCGTTGTAAAGCATAGGCGTCATGCAGCCCGACCCGGCCCTGCAAATGAAGCTTTTCCTCATAAAGACGGGCATGATCCGTCTCGTCCGCCGTTATCATCGCGTTGTTGAATTCACTTTCCAGGCGCATCAGCTCAAATTCCGTCCGCTTGACTTCTTCTGCTGCCCAATCCAGTTCTCTTTTAATTTCTGCAATCAAATGCTGATCTGTTGACATTCTGGTCATCCGTTCGTTATTTGCCCTCGTTTTTGCCATTCTACCAAACTTCCGATAGAAAATCATTACGATTGCCCTGCTCTATACAATGATTTAATCTGCAAAAATAAATATCAAATGAAACAAAGGGTTCCCATGTCACAACTCGCAGGAAAAACAATCATTATCACAGGTGCCAGCAGCGGTTTAGGGGAAGCGATGGCTCGCAAGTTTGCCCCCTTGGGTGCCAATCTCGTTCTGGGTGCACGCAGAGAAGATAAACTCGGCGCTCTCAGCGCGGAGCTTGGTGAAAACGTCCGTTTTATGAAGTGTGATGTCACCTCTTTCGACGATGTTCAGGCACTTGCCCAACTTGCTTTAGATGAATTTTCCACCATCGACATTTTAATTAATAACGCAGGCCTGATGCCGCTGTCCTTCTTCAGCGAGAAAAAACTTGATGAATGGAACCAGATGATCGATGTAAACATCAAAGGTGTTTTACATGGCATCGCCGCAGTAATTGATACCATGCAGGCCCAAAAATCCGGCCATATCATCAATGTTGCCTCTGTCGCCGGTCATGTTGTCACGCCGTCATCCGGTGTTTATGCCGCTACCAAATTTGCCGTGCGCGCCATTTCAGAAGGACTCCGTCAGGAATCCCGTGGGTTCTTGCGCACCACCATCTTATCCCCCGGTGCTGTTGAATCTGAACTGACACAAACGATCAGTAATGAAAAAATTGCACAAGGCATTGATAAGCTCTATGAAGACGCCATTCGCGCAGAAGACATCGCCAATGCCTGTCTTTATGCCATCGAACAACCCGATGAAGTGGACGTCAACGAAATCATCATCCGCCCGACCAAGCAAAAACTGTAAACTCTACCTATAAAAAAGCCGCCTGCACAAAAACAGGCGGTTTCAGACTGCTGACAAAGTGTTTTTAGTAAATAATTGACCAAAAGCCATCGTCCCGCACTTGATGCGGGATCCATTTAAAATCAATGGATTAGATATTACTCATTGGACAAAGATGGATCCCCGATCAGGGTCGGGGATGACAGTTGAGGGGCTTTGTCAATAACCTGAAGCCGCCTGCACAACAACAGGCGGCTTTTTTACGTTCCGTTCATTACTGAGTTGAAAGCTTCAAGACCTGCGCTTTCATGCTACGTCCCAGATCATCCTGCAACGGGATCAAACCATTCTCGGTTAAATAGCCTTCTTCCCCGATTGCGGCCTCACTCATAAATTCTTTCAAAAACTCCCCGATTTGTGGCAAAGCTTTCATATGTTCCGTTTTCACATATAAAAACAAAGGCCGGGCCAATGGATACATCCCGTCACGGATTGTTTCAAAGGTCGGGACCACGCCATCAATATTTAATGCTGAAATTAAACCACTGCGTCTTTCCAGCGCATTATACCCCAAAATGCCTAAAGCTTTCGGGTTGTTTGATAGTCTGCGCACGATCAAATCATCATCTTCGCCCGCCTCGATATAAACGCCGTCTTCGCGCATTTCACCACATACCGTTTTCCGGGTTGGCGCATTCAGTTTTTCGATATAATCAGACCCGCGACAGCCATTATTCATTACTTCTTCGACAAAGACATCACGTGTCCCTGATGTCGGCGGCGGACCAAAAAATTGAATGGGAACATCCGGCAAGGCGGAGTCGATATGCGACCATAACTTATGCGGATTGTCAACCAGTTGACCGTCAACGGGCAAGCGCTTTGCCAGTGCTTTCCACAAATGACGCCGCGTCAAATTAAAATCGGCGCTGTCTCGTGATTTTGCGATGATGATGCCATCCCAGCCGATCATAATTTCAGAAATATGATCAACTTTGTTATGGGCACAATCTCGAATTTCGCTGATCTTCATGCGCCGGGACGCATTGACAATATCCGGCGTTTCGATGCCGATACCGGCACAAAACATTTTGATCCCGCCACCGGACCCGGTCGATTCAACCACGGGTGATTCAGCCCCGGTTTTGCGATAGTATTTTTCAGCAACAAAAGCTGCAAAAGGAAAAACCGTTGAGGATCCTACAATACGGACTGCATTGCGAAATTCACTATTGGCGTTCCCTTGCCCCGCATTCAGAAGAATGCCAAAGCCGATCAGCAACGCAGAAACACGTTTCATCATATTCAACTGCCTTATCATAATGATACTTGCAAAAGTAAATCTGGTGTGGATCTTACTCTTCTTCATCGGGGTGTTCCACCCGCAATGATATGACATCTGGAATTATTTCGATAAACTGCTGTACCAATGAAGGATCGAAATGGCTGCCGGCATTGTCCTTTAAAAAGGAAATCGCTTTCTCCAGCGGCCAAGCCTCCTTATAGGGGCGCGTCGATGTCAGTGCATCAAACACATCGCAGATCGCGGCAATTCGCCCTTCAATCGGTATATCCGTACCGGAAATCGCATGGGGATAACCAGACCCATCCCATTTTTCATGGTGAGTGGCGGCGATAGATCGCGCCATTATAAGCATGGTCGAATCAAAATTCCCGATAATATCTATACCTATTTCCACATGACTTTCCATTATGACGCGTTCTTCTGGCGTCAATCGCCCGGGTTTCAGCAAAATATAATCCGGGATACCGATTTTACCGACATCATGCATGGGACTTG
Organism: Terasakiella brassicae; assembly: GCF_014641495.1. GTDB lineage: Bacteria > Pseudomonadota > Alphaproteobacteria > Rhodospirillales > Terasakiellaceae > Terasakiella > Terasakiella brassicae. The sequence continues at coordinate 86,522 of NZ_BMHV01000009.1, forward strand.
CTTGCAAAATCAGTTCTGCAAATTGTTCCCCCAATCCTGCCTTCAAGGCCAGCAAGCGACAGCTTTTACTCATACGCACAACATGCGCACCCGTTTCATTATCACGGTATTCCCCCGCGCGCCCCAGCCGGCGCACCACTTCCAACTGTGTGCGATGGATTTCTTTGGTTCTGTTTTGAACCTCAATTTCCAGATCATCGGCACGCAGGCGTTGGTTATAATAGAAAAAACGGGTTTCCAAGAGGTTATGGATACGTTGAAAAACTTCCCACGGCTGAAACGGTTTTGTCAGGAAATCACGTGCCCCGGCTGCCAACGCCGCTTGGCGGGTTTCCATATCCGTTTGCGCCGTCAGGACCAAAATGGGTAAATAGTCATCATTGCCAACAATTTTTTTCAAAGCCTGCATGACCTCAATACCATCCATAAACGGCATACGTATATCCAGCAGGATCATATCGACAGCTTCGTTTTGATAAATATCGACGACCTCACGGGAATCTGTTGTCGAGAGAACGTTTCCATACCCTTCTTCTTCCAGTAATTGTTCAAGAAGCAGTACATTGGCCGGTTTATCATCCACAACCAAAATACAACTGTCTTTAATTTTACCTATCATATCATTCATGGTTTTTTCCCAGCCTTGAAATTGGCAACTGCACCCAGAAAGTTGTTCCTTCCCCGACAATGCTATTAAAACCGATGGTTCCTCCCATTGCTTCAACCAGTTGCTTGGTCAACGTGAGACCAATGCCTGTTCCTTCAATCCCGCTGGCCTCCGCCCCCAATCGGTCAAACGGTTTAAAAAGATGATTTTGTTTTTCAACAGGAATACCATTTCCGTGATCACTGATGCGAAATTCCGCCATGTCACCCCCGATTTCAAAAACCCTGACATCAACAAAATGACCGGGACGATTGTATTTGATGGCGTTCGAGAACAGGTTTAACAAAACTTGCTTACAGCGCGTACGGTCAACATTCACCGTTAAACCAACCGGACAGTCGATATTAAACGATACATCGCATTCTTCGGCCACATTCTCACTCAGGTCCAGACAATCATCCAGCACGCCTTGCACATCAACCGCTTCGATGGTCAAATGCAAACGTCCGGCTTCGATGCGGGCCAGATCCAATATCTCGTTAATCAAATCCATCAAATGATGGCCTGCGCTGACAATTTGGTTGACCTGACGTTTCTGACGATCCCCCAAAGGGTGTTTGGTGCTCATGCCCAACAACTGCGCAAAGCCGAGAATAGCATTTAAAGGTGTGCGCAATTCATGGCTCATACGTGATAAAAATTCAGATTTGGCTTTATTGGCTGTATCCGCTGCAATACGCGCTGCCTTTAGCTCTTCAGCATAATGTTTTTCAGCACTGATGTCCTGTGTCACCCCCAGCATCCGCGTCGCATGTCCACTTTCATCACGCACCACATTACCCTGTTCGCGCACCCAACGAACATCCCCTGAGGGTAATTTTACACGATATTCACATTTCATTTCACTGGCATCACGTAAGCATTTGCGAATAGCATCTGTTAAAATGTGCAGATCTTCTTCTAATACCCAGTCTTCAAACCTTTCACGCCGTTCTTCCACCCCGTCATCTTTGAGGCCGTATAAGTGAAACATCTGCTCTGACCAGAACAGTCGATCTTCATCAATATGCCAGTCCCAGGTTCCCATTTTGGCGAACTGCTGGCTCATTTTCAGGCGTTCCTTGCTGATCCGCAAGGCGCGTTCCGCCCGGATACGCTGCGACACGTCACGCACCGCGCCGACAAAAAACGTACCTTCCGGCAACTTTAATAAAGAAACAGACAAATGCATTTCAAACGTCTGACCATCAGCGCGTTTACCCATAACCGTACGCCCCACCCCCATCACATGGGCTTCTCCGGTTTCCAGATATCGGGCAAGATATTCATCATGCTGGGAAGCATAAGGTTCCGGCATCAGCATGGAAACATTCTGGCCAACTACCATTTCCTTGCTATAGCCGAACATTTTTTCCGCAGCCGGGTTCAAATCTTTTACGATCCCGCCCGAATCGATTGTAATAATCCCTTCCAGCACCGTTTCGAAAATGGCACGGTGACGCAATTCACTTTTGCGCAAAGATTGTTCGGCAGCCTTTAATTCGGTAATATCGGTTAAATACCCGACAAGCCCGTCATAGTCACCGGCTTCGGTAGTCAGGGCGCGCATATCATCCAGAACCCAAAGATAGGTTCCGTCTTTCTTGCGCATCCGATATTCGTGCTTTTGTTGCCCTGTCTCAAATAATGCGGGAATTTTGGATAAAACATGCGGGAGATCATCCGGGTGGATAATCTCCCGTCGAAACATGGGGTTCTCGCTAAATTCCGCGACATCCCATCCCAGCAATGGCGTAATATTCGGCGTGATGTAATCCACCGCGTCATCCCAATATCGGGCACAGTGATACATCACGGCCGGGCCGCGCTCCATCACCGAACGAATATTACGATCATTTTGCTTTTCCATATCGGGTTGAATTCACAACTTTTCTATTTCTTTACCTTTTTTCAACCCTGATTATAGAAGCATACATTAGCAACTTGCAATCAAACAATCGCAAGCCATGTCCTATTTGAGGTGTTCATTCAGACGCGGCATCAGTTCAACAAAATTACACGGATGCGTACGTGCATCCAATTGATGAACCAAAATATCGTCCCACGCATCTTTCACCGCGCCACTTGATCCCGGCAAGGCAAACATATAAGTGGCATTCAACAAGCCCGCCATTGCACGCGACTGGATGGTTGATGTTTTGATCTTCTGATAGGAAATCCAGCGGAACACTTCCCCAAAACCCGGAATTTCTTTTTCGATAACCATACGGAAGGCTTCCGGCGTCACGTCACGTCCGGTCACACCGGTTCCACCTGTTGTAATCACCACGTCAATTTCCGGATTATCCGCCCAGACTTTAAGCTGGGCTGCGATATCTTGCGCCTCATCCTTTAAAATCAGGCGTTCATAGACTTTATGCCCTGCACCTTCAATACGTGCCGCCAGCGTATCACCGGATTTATCGTTTTCAAACGTGCGGGTATCTGACACGGTGATAATGGCAATATTCAAGGGCAGGAACGCGCGGTCCCCATCGATTTTTGACATGGGATTTCCCTTCGTTAATTACGCGCCACCTCAATTGATGACGGATCCTGACCTTTATAAATCGGCCATGCCCCGGATGCAATGGCATCTAGCGTATTGGATTTTTGTCCCATTCGGTCACGATAGACCCATAAGTTGGTCAAAACACGCTCAATAAAAATACGCGTTTCACGAGATGGAATGCTTTCAATGAAAAGAAGCGGGTCATCATTATGTTTTACACCGCGTTTCCATTTATTCAGGTTACCCGGTCCACCATTCCATGCAGCTGTCATATGAAAAAGATCACCACTGACAACATCTTCTTCCAGCAACATTTTTATATATTTCTGCCCCAAATGAATGTTGGTTTCCGGTTCAAATATCTTTTTGCTCCAACGCATGCGCCGATCACCGGCGACGAAACTGGCCGTTCCCGGCATCAATTGCATCAGACCTTTGGCCCCGGCATAGGATTTTGCCTTGGGATTAAATCCCGATTCCTGACGCATAAGGGCGAAGATCAAGGCGCGGTCAACCTCATAGCCATTTTTGGGTTGCCATCTGGGCATGGGATACAAGGCCGCATCCGGTATTTTCACCCCATTGCGCACCAATTGCGCCCCCAGACGCATCGCAAAGGATGGCATATTGCTGTAAAGGGCAACGCTCAACATGGCTTGGCGGGCTTGTGTATCGGCTTTTGAATAAGCTTTGCGGAATTCTTTTTCCGCCATTTCGTCTTGTCCAACCTGCAACAAAGCCAAGGCCCGACGACTTGGCTCCTGCATTTTTAAGGACGATAGAACATCATCGTTTAAAACGGGCAAGGTCCAGTCAAAAACAGCTTCATACCCCAAGGCCCGATTGGCCAACAGCCCATAAAATGTGCGGGGGTATCCAGCAGCTTTATCCAGCCAGACATTGACCTTTTCCGGCTTGCGCTGCAACAAATAAGACCGCGCGGCCCAATAGGCTCCGGCAGAAACCATCCAGTCTGATGAATAGCCCGATGCACTGACCTTTTCAAAATGTGCAGCGGCCTGTTCCAGCTTGCCCATTCGCCATGAAGCTAAACCTGCAATCCAATGGGCACGCGGGATATATTTACCCGATCGTTTTACCGCCTTGGTTGCCCAGCTATAGGCCCAATCATCCAGACCATCGGCATAATAGCCCGCTGCCAGCCAAGTGCGCGCCTGATCCACTTGTCCCGGATGCAACAATTCATGCACTTCGCGGGTCTTCAACAGGTTTTTGACCGATTTGGTCCAGCCTTTGCGCGTATAGTAACGCATCTTGCGGGTATAGCCTGCCGCCTTGGCCGCCTTTTCCCGCGACAACCGTTTGCGTGGTGCATAAACCTTCTCCGCCACACCGGTTGAATCATAGCCGGATCCACTGAGATACTGCCCCGTTGGGCGTTTCGGGTTCAGTGCATTTTGCGGGCGCCGCTTCAAGGCCAGTTCATAAATGCGCTTGGCTTGCGGATGATCGCTATATTTTATAAGCCAGCGGCGTAATTCCTTATATCGTGAACGGTACTTCGTCGGATGGAGATAACGTTGCGCTTCCACATGCCCCATCAAGGTCCGGTCCGTCACCTTGGCAATCAATGTGTCAGCTTTTTTCCAATGACCATCTTCTTGTACCTGGAAAATTTCTTGATACAACTTCAGATTTTTATCATCCAAAAGACGGATTTGGTCCCGTATATGATCGCCATCCTCAACTAAAGAGGCAAGTTGCACGTCCTCGGCCTGTGCCGTTTGTACACATACCGCCCCTAAAAACAAAGCAACCGCAAACAGACCACCTGCAAGCTTAGATACCATATCTACCAATCATCAAGAAAAAAGCCACTACATACAGTTGAATTCACCCACTTCACGTAACCATCTGATCCCTATGAAGAATTTGAACAAAAGCAACCACAGCGCAATAAACTAATACATTTCACAGAAAACCGCAAGAAACGGCTGGTTTTATAATCCTGACAGCTTTTCCATTATCGTCAGCAAGTCCCCCCACGCCCTGCGTTTTTGCGCAGGTGAACGCAATAAATAGGCCGGATGAAATAAGGCCGTTGCCTGAATGGGGTGGGATAACCCCGGTGTGGAATGGGTAAACCAACGCCCGCGCAAGCGCGAAATTCCTTCGTGGTGTCCCAAGACAGCCTTGGCCGCCGCCCCACCCAAAAGAACGATCATTTTTGGATCAACCAGTTCGATATGGCGTTCGACAAACGGCAGACACACCGCAATCTCGCTTAGGGTTGGATTACGATTGCCCGGCGGGCGCCAGAACAAAACGTTGCTGATATAAATTTTAGATCGGTCCCCAACCGTTTCCTGCAAACCGCACGAATGCAACATGTGATCCAGCAATTTCCCACTTGCCCCGACAAAGGGGATGCCCTGTCGATCCTCGTCCGCGCCCGGTGCTTCACCAATAAACATAACGTCTGCCTTTGGATTCCCATCGGCAAAGACCGTATTCATGGCGGTTTTTTTCAAGGCACACCCGTCGAATGCCAAGACAGCCTCGCGCAGTTCATCAACGGTTTGCGCCTTACGCGCCATTTCCACCGCCGTATGCACCATTTCATCCGTTGCCTGCACAGTTTGCGGCGCAGGCGAGACAGGAGGCCGTCCCCCTTGTACCGGACGTGGCGCAGGAGATGCAGCTTGCATCTGTGTATTTTTACGGCGCTCGATCAAATCGGCACTGAGGGCATAACGATCGATGGATTCGTCACCGATACATTCATCGACCCCCATTTCCACATACCATTTCAGCAAGGCTGCCGGGGCAAAAGGGTCCATATTTGTGCTGTCAGACTGTTGGTTCATAGTGGATTACTAGCAAAGTTCGGATTATTTGAACAGAAAGGTTCACAAGTTCGTGCATTTTTTCTATGTTGCAATGCATAAAAGTGATAAGAATGTTCGCTAGAAGAACAGTTCACACAGGAAACATCTTAGGAAGGAAGCCGGACTATGGAACGTGAATCCATGGAATTTGACGTTGTAATCGTTGGCGGTGGCCCTGCGGGTCTGTCAGCGGCGATTAAACTCAGCCAACTTGCACAGGAACAGGAAAAAGAGCTGACGGTCTGTGTTGTGGAAAAAGGGTCCGAGATCGGGGCTCATATTCTGTCCGGCGCCGTGATTGAAACCGGCCCGCTGGAAACGCTTTTCCCCGATTGGAAAGAAAAAGGCGCGCCCCTGACAGTCGAAGCCAAAGAAGATGCCTTCCTGCATCTGTCGGAAAAAGGCGCTACCAAATTGCCGACCCCGCCGCAAATGCACAACCACGGCAACTATATTGTCTCCTTGGGCAATGTGGCGCGTTGGATGGGCGAACAGGCCGAAGAAATGGGCGTGGAAGTCTACCCCGGTTTTGCGGCTTGCGAAGTGCTTTATAACGAAGATGGTTCCGTTAAAGGGATTGCCACCGGCGACATGGGCCGTGAAAAAGACGGCTCCGAAGGGCCGAACTTCGAACCCGGTGTCGAACTGCACGCCCGCTACACTATTTTTGCAGAAGGCGTGCGCGGCTCCCTCGCCAAAGAAATCATGGTGAAATACGATTTGCGCAAAGACTGCGACCCGCAAACCTTTGGGATCGGTATCAAGGAACTGTGGGAAATCAAACCGGAAAACCATTCCGAAGGCCGCATCGTTCATACAACAGGCTGGCCGCTGGATAGCAAAACCTACGGCGGGTCTTTCCTTTATCATATCGAAGACAATCAGGTTGCCGTCGGTTTTGTCGTCGGTCTGGATTACGCCAACCCGCATCTATCCCCATTTGATGAATTCCAGCGTTTCAAAACGCACCCGGAAATCCGCAAAACATTCGAAGGTGGTCGCCGCATTTCTTATGGTGCACGCGCCTTGAACGAGGGTGGCTTCCAATCCATCCCGAAACTGACCTTCCCGGGCGGCTGTCTGGTCGGTTGTTCCGCAGGCTTCCTGAACGTGCCCAAAATCAAAGGCACTCACAACGCCATGCAATCCGGGATCGAAGCCGCCAAAGCAATTTTCGATCTCTGCACCAGCGAAGACGAAACGGTCAGCAACGAACCGGTTCAATATACAGCCAACATGAAAGCCTCTTACGTGTGGGACGAGTTGTACAAAGTACGCAACATCCGCCCAAGCTTTGCCAAATGGGGCTTCTTTGGCGGTCTGGTCTATTCCGGTTTCACAACTTATTTGACCGGTGGGCGCGAGCCTTGGACCCTGCGTCATCCGCACAGTGACCATGACACCCTGAAACCCGCCGCCAGCATGCCGCGCATCGACTATCCGAAACCCGATGGTGTCATCAGCTTTGACAAGCTGTCTTCAGTCTTTATTTCCAACACGGCTCATGAAGAAAACCAGCCCTGTCACTTGAAACTGAAAGACGAAAGCATTCCGGTTTCTGTGAACTGGGCAAAATACGAAGGCCCGGAAGCACGCTTCTGTCCAGCCGGGGTTTATGAATATCTGGATGACGAAGAAAACGCAGGCCAGAAACGCCTGCAAATCAACTTCGCCAACTGCCTGCATTGCAAAACCTGCGATATCAAAGACCCGACCCAAAACATCAATTGGACCACCCCGGAAGGCACCGGTGGCCCCAATTATCCCAACATGTAAGTCTCGCACTTACGAAACGATAAAAATCCTCCGCGCTTTACGGCGTGGGGGATTTTTTGTGCCCTAATCCAGTGTCCGGCGATAGCGCAGGATCGCAACAATAGTTATGGCCACCATAAAAACGAGCAAGGGCCAGAGGTGAGGCCAGATATCGCTGAACGCGCTACCTTTCAGCAAGATCCCGCGCGATATGGCAATAAAATGGGTTGCCGGGATAATGTTACCGAGATATTGCGCCCATGTCGGCATTCCGAGGAAGGGAAACATAAAACCCGATAATAAAATCGATGGCAGCAAGATCATAATGGAAAGCTGCAAGGCTTGTGTTTGATTTTTTGCAGCTGCCGAAATTGTAAAACCCAGCGCCATATTGCAGGTGATAAAAACCGTCAACGCCGCAAACAGCAGCCATAAAGAGCCAACAATGGGCACGCCGAACATCAGTTTTGCCGCGATAATGATCAAGGCCGATTGGAAAAAACCGATCAAGATATAAGGCGTGATCTTACCCACCATCACTTCCAACGGGGAAACGGGCATGGCGAGCAGGTTTTCCATCGTGCCGCGTTCGCGTTCACGCGTCATTGCCAAGGCCGTCATCATAATCCCAGTCATGGTTAAAATAATGGCGATCAAGCCGGGTACGATATTATAACGGGTAAAACCTTCCGGGTTATAAAGACGATGGGCCATCACATTAAAAGCAGGCGGGGACTGTTTTAATTTTGCCAACGGCCCGCTAAGTTCCTCATTTAAAAGTCGTTGCATCATCCCGTTCGCCGCATTCAAGGCCCCCACCGCTGCAACAGGGTCGCTGGCGTCTGCCTCAATCAAAATGTCAGGATGGGCGCCGCGCACAATATCACGTTCAAAATTTGCCGGAATACTCAGAACAAACAAAACATCCCCGCGTTGCAAAAGGGCACGGCCTTCTTTGTCTGAATGAACTTCATAATCTATTGAAAAATATTGCGTATTTTTCAATCCCGCAACCACCGCCCGCGCCATCGCACCATTGTCATAAGATATCACCGCAGTCGGCAGATGTTTCGGGTCCGTATTCAGCGCATAGCCAAACAGTAAAAGCTGCACAATCGGTATCATAATGATCATGCGCAACGTCACCGTATCGCGCCTGAGTTGGATAAATTCCTTCACAAGGACAGCGCCTGTGCGACGAAATGAAAAAAACATCATCCGCCCTCCCCCTTATGTTGAAAGTTATCTTCCGCATCCGCCATATAGCGAATAAAGACATCCTCAAAAGATGGATTTTCTTGATGCCATTTATAGCCGGGATGTTCAAAATAAGGCGATAAAGCTGCTTTTAAACTGTCCGGGTCCGTGCCGCTGACGTGCAGACTATCCCCAAACGGGGCAACGGTTTTCACCGCTGCAATCTTTTGCAGAACGGCGGCTAAATCCATCAGGCGATCGCCTTGGACCACCCATGTATAAAGCCCGGCCCCCTTGATTACATCCTGCACCGATCCTTGTGTCACCAGTTTTCCGTAAGACATATAAATAATCGCATGGCAACGTTCGGCCTCGTCCATATAATGTGTACTGACCAAAACCGTCAGACCATTTGCCGCCAGTTTATGAATTTCATCCCAAAATTCCCGCCGGGCTTTCGGGTCCACACCTGCCGTGGGTTCATCCAGCAACAAAAGTTTCGGTTCATGCAGAATACAGGCCGCCAGTGCAAGGCGTTGCTTCCATCCCCCCGACAAGGCCCCGGCCAATTGATTTTGGCGCGTGTCAAGGTTCAGCTTAATTAAGGCTTCATCCACGCGTTTCTTTTTATGATCCAGCCCATAGATCGTGGCAACAAATTCCAGATTTTCCCGAATGCTGAGGTCTTCCCAAAAGCTGAACTTTTGCGTCATATAACCAATGCGCTTTTTGATCTCCAAGGCTTGCGTACGAATATTATAGCCCAAGGCTTCGCCTTCCCCTTCATCCGGGGTGAGCAATCCACAAATCATGCGCAACGTTGTCGTCTTGCCTGAACCGTTTGGCCCCAAGAAGCCATAGATTTTCCCCTTGGGTACCTTCACATCAAAATGATCCACAACCAGTTTATCGCCAAACCTCTTGGTGAGGTTCCTGACATCAATGGCATATGACGGTGCGCTCACGACCCCAGCCCCAATTCAATGGTAACTGGCAATCCAACACGCAAAGCCTCATGGAATTCTATCGGGCGAGCTTCCACCATGAAAACAAGTTTATCGCGCGATTCAACACTGAAAATCACCGGCGGCGTATATTCGCTTTCTTCAGCGATATGAGTGATACGCGCCGGATATGATTGATCACATCCATCACAAGAAACAGATACATTCTGCCCCATTTTCAAGGTGGCGACTTTTTCCTGCGAAACAAAAAATTTAATTTTGATATTGGCGGGTGGTAAAAGCTTCACAACAGATTGGCCCGCCCCGACATATTCACCGGGGCGAAAAAAAACATCCATTACCGTTGCTTCAACACCTGCCACAGGCGCAGCCTCTTGAAGCCGTTTTTCGATTTGTTTACTTTTCTGTTCTTCAATTTCCACGCTGGCACGTGCGGCTTCGATCCGGTCAATCCGCGCCCCAAGATTGGCAGCGGTGATTTGTGCTTTTACTTCTTCAACACGTGCTTTGGCCATATCCAATGCGGCGATAACATCATCACGCCGAGATAAGCTGACCGCGCCTGTTTTGCTGAGCGGTATCGTGCGATTATAGTCTTTTTGCGCATTTTCCAGATTTGCGCGTGCTTGTGCCGATTGTTTAAAAAGAACCTCTAGTTCCTCGGGACGTTCTCCTTTCAACAGGTCGTTCAGTTCGGCCTGTGCACGATGTTTGGCCGCCACGGCACTGTCATATTGTGCCTGTAAATCAACCAAATCCAGCGAAAATAAAGTATCCCCGGGCTTGACCGTTTGCCCTTCCACGACCCGCACCTTTTCTAGCAATCCGCTGCTGGTTGGGGCAATGGCAAGAAAATCCCCTTCTACATAACCGGGGATGGTTTCTTTTTCAGGGGTACAGGCCGCCAAAACAAGCAAGCTCAGGAAAATCCAAAACGAGGTTTTCATGGTTCGTTTTTCCTATTCGCATCAAGGATGGCGTCCACATTGCGCAACACCATCGTTTTAATCGCGTCCATTTCACGTGGCCCATATTCTTGCCATCCGGTACGCCGCAACATTAATTCCTGATGGGTTTTAAATATGACAAATTGTCCCAAGATCGTATGGGTACATAAAATCGCCTCCTCACAGTCCGGTTTCCGACCAATTAAAAAGGCGGTCAGGTGCGTGAGAATTTCATGGGTCGGTTTCAGCATCTCGTCATAAAATCGATCAAAAACGGAAGACGGATGAATTTGTTCACGGATCATAATCTCAACCATACTGGGCGAGGTCCGTTGACTGAGCAGAATATCAATAAAGCTGGTGATAAAATCATGCAAAAGGACGCGGGCCTGGACGCTCGTCAAATCGGTTTTATTCAACGCCTGAAAAATCTCTTTTGATTTTTCTTCCTGACGGGCCAGCACCGTGGAGATGATATGTTCGATCACCGCTTCGTAAAGGCCTTCCTTACTGCCGAAATAATACGGGATTGCGGATATATTGACCCCGGCCTCGTTGACCAGCATCCGGGTTGAGGCGCCATCAAAGCCATATTTGGCAAAGACCTCAATCGCCGCCTCCAGTAAACGGTTTGCGGTTGCTTTTGTTTTCTTATCTGACATCACATTCTCACTTCTTTCTGCCCCATAAGAATGCCACCAATATAATAATTAAGTCAATCGATTGATTTATTTTTTCTTTAAAAATCTCTATTGAGTTTCTGAAATTTCAGGGAAAACGTGACCTTGCTTCACAACACTATAGGCGAAGCTTGTATCGATGGAGGCAATGCCCGGTACATTATGTAAGGTTTCGCGTACAAAAAATTCATACGCATCCAGATCCTGACAGACGACCCGCAACAGATAATCCGACCCGCCCGTCGTAATATAACAATCCATAATTTCCGGGATCATTTTCACACGTTGTTCAAAAGTGCGCACCGCTTCTGTATTGTGGCGTTCCAATCGAACTTGAATAAAAACCGTCAGGGGCAAGCCATAGGCCTTTTGATCGACAAGCGCGGTATAGCCCTTAATCACACCTTGTTTTTCCAACAACCGCAGGCGGCGCAGGCAAGGTGACGGGGACAGATTGACCTTTTCCGAAAGTTCCTGATTGCTCAATCGTCCATTTTCCTGAAGAACCCTGATGATTTGAACGTCTTTGGCATCCATTTGTCATTTCCTTTGGCAGAAACTGCTAATTTTAATATTTATATTAGATGTATTTGGCAGATAAAACCACCATATAAAGAATATTATATCATCCAATACGTTACATAAAATGAGTTGGAGGAAATCACCATGACCAAACAGGATGCAGGCTTCGCCACACGGGCCATTCACAATTTTTACGACCCTCTTCAAAATGAAGGGGCTTTAACGCCGCCGATCCATCTGACCTCCACCTTTGCCTTTGAAACTGCAGAAAGCGGCGGGCGACGATTTGCAGGCGAAGAAGCCGGTTATATTTATTCGCGCATTTCCAACCCGACATTGGATATTCTGGAAAAACGCATGGCTGATCTGGAAGGCGGGGAAGCCGCCATTGCCACCGCCTCCGGCATGGGGGCGATTACCTCTGTTCTCTGGTCTTTTTTGCAGCCCGGTGATGAACTGATCGTTGATAAAACCTTATATGGCTGCACCTTTGCCTTCATGCGTCACGGGTTATCGCGCTTCGGTATTGACGTTTCCTATGTTGATCTGACCGACCCGGCCAATCTGGTTGAAGCTATTTCCCAAAAAACCAAAATTGTCTATTTCGAAACGCCTGCCAACCCGAACATGCGTTTAATCGACATTGCCAAAATTGCCGATATTGCCAAACCGTTTGAAGCCCGCGTGGTTGTTGACAACACTTACGCAACGCCATATTTGACCCGCCCGATCGAACTGGGCGCCGACATTGTTGTCCATTCTGCCACAAAATATCTCGGCGGGCACGGGGATGTGGTCGCCGGTCTTGCAATCGGATCACAAGAAGATATGGAAGTCACCCGTCTCGTCGGCATGAAAGATATGACCGGGGCCGTCATGGCGCCCTTTAACGCGATGCTGGTCATGCGGGGGCTGAAAACACTTTCCCTGCGCATGGATCGTCATTGTGAAAATGCCCATGCCATTGCACAAATGCTCGCGCATTCTCCGGCTGTTCAATCCGTCTATTATCCGGGATTAGAAACCGACCCGCATCACGAACTCGCCAAAAAACAAATGGCAAACTTTGGCGGCATGATCGCCTTTGAACTGGTCGGTGGTTATGAAGCCGGGATCACTTTGATGAACAAACTTAAGATGATCCATCGTGCGGTTTCGCTTGGGGATGCAGAAACCTTGATCCAGCATCCGGCCTCCATGACCCATTCGACTTACACGCCTGAAGAACGCGAAGCGCATGGCATTTCAGAAGGTCTGGTTCGTCTTTCTGTCGGCCTTGAAGATATTGAAGATATCCGCGCTGATCTTGAACAAGCCATGAGTGGTTTATAAATAACGCAAAAGAAACAGGAGGGCCTCATGCCGACAGACATTCAACATCTCAAGACCATCGAACAACGTCTTTTATGGTTATCCCACTGGATGATCCATAATGCCAACAACCTGCGTCTCAAGGAAGATGGTCTGAAAGTCGGTGGGCATCAGGCATCCTCGGCTTCTTGTGTATCCATCCTGACCGCCCTTTATTTCGCCACCTTAAAACCCCAAGACCGCGTGGCAGTGAAACCCCATGCTTCCCCCATTTTTCATGCCATGCAATATCTGATGGGCCATCAGGATTTGGAACGCATGAAAAACTTTCGCGGATTTGGCGGTGTGCAATCCTATCCGTCCCGAATCAAAGATATCGACGATGTTGATTTTTCCACAGGTTCCGTTGGCTTAGGGGTTGCCATCACCACCTTTGCCTCCCTCGTTCAAGATTATATTCAGGCTAAAAAATGGGGCAAAGACCTACCTTTAGGTCGCATGATCTCGTTGGTGGGTGATGCGGAAATGGACGAAGGCAACATTTACGAAGCCCTGCAAGAAGGTTGGAAACACGATCTGCGCAATTGCTGGTGGATTGTGGATTATAACCGTCAATCACTGGACGGTGTCGTTTCTGAAGGATTATGGGAACGTATCATCGGTGTGTTTTCTTCCTTTGGCTGGGATGTCGTTAAAATCAAATATGGCATCTTGCAGAAAGCCGCCTTTCAAAAACCGGGCGGGGACCAACTCAAAGACTGGATTGATGCCTGTCCCAATCAACTTTATTGCGCGCTGACCTATCAAGGCGGTGCCATCTGGCGCAAACGCCTGTTGGACGATTTGGGCGATCAAGGCGATGTCTCTGCCCTGATTGACAGCTACAGCGACAAAGAACTCGCTGAGTTGATGGAAAACCTCGGCGGAAACTGCGTTGAAACCATGACGAACGCCTTTGGGGCCATCGACCATGACCGCCCGGTATGTTTTCTCGCCTATACGGTTAAGGGTTGGGGAACCCCGCTGGCCGGACATAAGGACAATCACGGCGGTTTTATGAACAAGACACAAATGGCGGCTTGGCAAAAAGACATGGGCGTACCTGAAGGGCAGGAATGGGATAAATTTGCCACGGTTGAAAACAGCAAGGATTTACAAGCCTTTCTCGATCAGGTTCCCTTCTTTTCCAAAGGTCTGCGCCGTTACAGCGATAAAATAATCGATGCACCCATGATCACGGTTTCAACGGATCGTGAAATTTCCACCCAAATGGCTTTTGGTAAAATTCTAGATGAAATTTCAAAAAGCGATACGGAACTGGCAGAGCGCATTCTGACCACCTCCCCCGATGTCACAGGGACGACAAACCTGGGGCCGTGGGTCAATCGTCGCGGATTGTTTCATCGTCACGCCTTGGAAGATACTTTCCAGACGGAAAAAATCCCCTCTACCCAGAAATGGGCGTTCAACAAAGATGGGCAACATATTGAACTCGGCATTGCAGAAATGAACCTGTTTCTGCTGTTGGGCGCTGCGGGGCTGTCCCATTCCTTGTTCGGCAAACGCCTGCTGCCGATCGGGACAGTCTATGACCCGTTTGTTTGCCGGGGATTGGATGCGTTAAATTACGCCTGCTATCAAGATGCCCGTTTTATGATTGTCGGCACACCGTCCGGGATCACACTGGCCCCAGAAGGTGGAGCGCATCAATCAATCGGCACCCCCTTAATCGGCATGAGCCAAGACGGTTTGGCAGCATTTGAGCCGGCCTATATGGATGAACTGTCCGTCATTATGAATTGGGCCTTTGCCTATATGCAAAAAGATGGCGAAGGCGACCCGAATGAACGCACATGGCTGCGCGACGAAACCGGGGGCTCTGTCTATCTGCGCCTGACCACCCGCTCGATTGAACAACCGGCCAAGCGTCTGGATGATGATTTCAAACAAGGCACCATTGACGGGGCCTATTGGTGGCGCAAACCCGGCCCCAATTGTGAATTGGTCATCGCCTATCAGGGGGCGATTGCCCCCGAAGCCCTAGAGGCCGCCGGTTTCCTTGCCGCCCAACGCCGCGATATCGGGGTATTAGCCGTCACTTCTGCCGACCGGCTCAACGCCGGGTGGACAGCAGCACAAAGAGACCGTGCGCGTGGCAATCAAAACGCCACCTGCCATGTGGAACGTTTGCTGGGCGATTTACCCAGACATTGTGCGATCTTAACTGTTATCGACGGACATCCGGCAACTCTATCGTGGTTGGGTGCTGTTGCCGGTCATCGCACCATCCCACTGGGTGTTGAACATTTCGGACAGACCGGAACCTTGCAAGACCTTTACAAACATTACGGCATTGATCGGGAAGGCATTATTCAACAAGCCCTCGGTGCCTTGCCACGTTAACGCAAAAAAACGGGCCTCTGCATTCAAACAGAAGCCCGTTTTTTTGGACGTTTCCTTAAATTAGAACAAGGAAACTTATTATTTTTTAGTGAGACATCAAAACCGGAACGGTCATATGTTTGAGGATTTCACGCGTATTGCCACCTTTTAACATATGTGACACACCGTAATGACCATGTGCCCCCATGACAATCAGGTTCGACCCTTCATCTGCGGCATGGGAAAGAAGCAAATCAGTCACGCTGGCCCCTTCCTGTTTGTCACGAACCGCCACCGCATTGATGTTGTATTTTTCCAAATGGGCAACCAGATCATCCGCATCCGGGCGCTTCACGCCTTCTTTCTGAATGGCATAAATTTCGACAACTTCAGAACCCGTCATCATAGGGATGGAATCATTTAACGCACGTGCAGACTCGCGCCCGCCATTCCAGGCCACCAGACAACGCGACCCGACTTTGGGGAATTCCCCGGCAAACGGGATAACCAGTGCCGGGCGACCACTGTGAATGATCACATTTTCGGCCAGATCGGACGGAATCCCCTTATAGTTCACAGACCAGTCATATTGACCAAGAACGGCAATATCACTGGTGCGCGCCGCCCATGTAATCGCCTGAATAACTTGTGCATGAGACGTACACAGCACATTCTTGGCTGTGCAAGGCACACCGGCTGCATCGGCTTCTGCTAAAAAGGTTTTTTCAGCTTCATCGGCCAAAGCGCGCAATTTATCTCCCACTGGATGGCGTCCGAGAATAGCCGACATTTCCGGGTCGGTTTGACAGAACAAGGCTGTCACGTGCCCGTTTCCATCTTTCGCCAAATCCAAAGCGATCTTGACACGTTTTGCGCATTGCTCCGTTGCATCGAGGTGCAATAAAATATGCTTGAATGGCATGAGTTCTAAACCTTCCCTGAATTGCCTTATAAATTTCGTTCATTCTGCCTACCATAGCTCTGTATGAGAGTGGCGGATTTTTCCATTTTTTCCAAGCTTTTACTGAAATTTAACAAGAGCTTAACATTTCTTTGCAATTGCGTGTCGACAATAACTCTTTGAATGTGGCAATACTGGATATTGATATTCAAAACACACGGGGTAAATGACGTGACGGCTTTTGTAAATGACGCGGCCCTCTTTACGGTGAGCCAGAAAGCGATTCTGAAAGATAAGAAAGGTCGCATTTTGATGATGGAAAAAACAGGTAAAAGCCATTGGGATCTACCCGGTGGCAAACTGGACGAAGGCGAGGATATGGTCGCCGGTCTGGAGCGTGAAATCATTGAAGAAACCCACCTGCACAAAGTCCACGTTGGTCAAATCATTTACGCAGGGCGACGCAGTTTTGAAGAAGCCGGCAAACCGGAACGTGTTATATTATTCTATCTTTGTGAATGCGATCAAAAATTCGAAAAAATCAAGCTGTCCGACGAACACAATGAGTGGCGCTTATTAAGTGCCGACGACATCAAGGATCAAAAGAAATACGAAATCAATCCGGTTGTTCGCGCTGCCCTGAAAATTGCTTTCGCACTCAAATAAAAGTCCACTTCCATTTCGGGGGAACGTTGCCATGTCCAATATGATGGAAATCGAACGTAAATTTCTGGTCACCGGTAACGGGTGGAAGAATGAAGCCCGTGCCAAAAAAATCTCGCAAGGCTATATCAGCAAAGACAATCAGTGTGTGGTGCGTGTGCGCAGCAAGGGTGATAAATCTTTCCTGACCATCAAGGCTGATCGCGGCGATATCCAGCGCCTTGAATTTGAATATGAAATCCCACACGAAGACTGCGCCATGATGCTGGATCAATTATGCGGCGATGCCATTTCCAAAACCCGTTACACCTTTGACTATGCGGGGAATACGTGGGAGATTGACGAATTTCACGGGATCAATGACGGCCTGATCATGGCTGAAATTGAACTGGACACACCGGATCAGGCATTTGAAAAACCGGACTGGGTGGGACCGGAAGTCAGTAAAGATGAACGATTTTTCAATTCCTATATTGCTGAACATCCCTTTTCCACATGGGGGGTGAGCTTTGGCGACCTTGTAAGCAAATTTCAAGCCAAGGAATAACATCTGCATTTTAACACCGTAAACCATCCCTTAACTCTCTTGATCTAGACTCTGTCACAACTCCGACTCTATCTATGGACCAAGAGAGACACGAGATGGCCCGAACCATGACAAAATCGCAGCGCACACCCTTATTACCCGCAGGTGCCAAAGAATTTTTGGTAAAACGCACAATCGAATTATGCGGCCTCCTGTTAGGGGCTTGTGCGATTATGCTTGCGCTGATCCTTGCCAGCTACACACCGGGTGATCCGTCGTGGAACAGTGCCTCTCCCCATGAAGTGCAAAACCTCATGGGAGCGATTGGTGCCTATCTGGCTGACATAATGGTGCAATCTTTTGGGCTGGCCTGTGCGGTCCCCGTTCTGGTCCTGTTTTCTTGGGCGTGGCGCATCACGTCCAAACAGATGGTTTCAAACCTGTGGATGCGCTTGATCATACTTTGCAGCGCCGCCTTTTTGCTGTCCATCACCCTGAACGCCGTTCCAACACCTGATACATGGCCGCTACGCAGCGGTTTAGGCGGTGTCGCAGGGATGATCTTAACCCAGCGTCTCGTCTCCTTTCTCACATGGATCGGGGTGCCCGATCTTGCCCTCATTAAATTGGGAATTGCCCTGTTTTGCGGGATTTCCGGTGTTCTATCCCTCCTTTACGGTCTCGCCTTATCGCGTTCTGAATGGACACAAGTCGGTCAAGGTGTCGGCAGTGTCGCCAAGGGAACATTGCAAGGATCCGTTGTTGCCGTTCGCAAAGGCGTTGGTGTCCTGCAACGCACCAAACTGGAAGACATGATCAAAGAGGAAAGCGGAATTGAAGACGAAGAACCCGTCTTAAAACGCAAGCGCAGTGCCAAAAAAATCAAGGCACCGGAAGAAGATGTCTCGCTGCCCAAAAAATCACAGAAAGCCAAACAACAAACGCTTGTCCTTTCGCCAGACAGTTACAATTTTCCACCTCTCGATCTCTTAACCGAAGCCACCCCGGCCCAAAAGGCCGCCGGTAAAATCGATCGTGCTGCCCTTGAACATAATGCCGAACTGCTGGAACAGGTTCTAGAAGACTTTGGCGTAAAAGGGGAGATTGTCGAAGTCCGCCCCGGTCCTGTGGTTACCCTTTATGAACTGGAACCGGCCGCCGGGACCAAAACATCGCGTGTTATTTCACTGGCTGATGATATCGCCCGGTCCATGAGTGCAATTTCCGTTCGCATCGCGGTTGTCCCGGGGCGCAGTGTCATCGGTATTGAACTGCCCAACGCCAAACGCGAAACCGTTTATCTGCGCACCCTTTTGGAATCTCCCAGCTTCGATAACCCGAAAGCCTCCCTCAACATGGCCTTGGGTGTGGATATCGGCGGATCACCCGTCATGGCGGATCTTGCGCGCATGCCGCACCTTTTGGTCGCCGGGACAACCGGTTCCGGTAAATCCGTTGGGGTCAACACTATGATCCTGTCCATGCTTTATCGGATGACACCGGAACAATGTAAGTTCATTATGATTGATCCGAAAATGCTGGAATTGTCCGTTTATGATGGTATCCCGCATTTATTGTCCCCGGTTGTCACCGAACCGGGCAAAGCCGTCATGGCGTTGAAATGGTGTGTACAGGAAATGAACGAACGTTACCGCCTGATGTCAAACCTTGGGGTGCGTAACATTTCCGGCTATAACGCCAAACTGGAAGAAAGCCGCAAAAAAGGCGAAGTCCTCACCCGGCGTGTTCAAACCGGATTTGACCCGGAAACCGGCAAGCCGATTTTTGAAGAACAGCCGTTGGATATGGACGCCCTGCCGTTCCTTGTCATTATCGTCGATGAATTCGCCGATTTGATGTTAATGGTCGGTAAAGAAATCGACGCCTGCATTCAATCGCTTGCCCAAAAAGCCCGTGCCGCCGGTATTCATTTGATCATGGCAACCCAGCGTCCGTCTGTTGACGTGATGACCGGGACGATCAAAGCCAACTTCCCATCGCGGATCAGCTTCACCGTTACCACCAAAATCGACAGCCGCACCATTCTGGAAAGCCAAGGGGCGGAACAGCTGCTTGGGATGGGCGATATGCTGTTTAAACCGGGCGGCGGGCAAATCTCGCGGGTTCACGGCCCCTTTGCCTCGGATGAAGAGGTTGAAGAAGTCGTCAATCACCTGAAAAAACAAGGCGAACCCAAATATCTCGATGCAGTCACCGAAGAAAGTGACGAACCCATCGACGGCCTTGTCATGCCCGCCGGCAGTGTGGGTGGCAACACCTCCAGCGGGGATGCACTTTATGATCAAGCCGTTCAAATTTGTATTCAGGATGGCAAAGCCTCTACCAGCCACATTCAACGCCGTCTCAGCATCGGTTATAACCGGGCGGCCCGCATCGTTGATCAAATGGAAGAAGACGGCATCGTCTCTGCCCCTGATCGGGTTGGTCGTCGTAAAATTCTCGCCGGGAAAGACGGTGTTGAATAAAAAGGCGGGTTCTTGCCGATCTTATGATGTTTCAAGATTGACTCAAGGGGTCGTTTCCTGTACTACCCGCCCACTTACGTTGCTGGCACCCCTGGAGGCTAGGCAACAACCAAATGTAACAAGATTTTAAGGAATAAGTTTATGAGCTATGTTCTGAACGCACAAAAGCGCGAGACAGCCGGCAAGGGGGCAGCCCGCGCAATCCGTCGTGAAGGCCTCGTACCGGCCGTTATCTACGGTGACAAAAAAGACCCTGTCAGCATTTCCCTGAGCCCGAAAGAACTGTGGCTGCAACTGCACACAGGTCAAACTTTCTTCGCTTCCACTGGTGAAATCCAGATCGGTAAAACCAAAGAAACTGTCATTTGCCGTGATGTTCAGTTCCACCCGGTCACAGATGCACCGATGCACGCCGACTTCCTGCGTTTGGCAAAAGACGCGTCCATCGTTGTTGCGATCCCGGTTACTTTCGTAAACGAAGAAAAGTCCGATGGTATCAAACGTGGCGGCGTTCTCAACGTTGTACGTCACGAGATCGAATGTGAAGTTCCGGCAAATGCTATTCCGGAAAGCATCGAAGTTGACCTGACGGGTACTTCTGTTGGGGACTCTATCCACATTTCCGCAGTTACCCTGCCCAAAGGTGTTGAGCCGACCATTACAGACCGTGACTTCACTATCTGCTCTATCGCGGCACCGTCTTCTGGTGAGAAAGCAGCAGTGGAAAGCGAAGACGAGTCTGAAGAAGAAGCTGAAGCATAAGGCAACTTCCTATGATTTTGTTGGTCGGACTAGGCAACCCCGGTGGGAAATACGCCAAAAACCGACACAACATCGGGTTTATGGCGCTGGACGAAATCGTTCGGCGCCATTCCTTTGGGCCGTGGCGTTCCAAATTTCAGGGCCAAATGTGCGAAGGCACCATCGATGGCACCAAAGTCCTCGCCCTGATGCCTGAAACGTTTATGAATGAGTCAGGCCGTTCGGTCAGCGCGGCGGCACGCTTTTACAAAATTGCCCCCGAACAGACCGTTGTCCTGCACGACGAACTTGATCTCGCCTTCACAAAAATCAAAGTTAAAATTGGTGGTGGTCACGGCGGCCATAATGGCCTGCGTTCCATTGATGCCCATATGGGTAAAAATTATAAACGCGTGCGCTTAGGGATCGGTCATCCCGGTTCCAAAGAAAAAGTCCACGGATATGTTCTCGGTGATTTTGCGAAGGCGGAAGAAGACCCCCGCGATAAAATGCTGGATGGGGTTGCCCAGCACATCGGTCATGTCATCAACGATGCAGATACGGAATTTATGAACCGTTATGCCCTTGGGATGCGCCCGCAACGCCCCAACAAACCGAAGACGCCCACACAAGACAGCGCACAATCGTCTTCGGTCAAAAATGCAAATAATGACGACAACAACGACTCCCCTTTTGCTGTTTTAAAGAAGCTGACAGAGTAGTTCATCTTCTTTTTTGCCCGCTTGCCTCGCAAAACAGGACGTTTGGCTTGACCTTTCGTGCGTGGCGCGCTATCCGCATTGCCAACGGTTTTTCTATTTTTTCTTGGGATGAACTCCAATGGGTTTTAACTGCGGTATCGTCGGCCTGCCTAACGTCGGCAAATCAACCTTGTTTAACGCGCTGACGTCAACAGCAGCAGCCGAAGCGGCCAACTTTCCGTTTTGTACGATTGAGCCAAACTCCGGGCGGGTTGGTGTGCCTGATGAACGCCTTAACAAACTGGCCGCGATTGCCGGGTCCGGTAAAATCATCCCGACACAACTGGAATTCGTCGATATCGCTGGCTTGGTGCGCGGTGCGTCCAAAGGCGAAGGACTGGGCAACCAGTTCCTTGGCAATATCCGCGAAGTTGATGCCATCATCCACGTCCTGCGCTGTTTCGAAGATGAAAACATCACCCATGTCGATAATTCCATCGATCCTTTGCGTGATGCGGAAACCGTTGAAACCGAATTGATGCTGTCGGACTTGGAAAGTCTGGAAAAACGTGAACAAGCCCTGATCAAAAAAGCACGCGGTCAAGACAAGGAAGCCAAAGCGACACTGGAACTGGTTGGGCGCTGCCTTGAAGTCTTGCGCGAAGGTCAACCGGCCCGCATTGTCGAGCGCCGCGATGACGAAGAGGAAAAACTCTTCCAGATGCTGCAATTGCTGACCTCCAAACCCGTCCTTTACGTCTGTAACGTCGAAGAAGACAGTGCGGCAGAAGGCAATTCCATCTCAGCCAAAGTTTTCGAAAAAGCTGCCGCCGAAGGCGCGCGCGCCGTTGTGATTTCTGCCCAAATCGAAGAAGAAGTTTCCAAACTGGATAGCGACGAAGAAAAGGCAGAATTTCTGGAAAGCCTCGGCCTTGAAGAAACCGGCCTCGCCCGCGTCATTCGTGAAGGCTACAAACTTCTGGAACTGCTGACCTTCTTCACCGTTGGCCCGAAAGAAGCCCGCGCCTGGACCGTCCAAGCCGGGGCCAAAGCACCGCAAGCCGCAGGTGTTATCCATACGGATTTCGAACGCGGCTTCATTAAGGCCGAAACCATCGCCTATGATGACTATATCGCCTGTAACGGTGAAACCGGGGCCAAGGAAAACGGTAAAATGCGTCAAGAAGGTAAGGAATATGTGGTGAAAGACGGCGACGTCTTCCACTTCCGCTTCAACGTGTAAATCGACATCATACCCCAAAAGGCTCCCCTCCATCGGGAGCCTTTTGTGTTTCTACGAATCCACATGAAACTCGTATAAATTTCTACCAAACACGCTGTTCCTGTAAAGAAAGCCCTTTCAAAGCAGCGCAAAGAACCTCACATCCCGAAAAAATTTCATACACCAGACTTACGTTGAATGCAGGCTAAGCACCTGAGGGGACAGACTCTTTATTTAACAGCTCTAAAAAGACAACTTAAAAGTCGCCCTTGGTAATACCAGAGGCAAGGTTTTCTGCGCGTTTTCAAGGGTTTAGAGACTGGACAAACGATCGCGTTTGTGGTGTAAATAGGCCACGTTTTTTATGAGGAACTCCGCTTTAGGCGGGCTTTCTCCTTATTCACTCTTGCATAAGCGGAGGTAGTTTAGTGCTAGAAGAATATCGCAAACATGTCGAGGAGCGTGCAGCTCTTGGCATTCCACCCCTGCCGTTGTCGGTTGAACAAACTGAAGCGCTTGTTGAATTGTTGAAAAACCCGCCGGCAGGTGAAGAAGACACACTGGTTGATCTTCTGACACACCGCGTCCCGGCTGGCGTTGACGATGCAGCGCGCATCAAAGCCGGTTTTCTGGCACAAGTCGCCAAAGGTGACGTTTCCTGTTCTTTGGTTTCCAACGTCAAGGCAACAGAATTGCTGGGTACTATGCTCGGCGGGTTCAACATTGAACCGATGATCGCCCTTCTGGACGATGCTGAAGTGGGCGAAACAGCCGCAGAAGGTCTGAAAAAGACCCTGCTGGTTTTCGATTACTTCTTCGACGTCAAAGAAAAAGCCGATGCCGGTTCTGTAAATGCAAAAGCTGTTCTTCAATCCTGGGCGGATGCGGAATGGTTTACGTCCAAACCGGAAGTCGCTGAAAGCATGAAGCTGACTGTGTTTAAAGTCACAGGCGAAACCAACACGGACGATCTGTCCCCGGCACCGGATGCGTGGTCCCGCCCCGATATTCCGTTGCACGCCCTTGCCATGTTGAAAAACCCGCGCGAAGGCATCACACCGGAAGAAGCAGGCGTACGTGGTCCGATCCAATTCATCGAAGACCTGAAAGCCAAAGGCAATCTGGTTGCTTATGTCGGTGACGTTGTCGGGACTGGGTCTTCACGTAAGTCTGCAACAAACTCCGTTCTGTGGTGGACAGGTGAAGACATTCCGTTCGTGCCGAACAAACGTTTCGGCGGTGTCTGTCTGGGCAGCAAAATTGCACCGATCTTCTACAACACAATGGAAGATGCCGGCGCATTGCCGATCGAACTTGACGTCAACGAAATGAACATGGGCGACGAGATTGAATTGCGCCCGCTTGAAGGAAAAGCTTTGAAAGACGGTAAAGTTATTGCCGAATTTAAAGTAAAATCCGAAGTGATCTTCGACGAAGTTCGCGCCGGTGGCCGTATTCCGTTGATCATTGGTCGCGGCCTGACCGCACGTGCACGCGAAGCCTTGGGTCTGGAACCGTCTACCTTGTTCCGTACACCGGTTGAACCGGAAGACACAGGCAAAGGTTACACACTGGCGCAGAAAATGGTCGGTAAGGCCTGTGGCTTGGAAGAAGGCAAAGGCATCCGTCCGGGTACCTATTGCGAACCGAAAATGACCACTGTGGGTTCACAGGATACAACAGGTCCGATGACCCGTGACGAACTGAAAGACCTGGCTTGCCTCGGCTTCTCTGCCGACCTTGTTATGCAATCTTTCTGTCATACCTCTGCTTATCCGAAACTGGTTGACGTGAACACTCACAAGACACTGCCCGATTTTATCGAGACACGTGGCGGTGTGGCGCTTCGCCCACAAGATGGAGTTATTCACAGCTGGCTGAACCGCCTTCTGTTGCCTGATACAGTTGGGACAGGTGGCGATAGCCATACCCGCTTCCCGTTGGGGATTTCCTTCCCGGCCGGTTCCGGTCTGGTTGCTTTTGCGGCTGCGACAGGCGTTATGCCGTTGGATATGCCGGAATCTGTATTGGTTAAGTTCACAGGGAAACTGCAAGAAGGCATTACGTTGCGCGATATGGTTAACGCCATTCCGTTCTATGCCATCAAAGAAGGCCTGCTGACGGTTGAGAAAAAAGGCAAGAAGAACATCTTCTCTGGTCGTATTCTCGAAATCGAAGGCTTGCCCGACCTGAAAGTCGAACAAGCCTTCGAACTGTCTGATGCCTCTGCTGAGCGCAGTGCGGCTGGCTGTACCGTTCACCTGAACGAAGAACCGATTATCGAATATATGCGTTCCAACATCACCCTGATGAAGTGGATGATCGCGGAAGGCTACCATGATGAGCGCACTCTGAAGCGCCGTATCGAAGCAATGGAAGCTTTCATTGCCGATCCGAAGCTGATGAAGCGTGACGAAGATGCAGAATATGCAGCCGTTATCGAAATCAACATGGACGATATTAAAGAACCGATCGTGGCTTGCCCGAACGACCCGGATGATGTGAAAACATTGTCTGACGTTGCCGGTCAGAACATCGATGAAGTCTTTATCGGGTCCTGTATGACCAACATCGGTCACTTCCGCGCTGCCGGTAAGGTTCTGGACGGTTTGTCCGATCTGCCGACCCGCCTGTGGATTGCACCGCCGACCAAGATGGACGCCGCAATTCTGACCGAAGAAGGCTATTATTCCATCCTTGGTAAAACAGGCGCGCGTATGGAAACACCGGGTTGCTCCCTCTGTATGGGGAACCAGGCACAAATCCGCAAAGGGTCTACGGCGATGTCTACATCCACCCGTAACTTCCCGAACCGTCTGGGCATTGATACCAACGTTTATCTGGGTTCTGCCGAGTTGGCCGCTGTTTGCGCGCAAATCGGTAAAATCCCGTCAAACGAAGAATATCAAGCTAAGGTGAAGGCTGTGAACGAAAAAGCAGATGACGTTTATCGTTACATGAACTTCGACCAGATCCCGGCTTTTGTTGAAAAAGCGGCAACGGTTGATGCCTAAGCATTAATTTGTACAACATCTAAACTCCCCGTCAGAGCAATCCGGCGGGGATTTTTTTTATGTGTATTATTGTGTGAGTTCTTTCAATACCTCAAGAGACGGGGCAAATCCCGCGTCAGCCGCTTTTTCCAGCCAGTAAAAGCCTTGTTGTTTGTCCACAGCAACCCCGACCCCGCGCAAGTAGGCCAGCCCCAGAATATGCATGGCCTTTGGGTATCCGGTTTTTGCCGCCTGTTTAACATAACGAATACCGATGTTCGGATTGGCTTTGATCCCGATACCGGAAATATAAATCTCGCCCATTCGTAACATGGCGTAATGGTCCCCGGCTTTGGCCGCTTTATCAAACCAGCCGCGTGCAAGGTTCAGGTTGGTTTTACCATTCAGGCCATCCGCATGAATACGCCCCAGCACCACCATCGCCGGGGCATGATCTTGTCGGGCAGACTTATGAAACCAGCGCATCGCCGTTTCAATATCTTTTGGTACACCTCGTCCCTGCATATGCATGGTGCCGATCCAGTAATCCGCCACCGGATTTCCCGCCCGCGCATATTGATGAAATTCGCGCAAGGCATCTTCGTTGCGCCCTTCCTGTACCGCACGAATGGCATCTTCCATACTGGCAAAGGTGGGATGCGAGAAAACGACTAAAATCAGTAAAAAAACAAAGCGCATTTTGGATCAACCCCTTGCACAAAGCTTACATCCCCGCCAATATCAAGTAAATGTCGCATTCACAAAAAAACAGGGTTCAAAAATGGGTTTGAAAACAGCCGCTTTTGCCGGACTAATTGGATTGACCGTCACGTTTAACGCATGGGCGAGCGAACCAAAACACGCCGTTGCCATGCATGGTGATATTAAATATGGCCCCGGTTTCACCCATTTTGATTATGCCAACCCCGATGCCCCAAAGGGAGGGAATTTACGTCTTGCGGCACTGGGATCCACATTTGATACCTTCAACCCCTTTACCTTAAAAGGCAACAGTGCTGCCGGGGTCGGCATAGTCTATGACTCGTTAACCCAGCGTTCCTTGGATGAACCCTTTAGCGAATATGGCCTTTTGGCGGAAACAATTGAAATACCCGAGGATCGATCCTCCGTTACATTCCATCTACGCCCCCAAGCCAAATGGCATGATGGCAAACCTGTCACGGCTGAAGATGTGGTGTTCAGTTTCAACACCCTGTTCGAAAAAGGCCACCCGCAATATCGGTTCTATTACGGCGATGTCGCCAAGGTCGAAGCCCTGTCTGAACGCACTGTCAAATTCACCTTTAAATCGGCAAAAAACCGCGAACTGGCCATGATTGTCGGGCAACTTCCTGTTATACCGAAACATTACTGGCAGGATAAAGACTTCGAAAAAACAACGTTGCAGCCACCCTTAAGCAGCGGTCCCTACCGTGTCAAATCGTTTGAAGCTGGTCGCAACGTGGTTTATGAACGCGTCAAGGATTACTGGGGCAAAGACCTTGCCGTCAATGCCGGGCAAAACAATTTTGACGAAATCCGTTATGATTATTATCGTGATGCAACCGTTGCGGTTGAAGCCTTTAAAGGCGGTGCCTTTGATTATCGATACGAAAACATCGCAAAGAACTGGGCAACTGCCTATGACATCCCCGAAGTCAAAAACGGTCTGATTGAAAAACTGCGTTTCAACCATAGTGTTGGGGCAGGCATGCAAGCCTTTGTCTTCAACATTCGCCGTGACAAGTTTAAAGACCCCTTGGTCCGCGAAGCCTTGGCCTATGCCTTTGATTTTGATTGGGCCAATAAAAACCTGTTTCATGGTGAATACAGCCGGACCAAAAGCTATTTTGCAAACTCCGAATTGGCCTCACGCGGATTACCGACAGGACGCGAATTGGAAATTCTGGAAAAATATCGCGGGCGCGTGCCCGATGAAGTGTTCACAAAAACATACGAGCCACCAAAAACAGATGGTTCAGGTAATATTCGGGGAAACCTGAAACAAGCCGTCACCTTGTTGAAAAAAGCGGGCTACGTCATTAAAAATCGCAAACTGGTCAATGCCAAGACGGGCGAACAACTCAGTTTTGAATTCCTGCTACAGGCCGGTCCCACATGGGAACGTATTGTCCTGCCGTTTAAGAAAAATCTCGAACGCTTGGGTATTGAGGTCAGCTTGCGTATGGTTGATACCGCGCAATATAAACAGCGCACGGATACCTTCGATTATGACATGGTTGTTGATGTCTTCGGCCAAAGTCAGTCACCGGGCAACGAACAATATAGTTTCTGGTCCAGCAAAACCGCAAATCAACCCGGTGCGCGTAATTCCATTGGGATCAGCAATGATATTGTAGACGAATTGGTTGAATTGGTCGTCAACGCCCCCAACCGCGAAGAGTTGGTCATGCGCACACGCGCCTTGGACCGGGTTCTTTTATGGGGACATTACGTCATTCCCAACTGGCATCTGAAAAGTGCCCGCATCCTGGCATGGAACAAGTTTAGCCGCCCTGATACCTACCCGAAATACAGCCCCGGCTATGACGCATGGT
Source organism: Terasakiella brassicae (assembly GCF_014641495.1). Taxonomy (GTDB): domain Bacteria; phylum Pseudomonadota; class Alphaproteobacteria; order Rhodospirillales; family Terasakiellaceae; genus Terasakiella; species Terasakiella brassicae. The sequence continues at coordinate 115,079 of NZ_BMHV01000009.1, forward strand.
CCTTCTGGTGGCTGGATAAAGACAAAGAAAAAACCCTTGCAAATAAGCGCAAGTAATAGGGATTATTCCCTAAAAATGTAACATGACTTTGCTATCATACCCGCTAAAATGTTACACTCTTGTGACATGCAGAGGGGAAAGGCGGGACAATGATCGTAGAAACCAGATACTACGCACTTGGAAATGAACATAGCGCGCAGGAATGGAGCAGCATCGTTGCAACCTTGGCCCAAGGACAAAAGTCAGGGGAACAGGTGGTTGAACAAACCTATCTTGATACCTTTGACTGGGCCTTGTGCCGTAACGATATCTCATTCATCTACGAACAAACCGATGCAAGCCATTTACGGATCATGACTGATCAACGAGGGGTAAAAACACCAGCCCCTCAAACCGTCGAACACCTTCCGGTCTTTCCTGACGATATCCCCGCTGGAAAGATGCAAAAGACCATTGCCAAAATGGTTGGGTTACGTGCGCTTATCCCCTTGGCGCAGCTTAAATCCGAACAGATCATTATTCATGTCGAAGATAAAAAAGGGCGTGTGCGTATCCGTCTTGTTGTTGAAGTCAACTTCCAACGCCCGGCCCCCCGGCGTAAAATGCTGGAATTGGGCTGTCGTCTGCGTATTGAATGTCTGAAAGGATACGAAAAAGATTTCGCCAAAACCTTACCCCGTTTTGCAGGACTGACACCGTCCAGTCAGAAAGTCTTTTTTGGACAAATCATGGAAAATATCGGGAAAACTCCGATGGATTATTCCAGTAAATTAAAGATCAAGCTGGACCGTGATATGCGTGCCGATGAGGCCTTGAAGACCATTCTAAAAGACCAACTTGCACAAATTGAAACCAACATTGACGGCACCATTGCCAACACCGATACGGAATTTTTACATGATTTGCGGGTTGCCGTTCGCCGTTCGCGCAGCGCCCTCAGTCGCTTGAAAGGGGTTCTTCCCCCCAGTATCCAAGATCGTTTTTCACAGGAACTGGCGTGGATCGGTTCCATCACAACCCCGGTGCGTGATCTGGATGTTTATCTTCTGGATTATCCGAAATACCGGGACCAGCTTTCCCCGCAACAACAGGAAAACCTGCAACCCTTATATTACTTCCTGTTAAAACAACATGAAATGGCCCGCCACGAACTGATTGACAACCTCAACAGTCGTCGTTTTCGCGATTTTTTGGTGAAATGGCGGGCCTTTTTGGACAAACCGGTCCCCCAACGTCCCAGTGCCCCGGTTGCCGCACAGGAAATCGGTACCATTGCCGACAAACGTATCTGGAAAACCTATACCCGCGTTATCGCAGAAGGCAGCGCGATTCACGAAGACACCCCGGCCGCAGCCTTACATGATTTGCGCAAAACCTGCAAAAAACTGCGTTACCTGTTAGAATTTTTCGCCAGTCTTTACCCTGCAAACCAGGTCAGTGAATTGGTCAAAACATTAAAAGGCTTGCAGGAAAACCTCGGTGATTTTCAGGATTTGGATGTGCAGGCGGGAAAATTACATGATTTCTCGGCTCAGATGATGCAGGACGGCGAAGATCGACCGCAAGTCTTCATGTCAATGGGGGTCCTGGTTGAAGGTTTTATGAGCAAAAAAGAAATTGTGCGCACTGAATTTGCCGAACGCTTTGCCTCTTTTTCCTCAAAAGCCGTTGAAAAAGACTTCCGCCAATTGGTGAATAAAGACAAAGCAGGCAAACAGAAAGTCGCCCTGAAGGCCCATATCGAAAATGACGAGACGGTTTCTTAAGAATATTCCTCTCTCAAGGTCGTTTGAACCGTCTTTAAAACCTGTTGCCAATTGCCAAATTCCTGCTGGCGGAACAGACGGATACTGTCATACCAATAACTGTGCGTTGTCTCTTCCTGCCAGCGCCAATCCGCACATTGATCCAGCAACAACCACACCGGCTTGCCCATTGCCGCCGCCAGATGGGCAACGGCTGTATCCACACTGATCACCAGATCCAATTTGGCAATTAACGCGGCTGTATCCCCAAAATCCTGCAGACGATCTGTCACATCAATCAAATGGTCGCCCTTGGGCAGTGGGGCGTTTGCATCCACCTGTAAAGAAACCCAATCCAGATGCGCCAATGTAAACAGATCGGCAAACTGGCCCAGATCAATAGATCGCAAGTGATCTCGCAAATGTGCCGCCCCCCCGTGCCATGCAAAACCGATCTTGGGTTTCTCATTTGTCTGCAAACCTTGAAATCCGTCATAAGGCGCGCGTAAATATCCCTCACGGTGAGGCATACGTTGCACGCTGATATCCATAAAGATTGCCAAATCCATCAGATAAGACTGGTAATCGAAAGCATTCGGGTTTTCCACCGTTTCACAGACCGTAATTTGCGGGATAGATTGCGCAATCAAACGGCATAAACTTTTGCGACACAAAAAAGTGACCTTCGCCCCACGTGCCGCCAGTTCAATAAGAAAACGTGAAAACTGAATAACATCGCCTGCACCCTGCTCGCAATAAACCAGAATATCTTTGTCTGTAATCTCTTCTCCGTTCCATACAGGAACACGGCTTTCAGGACTCGAATTTGAAATTTTCACACCGTCATAACGCACACGATATTTTTGAAAGCCTTCTTTCAAACGGCCCTGTTTCAGCAAAACATGGGCATCGCGCAAGGCCAATTGTTGATTATTCACACCATAGGCTTTGGCCAGATTTAGAAAATGAGCCGCCTTGTCAAACTCGCCGATCTCTTCAAAGAAAACGTGTAAATGCAGGTAACTTTCCCCATGCATGGGATCCAGTGACAAGGCACGAAAATAAGAGGAAATGGCAGCACGTGGATTGCCACTATCGCGTTGTGCCGCGCCCAAAACCCGCCAAATTTCAACCCGCTCCGGGTCGTCCTTTAAAGAACGTTGCGCACATTGCAGGGCCGCCACATAGTTTTTTCCCATGTAAAAGACAACAGCCAAATCCCCCCAGTACTGTGGACTTGCAGACGTTTTATCTTCCAACCGGGCCAAAAACGGGCGCACCTGTGCCGTCTCGCCGGTTTTTGCCAGCAGATAGCACATAAAGGCCATCGTTTCGCACGTTTCATTCCCGGCAGACAAAAGCCGGTTTGTCATCTCAAACGCGCGTTGATTATCGCCTTCGACATAAGTCAATCGGGCGTGTGCCAACAAAACATGCACGTTGTCTTGTGGCAACTTCATCAATAAATTACGTGCATCCTGTACTTGTCCACGGCTTAGACAGGACAAGACATAGGCAATCGCTTCGCTGAGTGTCAGTTCTTTTTTCATAAGGGCCAGCTTAGCCGATTTCAATCAAAAGAAAAGGCTCCTGCATCAACAGGAGCCTTTTTAAATCAGATATATAAAGCGATTTAAGCGCCAGCTTCCATCTTCACAATTGCTTCTGCCTGTGCCACCACTTGTTTTGCGGTAACCACATGCAGGTTTTCAATCAGTTTGCCATCCACGACGACCACGCCTTTGCCTTCTTTTTCCGCATCCGCATGGGCGGCAATAATCTTTTTGGACCATTCCACTTCCGCATCGGACGGACCAAAGATTTCATTGGCTTTTGCAACTGTTTTCGGATGGATCAACGTTTTCCCGTCAAAGCCGAGCTCTTGGCCCTGCTTGCAATGTTCCACAAAACCTTCATCATCGGACAGATCCAGATAAACACCGTCCAGAATTGCAATACCGGCAGCGCGGGCGGCCAAAATACAAACGTTCAAAGACATCATAAAGGGCAGCCGCATCGGGGTATGGGCACAGCGCAATTCTTTCGCCAAATCCGAGGTTCCCATCACGAAACCGCCCATACGATCGGTCGAATCGGCAATTTCTTCGGCATGCAGCATACCGCGCGGGGTTTCCATCATGCACCAGATTTTCATCTCGGCAGGGGCACCGGCGCCATCCATGATCGCTTCGACCTGACGAACCGTGTCTGCGCTTTCCACCTTCGGCAATAAAATCGCATCCGCACCGGATGTAGAAGCCGCAACGATATCGTCATAGCCCCACGGCGTGTTTAAACCGTTTGTCCGGATAAGAATTTCACGCATGCCGTAGCCGCCTTCTTTGACGGCATCTACAATTTGTTGGCGCGCGACTTCCTTGGCATCCGGGGCGACGGCATCTTCAAGATCAAGGATCAAACCATCAGCGGGAAGGGTACGCCCCTTTTCCAGTGCACGGGCATTAGAACCCGGCATATAGAGGACACTACGACGAGGACGTGCTGTTGCAGCCATTGGACTATTTCCTTTGCAGTTAAGTTTTCTGTTATTTCGCAATTGCGGAAAAATATAAACAAAAGTTTCTCATTGGCAAGCCCGCATGATGGGGTATAACTGCAAGAAAACAGCCTAAAAGAATGTAAGCGTATGAGCATCTTATCAATTCAATCCTCTGTCGCCGTTGGTCATGTCGGAAATTCGGCTGCCGTCTTTCCCTTGCAACGCCTTGGTTTTGAAGTCTGGGCCGTCCCGACTGTTTTGTTCTCAAACCATCCGGGTTACGATTCCCATGCCGGTGCTGCGGTTCCCATTGAAACCATGCGTGCGATGGTCGACGGGATCGACAATCTGGATCATTTCGCCCATTGCGAGGCAATCTTATCGGGCTATCTTGGCAACGTAAAAGCCGGGCGATTCGTCCTTGAAACGGTTGAACGCATCAAAGGTATTAACAAAGACACCCTTTATTTTTGTGATCCTGTGGTTGGCGATATGACACGCCGCCTCTATGTCAAAGATGAAGTCGCGGCCTTTGTTCGCGATGAATTAGTCCAGCATGCGGATATTCTCGCCCCTAATGCTTTTGAACTGAAATACCTCAGCGGGCGTTCGCAAGAGACCTTAAGCGATGCCATGTTTGCGGCAGATGCCCTGCGCGCACGCGGGCCAAAAACCATTTTAATCACCTCGTTGCGCGGGCGAAAAGGCAACACCCCAACCCTGTCCAATGTCATTGTCAGTGACCAGGGTGCCTGGCGTGTCACCGTTCCACAACGGGCCTTGCGGGCAAAAGGCACCGGCGACACCTTCGCCGCCCTGTTTCTTGCCCATCATTTGCGCGGTGAAACAGCGCAGCAGGCATTAGAACTGGCAACCTCGACCCTGTACGGTATTATCGATGACACACTGCGCCATGATAGCGACGAACTCCGCCTGATTGACGCCCAAGCCGAATATCTCCACCCCAGTTTTTATATTGATGCCGTCAGGATCGGATAAATGATTACACTTGTTTTAGGTGGCGCACGATCCGGGAAATCGGCTTATGCAGAAAAAATAATCGAGGATTTAGGCGGTGGGACCTACCTTGCCACCTCGCGCGTTTGGGATGCGGAAATGGCGGAACGGGTGCAAATTCATCAGGCCCGGCGCAACGATCTATGGCACACCATTGAAGAACCGGTCGCAATTCACGACATCATAGCCAACACAGACAAACCCCTGCTCGCCGATTGTCTGACCTTGTGGCTGTCCAATCTGATGGAGATGGAAGCCGATATCGATCAGGAAACCGAACAGCTTTGTCGTGCCCTGAAAATGGCAAAACAGGACATTGTACTGGTATCCAATGAAGTTGGACTGGGCATTGTGCCCGATAATGCCTTGGCGCGAAAATTTCGTGATTTGGCAGGCAAAATTAATCAAACGGTAGCGCAAACCGCCGATCGTGTGATATTTGTCGCAGCCGGACTTCCCCTCATCATGAAAGAATAACCCATGAAAATACCTGCAACTGTCATTACCGGTTTTTTAGGCGCCGGTAAAACCACCTTGATCCGCCATCTGTTGGAAAATGCCAATGGTAAAAAAATTGCGTTGGTGATTAACGAATTCGGTGATTTGGGTGTTGATCGCGAAATGGTTAAAGGGTGTGGCATTGCAGGCTGTGAAGACGAAGATGGCAACGACAATGTAATTGAACTGGCAAATGGGTGTATCTGCTGCACTGTCGCGGATGAATTTCTGCCAACGATGGAAGCCCTTTTGGAACGCGACAATCTGCCGGACCATATTGTCATTGAAACCTCTGGCCTTGCCCTGCCCAAACCGCTGGTCAAAGCGTTCAATTGGCCCGAGATTAAAACCCGTGTAACCGTGGATGGTGTGGTCACCGTCATTGATACCCATGCCGTTGACATGGGGCGTTTTGCCGATGATGAAGCCACCATACAAAAGGTTCGTGAAAGCGATGAAAGTCTGGATCACGACAACCCGTTGGAAGAATTGTTCGAAGACCAGTTGCAATGCGCCGATATGGTCTTGCTGAACAAAACCGATCTTGTCGAAGCTACACGCCTGACAGAAATTAAATCCGATTTACAGGCCCGCGTGCGTGACCATGTCAAATTTATTGAAACCGATCATGGTCAGGTTGACCCGGCCATCCTGTTGGGGTTGGATGCGGCGGCGGAAGACGACTTGCATCATCGCCATTCCCATCACGAACACGATGACCACGATGATGATGACGACCATGACCATCATCACGACCACAGCCATGATGAATTTGAAAGTTTCTCTGTCTCGCTTGGTCCGATTGCAGACCCGGTCGATCTGGAAAACAAATTGCTGGCGCTTGTCGATGCCCATGATATTTTGCGGATCAAAGGCTTCCTTGATGTCCCCGGTAAACCGATGCGCCATGTCGTGCAGGGTGTAGGACCGCGTTTCCAACGCTATTTCGACCGCCCGTGGGCAAATGACGAACCGCGCACCAGTCAACTTGTGATTATCGGAAAGCATGGGCTGGACAAAACAGCTATTGAAGAAGCCCTTGCGTCATAAGCAAAAACAGTCACCTTATCCTATTAGATAAATTACAAAAAAATGTAACAAATGGTAGAAATGTCTATCATATGGAATCTATCTAAACAGGCTACAGGTCAAATATTTGCGTTTAAAAGGTATCTTCGTTTCTGCAATTTTTCTGTTTTTTTCCGCTGGAACATATGCAAATGAAATCACATCCATTCATTTGCCGGAAGGCGTTCTGGCGGAAAAAACGGCGATTGGCTATATCGGTGCCTTCCCGGATATTTTAAACGAGGCCGCCCGAAGGCTGAAACGTCCAGTTGCCCTTTATGCCGGGCCGTGGATACGTTCACAAAAAAATGCACAACGCATCCCCGGAGCCGCCATAGCCCCGTTGACCCGTGTCCCGGAACGCGAAGATCAGTATGTCTGGGTAGAAGAAATTCTTCCGCTGAACCTCACCTTCCTGATTATGAGCGGCACAAACACCCAATATCAGAAGATGGACGACCTGATTGGAAAACGCATTGGTGTCTTGCGCGGATCTGTTGCCGATGTCATCACGCGTAACCTGCCGGAGCTGCGCAAATATGTTGTGTTGTCCTCAACCGGTGAGTCGTTGAGCAAACTCTTGCAACATGGTCGGATCGACGGTTGGTTGATTTGGGACATCTACGGGCTGGAAAATATGCGCAGGCTTAATCTGGAACCCTTTATCAAAACAACTTTTTCCTATACCGTTGGCCCCCTTTATCTGGCAACAAACCCAAGCGTCAGTATAAAAGAAGTCCAACTCTGGCAACATACCCTTCGCGAGATGAAACAGGACGGAACCATTGCCAGAATTATCCGCCAGCATTACGGCAACAAAATTGTTGCCGCCCTCAAAACAACACCGCCTTATTCGCCGGGTACACCAACAGACGTCGAATATTCAAAATGAAGTTCTTCATCAGGATATGCGTAAGCATGGGCGGAGCGTGCCGCCATTGCCGCTTCGGAAAAACCGCATAAAATCAGTTTGAGCTTGTTTTCATACGTCACAATATCGCCCACGGCATACACCCCGGCCAAGCTGGTCGCCATAGATGTTGGATGGACACTGAGATGTTTTTTATCCAGTTCCAGTTCCCATTCTGCAATCGGGCCCAGATTTTGCGACAAACCGTAGAAGGCCAGCATGACATCAGCGCCGAGGTCGCGCGTATTACCGTCGAAATCTTTGACAACAACGGCCCTTAACTGATCCCCATCACCTTTCAATCCGTCCAATTGATAAGGAACAACCAATTCGATTTTGCCATCTGCGGCCAATTGTTGCATCTGGGAAACACTTTCCGGCGCCGCGCGAAATTTCGGGCGGCGATGAACAACCTGCACGGATTTCGCAACATCGGCCAAAGACAGTGCCCAATCAACCGCACTGTCACCACCGCCAGCAATCACGATGCGTTTATCGCGGAAATCCTCGCGTTTACGCACCATATAAAAGATGGATTTTCCTTCATATTGGGTCAACCCGTCCAGCGGCGGACGGTTTGGGCCAAACGCCCCGACACCGGCGGCAACGATAACCGCCTTGGCGTTGATTTGTGTCCCTTTGTCGGTTTCCAGATTAAAACTGCCATCTTCCTGCTTTTCAAGTTTGCTCACTTGTTGCGAAAGATGATAAACCGGATTGAAAGGAGCCGCCTGTTCTTCCAGCTTGTTAATCAGATCACCGCCTGTAATGGACGGATGGGCGGGAATATCATAAATTGGTTTTTCCGGGTACATGGCCGTACATTGCCCACCGATCATGTCCAGCGCATCAATAACATGGCAGTTCATTTTCAGCATACCACATTCAAACACGGCAAACAGTCCGGTCGGGCCTGCGCCGATGATGGCAACGTCAGTTTTCTGCATCTCAGTCATTGATTTTAACCTTTTAAGAATTTACGAACCAATTGGCCCTAAAATGCGATGAAAAAGAGGCCGAAGTCTAGTATTAAGTTGCCATGAAAATAGAAATCAAAAACCAAAACGAAACCGAAGAAATTGCCCAGCGCCTTGCTGCCATTGCCCAACCCGGTGATGTAATCGCGCTGCATGGGGATTTAGGGGTTGGGAAATCCGTCTTTTCGCGCGCCTTTATCCGCGCCATGACCACCCCGGATGAAGAAGTCCCCAGCCCGACATTTACCCTCGTTCAAATCTATGAGACCGAGGCATGTGAGCTTTATCATTTCGATATGTATCGCCTTGATGCCCCCGAAGACGGTTTAGAACTGGGGATCGAGGAAGCCTTTGGCGATGGGATTTCATTGATCGAATGGCCCTCCAAACTGGGGGCGTATCTGCCGTGGGATTGCCTAAACATCAAAATTTCCCATAACCCGGCAGACCAAAACGCCCGGCATTTTGAATTTTCGTCACAAGGTCGCTGGATCGAGCGCCTCAAGGAGATTGCCCTTGTCTGATCGCCAAAAATTACGCCAACGTTTTTTAGAAGAAAACGGATGGGGCGGCGTGGATTGTCCCTTGCTGGCCGGGGATGCCTCTTTTCGCAAATATTACCGTTTAAACCGCAATGACCAACAAGTCGTTTTAATGGATGCGCCTCCGCCACAGGAAAATGTGCGCCCCTTTGTGAAGATCGCCAATTTTTTGGTCGACCACGGCTTCAGCGCACCACGTATTCTGGCAAAAGATTCCAAAAACGGCTTTTTGTTGATCGAGGATCTCGGCGACGATACCTATACTCGGCTCTTGCAAAACGGCGCGGATGAACGACAACTTTATAAACTAGCCACCGACGTGCTGGTTGAATTGCACAAAGATGTCGCAGAACTGCCCGACGATACCCCTGAATATGATCACGAATTACTGACGACTGAAGCTCTGCTTTTACCTGACTGGTGGATGAAAGCCGCCTTTGGCGACACTTACGTCAACGATGATATGCGCGAAAGTTATATTAAGGCTTGGCAACCCTGTTTTGATTATCTTCAAGATCAAAAGCAGGTTCTTGTGCTGCGCGATTATCATGTCGACAATCTGTTGCTGCTGCCGGGTCGCCATGAATGGGCGGCTTGCGGATTACTGGATTTTCAGGATGCCGTTCTAGGGTCCGGTATTTATGACCTGATGAGCCTGCTCGAAGATGCCCGGCGCGACATAAAACCGTCACTCATTGAAGAAATGAAAATGCGCTATACTCGCGCCTTCCCGGAACTGGAACCGGAAGAATTCGATACCGTCTTCGCAATTTTGGGGGCGCAACGCCATGCCAAAGTTATCGGTATTTTCGCCCGCCTGTGCATGCGTGACGGCAAACCGATTTATCTGCAACATATGCCGCGTGTCTGGCGTTTGTTGGAAAGGTCACTCAGGCACCCAATGCTGAAAGACGTCAAAACGTGGATCGACCAACATGTCCCCAAAGAAGCCCGAGGAATTCCCGCATGTCTGAACACATAACTTCCGGCATGGTTCTGGCGGCGGGATTAGGCACCCGAATGCGTCCCTTAACGCTGCATACGCCCAAACCCCTGATCAAGGTGGCCGGGCGGACAATGGCGGACCGTGCCTTGGATCGATTGAAAGAAGCCGGTGTCACCCATGCCGTCCTGAATATCAGTTACCTGGGCGAACAAATCGCTGCCCATTTCAAAAATCGCACAGACATGAATATCCAGCTTTCAAACGAAGACGAACCGTTGGAAACAGGGGGCGGTGTGCAAAAAGCCCTGTCCTTGTTAAAAGGAACTGCCTTTTTTGTCCTGAATGGGGATGCCGTTCTCTTAAACGGACCAACCCCGACCCTGCGCCGAATGAAAGATTTCTGGAACGCAGCGGATATGGATGTGTTGTTGCTTTTGCTCCCCAGTGCCAAGGCCATCGGGTACAGTGGTCCCGGTGACTTTACGCTGGACAACCGTTCCATCCCGGCCTTTCGCGAAGAATGCAAGACCGCCCCTTACGTCTTTAGCGGGGTACAGATTTTGGCACATAACACGTTTGACAACCGCCCAAGAGGCAAATGGTCCTTGCGTGAAATCTATCAGGATGCGATTACCAAGGGCCGGGCGCGTGCCCTTGTGCATGATGGCGATTGGTTACATGTCGGAACACCGGAAGGGCTGGAAGTTGCCGAAGATTACTTTGCAAAGCTTGCTTGACGTTCAAAACCGCTGGAAAAAAGCGGGGATTTTGATCGCACTTGGCCTCTGTGTTGTTGCGGCCCTGCCGCCGATTTATATTTTGCCATTGGCTTTCATCGGTTTTTCCGGGCTGTTTCTCTTGCTGGATCGCTGCACAACGGCGAAACAAGCCTTTTTCACCGGTTGGTTCTTTGGTGTCGGTTTTTTTGGCGGTGGTCTTTACTGGCTCACCAATGCCTTTCTCGTCAATGCGGGCAAACATGGCTGGCTTATTCCCATTGCCGTTCCCGCCCTTGCCTTCGCAATGGGCTTGTTTATCGGCCTGACAACCCTGTGCGCCCATTTGATGTGGCGCAATCAAAAGGAATCGTCGCAAGCTTTTGCCCGGATTATCCTTTTTGCGATTGCATGGACCATCTGGGAATGGGTGCGTAGCTGGATTTTTACCGGATTTCCGTGGAACCTCGCCGGGACCGTTTGGGGGTTCAGCGATATGATGATGCAACCGGCGGCCTATGTCGGTGCCTTCGGCTTTAGCCTGTTGAGCGTCTTGGCCCTAAGCCTACCTGCATGCTTTTACTATTTGGAAGGGAACAAAAGGTTTCTTCCCCTTCTCGCCTGCTTTCTCATTCCCATCCTATTTGGGGTTACAGGCAGTCTGCGTTTACAAAATGCCAATGTCACCTTTTATGATGATATAACGCTCCGCCTTGTGCAGCCCAATATCGATCAGGCCCATAAATGGGACAGAAATCTGAAAATCGCCAATTTTAATCAGCATCTTGAATTAAGCCTTGCAGAAAGCACAAACGGCAAAAGGCCCAGCCACATTATCTGGCCCGAAACGGCTGTGACCTATGCTTTAAACCGCGAACCCAATGTCTTGCGGGCTGTGGCCTCTGTTGTGCCACCCGGCGGTGCTGTTCTCACCGGTACACCGCGTATGACGCCCCGTGGGCAAGAACCTTTTCAGGTGTGGAACAGCCTGCTTGCCGTCAATGAAAAGGCGCAAATCACAGCCGTTTATGACAAATCCCATCTCGTCCCCTTTGGTGAATACATCCCCTTTCGCCGCTTTAACCCAATCCCCAAATTAACGGCAGGCATGGTCGACTTTAGCGCGGGTGATGGATTACAGACCGTTCAGATAAAGGGGCTGCCGTCCTTTAGTCCCCTGATCTGCTACGAGATTATTTTTCCAAACTCGGTTGTAAACAAAGAAAATCGCCCTCATTGGTTGTTAAACCTGACAAACGATGGATGGTATGCAGACAGCCCCGGCCCCTATCAACACTTAATAAGTGCACGCATGCGCAGTATTGAAGAAGGTCTCCCCTTGATCCGGGTTGCCAATACCGGGATTACTGTGGCAACCGATGCCTATGGCCGTGTGCTGTCTCAGCTCCATTATGGACAGCGCGGTTTCATTGACGTTCCACTGGCAAAGCGACTGGAAAATCCCCCCTATGCAAGCAGGGCATCTGATACTATCTTAATGGGGCTAATCGGCTTTTTCTTTCTTATCGCTCAAGTCAGTTTAGTCATCTATCGTAAAAGATAATATTCAATCCTTGGTTATTTTTTAATTAAACCCATTTTACTCTGGTTGAATTACCGCCCGGATGTTTGCTATAGTCCGCCCAACTGCAAAGTCGGGATAATCCCGAACTGGTGCGCGAATTGGGGAAATTAAGGAACATGGACGAACTTGCGAAACCTGCAGGCTTGCCGAAAAAAAAGCCAGGAGAGACAAGCCCCATCGACATTCATGTCGGTGCACGCTTAAGACAACGACGAACTTTATTGGGGATGAGCCAAGGGAAGCTTGGCGATAGCGTTGGGCTGACCTTTCAGCAAATTCAGAAATACGAACGGGGCACCAACAGAATCGGTGCAAGCCGACTTTATGATCTCAGCCGCGTTCTGGATGTCTCCATTGCCTATTTTTTTGAAGAGATGCCCGACGAAATAAGCGAACAACGCTATAAATCCATCAATAAACAGCTGAGTAATGATGTCAGCGCGTTTGAAACGGACGAAATCACCCGGCGCGAAACCCTCGAACTGGTCAGAAACTATTATAAAGTTTCAAACCCGTTGGTGCGCAAGCGTCTTTTTGAACTCGCAAAAGTACTTGCGACACAGAATATTCCAACAGACGAAAACACTTGACCTGATAAGCATTTCTGATACAAATCCTTTCGATATTTCTGTGGAAAAGCCCGCAGGAACATGGGGGGATTTGGATCGCTTGCGCACCCATGTCAAAAAATGTCGCTAAGTGGGCTTACAGATAAATCGTGCCCTTGATCCATTGTTTTAACTTTTGATCGAAAGGCGCTTATCATGGCTCTCGACAAATATCTTTTTACGTCCGAATCTGTTTCAGAAGGTCACCCGGACAAAGTCTGTGATCGTATCTCCGATTCCATTATTGATGCGTTTTTGGCTCTCGACCCGCATTCTCGCGTTGCTGTTGAAACCATGTGTACGACAAACTTTGTCGCACTCGCTGGTGAAGTTCGCGGCCCGGACGAGATGAACCACGAAAAGTTCAAAGAAATCACACGCCAAGCTATTAAAGACATCGGGTACGAGCAACGCGGCTTCCATTGGAAAGATTGCGAAATCACATCGCAAATCCATTCTCAATCTGCCGATATCGCCCAAGGTGTCGACGAAGGCACGGGAACGGACACAGAAGAAGGGGCTGGCGACCAAGGCATTATGTTTGGTTATGCCTGTAACGAAACACCTGAATTAATGCCCGCCCCGATTATGTATGCTCACCAAATCCTGCGCCGCATGGCTGAAGACCGCCATTCCGGTAAAGTTGTCGGATTTGGCCCGGACAGCAAATCACAGGTCACACTGGCTTATGAAAACGGCAAACCGGTTCGTGCAACGTCTTTGGTTGTATCCACACAACATGACGAAAGCCTTTCTTTGGGCGATGTCCGTGAACTTGTTCTGCCTTATTTCGAAGAGGTTCTGCCGGAAGGCTGGTTGCCGGAAGACAGCGAAATTTACGTCAACCCGACAGGGCGTTTCGTCATCGGCGGCCCCGATGGCGATGCTGGTTTGACAGGTCGTAAGATCATCGTGGATACCTATGGTGGGGCAGCCCCGCATGGTGGCGGTGCGTTCTCCGGTAAAGATCCGACCAAGGTTGACCGTTCTGCCGCTTATGCTGCGCGTTATCTCGCGAAAAACATTGTCGCAGCCGGTCTGGCTGACAAATGTACCATTCAGCTTTCTTATGCGATCGGTATCTCCAAACCGTTGTCCGTCTATTGTGACACAGCCGGTACCGCACAGGTTGACGAACAGAAACTGGCAAAAATTGCAGCCGAAATCATGAACCTGTCGCCGCGCGGCATTCGTGAACACCTGCAACTGAACCGCCCGATCTATAAAGAAACATCGGCTTACGGTCACTTCGGTCGCACACCGACAGCAGAAGGTCACTTCTCTTGGGAGAAAACCGATCTGGTTGACGAACTGAAACGCCAGTTCTAATTCCGGTTTAAAACAGTTGAGATTACCTGCAAACGCGGGTATGCATGGCCCCTGTCTCGTACAGGGGCCATTTGCTATGTGGAAAGAAAATGTCAGATAACCCGGAACTTTATACCACACGTCTGCGCACGTTTGGTCGCCGCCAAGGCTACAAACTGAAACCCCGTCAACAAGAACTGGTCGATACACTTCTGCCGTCCTTACGCTTGAACGTCCCGGACGATGACAGCCCAATCGATCCAAGCACTGTGTTTCAAAAACCTGTCAAGCAGGTCTGGTTTGAAATCGGTTTTGGCGGTGGGGAACATGCCGCCGCACAAATTGCCAACAATCCCGACATCGGCATGATCGCCTGTGAACCCTTTATGAACGGCGTGGCCAGTCTTCTCGTCCATATTGACAATCAAAACTTACAGGAACGGGTGCGCATTCTGGATGATGATGCGCGTTCTTTACTGGATCGCCTGCCGGATGCCAGTCTGGACCGGATGTTTTTGCTGTTCCCAGACCCCTGGCGTAAAAAACGCCATGCCAAACGACGTTTTATCGGTCACGAAAATCTGGAACTGGTTGCCCGTGTCCTCAAACCCGGTGGTGAATTCCGTGTCGCCAGCGATCACATGCCCTACATCGACTGGACACTGGATCATCTGTCAAATCATAGTGAATTCGATTGGATCTGCGATGGCCCGCAAGACTGGCGGACCCGCCCGGATGACTGGCCGCCAACCCGTTACGAACAAAAAGCATTGAAACAGGGAAAACCCTGCATATACCTCAGGTTTAGGCGCAAGTAGACAGTTTCTCAACTCTATGTTATTTTTTTACCAACATTACGGCTCGGTACTTGCCAAAATTAGCATATAAGAGTATGACGCTGCCATGAATCACTTACGCATACATTCTGGCCTTTTATCACTCATAGCGTTCTTCATGCTCATGGCATGTCCGGCGCAAGCTCAAACAAAAATTCGTGTCCTTGCTTACCCTTTTCCGCCCTTTTTTAATGAAGATAACCGGACAGGGTTAACAACCGATCTGATTGCCCTGCTCAACAATCTCCAAACGGATTATCATTTCGAATTAAAGATGACATCCCCAACCCGGCGCTATCAACAGTTTGCCACAGCTCAGGCCGACATCATTTTCTTTGAAATGCCCACATGGGGCTGGCAGGAAACGACACTGGGCTTTGAGCAAACGCGAGAGATTATGACAGGCGGTGAAAAATATGTGACGGCAAACCAGAAAGGCCGTGATCAAAGCTTTTTCAACGATTTAACGTCAAAAACCATCAGCGCTTATAATGGCTATCATTATGGGTTTGCCAATTTTAATGCCAACCAACATTGGCTGAGACAAAACTTTCACATTGTTTTACATAATTCACATGAGCGCATATTGGATCTCGTCCTCAAAAATAAAGTCGAGATCGGTGTTGTCACGCTGTCTTACCTAAAGAAATATTTCTACGCAAATCCGCAAAGCCGTTCCAAGCTCCTGATTTCAGATCGTTTTGATCAACGCTACAGCTTGCGCACACTGGTTCGCACAGGGGCACCCATCAATGTCTCTCAATTCGAACAGCTTCTGGACCGGCTTAAACAAAATAAACAACTGCGCGGTTTGTTCATCGCCAATGGGTTGGAAGATCAATTGACCTACTAGCGGCCCTTTCCTGTGCGCCTGTTATTTTTCCTTGCATTTCACCAAAAGAAGCGTATAAAGAGGGCGAACTCAATACATAGCCACTTTAGTGGATTTGATTGAAGTGGGCCCAACGGTCCGCTTTTTTTGTTATCGGGACATAATTTTCAATCTGAAGGAAAGGGTTTTTTGCATATGTCTTTAGCGCTTAAACGCATTGAAGAAATTATTGCGCCCACCCTGACCGATCTGGGATATGCGATTGTTCGCCTGCAAATGCAGGGCGAACGTCATCCGACATTACAGATCATGGCAGAACGTCTGGACCGCAAAATTATGGACGTAGAAGATTGTGCCGCAATCAGCCGCGCGATTTCGCCGTTGCTGGATGTCGATGACCCGATTGAAGACGCCTACTCTCTGGAAGTGAGTTCACCTGGAGTGGATCGTCCGCTGGTGCGGGCAGAAGATTTTGAACGGTTTGCCGGTTTTGAAGCCAAGGTCGAAGTGGCTTATCTGATCGATGGCCGCAAACGTTTCACAGGTCGCCTTGTCGGCCTTGTGGATGGAAATGTACAAATTCTCGTGGACGGCGAAGCCCAAGATCTTCCTTTTGAAGATATTGTCAAAGCCAAGCTTGTCCTCACCGACGACCTGCTGGCCGCAGCGTCTAAAGAACAAGGATTGTAAGGAAAGATGGAACAATCTAGCGGAATGCCTCGCCCCGAATTGCTTCAAGTCGCAGACGTTGTAGCACGTGATAAAGGGATCGAACGCGACCAAGTTTTCGAAGCAATGGAACAGGCTATTCAAAAAGCCGGTCGTTCCAAGTACGGGCAGGAACATGATATTCGCGCCCACATCGACCGTAAAACAGGCGAGATTAAACTGGCCCGTTATATCGAAGTCGTTGCAGAAGTCGAAGACGAACACATGCAAATGACCGTCGATCAAGCCCGCACGCGCAAAGCAGATGCGGAACTGGGTGAGTTTCTGGTTGATCCGCTCCCTCCGATCGATTTTGGTCGTATTGCCGCACAAACTGCCAAACAGGTAATTGTGCAAAAAGTACGTGATGCAGAGCGTGACCGCCAGTATGAAGAATACCGTGACCGTATTGGCGAAGTCGTCAACGGTCTGGTGAAACGTGTTGAATTCGGCAACGTCATTGTTGACCTTGGCCGCACAGAAGCCCTGTTGCGCCGCGACGAATGTATCCCGCGTGAACATGTGAAAAACGGCGACCGTATTCGTGCTTATATCTTTGATGTGCGCCGCGAAAACCGTGGTCCGCAGATTTTCCTGTCACGTTCCCACCCGCAATTCATGGCAAAACTGTTCACGCAGGAAGTGCCGGAAATCTACGATGGGATCATTGATATTAAAGCCGTGGCCCGCGATGCCGGTTCACGTGCAAAAATCGCCGTTCAATCCAGCGACCATTCCATCGATCCGGTCGGTGCCTGTGTCGGGATGCGGGGTTCGCGCGTTCAGGCCGTTGTATCTGAATTGCAAGGCGAAAAAATCGACATCATCCAATGGTCTGCCGATCCGGCAACCTTTATCGTAAACGCACTTGCCCCGGCTGAAGTTTCCAAAGTCGTTCTGGATGAAGAAACCAATCGCATTGAAGTCGTCGTTCCCGATGACCAACTGTCACTGGCAATCGGCCGTCGTGGTCAAAATGTCCGGTTGGCGTCTCAATTGACATCATGGGATATCGACATTCTGACGGAAGCTGACGAGTCTGAACGCCGTCAGGAAGAATTCAAAGCCCGGTCCGCCAACTTCATTGAAGCCCTTGATGTCGATGATGTCATTGCGCATCTATTGGTTACCGAAGGTTTCTCTTCTATCGAGGAAGTCGCCTATGTTCCACGTGCGGAATTGGCGGAAATCGAAGGCTTCGACATGGATGTTGCCGAAGAACTCCGCGCCCGTGCCCTGACTTATCTGGAAGAACAGGATAAAGTTCTGGATGCACGTCGCAAGGAATTGGGTGTGTCTGACGACCTCGTTAATATCGAAGGGCTTTCTGCCGCAATGGTGGTTGCTCTGGGTGAGAATGACGTCAAGACCCTTGATGATCTCGCCGATCTCGCAGGTGATGAACTACGCGAATATGTCGGCGAAAAGAACCTGAGTGAATCGGCTGCTAATGAAATCATCATGGCGGCACGGGCACACTGGTTCGAAGATGAAGAATAAGGGGGATACCCCTGAACGTCGCTGCATCGTCAGCGGAGAAGTTCGACCCAAGGAAGAACTTATCCGCTGCGTTGTTTCCCCGGATGGCATTGTCGTGCCGGATGTGGACGCAAAATTGCCGGGACGCGGTTTATGGTTGAGTGCTGCGCGAGATGTGGTAAATACTGCATGTGCGAAAAATGCATTTTCACGTGCAGCACGCCAGAACGTCAAGCCAATGGATGGTTTGGCGGACAGAATTGAAGCCTTGCTGGTGCAACGTTGCCTCTCACTCATTGGGATGATGCGGCGCAACGGCACGGTAATATACGGGTTTGAAAAAACCCGGAACTGGCTGAAAGACGGTAGAATTTCCGTTCTGTTGGCGGCCAAAAACGGCGCTGACGATGGCCGGGCAAAATTAAAAGCCCTTGCAGGCGACCGACCTTTGATCGACTTGTTCGATTCTGAAGAGTTGGGTCAGGCTGTTGGGCGGGACCATTTGGTCCATATGGGATTCGCTCCCGGTCCTTTGACCGAACGTTTCCAAGTGGAGGCTTTGCGCTTGCAAGGTTTTCGCGAGTAACGCATGAAACTGAAAGAGGCATCTTGTTTTTGATTGGCAAGAATACGATGCGAACGTACGAAAGACAGGCACAGCTCGGATATGACAGATAAAAAAGGCGACGACAGCAACAAGCTCAGCCTCAATCGACCCGGCAAACTTGAACTGAAGAAGACTGTAGACGCAGGATTGGTTAAACAGAGCTTCTCTCACGGACGCAGTAAGTCTGTGGCTGTCGAGGTTCGCAAGAAAAGAACGTTTGTTCAAGGCTCCAGCGGACGTATGTCCGAGCTGCGCAAGGATCAGGCACAAGCACAAGAACAAGCGGAAAATGCATTTCATGCAGAGACCGACTTTGACATGGCTGACAAGCATTTGACACAAAGCGAAATGGCCAAACGGGCCGAAGTGCTTCAAAATGCGAAAAAAGCGGAAGAAGAAGCCGCGCTCGCTGCGTTGCAAGATGCCCAAGCCCGTGCCAAGCGCGAACAGGCTGATGCAGAACGCCGCGAACAGGAAAAAGCCGCAAAAGAAGCACGCGCCAAAAAGGACCGTGAAGAAAAAGAACGTGCGGAAGAAGCTGCGAAGAAAAAAGCAGAAGAAGACGCACGCCGTCTGGCCGAAGAGGCCGCCATCGCAGCACAACGCGCGGAAAAATCACCGACGGCTGTTGCGAAGCCGGACAATAAAGCCGCTGCAAAACCGAAGAAAAAAGAAGTTAAGAAACCCGAAGTCGCCAAACGCGAAGGGGAGCGCCGTCGCGGTAAAGGCAAACTGTCTGTGGACAGCTTCGGTGATGAACAACGTCAACGCTCTTTGGCTTCTGTCAAGCGCGCACGCCAAAAACAAAAGGCGAAAGCAAGCGGTCAGGATGCCGACAAATCCAAACAAGCACGTGAAGTCGTCTTACCGGATCACATTACCGTTCAGGAACTGGCGAACCGTATGGCAGAACGCGCTGCTGTTGTTGTCAAAACATTGATGACAATGGGCACGATGGTCACCATCAACCAAACGATTGATGCCGATACAGCGCAAGTTGTCGTGGAAGAACTGGGCCACACGGTCAAACGTGTTTCCGATGCCGATGTGGAAACCGATCTGACCGGACCGGAAGATCAAGCCGACGATCTGCAATCGCGTGCGCCGATCGTGACCGTGATGGGTCACGTTGATCACGGTAAAACATCCTTGCTGGATGCCTTGCGTGAAACAGATGTGGTTGATAAAGAAGCCGGTGGCATCACGCAGCACATCGGTGCGTATCAGGTAACAATGGCAAGCGGTGCGAAAATCTCCTTCGTTGATACACCCGGTCACGAAGCCTTCACCGCCATGCGTGCGCGTGGGGCAGAATTGACTGATATTGTCGTTCTTGTTGTCGCTGCCGATGACGGTGTTATGCCGCAAACTATCGAAGCGATCCGTCACGCCAAAGCGGCGAATGTGCCGATTATCGTGGCGATTAACAAAATTGACAAGCCGGGTGCAGACCCGAGCCGCGTTCGCCAGGAACTGCTGAACCACGAAATCCAAGTGGAAAGTTTCGGCGGGGATGTCATGGACGTGGAAGTTTCTGCCAAAAAACGCATCAATCTGGAAGGTCTTGAAGAAACCATTTTGCTGCAAGCGGAAATTCTGGAATTGAAAGCCAACCCGAACCGCGCGGCAGAAGGCGTTGTGGTCGAAGCCAAGCAGGAACGTGGCCGTGGTAACATTGCAACGGTCATGGTTCAACGCGGGACACTCAATATCGGTGACATTTTTGTTGTCGGTAGCGAATGGGGCCGTGTCCGTGCCTTGGTTGATGATCACGGTCATCACGTAAAATCCGCTGGCCCGGCAACACCTGTTGAAGTTTTAGGCCTGCAAGGCACACCGTCCGCTGGTGACCAAATGGTTGTGGTGGAAAGCGAAGCCAAAGCCCGCGAAGTATCTGAATACCGCACCAATAAATCCAAGGCTGCCAAAGCAGCCGCTTCCGGTCGTGGTACATTGGAAGAATTGTTCAGCCAAATTGCCGCTGGCGTAGTCAAGGAACTGCCGGTGGTTATCAAAGCCGATGTTCAAGGTTCCATTGAAGCCCTGCAAGGCACATTCGACAAGCTGACGCGTGACGATGTGAAAGTTAAGGTCCTGCACGGTGCTGTCGGTGCGATCAACGAGTCAGATATCACACTGGCGCGTGCCTCCAACGCCTTGATTATCGGCTTTAACGTTCGTGCCAACCCGCAAGCCCGTGAAATGGCAAAACGTGATGGTGTGGATATTCGTTATTACTCCATCATCTATGATGCGGCTGACGATGTGAAACGCATGATGACCGGTCTGCTTGACCCGGTTTATCAAGAGAAATTCATCGGTTACGCGGAAATTCGCGAAACCTTCAATATCTCTCGCGTTGGTACGATTGCTGGCTGTATGGTCACCGAAGGCGTTGTCAAACGCGGTGCCAAGGTTCGCCTGCTGCGTGACAACGTTGTTGTCCACAACGGGGCGTTGGGCCAGCTCAAACGCTTCAAGGATGATGTAAAAGAGGTCAAATCCGGTTTCGAATGCGGTATGTCGTTTGAAAACTACAATGACCTCAAGGTTGGCGATGTGATCGAATGCTTCGAAATGGAGCAAGTCGAGCAAGAAATCTAAGAAACAAGCGCCCCTGCCTCAGCAGGGGCCTTTTTCCACCGATCCCCCCGTATTGCATTGCGGGTCACACAGTGTGGAGGACTATTCCATTATGACCAGACGTTCCGGTAAAGCACCAACGCAACGCCAATTGCGTGTTGGCGAAGAAATCCGCCATGCATTGGCTGAAATTATCGCCCGTGCCGATTTTCGCGACCCCGATTTGATCGACGCCTCCATTTCCGTTTCCGAAGTGCGCATCAGCCCAGATCTGCGCAATGCTACTGTTTTTGTCTCTGATCTAGGCGGCGACAATACGGATGCGGTTGTCGATGGTTTAAACCGGGCCAGCGGTCATGTGCGCCACGAATATTCGCGCGTTTCAACCACAAAATATATCCCGAAATTTAATTTCAAGCGGGATGAATCCTTGGATGAAGCCTTAAAAATCAATCGCTTATTGCAGGATCCTAAAGTTCAAGCTGACCTTGCACATGATGAAGATGAAGATGAAGAAGACCTGTCATAAGCCCCTTGCGGCTTAAGGGGATTTCATGGGCAGAAAGAAAAAAGGTATTCCCATTCACGGTTGGTTGATTATCGACAAACCGCTGGAAATATCGTCCAACAACGTTGTCGGCAAGGCGCGTTGGTTGACCAAAGCACAAAAAGTCGGTCATGGGGGAACGCTTGATCCCCTCGCCAGTGGTGTGTTGCCGCTGGCTTTTGGGGAGGCAACCAAGACCGTATCGTTTGTGATGGATGGCACCAAAACCTATCGTTTTGAGGTCACATGGGGCGAAACCCGCACTACCGATGACGCAGAAGGTGAAATCAGCGCGACTTGCGAAAAACGTCCAAGCAAAGCCGAGATTGAAGCCATCCTACCAGCGTTTTTAGGGGCCATAGAGCAAATCCCCCCCAAATTCAGTGCCATCAAGATTAATGGTCAACGGGCTTACAAGCTTGCCCGCGCTGATGAAGATATCGAAATGACCGCCCGCACTGTTCAAATTGACCGTTTGGAACTGATCGATATGCCCGATGCGAATCGGGCCGTATTTGAGGTCGATTGCGGCAAAGGAACTTATGTACGTAGCCTGGGACGCGATATCGCAACAAAATTAGGCACCCTTGGATATATATCCGTCTTGCGCCGCACAAAAGTCGGCCCATTCGACGAAAAAAGCGCGATTTCTCTGGATTTTTTAGAAGAGATTGTGCATAGTGACGCGCTTTCTGAAAGCCTCCTTGCGATCGAAACCGTGCTGGACGACATCTCGGCATTGGCTTTGAGCGAGGAAGAAGCCCGGAAGATCCGTCAAGGTATGCCCCTTCACAGGGACTTGGAGAATACAGCAACCCTCCGGTTGATGTATGAAGACAAGCTTTTGGCCTTGGCAAAAATCGAGGATGGTTTCGTCCGTCCGTTCCGTGTCTTCAATTATTAACATTTACATATGGAGTATACGATGTCGATTACTGCTGAAGAAAAAGCACAGGTTATCAAAGAATATGCAACTAAAGAAGGTGACACTGGTTCACCGGAAGTACAGGTTGCTATCCTTTCTAAGCGTATTGCAAACCTGACAGAGCACCTGAAGACTCATAAAAAAGACTTCCACTCTCGTCGCGGTCTGTTGCAAATGGTTGGTCAGCGTCGTCGTCTCTTGGACTATACCAAGAAAAAAGACGTTGCACGTTACCAAAGCATCATCGAACGCTTGGGTCTGCGTCGCTAAGACAAAGATTTGCGAAGAAAGGCGTAGCCAACGGGTTGCGCCTTTTTTGCTTTCGACCGATATGTTTTTCTGACACGTCAGAAGTCTTTTCAAATGAAAAGATCGCTGTTTTCACAGAGAAACAGATGTGGCAATGTCACACATTCGTCAAACCGCAATCGGTCGATGTGGTGTAGATTGGCGAAAAGGCTGAAGTTTGAGGGAGGGTCCCTTAACCAGCCCAAAATGTACGTATGTAAGGAAGATATATGTTTAAAGAATTCCGTAAAGAAATCGAATGGGGCGGTCGCCCGCTGGTATTTGAAACAGGTAAAATCGCCCGTCAGGCAGACGGTGCTGTTATGGTCACCTATGGCGAAACAAAAGTTTTGTGTACAGCCGTCGGCCAAAAACAGGCACGTACCGACATTGATTTCTTTCCGTTAACGGTCAACTATCAGGAAAAAGCTTTTGCTGCCGGTAAAATTCCGGGTGGCTTTTTCAAACGCGAAGGTCGCCCTTCTGAAAAAGAAACACTGACATCTCGCCTGATCGACCGTCCGATCCGCCCGCTGTTCGCACCGGGTTATAAAAACGAAACACAAGTTATCTGTACGGTTCTGGCCCATGATCTGGAAAATGATCCCGATATCGTTGCCATGATCGGTGCCTCTGCAGCCCTGACCATTTCCGGTATGCCTTTCATGGGCCCGATCGGTGCGGCCCGCGTTGGTTACATCGAAGGCGAATATGTGCTGAACCCGACTTTGGACGAGATGGAAGACTCCATCCTTGACCTCGCCGTTGCCGGTACAATTGACGGCGTGCTGATGGTTGAGTCCGAAGCACAGGAACTGTCTGAAGACATTATGCTGGGCGCTGTTGATTTCGGTCACGCCGCTTTTCAGGATGTGATCAATGCCATCATTGATCTGGCCGAAGCTTGCGCGAAAGAGCCTTGGGCTCTGCCGGAAGCCCCGGCATATTTGGAAGATGTAAAAACAAAAGCGGCAGAATTGGCCGAAGCCGACCTGCGTGCTGCTTATAAAATCCAAAACAAACAAGAACGCGTTGCTGCTGTTTCTGCCGCGAAGGAAAAAGTCACAACTTTCTACGCCGATGCTGTTGAAGCCGGTGAAATTTCCAGTGTTGTTTTGGGTGGTGTCCTGAAAAATCTTGAAAAAGATATCGTTCGTCGCGACATCATTGCAACGCAATCCCGTATTGACGGGCGTGACACAAAAACCGTTCGTCCGATCGTGGCCGAAGTTGGTTTGCTGCCACGTGCGCACGGTTCTGCCCTGTTCACCCGTGGTGAAACGCAGGCAATGGCCGTTTGTACATTGGGGACGGGTCAGGATGAACAGATCGTCGACCAACTGGCTGGTGAATATCGTGAAAACTTCATGCTGCACTACAACTTCCCGCCCTACTCTGTCGGTGAAGCTTCCTTCCTGAAATCACCGGGTCGTCGTGAAATCGGTCACGGGAAACTGGCATGGCGTGCCATTCGCCCGCTGATGCCGTCCAAGGAAGAATTCCCTTACACGGTTCGTGTGGTATCTGAAGTGACAGAATCAAACGGTTCGTCTTCTATGGCAACGGTTTGCGGCACATCCCTGTCTTTGATGGATGCCGGTGTTCCACTGGCGCGTCCGGTTGCGGGTATCGCAATGGGCCTGATCAAAGAAGACGATGGCTTTGCCGTTCTGTCCGACATTCTAGGGGATGAAGATCACCTCGGCGACATGGACTTTAAAGTTGCCGGGACTGAAGAAGGCATCACGTCTTTGCAGATGGATATCAAAATTACATCCATCACCAAAGAAATTATGGAAATCGCATTGGGTCAGGCCAAAGACGGTCGTATTCACATTCTGGGCGAAATGGCACAAGCCATTACATCCGGTCGTGACGAAATCTCGTCCAACGCGCCGAAGATTACCCAGTTCCAGATCAACAAAGACAAGATCCGTGAAGTCATCGGTACAGGCGGTAAAGTTATCCGCGAAATTACCGAAGTCACCGGTGCGAAAATCGATATCGAAGACGATGGTACCATCCGCGTCGCCGCTGTTGACGGTGAATCCGGTCAAAAAGCAATCGACTGGATCCAGGGCATTGTGGCGGAACCGGAACTTAACAAAATTTACCGTGGTAAAGTTGTTAAGGTCATGGATTTCGGCGCATTCGTCAACTACATGGGCACACGTGACGGTCTGGTTCATATCTCTGAACTGAAAAACGAACGTGTTGCACAAGTTTCCGACGTTCTCAACGAAGGCGACGAAGTTTGGGCCAAGCTGATCGGCATTGATGACCGTGGCAAAGTCAAACTGTCCATGCGTGTTGTTAATCAGGAAACAGGCGAAGACATCTCCGACGAAGTGGGCGCAAAACGTCCGCGTAGCGAAGGTGATGATGAACAGTCTGACAAATCCGACAAACCGCGTGGCCGCCGCCCGCGTAGAAAAGCGGACTAAGTCCTCACAGTTTTATAGCTGACACAAAAGCCCCTTGGTAACGCCCGTACCAAGGGGCTTATACATTAAGAGGCAGAAAGATTTGTTATGATCTTTCTGCCTCTTTTGTTTGTCAGGGAGGTGTTGCAACACCTCCCTGACGGTGCCTGAAGCGGTTGAGCCCATCGGG
>NZ_BMHV01000010.1 GCF_014641495.1 Terasakiella brassicae
CCAGAGCATCATCTGGTTGTCCGAATACTGCGATACCCAAAAGGCCGGTGATCGCACCGACAGTATGATTTTGACCCATACCAGCCCAGTATCTGAATTAATCAAGGACCGTGGAGTGAAATGTTCCGTATAGATACGGTAGCCATGACAGTTTTTTTGCTTTTTCTGTTGCAGACATGATTTCATTCCTTCTTTATAATTGCGTCAAGTATATCCGAAACTTGTCAAAGTGTTGAATATTCAATGGCTGCTTCGAAGAAGACCTTAAATGCTGCAAACCTCGAACAATTGGGTGCCAAACGGTTAGCCGAATTGTTGACGGAAATTTCCAAAGGGGATGCCGCAGCAAAGCGCAAACTCCGTCTGGAATTGGCGGGAAACCTTAGCCCCAAAGAAGCCGCCAAAGAAGTTCGCAAACGCTTGAATTCAATTGCACGATCTCGTTCTTTCATTGACTGGCATAAAGTCCGTGATGTGGGTACTGATCTTGAAGCCCAACTCAATGCCATATCCAAAACAGTAGCACCGAAGGAACCTGCCGAAGCGTTTGATTTGCTCAAGAAGTTTCTATCGCTGGCGGAGAATATTTTTGAACGCAGTGACGATGGCAGCGGTTATCTGGGAAGTATATTTGATCAAGCCCGTGAAGATATGGCAGCGATTGCCCCAAACGCGAATCTTAATCCCATTGATACGGCAGATTACGTTCTTACCTGTATCAAAGACAATGGATATGGCGAATATGATGGATTAATTTCCATCTTAGCACCCATCATGAAAGAAGGTGGTTTGAAACATCTGAAAAAATCCGTTCTGGATTGGGGGAAAGAAGCCATCAGCATGCCTGATGATGAACGTGATTTCAGATATTATGATGAAGACACATACAAACGTTATCGTGACGATCATGTGAAATATGCTTTACAGGAAATCGCGGATGCACAAGGTGATGTCGATGGTTTTATCGCTCAATATACAGAAGATAATCAAACGGTTCCCGTAATCGCGGCTGAGATTGCAGATCGATTGTTAAATGCAGGGCGCATTGATGAAGCATGGACAGCAATCAATAAGGCAGAATCATCAAATCCATATATTTGGTCAGAATGGGAACATACCCGTATCAAGGTTCTGGAAGCCAAGGGTGACATAGATGAGGTGCAGAAATTCCGTTGGTCCTGTTTTGAACGATCCTTGAGTGCTGAACATCTAAAAGCCTATCTCAAACAACTTCCCGATTTCGATGATCTGGAAGCCGAAGAGAAAGCCTTCGAGTATGCCTACAATTATAAGCATCCGCTACAAGCATTAAGTTTTCTGCTCGATTGGGGGAAACTGGATTATGCTGCAAAATTCGTCATTGAACGTTGTGAGGAACTGGATGGTGATCGCTGGGAGTTTCTACCATCTGCGGCTCAAACCTTAGAAGAAAAGTCCCCACTGGCGGCAATGGTCATCTACCGCACCATGATTGATTATAATTTGGAGCATAACAAAAACACCCGCTACAAACATTCAGGCAAACATCTGATGAATTGTTATAGCCTTGCTACGATGATTGAAGACTATCAAGGGCTACCTTCACACGAAGAATATGTGCAGGGGTTGCAGAAAAAATATCCTCGCCGGGATAGTTTCTGGCGGCATGTTCAATAGGTTAGTGCTTTAACTGAATATCTCTTGGTTTAATTATGGAAAGACGAAAATGAATAACGACGAAATTCTGGCAGTTTTTGCAGAAACAACAAATGAATTACCAGAAGAAGCCTTACGATATTGCCTTGCGCATCAAGAGCAGGTCACACCCTATTTTTTGCAAAAATTGCAAGACTTCGTTGATGAAGATGGCGATAACTGGCAAGTCCATGAAGGTATCTTCTTTATCACTCATTTACTGGCGGACATGGAAGCGCAGCAAGCCTTTCCCCTTTTTATTCGCTTGCTTGAAAAAAATAACATCAACGCATTGGATGAAGCATTTGGTCCTGATTTAACAACTGTATCAGGTTCGTTGATATCAACATATAACGGAGACCAACAGGCATTGGAACGTATTATTATGGATGCAAGCCTGAATGAGTTTCATCGTGATTTTGCATTCAATGCATGGGGGTATCTTGTTGCTGATAACAGAATTGATAGAAAACACGCAGAGCAATTTTTAAAGAAATGCGGTGATGAAATGCTGCCAAGATCAGAAAATATGGTCTGGGGAGGCTGGCTGAGTAATTCATCCTTGCTGGGGTTTGAGAGCCTAAAGGAAGAAGGCTTGAAAATTATTGTCGATGGTCGGATGCCGGAGAGATTAACGTCATCAGATTATTATCTTAAAGACCTTGAAAATGGCATGGAAACACAAGACCGTAGCAAACTGTTTCATGAATTTCATGTGTACCCCTTTGAAGATATTATCGGCAACCTCAAGACTTGGGCAGCGTTTAATAAGCAAGATGATGTGCACCCTGCATATTCATGGAACCCCAGTCATCAAAATATGCCTGTCTTTAATGATTACAGAGATGTGGGACGCAACGATCCGTGCCCATGTGGGTCAGGGAAGAAATTCAAGAAGTGTTGTTTGCACTAAGTATTATTGTGTTGCCGTTTCACGGCACGGCGTGATTTCTGACAAATCAACTTTGGTGACAGACATGTCGTAAGCATTTTGCAAACGCAGCCAAAATTCCACGGTTGTACCAAAAAACTTGGACAGGCGCATGGCGGTTTCTACCGTAATCGCACGTTCGCCATTGACGATTGCAGTCATGCGATTGACGGGGACATGAAGTTCTTTTGCCAAACGATATGTTGTCATATCCAGTGGTTTCAGAAAATTTTCCAGAATGGTGTCCCCGAGAGGATTCGAACCTCCGGCCCTCAGATTCATACCCGCTACGGCTTTCGCCGCCACCGCGAACTTGCGGCTTTGTGGTCTGGACTTTCTCTTTGCCTTATCCCGAAGGACGTAGGCACCGCCCGTCAAGTCTCTGCACCTTCCCGAATGTTTTCGGGCTTGGCTCAGGATTACCAGTTTAAAGGCTTCCCTGAGTTTGAGCGGATTCATTAAGGCGTTTCCAACCTTAATGCCCAATTTCTCTTTTAGGAATCTGATGCTCTATCCTGCTGAGCTACGGGGACACTTAGGGCAAAATAGCAAAAAACCATCCAAAAGCAAGTTACAAAAAAAGCAGGCTATACAGATAACTGTAAGCCTGCTGTGAGGTTGTCGGTGGGGGATTATTGGCCTTTTTTTAAATCAGTGACGGGCAAAGGCGCTCATATTATTGTCTTCGTCAAAGAGAACGGTAACATAGTTGTCTTTCATGCCGCCCTGTTCCATGCCTGGTGAGCCCATCGGCATACCCGGGGCGGACAGGCCTTTGGCCTTGGGGCGTTCTTTAAGAAGGCGTTTTACGTCATCTGCCGGAACATGGCCTTCAACCACATAGCCGTCGATCATGGCGGTGTGGCAGGATTCCAGTTGTTCGGGGACGCCCATTTCTTTTTTGATGGTGTCCATATCTTCGCGTTTAATTTCCGTGACAGTAAAGCCATTGTCGCGCATATGTTCACTCCAGGCCGTACAACAGCCACAATAAGGCGACTTGTAAACGGTCACGTCTGTGGCGTGCGCATGTGTGAAAGCGGCGCTCATAAGAAAAACGCCGAGGATGGAAAAGAGTCTTAAGTACGTCATCTGAATGTCCTTTCGTCGGATTGTCACAAGAAAACATTATAATTAAGACCGAATTGTGACTTTCGCGTTGCTGGAAGGTTGAAAAAATAGGTATAAATCGCCCCATGACAGAGATAACAACCCTGCGCCCCGTTATTCTGGCCGGTGGATCGGGCACGCGCCTGCAACCGCTGTCCAGTGAAGGGCGACCAAAACAGTTCCTGCCTTTGTTGGATGACGACAGCCCCTTTCAGGAGGCACTGGAACGCATTGATATAGCTGAATGCCTGCTCCCCTTGGTCATTGCAAATGTCCGCCTGAAAGACCTTGTTCTGGAACAGGCCGATGATATCGCCTTTGATCTGGAAGACCTGTTGTTGGAGGTCGAAGGCAAAAACACCTTGGCGGCCTGTTTAAGTGCCGCCCTTTGGGCACAGGTGCGCGGGGAAAATTATCCCTTATTGATTTGTCCCAGCGACCATTTCATTGGTGATGAAACAGCCTTTTCGCGCGCCGTGATTGATGCGGCAAGTGCGGCAGAAAATGGCTGGATCGTCACCTTTGGGGCCGTGGCAGACCGACCTGTCACCCATTATGGCTATATCGAGGTCGGCACCCGCCTGCATGCCGGTTATAGCGGACATAAGGTCGAACGTTTTGTTGAAAAACCCGATGAAGAAACCGCCCGCGATTTACTGGCACAAGGGCGTTTTGTTTGGAATGCCGGTATATTTTGCGTCACACCGGAAACCTTGATTAAACTGGCCCAAACCCATTGCCCGGATATTTTACAGGCCTGCGAGGAAGCACTGAAACACAATCAGGATGGCATTCTGGATTATGGCCCCTGTGCATCGCAATCCCTTGATGTGGCCATTCTGGAAAAAACAGATCAGTGCGCGGTGGTGTCCCTGCTGACGTCATGGTCTGACCTTGGGACATGGCCCGGAATTTGGAAAGCCCTGCAATTAATCGCCGATCAGTCGGAATAGACTTTAAACGCCTGTGTGGCATTGACCAAAGCGTTGCGAATGCCGGGTTCCAGCGCACTATGCCCGGCATCGGGAACGATGATCAATTGAGAGTTCGGCCAACTGCGTGATAAGTGCTCAGCCGTCACAGGCGGGCAGACCACATCATATCGCCCCTGCACAATGATGCAGGGTAAATGAAGAATACGGTGCAGTTTGTTTAAAAGATGGTCTTTTTCCATGAAAAACTTGTGCTGGAAATAATGTGCTTCCATCCGGGCAAGACATAAGGTGCTGTGCGGGTCCGGTTGTCCGGGGTTGTGAAACGGCATGAGTGTCGCACAGGCTTCTTCATAAGCCGACCAGGAAACAGCCGCAGGTAAATGAATGTCCGAGTCAGGATGGTTAAGGCGGCGCACGTAATTATTTAAAATGTCTGTGCGTTCCTCTGTTGGTAGAAAATGAATAAAGGCGCGTGCCGCTTCGGGTTGGAAGGTGCCCATTTTATTGAGGAACCAGTCCCCTTCATAATCCTGGCCCATGAAAACACCGCGCAGAATGAAGCCTTTGCACCGGGCTGGATGGGCCACACCATAAGCCAGCGCCAAAGTACTGCCCCACGAGCCGCCAAACACAAACCAGCTATCGATTTTAAGCAAACGGCGCAGTTTTTCCAAATCAGCCACCAGATGATCGGTAGTATTGTGTTCGATAGAGGCCGCCGGGACAGACCGCCCGCAACCGCGTTGATCCAGTAAGACGATACGATAATGATCAGGGTCGAAAAAACGCCGATGCACCGGGGCGCACCCTGCCCCCGGCCCACCGTGTAAGAACAGGATCGGTTGTCCATCGGGGTTCCCGCATTCTTCCCAGTAAATCGAATGTCCATCGCCGACATCCAGCATGCCACTATGATTGGGGGAAAGCGCGGGAAACAGGTTTGATCCGTGATGATTAAAAGGCATTATTTTTCTATTACTTCCAATTGGGCCGGATGTTCGGGCGCTATCATAGGACCGTTTTGTTGAAAAACCCAGCCTCGAATACGCACGTCACGTTCCTTTAATGTGGGAAAGTCAAAACCGAATGCACGAAATTTTTTCTGCATCTTTTTCGAAACCTTAATCGTGAAGTCGCTGCGCCAGTTATTGCCAAAATTCAAATAGGTTGTGCCCTTAATCACCGCAACATCAATCACACGTCCCTCGACAATAGCGAATTTATCCAGCGCAATGGTTTCTGACAGGGCCGAATGGGCTTGACGTGTTTCCAACAAATAAAGATCGCGGATGAAGGCGGTTTCACCGGGATAGGGAAAGGGCGTTGCCTTGCCTTCGCGCACCAGTTCACCTTGAACCCAACGTCCGTCTTTTAAATACATATGGGCCGGTTTTCGACCATACCTGTCGGGTTTGTCTGATAACAGGCGCACAGTGACCCGGTCGCCTATTTTGACAAGATCGTTCAAACTTGTTGATTGCGGATCAAACAGCAGACCCGCCAGACGGATGTCACCGTTTTTTTCAAGGGTGACATGAAAGGGTAATTGGATATCTTTGATCGTATCGGTTACGGATTGGGCGAATGCCCCCTTGACCCAAAAGCCCGATAGCCCCACAAACAACAGAGTGGAAATAAGGTAAAGATAGCTTGGAATGAACCGCTTCACACTGCTTGCCATAATGATTACGTTGGGACTGCTGCTGGCATTGGGCCAAATGAGCCGTCTGGGATTATTGAATTGAAACAACAAGAAGAACATGACATGAGCCGCGCTTACACACAATTGGAAAAGAAATTTAAACGGACCGAGGTTTTGGGCGAAGCCTCGGCAATGTTACAGTGGGATATGGCGGCCATGATGCCCAAAGGCGGCGCTGAAGCCCGCGCCGAACAGCTTGCCTTACTGGCAACTTTGCAACATTCCATGATGACGGAACCGGCTGTGGCTGATTTGCTGGACGAGGCCGAAGCTGACAACGATCTGGATGACTGGCAAGCGGCAAACCTTTATGAAATGCGCCGCACCTATACCCATGCAACCGCCTTGGACGAAGATTTGGTCGAGGCCATGTCGCGCGCGACCTCAACCTGTGAAGGCATTTGGCGTGAAGCCCGCCCGAATGGTGATTTTGCCCGTGTCGTTCCGGCTTTGAAAGAAGTCCTGAATCTGTCGCGTCAATCCGCACAGGCCAAAGCGCAAAAACTGGGCTGCGCTCTTTATGATGCCTTGCTTGATCAATATGAACCCGGTGGGAAAGCAGCAGATATCGACCCGATTTTTGCCCGGCTTGAAAAATTTTTACCCGATTTTCTCCAATCCGTTCTGGAAAAACAAAAAGGCAAAGCACCGATCCGTCCCTCAGGTCCGTTTGCCATCGAAAAACAAGAAGCCCTGGGACGTAAATTTATGTCTGACTTGGGCTTTGATTTTGATCATGGCCGTCTGGATGTCAGTGCCCATCCGTTTTGCGGGGGTGTGCCCGACGATATCCGCCTGACAACCCGTTATGATGAAAATGATTTTACCTCTGCCATGATGGGGGTTCTGCATGAAACCGGACATGCTCTTTATGAACGGGGATTGCCGAAAGAATGGCGTTATAACCCGGTTGGTGCGGCACGGGGCATGAGTATGCATGAAAGCCAGTCTTTGCTGGTGGAAATGCAGGTTTGTCGTTCCGATGCATTTTTACGTTATGCCGTCCCCCATATGACGGCGGCCTTTCAGGGCAAGGGCGAAGCATGGAACCTTGAAAACTTTATCCGCCTGTATCGCGAAGTCAAACCCGGTTTTATTCGCGTCGATGCCGACGAGGTCACCTATCCTGCCCATGTGATTTTACGTTACAAGCTGGAACGCGCCTTGATCGAAGGCGATATGGAAATTGAAGATATCCCGGGTGCATGGAACGCATTGATGGAAAAAATGCTTGGGATCCGGCCCGAAAGTGATCGTGATGGATGCATGCAGGATATTCACTGGTTTGACGGTGCGTGGGGATATTTCCCGACTTATACCTTGGGCGCAATGACAGCCGCACAGATTTTTGACGCCGCCCAAAAAGCCTTGCCCGGTCTGGATGAAGATATTGCGCAGGGGCGTTTTACGCGACTGATGGATTGGCTTGGGGCCAACGTACATGGGCAAGGTTCAAAACTTTCTACACCAGAACTTTTAAAACATGCCACAGGCAAAACCCTTGATCCCGAGGTGTTTATTACTCATCTTAAAAAGAGATATATGGATTGAGAAGAAAAAGACGGGCGGAGTAACCATGCATAAAAGAATCGTTGAAAAGAATTTAAAAACACTGGATGCGGAACGGGCCAACTATTTCAACGATGTGATTGGTTACCTCGAAGACATTGAAGAAACACAACGTTTCCCCAATCTCGTTTATTTAACGTTGAAGGATATCCTTGATATTGCCCCAACCTATATCGAGAAAAAAGCCTTTGCCTTGTTGTTGCTGAAATTTGTGACCCATCATCGTCTGGAATTACAAAAAATCATCTTCGACAAAGAATATCTTTATGATGAAAATGTTTTGCGCAAAGTAACCGGAAAGCTCATTGAGGCCATCGTGGACCAAACCATTCAGGGATATGAAGAGGGCCAGATTGATACGGGCGAAGCCGTGGTGCAGAAATACACCTATCCATATCGCGCAATGGACCTTGTTGATGTCGACGATGAAGAAGAACTGGAACGCGCAAAACAAGAAGAACACCGCCGCCAAGCCGCCTATACAGGGCCAGAACGTCGCCGCAGATAAAGCGGTGCTGGACCCTTTAATTTTCTCTATACCAAAGGTTGGTACAAGAGGGATGGAAAAATAAGTTTACCTTGCTCTGCGTTCGGTTCTATATTG
Organism: Terasakiella brassicae; assembly: GCF_014641495.1. Classification (GTDB taxonomy): domain Bacteria; phylum Pseudomonadota; class Alphaproteobacteria; order Rhodospirillales; family Terasakiellaceae; genus Terasakiella; species Terasakiella brassicae. Next base: position 8,526 of record NZ_BMHV01000010.1, read on the forward strand.
AGGGCAAGTTATAGTATTTTCCAAGCCAAGAAAGCTTTTCATGGATATCATGGACACCTTACGATACGACCGCTGGATCGAAGACGCACTAAAAAGCGTGGTGCGCAAAGCCCTGACCTATTGTCAGGAAAACGGCCTGCCGGGCGACCATCATTTTTATATTACATTTGCAACCGATCATCCCGATGTGATCATGCCCGACAGCTTGCGTGATCAATATCCGGAAGAAATCACAATTGTGATTGAACACGAATATTGGGATCTGGAAGTGACGCAAGATTACTTTGATGTGGTTTTGAGCTTCAGCGAAGTAAAAACACCGATCCACGTGCCGTTTGAGGCCGTTACAGGGTTTGCCGATCCGAGCGTGAAATTTGGATTACAGTTCAAGATGGAAATGCTTGATCCGGAAGATCTGGATGACGACGACATGATGGATGATGACGACGAAGACATGATGCAATCGCAATCGGATGAAGAGAAGACATCCGATACCCCTGAAGAGGGCAAAGACAATGTGATTGCACTGGATGCCTTTCGCAATAAGAAATAGTTTTTTTCGGGCTGGATTTCTTCCAGCCCCTTTTTTTGTTTCACAGACCTATTGAATGAGAAGATAGAGATGAGCGATTCCGTTTATTATGACATGTTTCCTGTGGGTGATGACACCACTCAATATCGTAAACTAACTTCGGATTTTGTATCCACGATCGAGGTCGATGGCAAAGAGGTGTTGAAAGTTGATCCCGAAGCCATCCGTTTATTGACCAAAGAAGCGTTCAAGGAAATCTCTCATAAACTGCGCCCGGCCCATATGAAACAGGTTGCCAGCATTCTGGATGACCCGGAAGCATCTGATAACGACCGTTTTGTCGCCCTTGAAATGATCAAGAACGCAACCATTGCCGCCGATGGTATTTTGCCGCTTTGTCAGGATACGGGAACGGCGATTGTTATGGGCAAACGTGGGAAATATTGCTGGGTTGATGGGCAAGACGAAGAGGCCATTTCCCAAGGTGTTGCACAAGCTTATACTGACCTGAACCTGCGTTATTCGCAAGTCTCACCTGTCGATATGTATGAAGAAGTCAACACAGGCAATAACCTGCCCGCACAGATTGACCTTTATGCAACCGAAGGCAATGCCTATAAATTTATGTTTATGGCAAAAGGCGGCGGGTCGGCAAACAAGACCTATCTGTATCAACAGACCAAAGCCTTGTTAAACCCCGCCTCCCTGAAAGCATTTTTGGATGAAAAAATCCGCACATTGGGAACAGCCGCCTGTCCGCCCTACCACCTTGCGATCACTATCGGTGGGACATCGGCAGAAACCAACCTGAAAACAACCAAGCTGGCCTCTGCAAAATATCTGGATAACCTGCCGACAAGCGGCGGCGATAAAGGGCAAGCGTTCCGCGATGTGGAATTTGAACAGGAAGTCCTGAAAATGACACAGGACATGGGCATGGGTGCCCAGTTTGGCGGTAAATATTTCTGCCATGATGTGCGTGTCGTCCGCCTGCCACGTCATGGTGCAAGCTGCCCGGTTTCCATCGGTGTGTCTTGTTCCGCAGACCGTCAGTTGTTTGCAAAAATCACCAAGGACGGTGTCTTCATCGAACAATTGTGCGATAACCCGGCAGATTATTTGCCCATCGCTGACGCTGAAAGCGCACAGGAAGTGTCCATCGATTTGAATCAGCCTATGGCAGATATCCTGAAAACCCTGTCTGAATATCCGGTGAAAACCCGTGTGAAAATGACAGGTACCATGATTGTGGCGCGCGATATCGCCCATGCCAAGCTGAAAGAACTGCTGGATGCAGGCAAGGAATTGCCGCAGTATTTCAAAGATCACCCGGTTTATTATGCCGGTCCAGCCAAAACACCAGAAGGGTATGCCTCTGGTTCCTTCGGTCCGACAACAGCCGGACGTATGGACGCTTATGTTGACCTGTTCCAAGCCAATGGCGGGTCCATGTTAATGGTCGCCAAAGGAAACCGTTCACAAGCTGTAACGGATGCTTGCAACAAACATGGTGGCTTCTATCTGGGGTCTATCGGTGGGGTTGCTGCGGAATTGACGCAAAAATCCATCAAAAAAATGGAATGTCTGGAATATCCTGAACTGGGTATGGAAGCCATTTGGAAAATCGAAGTTGAAGATTTCCCCGCGTTTATCATCGTGGATGACAAAGGCAACGATTTCTTCAAAGAATTCGTGTAATTACAAAACAAAACGCCCCTGTGTCAAAACAGGGGCTTTTCTTCAAAGGCTCTCCGGCAATTATGCTGCGGGAGCCTTTATTTTATCGGCGGGTATTTTCCAGAATAAAGACACGAATTGCACTGGACAGATTGCCTGTGCGTTCTTTGTCAATTTCGGTGATCAGCGCATTCATCGACATGTCGCGTTCATCCGCGAGGTCTTTCAGCGCATCCCAAAAGGCATTTTCCAAGGATACACTGGTCCCGTGTCCGGCAATCGTTACCGATCTTTTTCGTAAAGAAAGTTTTTCAGTCATAAGTGGCACAGCCATTCCGCGATGTTCCCAGTAAATGTTAACCGCTTGTGCAGATTGCGTCATCATATTGTCGAAACTCCCCGTGAGAAAATTTAATTGTTTAGCTCTATTGGCTTTTTGTTTTTCTTATTTCTTTATTCTTATGCCTTTCCATTGCCTTGAACAAACGATAAGATTTCATTGATATGTTGAATTTAATTCATGTGAAGTAATGTCCAGATCCCTTCCCCCTCTTCCTCAATTACGGTCTTTTGAAGCGGCCGCCCGGCTTTTAAGCTTTAAACAAGCTGCGGAAGACCTGCATGTCACACCGTCTGCCGTCTCTCATGCCGTACAGGCCTTGGAAGATTATCTTGGGGTGAAACTGTTTCACCGTATTGCAAAAGGAAAACGACAAGACAAGGCCTTGCGATTAAGCGATGCGGGCAAGGCGCTTTTACCCAGTTTGACACGTTCTTTTGATGAGATTGAAAAGGCGGTTGTCTCGGTTATGGCACAAGGGGCCGCCGATATTTTAACGGTGGCAACCGCACCGATCTTTGCAAAATCATGGTTGATGCCGCGCTTGCATCGTTTTGTCAGTGCTTATCCCGATGTCAATATTCGGGTCAATTCCACCTTAAATCCGACCGAAAGCCTGTCCGGGCAATTTGATGTCGGCTTGATGTACGGGCGAGGCGTTTGGCCGGGTTTGGTCTGTGAAATGCTTTTCCCGGAAACAATGGTACCGGTCTGTTCACCAACGTTAATTCAACAAGCGGCTCCCCTCACCTGCCCGCAGGACCTTGCGGGCCATACCTTAATCCATAGTGAGGCACGCCTGACGTCATGGTCCATGTGGCTGGAAAATGCAGGTGTGGAAGGTATTAACCCGGCAAAGGGACTGCATTTCAACCGCGCCACCCTTGCCATTGCAGCCGCCATTAACGGATTGGGGGTGGCATTGGAAGGAAAAACCGCCGTGTTGGACGAATTACAAAGCGGGGAGTTGATTATCCCCTTCGAAGCCCCGGTCATGCCGGACCAACAAGACGGTTATTATCTCGCCTATCCCGAAGGACGCGGCGATATTGAAAAAGTCGTTCTCTTTCGAAAATGGGTGCAAGAAGAAGCAGCTATGCAAAATTGACGGAGCTATGCCCCAAAACCGTCACTTTACGTGCATTCAAAAGTATGAATATATTTTAGAACGTATCAAATGAGGGGGCTCATGACTTTTTATAGAAAGCAGGATGGCGATACATCTGCTGCACAGGCCTGTGCGTCAACATCAACAGGCGTGCCGGACTATTTGCGCGAAACCTATACATGGGCCTATTTGAATCCTAAAACAGTGCCGTGGCTGAGTTCCGCTCCTGTGGTGGCCGCTATTTTGTGGGGCAACGCATCGCGTTTGATCCGTAAAACGGTGGAAGAGATTGAACCGGGCACGCGCGTCTTGCAGGCCGCCGCCGTTTATGGACGGTTTTCAACCAAACTTGCACAGGCTGTTGGTGAAAACGGCCAACTTGATGTGATCGACATTGCCCCTATTCAGGTGGAAACGGCACGCAAACGGGTTCAAGGCATGAACCAAGCCAAGGTAATGATCGGGGATGCGTCTGTTGTGCGTTCAACCCCATATGATACGGTGGTTTGTTTTTTCTTGCTGCATGAAGTCCCGGAAGCCATGAAAAACAAAATTGTTTCGGCTTTACTCGCATCCACAAAGCCGGGCGGCAAAGTCGTGTTTGTCGATTATCACAAACCTTCCCCGCTTCATCCGTTAAAGCCCGTTATGAGCAAGATTTTTGACTGGCTGGAACCTTTTGCAAAAGGTCTGTGGCACAAGGAAATTGAGGAATATGCACCAGACAACAACGATGTTATCTGGCGCAAAGAAACCTTGTTTGGCGGTATGTATCAAAAAGTGGTTGCCGAACGCCGCAAACCTACTTGATTAAATGTTCCCATAACATCAAACCTGCGAAAAACAGCAGGAAAGCCCCGGTCGTCGCATTCACCGTTTTTTGAACACGCGGACGCGACAGCCACGCCTTAACCGCGTCCGCTGCCCAAGCCAATGGGGCTTGCCATAAAACATTAATCAGGACCAAGACAAGGGCAAGGATAACCAATTGCAAAGTGACCTGCCCTTTTTCTGGATCAACAAAGTTCGGCAGCAAGGCCAAAAACAGGATAATGACTTTCGGATTCAGCAAGTTGCACACCGTGGCGTCGATCATGGCCTTTTTCCACGTAATCTGCGGACCTTGGCTATCAAACTTCAGGGTTGTCCCCCGAAAGCCCTGAATGCCGATCCATGCCAGATAGGCCGCCCCGAAGGTCGCCACCAATTTAAACAAAATGGGGCTGGAAGCAATGATGACGGAGATACCGAAAATCGCCAGCAAGGTATGACCAACCAGCCCGATTTGCACCCCAAGAACCGTTGCAAACCCGACATTACGCCCTGAATTCAAGGCATAGCGCAAAATCAAAACCGTATCAGGACCGGGGGAAAGCACAATGGCCCCGGCCGTAAGTGCAAAGGCCAGTAAAGTTGCAGGATCAATCGGCATCACACATGTTCTTTCAACCAGTTTGCAATCGCGTCAATGGCTTCCATCTGGTTTTCACGCATGGTCCGCCCGGATAAAACGCGCGGTTTAAGGTCGTGATCCCCGTCATCGGCCCAATGAAAATCAATTGTATCGGGCAAGCCATATTCGACAACCTCGTCCCACCAACCAAAACTGTCGCGTGCGCCTTGGCAAATCAATGTCGGGGTTTTAAGCGTCATCAGATGATCAATACGCAGATATTCTTTTTCTGACTTGCCCAAGGGATGAAACGGATACCCGGTCACGCAGACACCCTTAACCGGGGCACCTTCATCTTCCAACTCGGCCGCAACCATTGTCGCCATACGTCCCCCCAGTGATTTTCCACCGATGAACAGTTTCTCACTACCGCCAAGGTCCGTTATAACCTCCCGCCAGGCCTTCAACAATTTGGGTGTGCGATCTGGCGGACGTTTCTTGCCCGTTTCCCGGCGTTTTTGCATATAGGGAAATTCAAAACGAACAACGCGTATATCGCGTTCGCCCAGCCCTTCAGCAACGCGTTCCATGAACTTGCTATCCATTTGTGCACCAGCGCCGTGGGCATAAACAAACGTAATATCGGCATTTTCGGGGCCGTTGAACAAATAGTTCATGGTATTTTCCTTTTGAATTGTGTAAGGCCTTCGCCTAGAGTTTAGACAACATTAAGCTAACGCAAATAAAAAAGGATGCAAGCCATGCTCAACGCGATTGATGCAATTCGTATTTTTTCCGGTGATTTTGAAGAAACACGGGACTTTTTTGTCAATGCATTAGGGTTCGTCATCGGGTTTGAGGGCGAGGGGGTCGCCGTTTACGATTTGGCAGGAACTAAATTGATTCTGGAAGAATTGGACCTGAGCGAACCGGAAGCCGCCGGCATGGTTGGGCGTTTTACCGGCATTTCCTTTGCTGTTGATGATATTGACACTGCCTATAAAGACTTGAAAGCCAAGGGTGTTCATTTCGAAGGAAAGCCGGAACGCGAAGAATGGGGCGGCGCGCTCGCTCATTTCCGTGACCCGGCCAACAATGTCTTTACCCTGGTTCAATATCCGCAACAAAACTAATCACCAAGTCCGAATGTGGCGAGAAAGCCCGCACGACCATCGCTATCCTGCCCTGACATATAAAATTTAGGAAGGATAAGAGATGGGACGTATGCGGGCTTTTGATTGGGGACTCCTTCTAACATTGTCCCTTTTGTGGGGCGGGTCATTCTTTTTTACCGAAATCGCCTTGCGTGAAATTACCCCCCTTGTCACCGTCTGGGGGCGCGTGGCTTTGGCTTGCATCATCCTTTGGGCCATCCTTCGGTTTCGGGGTGTACGTGTGAGGTGAGATCGACGACTCTGGGCCGCTTTTCTTGTTATGGGCTGTTTGAATAATGTCATCCCTTTCAGTCTAATCGTCTGGGGACAGCAGGAAATCAGCGGCTCTCTTGCCTCTATTTTCAATGCGACAACACCTTTTTTCACCGTAATTCTTGCGCAGTTTTTAACACAGGATGAACGTTTGACCCTGCCCAAAGTCATAGGGCTTGTGGTCGGATTTTCCGGTGTCGTTCTTATGGTCGGGATGGAAGCTCTTCATGGTTTGGCAAGCGCATTTTGGTCCCAAGCAGCTATTTTGTTGGCAGCTATTTCTTACGGATGCGCAGCGATTTGGGGCCGGCGGTTTAAGGGGATAGATCCGATGGTGAGCGCCACCGGACAGGTCACGGCCTCAAGCCTGATTATGACACCTCTGGCCTTATGGTTTGGGTTCCCCCACGGCTATTTTATACCGTCCGGTGATGTTCTGGGGGCCATATTGGGGATTGCCTGTCTGTGTACCGTGGCTGCTTATATTCTGTATTTCAAAATATTGGAAACCAGCGGCGCTACCAATTTAATGTTGGTGACATTCCTGATCCCGCTGAGTGCGATTGCACTGGGCAATGTCTTTTTGCAGGAAACATTGTCCACGGACCAAATCACAGGAATGGTTTTAATCTTGTTAGGCTTACTCATCATGGACGGACGAATGCTGCGCAGCATTCGTTTTAAAACAATAGGCTAAGTCTTGGCGATCGTAGAAAATTGTGCTCGGGTCAAGCTTTGCAAATCTATGGGGCTAAGCTCAATTTCAAGACCACGTTTACCGGCACTGACAAAAATGGTGTCTTGTCCTTGTGCGCTGTCATCAATGAGCGTTGGCAATGATTTTTTTTGACCCAACGGACTGACCCCGCCCAAAACATACCCCGTTGTGGATTGCACTTTGCGCGCATCCGCCATAATCGCCTTTTTGACCTTCAGTGACTTGGCCGCAGCTTTTAGATCCAACATCGTATTTACAGGGACAATACAGACCGCCAACTGGTTTTGATCCGTGGCAACAACCAGTGTTTTGAAAACCCGGTTCATCGCAATATTCATTTTCTCAGCAGCCTCTTCCCCATAGGAAGGGGCACCGGGGTCGTGTTCATATTGATGGATTTGAAACGGGATCTTTTTCTTTTTTGCCAAATCAATAGCGGGGGTCATGCAAATCAACCAAGTTGTTGTCTCAGATCAGGCCCATAAAATCCTACAGAGAAACGCGTCTGTCAAATGTCATAAAAGATATATCGGGCGAATCAGTCTTTCTCTGCAGATTTATCCCCGACAGACCGAGTGTCATATTTGATACTTAGAGAGGAAAAAAAACCATTTTCTTCGCAATAAAAATGCGCCAAACACCCCTTTTTTATAAAAATAAATCATAGGAGTTGCGTTCATATGTGGAAGGGATATTCTTTTATCGAACTTATAATACTATAAAAAGCTTGGGCACGAACCCGGGAAAACCTATGGCCTGAGGGGAAACGATGCCGTCGCCTGTGAAGAGATTGCCACAAAAACAAAAAACAACTGCGGTTGCACTCGTCTGTTTCATGGTATTTGCGTTGTGCGCCAATATGCGCGCTTATGCCGATTTGTCGTTTGAGAAATTTTCACAAAACCACAGTGCAATCATTTTGATGATCGACCCCAAAAGCGGGGCAATTATGGATGCCAATCCGCCAGCAATTGCATTTTACGGTTACAGTCGTGATGAATTTTTAACAATGGGGATTCAGGACATTAACGTCCTGACCCAAGAAGAGGTCGCACAGGAACGCTTGCGCGCCAAAAATGAACGGCGAAATTTCTTTATTTTCCGACATCGTTTAAAGAATGGTGAAGTAAAAACGGTTGAAGTCCTTTCTAACCCCTACGAATTTAACGGTAAAGATGTTCTGATTTCCGTTATTCACGATATTTCGCGTCAACGTGAAATACAGGATGATCTGTGGCATTATCAAACCCAACTCGAACAGATGGTTGATCGCCAGACAAGTAAACTGATCGATTCTTTCCAGACACAAGTAACCTTGCTGGTCAGTGGTATTGTTGCTTTGCTGGTTATGATTGTGGCCTTGAGCTGGGCTGTGAAACAACAAAATGCCGCTAAAAAATCGGCTGAAGACAAACGCAAGCAACTGGATGAAATTATTTGGAGTACAAACGTCGGGACCTTTGAATGGAACGTCCAAACCGGGGGGGTCCGCATCAATGAGCGTTTCGCACAGATGCTGGGCTACACTGCTGCAGAACTGGAACCCGTCACTGTCGAGACCTGGCAAGAAAATACTCATCCCGAAGATTTAAAAATTGCCCTTAACCTCATTGAAAAGACTTTTGATCAGGATCTGGATTATTACGAGACTGAATTTCGCATGATCCACAAAAATGGCAGCTATATTTGGATCCTGTCAAAAGGCAATGTTGTTGAATGGACACAAGATGGCTTGCCCCTGCGCATGTCGGGTACACATAGTGACATCACCCAACGCAAAGAGATGGAAGTTGAACTGCGTGAAGCAAAGCAATCTGCGGAAGAGGCCAATCGTGCAAAAAGCGAGTTTCTAGCAACGATGAGCCATGAACTGCGCACCCCCATGATGGGGATACGCGGTATTCTGGAATTGTTGCGGGGCAATGACTTAATTGTCCGCGAAGAGGGCGACTTACTGGATGATCTGGAAGAATCTTCCAACAATTTAATGGTTTTACTGGATGATATTCTTGATTTATCAAAAATCGAAGCGGGAAAACTGCATCTGGATAAAACCGCCTGTTCTCCGGCTGAAATTCTAAACAACGTTGTTGGGCTGTTTCGTCCGGGCGCCGTGAAGAAAGGGATAGATCTTAATAATTATAGCGGCCCGTTTACGGATTATTGGTGTGAAGTCGATGAAATTCGCTTGCGCCAAATTGTCTCAAATCTGGTGAGTAACGCGGTTAAGTTCACGGAACAGGGCCATATTGATATTTCAATGGATGTGGACAAAAAAGCAGATGGCAATGACGTGCTGAAAATTTCCGTGCGCGATACCGGAATTGGGATTAACGAAGATTATCTCGGCATTATTTTTAATCGTTTCTCACAAGCGGATCAAAGCCTGTCCAAGAAATATGGCGGAACCGGATTGGGACTTGCCATCTCCCATGAATTAAGCGAGATGATGGGCGGTGAGCTCAGCGTAAAAAGCAAAATCAATGAAGGAACCGTCTTTACGTTATGCTTGCCTGTAAAAACTGCTGCACAACCGGAAAACTCCCAGCTTTTGAAAGATGGTATTTTGCCGCCGTTAAATATCTTAATGGCAGAAGACAACATGATTAATCAAAAAGTGATCAGTTCCATGTTAAGCAAGAACGGACATGCCATTACGATTGCCAATAATGGACGGGAGGCAGTTGAATATGCCGCAAAAGAAGCTTTTGATCTGATTTTGATGGATATTCAAATGCCGGAAATGGACGGGTTGGAAGCCTCGCGGGAAATCCGACGGACCAGCGGCCCCAATGCACGTAAACCCATTGTGGCTTTTACGGCCGATGCGGTTAAAGAACATCGTGAGAATTTTCTGAAATCCGGGATTGATGCGGTTGTCATCAAACCTGTAAAATTTGACGTTCTCTGTGCCGAAATCGCAAAAATTCTATGACACTTTCTAACACTTGCCTATACCAGAACCGGAAAATATTAACCAATATGATGAAGCGTAAAGAAGTTTTGCTTCTTCACCCTTGAAACGGTAGTGTGTAGCTCTTGCGTCTCATTGGGTTATGAGACAAATAAAAGAGTCAAAGCGATTCAGAGAGATAAAAATGGCGGACTACACAACCAGACAACTTGAGGAAACGATTCGGGTCCTGAAGCTGATGAATGAAGATCAGGACTTAAAACAAAAGGTTGATCAAGCAGCACAGGCCTGCATTCACGCCCTTCAAAATTCCGGTAAAGTTTTGCTCGCAGGTAATGGCGGCAGTGCGGCAGATGCCCAACATATTGCAGGTGAATTGGTCAGTCGCTTTGCCTTTGACCGTCCTGGTCTCGCTGCCATTGCGTTAACGACAGACACATCCATTCTGACCGCAATCGGCAATGATTATGGATACGAGCGTTTGTTTGCCCGACAAGTCGAAGCTTTGGGCGTTCAAGGTGATGTCTTTATCGCCTATTCCACATCGGGATCATCCCCCAACATTATCGCTGCACTTGAAGAAGCCAAGGCGCGTGGCTTGACGACAATCGGCCTGACGGGAAACCGCAAAGGCAGCATGTGCGATCTATGCGATATTTTACTGGAAGTCCCGTCCGCCAATACACCCAAAATTCAGGAAGGCCATTTATTGCTGGGCCATACGATTTGCGGGCTGGTTGAAAACACTATTTTCAAAGCGCCTTGATTAAGAGCCAGTCCCTGTTTGCGTGAGGCTTTGTAGAATCGGCTGATGGTATTTCCCCCAATAGGCCCCCCAACAGCAATCATGGTCCATGTCCGGTTCAACCCGATAGAGAATCCGGGCGCGGATTATGTTCTTCATTTTATTAATTTCATTGATGGTTAAGGCATTAGGGATAATTGCATCACTCTTTCCCAATACATGGATTTGAGGAATGGTTGTAATTTGCGCATAAATCGGATCGGTATCCAAAGATTGCACCAAAGGGGTGATCCGGTGATGGCGCGTCCAGCTTTTATGATTGAGCAAACCTGCTAAAGAAACAATTCCCTTCACATCATTGCGTCTGGCCGCAACCAGCATGGCAACCGTTGCCCCCCCAGATCCACCGACCAAAATGACATTGCGCCGGGCTTTTTGCTTCAAGGCCTTGTCAATGGCCTCGTTCATATCTGCAATGACAACCTCGTTAAAACGACCATCTGTCCATAATGCATATTGGCAATTAATGCCTTTTCCCTCGTTAATCACATATTGACAGGGCCGGGCAATATAGACGGCATCAAATGTGGTGTCCTGCAGGGCAACCGACAGCATAAAAGGTTCCTGAGGGGTTGGGTCCGGCGAGATACGATTGACATCAATCCAGGCCGACCCGTCCCCTTCGATATAAACGATTAAAGGAAGATCAGGTGCAGAACGCTGTGGTGACAAATAACTTTTAAGCGTGAAATGTGCCGTTTCAATATAGCTGGAAACCCACTGGCTATGTCGAGTTAATTCGTAGGCTTTGTCATAGGCGCGATCAGTGTGGATATTCAAACAGCCACCTAAAAACAAAACAAGCAAAAGGGCCATGCATTTCTGCATGACCCTTTTTACTTGATGACAAACTGTCATACTGCAAACTTACGCTTAGAACTTGAAGCGAACAGTTGCGGCAGCAGTTGTGCTTTCAAAGTTGTCGCGACCCAGTTGAGTTTTCACACTGAGGTTACCGTCAACGGAACCATCTTTGGAACCCAAGCGCAGGCCAAGACCAACGTCAAACGCATCAGCATCGTCATTGATTTCGTCTTTGAAATCACGCAGGTAATCGACAGAAGCAAACGGTGTCAGGTTCATCTTTCCAGACTTGATACCGAAATAGCTCGCTTCTGCACCGATACGACCTTGGCTGGTTTTGCTTTGAGAAGCAGCAACAACGTTGCTGTTACTTTCTACGAAACCATCCGTGTCACGGTCAGACCACAAGTAGCCCAAACGACCTTGCAAACCGATGTTTTTAATGTTCTTGGATACAGACAGTGAACCTGCTGCGAACCAAGTTTTTGCATCGGTAGAAGCTGTGACCGCACCATTTTGGCGATCCTGATCAACGTCACCCCATGTATGACCGAACAAGCCGGACAGAGTTACGTTGTCAGTGATACGGATAAGACCATACGGCGCAATAGTAGTAGATTTCTCTTCGTAAGTACCGCTGTTGAACGTAGTGCTTACATCAGTAGACGCATAACCAATGGATACACCGGCCAACGCTTTGTCGGTGAACCACTTATCGATACCAACGTTGAGAGCACCAACGTTACCGTCGAAGTTAGCGTTCGCTACGTCACTTTCAAGCCAAGTATAAGACAGGTTTGCCCAAACAGATACTTTGCGGGTTTCATTACCCGCGCCATAACCTTTTTGTGCGGCAGAATCAAACAGGCTAACTGTTGTTTTCTGCATACCATCTTCAAACTTGGTTTGCGGTACGTTGACAGACGGTGCCGCAGCACCACCAGCAGCACCGGCTACGGCACTTGTAATCGCATCCAAGTGAGCTGTAACGTTGCTCACGTTAGCGACTGCGACTGACTTGGCCACAACCGGAGTTACAACTGATGAACCCGCAGCATCCGGACCGGACGAATACGTCTCGGCGGATGCTTGCGTTGAAATCAACGCAACGGCTGCACCAGCAATTAGAATTTTACATTTTGAGAACATGGTTAGTTCCATTCCCCTTGATTATAGATTTACTTCAATTGCAATTGAAGATTTCAAACCGACCCAGACTGCTTGCACACTGTGCCAGCTCTCAATCAAGAACTAATAGACTTTGATTTGCCGGAGTTTGCAACTAAAAAAAGAGAGGTTTTCGTCCTACGCGTAACAGTGTAGTATTTTTGCTACAAATTCAGGGATTAATGGCGCTCACCAAGGCCTAAAACCACAATCTTAAAGGTTTTCAGTGTGATTATAATGTCAAGCCAAACCGACCAATTTTGAATATACCAAGAATCCAGCTCCGCTCTTTTGGTAAAAGTCGTATGACTGCGTCCATTGACTTGCCACAAGCCCGTGATACCGGGAATCGTACGTGTATAATGTTCAAAGTTAACACCATAGCTTTTAATTTCGCGCGGCAACAAAGGACGTGGACCCACCATACTCATGTCTCCTTTTACAACGTTTAGGAGTTGCGGAAGTTCGTCGATCGAATATTTTCTTAAAAAATGCGCCCCTTTAATCAAGCGCGGGTCTCTGTCCAATTTGAAGTTATTTTTTTCATACTCCGCCCATGTCTCCGGTGCATTTTTTTTCCAGCGCACAAGTGTTTGATGCGCGCCCACTTCCATTGTACGAAGTTTGAGACAAGGAAAATTTTCTCCGTTCAGCCCTATACGCTTTTGTCGAAAAAGAGCAGGCCCCTTGGATACCGAACGGATCCAAATCGCCGCCAGAACAAGTATAGGCATCGTGAGTATGAGAAGAATGCTCGCCATAATCAGATCAAAGAGACGTTTTATTTTTTTATAAAACCAGTTGTCCAGCGCATTTTGCATACGCATCAACAGATAATGTTCGCCAAATATGGGCTCAATGTTGGAATGAAAAATTGGCAACTGGAAGTAAGACGGTAAGAGCATAACCTGATGACCGTGGCGTAAAGCTTCTACGGCAACGTCTTGTTGTTCATGTTCTTTTTCTTTGGAGAAACAGATTAAAACTCTCAGGTTATGGCGAATTTTCAGATGGCCAAAATCTCGCAGATTCACCGTTTGATATTCATTTTTGGGATTCAGGTAGCTTTTGCCATTTGTTTTAAGAAACGACTCGGCCAAGTAATAGCCTGAAAACTGTTCATTTCGAATCAGGTTTTTTACGATATCCAACCCATTTAAATCGCCAAAAAATAGGACAGGAAGTTTCCAGCATCTCATTCGTTTGAGAATTGCAATACTGACATAACGCCCAAAGAGGAGAATAAAAGGGGCCATCCCCCAGGTTAAAGCGACCCAAAGCCGTGGGAAGGCTTTTTGTAAAAGATAGGCGGAGGCAAAATCGGCGACACCGACAATTAAGACCATTAAGAAAATTTCGTTAAACAGCATAATCGGCATACGTCTGCGCGTGTAATGCCCTTTTGCCGTAAAAACCAGCAATAAAATCAAGATAAAGGCGCCGTACAGCCATAATCGTTCGACAAAAAGGCTCACGTTCCATTCAAACAAAATCTCGGCATTAGGATAATCAACAAACAACCAGCGTATATAACGCGCCAGTAAAACAGAAGCGGCTAAAGACAAAAAATCAATACCGAGTGTAATGCAAAAAGCGATTGTCGTTTTTTTCCATACAGGTATCGCATTAATGCGGTCTTCTATTTTTTTGAGTTTGGCATTCATTGCATTTTGCTATGTTGTACGAGGGCTGTATGTGCAGTTTTTAATTGCTGGATTAAACTATCCGGAATTTCCAAAAAACGTCTTAAGTCGTGTTTTTCGACAGCATCTACCATATTTTCAATAGCCTTGATACGCTTTTTGTTATCGGTGTTCGCGAGTTCCAGTTGTCCGATAAACCAAAGCGCAACTGGATTTTCATTATCGTACTGATAGAGATCATTTAGGATAATGCCCGCCCATTCCCGTTCGGATTGCTGAGTTTGAGGCGAAACGGCATAAGTCAGATAGGGAATGAGAAGCTCACTGCGATGCGGTGCCGTTTCCAACAAGACCGATGCCGCATATGACCACTCGGACAAAATAACGGATTTTAATGCCTGATATTCTTTTTCCGGGCGCTGAATATTCTGGAAGTCAGACGCCAGCAGGAGATATTCCATAATAAGGGCATTTCCGGGACTTGAGCGCAATTGCTGTTGCGCCGCTTCCACAAGATATTGCACCCAGAGAAAATCATCATATTGCAGATTTTGCCCGTCAGCGGGGGCGGTAATACCGCGATACCCCTCCCTTAAGGCGCGTTGGAAAGAAATATTCCCCCGTAAATGATCGTCCGCAATTGTGTTGAATGCTTTATCCTGACGTGCCAGAAAAACTTGCTTATCCAGATGCATGTTGTGCTGATACAGCCAAATTGAGGCCCATATAAGCCCCCCCGCAATAATAACGCCCACACTTGCCTTTAGGATTTTAAGTTTCGCACCTGCTTTTTTGTAAGAAGCATGCCCCAGCGTTGTTGCCATAATAAAAGCCAGCAGCGGAATAACGGTTGCAAATTCAAACCAAAGAGAGGCAATCGCGATATAGCTGGCAGCGGTGGCGACAACGATCGCTTTATGTTGAACCGCTGCTTCTTTTATCCAGAAGATGAAAATGGCAAGATACAGAATGAGAGCGATCGGCCCGCTGGAAAAAAGGATTTCATAAGGAATGGAATGGGTATGAACATAATCCCGCGAGAATGTATCCCATGTCGGATTAAGAAAATCCTGCCCGGAAAAAACCAGATATTTCTGGATGGCAAAGAGTGAATGCCCAAAACCGTTACCAAAAATATATGTAAGCCATCCCCCATCATCAAAGGCATGGGTTGTAATGTTAAACATTAAACTGCGCGACCACAAAGAATAGAACAAGGTAAACTCGCCCAATTGATTTGCCTGATAGTCACGCCCAACCCATAGTATGAGTGCAAAGATTGATGCCGGGATCATAACAATCGCAAGACTTGCCAGAAAAAGGACTGCTTTATTGATTTTTAGTGAGGCAAAACGCTGAACCAGAACCGTTATCAACCACCCGCCAAGCCCACAGACCAGCACAATGGCGATTGCCCCACGGTTGTCGCCCAGATACGCAACAGCCATTCCCGCCACAAAGCCAAAAACCGTCACAGCGTTTCGAACGTTGGTGTTCGCGGTGATGTTATAGGCCAGAAGATACATCAGGGCCGGAACCAGAACGGCAAAAACACCCAAATAATCCGGGAAAAAGAAAAGCTTATAAGGGGACCCAACCGGAAGCGGGTTAACAATTGCCCCGTAGCCAATCAGGACCAGCGCACCGAGGCTGGCGGTAATCGTTATAAAACGTTTTCCTTGAGCAAAATAACCCGCAATCAGAAAACCGGACAAAACAAAAAAGAGGGCGGCTCCCTCTGCAAGTTGCGGGCTTCCCAGCAGGCTTAATAAAGGATAAGGCGCAAAGATAGAAGAAAGCGTCGACCATAACGCCAATGCAATGGATATCTGAATGGTGCGGGGCACTGGTGTTTGGGAGTGCGAATATAAAAACCACGCATTCCACAACCATGTCAGTCCACCCAAGGCAAAAACACTGACAACCGTTGGCTCAGCATCTCGCCAGACACCGAAGCGAAAAACGGGCAATGCGGCAAAAGTTGAGATTGCGCCCAAGCACAATATCAGGCTAACTGATAGGTATCTGAATTTATCGGCAGTCATTTTCATTACATTTGATAAGATATTGATGCGCGGCAACAAGTTATTACATATTTTGGACCGTTATGTCCTCCCTTTATGTTTGTACATACTTTCCCTTGTATGGCGGAAGAAAAAATTTACCCAAAGTCCAAGAAAAATTGGAATATTGAAATTGGTTGCGATCGGGGACCTGACCTTGGCGACATCCTTGTTGCTGGATATGCGCAAAACATACCCGGATGCAGAACTTCACCTTTACTTGGGGGAAGACAATTCAGCACTTGCCGATATGCTCCCCGTACATGATTTACATGTAAGCGTTTTAAGCATTGGAAATCTGTTGGGAAATATTTTCAAGTTGCGCAAAGAACGTTTTGACCTTTTTATCGATTTAGGGGACTGGACTCGTTATGAAGCCTTACTCAGCGGCTTATCCGGGGCTAAACAGATTTTAGGGTTTGAGACACCGGGGCAAAACCGTCATTACCTTTATAGCGATTGCGTGATCCATGATGCAGCACTTCACCAGCTCGGCAACATTCAGAATCTGGCCCGCCTTGCCGGGGGTAAAGGAGATCAGGCCGCAGCCTTATCCTGCCCGGATTTGGAAAATGTCCCTGTCGCTGTCGATCCAGATCAACCCGTTGTCCTTTTGCACCCTTGGCCATCGGGTATTTATCGCGAGCTGAAAGAATGGCCCAATGATCATTGGGCGCGTTTGAGCCAAGGCCTGATAAAAAAAGGCTATCAAGTTTATGTCAGCGCCGCCCCGAATGATCGGGATCGACAGAATCGTCTGTTTGAAGAATTTGAATTATATAAAATTCACGTCCATGATCTGTGTGGCAAACTGACTTTAGCGCAATTGGTTTGGCTTTTTTGTAAACATCCGAATTTAAAATTGGTCAGTGTCAATACGGGTATTATGCATATGGCCGCAACATGCGCTGTACGCACCATTGCCTTAAACGGGCCGACGGACCCCAAGCGTTGGGGGGCAGTTGGACCCAAAGTTACAAATATCGCGCCACCCGGTCATATTAAATCAGGATATCTGAACCTTGGTTTTGAATATCCCGAAGACAAAACACCGATTATGCAGCATATTGCCGTGTCCTCTGTTTTACGGGCGTTGGAGGATTAACCAAATCACATCACCGGCTTTTAAAGCAAAAGCCGCCTGTGGTTGCAAATCGACAAAACCATCAGAAGGTGCTTCCCCCTGATCGCTTAAGCGTTGTGCCTTGATTACCTGATACGGCCCATCAATATCAACGGTGATGTTGTCAGGCGCGTTGCTGGCCTCTGCCAAACCAAACAGCATTTGCGCCCGCCCATGATCATCTTCCCACGCAAGCGCAGGTAACCAGACCGTCTGCCCTTTAATCATAAGGCGCACAGCGTTGCGGCTGTCATTATATTTGGCAAATAACCACCACGGGGCACGTTTGGCACGAAGGTCATCTGTCAATAAACCGCTTAATGTATCGCTGTCACAATAATAGAGGCTCTCCTCCAAATTCGGCCAACAGGCTTTGGCCGCCGCATCAATGCGGGCATTTTCCAATTGCCATAAATAGGTCAAGGTTGTACCGGGCGAATATTGCGACCAGCGCCCGCCAAATTCATCAATATGAATGCGCTTGATTTTCAATGGGGTATAGCGTGGATTATCCATAAAGTGATGGCGAACATAAGCAACATTTTCAGGAATCGCTGAAATCCGCGTATGCAGCGAATGCCAGGTTAAAACATCGACCTGAAGGTTTTCCTGCAAGGCAAAATCAAGGAAGTCTTGCAAATATTCTTTATCAAATTTGACAAATGACGGCCCGGCAATCAGGGCTGTGTCACCTAATTCTTCACGAATGACATCATGGGCAATTTTCCAGGTTTCAAAATACTCTTTCCGGGAAAACCGCCAAAAATGTTTTAAATCCGGTTCGTTCCATATTTCCCAGATCCAGACTTTATCTTTAAGCGCCCGGACAAGCTGTCGCACATGGTTTTGCCATTCGGTTTTCAACTCATGGGGCGGCTTCATATGTTCCCCAAATCCCCAACTGTCGGCCAAAACAAATTGATACGGCGCTTTTCGTTGTTGAAGGCGCGCGATAAAATCTTCAGCCGTTCGCCCAGATCGCCAATAATCAAAACCGGCTTGATCAATGACATCATCAGCGGGTTGCTGCCCATTGATCCCGTGAATAAGCCCCATTACAAAAGACGGATTAGCCTGAGTTTGCGACGATAAATGCAAGGTCAGTCGTTTGGGGTACGCCGGTGTATCGCCATATAGCGCACCAGAGAAAAACAGCCCGATCACACAGATATAAATGATAAAAGAATAAGTTGGCTTCATACGGTCGTATTATTCATTTTTTTCAATCTGGAAAGCAAATTCTTTATTTTATGATATAAAGGGCACTTAGCTTGAATTGTGTGATCATCATCACCGCAGCAGATTTATAATCTGTTATTGATAATTAATGTTGCGGAAGTCTTCCGTACCCCTTATTAAGCCCGTCCCATTTTCACAAAGGATATTGATATGAACAAAACCGATCTCGTCACTGCTGTTGCCACTGCGGCTGACCTTTCTAAAGCCGATGCGACACTTGCAACCGATGCTGTATTCGATGCCATTACAAATGCATTAAAAGATGGCGATACAGTGCAATTGGTCGGGTTTGGTTCTTTTGGTATTACAGAACGTGCTGCACGTGACGGTCACAACCCGCGCACTGGCGAAACCATTAAAATTGCGGCTTCCAAACAGCCGAAATTCAAAGCAGGCAAAGGTCTTAAAGACCTCGTAAATGCGTAAATCCTAAGCCTTTAGGGGTGATCATATCACCCCTATTGCACTTCTGTTCAAAGGGTATCACTCACCAGTTTGATCCCTAAGGCCCCTAAAAGCCCGGCTGTTACACGGTCAATCGTTGTCTTGGCTTGCGCGTAGATTTTACGGGATCCGCTGTTCGATAACAGGATGGCGACAACTGTGTACCAGACGAATTCCAGCAGAAAAATCATCGGAACCAATACAAGGTACAGCACCATGTCCGGTTCGCGGTTCATAAACGTCGCAAAGACACTGGCAAAAACAATGGCTGTTTTTGGATTGCTGATTTGCGTCAAGAAACCAAGGATCACACCCTTGAGCACCGGACGTTTCGCCTGTTGTCCCGTTTGAACCCGTACCTCGGATAAAGTTTTTTTCGCATTTACAAATATTTTGTATGCGAGATAGACAAGGTAACTCCCGCCCAAAACTTTAAATCCGACATAAAGCCAGGGCACCGTTTCAAAAATAACGTGCAAACCGCCCAAAGCCAGCACGGCAAAAACGGCACTGGCCAATCCGATCCCAAACGCAACCGCAACCCCTTTGCCCCGGGAACCACCCAAAGACGATTTAGCCACAACAATAAAACTCGGCCCCGGACTGATCGCACCGATGAACAACGTCCCAATAATCGGAAGAACGATAACCAAAAGACCCATCTCGTTTATTCCTTTTCAAAAAAGCCGTCGAAGTTCAAAACCTGATAGCAGATTTAGCAATAGGAAGCCGCCCTGATTACTCCATTATTTAAGGGACACTTTCTTTTAATCACTTTCTCATTCTTATACCAAACCTTTTCAGTCAAGAAATAGAGTATACTTTAAATAGAATAATAACAATTATAAGTTACTATTAATCATAGAAACTAATATTAAAGTATGATATTTAAAACCCGTTTTCATACTTTAGTGCTTTTTTTGGAGTTCAACTACTTGCTTTCCAGTGATTGATGTAAGTTTAAATAACGGCTATTTGTTACGTCCGTTCAAAAACATACTGTTTCACTAGGTTATAATTATTTGAAACGGTACTTCTTTCCTTCCCTTTTGGAATGATTGCCAGCCAAGCAAGAAACGCACTTGTGTATGTCCGCAAAAGAAGATGCAGGGCTTATTCACTCGAAATGGCTTTGTCTTTTTGGATACCAAACATGAAGGAACGGAAATCATTTCTGTCGTTTTTTAGAAGTTTGACGTGGCGAAACAGGATAGCCTTTTTCAGGAAAGAATTCGCTTGAACCAAAACTTCACAGGAGGTGGTTTTCTTGTCTCTTTACAACTTAGGGAGTTTTGAATTTTGTACGAATTCATTCTACAAAAACGACATGTGACTTCAGCAATTTTGCTTGTTGTCGGTGGATTATTGACTTTTGGCACACATGGTGTTCATGCCGCAGAAGACGGACACGCAAAATCGATGCAGGTCCCCAGTGGCCCAACCCCGGACATTCCCTTGGAACAACCTGGTTTAAAGCCGGGTGTCCCTGTCATGTCGCCACAGGAATTCGAAGAAGCCAAAACGATTTATTTTGAACGCTGTGCTGGCTGTCATGGCGTCTTGCGTAAAGGGGCGACAGGAAAACCTTTGACACCGGATATTACACGTGAATACGGATATGATTACCTGAAGCAATTCATTACTTACGGCTCGCCCGGTGGCATGCCAAGCTGGGGGACATCCGGCATTCTGACAGAGAAGCAAATCGACCTGATGGCGCGTTACGTGATGCAGGACCCTGCAACACCGCCAGAATTTGGCCTTAAGGATATGAAGGCAACTTGGAAACTTCAAGTGCCCGTTGACAAGCGCCCGACCAAGAAGATGAACGATCTTGATCTGGATAATATCTTCTCAGTGACCTTACGTGACACAGGCGAGATTGCCTTAATTGATGGCAACACCCATAAAATAGTAACTTTGATTAAAACGGGCTATGCGGTTCATATCTCACGTATGTCGGCGTCTGGTCGTTACCTTATGGTCGTGGGTCGTGATGCCCGTGTGAATTTGATCGACTTGTGGATGGAAGTTCCCCAAAGTGTTGCTGAGATTAAAACAGGCATGGAAGCACGCTCTGTTGAGTCGTCAAAATTTAAAGGTTGGGAAGACAAATACGCAATTGCCGGCACCTATTGGCCGCCGCAATTCGTCATTATGGATGGCGCAACCTTGGAGCCGCTAAAAATTGTCGCCACCCGTGGCAATATAGTTGGCACCCAGGAATACCACCCCGAACCACGCGTTGCTGCCATTGTTTCCTCTCACTACCAACCTGAATTTGTTGTCAACGTCAAAGAGACGGGTAAAGTCCTGATGGTCGATTATTCCGATCTGAACAACCTGACAATCACATCTATTGATGCTGCACCGTTCTTGCATGATGGTGGCGTTGATTCCACCGGGCGTTATTTTATGGATGCCGCCAATGCTTCCAATAAAATTGCGGTTATTGATCTGAAAGAACGTAAACTGGCAAAACTGGTTGATGTAGGCACTACCCCTCACCCGGGACGTGGCGCAAACTTTGTCCACCCTAAATTCGGACCGGTTTGGGCGACCAGCCATTTGGGTGATGAAACCGTTTCCTTGATCGGGACGGACCCGGAAGGTCATCCTGAAAACGCTTGGAAAGTTGTTCAAACCCTCGAAGGCCAAGGCGGCGGTTCTCTCTTCATTAAAACCCACCCGAAATCGAAAAACTTATGGGTCGATACGCCATTAAACCCGGACGAAGACATGTCACAGTCTATCGCCGTATTTGACATCAACAATCTTGATAAAGAATACGAAGTCCTGCCGATTGGCAAATGGTCTGGTATCAAGGAAGGCGCGCGCCGCGTTGTTCAAGGCGAATACAATAAAGACGGCTCGGAAATCTGGTTCTCCGTATGGAATGCGAAAAATCAGGAATCTGCAATCGTTGTCGTTGATGACAAAACACGTAAACTGAAAACAGTCATTAAAGACAAACGCCTGATCACCCCAACAGGCAAATTCAACGTCTACAACACCCAACATGACGTCTATTAATATTTCTGTACACTAAGATAACAAGGCCAGCCCCGGAGTCACACTTCGCGGCTGGCCTTGTTGTTTCAGATGAACAAAATAGTTGAAATTATAGTTCAGAGAACAGTTAGCGAACTCATCCCCCAAAAAAGCTGTATAATCAACTTTTACACGTAAAATGACTTGCCCTCAAAAGGCATTTCACACGCTCTTCTTCATCCCTCTCCCCCACCTTGTTACAATTCGTTACACAAAGGGGCTTCCAAGACATTTCAGAGTTACATAATCTTGTTAAACATGCATTTATGGCATTCGATTAAACAGATTAAAAGTTTTGTGAACTGATGACGTCTTTAAAGACCTTTTTGCTCCTGAGCGGGTGTCTGGCCCTTAGTGCCTGTAATGCCGATCTTAATCGGCTGATAACACGTGATGCCATTGAAGCGCCGGCCAATTGGCAGGAAGCCGTGCAAGTCGACCCCATTGATGAAAACTGGATCGATAGCTTCCAAAGTACAGAGCTTTCCAGCCTGATCGACCGCGCCCTGCAACATAATATCGAATTAAAACAACTGGCTTATGATGTGCAAATCAAGGAACAGCAGCTCATCTCGGCACAGAGTTCTTTTTTTCCAACACTGGATTTCAGCTTTTCACAAAAACGTTCCGGCCTGACAGAAGGCGGGAGTGCGACCAACGCAGCCTCCATTGGTCTTGATCTGGCTTATGAACTGGATGTCTGGGGCAAAATGTCGGATAGCGAGCGCGAAGCCAAGCTTGCCTTGATGTCTTCGCAAGCGACCTTTAAACAGGCCCGCCAACAATTGGCCGCTGACGTTGCAACCGCATGGCTGGATATTATTGAAGCCAAAAAACTGTTAAGCCTGTATCTGCAACGGTTTGCCAATGCACAAGACAACCATACCATCATTGAAAGCGGTTATGAGAAAGGGTTGAACGAAGCCCTTGATGTCTATCTGGTGCGTAACGAACTGGATGCAGAACAAGCCACGATTGAACAACAAAAAACCGCCATTACCACCGCCATCCGCACCTTGGAACGCTATCTGGGGGAATACCCGAAAGGTTTGCGTGCCATTAACGATGATCTCCCGGTTTTAAACAGTCCGATGCGCACCGGACTCCCCAAGGATTTAATTGAGCGCAAAGCCTCCCTCAATGCAAGCTGGCGTGATTTACTGTCTGCCAATGCCGCCCTTGCCTATGCTCATAAATCCCGTTTACCCAGCCTGAAATTCACCGCCGACATCAAGGATTCAGCCACCCTTGCCAATCGATTGTTTAGCGGGGCCCCCTTTGCATGGTCCTTGTTGGGGAGTCTCACTGCGCCTATTTTTGATGCGGGCAAGCTGGCGTCTGCCGAAGAAGTCGCACGTTTAGAACTACGTCAAGCCGAAGCCCAATATCTCAGCGATGTTTTTGAGGCCTATAAAGAAGTCGAAAACGCCATTTCCGAAGAACTCAGCCTTAAAAAAAGATTTGAATCGACAAAATTTGCTGCAGAAAACGCAAAAATCGCCGCTGATCTTTCTTTCCAGCAATATCAACGCGGCCTTGTTGAATATACCACGGTTTTAGAATCACAGACCCGGTATTATGATGCTGAAGTCAATGCCATTAAAATTCAAAGCCAATTGGCCGCCAACCGTATTCAGCTCCATCTGGCCTTAGGCGGAGACTTCGCCCCAGCGGAAACAGCAGTTGAGGAAGCCCGATGAAACACAAAAAACTTTTACAAATCGCCCTTCCTGTTGCCCTTGTTGTCTTCACCGCCCTGATTGTTGCGCTGATTATGAAAAATCCGCCACAAGCCCAGTACGGCAAACCAGCCGCAGCCGCCAAGATCCCGGTGCGCACCCAAGTTATTGAACGCGCACCTTTTAACGTCACCATTGACAGTTACGGCACCGTTCGCCCCCGCACCGAAACCCTGCTGAGTGCGCAGGTGTCCGGCCAAATTATCGATATTAACGACAATTTTCGCGAAGGTGGTTTCTTTAAAAAAGGGGATATCCTGATCAAACTGGATGCCCGCGATTACCGTGCCAAGGTGAAGGTGGCAGAAGCCGATCTCATCCTTGCCAAACAGACCTTGTCTGAAGAAGCCGCCCATGCCGCGCAAGCCCGGGATGATTGGGCACGACTGGGTAAAAAAGGCAAACCCAACGATCTGGTTTTACGCATTCCCCAACTGGAAGCCGCCAAGGCAAGCGTTCTGTCTGCCCAAGCCCAACTGGATATCGCCCGTCTTGATCTGGAACGGACCGAGATTAAAGCCCCCTTTGATGGCCGCATTCTAACCAAATATGTCGATATGGGCCAAGTGGTCGCGAGCAATGCCCAACTCGCCGATATTTATGCCACCGATTATGTGGAAGTGCGCCTGCCAATCAAAAATAAAGACCTGCCCCTGATTGATTTGCCAACAGAAAATGCCCAGAACGACGATACAAACGGCCCAACCCCGGTCTTGCTTTATTCAGACTTGATCGGCAGTCAACAATGGCAAGGCAATCTGGTCAGAACCGAAGGGGCCATCGACAGCGACACACAACAGCTTTATGCCATTGTGCAAATCGAATCCCCATTTAGCCAACAAGGCCCGCTGATTAAAATCGGGCAATATGTCACCGCCAGTATCATCGGGGTCACCTTGCCTGACGCAATCAAAATCCCGACAAGCACGATCTATCAAGGCAGTTTCGTCTATGTCGAAAAAGACGGATTGATTAATCGACGTGACATCAAGATTTTATGGCAAAATCAGGAAGATGCGCTGATATCCACAGGTTTGGAACCGGGTGAAAACCTTGTACTGACACCGCTTGGCAATGTGACATCGGGCACAGCCGTCAAAGTCATACAGAACAGCGACACACCTGAGGACAAACAGTCATGATTACATGGTTTGCCAAAAACAGCGTTGCCGCCAATCTTTTGATGATCAGCATTCTGGTTGCCGGCCTGTTCAGCCTGAATACCAGCATCCCGCTGGAGGTTTTTCCGTCATTTGAAACGCATGTGGTTTCCGTTAGAGTTTCCCTGCCCGGTGCAACACCGCAGGATGTGGAAAAAAGCGTTACCATCCGTATCGAAGAAGCCGTGCAGGATCTGGAAGGTATTGATCAAATCCGCAGTACTTCCGGTGAAGGCAGCGCCGCCGTTTACATCGATATTGATGATAATTACGACCCGCAGACCTTGCTTGCCGATATCAAAAGCCGTGTCGATGCGGTCAACACCTTCCCCGCAGATGCCGAACGCCCGGTGATTTCATTGGCCCAACATACCCATGATGTCATTACGGTAACCCTTGCCAGTGATTACGGCGAACATGAAACCCGCGAATATGCCCAAAATTTACGTGATGAAATGCTACGCCTTGATGGTGTAACCCAATTGGAACTGGACGGTATCCGCAATTATGAAATCACCATCAATGTCTCGCAAAACAGTTTGCGCCAATATGGCTTGACATTGAGTGATATATCCAGTGCCATCGGCAAATCCAGTATTGATATTTCATCCGGGAATTTACGCACCTTGGGTGGTGATATTTTGCTGCGTTCTTCCGGGCAGGCCTATCGTAAAAACGACTTTGCAAAAATTGCCATCAAAACCAATAAAGACGGTTCTAAACTGCTGTTGGAAGACATTGCCCAGATCAACGATGGTTTTGAAGAAACCCCCGTTCGCACCCGTTTCAACGGTAAAAATGCCGTTTTTGTCGAAGTGTACCGGATCGGGGATCAAAGCGCGATTGAGGTCGCCGACAAGATCAAGACCTTCATTAAAGATCGTCAAGCCACCTTGCCACAAGGTTATGAACTTAGTTATTGGGATGATGATTCCGCCATTGTTAAAAACCGGATTTCAACCCTGACCAACAGTGCCTTGCAAGGTGGTATTCTTGTGTTGGCCCTTTTGACCCTGTTTTTACGCCCAGCCATTGCGTTTTGGGTTTTTATTGGGATTCCGATCTCTTTCATGGGGGCGTTTTTGCTTATGCCGGTCTTCGGTGTGACCTTGAATATCCTCAGTCTATTCGGGTTCATTCTGGTTTTAGGGATTGTCGTGGATGACGCGATTGTCACCGGGGAAAATATCTACACCCACCTGAACCGGGCGGAATCCGGTGAAGATGCCGTCATCAATGGGACACTTGAAGTCGCAAAGCCCGTCACATTCGGTGTTTTAACCACGGTTGCCGCCTTCCTGCCCCTTGCCTTTATCGAAGGCATGCGCGGTCCGATGTTTAGCCAAATCCCCGCTGTCGTTATCCCTATCTTATTATTCTCTCTTATTGAATCGAAGTTTGTCCTTCCTTCCCACCTCAAACACATAAAACTGAGAACGCAAAAAACCAAAGTCAGCCGATTTGAACACTATCAGCAAAAATTTGCCGATGGTTTTGAACGCGCGATTTTAAAATATTATCGTCCTATACTGGATGTCTGTTTAAACAACAAACTGACAACATTGCTGTCTTTTTTGTCAATTTTCTGCATCCTGATTGCACTAATTCTCAGCGGCTGGACCAAATTCACCTTTTTCCCACGTATCCCCAGTGAAACGGTACGTGTGACCTTGACCATGCCAGCAGGAACCCCGTTTGAAGTCACCAACCGTCACATTCTGACCCTGTCAGAGAATGCGAAAAAACTTCGCGAAAAATATCGCGACCCGGAAACGGGCGAGAGCTTTATCCTCAACATCCTGTCCGTCACCGGTGGGCGTGGCGGAACCAGCAACGAAGGCCGCGTGCGTTTTGAAATTACCCCGCCCGAACAACGCAGCGTGGAGATTTCATCGCAACAGTTGGTCAATGAATGGCGCAAGCTCAATGGGGATATCGCCGGGGCGGAAAGCCTTGCCTATCGTGCAGAATTCGGGCGTGGGGGAAACCCCATCGATATTCAATTAAGCGCCAATTCCCTGCAAACACTGCGTCAGGTCAGTGAAATTGTCAAAGACCATCTTGCAACCTACCCCACTGTATTTGACATTGCCGATACCCTGTCAGACGGCAAGGAAGAATTGCAGATTGAACTGACCGATCAGGGGAAAGCCATCGGCCTTACCCGTCAGGAAGTCGCCAGCCAAATCAGAAATGCCTATTACGGGACACAAGCCCAGCGCATTCAACGCGGGCGCGATGATGTAAAAGTCATGGTCCGCCTGCCACTGGAAGAACGCCGCTCCATTGCAAATTTACAAAACCTGTTGATTAGAACAAGCAACGGTAATGAAATTCCATTGGCTCAGGTCGCCAGCTTACAACCCGGAAAAGGGCCGTCTGCCATTAACCGGATTGATCGTTTTCGCACCGTCAATATCAGTGCTGATATCGAAAAAGGCAAAACCAACATGACAGTACTGACCACCAGCCTGCGTGGTTTTATGGATGAACTGGTCACACGTTACCCGGATGTCGGTTACAGTCTGGAAGGCGAAGCCCGCGAACAACGGGAATCTTTTGGCTCCCTCGGTTGGTCACTGCTGGGGGTCTTGTTTGCCATTTACGTTCTGCTTGCCATCCCGTTTAAATCCTATGCTCAGCCCCTTATTGTCATGAGCGTTATTCCCTTCGGCCTTGTCGGTGCTGTTCTGGGTCATTGGATCATGGGCAGCAATCTGACGTTACTCAGTCTCATGGGCATGCTGGCCCTGACCGGTGTTGTTGTGAATGATGCCCTTGTTCTTGTCGATTACATCAACCAGCAACGCGCACGCGGTATGAGCTTGCAACACGCTGTCTTGAATGCCGGAACGGCACGTTTTCGCCCGGTCATGCTGACCAGTCTGACCACTTTTATCGGGCTAGTTCCCTTATTGTTTGAAAAATCTACACAAGCGCAATTTTTGATCCCAATGGCGATTTCATTGGGGTTCGGCATATTGTTTGCAACCTTTATCACCTTAATTATGATCCCGGTGAACTATATATTGCTGGAAAATGCCCGCCGGTTCCTCAACCAACTCTATTCCCGTGGTGCAAAAGAAAGCAAAGCGCCCTCTGTTTGATGAAAGATACCAAAATTTACGGATTTCGAATCCGGGCCGTTTTTATTTTCAAACGGTTCTTATTCCTATTTTCTGACAAAACACATGCTTTAATCGTTAGATTTTAAATTTTCTGTTTTTATTCCAATTGTCAGTAAAGAATTTTTCAGCTGCCAGCATAAGTAGAACCCTGTTCAATGAATAGGGAAACAAGCCCTCAACCCTTGTATGTAAGTGGCTAGAATTTAAGTCTCATTCCAATCTTGAAAATCAATTTTAAATTGCCACCTTTCGAATAGTAAAAGGCAATTCAGTATGAATCGGTACTAAAATTCATACTTTATAACTTAGTTTGGTATTGAAACATTTCTAAAAATACGTAATTTTACCGAGAAGTTACCACCGACTGAGAAACTTTTTATAATGACAACAATAAAGCGGAAAGTTTTTGTATGAACGATTGTTCCCATAATTCATCCCTGCACTGTGCTGTCTGTCGGGCAAGCAATTCACATTTGCTAGAGGGCCAACTCGATAATATCGTAGCAGAAAGCAATCTGAGAAAAAGATGCCTCGATTTTAAAAAAGGGGAACCTATTTTTCTCGAAGGTGACCCTTGCGAAGGTGTCTATTGCCTGAAAAAAGGTGTCATCGCCATTCGCAAATATGGCAGTGATGGTACATCTGCTGTTATGAAACTGATTTTCCCCGGGCAAAATTTCGGCTACCGTTCTGTTTTATTTGATAAACCACATAAAACATCAGCAGAGGCCCTGACGCCTGTTTCCCTCTGTATGCTCAGCAAATATGACGTTAAAGCGGCCATTGACAAAAACCCAAAGGTTCGCCAGGACCTGATCAATCTGATTGAACAGGACTTAGGCGCAATGGAAGAAAAGCTGCTTTTGACCGTGACCAAAACCATTCGCAGTCGATTTGCATTTTTACTTTTCACCATGTCCAAACATATCGACCCGACCGCAAATACGGTAACGTTTCATTTGCCTGTCAGTAAAAAAGATCTCTCCAACATTACCGGGATTACGGTGGAAAGCCTGTCGCGCCTTCTGAAAAAGTTTAAGTCACTCGGCCTCATTGATGAAAAGAAGGGACTTATCACCATTTTGGATCGAGAAGCCTTGCACGAGATGATTCAGGAAGACTGAACCTGCTTTAAAAAGGACCATTGCATTGATATGTTAATATGCTACATTCCCCTAATTGTAACATTATAACATGACAGTTCAATGCCGCTTCTATATCGTTTTTTCCTGACTTGCCTCTTTTTTACCTTGGCTCATACCACAGCCAAGGCCCATCCCCATTCGTGGATTGATTTGGAAACCAGCCTGATTTTTGACGATCAAGGGCATGTGATCGGCTTGTGGCAAGGGTGGTTATTCGATGATTTTTATTCTGCTTTCACACTTGAAGGCATGGTAGCGGACAAAAACGGTAAGTATGACCAAAAGGCACTCGATAGCCTTGCGGAAACAAACCTGAAAAACCTGTCGGAATACTCTTACTTCACCTTCATTCATAAAGACGGGGAACAAGCTGCGTATCAACCCGTTCAGGATTATAAAACCTTCGTCGAAAATAATCGTTTATGGATGGAATTCAGCGTTATGCTGCAAGAACCGATTGATCCCAAAGCCCATAAAGTCGATTACGCGGTCTACGACCCGACCTATTATGTCGAAATCCTGCACACCACTACAGGCGATCCGGTTCAACTCAGCGGTAAGGGGGCTTTGGGGTGCAGCTACCGTTTGAATAACCCCGAGCCACCCAAGGAAATGAGCCTCATGGCCGCAGCTATGGATAAATCAGAAAGTGCCGGTGACGGTATCGGTATTTATTTTGCCCAACATGTCGAAATCTCATGCCCATAATTTTCCTTTTTCTGGCCTGCCTGCTTTTTCCTGTTGATGCCTTTGCCAACGAGGCTGGTTACTGGTCAGAAATGATCTTCTACATTCGCACCCAGCAACAACTTTTCCACCGCGAAATGGCGGGGGCTATTCGCGCCATTCAGGATGGTGGGCTTCACGCCATCTGGGCCATGATCACCATCAGTTTCCTTTATGGCGTCTTTCATGCCGCAGGTCCCGGTCATGGCAAAGCTGTTATTGGCACCTACCTTCTCAGTCACGAAAGCAAGTTGAAAAAAGGCATCGCCCTTTCGTTTGCGTCCGCTTTCATTCAAGGCTTAAGCGCGATTGTACTGGTTGAAGGGCTGGTGGGGATCATCGGCCTTTCCCGATCCGATGCAAAAGATGCGGTTCCCATGCTGGAAATGGTCAGTTTCGCCCTCATCGCCCTGATCGGATTGGTCTTGGTTAAACGCGGGGTTCAGGCGTTGTGGCAACGCAACCACCATAAGCATAAACATGATCACCACCATAGTGACCACGTGTGCAGTACGTGCGGTCATAGCCATGCCCCCGACCCTGCGCTTTTGACACCCAAAAGCAGTTTGAAAGACGTTCTCGCCATCATTTTTTCCGTTGGGATTCGCCCATGCAGCGGTTCCGTCTTGATGTTGATTTTTGCTGAACTCATTGGTCTGAGATTTGCCGGAATTGCTGCCGTGATGGCGATTTCACTTGGGACCGCAATCACCGTCAGCAGCCTTGCCCTGCTGGCGATTTATTTTCGCAAAACGGCCCTTTACATTGCCGAACGCCAAAGTGGATCGTTTATGCAAAATCTATCTCTCATCGGTGCCATCAGCGGGGGGGCCTTTATCTTTGCAATCGGGCTATCCTTACTCTGGCAAGCCAGCCAGACCAGCCACCCTTTATTTTAGACAGTTGGCACACAGGCCACGAATTTCAACGGTGGTGCTTTTGGTTTTAAATTGACTGGCCAGTGCCCAATCCTGAAGCTGTGTCGAAATTACATTATCACTAAATTCCGTCACCTGCCCGCAAGCCTCGCATATGGCAAAGGCACAAAAGCCGCTGTGACAGTGAGGCTCCCCATGATTGCACGCGATAAACGCATTCACGCTTTCCAGACGATGAACCAGTTCCAGTTCAATCAATTTATCCAAAGCCCGATAAATTTGCAGCGGGGCACGCAAGCCGTCTTCACGCAAGCTGTCCAATAACTCATAGGCACTTTGCGGCGTACTGGATTTTTGCAATCGCCCAAAAACGAGTTCCTGATTTTTTGTTAGTTTCATGTTTAAGAACCTCTTTGAGACGGCATAGATAAACTCAGGACAAACAATAACATAGCCGCAACCACAACAGAAGGGCCGGACGGCGTGTCATAATACAACGATAAAAACAATCCGCCCACAACAGCCACACCGCCGATCAATGAGGACAGCAAAGCCATCATTTCCGGGGAGGGGGCAAATCGGCGCGCCGTGGCGGCAGGGATAATCAATAATGATGTCA
Source organism: Terasakiella brassicae (assembly GCF_014641495.1). GTDB lineage: Bacteria > Pseudomonadota > Alphaproteobacteria > Rhodospirillales > Terasakiellaceae > Terasakiella > Terasakiella brassicae. Next base: position 40,369 of record NZ_BMHV01000010.1, read on the forward strand.
CCAATAGAATACCGACAATTTTAATCGCAATCGCCACAACGCCCGCCATCAATAACATAAAAATCAACTTGCTGCGCTGTGGGTTCAACCCTTCAACCTCCGCCAGTTCTTCGCTGACACTGGCGGCCAAAAGGGGGCGCCACGTCAATCCCAATATGGCAAGGATCACACAACCCCCACCATATATCAGGGCGATATCCCCTTTGGAAACAGCCAGAATATCACCAAACAAATAGCCCATCAGGTCAAGGCGCAACCACGCCATAAACGCCACGAGAACCAACCCGATTGCCAAGGTGGAATGCGACAGGATCCCCAACAACGCATCTGTCGGCAGTGTTTTCTTTTTCTGCAAAAACACCAGTAATAAAGACACAAGGGCGGCGATACCAAACACCCCCAGCGTCATTGAAATATCAAATAAGAAGGAGAGCGCCACCCCAAGAAGCGCGGAATGGGCCATTGTATCACCGAAATAGGCCATACGGCGCCAGACGACAAAACACCCCAACGGCCCGACAATCAAGGCCAAGCCGACACCCGCGATTAGGGCCCGTGTAAAAAAATCATCGAGCATGATCATGGCCTTCCTCTTCCTTATGACAATGATCACTGACACTGCCATCCGCATGTAAAACACGGCCATCCGATAAATGCGTGTGATCATGGTGATGTCGATAAATCGCGATAGATTCAGCCGCGCGTGCACCAAACAGGTCACTGTATTGTTTGCTCGACATCACACTTTGCGGGGTGCCCGTACAACAGACATGACCGTTCAGACATAAAACACGGTCCGTTTTCGCCATGACCACGTGCAGATCATGTGAGATTAATAAAACCCCGCATCCGGTTTCATCACGAAACCGTCCAATCAGATCATAAAGGGCAGCTTCACCCGCGTAATCCACGCCCTGAACCGGTTCATCCAACACCAGCAAATCCGGTTTTCCGATGAAGGCACGGGCCAAAAGGGCGCGTTGGAGCTCCCCACCGGAAAGATGCTGCACCAAGTCATCTGTACGCCCGCTTAAGCCCACTTGACCCAGCGCGTCTTCTATTTGCGCCGTGCTGTAATGTGCCCCCAATGTCATCAACCGCCGAACGGTTAAAGGTAAGGTGGCATCTACGGAAAATTTTTGCGGAACATAACCGATGCTCAGGTCAGATTTCCGCAAAGCGCGCCCTTCATCTACCTTTTCCAGCCCGATCGCACATTTCACTGTCGTGCTTTTACCAGACCCATTGGGGCCGATTAACGTCACGATTTCACCCGGTTTGACATGCAAATCCACATTGCGGATCAGCCAGCGCCCCTGACGGTAAACGCCCGCGCCAGTCAATGCAATCAGGTCCTGTTGTTGGGTATTCAAGGTAGATCACCTTCTGTTTTTTTCTGCTTGATCGGTCTTTTAGCATACGTTATATCATTACGTAAATATTGTTATAGTATAACATTTCATTTAGGACCCTCCCATGAAACGCCCCTTTTTTCTTGCCACCGCCCTTGCCTTTGCCACTTTTTCCCTGCCCGCTTTTGCTTTGGACGTTGCTGTCACCATCAAACCATTACATTCCCTCGTTTTTGGTGTGATGTCCGGTGTTGGTGAACCAACCCTGATTGTGAAAGGCGCCGGTTCGCCCCATGATTATCATTTACGTCCATCGGATGCCCAAAACCTGCAAAAGGCCGATGTTATTTTCTGGATCGGGGACGAGTTGGAAACATTCATGGAAAGTCCGTTAAAATCTTTGGGACAAAACGCCAAAGTCGTCGCAATGGAAGATGCCGCCGGTCTTCATATGATTAAAAACCATGAAGAAAACGAACATCACGACCACGACGAAGATGGACACCACCACGGTGACATGGATATGCATCTTTGGCTGGACCCCCAAAACGCCAAAGCAATGGTTGGTACAATTGCACAAACCCTGATCGAGCACGACCCGCAACACAAAGCCCAATACCAAGCCAACGCCGAAAAAATGCACGTCCGTCTGGATCAGATGGCCCATGATATCGGACAGCGATTGGAAAATATCCACGATATCCCCTTTGTCGTCTTCCATGATGCCTATGCCCATTTTGAACATCGTTTTCACATCAATATCGTCGCATCCGTTACGCTGTCTCCAGAAAAAATGCCCGGCGCCAAACATCTGGAGGAAGTCCGCCAGACCATCCAAAAAAGCAAAGCGGTCTGTGTCTTCAGGGAACCTCAATTCCAGCCTAAACTGGTCAAAACCGTCATTGAAGGCAGCACCGCCAAAAGCGGCGTGCTCGACCCACTTGGCGCTTCCCTCGAAGAAGGACCGGATATGTATTTCAAACTTATAGATAACCTTGCGAGCTCGCTTGAAACTTGCCTAACGTCCTGATTTCACATTCAGTCTTTTGAACCCGAGAATTTTTGTATAAGCTAGCGTCCCGCCCACAAACAGGACGCTGGCTTTTTTTATGACGACGCCTCCCGCTATCGAATTCAACAAATTGCCACCAGAAGAAAAAGCACAACTGCTTTTCCAAAAGGCCGTGCGCCTGCATCAATCCAATAAACTGGACGAAGCCCTTAAATATTACGCACAATGCACCCAATTGGACGGGACTTTTGCCGATGCCTACAACAATATGGCTGTGGCCTTACGTAAATTGGGGCGGTTTAATGCTGCCCTGACCTGTTACAAACGATCGCTTGCCATTCGTCCTGATCATGGGGCGACCTATTCTAATATGGGCAATGTCCTGAATGATCTGGACCGTTTAGAAGAAGCCCTTGCGGCCCATACCAAAGCCATCGAACTGATGCCGGACGAGCTTCTTTACCTCTATAATGCTGCCCTTGTTTTACGCGATGCGGGTAAATGCAAAGATGCCATTGCCCTTTTCAATAAAATTCTGAACATAGACCCAGATTATAAAAATTGCCGTTGGGACCGTGCCCTGACCTATCTTATGTCTGGTGATTTTGAAACCGGATTTGCCGAATATGATGCCCGTTGGTCACTGGACCGAAGCCCGCCGCGCACCTTCATACAACCGCGTTGGACCGGGGAAGCCTTAACCGATTGCACCTTGTTTATTCACCGTGAACAAGGTTTTGGTGACGCCATCCAGTTTGTCCGCCTGCTCCCCCTCATTAAAGAGAAATTCGGCGGCACTGTTATTTTAGAAACCCCGCCTGAACTCATGCGCCTGTTTGAACAAATGGACGCAGTCGATCAATTGATCCCCAGTGGACAGGTTCCTCCTGTCTTTGATTTCTGGGTTCCGTTAATGAGTTTGGGACATATCCTGCATATTCGTGAAAATTGCATCCCCGGCACACCGCCTTATTTACACAAACCGGACAAACATCCCCTTCATCTTCGCCCCGCGCCCAAAGGCGGCATGAACATCGGTATTGCATGGGCAGGCAGCCCGACCCATCAAAATGATCGCAGACGATCTGTTGCGCTGGACCTTTTTCTGCCACTGGCCAATGATGCCGACACCACATTGATCAGCCTGCAAAAAGGACCGGCCTGCAAAGATTTAATGACCACCGGGGCCAATTGTGTGGTTCTTGATGCAGGCAAGGATTTAAAAGATTTTGCAGACAGTGCCGCCCTAATCGACCAGTTGGACCTTGTTGTCACCGTTGATACCTCTGTCGCTCATTTAGCCGGGGCAATGGGCAAAGAAGTCTGGGTTTTATTGCCCTTTACACCCGATTGGCGCTGGATGTGGCATCGAAACGACAGCCCGTGGTATCCCGACATGCGCCTTTTCAGGCAAGATCATCCTGGTGATTGGGAAGGTTGTTTCAGAAAAATTTACCGCGCACTGGCTGAAAAACGTCTGCGGCAGATGCGCAATAGAGATACTACTCCAACATGACCATAGGTCTTGCACGTTGCAAAAACCTAACTTGCAGTCATCCACCCCCCCTGTTTTACAAGATATATCCCCCTGTCAAACAGGAGATTGCATTTACAATTTCATTTTCTTGCATGATAATTTTCCCTTAAGAGAATTTCTGTATAATACAGAAAGACTTGAAAGAGGTAAGACAAAGATGTCCGACGGCGGGACCATCAAAAAGTTTAAGAACGGCGAGATCATTTTTAATGAAGGCGAGGCCAGCGGGGCTGCCTATGTCATCATTAAGGGGGCTGTTGAACTGACCAAAAACAGCAAACACGGTGCTGTGCGTCTCGCCAACTTGAAAGCCGGTGAGCTGTTTGGTGAAATGGGTATTATTGATGCCAGCCCCCGCAGTGCCACGGCACGTGCAGTTGGTTCGACTACACTCAAAGAGATACAACCCGAAAACCTGCTGAAAGGCATTCAAACCGACCCTGACCTTTCCTCCAAAGTCATGTCAAAACTGGTGGAACGTCTACGCGCCGCCGATGAAATGCTGGCCAAAGCGGGGATTTCTTCCAAAGCCGCACAACCGTCACCCGACCCGACAAAACCGGCGGCAAGCCTCCCAAAGAAAAAGGGATTTTTTTCCCGCTTGTTCAGTGCAGACAAAGGACGTCAGGCCACATTCGAAATTTTACTGGCCGATTTGCACGATGACCCGGATAATCAAATCACGAGCGCGTTTTACGAAAGCCTGAAGACATTGGCCCAACGTTTGGGCGGTGCACATATTAATATCCGCCGCACCGAATCGCCTTTTGCGCTGAATGATTTCAACGACAGTCCGATGGTTTGGGGACAGATGAAATCAACCGCACAACGCTGGCTCAATGAACTGGATGGCGATTTGCTGGTATGGGGACAGGCGCGAAACAATGCGCAAACCGTTCACTTGCGACTGGCTCAATTACACCCTTTGCGCCACGAGCGCGCCGGCAGCATATTGCCCTGCGATGGCATTGATATGCCCAGCGAATTGGACGATATCCTTGCCCCCTACCTTTACGGTGTCGTTCTGGCCGCCTTGATCCCGTCCAATAAAACGCAACTTGACTGTATGGAAAGTTTGCTGGAAAGCGCATTAAGCGATGCCCGCCCCGCCTTGCAAAAACGCATGCGCGAATTAAAAACACCGCAACAAGCCCGCTTTGAAACCGGACTGGCCAACCTGATGGCCTCTTGCGGGTATTTCACCAAAAAAACGATCTATCTGAAAGAAGCTGAAGAAACCTATCTCAAGGTTTTGCGCTCCATCCGGCGTGGGTCCGGCGACCTGTGGGAAGGGATTGTCCATCGCCACCTTGCCTATACGCAAAACAGCTGGTTCGAAATGGGCGGGGAGAAAAACCTGCTTGAGGCCGCTATCGAATCTTTACGCGAAGCCAGTCGGGTCTTTGAAAAAAGCACCTTTCCAACCGAATGGGCTGATCTACAGGCCATGACCGGGCAATTGCTTTATAAAAAAGATCAAATCAGTGATGACGATAACGCGCTGGAAGAATCAATTTCGGCTTATCAAAATGCCTTGCAGGTCTTTACGGCGTCTGCCACCCCGCAACGCTGGGGGGAAGCCAAACATCATTTGGCCCGTGCCCTTCAATTGCTGGGCAGCCAACGCGGTGATCTGGATATGATTGCCCGTTCTGCCGAAGCCTGCCGCGAAGCCCTTGCTGTGCGCAGCAAAACCCATACCCCCATGTTGTGGGCCGCAACGCAAAATAATTTGGGGTCTGCTCTGTTCATGCTTTGTCAAAAAACGCGAAAACCGGAAACCGCCGATGCCGCTGTCAAAGCCTTTCAGGCGGCGCTGGACGTTTACGAAGCCCGCAAAGCAACCAAACTGGCACAAGTCACCCAGAAAAACCTGACACGCGCACAGGAAGTTGCCATCGACCTTGGCCCCCTACCCGAAACACAAAATAGTACAGAAACCGAAAACTTCACGCTGGAAGATTTTGATGACAGTGCCGAAACAGCGGCTGAAGAGGAGACATTGCGCGAAGAATAAAATCACACGCCTAAAAAATATACTGTTGAAAAGAACAAAGCCCCAAGGCGTTAACCTTGAGGCTTTGAAAATGGCGCGCCCAGAAGGAGTCGAACCTCCAACCGCCTGATTCGTAGTCAGGTACTCTATCCAGTTGAGCTATGGGCGCTTATTTTATTTACCGTCCCGGAAAGAACCGTTGGGCAACCCCTTGTGGGGTGGCGCGGAAAGTAGCGATATGAAGCACATCGGTCAAGAGGAAAAATGCACTTTTTTTCAAAAAAATTACGTTCCAGATAAAATATCCTTAGGATATTGCAAAAAAACACAAATACGCCCTTGTCGCCTACGGTTTATTTAGGGTAAGATTTGCCCGCATTTAACTGGGGGGAACCAAGGGCTTACCTCAGGGGAAATCAACAAATCATAGAGTTCGGTAGTATCCTCTGCCGAATTTGAGACTTAAAACAAAGGTAGCCGTACACTATGGTTCTTAAGTGGTCAAAGGCAGGGATTGTTGTAACAACGCTCGCGTTGTCTGCGTGCTCTTTTACAGAAGAGGCATTATGGCCTTCCCTGACAGGGGAAGATCCGGCAGAAAACACTGCTACGTCTGAACAAGTTGCGCAAGAAGAAGCAGCTAGTCAATCAATCGCCAGCACGGGCCAGCCCGTCCTTGGTACAACGAATTTCGATCCGGCCCCTGTGACGCAGGGTGAAGCAACCGGCACTTTTGTTGGCAAAAAAGTCGTGAGCATGCGCAGTGAACTGGCACAGTTGATTGACCAGATCCGCGTCCACAACGGCGAATTGCAGGCATTACGTGGAAAAACGGTTCAGGATTCGCAACGTTATCATGGCACCGTTGCCGCCATTAACGCACGTTTGCAGGTCGGCACCACCCCCGGCAACCCAATCCTGGTTCAACAATTCAACAGTTCACTAAGCGATCTGGATCGTATCAGCAGCGATATTGCGCAAATGAGCTCTCTGGCACAAAAGGTTGCCGAAGATTCCGCCATGTCGGCTTATATGCTGGAATCGGTTCAATCCGCATTCGGTCTGTCCGGTGCCGTTGATGAAGATCACCGTCAATTGGCGATTTTGCAGGATGAGGTTAATCAAACCGTTGTCTTGATCGAACGCCTCCTCAAAGAAGTCACCGAAGATGTGCGCCGCCAAACCAATTATGTTGCCGCTGAACGCGCCAACCTGAATGCACTGGCTGCGGGCGTGAAAGCCGGTGAAATTTACGGTGCATCCCTGTCCAACCGCATGAGCGGGTCCGCAACAGGCATTACATCCAGCATTACCCGTCCGAGCTTCCAACGCAGTGCGCTGCCGACAAACCGTCGCCCGCTCGTTGTTATTCGCTTTGACCGTAATAAAGTCAACTATCAGCAAGCTTTGTACACAACCGTTAGTCAGGTGCTGGATCGTCGCCCCGATGCGACCTTTGATCTGGTTGCCATTACACCGCAACAAGCTGCGGTCGGGCAGCAGGCACTGGGTTCCACACAAGCGCGCCGTCAGGCCGAACAAGTTCTGCAAAGCCTGACTGAAATGGGCCTTCCGCCCAGCCGCGTTGCCTTGAGTGCCAGCACCAGCCGCACGGCACAGTCTAACGAAGTGCATCTCTACTTGCGCTAAGACAATTGACCACACGCAAAAAAGCCGATCCGAATAAAAAAAGCGGGTCGGCTTTTTTATCTTCTTTGACTTGACCGATCGTTCAAGTTATTAGAAGGGGCATTTTACGTAGAAAATTGAAGGTAAGTCATGACCTCTTTGGAAGACGATATCGTTTCAGAAGTCGTATCTTGGGCTGAAGTCCATAAAGATACGCGCGCCCTTGCCCGCCAAATCCACACAAAGGGCACATTCAAAGGCATTATCGCGATTACACGCGGCGGCCTGATACCGGCGGCCATTATGGCCCGTGAACTGGGAATTAAACTGATCGAAACCGTTTGCGTTGAGGCTTATCGCGACGATGCCGCAGAACTGAGTGGTTCCGTCAATGTAATGAAAGAAGCCAGCATGGCAGGTGACGGCGAAGATTGGCTGATGATTGACGATCTGGTCGATACCGGGACAACCGCCAAAGCCGTGCGCGAGATGATGCCGAAAGCCTTTTTCGTGACGCTTTATGCCAAACCGGAAGGCCGTCCTTTGGTTGACAGTTTTGTCAAAGAAGTTGCGCAGGAAACATGGGTGTTCTTCCCTTGGGATACCCAACTGCAATACAGCAAACCGATCGGAACCGATAAAGGTTGATCAAACACCCTTTGCTTTAAAAAAATCCCCGTACAGCAACAGTTTGTGCGGGGATTTTTATTGTATGCGCAACGAGAATGAACCTGCTATACTTCTTATATGAAAATCTGCTTGTTCCTTGTTACGCTTTTTGCGTCTTTTTCGGCATTTGCAAATCCCATTTTGCCCGATGGTTTTCGCCTGAACACCTTTGCCTATATCCCCGGTGCGCGCACGCTTGTCGGCGTTCCGCAACTAGGGGTCGTTTTTGTCGGGACACGTGAGTCGTCTATTTATGCGATTCTGGATGAAAATCGGGATGGCAAAGCCGAAGAGGTCCGCCTCCTCAGCAGTAACCTGACTGTCCCGAATGGATTGGCATGGAAAGACGGTTTTCTCTATGTTATCGAACAACATCGACTGATCCGCTATGAAATCGGCACCCGACTGCCGGAAAATCTGCCGAACCCCGAAATTCTTTTTGATCAATTCCCAAACAAGCGCTGGCATGGTTGGCGTTACGGGGTCTTTGGACCGGACGGCGGTCTTTATGTCAGCATTGGCACACCTTGCAATATCTGCCGCACCCGGAGAATGGAGGGCACTATTCTTCGTTTTGATCCCGACACATGGGTTCCGGTTGTTTTTGCCCGGGGCATTCGCAACAGTGTCGGCTTGGCCTTTGATCCCGTTACGCGTGATTTATTTTTTACCGATAATGGCGCCGACAATATGGGGGATGATATTCCCGCCGATGAATTGAACCGCGCACCTGTTGCAGGTTTGCATTTCGGTTATCCCTATTTCGGGGGTGGACAATCCCGCGTCAGCGACTTTATTGATGAAACACCCCCGGCCAACCGCCCCCCGGTTCATGCTTTTCAGGCACACGTTGCCCCGTTGGGTCTGGAATTTTACACAGGAACCCGTTTTCCCGAACGTTTTACACGCGGCCTTTTTGTGGCCCAGCATGGCTCATGGAATCGCAGCGCGCCCGTTGGCTACCGCATTTCCTTTCACCCCTTTGATGTACGCGGCAATATTGCAGGGGAGGAAATCTTTATCGACGGTTTTCTTGACCAGGACGATCACCCGATTGCGCGCCCTGTAGACCTTGAACAATGGGCCGATGGTCGTATGTTGATTTCAGATGATTATGAGGGAACCGTCTTTATTCTTGATTATGAAGAATAAGGAATAACGCCAATTACAGGCCCATGCGCCATCACTAATCCACCATAAAGAACAAGGGCAAGAAGCCAGCGCCACCATCCAATATGCGGCCAGCCTTTTTTGACACGGTTTTGTAAATCCTGCCAGTTCTCAATCCCCATTTTATCTTGTCTTTTCTTATTCAGCGAGATCGGACCATAAAGACTAAGCCCGCCCATCAAACCAAAAAACAGAACAGAAGCCACATCCCCATTGGGTAAAATATGCACAAACGACCAAAGTGCAAAAGCCCAGAAAGCCGGGTGTTTCGTCAATGCGACAATGCCGGGGTGGTCCGGGTCAAAGTTTTTGCCACCAATCCCCAACGAAAAGGGGTTCGGCTGCGAAAATGTACAGACCAAAAGCAAGCATACCCAAAACATAACGAACAAAACGGTATGACGCATCCATTGGCTCATCATCCATAATTCGACATAGGGTGCTTGCTGATAGCTGTAAATGAGCCAGACAAACAAGGCCAGACTAATCACGCCATAAACGGACATGAAGGACCGCTCCCCCATTTTCGCCACCACGCTATGACGTAAGGGGGCATAGGATGGAATGATATGTGCAGCCAAAAAGACCGCAACACTGAACAAAAGATCCGACATAATCTTTGCAAAGCTCCTTTCGGGTCGTTAGGCTAGGGATACTGATGTAGAATAAAGGAAATATTATGGCCAACAACGCTGAACTTGCTGCAAAACTTTTACGCGCGGCATCCAACTTCTTTCGTGCAATTGCCGATCAAAACCCGGAACTGAAAGAACAGATGTTGACCAATGCGGACGCCTGCGAATTAATCGCAGATCGCGTTGAAGTTGACCCCCTCGGCATACCGGCAGACGAAGCCGAAAGCCCCCATAATCCAGAGCAGTTAAACTAAATTTTTAAACTGTCTTACGATTTCAGCATAAATATCGCGTTTGAACGGAACAATTAAGTCGACAATCTGGTCCAATTCCACCCACTGCCAACGGGCAAATTCCGGGTGTTCTGTTTCGATATCAATATCGCTATCGCTTCCTTCAAAGGCAAATGCATACCAAATTTGCTTTTGCCCGCGATATTTGCCTTTCCAGACTTTGCCGATCAACTCGTCCGGTAAATCATAGGTCAACCACCCTTCGGTCCGCCCTAAAAAGCGGGCCTTATTGGTGCCGATCTCTTCTTCAAGTTCGCGCAAGGCCGCTGCTTCGGGATCTTCCCCTTTATCAATGCCCCCTTGTGGCATTTGCCAGGCATCCGGCGTATCCAGCCGTTCTGCAACAAAAACCTTACCATCCGAATTAATCAGACAAATCCCGACACAGGGGCGATAGGGTAAATCCTTTTTTTTCTTTTTATTTGCCATGTCAGGATTTTTGCCTTCCCGCCAGAAAACTCATGGGTGTTAATTGCACGCCCTGAGCTTGCAAACTCCCGGCCCATGTCTTCAGGATTTCCAGACTATTGGGCGTTGCACGCATCATGGCAACCGTCATCCCCTGATTTTTGGCAACCGCTGCCAAAGTTTCCAGCTGTGCCCGGATCCGTGTCGGTGCCACATTGGTATCGACTTGGCTGTTGGCAATGGCGCGGGGCAATTGCATCTGGTCTGCCATTTCCAAGGAAACACTACCTTGCGCCGTATGCGGATCCATAAAGAACAAACCACGGGCTTTCAATTCCCCCAACACCGGCGCCATCGCTTTGGCATCCCGCAAAAAACGTGTTCCGTATTCACCGACAAATCCGGTATAGCCTTGCGCCTGCCCCATAATCAAACTTAACAGTTTCAGGTTTTCCGCCGGTTTTTTCGTCGTCATCATGGCCAAGGGGCCGGGATCATCAACCGGAAAGCTTTCCGCTTCCATCGGTAAATCCAACAAAACTTCATGGCCCATCGCACGGGCTTTTTCCACCCATTGCTTCACGCCGCGTCCATAGGGGCTAAAGGCAAGTGTTGCCTCTGCCGGGGCATGATCGATGACGGCTTGCGTCAAACTTTCACTCATGCCCAACCCGGTGATGACAAGGCCGATCATAGGTTTGCTGGGATCCCCGCCAAAGGGACGGGCATATGTTTTCCACGATTCACGACCGTCTTCTGAAATAATCGGCAGCAAACCTTCCTGTGTTTGTTCCAACAACTTCCCATCTACGGCTTGGGCGGCACCTTGCGCGGCTTTTGGTGTTCCCAATCCTGCCACGGCCGTTGGCAAAACAGCCGGGATCATCACGCCGACCTCACCCACAGCCGCTGTTGACAATGGGGCATCCGGGTTTTCAGGATTATATCCCCCCATATTCCCCCCCATAGAAGGGGCTGGACTTGATGGGGCTTCAGACAAAGCGGCCCCAGCTGTCAATTTACCTGTTGTGGCACCACCTGCGGTCAGTTTTGCACCACCCGTCACACCCCCTGCCGTCAATTTTGTTTGTGGCGTCAGGCCGGATGTGGCCTGTTGTTGCAGGGCCAGACCAACCGCCGTCCCCACACCGCCGGATTTTGCCGCCCCGGCCTCTGCCATTTCAGCATCATCACCGTCGGACATAAAATACCATGCCCCGCCGCCGATAGCCGACAGTCCCAAGACCGCCGCAACACCAATGATCGCCAGCTTCTTTTTATCTTTCAGCAGCTCTTTGAATTTAGATGATCCGCCCCCTTCATCATAATCGAAATCGTCTTCTAAATCGAAGTCGTCATCGTCATAATCGGTGGGGGCGGGAACGCCGCTTTCCCCACTTGGCATATCATCGTCATCATCCAGATCAAAGTCGTCGAGGGTGTCGTCGGCCATGTCAGTTACTTTCCGTTATTCTTCCGTTGTACGCGGCATTTCAGAATAAAGGGCAATCCCGGCGATCAGATCCAGCGCACGGCTTAACTGATAGTCTTCCGGTTTTTCTTCTTCTTTATCCTTGCCGTTACGTTCGGCTTCAACTTTCTTTTGCCGTTCTTCTGCATTCTCATCGGTATTTTCAAGAGAACCACGCAAATCCGCCTCGCGTGTTCCCACACCCGTTCCAATTTTTTCAATACGGGCGATTTCAACCTTGATATCGGGTTCGATCCCAACCGCCTGAATAGAACGCCCGGATGGTGTGTAATAACGCGCGGTTGTCAAACGCATCGCCCCATTTGTTCCCATCGGAATGATAGTTTGAACGGACCCTTTCCCAAAAGAACGTGTCCCCAAGATCAAGGCACGGGCATGATCCTGTAACGCCCCGGCAACAATTTCAGACGCAGACGCAGACCCACCGTTAATCAACACCACAATCGGCAAACCATCGGCAATATCGCCGGGACGGGCGTTAAAACGTTGAATATCTTCGACACGCCGCGAACGCGTTGAAACAATCTCGCCTTGGTTCAAAAACGCATCTGAAACAGAGATTGCCTGATCCAGCAAACCACCCGGATTGTTTCGCAAATCCAGAACAAGCCCTTTCAGGCGGTCGCCTTTTTCTTCATTAAAGGCATCAACCGCTTTTTTCAGGCCCATCTCGGTCTGCTCGGTAAAGCTTGTGATGCGGATATAACCGACATCGCCTTCCAGATGGTGACGCACGGAAGGCACCTTGATCACAGCCCGCGTCACGGTCACATCAAACGGTTTTTCCCCGTTTCTGCGAATCGTCATTGTCATATCGGCGCCAACCGGGCCGCGCATTTTATCAACGGCCTGATTAAGCGTTAATCCATTAACCGGTTGACCATCCAAATGACTGATCAAGTCACCGGCCTTGATACCTGCTTTAAAGGCCGGTGTTTCATCAATGGGGGAAATTACTTTGATCAATCCGCTCGGGTCCATAGAAACCTGAATGCCCAAACCGCCGAACTGCCCTTTGGTTTGCACTTGCATATCTTTGAAATGATCGGCATTCAAAAAGCTGGAATGCGGATCAAGTGAGCTCAGCATCCCCTGAATCGCGGCTTCTATGATTTCTTGATCGGTTTTCTCTTCCACATAATCGGTGCGGACTTTTTCAAAAACATCACCGAACAAGTCGAGAAGCTGATAAGTCTTGCTCGGATCGTCTTTCTTGACCTCTTGGGCCCCAAGTTGGGTCGCCAACAAAAATGTGCCGAGGAAAGCGATCGTTGTGGAAAGTCGAATGGTCATCCTTGCGCCTTTGCATTGCGTTGCCGGATCCATGGCAACGGATTGATCGGTGCGCCGTTTTTGCGCAGTTCAAAATAAAGAGGGTCACTATTGGATTTATCCACAGACATGGTTCCAACAGGTTCCCCCGCCAAGAGCCATTGCCCCACAGATACATCAATACGATCCATCCCAGTCAGTAGTGTATGATATCCAGCGCCATGATCAATGATTAACAGCTGCTTATACCCCCGAAAAGGGCCTGCAAATGCAATTTGACCGTCATAAGTGGCAACAATTTGCGCCCCACGCCGGGTTTGGAAGCTAAGTCCCTTGTGTTTCCCCCCCAATTTTTCACGTTCCCCAAACTGCATGACAATTGCGCCGCTCGCCGGACGTGTCAAATTCCCTTTGGATTTTGTGATCGGTTTCCCGCTGGGTGGTTTGCCCAAAACGATTTCAAGATCGTTATCGTCTTCCTCAGTTTGCGGTGTATCGGGTTTACGCGGTGGTGTCGCAGCCTGAATTTTGGCCTGACGTTTTTTTTCGCGCTCAATCTCAGCCAACAAATTACGCAATGAATTTGCCTTTTGGCTGAGTTTCTCAATCCGCTGCCCTGCTGCCTTGCTATCGGCAAGATATTTCACACTCAGGGCTTTTTTCTCTTCGATCAAAACATTCAGGCGGCGGCGTTCATCCTCAAGATCACGATTGGCATAACCCAGTCGCTTTTTTTGATCTTCCAGCTTTTCACGCTTTTGCGCGTATCCTTCAACTTCTTGGCGCAAAGCCTCTGCCTGCGCCTGAATATGGGGCACAATAGAGCGTAATAAAATCGCACTGCGCACCATATCAGCAGGCGGTTGCGGCAAGGCAATAATGGCTTCGGGCGGGTTCAGCGCCATACGTTGTAATGCCATTAAGGTTTCCACAGATTGACCGTGGCGTTCTTCCAGAACTTTTCGCGCCTGCTTTTCTTCAAACGTAATTTCCGCCAATGCCTTTTCCAAACGCGTCACATTGGCTTCGCGTTGTTGAACAGATTGTGACAAGGCAATCAGTTCGGCCCGCAGGGCGGAGGCTTCTTTTTTAAGTTGTTCGGATTTCAGACGGAAATCCGTTTTATGTTGTTCGCTGGTTTTAATATCGCTTTCAATACGGCGCAATTCATCCTGTTGACTGGCCGCATCGGCTGTGATCGCCATTGTGCATAAGAACAACGCCGAACACCCTGTTAAAATTGTGCGATATTTATTCCGCTGCACGAAGTCCTGCACCTTTGATCAAAGAAGTCCCCGTCATTTGTGCCGGTTGCGGCAATCCCATCAACTGCAATAAAGTCGGTGCCACATCAGACAGCGCCCCTTCGGACAGTTCTTTCACGTCACCCGGCGCATTGACTAATATCACCGGCACCGGATTTAAGGTATGTGCCGTATGCGGTTGCCCGCTTTTTTCGTCTTTCATCATTTCCGCATTGCCATGATCGGCCGTGACAAACATGACCCCACCCGTTTTTTTGATAGCCGTTTCCAAACGGGCAAGGCAGTTATCAACTGTTTCTGCCGCCTTGATCGCCGCATCTAAAACACCCGTATGTCCCACCATGTCGCCATTGGCATAGTTCACAACGATCAAATCGTATTTTTCGCTTTCAATGGCACCAACCAATTTATCGGTTAATTCAGGGGCCGACATTTCCGGCTGCAAATCATAGGTCGCAACTTTGGGCGATGGGACCAAAATACGATCTTCGCCTTCAAAGACCTGTTCTTCGCCGCCATTGAGGAAGAACGTCACATGCGCATATTTTTCCGTTTCGGCAATACGCAGCTGCTTCAAACCGGCCTCCGCAACCACTTGACCCAGAATGTTTTGTAATTTTTCCGCCGGGAACAAGGCTGTCATAAACCCGTTATGATGAGTGGAATATTCCACCATGCCTGTTTTTTCCACCCAGGAAACAACCTTCTCACGCACAAAACCGTTAAAAGCCGGGTCTGCAAGGGCTGACAGGATTTCACGGGCACGATCAGCACGGAAATTCGCCATCAACAAGGCATCACCATCTTCCATTCCGGCATAATCCCCGATAATGGTTGGCAGTACAAATTCGTCTGTTTCGTCTTTGGCATAAGATTGTGCAATCGCCTGATCGGCACTATCGGCTGTTTCACCGGTTGCACAAACCATTGCAGCATATGCTTTGGACACACGGTCCCAACGTTCGTCACGATCCATCGCATAAAAACGCCCACTCAGCGTAACGATTTTTACATCCACACAATCGGCAATATCATTTTCAAATGTCGCCACATAGTCACGCGCACTGCTGGGTGGGGTATCGCGCCCATCCAAAAAGGCATGAATACGCACGGCAATACCCTGTGCATCCAACGTCTTGGCAAGCGCCACCATATGATCTTGTGAAGAATGCACCCCACCCGGTGAGAGCAATCCCATCATATGACAAACCCCGCCGCTTTTTTTCAAAGCAAGGGCGAGGTCTTTCATGGCATCGGTTTCACCCAATGCATTTTCGGCAACCGCCTTGTCAATGCGGGGTAGGTTTTGCATCACAATGCGACCGGCGCCCAAATTCATATGACCGACTTCTGAATTTCCCATTTGACCACGGGGCAGACCGACATTTTCCGCCGAAGCATTCAAACGTGTTGTCGGGCATTCCCGATAAAGGCGGTCCCACGTTGGTGTGTTTGCCAGCGCAATCGCATTGTCATTCTGTTCGCTACGCTCGCCCCAGCCATCCAAAATACAAAGAACGGTCGGGCGGGGTGTCAAGGTCTGGGTCATTGTTGGTCTTCAAGTCTGAATTAAAAGAAACAGGGGGTGTAATTTATGTGGGTCGCCCCCGCAAAAAAGCCAGAAAAAACGGCTTTGATACGAGAGACGACCCACAAGAATTCATTTCAAATCGAAAGGGAACGTGCCTTAACGCCCGCCGGCTTCGATTTCTTTCAGGCTTTTTTCAGCACGGAACGCTTTTTCAATCGAATCTTGCGCCCGTGTTACCATATTTTTCAAGGTATCCACAAAGCCACGCATATCGTTGGCAACGTTTGTAAAGGTATCTTCGTACTGGCCTGCCGTTGCCGCCTCAATCGCCATGTTGGTCGCGATAGAGTTCGACTGGGAAACAACCTCGGCAATGCGTTTGGCCTGATCGTTCAGATACTTTACGCCCCCATTGTCATCATTGAATTTTTGCAGGGCATAAGCGATGCCGTCCATTTCAGCAGCGTTTTGTTCCTCATCGTATGCATATTCTTCTGTCGCATATTCAGCGCCATCTTCATATTCTTCATAAGACGCATCCGACTGATCCGCACTGTATTCAACCGTCTGATTGTCCGTTGCATCCGCTTCATCTTCTTCAAATGCTTCAATCTTTTTCATTTCCAGATTGATTTGCTCAAGACGGTTCACCAACTCACGGGTATATTGGGTCAAGGCACGAATAGACACACCATAAGTACCGGCACGACCGGCGGCCAATTCTGCGTTCAACGACAAGATACGCATGTCTTCCGCAACATCACCCAAGCCTTGAAATGCCTCAAACGTATTACGGCATTGTTGGAAAAGTTCATGCTGATAGTGCGACACCTGACGGTCTGGCGCATCCAACGTATATGAGCTTAATGAGTCTTGCATTTTTATCGCTATGCCCCTTATTGCTGAAAGTCGTTTCTCAATTTATAGGGATTATGCCTCGTTTCGTCAAAACCGCAAATGTCTTTATTGCACAAAAGTGAATAAAGTGACGAAAAAGAAAGAAAAAAGGGAAAGAGAACAAATCCCCGATGCGTAATTTCAGCGCCCAACGATACATTTGCGCTCAATTTAAAAATCAATCCCGATGATAAGGATGACCGGATAGAATCGCATCGGCACGAAACAATTGTTCGGCCAACATCGGACGCACCAGCATATGAGGCCATGTCATCGCCCCGAAACTGATCAACAGATCCGCACGTTGGCGCACCGTTTCATCCAGACCGTCCGCCCCACCGATAATAAAGGTAATATCACCAACGCCCCGATCCTGCCATTGACCAATTTTACCGGCAAAATCACGGCTGCTCATGGTCTTGCCCCGTTCATCCAACGCAACAACCACCGCCCCGTTCGGGATCGCATTTAACAACAGTTCGGCTTCAGCCTGTTTCAGTTCCGGCCCTGAAAGTTTTTTGCGCACATCCAGTTCTTTAAGAACCGGGGCAGGTCGCATGCGCGCACAATAGGTATCGAAGAGGTCTTTTTCAGGCCCCTTCTTCCACTTGCCCATCGCAAGGATATGGCAACGTGCCTGCATGGCACTTAACCGATATGTTCGGAATTTTCTTCGCTGGTTCCGCTTTCCGGTATGGATACATTCCACATCTTTTCAAGATTGTAGAATTCACGGACTTCCGGGCGGAAAAGATGAACAATCACATCGAATGCGTCAATCACGACCCAATCGCCTTGTTCTTTACCTTCGGCAAACAGGCCTTTCAGACCTTGCGCTTTGAGCTTTTCCATCAAATGTTCCGCCATCGCGACAACTTGACGCTGGGATGTACCGGACGCAATAACAAGGTGATCGGCAATGCTGGATTTCCCTGCCAAATCGATGGTAACGATATCTTTCGCCTTGTCGTCATCAAGTGAGGTGACAGCCAATTCCAAAATTTCCTTGGAAGTCATCTGGCCGTTTTGTTTGCGTGCTATGGTCCTAGTCCTTCATTTGTTTTCGAATCTCGCTCGCTGATATCGGCATCCCGCGAATGGGCAAAAAAACCCAGGACGGTGGCGTTTTACGTTTTAAAACAGAGGCTTTGCGATCTGACAATCTGTAATGCGTAAAACGTTGTGCCGCCAGCGACGACAGCGCCCTTAAAGCATAGGACGGACGGTGAAAAATGGCAATCCCGCAGGTGCCAAAGATTTTCTGCCAATTCTTCCAGCGATGAAAGCTCGCCAGATTATCGGCACCCATAATCCAGACAAAACGAATATTGGGATAACGTCGCTTCAATGCTTCAAGCGTGTCGGCGGTATAGCGGGTGTTGAGTTGCGTTTCAAGTGTTGTAATCTGAATCCGCGAATTACGCACCACTTTTTGCGCCGAAGCCACCCTTTGGGCAAGCGGTGCCATCCCTTTTGTCGGTTTTAACGGGTTTTGCGGACTGACCAGCCACCAGACATGATCCAGTTTCAATTTACGCAAGGCCAACTCGGAAATATAGACATGACCGGAGTGGGCCGGATTAAACGACCCCCCCAGAAGCCCAACTGTCATTTTCGTTTGCGGTCCAAAAGACGGAATTGCCATTGCCAATATTTACGGACGGCACTGACCGTCACCGCGCACCTTATATTTAAAGCTGGTGAGCTGTTCGACCCCCACCGGACCACGGGCATGCATTTTACCCGTGGAAATGCCGATTTCCGCCCCCATGCCAAATTCACCGCCATCGGCAAATTGTGTGGAGGCATTAAGCACACAAATCGCGCTATCTACCCGATTGAGGAAGTTTTCCGCCGTTGCACCGTCTTCGGTAATGATGCAATCGGTATGGTGCGATCCATAAGTATTGATATGGTTCACCGCCTCGTTCACATCGCCCACAACCTTAATGGAAAGAATGGCATCGAGATATTCTGTGCCCCAGTCTTCCTCAGTTGCAGGGGTAATCCGGCTATCCACGGCGCAAGCTTCCGCATCGCCGCGCAATTGACAGCCGGCCTCAATCAAATCATTCACAATCGCACCAAGGTGGCTATCGACAACCGCACGATTGACCAACAAGGTTTCTGTCGCCCCGCAAATTCCCGTGCGGCGCATTTTGCCGTTTACAACAACCTTGCGCGCTTTTTCCAGGTCGGCGGCTTCATCCACATAGATATGGCAAATCCCGTCAAGGTGCTTGAACAAGGGAATTTTTGATTCGCGTGTGATACGTTCAATCAATCCTTTGCCACCACGCGGTACAATCACGTCGATGACATCGGACATGGTCAGCATTTCACCAACGGCGGCACGGTCTGTTGTCGGGATCATTTGAATACAAGTCTTGGGCAGACCCGCTTGTTCAAGGGCTTCAACCAGACAATCCATAATCGCATGGCTGGAATGAAAACTTTCAGATCCGCCACGCAAAATCGCCACATTGCCCGACTTCAACGACAAAGCACCGGCATCTGCCGTTACGTTGGGACGCGATTCGTAAATGATACCGATCACTCCTAACGGTACGCGCACGCGCGCGATGTTTAAACCGTTGGGGCGGTCCCATTGGGACATGACTTCGCCGACCGGATCGGGCAATTGGGCAATGGCTTCCAACCCTTTTGCCATTGCTTCCACACGAGCATCATCTAACATCAGGCGATCCAGCAAAGAACTGCTTAGACCCTTTTGCTCCCCGGCGGCCATATCCTTGGCATTGGCCTGCTTGATCTTGTCCGTATGGCTACGCAGAAGGGC
This sequence comes from Terasakiella brassicae, assembly GCF_014641495.1. GTDB lineage: Bacteria > Pseudomonadota > Alphaproteobacteria > Rhodospirillales > Terasakiellaceae > Terasakiella > Terasakiella brassicae. The sequence continues at coordinate 60,327 of NZ_BMHV01000010.1, forward strand.
GGCCGCTTTTAACAGCGCATCATTTTTTTGCTCAGTTGGGGCAACGGACAGTTCCAAAGCGGCCGCTTTTGCATTTTGGCCGAGGTCTGTCATCATCGCCTTGATATCTTGAGCTTCTTGCGCTGTCATTGCACTAAATCCTTCAGGTTAAATAAAACGCTCTCTTTATATATAGCTGATATAGAAGAACGTCGAATTTCAATTGGGGTGCTAAAATAAGCATTTCCAATCGTGCTGGCAACCTGTATCACAAGCTTATGAGCACACAGACATATACGTACAATTGGAACGCAGACCGCTGGCAGGTTTTTTTACTGGCAGGCTGTCAAGCCATGATGATGAGCGGGTCCAGCCTGATTATGACGCTGACCGCCCTGACCGGAACCTATCTGGCGAAAGATCCGGCAATGGCAACCCTGCCCCTTGCCATCCAGTTTGTCGGTATGATGTGCGCAACGATCCCGGCCTCCCTTCTCATGGGGAAAATTGGTCGAAAAGCTGGATTTTTCGTTGGCTTTTGCATCGGTGTCAGTGCCGCTCTGCTCGCCACATGGGGGATTTTTGAAAATTCCTACTGGATCTTTACAGCAGGCAGTTTCGGGCTTGGCATCACCAATGCGTTCAGCCAGTATCTACGTTTTGCCGCAACAGAAGTGGTTGACGCGCCCCATCGCCCCCAAGCGATTTCTTATGTGATGGCAGGCGGCATTATTGCGGCCTTCTTAGGGCCGTGGCTTGCCGCACAAACACGCGATTACTTCGAACCAATTTTATTTGCAGGCGGTTTTGCCTCGCTGGTAGGGCTGTATCTTTTGGCGATTTCGATTGTCCTGTTTGTCAAATTTCGCGATCCCGGCGCCCATGACGAAAGCCACGGCCCGGCCCGTGCGCTCAAAGAAATTGCCCGACAGCCCGCCTTTATCACTGCGGTTCTTTCCGGGGCCATCGGTTACGGTGTTATGAGCTTTGTTATGACCGCAACCCCGTTGGCAATGGTGGCCTGCGGTTTTGAATTTGACGATGCTGCCTTTGTTATCCAATGGCACGTGGTCGGCATGTTTCTGCCCAGCTTTTTCACGGGGAAACTAATCTCCCGTTTTGGCGTTCTCAATATCATCAGTATCGGGGCAATCCTCAACCTTGCCTGTATGGTGTTGGCACTCAGCGGAATCGATCTAATGAACTTCTGGTTCGGCCTCGTTGCCTTAGGCATTGGCTGGAACTTTATGTTCGTTGGTGGCTCCAGCCTGTTAACTCAATGTTACCGTCCAACAGAACGCGCAAAGGTTCAAGCAATGAACGATTTTATTGTTTTTGGCACCGTCGCGCTTGGGAGTTTTTCAAGCGGAGCCATTCAAAACGCATGGGGTTGGGATTGGGTCAATATCTCCATCGCTGCACCCATCCTCATTTCCTTAATCGCGGTTATCTGGCTTGGTCTGTTGCGCAAACGTGAAACCGCTACGGTCTGATTTTCACAACCACCTTGCCGGTCGATTTGCGTGACAACAAGGCTTCGTAAGCTTCTTTCACCTGATCCAGATTAAACGTCAAAGACACATGCGGTTTTAAGCTGCCGTCTTCAATCCAACCCATCAATTGCGCAAAAGAGGCCCGTAAGGCATCGGGATCAAGGCTGCGATACGCCCCCCAATGATAGCCAATACAAGTGATATTTTTCACCATAATAATATTGGCCGGGATTTGCGGGATATGCCCACTGGCAAACCCGACCACCAAAATTCGCCCGTCTTGTCGTGTCGAACGCAAAGTCTCGGTAAACAGATCCCCACCGACCGGGTCATAGGCCACATGCGCGCCCAGACCACCTGTCAGTTCCTTTATTTTTTCACGCACACCGCCTTCGCGATAATCGATCAAATGATCCGCGCCGTGTTCTTTACAAATGGCCAGTTTTTCCGGCCCGCCTGCTGTGGCAATCACCGTTGCCCCAACCCGTTTGCCGATTTCCACCGCCGTTAGACCGACACCACCAGCAGCCCCATGCACAACCAGCGTTTCGCCCGCCTTTAAGCCAGCTTTCACGATCAAACCATGATGGGATGTGCCATAGGCAACCGGGATAGCTGCCGCCGTGGTAAAATCCAGATTATCGGCAATCGGGTAAACATCTGATGCTGTTGCCAGGGCATATTCGGCAAACCCACCCCAATCCAGCACGGCCATCACCCGTTGACCGACTTTACAGCTTTCCACATCTGCACCCATTGCCTCCACCACACCAGCGCATTCCAGACCGGGGGAAAACGGCAAAGGTGGCTTGACCTGATACTTGCCTTTTACAATAAGGCTATCTGCAAAATTCAAAGCGCTCGCTTGCACACGAATTAAGACCTGTCCGGCCCCCGGTTCGGGGACTGCAACATCCGCAAGGTCAAGGGACTGATATCCATCAAATGACGTACACAGGGCCGCTTTCATGTAAGAACTCCTTGATCAATGTGGGTGAGCGCGATAGGTAGAGAACACTTTTGTAGCAAGCTTTGCGTTCTGGAGAAAGACACTATGCGCGGATATTTCGGCATTGGCATTCACGGCGTCAACAAACCGTTCAACGTTGGCAATCTGTTTCGCACCGCGCATGCTTTTGGCGCAAGTTTTGTCTATACGGTCGATGCCCAATATACAAAACGCAAAGGCAACAAGGCCGATACCTCCAAATCACTAGAGCACACCCCGTTTTATGCATTCCCCACGTTGGAAGATATGCTCTTGCCCAAAGGTTGCCAATTGGTCGGGGTGGAACTCACCGAAGATGCTATTGAACTGCCGAGTTTTCGCCACCCCACCCAAGCGGCTTATATATTAGGCCCCGAACGATCCAACTTGCCGCAAAGCACGATTGATCGTTGTGATCATATTATCAAAATTCCAATGAAATTTTGCGTCAATGTCGGGGTTGCCGGTGCACTTGTTATGTATGACCGGGTTCAAAGCATGGGACGTTTTGCCCCACGTCCGGTGCGCGCAGGTGGCCCGACCGAAGAATTGCCCACACAGACCAGTCACGGCAGTCCAATTTTTCGCAAAGGCTCCCCCTTTGAAGAAAGCCCACCGGGCGTGCCTGAGAAGTGGGACGAGTGACCTATAAGTTGCATATAACTTTAGAACAATTTTCATTCTCAGAACGTTCTTTCATTGTGCATTGCAACGAATCCACGACATAAATACGCATTCCAATACCGATTTTGTTCGCTCTCCCATCGAAATTGTCCGATTTTGCCGCTCAGCGGTCATACCACTCGCCTCTGAACCCCTATATTTTCCTTAATTTTAACCGAAATGCGTGGCGGCGATTGACTTCGGTCGTTCGGAGGGGTAAACCCAGAATGTTTTTCAGCATCCCTCTTTTTCATGGTTAAAGGAACCGCTCCATGACAACGGGAAATCGGCCCTTATCGCCGCACCTACAAGTTTATAAACTGCCGCTCGCCGGCAAAATGTCAATTACACACCGGATGACAGGGATTATTATGTCCCTTGGTCTGGTCTTTTTCACTTATTGGATTGTCGCAGCCGCGTACGGTCCAGAAGCTTTCGCAACGGCACAAGCCCTGATGACGTCCTGGTTTGGAATGATCATCGTCTTCGGCTGGACTGCGTGCCTGTTTTATCACCTCGTAAACGGGATCCGTCACCTGCGTTGGGACACGGTTCGTGGACTTGAAAAAGAAGATCTCGTGGCTTCTGGCCGCGTGACCATCGGTCTCGCCGTTATTCTGACGGTGACCTTCTGGATTTTTGCAGCGCTGTGAGGATGAACGAATGAAAATGCAAAGCTATTTGGGTCAGGCGCGCAGCCTCGGCTCTACAAAGAACGGCGTCCATCACTGGTGGCATCAACGCTTAACCGCGATTGCCCTTGTGCCGCTGTCTCTTTGGTTCGTCTTCTCTCTCATTGGCCTCGCCGATGCCGATTATGCCGCCTACAAGGACTGGCTCGGTGATCACGGCAACGTTGTTTTCCTCTGCCTGTTCATCTTCACGATGTTCTATCACGCAGTTCTCGGCCTTCAGGTCGTGATTGAAGACTACGTATCCTGTGAAGCCAAGAAGGTTTTCCTTCTGGTGTTTATCAAACTGATCGCAGCACTGATGGGCTTTGCGTCCATTACCGCAGTTCTGCGCGTTGCCTTTGGAGGCTAATGAACCATGGCTCATGCCTACGAAATTATCGAACACGAATATGACGTGGTCGTACTGGGTGCTGGTGGTGCAGGTTTGCGCGCGACACTCGGTATGGCAGCGACAGGCCTGAAAACGGCTTGTGTAACCAAAGTTTTCCCGACACGTTCTCATACTGTGGCGGCTCAAGGTGGCGTTGGCGCTGCACTGGGCAACATGGCAGAGGACAAATGGCAATGGCATATGTACGATACCGTCAAGGGCTCCGACTGGCTCGGTGACCAAGACGCGATTGAATATATGTGTCGCAACGCCATTCCGGCAGTACAGGAACTGGAACATTTCGGTGTGCCGTTTTCACGTACGGAAGAAGGTAAAATCTACCAGCGCCCGTTCGGTGGACATATGTCCAACTACGGCGAAGCGCCGGTTCAACGTGCTTGTGCTGCGGCTGACCGTACAGGTCACGCCATTTTGCACACGCTTTATTCCCAGTGTCTGAAACATGATGCCACATTCTTTGTTGAATATATCGGTATCGACCTGTTGATGGACGAAGACGGCACATGCCGTGGCTTGCTCGCCTGGGATCTGGACACAGGTAAACTGCACCGTTTCCGCGCGCACAAAGTTGTGCTGGCGACAGGTGGGTATGGCCGTGCGTTCTTCTCTTGTACATCTGCCCACACCTGTACCGGTGACGGTAACGGTATGGCGGCACGTGCCGGCATTCCGCTACAGGATCACGAATTCGTACAATTCCACCCGACCGGTATCTATGGCTCCGGCTGTTTGATCACCGAAGGCGCGCGGGGCGAAGGCGGCTATCTCACCAACTCTGAAGGTGAGCGTTTCATGCCGAACTACGCGCCGACTGCGAAAGACCTTGCCTCACGTGATGTTGTTTCACGTTCTATGGCAATGGAAATTCGTGAAGGCCGTGGTGTTGGTAAAGAAAACGACCATATTTATCTCCATCTGGAACACCTTCCGGCGGAAGAACTGTGGAAACGCCTGCCGGGCATTACCGAAACAGCGAAAATCTTTGCCGGTGTGGACGCAACCAAAGAACCGATCCCGGTTCTGCCGACCGTTCACTACAACATGGGTGGTATTCCGACCAACTATCATGGCGAAGTGATCCGTCCGACCAAAGACGACCCGGATGCGGTCTGCGAAGGTTTGATGGCAATCGGCGAATGTGCGTCCGCGTCCGTACACGGGGCCAACCGTCTGGGGACGAACTCCCTGCTTGATATCGTTGTCTTTGGTCGTGCTGCTGCGATCCGTTGTTCTGAAACGATGAAAGCCGGTCAACCGCACAAAGCCCTGTCAGAAGACATAACAGACAATATCATCAAACGTTTTGACGGTCTGCGCAATGCAAACGGGGAGCATAAAACAGCTGACGTTCGCCTTGAAATGCAAAAAGTCATGCAAGGTCACGCCGCAGTCTTCCGGACTTCTGAAGTTCTGGCTGAGGGTGTTGAGAAACTGTTTGAAACATCCAAAAAGATGGAAAGCCTGAAGGTCACCGACCGTTCTATGGTCTGGAACTCCGACCTTGTGGAAACGCTTGAGCTTGAAAACCTGATGGCCTGTGCGAAAGCAACCATTGTTTCAGCCGACGCGCGTAAGGAATCACGTGGGGCACATGCCCACGAAGACTTCCCGAACCGTGACGATGAAGAATGGATGAAGCACACATTGGCTTACGTCAAGGAAGACGGTTCCATTGAGCTTGACTACCGTCCGGTCCACACATGGACATTAACGGACGAAGTCGAATATATCGTACCTAAAGAACGTGTTTACTAAGGGGAGCTTGGAAAATGGCTGAATTTTCTCTACCCGCCAATTCGGTGGTTAAAGAAGGCAAAACCTTCAAAGCTCCTGCCGGGGCAAAGAACGTTAAGAAGTTCAAAATCTATCGCTACGATCCTGATTCAGGTGAAAACCCGCGTCTGGATACCTTCGAGATTGATCTCGATGATTGCGGCCCGATGATTTTGGATGCGCTGATCAAAATCAAAAATGAAATTGATACAACGCTGACATTCCGCCGTTCTTGTCGCGAAGGGATCTGCGGATCTTGCGCAATGAACATTGACGGGACAAACACGCTGGCATGTTTGAAACCCATCGCCGATGTAAAAGGCGATTGTGCGATTTATCCCTTGCCGCACATGCCGGTCATCAAAGACTTGGTGCCGGACCTGAACATGCCTTACGCTCAGTTGCGTTCTGTCGAACCTTGGATGCAGGCCGACACACCGGCCCCTGCCAACCAGGAACGTCTGCAATCTATTGAAGAACGTGAAAAACTGGACGGTTTGTGGGAATGCATTTTGTGCTTCTCCTGTCAGACCTCCTGCCCGAGCTATTGGTGGAACGGTGATCGTTACCTCGGCCCGGCGGTTCTGCTGCAAGCCTACCGCTGGATCGCAGATAGCCGTGACGAAGCAACCGGTAAACGTTTGGATGATTTGAATGATCCATTTAAAGTTTATCGTTGTCACACGATCATGAACTGCACCAACACCTGCCCGAAAGGTTTGAACCCGGGTAAGGCGATTGCAGAAATCAAAAAATTGCAGTTCGAACGCCAGTAAGGCATTGATGCAAAAAATAAAAAAGGCCGGTGAGTTTTATCTCATCGGCTTTTTTTATGCCTAAGCATGTTCAATTACTCTTTTTACGCACTTTTATAAATACAATAATAACCATTTTGTTGCTAAGTATAACCACTTAAAGTGAAGGGATTCGTTGCATAAAGCCTGTATTTATGAGACTTTCCGCACAAACAACCATAAGGGGGGATCCAATATGTCATTTTTCTCAAAGAAAACGGACCATCGTGATATCGAAGGCCAAGCACAGACATCTGAGACTGCCATGGAAACAGAACGCTGTGAATTTTCACTCGCCATGCAACAGGTGGAAGCCATTTTGGCCCGTAACTACCAAGATGTGCCGGAAGGTAAAGACGAGCTTACAAACAAGCTTAAATTTCTAGCGCAAGAAAACGAACGCCGTGCTGAGGTCAATTTATCGCGTTCCGTTGGCCTCTCCATTTCCAATAACTCAACGGTTATTTCTGTGGCCCATTCTGCCCGCAGCCTTGGCCAACTCAACCATATCGCCCAGTCATTGGCCTCGGCAATGGAAGAAATGTCCGCATCCATTCACGAAATTTCCGAAAACACACATAACAGTTCTTCTGAAGCCAACCATCTTCAGGAAATTGTCCAGCAAAGTATGCAAGGCTCACAAGAAGCCATCGATGCGATCAATACGATCTCTCATTCTGTGACAGAAGCGGTCGAAAAATTACAAGATCTCGCCGATGCCTCCAGCAAAATCGGTGAAGTGGTCGGCCTGATTAACAATATCGCCAGCCAGACAAACCTGCTGGCGCTAAACGCAACCATCGAAGCTGCACGCGCGGGTGAAGCCGGCAAAGGTTTTGCTGTTGTTGCCTCCGAAGTCAAAAACCTTGCTAATCAAACAGAACGGGCCACCAGCGATATTAATGATCGCATTGAACTTCTGCGCAATGAAATGGAAAGTATTACCAAATCCATGTCCGAAGGGGCCGAGGCGGTTGAAAACGGTCAACAGATCATCACATCCACGCTGAAAAGTATGGAAGAAATTGATCGTGGTGTCACACGCGTTACATCTGATATGCAGGAAATTGCCTCTGTTTTGGAACAGCAGCAAGGGGTGACACAAGAAACCTCCACGCATGCCACAACAATTTCGGATATGTCGGCTGAAAACCTGAAGGCTAATTCCATCGTTCTTGATGAAATGGATGAAACCGAAAAATTGATCGGCGATCAAATGGAAGCCTTGATGCGTCACGACTTCCCATCCCGTGATCTCATCCGGGCCAAGGCCGATCATATGATCTGGCGCAAAAAACTGGCGGACATGCTGGTCGGGCGCGCAAAACTGGACCCGAACGAGCTATCGGATCACCAACATTGCCGTCTGGGCAAATGGTACTTCGGGGATCAGGACGAAGCCGTTAAAACACACCCGGCCTTTTCTGCCATTAACGGGCCGCACGAACAGGTTCATGCCTTGGGCATTGCCGCCGCACGGGCTTATAACGACCATAAACTGGATGAAGCAATCTCGCTGGTTGAACAAGTCGAAGAACCGTCGCGTCAGGTCCAGCAATATCTGGACGAGCTTATTGCATTTGTCGGACAAAACCTGTAATTACAAATTGCACACGCATCAACCTAAAATGGGCAAATGACCAAACTGTCCATTTTAGGTATCTGTTAATCGGTTGTTTACACCTTTGCGACATACTGGCTACAGATACAAAATTTATTAGAAAGTCTGTCTCATGTTTCTAAAACCTAAAAAAGCAATCGTGAAACGTAACCGCCTTATTCAAGGGGATTTAATCGGTCAAGGTTCTTTGGACTTGCGTGGCAATGTCGAAGGGTCCATCGAAGTCGATACCCTTGTGATTGGGCGCAAAGCTTCTTTAACAGGCAACGTGATTGCCGAAACCGTTCGCATCCTCGGGCACGTCAAGGGCACCATTCACGCACGCCGTGTCATCGTTGAAAAAGGCGCGCATGTCGAAGGTGAGCTTTCTTATGAACAACTCTCTGTTGCGCCACATGCCGATGTCGCCGCGAAACTAACACCACGCCCACTTCTTAAATTGTGGCAGGAACGCCAACCGATTGAAGAAGTCTTGCAAGGTTTGACCTTAGCTGCCTAATCACTGATTTAAGACTGACTTTCAAACTATTTATTATGCGCTGGATTTTATCCGGCGCATTTTTTCTTGTATGAGGGAAAACCCCAACAAATAGATCGTTGCAGCCCCAAAGGAGACAAGCGTTCCAAGCCCTAATCCCAGATCGACAAGGTACAACGCATAAACCACACCAAAAGTGATCATCGCCCCTAAACCACTGGGAAAATGTTTAATAACGGTTAGAACCGGGGCCGGACCATAGGTAAAATGAACAATAACAATCATCGGTAAAACCGTTGACGGGAAACCGGCAAGGACCCCGGCCATTTCGGGTCCCAGCGAATGGGCCAATCCCGTAATAGACAGCACAACAAAACAGGCCATCGCCGCACGAATGGCCGTTACCCAGAAGCTCAATCTCACTGCCTTGCTAATTTTCATTTCCGCAAAATGGCGAAACGTAAAAATGCATAAAATCACAACAATAACAATAAAACCCAAGGCAATCGGTAAGGTGAAATCAATCCAGCTTAACGGGACCCCCACGGCCAAAAACGCCATCACCGTACAGAGCGTTGGCAGAATAAACCCGCTATTAGGTCGCAACGTCAGAACCAGACCATAGGCCGCAAAAACACATAAGTTTGCGGTTAAACCTGCCAAGGTATGAACGGCACTATTTGCCGCAAAAGCCGTGCCTTCTTCATAACCGATAAAAATAAGGACAATCGCGGTTCCCAACGGATATCCGCCCAACAGTCCAGCCCAGCGCGGGCTGACCCGCTCCGCCACGATGGATAATCCCAAAACGATAGAAATCGTTACAAAGGTTTTAATTAGAATTAATGTCATAAGGCGGCGAGAATAGCGCCTTCATGTCGCAACAGCCATTCTTTTCTGCTCAACCCACCGGCATATCCGGTCAAGCTGCCATCCGAACCGATCACCCGGTGACAGGGATAAATAATGGAAAGCGGATTCAATGCATTTGCACGAGCCACTGCGCGCACGGCCTTTTCATTACCGATCTCAAGTGCCAATTGGCGATAGCTCCAGGTTTCACCCGTAGGAATTTCACAAAGTTTATCCCAGACCTGGCGCTGAAAATCTGTTCCACCCTGCACACAAGAAAGCTTGCGCAAAGCACCATATTTACCGTCAAAATAGGCCTTTAATGCGGAACGGATAACATCGGATCTTGCTTGTTTCAGCTCAACAACCCCAAATCGTTTTGCCAATAATTTTTGCTGACGATCCCCCTGATCCGGAAAATCCAAATGATACAAGCGATCAAGTTCGTCAAAAACGATTGAAATCTGACCACAGGGACTGTCAAATTGATCCCCATAAAGAACCGTCATGTCAGAACCTTCCATAAATGCAGCGCACCATAGGCCCGCCAAGGGCGCAGATTGTCAAAAAACTGTTCCATATCTTTTTTCCCGGCAGGTTGATCCAGTTTTTCCAGCGCCCGAACCAGACCAAGATCGGCAACCGGATAAATATCAGGTTCCCCGAAAGCCCGCATAATAATGTAATGGGCCGTCCACGGACCAATGCCGGGAAGGTCGCAGAGATCCTTTAGCAATCTTTCCACCCCCTTTGTGCAATCCAATGCAGGCCAGCTTGCCGCCAGTTTTTTCAAGGTGGTAATCCGTCGCCCGGTCAACCCCAATCCATCCAGATCGGTGGTTTCTATATCCAATGGTGTGGGAAAAACCGTTTTCCCTACCCGTTCGACAACCCGGTTGCAGATAGTTCGCGCCCCTTTGACACTGATCTGTTGTCCAATAACAGCGCGCACGGCAATCTCAAACCCATCCCATGCACCGGGCACACGCAACCCCGGCGTTGTCCTCACCAAATCACGCAAGACATCATGGCGGGATAAGTCAGTATTGATAATGGCAGGGTCTGCATCCAGATCAAACACGCGCCGGATTTTTTGTGATAAAGGGCGTAAATGCTGCACATCAACACCACTGATATGGGCTTTCAGACGGTTGCGTTGATCATCATGCGTGATCCTCACCGTTGCAATCTGTTCCTCCATCGCAATCCGTCGCAGATAACCATTTTCTGTCACCTGTTCCACCGCATCAATCGCACGGCTTTCAAAAAAGGCAAGCAACCCTGCCCAATCAAAGGGAGGGCGATAATTGAAATGAAGGGTGAAAGAGTCACACGGATTTGCCTTTTCATTTTCCTTACTTTTCTTGCGTTCAAAGGAAGGCGCAAAATCAAAGGTCTTTTTATAAGCATCGTTAAAACGGCGCAAACTGTTGAACCCGGCTGCCAGCGCAATATCCATCACGGACGCATCGGTTTGTGCCAACAGTTTTTTGGCAAACATCAAGCGCCGCGTCAGGGCAATCTGCTTGGGCGAGGCCCCCAAATGTGTCTGGAACAGTCGGCGTAAGTGTCGTTCCCCAACACCCAATCTGTTACAAAGGCTCTCCAGGGATTGTCCGTCATCCAGTGCCCCGTCTTCAATCAGGCTCAAGGCCCGTTTTACGGTCGCTTCGGTCCCGATCCACGCCGGGCTTGCCGGGGCACTTTCGGGGCGACAACGTAGACAAGGGCGAAAACCTGCTTGAAGGGCCGCACTGGCAGAGGCAAAAAACGTACAATTTTCAGGCTTGGGCGTCGAAGCCGGGCAGACCGGACGACAAAAAATTCCCGTAGAGGAAACCCCGGTAAAAAATCGGCCATCAAATCGGGCATCACGGCTTTTTAGCGCCTGATAGCATATGTCATGTTCAAGTTTCATAAATGTAGTTTACACGATTGCTTGCCAAAAACTCGCCATTTTCGGACATTAATGTTTCCCTCAAGGACAAGGTTGGGCTTGCCCCGACTTAAACGTTCCCATACAAATAAGAAAATAAACCGAAACGAGGCTCCATTCGCTCATGCTTGCCTATATCATTCGACGCTTATTGCTGATCGTTCCGACACTCTTCGGCATTATGGTGTTGAACTTCGTCATCATTCAGGCTGCCCCCGGCGGACCGGTCGAACAAATGCTGGCACAAATTCAGGGCGAGGCGGTTGATGCCACCGCACGTGTTTCCGGTACAGACGGTGGTGAGGTCAAAGGCGCTGCCCCCAGCATTGGCACCAATGCAAATTCCCAATATCGCGGGGCACAAGGGGTCCCCCCTGAATTAATCGCCCAATTGGAAAAACAATTCGGTTTTGACAAGCCCGCCCATGAGCGTTTTTTCCAGATGCTTGGCAACTATGTCCGTTTTGATTTCGGCAACAGCTTTTACAGCGATCAAAGCGTTGTCGATCTGGTCTTGCAAAAAATGCCGGTTTCCATCTCATTAGGGATCTGGTCAACCCTGCTGATTTATCTCATCTCTATCCCCCTAGGCATTAAAAAGGCCGTGCGCGATGGATCGCGTTTCGATATCTGGACAAGCGGGGCTGTTATTCTGGGCAATGCGATACCCAGCTTTCTCTTTGCGATTTTCCTGATGGTGGTCTTTGCCGGTGGGCGTTATCTCGACTGGTTCCCCATTCGTGGCCTGACATCGGATAATTGGGCAGAACTGTCCACATGGCGACAAATCACAGACTATTTCTGGCATATTGCCCTGCCTGTCTTTTCCATGGTGGTCGGTGGGTTTGCAAGCCTCACCATGTTGACCAAAAATTCCTTTCTGGAAGAGATTAACAAACAATATGTCGTCACCGCACGCGCCAAAGGCTTAACGGAAAACCGTGTGCTTTATAAACATGTGTTTCGCAATGCCATGCTGATTGTCATTGCGGGTTTCCCCGCGACTTTTATCGGGGTGTTTTTTACCGGATCCTTGTTGACCGAAATTATTTTCTCCCTCGACGGGCTTGGCCTTTTGGGATTTGAAGCCGCCATTAACCGTGATTATCCGGTGGTCTTCGGCACACTTTATTTCTTCACGCTGGTGGGGTTGGTGCTGAACCTGATCGGAGATATCATGTATCACATCGTTGATCCCCGCGTTGATTTCGAGGCGAGGTAACAAGATGATGAGCCCGATCAATCAACGCCGCTGGCAGAATTTTAAAACCAACAAACGGGGCTATTGGTCCCTGTGGATTTTTCTGTTCTTGTTTGTCTTGTCCCTGTTTGCCGAACTGATTGCCAACGACAAACCACTTTTGATTTCCTATGAAGGGGGGCTTTACACCCCGTTCTTAAAGGAATATCCCGAAACCACATTCGGCGGTTTTTTTGAAACCGAGGCCGAATACCGTGATCCCGAAGTTCAAGCCCTGATCACGGACACCGGGGGATGGATTATTTGGCCGATGGTGCGCTACAGTTACGACAGTATCAATTATGCCCTGACCGTACCCACCCCCGCCCCACCCAGTGCCGACAACTGGTTAGGTACGGATGATCAGGGACGTGATGTGGTGGCGCGAATTATTTATGGATTTCGGATTTCGGTCCTGTTTGGATTGGGTTTAACCATCCTGAGTTCCATCATCGGTATTGCCGCCGGGGCCATTCAGGGATATTTCGCAGGCCTTATTGATCTGATCGGCCAACGGGTGATTGAGGTCTGGTCCGGCCTGCCCACCCTGTATCTATTGATCATCCTTGCCAGTTTTGTCGAACCGAACGTCTGGTGGCTATTGGGAATTATGCTGCTGTTTTCATGGATTGCGCTTGTCTCGCTGGTGCGTGCCGAATTTCTGCGCGCGCGTAATTTTGATTTTGTCCGCGCCGCCAAGGCCTTGGGCGTCAGCGACCACACCATCATCATCCGCCACGTTCTCCCCAATGCGATGGTGGCGACCTTTACCTTTTTACCCTTTATCCTGAACGGGTCCATCACAACCCTGACCGCGTTGGATTTCCTTGGATTTGGCCTGCCCCCGGGCAGTGCCTCACTGGGTGAACTGCTGAATCAGGGTAAAAATAATCTGCAAGCCCCGTGGCTGGGGCTAAGTGCGTTTTTCGTTCTCTCCCTCATGCTGTCTTTGCTGATTTTTATTGGCGAAGCTGTGCGAGATGCCTTTGACCCAAGGAAGACATTTCAATGAGCGCCCCTTTACTCGACATTAAAGACCTGCATGTTTGCTTTGGCGATGATGTGGCCGTGCGCGGTGTTTCCTTCCATCTGGAAAGGGGGGAAACACTGGCTTTGGTTGGGGAATCCGGGTCCGGTAAATCCGTCAGCGCCTTATCCATCCTGCAACTGCTGCCATATCCCCACGCCCACCACCCAAAAGGATCCATCAAACTGGATGGTGAGGAATTACTAGGCTGCAAAGAACACACCATTCGCGGCATTCGCGGCAACCGTATTGCCATGATTTTTCAGGAACCCTTAACCTCGCTTAATCCGCTGCATTCCATTGAACGCCAGATTTCCGAAGTTCTCTTTGTCCATAAAATGATGACCAAGCGCCAGGCACGCGCACGGGTCATTGAACTGCTAAAACTCGTCGGTCTGGAAAATGCCACCAGCGAAGACCGTCTCAAGGCCCTGCCGCATCAATTCAGCGGGGGGCAACAACAACGCATTATGATCGCAATGGCCTTGGCGAACGAACCGGACATCCTGATCGCAGATGAACCGACAACCGCCCTTGATGTCACCGTTCAGGCACAAATTTTAAAACTGCTCAAAGAATTGCAGGCCAAGCTGGGCATGGCCATTTTAATGATCACCCATGATCTTGGCATCGTGCGCCATGTCGCTGATCGGGTCTGTGTGATGAATGACGGTGAAATCGTTGAAAGTGGCGATTGTCGCCAAATTTTCGACGCCCCCACACACCCGTACACCCAAAAACTTCTGGCAGCTGAACCGACAGGGAAACCGGCTGATACCATTAATGATAAAGAAATTTTACGCGTTGAAGATTTCAAGGTCTGGTATCCCATTAAACGCGGCATCATCAAACGCACCGTTGATCATGTGAAAGCCGTCGACGGTATTACGCTTACGGTTCGACAAGGTGAAACTCTTGGCGTTGTCGGGGAATCAGGATCCGGCAAATCCACATTGGGCCGTGCCATTTTGCGCCTTGAAGACAGCGATGGCACCTTAGTTTTTGACAACCACAATCTACAAACCCTCCCGGCGAAAGACCTGCGGCCCTTACGCAAGGAAATGCAAATGGTTTTTCAGGACCCGTTCGGGTCCATGTCCCCGCGCATGAGCGTCCAGCAAATTGTCGAAGAAGGCCTGCTTGTTCACGGATTAGGCGGCACCCGTGCAGAACGCCGTGAACTCGTCGGGGATGTGCTGGAGGAAGTCGGCCTGAAACGCAGTGCACAGGACCGTTACCCCCATGAATTCAGCGGGGGGCAACGCCAGCGTATCGCCATTGCCCGCGCCATCGTCTTGCGCCCGCGCCTGATCATTCTGGATGAACCCACCAGCGCACTGGATATGTCGGTTCAGGCGCAGATTGTCGAATTGTTACGCAACCTGCAAGCCAAATATAATCTGGCTTATATCTTTATCAGCCATGACCTGAAAGTCGTGCGTGCCATGAGCCATAAAGTCCTTGTCATGCAAAACGGCCAAGTTGTCGAACAAGGTTTGCGCGACGATATTTTCGATGCACCGCAAACGCCTTATACCAAGGCCTTAATGGCGGCAGCCCTTGAAAACAAGGCTGATGAAAACGGCGTGGTTTCCCTATAAACGAAAATCATATTTCCTTCATAAAAGAGTCTTTGAAACCGCGTATTTTTCGACTCTCAAAATCAAAAAACGGGAGGTTCATATGTGGTTATATCGCGGAAACATTCAAAAGGCTGTTGCTATGATGCCAATGGCAGGGTTTGGTGCTATTAAGGCGTTTGAGCCGCAACGCTGGATTTGCAGTTGTTCAAAATACGTTTACGACCCGGCCAAAATGGATGGGATCGCCTTTGAAGAACTGGGTAAAAAATGGAAATGCCCTTCTTGCGGTGCCAAGAAAAAAGCCTTTAGCAAGACCAACAAATATCCCTTGTCCTGATCCCTTAAAATGCGCGAAATTCAGGTTGAAAACTTTGGGGATTACCATAATGCCCTGTCGCAATATCAATGGTTTGAACGCTGGATGTTTCGCGGACAATGCGAAGCCGACTGGCCCCTGATCCCCAAGATCGGGCGCAAAAAATATAAACACGCGTTAAAATACGAACGCGCCTTTTTTCGTGCCTGGAAACGTCAGGCTGTGGCCTATTTTTCCCGTGATAATATTGATGATTGGGATTATCTCGCGCTGGCCCAGCATCACGGATTGGCCACCCGATTGCTGGACTGGACCCGCAATCCACTGGTGGCCCTGTTCTTTGCGGTACATGGACAATATGACACCGATGGTGTGGTTTATGTCTTCAAACCCAAACATCATTATGTGCAGGATGAATCCCCTCACCCCTTAAAAGCAGAAAAGACAGGTTATTTTACCCCACATTCTTTTTCTGAACGCATTGTGCAACAACGCGGCGTTTTCACCGTTCACGGCAAACCCGATAAAAAACTAAATGAAAAAGACGGGGAACTGCATCAATACATCATCCCCAAACAGATCAAACAACATCTGTCCAAAGATTTGAATAATTACGGCATCAACATGATGACCCTGTTCCCCGGTCTGGACGGCCTGTCTGATTTTATGAATTGGCAGGCTGCCATTCTACATGAATTTGAGGAATGACCCCCACTTAATCGCTCCAATATTCCCGTGCACTGATTTGATCAGCGACACGGACTTGCCCGTGATAACGATCAATCGCCCCACCGTTTAAATCCTTTACCATCCAAGCTTCACGATATTGCGATGGGATGGGCTGTGGCGTTGCAAAACCTTGGCCGCCCGCATCTGTCACAAAGCCCACACGCGGGTAATAAGCAGGGTCTCCCAACACAAAAACCAGTTCCACCCCCATACCTGCAAGCTGGCGAAAACCTTCTTTCATCAAACGTTGGCCAATCCCTTTATATTGGCGACCCGGGTGCACCGCCAAGGGGGCCAGCAACATGGCGGAAACATCGCTTGCTTCCACAGAAGCCTTGGTGAACAAAATATGCCCCAGAATCTCCTCGTCCTCTTCCATCAACAAGGATAAAAGCGGATATGCTGTTTCATCATCCAGTAGATTTTCCACAAGGATTGCTTCGTCTTCTTCCTCAAAGGCGAGGCGATGGATATCCAGCACCGCAGGCATGTCTTTTTGTGTCGTAATTCTGATCATAATTTGTCTTCCTATAAGGTCTGTTCTATAAGACAGGGATTGTTAAAGAATGGAAGTAAAAAATGCATCTTTTGGCCGCCACACCGGGCGCTGTCTCTGACGGGTCCGAAGCGATTGATCTGGGACAGACACCGGGCGACATTGTCGTTCTATCGGCAGCTGATACCGAACTCGCCTGTTTGGCGTTGGCACAAAACCGCTTGCATGACCAAGACAACTGTATTCCCAGCCTGCGCCTCGCGTCCTTGCTGCATATGGGGCACAATATGTCGGTGGATTTATATGTGGATGATATCATCCAGCATGCCAAACTGGTCATTGTGCGCTTATTAGGCGGCAAAAGTTATTGGGAATATGGCGTGGATGAAATCACACGCATCTGTTCAGAAAAAAACATCCCCTTGGCCCTGTTACCCGGCGATGACCAACCCGATGCGGAACTGGCCAACCTGTCCACACTGGATCAGGAAAACACGCACCGCCTGTGGCAATATTGCGTCCACGGCGGCATTGAAAACGCGGTTGAGTTTTTAAATTTCAGCCATCACCTGTTGGGGCTAAGCCGTGACTGGGCCGAACCCGCGCCCTTGTTGCGCGCCGGGATCTATTGGCCCGGCCAGAGTACCCTCAGCCTCAACGACCTGCGCAACAATCATTGGACAGACGGACGACCCGTTGCCGCGATTACTTTTTATCGCGCCTTGATGCAGGCTGGCAATACAGCCGTTATTGATGGTTTGATTGAGGCCTTGCAAGCCCAAGGATTAAACCCGCTGCCCCTTTATGCCGCCAGCCTGAAAGATGCAATTGCAGCGGCACAGATCGAAGACCTGCTGGCACAAAGCCATACATCCGTGATTTTAAACGGCACAGGCTTTGCCCTGTCCAAACCCAATGCCAAACGCACAAAAACACCTTTTGATATCGCCGATTGCGCGGTCCTGCAAGTCGTCTTCGCCGGCAGCAACGAAGACAGCTGGCGCGAGGGTACCCACGGGTTAAGTGCACGCGATATCGCCATGAACGTGGCCTTGCCTGAGGTTGACGGACGTATTTTAGCACGCGCCGTTTCGTTTAAAGGACTGGCCCAACGCGACGAGTTGACCCAATGCGACATTGTCAGTTACAAACCTGTGCCCGATCGTCTGACATTTACGGCAGAACTTGCGGCAAACTGGGCCAGACTGAAAACCACCCCCGCCAACCTGCGTAAAATCGCCCTTGTCCTTGCCAACTATCCCAACAAAGACGGGCGTATGGGCAACGGGGTCGGACTGGATACCCCGGCCGGGTCCCTGAATGTTTTAAAGGCAATGGCAAGAAACGGATACCGCGTGGAAGACATCCCGACAGACGGAAATGACCTGATCGCCCGTCTGCAAGCAGGCGTTACCAACGATTTCACCCAGATCGACAGTCGCGATATTTGTGAAACGCTCCGCCTATCTGATTATCAGATTTTCTTTTCCAGCTTGCCGCAATCTGTTCAACAGGCGGTTCTGGACCGATGGGGTCCGGCTGAAAAAGATCCGTTTTTCCGCCCCGGTGAACTGGATTGTGGGCAATTCCTGCTTCCGGCTTATCGCTGCGGCAATGTGGCCGTTTGCCTGCAACCCGCACGGGGTTACAATATCGATCCGGTGGAAAGTTATCACAGCCCCGATCTGGTACCGCCCCATAACTATCTGGCCTTTTATGCATGGCTACGTTTTGAATTTCGCAGTCATGCGATTGTTCATATGGGCAAGCATGGCAATATGGAATGGTTGCCCGGCAAAGCCATTGCCTTGTCTGAAAACTGTTTCCCCGAGGCCGTCTTCGGCCCCAGCGTGCATCTTTATCCCTTCATCATTAATGATCCCGGTGAAGGCACGCAGGCCAAACGCCGTGCCCAGGCCGTCATCATTGATCATTTAACCCCACCTTTGACGCGGGCGGAAAGTTATGGACCTTTGCGCGATTTGGAATTACTGGTCGATGAATATTACGAAGCTGCTGGCGTGGACCCGCGCCGACTGAAGGTTTTGAAAAAAGAAATCCTCGCCTTGTCGCGCAGTACCGGGCTGGATATCGATTGTGGCATTGATCGCGACGATGACGATGAAACCGCACTTGGCAAGCTTGATAACCATTTATGTGAGCTTAAAGAAATGCAAATTCGTGACGGTCTGCATATCTTTGGCGAAAGCCCGGCAGATCGTTTACTTAACGACTTGTTGGTCGCACTTGTGCGTGTGCCGCGTGACAAGGGCGAAGGGCGTGATGCTTCCCTCATCCGCGCGATTGCCGATGATCTGAAACTGAATTTCGATCCGCTCAATTGTGAAATGGCGACTACGTGGACAGGACCAAAACCCGATATCCTGAGTAGTGCAGACCATTGGCGCACCTGTGGGGATACCGTTGAACGGCTGGAAACCATTGCCTCTCAACTTATCAGCAATGATCTGTCCTGCCCAACAGAATGGTCCCGGACACAAGCTGTTCTTACTTATGTGGAAGATACAGTTCGTCCCGCCGTCATGGCCTGTGGCGATGCAGAAATTGATGCTATCCTGCGGGGACTTGACGGGCGTTTTGTTTTGCCCGGTCCCAGTGGCGCACCAACACGCGGACGACCGGAAATCCTGCCGACCGGAAAGAATTTTTATTCCGTCGATACCCGTACCGTACCTACACCAGCCGCCTGGACGCTGGGCTGGAAATCCGCAAGTTTAATGATTGAACGCTACATGCAGGATCACGGCGACTGGCCGCGCACAATGGCCTTGACCGCATGGGGAACATCCAACATGCGCACCGGCGGGGATGATATTGCCCAAGGTCTTGCGTTAATGGGGGTCCAACCGCAATGGGACCCGGTTTCACGCCGTGTCACCGGGTTTGAAGTCATGCCGCAAACTGTGCTTGGTCGTCCCCGCGTGGATGTCACCTTGCGGGTATCCGGTTTCTTCCGTGACGCCTTCCCCGGTTTGATCGACCTATTTGACAGTGCGGTGCGCGCGGTTGCGGCCCAAGATGAACCTGAAGACCTCAACCCGTTGGCTGCTCGCGTCAAACAGGAAAAGGCTGATATGATCGCCAAGGGTGCCAGCCAAGAAGACGCCGACCTGCAATCCGGTTTTCGCGTTTTTGGTTCCAAACCCGGGGCTTATGGCGCAGGCTTGCAGGCCTTAATCGACGAAAAAGGCTGGGATACAGCCGACGATCTTGCGCGGGCCTATGTCGCATGGGGGGGATACGCCTATGGTCAAGGCAGCAGCGGGAAAAGTGCACACGGTTTGTTTGAAGAACGCCTGTCAAAGGTCGAAGCCGTTGTCCAAAATCAGGATAACCGCGAACACGATCTGCTGGACAGTGACGACTATTACCAGTTTGAAGGCGGCATGACAGCCGCTATTCGCACGCTGAAAGGCGGCGAAGCCCCAACCGTTTACCACAATGACCATTCCCGCCCCGAAACCCCGCGCATCCGTACCTTGGAAGAAGAAATCTCGCGTGTTGTGCGCGCCCGTGTCGTTAATCCCAAATGGATTGATGGGGTAAAACGTCATGGCTACAAAGGGGCGTTCGAAATGGCGGCGACGCTGGATTACATGTTCGCTTTTGCTGCGACGGCGCAATGTGTGCGTGATCATCATTTTGATGCGGTTTTTGAGGCCTTCATCATGGATGACGATACTTTTGCATTCTTAAAGGAAAACAACCCGGCGGCCTTAAAAGAAATGCTGGAACGTTTTCAGGAAGCACAGGATCGTAACCTGTGGAAACCACGCTCCAACTCTGCACGATTTATGATCGGGGATTTGCTGGACGGCCTCAAGACGTAAAAAAAACCTCGCTTTTTATCAAAACGAGGCTCAGATTGCTGACAAAGTGTTTTTCGTAAATAATTGACCAAAATCGTCATCTCGCACTTGATGCGGGATCCATTTAAAATCAACAGGTTAGATATCCCTCATTGAATCAAGATGGATCCCCGATCGGGTCGGGGATGACAGTTTAGGGCTTTGTCAATAACCTGAGCCTCGCTTTTCATCAAAGCGAGGCTTTTAATCTTTTTTAGAAGCTATTGACCGCCGGTCCACTGGCCGGATTACCGATCATTGTCAGAAATTCCTTACGAGTCGCAATGTTATTTCTGAAGGCACCCAACATTCGCGAGGTCACCATCGTCACCCCCGGCTTATAAACACCACGGGTGGTCATACATTGGTGTTGCGCTTCAATTACAATTGCCACGCCCAATGGATCCAGCACATCCTGAATGACATTGGCAACTTGCGCTGTCATCTTTTCCTGAATTTGCAGGCGTTTTGCATAGACCTCGATAATACGGGCGAGTTTGGAAATGCCAACGACACGTTTTTTCGGCATATAGGCAATATGCGCCTTGCCCAAAATCGGCACCATGTGATGTTCGCAATGGGATTCGAAACGAATGTCGCGCAAAACGACCATTTCGTCATAACCGTCCGTTTCTTCAAACGTACGTTTTAGAATCTCTTCCGGGTCTTGATCATATCCGGCAAAGAATTCTTCGTAGGATCGCACCACCCGGTCCGGCGTGCCGACCAGACCTTCACGGGTCGGATCATCACCCGCCCATTTGATTAAGGTACGAACCGCTTCTTCGGCTTCTTCCCGGCTGGGTTTGGCGTCGATGACGTTCAATTCAGGTTTATGGCTCACGAGACATTCCTTTCATCTGGACATTCACTGTAGAGCTTATCGTGTGAAATCTATCATTTGAATTACAATACCCGACAAGAATAATCAACTATTCTTTTTGGTATTGTTCTAAACTGAACGTCACCTGTGTGTTAACGCAAGAACCGCAAGCGAATGGTTCCCGCAATATCTGTCAATGCCTGACGCACGCCTTGGCCTTCGACAATATCGGCGTCCACATCGACCACAACATAACCAAACTCACCATCTGTTTGCAGATATTGCCCGGTGATATTGAAGCCATGCTCGTTCATAATTTCGGCAATACGTGCCATGACACCCGGTTTATTTTCATGGATATGCATGAAACGCGTGCCGGACCCTTTTACAGGCAAGGAAACTTCCATGAAGTTCACCGCCCCGAAGGTGGAACCATCATCGGAATATTTAACAAGCTTTTCGGCAACTTCCGTCCCGATATTGGCCTGTGCTTCCTGTGTAGACCCACCGATATGCGGCGTTAGAATGACATTGGACAGGCCACGCAGTTCAGAAACAAATTCATCATCGGCCCCTTTCGGTTCAACAGGGAAGACATCAACCGCCGCCCCGGCGAGATGATCACTTTTCAACGCATCTGCCAAAGCCGGAATATCAACAACAGTACCGCGTGCCGCGTTGATGAAATGCGCCCCTTTTTTCATTTCACCAAATTCGCGCGCGCCCATCATGTTGCGTGTTTCCGGTGTATCGGGCACATGCAGGCTGACAACGTCGGACATTTGCAGCAATTGATCCAGTGTCTCAACCGGTGATGCGTTCCCCAAGGGAAGCTTGTTGACAATATCAAAATAGATCACTTTAAAGCCAAGGGCTTCTGCCAAAATGGACAATTGGCTGCCGATATGGCCGTAACCGACGATCCCCAATGTCTTGCCGCGCACTTCAAAAGACCCTGCTGCGGATTTAATCCAGCCCCCTTCATGGCAGCTTGCGTTTTTCGCCGGAATGCCGCGCATCAGCATAATGGCTTCTGCCAACACCAGTTCCGCCACGGAACGGGTGTTGGAATAAGGTGCGTTAAAGACCGGAACCCCTTTAGACAAGGTGCTACGCAGATCAACCTGATTGGTGCCGATACAGAAACACCCCACCGAAAACAGTTTTTCCGCCCCTTCAATGACTTCCTCAGTCAATTGCGTGCGCGAACGAATACCAACGATGTGAGCGTCCTTAATTTTTTCCTTCAGGACCTCTTCATCCAAAGCTTTTTTGTGAAACTCGATATTGCTGTAACCGGCATTTTCAAAAACACGAATGGCATTTTCATGAACGCCTTCCAACAACAAAATACGAATTTTATCTTTGGCCAAAGACAGATTGCTCAACGGACTTCTCCTGTTTCAAGGGGGTGATATAGGCGCTAAGTTTTAAGTGGTCTGACCCGTTAAAACAATATTTTTTGCGCTGCATCAACTGCTTTTCCGCTTTCAACCTTCACATTTGCCTGTGAAAGCAAGGTTTCCAACGTTGATAAACAAAGTAAAATATTACGTGGCGTTGCACTTTGCCCCATCAGACCGATCCGCCATATCTTACCCGCGAATGCGCCCAATCCAGCCCCGATTTCAAGACCATAGCGTTCCAATGCCCGTTTGCGCAACGCAGCGTCATCGACACCATCCGGGATTTTAACCGCATTTAATTGCGGCAAACGGTACATTTCATCAACGGCAAATTCCAGACCCATTGCTTCCAGTCCGGCTTTCAGGCCCAGATGCATTTTGGCATGACGATGCCATGCATTTTCCAGTCCTTCTTCCTGCAACATCACCAAAGATTCGTGTAAAGCATAAAGCGCATTGACCGGGGCCGTATGATGATAGGCCCGTGTTGCCCCCTCGCCCCAATAGCCCATAATCAAATTCAGATCGAGGAACCAGCTTTGAACCTTTGAACTACGCTTGCGGATTTTATCCAGCGCCCGTTCACTGAAGGTCACGGGCGACAAGCCCGGAACGCAAGACAAACATTTTTGCGTGCCCGCATAAACCGCATCCGCCCCCCAGTCATCGACCAGCACAGGCACCCCTGCAAGGGCCGTGACCGCATCGACAAGGCTTAAAGCCCCATACCGTGTGGCGAGTTTACACAGAATCAATGGATCGGTATGGACCCCGGTTGACGTTTCCGCCTGCACGAAAGCAACGATTTTTGTATCGGGGTTGGCTTTCAGTGCGTCTTCGACTTTATGGGCGTCAACAGAACATCCCCAGTCATCTTCGACCACAATCGCAACGCCACCACAACGTTCGACATTTTCTTTCATGCGCAGGCCGAACACGCCGTTGATACAGACAATCACCTTGTCCCCGGGTTCCACCAGATTGGCAAAACAGCTTTCCATTCCGGCAGAACCCGGTGCGGAAATCGGAAACGTCAGGGCATTATCTGTTTGAAATGCATATTGCAGCAGGCTTTTAACCTCGTCCATCATGCCAATAAAAGCCGGATCCAAATGCCCGACCGTGGGACGCGCCATTGCCGCCAGAACACGTGGGTGAACATCACTTGGCCCCGGCCCCATCAGAGTGCGTAAGGGGGGATTGAAAGAAGAAATTGTCATAGCGGCCTCACTATCTGCTGATCAAGTTGCATCAACATATGCATATTTTCACGTGGTGAATAGACGAAAAACGCCATTTTAGACTTGACCCCGTGCCCAATCTCGCTACCTTCGCGCCATGCGGATATTCAGACATTATGAGGACTTGCCGCCCGAGGTCAAAGGGGGCGCAGTCGCCATCGGTAACTTTGACGGTGTACACCTGGGACACAGGGAAGTGATTGGCGAGGCCGGATGGATCGCCAAGGCCCACCGGATTCCATGGGTTGTCCTGACGTTTGAGCCCCACCCGCGCATGGTTTTCATGCCAGATCAGGACCCGTTTCGCATTACCCCGTTTCGTATCAAAACCCGCCATATCGAAGAGCTGGAGGTTGACCATCTTGTCACCCTGCAATTCGACATGGATTTCGCCAAAAAATCGGCAGAAGACTTTATCAAGGAGGTGCTGGTCGATGGACTGCAAGCTCGCCATGTGGTCAGCGGCTATAATTTTTATTTCGGGGCACATCGTCGCGGCAACCCGGATATGCTGTTGCAGGAAGGCCAGAAACACGGCTATGGATTTACCTGTGTAAACCCGGTCAGCGATGCGGGCGGCGTGGCTTATTCCTCCACACGGGTACGTGACTACCTGACAACAGGCGGCCCCCGCCAAGCTTGGGATGTACTGGGTCGTCCCTTCGAAATTGAAGGTCGTGTGATCAAGGGCGATCAACGCGGGCGCACAATCGGCTTTCCGACCTGCAACATCGAATTACATGATTATCTGACACCGGCCTTGGGCGTTTATGCTATTCGCGCCGGTATCGATCATGGCACTCATACTGTCTGGCATGACGGCGTTGCCAATATCGGCAAACGACCAACGTTTGATAAACGCGACATCCTGCTGGAAGCCCACCTTTTTGACTTCGACGGCGACCTTTATGGCAAGCATGTGCGCGTTGCCTTGGTCGAATTTATTCGCCATGAACAGAAGTTCTCCGGCCTTGACGAAATCAAGGCACAGATTGCAAAAGATTGCATCCAGGCCAAAGACATATTAAAGAAGACCGAACCTTTTTAAATCTCAAGCGAGCAGACCATGACTGTGGATTATAAATCAACTGTATTTCTTCCCAAAACCGACTTCCCGATGCGTGCCGGCCTTGCCCAGAAAGAGCCGCAAATTCTGGCGAAGTGGGAAGAGATTGGTCTTTACGAAAAATTGCGCGAAGATGCCAAAGACCGCGAGCCTTTCGTGCTGCATGACGGCCCCCCGTACGCCAACGGTCATCTGCATATCGGTCACGCGCTGAACAAGATTTTAAAAGATATCATCGTTCGTTCCCAACAAATGATGGGCAAAAACGCCAATTACGTACCGGGCTGGGATTGCCACGGCCTGCCGATCGAATGGAAGATCGAAGAAAAATACCGCAAGAAAAAGAAAGATAAGGATCAGGTTCCTGTTCTGGAATTTCGCGAAGAATGCCGCCAGTTTGCCAAAGAATGGATCGACATTCAGCGCGAGGAATTCAAACGCCTTGGCCTCGTCGGCAACTGGGAAGATCCTTATCTGACCATGACCAACCGTGCCGAAGCCATCATTGCCAAGGAACTTTGTCGCTTTTTGATGAACGGCAGCCTTTATAAAGGGGCAAAACCGGTCATGTGGTCGCCTGTGGAAAAAACAGCCCTGGCCGAAGCCGAGGTCGAATATTTCGATCACGAATCCACAACGATCCACGTCCGTTTCAAGGTTGAAGAAACCAAACTGGACGTAATCAAAGACGCGACAATCGTCATCTGGACGACAACCCCGTGGACCATGCCGGGCAACCGGGCAATCTCTTACGGCAACGACATTGATTATGCCGTCTATGAAATCCTTGATGTCCATGATGGTTCCCTCGCTCGTGTCGGGGAAAAAATCTGTCTGGCTGATGCCTTGGCCGCTGAAGTTATGGGCGAAGCCAAAGTTGCAGACTTCAAACAAATTGCCCGGTTCAAAGGAAAAGAACTGGAAGGCACCATTTGTTCCCACCCTTGGCGTGGTCGCGATTATGATTTCGACGTGCCTTGTATCGCTGGTGACCATGTCACAACCGAGGCCGGGACAGGCTTTGTCCACACCGCCCCCGGTCACGGTCAGGAAGACTGGGAAGTGTCCATGCAATATGGCATTGCCGTGCCCGATACGGTCGGCCCGGATGGCTGTTATTATGACCATGTGCCGATCTTTGCCGGTGAACATGTCTATAAAGTCGCCCCGCATGTACTGGAACAACTAACCGAAGTGGGCTCTTTGCTGGCCTCTGGTAAAATCATGCACAGCTATCCCTGTTCGTGGCGTTCCAAGGCAAAACTGATTTTCCGCAACACACCGCAATGGTTCATCTCGATGGAGACCAACGGCTTGCGTGAAAAAGCGTTAAAAGCCATTGATGAAACCCGCTTTGTTCCTGCGGCTGGTCGCAATCGCTTGGGTGGCATGATCAAGGATCGTCCCGACTGGTGTGTCTCGCGTCAACGGGCATGGGGCGTGCCGATCACTGTCTTTGTCGATAAGAAAACGGGTGAGCCGCTGCGTGACCAAAATGTCGTGGACCGCATCGTCAAGGCTTTCGAAGAAGAAGGCGCAGACGCATGGTATTCGCGCGACCCGCAAGAATTCCTCGGCAATGAATATAGCGCCGATGATTTTGAACAGGTCACAGACATTCTTGATGTTTGGTTCGATTCGGGTTCCACACACGCCTTTGTTCTGGAAGACCGCGACGATTTGACCTGGCCGGCCTCGCTTTATCTGGAAGGCTCTGATCAGCACCGGGGCTGGTTCCATTCATCCTTGCTGGAATCTTGTGGAACGCGGGGCCGCGCGCCCTATGACGCCGTTCTCACACACGGTTTCGTATTGGATGAAAAAGGTTACAAAATGTCCAAGTCCTTGGGCAATGTGACCTCCCCACAAGATGTCAACAATCAGTACGGCGCCGATATTTTGCGCCTGTGGGTGGTTTCTGCCGATACGGCGGATGATTTGCGCATCGGCCCGGAAATCATCAAACAGCAATCCGATGTTTATCGTCGCCTGCGCAACACCCTGCGTTACTTGCTGGGTAATCTGGACGGTTTCAGTGACGCGGAAAAACTGCCGTTTGAAGAAATGCCGGAACTGGAACGTTGGGTTCTGCATCGTTTGTTCACACTGGATAAACAATTGCGCAAGGCCTGTAACGATTTCGTCTTCCACAAAGCCTTTGCCGAATTGCATCACTTCTGTGCGGTTGAATTGTCCGCCTTCTATTTCGATATCCGCAAAGATGCGGTTTATTGTGATGGGGCAGACAGTGTCCGCCGCCGCGCTGCCCGCACGGTTCTCGACATTCTGTTCAACACATTAAGTGCATGGTTTGCCCCCTTCATGGTCTTTACAACGGAAGAAGCATGGACCAGCCGCTTTGGTGAAGATGCAGACAGCGTTCACCTGCGCCAGTTCCCGGAAATTCCCGCCAATTGGCAAGATGATGCCTTGGCTGCCAAATGGGCCAAAGTCCGTGATTTGCGCAAAGTGGTGACAGGTGCCTTGGAATTAAAACGTAAAGAAAAAGTCATCGGTGCTTCTTTACAAGCCGCCCCGGACGTTTACGCCCCGACAGAATATGTCGAGGCCATGAACGGGATCGACCTTGCCGAACTGTCGATTACCTCTGCGGCACAATTGCATGAAGGCAATGTGCCAAGCGGTGCCTTCATCATGGAAGATATCAAAGGGATCGGCGTTGTCTTTAAAGAAGCCGACGGCGGCAAATGCGAACGTTGCTGGCAAATCCTGCCGGAAGTCAGCGACGAAGGCGGGATCTGCAAACGTTGTGAAGACGCTATTGCCTAAAACCAATATTGCGTGGCCTTGTATGTTGAACGACATCAAGGCCACTTTTATGCCATCGATCAGATTTTGTCCGCATGCGCGGTTTTGACAGGATAACATGAACCGAATTTTCCAAACCAAGCCCTACCTTGCGGGTCTTTTGATCTCACTGCTTGTTCTATGCATCGATCAATGGAGTAAGTTTGTCATTGTCTACGATGTCATGATGCGCCCCCATGTGATCGAAGTGACCTCGTTTTTCAATATCGTCATGGCATGGAATCGAGGTGTCAGTTTCGGTATGTTCGGTTGGGATTCCTCGGTTAAGGTTTATGTTTTAACCGCTATGGCCTTTGGTGCAGCAATCGGTTTGACCATTTGGATGGTGCGTGAAAATCGGATTCGCTTTGCCTTACCATGCGGAGCCATCATCGGTGGTGCCTTGGGCAACGGTATTGATCGCCTGCATTGGGGGGCGGTTGCCGACTTTCTTGATTTTCATATGGCAGGCTATCACTGGCCTGCTTTCAATGTTGCAGACATCGGCATCACCTGCGGAGCAACATTTTTGATTTTAGATAGCTTGTTTAGCAAGGCAGATTCATCTAAAACAGATGAGTGTGAATAGTTGGACAGTAAAACGGCGATGAAAATGTCAGTACTCAACTTAAAAAATATGATGGTTTTAGCAATTGCAGTCGCGAGTCTGAGTGCCTGTGGTGATGCTAAAAAAATGATGGGTCTGGAAAAGACGGCGCCGGATGAATTTGCCGTTTATTCGCGTGCGCCACTCAGCTTGCCGCCGGATTACGCCCTCAAACCACCAAAGCCGGGGGCTGATCGCCCACAGGCCGAAGACGAAACCCTTAAGGCCCAACGTGCCCTAACGGGTCGTGATGTCAATACGCCCCGTGCCAACGAAAATGGATATGCCAATATGACACCGGGTCTGGAGTCATTATTGCAACAAACCGGTGCCGCCGGTGTCGATCCGACTATCCGCCAGACGATTGACCGCGAAACCAGTGCCTTTGTCGAAGAATCAAAACATTTTACAGACGAAATTATGTTCTGGAAAAATAAAGAAGCCTTCGGCACCAAAGTTGATGCGGCCAAAGAAGCCCAACGTATTCGCGAGGCACAAGCTTTAGGTAAAGTTGTCGACGGTCAGGGTGCGGTTGTGATCGAACGCAAAGACCAAGCCATCCTTGAAGGCTTATTTAAATAAATGCCGCGATAAATCTGCCCTTGTTTGAACAAGGTTTCAGGCTAAATCCTTAAAGACTCGATTGGTTTCGTTTTTGCCATCCGTTTGAAACGGGTGGCTCCCTATTGATTGTTTGAGGTAAACGTGCGTTTTCTTATTGCTGCATTGATCGGCCTGCTTGTTTCCTTTCCGCTACAGGCCCGCGTTTTTAATCCGCAAAG
Organism: Terasakiella brassicae; assembly: GCF_014641495.1. Taxonomy (GTDB): domain Bacteria; phylum Pseudomonadota; class Alphaproteobacteria; order Rhodospirillales; family Terasakiellaceae; genus Terasakiella; species Terasakiella brassicae. The sequence continues at coordinate 89,983 of NZ_BMHV01000010.1, forward strand.
CTTTACACTGGAAAACGGGATGCAGGTGGTTCTGATCCCGAATACCCGCGTCCCTGTTGTAAAACATATGGTTTGGTATCGCGTGGGTTCTGCTGATGAACCGGCAGGTAAGTCCGGCATTGCCCACTTTTTTGAACATCTGATGTTCAAGGGAACACCCAGCATCCCTGCGGGTGAATTTTCAAGAATCGTTGCCAAAAATGGGGGGCGCGATAACGCTTTTACCTCGTACGACTATACCGCCTATTTTCAAACCGTTGCCAAAGATCGTCTCGAACTGGTTATGAAAATGGAAGCCGATCGTATGACGCATCTGAGCCTGACAAAAGAGGTCATTGAACCGGAACGTCTGGTGATCTTGGAAGAACGCCGCCAACGGACCGATAACGACCCCAGTGCACAATTGCGCGAACAAATTGACACCGTTCAATATATGAACCACCCCTATCGTATTCCTGTCATCGGCTGGGCCCACGAGATTGAAAACCTCAGCCTCAAGGATCTGCGAGATTTCTACAAACAATGGTATGCGCCCAACAATGCCGTTTTGGTCGTTGAAGGTGATGTCACAATGGAAGAACTGCGCCCTCTGGCTGAAAAATATTACGGTGTTATCCCACGTGGACCCGATATAATCCGCCAACGCCCGAGCGAGCCCCCCGCCCATGCAGACCGCCGTGTGATAAAGAAAGACCCGCGTGTGCGTCAAGCCAGCCTGCAACGCAGTTACCTTGCCCCCAGCTATGGCGATGATAAAACAGATACAAAGGCACCTTATGCCTTGCAAATTCTCCAACAAATTATGAGCGGTTCAGCCACAAGCCGTCTCTATCAATCTTTGGTCGTGGATCAAAAACTTGCCGTCTCTGCCGGTATGTCCTATTCCCCCACCCGTCTGGATGTGTCCGAACTGACCTTCTGGGCCAGTCCACAACAGGGGGTTTCCCCCGACAAGTTGGAAAAAGCCCTGATCAAGGAAATCGACTTGCTGATTGAAAAAGGTGTTGCACAGGATGAAGTCCTGCGTGCTCAAAAATCCCTCATCAACGATGCGGTGTTTGCCCGTGACAATCTGGGCACAGGCGCACAAGTGTTTGGCTCCACCCTCGCCATCGGCATGACAATCGATAAAACCGAAAACTGGCCCGACGATATCAAATCCATCTCACGTGATGACGTCAATCGGGCTTTACGCAGCGTATTGGCAAATAAACACACCGTAACCGGCATTTTGATGGCGGCTGAGAAGGGAGAAAAACAATGATCCGATTTATTGTCCTTGCCGCCATAATCTTGCTGAACGTGCCCGCATATGCCTTGGCCCCCGTCCAGAAAGTCATTTCACAAAACGGCATTGAGGCTTGGTTGATCGAAGACCATACCAATCCCATCGTTTCCCTGCATTTCGGTTTTGAGGGCGGCAGCGCACAAGATCCTGTTGGAAAAGAAGGATTGGCCCGTCTGGCTTCTGCAACAATGGATGAAGGCGCCGGTGAATGGAACTCGCAAAGTTTTCAGGCCCGATTAAATGATCTGTCCATCACGTTACGGTTTGAAGCCAGCATGGACCGTTTTGGCGGTCACGTCCTGACCTTGCGGGAAAATCTGGAACCCGCCCTTGAGATGTTAAATCAGGCCTTGCTTGCTCCACGTTTTGAAAAAGACGCGATTGAACGTATTCGTGCACAAATTCTGGCAGAGCTGCGCCAACGCGAAGAAGATCCCGACACCATTGCAGCCCTGAACCTGTATCAGTCCATTTTTGCCGACCACCCCTATGCGCGGGGTTCTAAAGGGACCATAGAAGGCGTGCAAAATATAACACAGGCCGACTTACATAATTTTGTGCAAACCCGCCTTAACCGCCGTGATTTAAAGATCGGTGTATCCGGCGACATCACAGCCACAGAATTAAAAACCCTGCTTGATAAAACCTTCGCCGCCCTGCCTGAAAAAACAGAAAACCGCCCGGTTTCGGATGCGGTTTTGCATTTGGACAATGAACTGAGCATCATTCAAAAACCCGTCCCGCAAAGCAGTATTCTGTTCGTGCAGGAAGGCGTCGAACGCCATGACGAAGATTTCTACGCAGCCTATGTTCTGAATTATATTTTAGGTGGCGGTGGGTTTTCGTCTCGTCTGACCGAAGAAGTTCGCGAAAAACGCGGGCTTGTCTATTCTGTCTACAGCTATCTGGCGGGCTATCAGCATGCCGATTTGTGGATTGTCGGGGCGGGTACCCAAAATGCGCGCGTCAAAGAAACATTGGATGTTGTGCGCGCCGAATGGAAAAAAGCCGCCACACAAGGTGTCAGTGCCGAAGAAGTGCGCGATGCCAAAACATTTTTAACCGGCTCCTTTGCCCTGCGGTTTAATTCCAGTGACAATATTGCGGCAATTCTTCTCGGGATGCAGATGGATAAACTCCCCATTGATTTTTTGGAACAACGCAACAAACAAGTGGAAGCTGTTACGCCTGAAGATGTCAACCGGGTTGCAAAAACTCTGCTGACACCGGACAAATTAAAAGCCGTTGTTGTCGGTCAACCCGAAGGCCTTTAACAAAAAAAGCCCGCTGCCTATAAAGAACAGCGGGCTCTTTTTTTATTTTCATTGTTATATTAGATTTTATTGATAACCGTCAATGCCACAGGTGCGCTTATTGCGTATCACGATCAGGAGGGATAAGCTTTCCTTTCCCCCCTTTATTTTCGAGATGCAGCCATGTCAGAAAAACACAGTAGCCTCCAACATTTCCCCTTACCCATGTTTTCAACAACAATGGGGCTGTCCGGCTTGACCATTATTTCACATAAAATGGAATGGATGCTCGGCAGTAACGGTATTGTATTTTACACGCTCGCCTATCTGACACTGGCCATTTATATTGTAATCCTTGCGACTTATACCCTCAAGTCCCTGCGCTATCCTCAAGCCGTGCTGGCAGATTGGAACCATCCGATCAAAATTAGTTTTTTCCCCGCCGCCAGTATCAGTCTGCTTTTACTTGGCGCGGCCTTTTACCCCATTAATGAACGGCTCTCTTTCTTTCTGTGGGCAACCGGGTGCTTCTTCCAATTTTTCCTATCTATGGCAATCATTAGTAGCTGGATCAATCACGCCCGCTATGAGGTGGTTCATAGTACCCCGGCCTGGTTTATCCCTGCCGTTGGGAATATTATTGTGCCTTTGGTCGGCGTGCGTCACGCGCCTCTGGAACTATCCTGGTTTTTCTTTGCCTGGGGCATTTTGTTCTGGGTGATCCTGCTGATCCTGATCATCAACCGCTTGATGTTTCACAATCCCATGCCGCAAAAGCTGCTGCCGACTTTATTTATTCTGCTTGCCCCGCCCAGTATCGGTTTTGTCTCCTACATTCAAATGACAGGTGAACTCGATACACTCGGGCGGTTGATCTATTATTGGGCGGCCTTTTTCTTCTGTTTATTGCTTTCTCAAATTCACCGTATGGTGCGCATCAAGTTTGCAATGTCGTGGTGGGCCTATACCTTCCCGCTGGCTGCTTTTACCAGTGCCACCCTTTTGATGGGGCAATTGACCCATCTCGCCTTTTTCGACTATCTCGCACAAGTGCTTTATGTCCTGACATGGGTTGTCATTGCCAGCTTATTTCTGCGCACTGTTATTGCTCTATTCAAATGCGAAATTTGTGTGCCGGATTAACCCTGCTCGTAGCAGAAAAAGAAGAAAGCGAGGTTTTACGCTTTCTTCTTTTCACGCAAGACATGGGTATGATCCACGTCATAAAGCTTGCTGTCGGTAAAATCTTCACTGCCCAGCACATGACCAACCAAAATCAAAGCTGTGCGGGTAATCCCGCTGTCTTTTACCTTTGCCCGGATGTCGGAAAGCGTGCCATGAATAAAGGCTTCATCCGGCCATGACACACGATAGGCCACAACAACCGGGCAGTCCGCACCATAATAAGGGCTCAGTGTGTCCACCACGTGTTTCAGGTTATTAACCGACAAATGAATTGCCAAGGTTGCGCCGCTTTTGGCAAAGGTTTCCAGATCCTCGTTATTCGGCATTTTGGAAGAACGAACGGCTGTTCGCGTCAACACGATGGATTGGGACACATCCGGCAAGGTGAGTTCGGTCTTTAAGGCCGCCGAGGCTGCCGCATAGGCTGACACACCGGGTACAACTTCATAATCAATATCCAGTTTATCCAGACGGCGCATCTGTTCGGCAATTGCCCCGTAAAGACAGGGATCCCCGGAATGAACACGGGCGACATCATGACCTTGTTTGTGCGCTTCTTCGATTTCAGTAATGATCTCGTCCAAATGCATCGGCGCCGTATCTTTCACCACAGCTGCCTTATCAGCTTGGGCAACAATACCTTCCGGGACCAAGGATCCAGCAAATAAGACCACTGGGGCTTCCTTGATGATATTAAGCCCACGCACCGTGATTAAATCCGGTGCCCCCGGACCTGCGCCGATAAAATAAACCGTCATGATTGCACCTTCATTTTCTTTTCATAGCCACGTGGCGTATAGACCCATTTATTGACACCACGTTCAATGACGCGGCTTTGACTGGAACCGACCAAAACCATAGTCAGCATATCCGCATGATCGGACGTTAATTCGCCCAAGGTAATCACCTCAAGGCTTTCAGTCGCACGCCCCAGATTGCGCCCCAAAACGACAGGCGTTTCTGCCGGGCGTCCCGTCAACAAGATATCGCGGGCCTTTTCAATTTGCGTCACCCGGCGTTTGGAACGCGGGTTATAGAACGCTACAACGAAATCGCCATCGGCCGCCGCTTTCAACCGTCGTTGGATATCTTCCCACGGCGTCAACAGATCAGACAGGGAAATAGTGCAAAAATCATGGTTAATCGGTGCCCCAATGCGCGCCGCACAGGCTTGCAAGGCCGAAATACCCGGTGCAACATCAATGCGCAGACGGTTCCATTCAGGTTTATTTTCTTTATCCAGCAATTCAAATGCCAATGTCGCCAAGGCATAAATCCCGGCATCACCAGAACAAACCAGACAGACCCGTTTTCCCTCTGCCGCCAAATCAAGGGCAATACGGGCACGTTTTTCTTCATTCGCCAGACCGCTTTCGTGACGGTCTTTCCCAACGATCAGATCCTCGACCAGATCAAGGTACAAACCATACCCCACCACATCGGTGGCTTCACGCAAGGCTTGTGTCGCCTGTGGGGATCGCCATTCATCAGAACCCGGACCGATACCGATCACGGACAAATATCCCTGCGCCCGGCCCAATGCAACGGGTTGTAAATCAACCGGGGAACGCCCGATCGCACAAGTTGCCTTGTCCGTTTTTTGTTTTTCAACAACCAATTCACCCAGACCACCAACAGCTGCCAAGGCAGCCCCTTCGGCCACACCATGACAGCCCACCTCGTCAAAGACAACATCAGACGGGTTCTTCAGGCGCGGTGTTTGGGCCTCCAATTCTTCAGGTGTGAAGAAACGTGCCGGCACCCCCAGCACATCGGCCAAGGCATGCACGGCTGCTTCGTTGGCCTTGACATCAACAGAAACCACGCAGCCAATCGATTGGCGCGATAATCCAGCGCTGGCCAAAGTTGCCAAGGCATGTTCGATTAAATGATCGGCTGGACAGTTTCTCTCACATCCCACACCCAAGGCCAGTACGGGCGGATGGAATAACAATTCATTGCCGTCAGGTTCAACATCACGATCAGAAATCCGAATACGCGGAAAACCGACATCTTCAAAGGACAGGCCTTTTTCTTCCAACCAGACCGCTTCGCCCGCTTCAACTTCCAAGGAAACCGGATCATGGTTTAACAAAGCTGCGGCAACATCTTTGGCATAATCAGGATTGGCAATCCGCCAACCGCGTGGCGGTTCATCCAGCGCCACACCGAAATTCAGTTCTCCGGCTGTTGTGATGGCAGCAGCGCCTTCCAAAATATCGGCAATCCAGCGCGCCAGTTCATTTGCACCGTGATGCCCCCCCAGCAACGGAACCGCACAGGAGGCGTCTTCAGCAACCGCAACCACGGGCGGTTCTGCCCATTTATCCGCCAGCAACGGGGCCAGCGCACGGATCAAAATACCGCTGGCGCAAATGCCGATAATCGGCTGTCCTTTGCGAAAGAGGCTGCGCACATGGTCAATGGTATTGTCAAAAGCAATCGCACAATCAGGGAGGCGTTTTTTCAAACCGTGAATTTCCACATCCCCCATTGTCTGGGCCAGTTCTTGCGCCAGTTGATAGCCACCTGTGCTGAGACAGATCAATGCCGGAGTTGTCTGGGTCATTTCCACGCCTCGCCGCGTTTATGTACAATAATCATCGAAAAATACGGTGCCTTTTCAAAAGTTGCCTCGTCCAGAGACATCATTTTTTGTGTCTCCATTGTGGCATGTTCAATGTAATAAGCATGTTCGTTTAAGCCCAAGGTGCCGATCACATCACGTACCTTGGCAAAGTGGCGTCCCACTTTCATAATGATCGCCGCATCACACAGTTGCAGGCGTTCTAACAAATCTTCACTGGGCAACGGAGCCGGTAAAATCGTCAACACATCGGCCCGCGATGTAATCGGCACGCCCAACTGGCAACAGCTTGCCATCGCAGAAGAAACACCGGGGACAACACGCGTTTCAAAACGATCCGCCAGCCGGGCATAGATATACATGAAGGACCCGAAGAAGAACGGATCGCCTTCGCACAAAACCGCAACGTCTTTACCCTCAGCCAGTTTTTGCGCAATTTCTTCGCTATATTGATCGTAAACATCATTGGCGGGGAAATCACCGGGGATCATCGGCGTATCGATTTTAATTTCGTCCTGCCCACCGGGAAGGTGTTTTTCAACAATGGATCGCGCCAAGCTCGACTTACCAACCGGGGCCGGATAGGCAATCACCGGGGCGGCCTGAAGAATATTCAGCGCCTTTAAGGTGATTAAATCAGGATCGCCCGGACCAATGCCCAGACCGTACAAAGTACCTGCCATATGTTCTATTCCTTTAACGCCGACAGTTGCAAGACGGGCGCCATTGGTTTCAGCGCCGTCATTGTGCCAACGTTTTCTTCACGCGAAACGGCGATACGGGTCAACCGTGCGCCGAACTTGTGCGCAAAATGCAACATTTCGCGCTCAGCCTCAAGTGTTACTGCATTTGCAACCAATCGCCCACCAATTGGCAAGACGTTCCAGCAGGTTTCCAGCAAGCCGGGAATGGAGATACCACCCCCAACAAAAACAGCATCCGGCTGGGGTAATCCGTGCAATGCATTCGGGACACGACCATCAACAATTTCCAAGGTCGGCACACCCAAGGCCGCCCCGTTATGGGCAATCATGGATCGGCGCTTATCATTTTGTTCAATCGCAATTGCATGACATTTGGGGTGGGCGCGCATCCATTCAATCGCAATGGACCCGCATCCGGCCCCGACATCCCACAACAGTTCACCGGGTTGCGGCGCAAGACTGGATAATGTCACCGCCCGCACTTCGCGTTTGGTCAATTGCCCGTCATGTTCAAACAAATCATCATCCAGACCATTGGTCACAGGCAGGCGGCGGGCCTTTTCTTCTGCAACGCATTCCACCGCGATGGTATTCAGGTCCGCAACTTTTGCCGTCCAACCGGTTGCACTGCCCTGCAGATGGTTTTCTTTCTCCCCGCCCATATGTTCAAACACATTCAGGCGAGAGGCACCATACCCATATTTTGCCAAAAGATCGGCGACCTCAATCGGGGATTTTCCATCCCGGCTGAGGATCAGGATTTTCACCCCATCGGCCACATACCTGTTCAAACTTTCCAAGGCACGACCATGAATGGTCATACAGACACAATCCGGGATCGCCCATCCCATCCGCGCCGCCGCCAGTGAAAAGGCACCGTTCGCCGGATGAATGGTAATGTCTCGCTTATCGAAATGCTTCAACAGAGTTGTGCCAATGCCAAACCATAACGGCTCCCCCGTTGCCAAAACGACAATGGATTTGTCCAGACGGTCTTTAATCGCCTCAATCCCGTGGTTTAACCCGCTACCCCATGATATTTTTTCAGCCAAGGTCGTCACCATATCCAGATGACGTTCCCCACCGACCAGAACATCTGCGCTTTCAATCAAGGCCCGTGATGTTGGATTTACCCCGTCCAGACCATCTTCACCAATACCGATAATATGGATCATTGTGTAATCCCTTTCTTGGCAAGTGCATTCAAGGCAGAGGCAGCAATCGCACTGCCACCGCGTCGTCCGCGCAATGTAATATAAGGCACACCCAGATCGCCCGCCAAGGCAATCAGCGTTTCTTTTGATTCCATTGCCCCAACAAAGCCGACCGGGCAGGCGACAATCAAGGCCGGTTTGGCAAAACGCCCATCAAGGATCCCTTGGATTAAATGGAACAAGGCCGTTGGCGCATTGCCGATCACAACAACCGATCCCTCCAGCCAATCGCCCCAAAATTCCAAGGCAGCGGCTGAACGGGTGGTGCCCAATTCTTCGGCCTTGGCAGGGGTACGCGCATCATTTAAGGTACAGACAACCGGATTATGTTGGGCGAGGCGCTTGCGGATAATGCCATGTGACACCATTTCCACATCCACCAAAATCGGACATCCCTTTGCCAGGGCCGTCCGCCCCACACTCGCGGCCCCCGCACTATAGGCGATATCCACACCAACATCCACATCCCCACAGGCGTGGATCATGCGAATGGCAACGTCTTGCATATCCTCATCAAAACCGGAAACATCGATATCATGTTCAATCATTTTCTGTGATTTGCGATAGATATCGTTTGGTGCACGCAAATAACTGTTCAACCAATCAAGGGCTTGGTCCTTATCGCTTTTACCGACACCCAAGACCCAGCCTTCTTCGCGCACGACAATGTCTTTTTGATCATCACTTAACGAGGGATCCCCCGCAAACAGCGATGCCAGTTCCCCGACTTGATCCAATTCGGCATAATGGCGGGCAAGGGTACGCACCTGCAAGGCATCCTTTGGCAAATTGCCCTGTGCCTGTACCTTGATCTGAGAGGGGTAAATTTCTGCCAAGGTAATCGCACCCAAGGAATTCGCAGTCAATCCGGTTTCAAAGGGCCAGACCTTGATTTGATCTTGCAACCACGCATGACGGCGCAACTGTTCCAGCCGGGCAATTCCCATCAGGGTTTGGGATCCCACACAACCTGTTCCCAAAAGCTGCCAGACAGGTTTTACCCCGGAAATCCGTTGTTCACACAAACGCATTTCATTGGTCAGCGGATTCATATAAGGCTTTTTACTTTCCAAAAATTCATTTTGCTGGGCTTTCGGGCAGCCCCAGAACGGCCCCGTTGTACCGCTGATTTTACGGTTTAATTCAGCCGCAACGGCGAAACGGTTATTGGAATTATCCGCTCCGTCCTTGATCATTGCTGATAAGCGTTGCCAGACACCGGACCAGTCTTGCGCCCCAATACTGGGGGCAAAATCTTTTGGGTATCCAAAGGCAAAATCGCATCCGACCAATACGCGCAACCCCCGCGCGCTCAGATCACTCAGACGGTCAGCTAAATCCTGCATGGCGGTTTCGCGGGTTGTCGGGTTATGCAACGCCGTTTCAACCAGTTTGGTGCCTTGGCGTTCCACCACACAATACCAGATACTGTCGGCACCCTTCTTCGGGGTTGAGGATGCCGACCAATCCACCATGACATAACTGTCAAACAAATGCGTCATAAGGGGCGGCCCTTACTTATCGTCCCCATGATCATGGGAATGATGATGGTGGTGCCCATGATGGTGATGATGACCGTGGTCATGCCCGTGATGATGGTCATGTTCACCATCGGTGCCAATGCCCATGACATGATGATGGTGACCGACCTGTGCGGCACCAACTTCGCCTTCATAACCAATGATTTGTTCGCGGTATTTACACAGTTGGCAGTTCATATTGTTTTCACCGCTGAGCATTTCTTCCACGCGGTCCACAAACGTATCAATCACCAGCGGATGATCTTTCAGATAACCAACTTTGACAAATTCAATATCCGGGTGATTGGCCGCGACTTCATCGGTTTGATCATAAATTCGGTTCACCAGAATACCGGTAAACAGGAAGTAAGGGATCACGACGACACGCTTGTAACCCAGCTTTGCCGCATGTTCCAAACCATCGGGGACGCGCGGGAACGCCACACCGGAATAACACACTTCACCCCAACCAAAACCCATGCCTTCCCACAGCATCCGCATGACTTTATGGACGTTGGAATTGGCGTCACTGTCATTGGTGCCGCGCCCAACCACCATCAATAAGGTATCCTTGCGCGCAACCTCATCCGGACAGTTTGCTTCGGCTTCTTCAATACGTTGTTTACAGACTTCCAGCAAACGACGATCAATTGCTAGTTCGCGCCCAAAACGCACATCCAGATCGGCATGTTCGGCGGCAAAATTGTTTACTTCGCTCGGCAAATCATTTTTAACGTGGCCGGCGGCAAACAACATACCGGGAACGCACAGGATTTGTTTGGCCCCGCGTTCAACCAGTTTATCCAACCCGGTACGGATGATCGGTTTGGCAAATTCCAAGAAGCCACTTTCCACATCACGATCGGGGAAGCGTTCACGTAAATTTTTTGCCAAAAGATTGAATTCTTCAACAGCGCCTTCGTCGCGGCTGCCGTGACCGCAGATCATAATAGCGGGTTTATCGGACATGGGAGTCTCCTATATTTTATGTCTTGCCTTACAGCATCAGACCGTGAAGCTTTGCCTTACAGCATCAAGCCTTATTTCGAGGCCATGATGTAGCGTTTTGTGACGTTCAAGGCAAGGATATTGTTTGGTTACTTAACGATTAAACCATCCAGAATGTAATCACAATTAAAGCCAGCCCTGCCAGATAAAGCGTTTCCACCAACATTAAAACCAACGGCATCCAACCGACCTTGACCAAGGCGGCAAATGACGTCTTCATCCCCAAGGCAGCGACCGCCATCACAATACACCAGCGCGATACATCAATCAGGGAACCGGAAATCACAACAGGGATGTCCACGCTGCTGTTTAAAATGACCAAGGCCACAAACCCCAGCACAAACCACGGAAACGGTAATTTCGCTTCACTCGTCTTATCTGCCTTAAGATGGGCACGCGCCACCATCATCACAATCAAAACCACGGGTAACAGCATGGCAACACGTAACAGCTTGACAACGGTTGCCACATCCCCTGTATGATCGGACACACCGTATCCCGCCCCAACCACCTGTGCGACATCATGAATGGTTGCCCCCAAAAACACACCGGTTTGTTGTTCATCCAAACCAAGGGCGGCGGCAATGATAGGGTAGATCACCATCGCCATCGTGCTGAAAGCCGTTACCGTGACAACCGTGAAAATGGTATCACGTTCCCCATCTTTTCCCTGTGGTAAAACAGATGACAACGCCATTGCGGCTGATGCCCCACAGATGGCAACGGCCCCACCGGTCAAACACCCGAATGCTGTCTTTTTTGTGAAAAGACGGGTCAAACCGATCCCCAAAAAGATCGTCGTGACCACCCCGGCAATCACCAGCACAACCGGGATCAGACCAAGGTCCTGCAAGGCGGCAAAGGATATGCGCAATCCTAACAAGGCAACGCCGATACGCAAAACCTGTTTGGCCGCCATATCAATCCCTTGGGCACATCTTTCATGTTCGGACAAAAAATTAAACGCAATCCCCAGCAACAAGGCAAACAACATCGTCGGTGCGCCATAATGATCGGACAGAAACACCGCCGCGATTGCAATCGTCAGAGCCACCAACAGACCGGAAAATCTGTCCCGATAAAAATTTCCGATGTGTTCCATCGTCTCTGTACCTTGCTGAGGAGTTTTTCATTAGAGGCTACATCATAGCAGCCTGCATTGTTAAAATCTTTTTAAAACCGATCACGCAGACGTGTTTTGTTTTCTTGATCCATCTCAGGCAGAATTTCAGAAAGACACAATTGATGAAAGGTTCGATCATGTTTCGCCTCTTGGCTGTTTTAAGCATATTGTCTGCGTTTACGTCCCAGAACGCCGATGCCGCCCAGGTGATTACCCTGACCCAAACCCCTTGCCAGTTTATTGAAGCTGAAAACGGGATTGACCACGCCATAACATCTACTTCCGCCAAAGATTGCGAAGCCTACAATCGCCAGACACAAGCAGAACGTCTGAAAACAGCAAAAGTCCTGACCCTGAAAGCCGGTACATATACGTTCCGCGTCAAAAATGAAAATGTACCTTACGAACTCGGTTTTTGGCTGCGAGACAAAGATTACAACTGGAAAAACCCGCTGCACAAATTGACCAAGACCAGTATCTCGGGTGGCGGTCTGACAACGGGCGTCAGTCAGGATTATGAGGTCGAATTAAAACCCGGGGAATATCTGTATTCCTGCCCTTTAAATCCGACACCGGATTACAAACTGATTGTTGAATAATGCGCCCCCGACCAGCCATACGATCTTATTGGTAAAGAGCGTTTGTTTTTTATGGACTTTCCATGTCATTTCAGCCAAGAATCGCCCTTTCGGGCAATCCTTGACATAAAGCTGACATGAAACTCGACCTGCGACCTATATATTTCATCATCGGTCTTTTGCTAATGACATTGGCTTTGGGTATGTTACTCCCCATGTTTGTCGATATGGCGCAAGATAACCCGGATTGGCAAGTCTTTATGCTCTCTTCCGGCGTGACCCTGTTTGTCGGTATCGCACTGGCCTTGGCAGGGCGCAGTCGGGAAAAAATGTATTTCTCCATTCGCCAAGGCTTCATCATGGCAACGTTCAGTTGGCTTGTAATGACGATCTTTGCCGCTCTGCCCTTTGCTTTTTCCGAACTGGATATGTCCTACACCGATGCGTTTTTCGAGGCCATGTCCGGCATCACCACCACCGGGTCAACGGTCATTTCCGGGCTGGATTATGCCCCGCCGGGCCTGCTGTTATGGCGGGCTCTGCTGCAATGGCTCGGCGGGATCGGGATCATTGTCATGGCGGTTGCGATCCTGCCCATGCTGCACGTTGGGGGGATGCAGCTTTTTAAGGTGGAAGCGTTTGAAGCATCGGATAAAGCCTTGCCCAAGGCCGCACAAATTTCAGCTGGAATTTCTGTCATTTACCTTGCCCTGACCGCCATTTGGGCCGTGGCCCTGTGGTTTGCAGGAATGACCCCGTTTGAAGCCGCCTGCCATGCCATGACCACCATTGCAACAGGTGGCTTTTCCACATCCGATGGATCGGTGGGGCATTTCGATAGCGGGACAATCGATGGGATCATCACATTGGGTATGATTATCGGTTCCCTGCCCTTTATGCTGTATTTACGCACCTTGCGCGGTAATTATCAGGCGCTGATCAAAGATTCACAGGTCCAGTGGTTCATGGTGATTATCTTTTTATTGATTGCACTGGCCACCGGGTTCTTATGGCTGCAAGAAGGTTACGATCCCATCCATTCGTTACGTTACGGCGCCTTCAACGTGGTTTCCATCATCACCGGCACAGGCTACGCCACAACTGACTATCAGGTCTGGGGCCATTTTGCCTGGCCGATCTTTTTCTTTATTATGTTTATCGGGGGCTGTTCCGGTTCCACGACTTGCGGGATCAAGATCTTTCGTTTTCAGGTTCTTTATGCCGCAGCAAAAACCCAGATCAGACGCCTGCTGGAACCTCACGGTGTTTTCATCCCTTATTATAACCGCCGTCCAATCCCGGACGAAGTTATGACCTCGGTTCTCAGCTTCTTCTTTATCTTTGGGGTCTGCTTTGCCCTTTTGACAATGGCACTTGGTATGATGGGACTGGACTATGTAACGGCCATCACCAGTGCGGCAACCGCACTTGCCAACGTTGGCCCTGCCTTGGGTGAAGTTGCAGGACCGAGCGGTAATTTCCAGACATTCCCGGATGCCGCCAAATGGGTGATGTCATTTGGCATGCTGCTCGGGCGGCTTGAATTATTTACCGTCCTCGTGCTGTTTATGCCGACTTTCTGGCGCGGTTAATTAGAAAGATTGCGTCCGGATATTTTCCGTCATCACCTGATTAAAATCAGCCATCAATTTTTCCAGAAGCTCGTACCATTTTTTTTCAAGTTCCAGAAGGCTGGTATCTTCTGATACCGTCATATAACGATGTGCCTTTGCTGTCGCAAAGCCTTTATTTTTACCTTGGGCATCATAGACATCCAAGCGCCCGTCCACAGTCAGGTCATAGCGTTCAGACTGGTCCGTGGTAAAGACACCTTTGATACCTGTCTGTTTTTCCAGTTTATTTTCAACGGTCGAGGCTTCTAAAATCGTGAAAACGGCCCGTCCACCGGATCCGTTTGGTTGCAATCGATCATAAGCCCATTGCGTCATCGCCTGTTTTGGTGACGTTGGCAGACGGTGGGAAATTTCCTTACCTTCAACACTGGTGACACTTTTATTCACAACATCCAGTTTTGCCGCTTGCACCACAATGGGTGCAAGATGCTTAAAGGTCATTTCCGGCAGATTTTGCACCGGCGGCGTATTCGTACAAGCCGAGATCAGAAGTACACCTGCGAAAGCAAAAATCCATTTTTTCATATCCAAGACCTATGTCGTTATTTGCACCGACACCCAGTGAACGCACAAACGTTTCAATTGTCAATGTTTGACGGCTTGTTCCGCCTGTTTTTCATCGCGCAGTTCTGTTAAACGGTCTTTGCTAAACGTGTAGTTTGTGGAACAAAAGTGACACGTAACCGTTGTTCCGCCTTCTTCGATCATATCGTTTAGTTCCGGCACTGGCATGCCCTTCAATGTTGCGCTCAGACGTTCTTCTGAACAGCGGCATTCCTGATGGATGGCCTTGGTTTCATAGACACGCACGCCTTCTTCATGGAACAAGCGATAAGGCAGGTCCGCCATACCGAGGCTGGCATCCAGCATTTCCGCCTCCGTCAGACTTTTCAGCATAATGGAAGCATGGTTCCATTTTTCACGCGCCTCTTCATCATTGCCGCTTTCATCGGGCAAACGCTGGATCATCACCACACAAATTCCGCTGTCACCATGTGCGATTTTAAACGCCGTATCCAGCTGTTCTGAATTTTTAAAATAGTTGTAGGCACATTCGCTTAAAGACTGACCTTCCAACGCCGTCAATCCTTGATAAGGCTGCATATGTTTGCCTTGATCAACGGTAAAGGCCAAACGCCCGGTTCCCAACAGGGTTTCCACACTCGGTTCAACATCCTTGCCCAAGGCAGCCAGTTTATCCATATCAAAACCGGCATAACCGCGCAAACCGCCCTCAGACGTAATATCGCTGACCAGTGCCTTGATCGGGCCGGCCCCTTCGCCTTCGGAAATCGCCTGAAGAGAAAAAACACCGTCATATTTTAACCCGGACGCCAGCGCAACCGTCAGGCCCATTGCTTCGCTTAAGATATCGGCAATCGGTTTAGGATATTTATGGGCATCCAAGATCTTATGAACGGACGCCCCCAAACGAATGACCCGGCCACGAATATCCAGTTCATCAACCTGAAACGGTAAAACGCGGTCTTCCAACAATTGTTTGCTCATTTTCATACTCAACAGAACAGGTACGCCCCCAACCGTAACAAAACGGATCAGGGGCGCAACAAAATTAAACCTTGGCTGTTATATAGTCACAGATTACATCATTGACCAGACCATAACGCCTTTTTGAGCATGGAGACGGTTTTCCGCCTCGTCCCAAACGACGGAATTCACCCCGTCGATCACCTCGTCGGTAACTTCCTCGTTACGGTGTGCCGGTAAACAATGCAGGAACAAGGCATCATTTTCCGCCTGTGCCATCAAATCTGCATTGACCTGATAAGGGGTCAACAATTCCATCCGGCGATCATAATCCGTATCACCCATAGATACCCATGTATCGGTCACAATAACGTCCGATCCACTGGCCGCCTGTTTGGGGTCTTTGACCACAGACACATTCCCGCCTGCGTTAGCGGCCCAATCCAGATAATGATCATCGACCATCAATTCATCCGGGCAGCACAGACGTAATTCAAAACCGAAACGGGTTGCCGCCTCCACATAAGAATTGGCCATATTGTTGCCATCGCCAATCCATGTCACCACTTTGCCGCCAATGGGGCCACGATGTTCTTCAATCGTCATAATATCAGCCATCAATTGACAGGGATGGCTGTTATCCGTCAGGGCGTTGATGACAGGCACCGTACAGTAATGTGCCATTTCCATCAGTTTTTCATGGGAATCTGTGCGCAACATCACGCCATCAACCATACGTGACAGAACGCGTGCGGTATCGGCAATCGTTTCACCGCGACCCAATTGGGAATTATCGCCCATGATCACCAGCGGGTGACCGCCCAGTTGCACCATACCGACTTCAAAAGAAACACGCGTACGGGTACTGGGTTTTTCAAAAATCATCGCCAGCGTTTTACCGGCAAGCGGTGACATGCCACCAATGACGTTCATGCCATTTTTGTAACTTATAGCATGATCCAAAATCTGGCGCAGATCACTGACGTCCAATTCACTTAAATCTAAAAAATGCTTCGGTTTCATTATACTTTTTCCGAAAGTTCTTTACAGGAGCGTTCGATAATCGCAATTGCCGCCTCGATATGTTCTTCTTGAACCACAAGCGGGGGCAACAAACGCATCACATTATCGCCTGCCGGCACTGCCAGCAGACCATTGTTAAAACATTGTGCAACCAAATCCGTGTTGGGCACAACGCATTCAAAGCCAACCATCAGGCCCAGACCACGTGCGCCTTTGACAATCTGCGGATATTTGGCGACCACATCGTCCATACGTTTTTGCAGATATTCACCCATCTGCGCGACATGATTTAAAAAACCGTCTTCCAAGACAATATCCAGAACCGCATTGGTCGCCGCCATTGCCAAGGGGTTCCCACCATAGGTCGAACCATGCGCGCCCGGTGCCATACCGCTGGCAGCCTCAGCCGTTGCAATGCAGGCTCCAACCGGGAAACCACCACCGATCCCTTTGGCAATCGCCATGACATCCGGTGTAATCCCCGCCCATTCATGGGCAAACAGTTTACCTGTACGACCAACGCCGGTTTGAACTTCGTCCATCATCAACAAAATGCCGTGTTCATCACATAACTGACGCAAGCCTTGAAGAAAGGCCATATCCGCCGGACGCATGCCGCCTTCGCCTTGAACGGGTTCAACATGAACAGCGGCCGTTTCATCTGTAATCGCAGCACGTGCTGCGTCCAGATCGTTAAAGGCAACCTGATCAAAACCGTCCAGCATCGGACCAAATCCATCACAATGCTTGGCTTGCTTCCCGGCGGACAATGTCGCCATCGTGCGCCCATGAAAGGCACCGGCAAACGTTAAAATGCGATAGCGTTTGGACCCTTTGGCCGCAAAATATTTACGCGCAATTTTAATTGCACATTCATTGGCCTCTGCCCCGGAGTTACAGGAAAAGACCACATCACCAAACGTGCTGTCGGCCAGACGTCGGGCAAATCGTTCCTGTCCCTTAATGCGATAGAGATTGGAACAATGCCACAATTTTGCAGCCTGCTCCGTCAGGGCAGAAACAAGATGCGGATGTGCATGTCCAAGACATGTCACCGCCACACCGGCACCGAAGTCCAGAAAGCGTTTTCCGTCCTCAGCGATTAGGTAAACACCCTCGCCTTTATCGAAAACGACATCAGCCGGGGCATAGGTTTGCATGACTGCATTCGTCATCTTCAGGTACCTTTACCACACGTTTGTTGAAAAAATATTTTCCCGATCAGGAAAGCCGACGAGTATCGGGATTGCACCCGCCTCTGTCAATTCGAAAAAGGGCTGTTTTCACGGCTTTCTCGCCTTTTCAGTCGATTTTTTGCATTTCTTTGGCTTGTGCTGCACGCAAAATGCTCTCCAACCCCTCATCCACAATGCCCAAGGCCCGAATATGGCGACAGGTATTTTCCAGATATTCCAGGGAACGTCCCATCTGCCCCACCCCCTTCAACACATGATCGACCTTTGTGTCCAGTTCAAAATGTCCTGCATATTGCGGGTGGTCTGCGATGGAAACAAAGGTATAGGTTTCCAGCACGTCTCCCGTTTCATCCATCGCCTTCACCCATTTGGGTTCATAGACTTCATGGACCATCTCGCGCTCATAAAGATAATCCATCACAGCCGCAACCTGTGTGCCCGCCACCCGAAAGGCCACGCCCAAACAGGTGCCACCGGGATTTAGCCCCAAAACCAGACCGGGAACCTGCGGCGTCCCGCGAAAGACATGAGACAAAATGCACAGATCACGGTGATATCCTTCCAATATCACCTTGCGGCTTTCCAGATAGTCAAACCCCGGACGCCACATCAAGGAACCGTATGCAAAAACCCATATATCTGTCTTGACTGTCATCTGCTCACTTTTATTTTTCGGCCACGAATATTTTTTTACTCAACACCATCGCCCGGTGTATTTCAAGTGGGAATCCAAGGACTTCTGCGATGTAGAATTTTAATCCACCAAGCCTGTGGATAAGTTTGTGAGTTAATCTTGGAGATGTACAATTAGGCCAGCAAAACTGCGCGTTCCTAAAGCATGCCTATTTTTTGTGCATCGAAATAAGTGATTGTTTTATATAGAGTTTTAAGAATCGTTTTTAGACCCGGACTCCTGTCGTAAGATTTTCTTAACGCAAATGTAACGTTTTTTTTCTCTTTACAGAATGTGCAAAACTTTGCAGGGGACCCGCCTACGGATTCCCTACGATTCGCAAAAAAGCGATTCTAAATCCGGCTCAACCTAACATAAAAAACAGGGCTTGATTCCCCGTCAAAATCACACCCCAGCGTTGAAACGTTCGATCTCAACACCAACACTTGCGATATCGGCAAAGACGTCCAGCTTTTCAACACGGATGCGCGCACATCGTACACGAATATCTTGCAAACAGGAGGCGGCAATTTTTTCAGCAAGCGTCTCACACAGGTTTGTGTGATCGCCCGACACAATCTCGCGTACCTTATTGGCGACTTGTTCATAACAGACGACATGGTCGATGTTGTCGTTATGGTGACTTTCGCTTACCGTCAGGTCCAGATTGACACGAATACGCTGCGGGGCATCGTGTTCGTGTTCGTAAACACCGATAGAACATAATAAAACGAGGTCACGAATAAATACATGACGCACGGCGGCTTTCGCATCGGCAATACGAAGCGGTTGGACATTCTCGGCTTGAAACGCGCTCATCGGCTTTACCTATCGGTCTGTTATTCTTTTGGCGGTGTGTGGTTGTCGCCTTGCGCCCAACCCAAATGTTCGCCGCCATCAAGGGCAATCATTTGCCCCGTCATCGCTTGTGCGCCTAGGATATACAACACAGCGTTGGAAATTTCCACAAGATCGGTAGGTTTTTTTAGTGGAACGGACAAATACTGTTGCTCAAAGTCCTCAGCAGACTGGCGCGCACTGGCCAATGTCGGCCCCGGCCCAATCGCATTGACCCGCACATTCGGGGCAAAAGCCTGCGCCAATGTCTGCGTCATTGTCCACAGTCCCGCCTTGGAAATTGTATAACTGGCAAAATGGGGGGTCAGGTTCCAGACCCGTTGATCGATGATATTGATAATATTTCCGGGCGTATCCGCAGGCCGCACCGAAACAAAATTTTGCGACAAAACAAAAGGCGCACGCAAATTGACCGCCATGTGCAAATCCCAGCTTTGGCGCGTTGCATCATAAGCCGTATCATTTTCAAAAACCGATGCATTGTTAATCAGGGCATCCACGCGCCCCATTTGGGCCTTGACCACCGGGATCAGATTTTGAACATCTTCTTCGTTTAAAAAATCCGCACTAAACGCACAGGCCGTCCCGCCGGCTTTTTCTATCACATGACAGACATGGGCCGCATCTTCGCGGGAGCCATGATAATGCAAAGCAACCGCCCAGCCCTGAGCCGCCATTTCCTGCGCGATATGAGCGCCGATGCGGTGGGCTGCGCCGGTGATTAAAGCCACTTTTTTCACCTTCACCAACGCTCCTTCGCCTTTCAATCCTAGCTAAACTGTGCCAGAAGATTTTCAACGCCATAGGCTTGTGCTGAAATATAAGCCGCATAACACAGGACAAAAACGAAGCCTTCTTTGCGCGACAATTCCCATCGTGTCACCATAAACGGCACCAGCAGGATCGTCGCTCCCATCATAACCCAAAGATCGAAATCCAACAATTGCTGAGCAACCGGCAAAGGCTGGATCAAAGCAACCAGCCCTAAAACACCCAGAACGTTAAACAGGTTGGAACCGATCACATTGCCAAGGGCCACATCGGTATGCCCGCGCAAGGCCGCCATACCGCTGGCCGCCAGTTCCGGCAGGCTGGTCCCGATTGCGATCATCGTCAGCCCGATGACTTCTTCAGGAACCCCATAAAGGCGCGCAACTTCTGTGGCCCCGTCCACCAACAGCTCTGCACCATATACAACCGCCGCAATCCCGCCAATGGTCATCACCAGCATCAGCCAGATATTGTCCGGCACTTCGATTTCTTCCGCTTCATGCGCATGCAGTTCTGCCATTTCCGGGTCGGCACCATGACGTTCGCGCCAATAGGAATAAAACAGAAAACAGATAAACATCCCAAACAGGATGAAGCCTGCCGTGACATCCAGGATACCAAACCAGCATAAAGCCGTAAAAACAGCCGAACAGACCAGCAAGATCACCCCATCACGCAAAACCGCGCCGGGATCTCCCTGTACAGGTTTGATCAGGGCCGTTATCCCCAAGATTAAAAGGATATTGGCAATATTGGATCCGATGATATTACCCGTGGCAATCCCGGCGGCATTCTTCAGCGCCGCATCAAGGCTCACCACGAATTCCGGCGCGCTGGTGCCAAACGCCACCACAGTCATGCCAATCACCAAGGGCGATACACCGATACGACGCGCCAGACCGACAGAACCTTTGACGAGAAATTCCGCACCTACCAACAGCAAGACGAAACCAATCGCAATCAAAACATACATCATCACAGGAGATCGACCTTTCGGGCTTTTTTCGAACGAGCTGACTGCTTTGCCACGCTCTCCCCTGAATGTAAAGGGGGTCTCGACATTTACAAGCCCTTTTGAAAGAAATTACCTGCTGGTCATTCCTGTTCTGCGTTGCGAAAATCCCATCATTTCCATGCTGCGAAGCAAAATTTCCACGACTTGTTCATAGTGGGCAAAATGATCCGTATTGATTGTCAGATCGAAATTAGTCGGATCATTCAATCGCGAACCAAACATATTCCAGACGAATTTTGCCCGTTCCTGATTGACCTCCTTACAGCGTGCTTTGGCCTCCGACAGACTAAGGCGCTCACGATGGGCAACCCGTCTTGCGCACGCCTCGTTTGAACCGGTTAACCGGACCCGCAACACATCACGGCCTTGCAAAACCACATGACCACCCCGACCAATAACAATGCCGCCTTTGTGATAAATACAGCGGATCACCGTCACCAGCGCGTTGATATAGTCTGTGCGCGAAACATTCTTACCCGTCACCATCGCATACAACCACGAGTCACTGGCTGAACTGACTTTCTCGTGTAACGTTTTCAAAACATTTTTATTCACTTCGGAGCGTTGAGCAATCGCATCGATGATATTTTCATCATAAATATCCAACCCCAACCGTTCCGCCAGCAGACGCGAAATTTCCTCGCCGCCGGTGCCTAGATCGCGTGAAATTGTAATCACCGGATAAAGCGTATGCCCCTTATCACCGGGGGATACTTCCACCGCCCGACTTAAGGCCTGAATGACACCTTGTACATCAATAGACATGATACATCTCCCCTGCATTCTGACTGCAAAACAGGCTATTCTGTTTCATCCCCTAATTATAACAAAAATCGCAGAGATTGTCTTGCGGTGGCGCAAGTGAGCAAAATAATCTCTGTAAAAACAAAAAAAACAGTTGCAGGCTTACGTCCTTTTCTATAGTTTCCGCCCTCGTTCCAGCACACTTGCTTTATGCAAGAACAGCTTATCGAAAGATATTGCGGACAGATGGCCGAGTGGCTGAAGGCGCTCGCCTGGAACGCGGGTATGGGTTAACAGCTCATCGAGGGTTCGAATCCCTCTCTGTCCGCCATCATCCTAAGGAAACAGCGGCTCTCGAGCCGCTTTTCTTTTTCTACCACAAATGGGCGCGTGCTTAATGGAAACAGTATACCTTTATATTACTTTTCTCTTTGCTCTCGCATGTTTCATTTGATCGTCCACGCCAGTCATTCTAATTCGCCAATCAAACATTTGTTTGCTGACATTATAAATCTTTGAAGTGCAAAGTCTTCAACCTTAGCAGCAGCGGTTATTATGATGGGCGGAAACGGCCTATGTCGCAACGTCAATTGACCTTTCTGTCGTTGCTGAGCCAATGGGAAAAATCGGGCAATGCCCAACTGATTATCGCAACCCATTCACCGACCCTGTTGGCCTATCCAAATGCGCGTATCATTGAATTTACGACAGCTGGTTTACGCGATGTTGAATTTGAAGAAACCGAGCATTACAAGATCACCAAGACCTTTTTGAACAACCCACAACGTTATTTGAAAGAGTTGATGGAATAAGGGCTATGTGATACTCCATCCATCACGGCATCGTCGCAAATGCGAGGAACTTTGTGGCCGAAAAGATTCCCAATCGAGTTGGGAATGACGTCTTCTGAGAGAGATACGAAATGCTATCCTACGACATGCCCCTTTATCGCCCGCCGTCTGAAGGCAATAATTTGATTATTCAGGCGACGCTGGGCTGTAGTTTTAATCAGTGTTCTTTTTGTTCCATGTACAAGACAAAAGAATATCACGCCCGTGCGTTGGAAGATGTGTTTGTTGATATCGAGCAGGCAGCCCGTGTTTGGCCCGAAGCCCATCGGATTTTTTTAGCCGATGGGGATGCCTTAACCCTGCCGATGGAAAGTTTGCGCGCGATTTTGGATAAGTTGGCGGCGTGTTTTCCCAACCTTAACCGGGTTTCGGCTTATGCCACGCCGGGCAATATTCTGAAAAAAACGCCAGAAGAATTGTCCGAACTGGCCGCCCGTAAAATGCCGTTGTTTTATGTCGGTATCGAGTCCGGTGCGCCGGTGATGTTGAAAAAAATCACCAAAGGGGCCTCGCAAAAAGGAATTGCAGAAGCCTTGATCAAGGCGCGAGAGGCTGGCTTAAAAATTTCCGCAACGGTTATTTTGGGGCTGGGCGGTCAGAAATATTGGGAAGAACATATTGATGGGACGGTTGAATTACTGTCTCAGGCGCCTGTGAACTATTTGTCAACCTTGCAGCTCTATCTCGAAGAGATTGCCTATGACGAATTTATGACCAAATTTGGCGAACCGTTTGAACGGCAAAGCGATATTGCCGTGCTGACGGAACTGGAACGCCTGCTGAGCAATATCAAGCCACCTGCCCCGGTGATCTTTCGGTCCAATCATGCCTCAAACGCTTTGGCATTGGCGGGCAATCTGCCAAAAGATCAGGCCCGTCTGGTTGCACAGGTACGCACGTCTTTACAGACACAACAAGGCATTCGTCCGGCTTTTCTGCGCGGACTTTGAACCTAAGCGCGATTACAGTTGTCTTTTTTCGCCATACCAGACAAGCTATAAGAAAAATCTGGTAAGGGAGGTGCACATGCCATTTGTTCAACGTAACACAAACGGCCAGATTACAGGTTTGGTCAGAACGGCACAGGCTGGCTTTGAAGAAGAATTGGCGATGAACCATCCAGATGTTCTCGCATTTTTACACGCGTCAGGTGATGCGCATGAAGCCTTACTCGACTTAACCCAAAGTGATTTGGCAATGGTACGGGTTTTGGAAGATTTAATCGAGATTTTGATGCTCAAAGGCGCCTTATCAATGGATGAATTACCCGAAGCCGCGCGTAACAAGCTGGAACACCGCCGAGAATTACGCGGCAGTCTGGAGGAAGCATTAGAGACATTTGGCGGGAACAAGGTGATTTAGCGGCTTTACTTGATCTGGGGAAAAGGCTATAAAAGTTGCAAATGTAACTAAATGGTCTTTTCAATGCTTCGTCCTGAATCGTTTTTGTTTGCGGCTATTTTGACGGCACTTGTTGCCTTTGGTCCGCTTTCAACCGACATGTATTTACCGTCTTTACCTGCCATGAAAACGGATTTTGGTGCAACGGTTTCTCAAGTTCAGTTAACATTAAGTGTATTTCTAGCCGGATTTGCGGTTTCACAATTATTTTATGGCCCCTTATCAGACAGGTTCGGTCGCCGCCCGGTTCTTTTATTCGGCATTGCCGTCTATGGGGCGGCAAGTGTCGCCTGTTTCTTATCAACCACGATTGAAGGGTTGATTTTAGCGCGTTTTTTTCAGGCCTTTGGTGCTTGTAGTGGCCCGGTATTGGGGCGGGCCATTGTGCGCGATGTTTATGGACAGGAACGCGCGGCACAGGTGCTGGCCTATATGGGATCTGCCATGGCCTTGGCCCCGGCTGTCGCACCCATGTTCGGCGGCTATTTACAGGTCTGGTTTGGCTGGCAGGCAAACTTTGTCGTCATCAGTATTTTTGCCTTCATTCTGATCGGTCTGGTTTTCTTGCTGATCCGGGAAACAAACGCACACCAAAACCCCGAAGCCCTGAAGCCCGCCCGTATTGTCGGCAACTACGCGCAATTGCTCAAACATCGTGAGTTTCTGGGCTATGTTTTGCTTAATAGTTTCGTGTTCTCGGGCCTATTTGCGTTTATTTCAGGATCCTCCTTTGTCTTTATCGACATTTTCGGGCTGGAACCGAACATCTACGGAATTTGTTTCGGGGTCGTGGTGTGCGGCTATATCAGCGGCACCTTGTTGGCGGGACGTTTTTCGCGCAAATTGGGTGGCCCCCGCATGTTACGTTATGGCAGCAGTCTTGCGATGGTTGCGGGGCTGCTATTGGCCGGGATTGCCTACATGGGTGGCCATACGGCAACCAGTGTGGTCGCCCCGATGGTCTTGTTTATGGTTGCCGTTGGTTTGGTGATGCCCAATTCAATGGCCGGCGCCATTGGCCCGTTTCCCAAAATGGCGGGGTCGGCCTCTGCCTTGATGGGTTTTTTGCAAATGACCATTGCCGCCTGTGTGGGTGGTTCGGTCGGCCTGTTACATAACGGGACGCATTTACCAATGGTCAGCGCCATAGCGGTGATGGGAGTGCTGAGCTTTGTGACTTATTTTGTTTTCGTTCGTTCGAAGATTTAGGCGCACTCGGCTTACTCGCGCCTTGTGCCTGCGTCCACATCCCGTTCTTTTTTAAATAGTCTACAATGCGCTTCAGGCTGACCGCAACGCCTTGGGATTCGCCTGTACGTGTGGTTGCAACATGAATATAAGCCAGTGTCGGAACGCCGTTTTCCAGATAAAAGATAGGTGAACCTGAATCGCCATTCACCGCATCGCAATTATGAAAAACCACATCCAATGCAGGATCATATTTTTGAAGCTGGCATTTTTTGTCAATGCTCAGAATATGAGCCTTATCCTGACTGTATCCGGCTTGCACATAATGAATATTGCGCTGCTTTAACCGGTTATAGGCTTGCAGGCTGGTTTGAGCCAAGGCAAAGGTGCCGACAACGGGGCTGATATCGGTTGCCAGTTCCACCAAGGCCCAGTCGTTGGCCGATTTAGGCAAATTATTAATTTTTTTTGGACTATAGCCGGGGGCAATATGGAATTTTTTGCCCTTGGCATGGGCATTGTAACTGCCACGCCGATAACCGGGAAGAAAATGTAACGTGTGCGGTTTGAACCAGACTTTGCGCTTTTTATTCCACAGGCAATGGGCCGCCGTTAAAATCAGTTTCGGTGCAATCAGGGTAGCGCTGCAAAACCCACCGACTTCGGAATTCAGCCGTCCGATGGCGCTCCAGGGGTATTGATATTTTTCGATTAAAACGCGGTCGTCATGGCCTTTGATACCGCGCAAATGGATCTTGTCCGCCGCCTGTACGTTTTGGGCGATCAATAAAATCAGCAGAGCGAAAAGAAAACCCATGCGCAACCGATTATTCCTTCTTATGAATGGATAAGTCGACAATTTCCGGGTGTTCCCCACACAGCAGGCACCCCTTGTCGCGTTTGACTTTGACGGTGCGAAAATCGGTATAAAGCGCATCATAAATCATCAATCGACCGGACATGGATTGACCGATTTGCATAATTTCTTTCAAGACTTCCGTTGCCTGTAAAGACCCCATCGTACCGCAAATGGCCCCCAGCACCCCGGCTTGCGAACAGGTTGGCACCTGACCGGGCGGTGGCGGTTCGCGAAAGATGCAACGATAACAGGGTTTGTCTTCGCCCTCTTCATGGGCTTTGAATGTGGAAAGTTGCCCATCAAACCGCAGAATAGCGGCAGAAACCAACGTCTTTTTCGCAAAATAGCACGCATCGTTAATGAGAAAACGGGTTTCAAAATTATCCGTTCCATCTGCGACAATATCATAATCAGCGATGATCGATAAAATATTGTCCGGCGTCAGCCGTTTGCGGTAGGTCTGAATGTTCAGCCCCGGATTAATCGCCAGCATCCGTTCCTTAGCACTTTCGACTTTGGGCAAGTCAAGGGTCGAGGTGGCATGAATAATTTGGCGCTGCAAGTTGGATAAATCGACAACGTCATCGTCAATAATGCCAATGGTGCCGACGCCTGCTGCAGCCAGATACATCAGAACAGGTGCCCCCAACCCACCGGCCCCGACAACCAAAACCT
This sequence comes from Terasakiella brassicae, assembly GCF_014641495.1. Taxonomy (GTDB): domain Bacteria; phylum Pseudomonadota; class Alphaproteobacteria; order Rhodospirillales; family Terasakiellaceae; genus Terasakiella; species Terasakiella brassicae. The sequence goes on from NZ_BMHV01000010.1 coordinate 116,819, forward strand.
TGGCATTCAACAACTTGGCCTGACCTTCCCCACCGACTTCGGGCAACAGGATATGGCGTGCGTAACGTTGTAATTGTTCGTCTGTAAAGTCCATCAAACACCCTTTTCCTTGTTCATTTTGTTGTCACATAGTCGCACTAGGCTTGCAAGCGAGAAACAAAGTTTAAGGTAGATATTTATATGTATTGAAATTAATACAAAAAAACCCTTATATTAATCTCCAGTTGATAATTATAATCATACTAACCTTAAGTTACATACTTGTTTGGCGCTCATCGAATAAGAGTTTTTGTAAAAACTACAGTGAAAAAAATAATATAGGTCGGGAAAGAGCAATGACATTATCAAATATTCAAATTTCGAAGAAGTTGCCTGTCTTCACGGTCCTTCTTATGATTATGACAGGCGTATTGCTGAGTACAATCATCTTATTCGAGGTTTCCGATGGCTTTGAAAAGTCAGAAGGCAACAAGCTTGTCTCATTGGTTGCGGCCCGTGAATCAGAACTTTCCAACTATTTGGATATTATTTCCAGCGATTTGAAAATTCAGGCCCACAATCCCGTTGTGGCGCAAGCCTTAACCGGGTTTGAAGAAAGCTGGGCTTCCCTTGGCGGTGAACAAAAGCAACGCTTGCAACAGGCTTATATTACGGATAACCCGAATCCATCAGGCGAAAAACACAAATTGCTAAAAGCCGCGACCGGGACGCCTTATGATGAGGTTCATGGCGAGTTTCACCCTTACTTCCGTACATTGCTGGAAGCCCGCAATTACTATGATGTGTTCTTAATCGACCCGGCTGGGAATGTCGTTTACAGCGTGTTTAAAGAACTGGATTTTGCGACAAACCTCAATAATGGGGATTGGGCAAAAAGCGAACTTGGTGTTCTTTTCCGCGATATTATAAAAAATCCACAAGATAATGGTGCCGTTTTCAAAGATTTTCGTCCCTACGCGCCCAGTGCCGATGCGCCCGCCAGCTTTATTGGCATGCCGGTTTTCAAGAAGAACTCCGATCTCGTCGGCGTATTGGTCTATCAGATGCCGATTGGCGAGATTAACCGCATTATGCAATCTGCCGAAGGTATGGGGGAAAGCGGGGAAACCTATATTGTGGGGTCAGACTATCTGATGCGTAGTGATTCGCGCTTTTCCAAAGAAAGTACAATTTTAAAAAATAAAGTAGAAAGCCAAACGGTTAAAGAAGCCTTACAAGGCAAAACCGGGGTCCATGAAATTCAAGACTATCGCAACATAGATGTATTGTCGGCCTATACACCGGTAGATTTTTTAAATACAAAATGGGCCATTATCGCCGAAGTTGATGTCGAAGAGGCCATGCAAACGGCAACTTTAGTACGTAACACCAGTATTGGTTTGGTTTTGGCTATTTCTGTAATCGGTGCGATTGTCGCGCTTCTGTTTTCCCGAACAATTACCGTCCCGATTACCCGTATTACAGAATCGATGAATGTTTTGGCGAAAGGCGATAATACCGTTGAGATCCCTTACCATGATCGTGGGGATGAAGTTGGTGACATGGCACAGGCCGTCAAGGTCTTTAAAGATAATGCGATTGAGCGCGTCCGGCTGGAAGCTGAAGAAAAAGAACGGGTGATCCAGCGTGAAAACCGACAGAAGAAAATTGAGGCACTGACCAAGAACTTTGATCAGGTTATCACCGATATGCTGACCACCGTAAAAGGCTCAGTCGAAGAAATGCATGGTGCGGCAAACACCTTATCTGCCAATGCCGAACAAACCCAAAAACAAAGCACGGCTGTTTCGGCCGCAACGGAAGAAGCAACGGCAAATGTCCAGACCGTTTCAGCCGCGAGCACGGAATTAACCGCTTCAATTGAAGAAATTTCCCGTCAAATTTCCGAGTCCAGCTCCATTTTAACCGATGCCGTTCGTCAAACGGAAGAAGCCAATCAGAAGATTGAACGACTGGCCGGAGCTGCCGATGAAATTGGCAATGTGATCAATCTGATTAATGATATTGCAGACCAGACCAACATGCTGGCCTTAAATGCCACCATTGAAGCGGCACGCGCGGGGGATGCGGGCAAAGGCTTTGCCGTTGTCGCATCCGAAGTCAAAATGCTGGCGAGCCAGACAGGTGAGGCAACCGAACAAATTCGCAAGCAAATCAGTCAGGTGCAAGGCGAGACAAGCGATGCCGTTGAGGCCATTCGGGCGATTTCCAATGTGATCGCACGCGTGAATGAACTGTCAACAGCAATTGCTGGCGCGGTTGAAGAACAAAATGCGTCCACCGCTGAAATTTCCCGCAATGTGGAAGAGGCCGCGCAAGGAACGCAGGAAGTGTCACGCAATATTCAGGGGGTGGCCCAAGCGGCAGGTGAAACCGGAACCATGTCGCAAATGGTCTTTGATTCTGCCAATGCGCTTTTGCATGAAAGTGACGAATTGCAGCAACATGTGGTGAAATTCTTGCACGATGTTCACGAGGCCCAAAATAGCTAACCCCCCGAGTATGCTCCTTTTTACAATGGGGTGGCATTAATTAATGATAAAAATAGGCACCTTACATGATTGAATTGTATGTGTTGTCGTCGAACCTGTTAAAAGCGTTCTTAACCATGAATGACCGTATCCCCCCATGACCAGTATTTGATTATCGTGGTTTTTGGTCATTTGGGACAGGATGGTTTCCGGTGTACCGTCTTTGATGACGGTTTTTGCAACCATATTTACAGCGGCAAGTTTCTCGCTGGCTTCCTGCATGGATTTTTCAATTTTTGGTGTTTCTTTTCCCGCATAAACAAGACTGACCTCCAGACCTGAAAACAGGGGGGATTGTGCGATATAGTCAACAGCCTTTAACGATGCCGTTCCACCATTAAAGGCAACCAAAATATTTTTTATTGTTTTAAAGGCATGATTGGCGACCAAAATTGGCTTGTGCGACCCGCGAACAATCTGTTCAAAATTCGAACCAAGATGCCCATCCAAAGATCCCCGGGTTTCGCCCCTTTTCCCGATGAGAATGAGATCAGCATTTTCTTCTTTCGAGAGGATTGTATCCAACAGATCCCCCTGACGCAGACGGGTTTCAACATCAACCTCGCCATTGGGTGAAATAATCCCTTGTGCATCTTCCAGAATGGCGCGTCCTTGCTCTTGTGAAAGTTTGCCTCGCTTTTCATCAAGTTCGCTCAGTTCTTTAAGCAGTCTGGAGCGTGCACCCAACCGGATGGCACCGCTTAAATCCTGACTGTCTGACCCTTCGCGCGGCCCCATAACATGGTAGACCTTGACCTTGGCGTTCAATCGTTTGGCGGCCCAGGCCGCATAGTAACAAACACTTTCAGAATATGCAGAACCGTCAACAAGTGCGATTAATGTATGTTCAGTCATTGTTTTTCCCCTTAATGCCCCAAAAGTTTATCCATCGCGCCCGGCTTGTCGTGAATAGCCAGTTTGTCCACAATGGTTTCGGAAGCCTCGTTCAGGCCGATCAATTCAACCTCGGCCCCCTCACGGCGGAATTTAAGCACAGCCATATCGACGGCGGCAACCGAAGAAATATCCCATATATGGGCATGACTGACATCAATCGTCACTTTCTCTGCGGCTTCCTTAAAATCAAAAGCCTTCATAAAGTCATCGCAAGACGCAAAGAAAAGCTGTCCCTCCACCGTATAGGTACGGTGACGCCCGTCTTTGCTGATCAATGTTGTGACGCGGAAAATCTGTGCGATTTTCCACGCAAAGAAAATACCGGACAGCAGGACACCGACAAGAACGCCGATGGCAAGATTATGCGTATAAACAACAAAGAAAACGGTTGCTACCATCACAATAGAGGAAGAGTGCGGATGCTGTCGCAAGTTGGTAATGGACGACCAGCTGAATGTCCCGATCGAAACCATAATCATAATCGAAACCAGCGCCGCCATAGGGATGCGAGCGACAATATCGCCAAGAACAACAACCATAATCAACAAAAACACCCCGGCGGAAAAAGAAGATAGCCGCCCGCGACCACCGGATTTTACGTTAATAATGGATTGCCCGATCATCGCACATCCTGCCATACCACCGATAAAACCCGTCAAGCTATTGGCTATGCCCTGTCCAATACATTCCATATTGCGATTACTACCCGTATCGGTCAGGTCATCGACGATTTGCTGGGTCATCAAGCTTTCCAAAAGCCCCACAGCCGCAACCGCCACCGAATAGGGGAAGATGATTTGCAAGGTTTCAAAATTCAAGGGAATATCGGGGAGCAAGAATATAGGCAATGTATCGGGAAGCTCGCCCATATCCCCGACAGTGCGCACATCCCACCCGAAATAAACTGTCAAACCTGTCAGTACAACAATCGTTACCAATGGCGAAGGAATGGCCTCGGTTATTAAAGGGAAGAGATAGATAATCGCAAGCCCGGCGGCAACCAGAATATATGTCAGAAACGGAACGCGCCCGGGGTCCAATTCTGGTATTTGGGCCAGAAAAATCAAGATTGCCAACGCATTGACAAAGCCTGTCATCACAGATCTGGAGACAAACCGCATCACATAGCCAAGCCGCAAAAACCCGGCAAGAATTTGCAACAAGCCTGCGAAAATAGTTGCGGCCAACAGGTACTGCAAGCCATGATCTTTCACAAGTGTCACCATCAAGACCGCCGTTGCCGCCGTGGCTGCGGAAATCATACCGGGACGCCCGCCTGCAATTGCAGTCACCACAGCAATTGAGAAAGAGGCATACAGCCCAATCTTGGGGTCTACGCCTGCGATGATGGAAAACGCAATAGCTTCGGGAATAAGAGCGAGGGCGACAACAAGGCCGGAGAGAATATCACCCCGGATATTAAGGCCCCACTCGTGCATATATTTGGAAAAGGGTAGCATGAAAAACCACAAAAGAAACCATCGCAATAAGGCTATTGCGTCAAAAGGTTTATAAAATCAGGGTTGTCTGGCGGGTTGGCGGCCAGAATAGCCACTCGTTTCAAGAGAACGAGTCCTAAGTGAGTTGAGGTCTTTTAGACAAAGTTTAAAGTTAATACAAGGCAAATTATCTGCTCTTAAAGAGAAGGGGGGCGCTCAATCCCGAAATTTGGTTTTCTGCAATCAACCGATTTTGGACAATAAATCGCGTAACTGGGCCCCTTCCTCAGCGCTCAGTTTTTCAAGCATTTTGTCTTCGGTCTCTACATGAGACACCACCATTTCTTCTGCCAAGGCAAAACCGGCCTCGGTTAACATGATTTTAAGGCCCCGGCGGTCATTCGGATCCACAATCCGCTGAATCAGGTCGCATTTTTCCAGTCGATCCAACCTGTTGGTCATCGCAGACGTCGATAACATCATCTCTTTTGCCAAAACAGATGGCGATAAGGTTTCGCCCTTTCCCTGACGGCGCAACGTCATCACCACATCGAACTGTGGGAAATCCAGATCATATCGGGCCAAATTTACCATGACACCCCGGCGCAACACTTCGCTGGCCCGCCACACATCACCACAGATCGCCATTGATGTCGGATCAATATCCGGGCGTTCACGTTGCCATTGGGTCAAAATATCATCCGTGTTTTTGGAACAGACATTGATCACTCTGTCTTGACTCATCGTACAAGATACCCTATGTAGCTTCATGTAAAGTAATTTGATATCAAACTATATTATATCAAATTACCAAAACAAACTACCCGCCCCCCACAACAAAGTAAAGGCTTACAAACGATGACATCCCCCCGACAGTCCACTCATCCCATTCATCCGGCGTTTCTGCAACGTTGGTCGCCCCGTTCTTTTGATGCACAGGCTGATTTGCCGGAAAACGATTTACTGACCATATTAGATGCCGCACGCTGGGCGCCTTCGGCCTATAATATTCAGCCGTGGCGTTTCACCTACAGCATGCGAAACGATAGCCATTGGGGCAACTACCTTGACCTTCTCGACCCGTTCAATGCCGGATGGGCCAAAAATGCCAGTGCGCTTGTCTTTTTGGCTTCCGACAGTCTGGTCGAAGGACAAAATGGCGAAGGGCCGCGCGCCTCTCATTATCATCATTTTGACAGTGGGGCGGCTTGGGCACAATTGGCATTGCAAGCCACCATCATGGGCTATAGTGCACATGCAATGGCTGGTATTTTCAAAGATAGAGCAGCCGCATATTTGGGCTTTCCTGAACGCTATCAGGTTCAAATTGCCTTGGCTCTGGGTAAAAATGACCATCCTGATAAACTGAACGAAGATCTGCGCGCGCGTGAACACCCCAGTAATCGTTTTACACTGGACCAAATCGCATTTGATGGAGTCTTTCAACATGAATAAAATCAGTGAAAACCCCATTGCCTTGCTCTTAATCACCGGACTTTTGATCGGGTTTAACTTTCCCTTGGGAAAATTGGCGGCTGAGGCTGCGATATCGCCAACGGTTTGGGCTTTTGTCTTCTCGTTGGGGGCGTGTTTATTGTTGTTTCCGGTTTTGATTTCGCAGAAAAAACTTATTTTTCCAAGAAAATCAACACTGCGTTATATCGTTTTATCCGCCATCCTGTCCTATATCATCCCCAATTTACTGCTTTTCAGCGTGATGTTACGCATGGGGGCAGGATATATGGGATTAATGTTTGCCCTATCTCCGGTCTTCACCTTATTTTTTGCCCTTAACCTGCGCATGAATATCCCGAACCGTATCGGCTTGATCGGTATCCTTTTCGGTCTGATCGGCACTGCCGTTGTCAGTATCAGTAAAGGCAGTTTACCGGACGCGCCGCCGTGGGAACTGATTGTTCTCGCCCTTTGCGTCCCCCTTTGCCTCGCCCTTGGTAATATCTATCGCACACTGGATTGGCCCGATAAAGGCGAGCCCGACAGCCTTGCATTCTGGAGCCATACCATCGCGGTCCTTTTTTACAGCGGCCTGATTTTCTTTTATCAAACGGATGCCAGTTTCGGTGAAATCACCAACACACCGGTTGTTGTTCTCCTGCAACTCTTGGTCTCCGGCCTGATCTTCCCCGCTTTTTTCAGACTGCAAAAAGTTGGTGGCCCTGTTTTGCTCAGCCAAATCGGTTATGTATCAGCCGCTGTTGGCTTGGTTTGCGCCGTTCTGTTTTTGGGGGAACGTTACGATGTCACCACATGGATCGGGGCCGGTATCATTGCCTTTGGCATTGCGTTGAGCATTCAGGCCCAACGTCAAAAAACAGCTTGAACATAACGGGGAGCCTTAGCCTCCCCCTTTTCGAACCTAGAAACAGTCGATTACTTCTTGATCTCGATTTCAATCAACGTGACATCAAAATCGTTGGCGTTAATCACATTATGTTCAACACCCGCATCCCGATAATAACATTGTCCGCGTTTTAACACCGCATCCTGCACGCCTTTATCGCTCTCCATCCTCAAGACTGCGTCCTCCATCGGTACAATGACATAATCGCGTTCATGGCGATGCCATTGGGTTTGCGAATGCGCCGGAAAAAACAGATGATTAACACTGACTTTGTCGTTTTCAATCTGATTGGTCAGGGTAAACAGGCTTAATTGCGTCATGCGATATCCTTCAAGGCTTTTACTTTTTTTGCACATTTGCACGAAAATAGTATATTGGACAAGTTCCTGCCATATAGGCTATTCTTTTATTCCAATTTCAAGCTATTTCAGATTGAGCCGTCCCATGAAACTCGCCGCCGTCTTTATTGCAAGCTTTCTCTTTCCCGTTTTTGCTTATGGACAAACCAGTTTAAAAGAATGTTTTGCCCAGCACAATCAATGTGTTGCAAATTGTTTCGAACTGGATAGCGAAGGCAGCCAAGCAAGTTGCATCGCCCAATGCGCTGGCGCAGAAGCCACATGTGCGGGCGAAATCGGACTGGAAAGCACCAAGCCTTTTATCCGTAAAAAGACCGAACAGCTTGAACAGCTTCTAGAAGATTTCTTCGGGGATATCCTGCCACAGGACGAACCAACACCCGAGTTTAAAAATCAATCCGAAACCTGATCCGATTATCATCAAGCCTCACTCATTTGAGTGATGAAGCCCCATCGGCAGCACGTTAAATTAAACGTTATAGTGGTTTGAACGTGCAACAGGTTCGCTTATGTATCAGTCACAGGAATATATGGAAATCGGCGGCAAACTTATTACCTGCCCTTATAACGAAGATGATTACATGTATGGTGTCAATCTGCATGGCCTGTTGTGCCGTTTGCACGAAAGCGGGGCAACCCATGCAAACGATTTTCACAGCATCATTGTTTCTTCCATAGAGTGCGAAAACCGGCTTTCTGATAGCCAAAAGATCCATGATATTTACAATCACATCATGCATGATCTTGCCAATCTCGGCGTCACCCCCGAACAATCTGCGCATTAATTCCTTATTTCAGCGCATCACTCAGACGTTGTTGGCGATCCTGAATTTCGCGGGGCCAACGGCTTTTAATAAAAGCCAGCACCGAGCGAATTTCCATATCACTCAGAATTTTCCCGAAGGGCGGCATCCCGCTTTTAAAACCTTCCGGTCCCAAAGCCGCACCGCCACGTTTGGTATAATCAAATAACAACTGGTCATCATGGTGCCATGTATGGCCGGTTTCATCATGGGGCGGGGCCGGTAAGGTTCCATCGGCCTTTGTTGTACGCCAATCGGGCGTTTCACCTTCCAGCTTGATGCCATGACATTCCGCACAATAAAGCCCATAAATCTGTTGTCCACGTGCAACCATCTTTTCATCCTGCGGATCAATCTTCGCATATGATCCTGACAGTTGGATAAACGCATAAGCCGCCGCGATTGCGATCAGGCTAATAGCAATATAAATGACCCCTTTATTCGACATTTTACAACTTTGCCTTTGCGTTATTAAAGCGAAATACCTTTTAAGACTTTAAACATATTTACGGCAGCACGATCACTCAGTCCAGAGACGAAATCACTGACTTGCATCAAATGTTCATAACGATCATTCTTGAACACAAATGGGTATTCAAGCAGGCGGATCACATGTTTATGTTTCGCCGACATGCGCTTAATATCCCCGCCGCATTTTTCAAATTCCAGCATGGCACGGCAGAAAACATCCAGCAAAAAGCCCAGCACCTCATAACTGGCTGTTTCAATTTCAAGCTTACGCCGTGTGCCAAAGATGGAACTTCCGGCAAATGTTTTACAGGCTTGGGCCTCTTGTGCAAAAGGTGTCGCGGCAAGAAGCTCCTGATCAAACGCACCTTTCAACAGGTCCTCTTCATGTTCGATAAAAGCATCCACCGTGGCTTTGATCAAATTGCTAATCGCTTTGGACCGCAGAAATCCCAGTTTTTCGGACTGATCCATATCCGCATACCAGTTTTGCGACAACAAATGCGCCCGGCGTGCCGCGATGGTATCACCATGTTTGTGCGACCACGCAAGCGGGGCCAAATGATATTCGACCTCTTTAAACGACACACATTCCATCGTGACCCCATCTTCAAGATCGGCAACCCGGTAACAAATATCATCCGCCGCTTCCATCAGGTAAGCAAGCGGGTGACGACACCATAAATGGTCATTCCCTCTGCGAATAAGTCCCAACCGGTTAGCCACTTTTTCAAAAATCGCTTTTTCCGATTGGCAGAAACCGGGCTTTTTGGCCTCAATCCCCTGCCTGTTTTTAATCGACGTATCACCGGGATATTTGGTAAACGCGCCCAAGGCCGCATATGACATACGAAAGCCGCCCTTTTCACGAAAATAATCCAGTTTGTTCAGGATACGAAACCCCTGTGCATTGCCTTCAAACGCCAAAAGGTCGCGTTTTTGTGAATCACTCATGTCTGCACTGAACACCACATCCCTGTTTTCCTGAAACCACTGACCAATTGCGGATTCACCCGCATGGCCAAACGGCGGATTGCCGATATCGTGGGACAGGCAGGCGACCTGAACGATATAACCGAAATCATGGGCCGTGATATGTGCCGGAATATCGCGCTCCCCTTCGATTAACTGTCGTCCGACACCGAAGCCTAATGACCGCCCGACCGAGGCCACTTCAACGGAATGGGTGAGACGTGAACGTACACGCCCCCCGACAGACAAGGGATGAACCTGCGTTTTATCCTGCAAACGGCGAAAAAAAGAAGAAAAGGTAATCCGGTCCAAATCCAGCAAAAAAGGGCTTTCTTCCCGGCCTGCCGGGGCATCTTCGTCCATTCCGATCCGGCTTGTCGATAAAAGATCGGCCCAATTCATCATCTCTTTTCGTCCTCTTATACACTTGAAAATCCAAGGGTCTGCGCAAAAACATTAGCCGATTGCACAGACTTGGTGAACGACTATTTTTCACGATAGAAAAAATCTATCGAAGTTATAAAAATAACTCATTTTACTAATGCACGTATTTCTTCTACATTCATTTTCAGCAAACAAACACATCAACTGACTAACACACATTTGGAGATTAGAAACATGCAAAAACGTGTACCCAACGTCACTTTTAAAACCCGCGTTCGTAACGATGCCATCGAAGGCGACAACCCGTTCGAATGGAAAGATCTGACAACTGAAGAGATCTTCGCCGGTAAAAACGTTGTTGTATTCTCTCTGCCCGGTGCGTTCACACCGACCTGTTCTTCCACTCACCTGCCGCGTTACGAAGAACTGTATGACGATTTGAAAGCCCAAGGCGTTGATGAAGTCATCTGCCTGTCTGTAAACGATGCCTTCGTTATGTACCAGTGGGGGCTGAAATTGGGTCGCAAGAACGTCTTCATGTTGCCGGACGGTAATGGCGAATTCACCCGCAAAATGGGTATGTTGGTTGACAAATCCAACCTCGGCTTTGGCATGCGCAGCTGGCGTTACTCCATGTACGTTGAAGATGGTGAGATCAAAGTCCTGTTTGCCGAAGACGGTTACACAGACAATTGCCCGACCGACCCGTTCGAAGTTTCTGACGCTGACACAATGCTGAACTACCTGAAAAACCGCTAAGGTTTTTCACTAAGGAAATGAGGAAGGGCCGCGCCCCCCTGCCCCTTCACGAAGCCGCCCTTCCTCTTTCCTGCTTTCTTTTCCCCTCTATTTGCCTCCCTCGTTTTCTTTAAACTTCCTTCCGTTTGAAAGGCAGAAACATGTCCGTACGCAAAGTAGATATCGCCATCATCGGCGCCGGTACAGCCGGTATGGGCGCATACCGCGAAGCCACAAAAGTCACCGACAATGTCGTCCTGATCGAAGGCGGCGAGTATGGCACCACATGCGCCCGCGTTGGCTGCATGCCTTCCAAACTTTTAATCGCTGCGGCAGAAGCTGCCCATTTCGGCGGACACACCCAACCTTTTGGTGTCACCTACCAACCGCCCAAGATTGATGGCAAAGCGGTCATGGCCCGGGTAAAATCGGAACGTGATCGTTTCGTCGGTTTTGTCAAAGAAGACGTTGAAGGCTGGAATGAAGCCAACCGCATCCGCGCCTATGCCAAATTCATTGATGATCATCATCTGGAATTAAGTAACGGTCAGATCATTGAAGCAGACCGGATTGTTATTGCCACCGGCTCCAGCACCTTTGTGCCGCCACCCTTCAAGGCATTTGGGGATCGCTTGATCATTAATGATGATGTCTTTGACTGGGACGATTTACCCAAGTCCGTTGTTGTCTTCGGCGCAGGTGTCATCGGTCTGGAATTGGGACAAGCCTTGCATCGTCTTGGTGTACGTGTCTCCCTGTTCGGTCGCGATTATCTTGTCGGACCGTTGAGCGACGATGTCGTTAAATTCAAGGCACGCGAAACCTTTATGGATGAATTCCCCTTTTATCCGCATGGCGAGGTCACCCGCATGGAACATGTCGGCGATCATGTGGAAATTGATTTTATTGAAGACGGGGAAACAAAAACAGACCGTTTTGAATACGCCCTGATTGCCACAGGCCGCCGCCCCAATGTTGATAAACTGGGGCTGGAAAATACCTCGATTAAACTGGATGAACGCGGCGTTCCGCACTTTGTTCTTGCAACCGGACAAACCAGTGCCAGCCATATCTTTATCGCCGGGGATGCCGGAAATAACATCCCGTTGCTACACGAAGCCGCAGACGAAGGAAAAATCGTTGGCTATAACGCAGCCCGTTATCCTGAAATCCGTGCCTTCACCAAATCCAGCCCCATCGCCGTCATGTTCAGTGACCCGCAAATTATGATGGTTGGCGAAAGTTATAAAGCCTTGGAAGAACGCAACGCCAACTTTGCCGTTGGCTCCGTTGATTTTAAAGGTCAAGGGCGTTCGCGTGTCATGTTGGTGAATAACGGGATTTTACGGGTTTATGGCGAAAAAGGAACCGGGCGTTTTCTCGGTGCAGAAATGGTCGGGCCACGCGCTGAACATATTGCGCATTTGCTGGCGTGGGCACATCAGTCTGAATTGACCGTCAGTGAAATGCTGGATCGTCCCTTCTATCACCCCGTTGTCGAAGAAGGGGTTCGCACCGCCCTTCGCGATTTGAACAATGCCTTGGAACTCGGCCCCGTATCACCGGCACGCTGCATCGATTGTGGCCCCGGCGCGTAAACTGAGCGAGATAAAAAGGAGAAAGCACATGGGTGTTGAAATTTATACCAAAGACAGCTGCATGTTCTGTAAAAAAGCCAAGGAAATGTTTCAGGAAAACGGTATTCCCTATCAAGAACATGATGTCAGTACAGTGGCAAAATTCAAGGCCATGCAAGACCGCATTACCGGCGCAAAAACCGTCCCGCAAATTATCATCGATGGGCACCTGATTGGTGGGTTTGAGGTCTTGGATGCCCATAAAGAGGCCATTTTTGCGAAACTAAAAAAGACCAGGGCGAGCGGATAAATTCACAAAATGTTGAAAAGCGTTGAGGCAATAGGTCTTGACGCTTTTTTTATCGGCTCTATCTTCAAAACAGACTTTTGCTTGAAAGGGGCCAGACATGTCCAAACAATATGATTACGACCTCCTCACCATCGGTGCAGGATCCGGTGGTGTACGCGCCAGCCGCATGGCTGCACAAAAAGGCGCACGTGTCGCCGTGTGCGAAGAAGACCGGGTGGGCGGGACATGCGTTTTGCGCGGCTGTGTCCCCAAAAAACTGCTGGTCTATGCGTCTGAATTTTCCGGCCATTTTCAGGATGCAAGTGGATTTGGCTGGCATGTCGGACAAACAGCCATTGACTGGCCTCGACTAATCGCCACAAAAAATAAAGAACTCGATCGTTTGAACGGGATCTATAACAACATCCTGTCCAGTAACGGTGTTGAAACGCTGCAAGGTCGTGGCACGATCATTGATGCCCACACCGTTGAAGTCGCCGGAAAACGCTACACAGCAGAAAAAATTCTCATTGCTGTCGGGGGCTGGCCGACGATGCCCGCAATCCCCGGCATTGAACATGCCATTACATCTAATGAAGCCTTGGATTTACCGGAATTACCACGTCGCATCACCATTGTCGGGGGCGGTTATATCGCGGTTGAATTTGCCGGTATCTTCGCCGGAATGGGCGTGGAAGTCACCGAGATTATCCGCGCGGATCGTATCTTGCGCGGCTTTGACGACGATTTACGATCCGAACTGGAACGTGAAATGACCAAACGCGGGATCAAAATCCTGTCCTCCACCACCGTTGAATGCATCAACAAAAAAGCCAATCATTTTGAACTGGTTCTCGGTGATGGCGAAAGCCTTGAAACCGATGTCGTCATGTACGCCACAGGCCGCAAACCCAAAATCGACGGTCTGGGTCTTGAAAACCTCGGTGTTGCCATTTCTGACAAAGGGGCAATTAAAGTCGATGACAATTACCGCACCAGTGTCGAAAGCATCTACGCCATTGGTGATGCCACCGATCGAGTCTGCCTGACCCCGGTTGCCTTGGCCGAAGGTATGGCATTGGTCAACCACCTGTTTGGCGGGGAAAGTGCGGGTGTGGATTATGAAAACATCCCTTCTGCCGTCTTTTCACAACCGCCTTTGGGAACCGTTGGCTTAACAGAAGCCCAGGCCCGTGAACGTTACGGCAAGGTTGATGTCTATACATCCGGTTTCCGTGCTATGAAACATACCTTGTCCGGGCGGGATGAACGCACCTTTATGAAACTGATTGTGGACCCAAAAACGGACCGTGTCGTCGGGGCACACATGATGGGACCGGATGCAGCAGAGATCATGCAAGGTCTTGGCATTGCCATGAAATGTGGGGCAACCAAAGCCCAGTTTGATGCCACCATCGGCATTCACCCCAGCGCCGCAGAAGAATTTGTCACCATGCGCGACAAACGACCTGAGGAGGAATAGCACCTCCTTTGTCCGACCATTAAAGTCGGGTAATTGACGAACATCAATTACCTGAGCTTTTTAGTTGGATATAAAAGGGGCAGTCGATGAGGCTCTTGTGATTCTTGATTTTTGGCTTCGCCCCTATAACTGACTATTTTAGTAATATACTAGTACAGTCATTTATTATGAAGGAGCCACACTGGAAATAATCGCGATAACATATGTCAATGCAGCCCCCCTCCCGCAGCGACATATGTGCGATTTAAGCGAGGGTGGAACGAACGGCCCTCCTTTTGTTCCACCCTCCCGCTTCCTTGTTTTCACGACATAAAATTACTTACATACGCAACCAGCTTACCGTTACGTCAAGCTTTCATATAGTTTTCATAAGAAAGCTACGTTTTCTGCTGGAAATCCCGTCGATTCCCTTTTATACGAGATGTACAGATTTTATTTTGAGACACATTTCAGATTTTAAGGATTCCAGACAATGGCCCAAAAATGGACCCCAGATAGTTGGCGCAGCAAACCGATCCGTCAGGTGCCGACTTATACGGATGCGGAAAAAGTAAAACAGGTTGAAGATACCCTGTCAGCTTATCCTCCGCTGGTCTTTGCGGGCGAAGCACGCCGCCTGAAAGCGGAACTCGCCGATGTTGCAATGGGCAAAGGCTTTTTGCTGCAAGGCGGTGATTGCGCCGAATCTTTTGCAGAATTCCACCCCAACAAAATTCGCGACACCTTCCGTGTTTTGTTGCAAATGGCTGTTGTTCTGACCTTTGGAGCCTCCTGTCCCATCGTTAAAGTCGGACGTATGGCCGGGCAATTTGCCAAGCCGCGTTCTTCGGATACAGAAACCATCAACGGTGTGACCTTGCCAAGCTACCGTGGCGATGCGGTCAACGGAATGGAATTCACCGAAGAAGCCCGTATTCCGGACCCGGAACGCCTGATCCGTATGTACAATCAGTCTGCCGCGACTTTGAACCTGATCCGCGCCCTTGCACAAGGCGGTTATGCCAACCTGAACAAGGTCCATAAGTGGAACTTGGATTTCGTTTCCGGTACTGAGGAAGGCAATCGTTATCAGGATTTGTCTGATCGTATTTCTGACGCATTGGCCTTCATGGATGCTTGCGGCGTCAGTGGCGACACGGTTGCGTCTTTGCGCGAAACTGAATTTTATACCTCCCACGAAGCCTTGCTGCTGAACTACGAACAGGCCATGACCCGTCTGGACAGCACCAGCGACGATGAACAATGGTATGATACCTCTGCCCATCTGGTCTGGATTGGCGAACGTACCCGTTTGCTGGACGAAGCCCATATTGAATATATGCGCGGTATTTCAAACCCGATCGGCTGTAAAGTCGGCCCGACTATGACACCGGACGGCCTGATTGAACTGATCGACACTTTGAACCCGCAAAACGAAGCCGGTAAACTGACCCTGATCACCCGCATGGGCGATGGTAAAATCGAAGATGGCCTGATCCCGCTGCTGGAACGCGTTAAATCCGAAGGTCGTCACATCGTCTGGTCCTGTGACCCGATGCATGGCAACACGGTTTCCGCCGAAGGCGGATATAAGACCCGTCACTTCGATGCGATTTTGGGTGAAGTCAAAGGATTCTTTGCCGCACATAAAGCAGCCGGTACACATGCAGGCGGCGTTCATTTTGAAATGACCGGGCAAAATGTAACCGAATGTGTGGGCGGGACTTACGAAGTCACCGAAAGCGAACTCGGTGATCGTTACCACACCCATTGCGACCCGCGCCTGAATGCCAATCAGGCCTTGGAAATGTCCTTCCTGCTGGCTGATGCGCTGAAGGGCGAACGCTAAACCACATTCAGATTATTGCGTTTCGTTTTAAAAGAACCTCCGTCCCAAATGGGCGGAGGTTCTTTTCTTATTGTAGGGATAAGCCTTAAAACACATCACCCGTAAACTCAGCCTTCAAGCGTTTGCGGAAAGCCTCGATATGACGCAAGGCATTGCGTAGATTTTCACGTTCACGCTTGCTTAGATCCTTGAACCGGACAAAACGCGAAGCCAGAACGCCGTTGCGGTAATCCATAACTTGACGTTTCAACAATATATGGACCAGAAACGCAAAGGCGCTGCCCAGATAATCGGCTTCTGTATCGCTTAAAACCCCGGCATTATGTAGCTTCTCAATGCGGTCTTCTGTCGAAGTCACCTCAAGCGCATGACGAAGGGATAACAAACGAATGCCTTCGACCAAAGGCAAGCTGCCCCGATATTTCAAATCAATCATTTTATGTTGGCTTTGCACATCCGGATCAGGGGCCAAACGCCCGAACAGGCCAAGGCCAACGCTATGATCGGCTTGAGCGCGATACATTTCCTGCAAAAAGAAATTATTTTCCCGCACCATTTTCAACACATTCTGGCGCAAATCATGGGCCAGGTCCAAGCGCCCCCAGACGGGTTGAAAATCGAAAAATATATCAGCCAGACGCAAGGCTGCTGCGTTGCGTTTACGCCCCCACAAACGCACCTGTTCAACCCATTGTGACAAGCTTTTGCGCCACAAGGGATTGCTTGCCATCACATACCCTTTACAATAGGGAAAACCGATCTCATTTAGATCGTTGCACATGCGAGCCGCCAGTTCGCGAAAAAACTGGTCAACCCGCCCGTGGTCTTCGTCCGGGTAATTATCCAGAATAAAACCGTTATCCTGATCCGGGGAAAGGTAGTTTTCCCCCCGCCCGCCGGATCCCATGACAATGACGCAAAATTCAACCGGTGGCGTGCCCCAGCCTTCGGCCTCCATATGCGCCAGGTTCATCGTGATGATGCGCGCAACGATATCGTTATTGACGTGGGACAGCAGGTGCTGAATATAGGCGGCTGAGACGTTATCATCAAACAAATCGCGTGCAATTTCCACCTGCGCGGCCTTCACCCCACGCAGACTATCCAAATTGCCTTCACCGCCCAGACGGTCAATATGCTGGATTAAGCGACTGGCTGCTGCCTCGACAGCTTCCCGATAAGAAATGATGCCCAACGGTTGCTTGGCCTGATCAACCACAATAATTTCATCAACATGACGGCGGCGCATCCGCGCAATGGCATGATACAGATATTCCCCTTCAAAAACCGTCAGGGCCTTATCGTCCATCACGTCTTCGATCAAGGTTTGCGGACCAAGCTTAAACAATATTTTTTCAAGGATATCCTGGGTGCGCACCAGACCTGCAATTTTGCCGTATCCATCAATGACAATACAACAAGGTTGTTTTTCTTCCGTCATACGTGCAATGGCAGCCGCGCACGTTGTTCCAAACGGCACACAAACCTTGGCGGGGTGCATGAACCCCTCTACACGTCTGGCAAATATCTTACTTTGTGAACGCATTTCTTCCCTACCCGGCCCCCTTATAGGATAAAATTGCGGGCATATCATCCCATTATATATGATTTGTTGCAATCCGTCTCACATTGCGCAACAATCAGTCCACGCAGGGCGTGCCTTATCATAAAAAAACGAACGGCACACGCTTGGGGGCTTATACAAAAAACGAATAAAGCCCCTTTGACTAGGGAGATTAAGGGTTTGAACGAGAAGCTACTTTGGTTGCTTGCGTTTGTTGCATTATATTGGGCTTATTGCGTCTATCTGGGGATCCGGGGCGCACGTATGGCCCGCACCGCAAGCGATTATTTTCTGGCCGGACGCAGTTTACCGGTTTGGGTGTTTGTACTGGCTGCCACCGCCATATCTTTTTCCGGCTGGACCTTTCTTGGTCATCCCGCGATGATCTATCGTGACGGGTTCCCTTATGCTTATATTTCCTTCTTTACCATTGTCATCCCCCTGACAGGTATTGTCTTTCTCAAACGTCAATGGATGCTAGGCAAACGGTTTGGCTATGTCACACCGGGGGAAATGCTCAGCGATTATTATCAATGTGATCGTATCCGCTTTCTCACCGTTGTGGTCGCCGTTCTGTTCACTGTCCCTTTCATGGGTGTGCAATTGGGCGCTGCCGGATATCTGTTCAACGTTTTATCCGATGGCTTGATCAGCACGACCGCCGGCACGTTATTACTCGCTGTTGCGGTCTTTCTTTATGTCGTCTATGGGGGAATGCGCGCGGTCGCTTATGCAGACAGCATTCAATGTATCTTGTTGGCTGTTGGGGTTATTTTAACCGGGGCCATTGCCATCTATGCCATTGGCGGGGTGGATAATCTGCTCACCAGCCTTGAACGTATGGGACATTCCGAATTCGGCCTGTGGGGAACGACCAAAGGGGCCGGTGGCGGTGATTATAACTCCTACCTTGCTGTCCCCGGCATGATGCAACCTGTCAGCGGTGTTTCTGAAACCGCCGATACCGGCGGCCCCTGGACTGGAATGATGATCCTGACCTTCCTGATGGCCATGCTTGGGGTTCAGGCCTCACCTGCCTTTTCGATGTGGAGCTTCGGCAACAACACGCCCAAACCTTTTGCCCCCCAACAAGTCTGGGTTTCCGGTCTGATCTTGGGTGGCATCCTGTTTATTGTCTCCACCGCACAGGGCATGAGTACGCATTTACTGGGCGCAACCCCCTCACTCGCCGGAAGTGGTGTGCCGATTGACTGGATTTTAACACCGGAAATTTCAGATATTCCCGATACCTTGGTCCCTTATCTGCTGACAATGGTGCAGGACCAGATGCCCTGGCTGGTCGCCTTCCTTGGCGTCTGCGCCCTTGCCGGGATGCAATCTGCCGGGGCGGCCTATATGTCAACCGCCGGGGCCATGCTCACCCGTGATGTGTACAAACATCGCCTTCAACCCCAAGCCGGACACAGTATCCAAAAATTTGTCGCCCGCGTCTGCGTCCTTCTGATCTTGCTAGCCGCTCTTATCGTCGCCTTAATGAACAAAGACACCCTTGTCTTGCTGGGCGGGATGGCAGTGGCCTTCGGGTTGCAAATGTGGCCTGCATTGCTGGGGATTTGCTGGTTTAAATGGTTTAGCGCACGTGGCATTAGCGCAGGGCTGATTGCGGGTCTTCTCGGCGTTTTCTTCACCGATAACCTCGGCGTCTCCCTGCTCCATGCCATTGGTCTGGATTTGTGGGGGCGTTGGCCCCTGACCATCCACAGCGGAGGATGGGGCATTGCCCTAAACCTGATCGTCTGTGTCACCCTCTCCCTTCGATCACAAGACGAAGCCGAAGACAGCCATAAGGCCAGTTATCACCGTTTTTTAAAAGAACATGCTGCCTTGACCCCGAACAAGCGGCGTTTGATCCCCCTTGCATGGGGGCTGACCCTTATCTGGGTTTTCTTTGCCATTGGCCCCGGTGTCGTCGTCGGCAACGATATCTTCGGTGCCCCAAACGCGGGACGGGACGGCTGGGCCTTCGGCATTCCGTCCATCTGGGCATGGCAAATTCTCTTTTGGTTGCTGGGCGTTGGCTTGCTGTGGTTCCTCGCTTATTTCATGGAAATGTCCACCGTCCCCGAACAGGAAATCGAAGCCCTCAGCGATGATATCGGTGATCCGGGACTGGATGAAGCCAACCAGACTTAAACTTCAGGCAAAACCTGTCGGGATTTCTGTTTCGCCAGCTTGGCTTCCCGGCGCACAATATAAAGGGTCGAGGTGAAAATAATCACCGCCCCCACCCATGCCCATACGTCAAGAGCCTCATTAAAAAAGAAGAAACCGATAAAAGACGCAAAGATCATATGGCTGAAATTAAATGGCATGGAAACCGATGCGTCTACCAGCTTCATGGCCTTTGCCATACCGATTTGCCCGCTTGAGGCAAACACGCCCATACCAACCAGCCATATGTAATGTTCCGGTTCCGGCCAGACCCACACGCCGACAGCCCCGATCAGGGACAGGGGCGACATAAACAATCCCATATAAAACACAATGGTCATGGGATGTTCAGAAGACGATAGATGTTTGACCATCAAAACCGCAGACGAAATAAAAACAGCCGAGGCCAGAACGATTAACGTCCCAATTTCAATTTGTTCAATGCCGGGGCGAATAATCACAAGGGCACCCAAAAAACCGATCATCAAAGCAACCCAGCGATGGATACGCACCGTTTCACCCAAGATCAACGCCGCCCCCAATGTGGTAAATAAGGGAACCGTAAACCCAAGGGCAGTGGCTTCCGATAACGGGATAAGGGTCACACCGATAAACCAGCACGACATGGCTGCGGTACCCAACAAGGCACGAACACCATGCAGCTTGATCCGTTTTGTCTTTAAAATGGAAAACCCGGCGCGTGCCACCAACGGCAACATAAACAACCAGCCAAAGAAGTTACGGAAGAAAACCATCTCCAGTGCAGGTATAGCACCGGATAGATGGCGGATCATGCCGGACAGGCAGGCCATCGTAAAACAAAAAAAGACCATCCAGAAGGCGGCACGCATTGTCGGTGAAAAACTTTCCATTGAAACTATTTAATCGTATATGATCCTAAAGACCAGATTTTCTTTAAAAGGATTCCCTTCATGCAATTTCTCATTATCGCACACGATGGCACCGACCCGGATGCAATGAATCGTCGGCTTGCTGCCCGTCCGGCCCATTTTGAACGTGCCCGCAAGGCAAAGGCCGATGGTACCCTGTTAATCGGCGGGGCGATACTGGATGAACACGATCAAATGATTGGCTCCAGCCTTTACGTTGAAATTGAAAGCCGCGAAGCCCTTGATCAATGGTTGGCGGATGATCCTTATACCAAAGGCAATGTCTGGCAAACATTTGAAATCCACGTCATGCGTATTGCCAATCTAGAGCACTTCCCGCTTATTCAGGTCCATAGCCCGCAGCTTTGAAATAGTTTCTGATTTCGTCAGGTTTGAGGCTGTCAATTGCATCCCTGACGGCATCCCACAGGTGTTCAACTTT
>NZ_BMHV01000011.1 GCF_014641495.1 Terasakiella brassicae
CTGATAGCCAAAGGGAAAAGGCCAATTGTGGCCTTAACAGCCGCCATGAGAAAACTGATCGTCATCATCAACGCAAAAATACGTGACGAAGTGTTTGCTCAAGAGAGTTGATGACGGATTTTGGTCAATTATTTACTAAAAACACTTTGTCAGCAGTCTGGGAGGCGATTATGCCTCCCTTTTTTTATTTTACAGATAATTCAGGAAACGTATGACGTTTTTGAGGTCGTTCAGAATGGTTTCGCGCCGGTCTTTGGCTTCCCAATCCTCGCCCCATAATTCGATTTGATAGGTCTCGTCAATTTGTGAAACTTCAAAAGCCGCATCCGCATCCAGATGATTGTTCATCAAGGCCAACGCAATGATGATGGATCCTGTACAATGGGTGGCATTGGAAAGGGCTGCCAGTTCCCAATCGTTATATTGATCAATCACTTTATGGAAGGCATCGAACGTGCCGTCCGGTTGTGCCAGATGCATAACACCTGTTTGTGTGTTCAGTTCAATGCCATATGTTTTTTTGGTCCAGTCAATTAAAGGAACCCAGGCGTTGGCTTGGCGTGTTGCCAGTTCTTTCGGGTCATCGGTCCAGTAACAGACAAGGTCTGTTTCGCCGTACTTTGCAATTTGTTCAACGACACCGGTGCGTTGCTGGCCAATACGATCAACTGTTGTGGAGGCCAAGGCCATGACAGGCATGGTCGCCGGTTTGATGATTTCGTCTTGCGCCTCCCATTCCAAGGCCAATGCCTCTGCAACATCTTGTGTCGGCAGGTGCAGAGGGCGTTTTGCCGGGGATTTGAGATGGCGCCCGTCCAATGTCACAACGTATCCATTGTCATGTTCTTCAATCGCAACGGATCTGTAAAAACGTTTGAGTGCAGAAGAAGAGTCCATTATCTGTCTTTCCCGATATAAAAAAGGCCCCCGCATTTGGCAGGGGCCTTTTAAGAGTCTTGCCAATTGGCCCTTATTTAGACTTTCCGAACAGATTTAGCAAGCCACCAATCGGATTGTCCGATGCGGGTTGCTTTTCCTGTGTTGTATTTTCAGTTGCGGAAGGCGCTGCGGAGGTCGATTTTTTACCCAGTGCCGTTGCACAAGGATCGCTA
Source organism: Terasakiella brassicae (assembly GCF_014641495.1). GTDB lineage: Bacteria > Pseudomonadota > Alphaproteobacteria > Rhodospirillales > Terasakiellaceae > Terasakiella > Terasakiella brassicae. The sequence continues at coordinate 1,113 of NZ_BMHV01000011.1, forward strand.
TCGGCCAAGGCCTTGTCTGTCAGGCTGCTGAACAGAATGGACATGCCGCCTGTGGCAATTGCGGCACCCACACCCATTGCGGCTTTGGCTGTTTCAAAGGCATCAATGCCAATGCCGGGGTTGGATAACGGGCCGCTGACGCGAACCATACTGGCCAGTCCGCCAACGTTAATCCCAAGGTCTGCGGTATCGCCACGCGGTTCCGGTTTGACACCCACATCCAGTGTTTCATTTGCCAAATCGATTTCACCGGAACTGGCAACGTTCATTACATTGGTTTGCAAGGCGATTTTTTTGTCGAATTTGGAAACACCTTTGTTGAAATCGAGGTTAACAATCATGCAAGAAAACGGCGTGAATTCACCTTCTTTGGCGCTGGGCAGAATATTTTCAAAGACACCCGTGATCAGGTCACCACCTAAGAAATTGACCTTACTGGATTTAATTTTGCCTTCCCCAACGTTGATCAGGGTTTTCCCTTGTAGGGAGGCCATCAAGCCTGCGACAGATGTGCCTGTTGCGTTCAAGTCAAAGCGAATTTGCGTTTTGCCTTCGTGGATCAGGTCGGTGACACCTGTTTCTTTCAGGCTGTTGCCGAGGCCGAGGTCTTTGCCCGTCAGGTCGATTTTCAACTTTGCAGGGGAATTACGACCATCCAGTGTGACTTGCCCGTCAAATACACCGCCCCCCATTGCAAATGCTGGCTGAACGTTGAGCAATCCATTTTTCAATGTAACTTTTTTTGAGAATTCAGTCAGTGTGAAATCATTGGCAATCAGTGTTTCAGCCTTATAGGCCACATTGGCATTTGCCGCTTTCAAACCGTCCAGAACAAGTGGGTCGGACGGAAAGAGTTTTTCAGCTTTGGCTGGTGTGCCTTCTGCCGGTTTTTGCGGTTCTGCACTCGCTTGTTCGCTGCTTTGCGGTGTGACGTCTTTGGTGTTCAGTAATTTTGAACTCAATGCGACATCGATTTGCGGGATTTTACCACTCAGGTCCGCTGTAATATCGCCGGATAAATCGCTACCGCCAATTTTGATGTTCAAACCACCGGCTTTATATTTCATCTGGCCACCGGAAACTGTTGCAGCCATTTCAAATGGGCCAACTTTGCCAACGTGGCTGCCAGCTAATTCTGCGAGGCGGGCAATGTTGTCGCTTTTGGCACTGAGGGCCAGATTCAAGCCGTTGCCTTTTGTCGGTTCCTGAATGTTACCTGTGATTTTAACTTCGGCCCCTGCGGCTTTGAGTATCAGGTCAAGGTCAATCGGTGCGTTGTTCATCAGGCCTTCCGGTGTGCCGACTTGACCGGCCAATTCAACAACATGATCGTTGAAAGACCCTTTAAATAAAACGTTTAACGGATCGTCCAAATCATCGGCGGACGCTTCCATCATGTCGATTACGATAGATGTTGTTTCGCCCTTGACACCGTCTTTATAAATAAAACGTGCTTTTTCAATGCGCACTTTGTTGACTGCGGGCAGCTTGGCCGGGTCGGAACTGGATGCGCTCTGTTCTTCTGTTTTGGCTTCTTTGGGGCCCATTTCCCAGTTGCCTTTGCCGTCTTTGTTGGTTTCCAGCAGTATCTCTGGCTCAATCAAGGCGACTTCAACAATATGGATATCCCCGAAAAGAAGGGGCATCAGCTTCATTTCAGCCGCAAAGCTTTTGATTTTTACCATATTGGGGGCTGAACCCCATTCTGCGTTGGAGAGCGAGACACCGCTGACGCGTACTTTCGGGGAAAGGGAAATATCCAGTTGTAAATCACCATTAATCACAAGGTCACGTCCGGTGGCCGCCTTGGCCTGTTCGGTGATTTCCCCTTTATACTGGTTGAAGTCGGTGGATTTGAGGATCGCAATACCGGCGACAATAACGCCGACAACAAGGACGACAAGTCCCCCTAAAATTAGTTTTAAACGTCCCATATCTATTCATCCTTCATTATTGTGTTTATCGCCTCGGTAAGTTCATCATACGTATTTATGACCAATGCTGCACCTGCTTCTTTCAGTTCTTTGGGGGTATGATACCCCCATGCAACGCCAATGGATTTTACATTTGCGTTACATGCCATAAGTATATCGTAGGTCGTATCCCCGATGACAACCGCATTTTTTGCGTCGACACCGGTTTCGTCCAAGGCGTTTTCCACCATTTCCGGGTCGGGTTTGCCCCGTGCCCGACACGCCGTTTGCAATGTTGTAAATTTGTTTTCCAGATTATGTGTTTGCAAGGTGGGTATCAGTCCGCGCATGGCTTTTCCTGTCGCAACACCCAACAACCAGCCTTGGGATTCCAAGTCGTCCAGTGCCTCAAGTGTGCCGGGGAAAAGGGGTTCTTCTACAGCATCATTTTCCCGCATGGTCCGAAAATGGTGTCGATATGTCTCCGCCATTTCATAGTGGAATCGGCTGGGTTGGGTACTGAATAAATGTTCCATTGCGATTTCAAGGGGTAAGCCGACGATTCGACGGATGGAGTCGCGCGGGATTCGGTCCAGATTATAACTATCACAAGTCAAATTCATGGCTGTGATAATAGCGTTCTGGCTGTCAACTAATGTGCCATCGCAGTCAAAAATTGCCAGTTGCAAAGGGTTCTTCGGGGTCAAAGGGGGCTCCTGTGATAACAATCACTTACAATCATAAATATTTAGCTTGCACTAGGCTAGCTCAGATACAATCATTTTAATAATCCTAAAGTTTGTATTTCTTCTACAAATGTAGAATACTACAAACATATGAGGTTACAGTCTGATTGTGACAAGCGTCTACGCGGCTTGTGTGGGTGGCTTTCATTCGACGATGAGCGATGAAGATTTGGTTTAAGCTTAGGAGGCAATACATGAAATTTTTTAAAACAGCCGTAGCACTTGGGGCCCTTCCGCTTTTGGCAGCCTGTGCGTCTAACTGGGACGTTGAAGGTGCGAAAATGGCACAAAACAACGGTAGTGCTTTCCAAAAAGGGCTACAGAGCGAGTATGCGCGCTTGGCTGGTCTGGAACGTGATGAAGGCGACTGGGCTGATGCACGCCTTTTCGTCGGGAAAGCACTTGCCGCAACACAAGGCAATGTTGAACCGCAGGTGATTGCAGACCGCAGCTTGCCGGAAGACAAGGTCGGTGAACTGAGTGCTGCGCGTGAAAAACTGATGGCAGCTTATGCCGCAGGCGGTAAAGAAGCATCGCCGGCAGCAGCGGCACGTGCACAAGCCGGTTTTGATTGCTGGATGCAGGAACAGGAAGAAAACTTCCAGCCGGATGATATTGAAGCCTGTAAGAAGTACTTCATGGCGGGCTTGAATGACATGACGGCGAAGCCGATGGCAAAACCGGCGATGGCACCGATGGAAGACATCATCGTTTATTTTGACTTCAATAGCACAGCGTTGAATGACGAAGCCAAAGCTTTGTTGGTGAAAGCATCCATGATGGGCCGTGGCGCTAAGGCTGTTATGGTTAACGGCCATACGGATACCAAAGGTTCAGCCGCTTATAACGAAGCCCTTGCTTTGTCTCGTGCACAGGCTGTTTCTGAATTTCTGCAAGGTCACGGCGTTGCAGGCAATGCAATCCGTGTCGGTGCAAACGGCGAAAGCATAAACGCTGTCACCACGGGTGACGAAGTTGAAGAATCACGCAACCGCCGTGTGGTTGTTTCCTTCAAATAAGGAAGATTCAACTCAAATCAAAAAAGGCGATCTCAATATTGAGGTCGCCTTTTTTATGTTTGAAGAAAAAACAGAAGGTTATTCTTGCGATTCGTCTTCAAAAACCGCATCGAAACAGGTCATCAACAGGCTGTCAATTTCCGACATTGTGATCCAGATGCCCAAATCCTGTAAGGAGGTCACGCCATGTTCACTAATCCCACAGGGGACGATTCCGTTAAAATGTGACAGGTCCGGTTCTACGTTCAATGAAATACCGTGAAACGTGACCCATTTGCGCACACGTACGCCAATGGCACCGATTTTATCTTCACGCCCCATACCACGATCTACCCAAATCCCCACGCGTCCATCGCGTCGTTCCCCGGTGATGTTAAAGGTCGCAAGGGTTTGAATGACCCATTCTTCCAGATTCTGTACGAATTTGCGAATATCACGCCCGCGCTTGGATAAATCCAGCATGACATAGGCAATGCGTTGACCGGGGCCGTGATAGGTATATTGACCGCCCCGTCCGGCGTCATAAACAGGGAACCGTTCCGGATCGATTAAATCTTCTTGTTTTGCGCTGGTTCCGGCGGTGTAAAGTGGGGGATGTTCCAATAACCAGATACATTCTGGTGCATTTCCTTCGGCAATCTCTTTAACACGCTGTTCCATAAAGGAAAGTGCTGTTTCATAAGGAACTTCGTCGTCACTGAAACGCCACTCGATGCCATTTCTCATCAAAGTCGAAATTTTTTTATCATTCATGTCTTGATCTATGTGAATCATTTGTATATACCACGCCACAAGATGAAACGCGGTTCGACACTTCATACACCGTCCTTTCATCAAATGCCACATTTTATGCGGTCGTGGCGGAATCGGTAGACGCGCAACGTTGAGGTCGTTGTTCCTTAACCGGAGTGGAAGTTCAAATCTTCTCGACCGCACCAAAATCTCCCTGCTTTCCTGCGAAAGCGGGGATTTTTTTATTTTGTCTTTCTTTGTTTTCATCCTTTAGACTGTTTCCAAATTTTATAAAACTGGAGATTGCTCATGGATAAGTATGTTCTGAAGAAAGAAGAGATTGAAGCGTTTGCTGGTACGGATAAAACGCATTTTTTAAACCCGAATGCAAAACGGATTAACAAGTCGCTGGGGGATCTGACCGGGATTACCGGATTTGGCTTTCATTTGATCGAGGTTCCGCCGGGGGCGGACTCAACGGAACTTCATGTCCATTTCCATGAAGATGAATGCGCTTATGTACTCAGTGGGCATGGTGTTGTGCGTATTGGAGAAGAACGGACTGATATCGGCCCGGGTGATTTTATCGGATATCGCAAAGGCGGCTTGGCCCACTGTATGACCAATACAGGCCAAGAGGTCTTAAAATGTATCGTGGTTGGTCAACGTCTGGCACACGATGTGGGCGAATACCCAGATAAAAAGAAACGCCTGTTCCGCAATGAAGGGATGAAATGGGAAATGGTCGATCTTGATAAAATCGAACATCCGCAAGGAGGAAAGAAATAACCTTTGAAATTTTGATTTCATAGACGAAGGTGGACTAAAAGCGATTTTTGTCACAGCTTTTTCTGTTGTGATTTTTCCCAATACGGATATTGTTGCAGGAGACCTGTCGAAAAGATGGGCATTCAAGAAAACGTCCTTCTTACCCAACGCATATAGCTGAATAAAAACAACATGATGCAGTAAGTAAGATTTCTGGCACTTCAGGAGAGGGAAGAGTTGGAGACCCGATAAAATTCGAATCGCTGTCGAAATAGCCACACAAAAGGGGACGAGTGAATGGCAGAAGAAGATAAACGAAATACAGAAGCCAAATTTCGGGAAGGGGCGCTGGAATACCACCGCAATCCGGTCCCCGGTAAAATCAGTGTCACTGCGACCAAGCCGTTAGCGAACCAACGCGATCTTGCGCTGGCCTATTCACCGGGCGTTGCATTTGCCTGCGAAGAAATTGTCCGTGATGAAAAAGAAGCCGCAAATATGACGGCGCGCGGAAATTTGGTGGGCGTTGTCACAAATGGAACGGCCGTTTTAGGTCTTGGTGCAATCGGCCCGTTGGCGTCCAAGCCTGTGATGGAAGGTAAGGCCGTTCTATTTAAGAAGTTTGCTGGTATTGACGTTTTCGATATTGAAATCGAAGAACGTGATCCGCACAAACTGGTTGAAATTATCAAGTCACTGGAACCGACATTCGGCGGGATCAACCTTGAAGATATCAAGGCCCCGGAATGTTTTGTCGTGGAACGTGAACTGAAAGAACAATGTAATATTCCGGTCTTTCACGATGACCAGCATGGCACGGCGATTATTGTCGGTGCGGCGGTGAAAAACGCACTGCGCATTGTCGGTAAAGACATTCATAATGTGAAATTGGTGGCCTCCGGTGCGGGGGCTGCGGCGCTTTCTTGTTTGAATGTGTTGAAGCACATGGGCTTGAAGCCGGAAAACATCATTGTTACGGATATTGTCGGTGTTGTCTATAAAGGCCGAACCGAAGAAATGGACGAATTCAAGGACGTTTTTGCACAGGAAACAGACCTGCGCACCCTTGATGAAGCCATTGAAGGGGCCGATATTTTCCTTGGCCTGTCAGCCCCGCGCGTTCTTAAACCGGAAATGGTTGCCAAGATGGGCAAGCAGCCGATTATTTTCGCGCTCGCCAACCCGGAACCTGAAATCCGTCCGGAACTGGCCAAAGAAGTGCGCCCGGATTGTATTATGGCAACAGGGCGTTCGGATTACCCGAACCAGGTCAACAACGTTTTATGTTTCCCTTATATTTTTCGTGGTGCGCTGGATGTCGGTGCGACGACGATTAATGCGGAAATGAAAATGGCCTGTGTGGAAGCCTTGGCAGACCTGACAATGGCCGAAGCAGACGAACGTGTGACCAAAGCTTACGGCGAAGAAGATTTACGTTTCGGGCCGGAATATTTGATCCCGAAACCGTTTGATCCTCGCCTGATTTTGAATGTGACTTTGGCCGTGGCAAAAGCGGCGATGGATAGTGGCGTGGCGACACGTCCGATCCATGATTTCCATGCGTATCGGGAAAAGCTGTCACAGTTTGTTTATCGTTCCGGCATGACGATGAAGCCGGTGTTTGAACAAGCCAAACGTCTGCCCAAGAAAATTGTTTATGCGGAAGGCGAAGATGAACGCGTCTTGCGTGCGGTTCAGATCGTTGTGGATGATGGGATTGCCGTGCCGATCCTGATCGGTCGTCGGGAAGCCATTGAAAACAAGATCAAAAGCTTGGGATTGCGTTTGGAACTCGACAAAGATGTCGAGGTTGTCGAGATCATGCGTGATCCGCGCTTCCATAATTATGCAGATTATTACCATCGCATTATGGGGCGCAATGGCGTTTCACCAAAGGCTGCGCTGGGGCTGGTACGTTCGCGTGCGACAATTGTGGCCGCAATTATGCTGCACCGGGGCGATGCCGATGCAATGGTGTGTGGCACAACGGGACGGTATTTCAAACATTTGGAAGAAGTTCAGAACATTATCGGCTTGCGTGAAGGCAAGTCCGTTATGGCGGCCATGAACCTGTTAATCACCGATAACGACACTTTGTTCTTGTGCGATACCTATGTGAACTATGATCCGAGTGCCGAAGAGTTGACGGAAATCACCTTGATGGCGGCGGAAGAAGTCCGTCGTTTTGGTATGAAGCCCAAAGTCGCGCTGGTATCTCATTCCAACTTCGGGAACCGTGATTCTGTTTCATCCCTGAAAATGCGCCGTGTACGTGAAATGGTGTTGGAACGCGACCCCCGCCTTGAAATTGAAGGCGAGATGCATTCCGATTCCGCATTATCTGAACAGCTTCGTAACAATATTTTCCCCAATTCGCGCTTGCGTGGATCGGCGAACCTGTTGATTATGCCGAACCTTGATGCAGCTAACATTTCCTATAACCTGATGAAAATGACGGCTGACGGCTTGCCGGTCGGTCCGATTTTGTTGGGGGCTGCGAAACCGGCGCACATCCTTTCACCTTCTGCCACGGTGCGTGCGGTGGTGAATGTCAGTGCTGTTGCCGTTGTGGATGCACAAATCCATGCGGGTGAAGCGGAGTAAGAATGCGTGACTGAATTGCCGGAACAGCAAATGGAAGAAGACAAAAGCGTCCAGCCTCAAGTCGAAATTGAGGAAGGCGATGCGTTTGGTCTTGGCGATGAACATGTTAACGATGTTCGCGAACATTTGCGTGATGGCAACGAAGAAGCCGTTCGAGACCTGTTTGAGGAGCTGCACTACGCGGACGCTGCCGATGTGGTGCAGCAGCTCAAACCGGAAGACCGGACCAAGGTTCTCCAAATCGTTGGGGATGACCTGGAGCCGGAAGTCTGGTCCGAACTGGATCAGGATATTCTGGAAGAAGTCGTCTACGAAATTGGCGCCGGTACAGTTGCCAGAGCCTTGGCCGAGATGGACAGTGACGATGCGCTGGCCGTTATCGAAGAACTGGACGAAGAAGACCAAAAAGAAGTTCTGGAAGCCATGCCGCATGGGGAACGCGCGGTTCTTATGGAAGGTTTGTCCTTTCCCGAAGATTCCGCCGGACGTCTCATGCAGCGCGATTTGGTGGCGGTCCCGGCTTTCTGGACGGTGGGGGAAACGCTGGATTATTTACGCAGCGATGTGGACCTGCCGGAAGATTTTTATGAAATTTTTGTTGTTGACCCAAAACACAAACCCTTAGGGACGGTGCCGCTCAGTCAATTGATGCGTAATAAACGTCCGGTTCGGGTCGGCAATTTGATGGAAGAACAACTGACAACCATTCCGGTTGGCACCGATCAGGAAGAAGTTGCCTTTATCTTCCGTGACCGTGATCTGGTTTCAGCCCCTGTTGTTGATGACAATGGGCGTCTGTTGGGTGTGATCACAATCGATGACGTTGTTGACGTTATTGATGAAGAACACGAAGAAGATATCATGCGTATGGGGGGGGTCACGCAGGATGAATTTTACAGTTCCGCGCTTGATGCCGCCAAATCCCGTGTCTGGTGGCTGGTTGTCAATCTGGGGACGGCGATTGTTGCCTCGATGGTGATCGGTCTCTTTAGTGCGACGATTGAACAACTCGTGGCCTTGGCCGTTCTTATGCCGATTGTGGCCTCGATGGGGGGGAATGCGGGCACACAAACCCTGACAATTGCGGTACGTGCCATTGCCATGAAAGAATTGACCCCTGCAAACGCCATGCGCGTTGTCGGGAAAGAAATTGCGGTGGGGGCAATGAATGGTGTGATTTTTGCCATTCTTATTGGTCTGGCGACATGGGCCTGGTTTCAAGATCCGGCCTTGGCATCCGTCATTGCGGTGGCGATGATCGTCAATATGGTTGTTGCCGGTCTTGCGGGCGCGTTAATTCCAGTCGCGCTTGACCGATATGGGGCAGACCCTGCAATCTCGTCCTCTGTTTTTTTGACAACAGTGACCGATGTTGTCGGCTTTTTTGCATTTCTTGGGCTTGCCGCCCTGTTTTTGCTTGGTTAATCTGTCTGAAGCGTTCTGAATTGAAAGAAAACTATTTACGTTTACGTAAAGGTTAAGTAATGTTTTGGCGTTATGACAGAAAAAAGACAGAAAACATATAGCATCACAGATTTGTCCAAAGAGTTTGACATCACGACTCGGACAATCCGCTTTTATGAAGATAAAGGCCTGATCTCTCCGGCCCGCGAAGGGCAGAGACGGATTTATTCATCGCGTGACCGTGTTCGCCTGCGTTTGATTATGCGGGGGAAACGGCTGGGTTTTGCTTTATCCGAAATTCAGGAATTGATTGATCTTTATGATACGGATCGTTCTGAAGTGATGCAGTTGCAGGTTTTCTTAAAACGCATTCAAAGTCGCCGCGATGCTTTGTCCCAGCAACAACAGGATATTACGGCAATGCTGTCTGAGCTGGAGACACTGGAAGAACAGTGTTCTGGATTGTTGAAGCAAAAACAACGTTAATCATAATCTTATCCCGAATCCGCGTTAAATAATTGACCCAAGGCCGTCATCCCGCGCTTGATGCGGGATCCATTTAAAATCAATGGATTAGATGTTACTCATTGGACAAAGATGGATCCCCGATCAGGGTCGGGGATGACAGTTTAAGGGCTTTGTCAATAATCTGGGCAAGTGTTCTTGCTCTTTTTTTGTGCATATTATTGACGTTTACGTAAACGTAAACTAACATGGTGAGGTTAACAAAAAATGGACCGTGAGAGAATGAGCGTTATTAACAGCAGCAATCCCCCCTTGACACATCGCAGTACCGTTCAGCAATGGGAATGTGACCATATGGGGCATTTGAATGTCCGTCACTATATGGCGAAATTTGATGATGCCGCTTGGACTTTTTTGTCCATGCTGGGATTGACCAATCATTATTTTCAGGAATGTCAGGCCGGTGTGGCTGCCGTTGATCATCATGTGACCTATAAACGGGAATTGATGCCCGGTGATTGCGTTGAAATTCACACCAAGCTTGCGTTGTTGGACGGACGAAAATTCAAGCTGATTCATGAGATGACCCATAGTGTGAGTGGTGAGGTTGCGGCAAGCTGCGAATTGTTCGGTGTTCATATGGACCGTCAGGAAAGGCGTGCTGTTCCTTTCCCCGATCATATCCTTGCAGCAGGTCAAAAATATTTAACTGTGCAGGAAGAAGCCGCGCAATAAACCAGAAAGGGAGGTTCGCATTATGGACTTAACACCCAAAAGCGAGAATTATGTAGAGCTTGTTCAAAAGGCATTCGATACGCAGGGCTTTATGAAATATCTTGGTGTTGAAATTGCGGAATTGCGCCCCGGTTATTGCGAACTTCATCTGCCCTTTAAGCCAGAACTGGACCAGCATCATGGTTATTTTCATGGGGGGGTGATTGGCTCGCTCGCGGATGTGTCCGGTGGCTTTGCCGGGTTTAGCTTGCTGCCAGAAGGTCAGGCCATGTTGACTGTCGAATATAAATTAAACATTATCGCCCCCGGTGCCGGGGATTTTCTAAAAGGGACCGGGCGCGTTGTTAAAGCCGGGCGCACACTGACCGTGACGGAAATCGACGTGTTTGGTGTCAGGGACGGGGTCGAAACACAATGTGCAACGGCTATTCAAACCCTGATGGCTGTATCGGCTTAGTTGGTGATCAGGCGCGACTTTTCAGCAGGCACTTGCATCTTTTCACTTATTTCTGCAAAGGGCTTGTGTTTCTCAATGTGCTGATCAAACAGCATGATAAACTTGCGATATCCCTCCTGCGTATAATGATATAAGGGGGCGCTGTGTACTTGTTGAAAAGCGATGGGCGGCGGTGACAGTACATTCTTTTCGGTTTTCAGGCGGATGGCCGTTCCGCTTGCCAGAAAACCGGCAATTTTCCCGCTGTTGTAGGCCTTGAGAAGATTGGTTGTGTTGTGAAATGCAGAAAATCTTTTCCCTTTTGCATAGCCTTCCTGCCACAGGATTCCTTTCACATACCCAAAGGGCCGCTGATCTGTTTCTTTATAATCAGGTGCGACCCAGAGGTAACTGTAGAGTTGAAGAACCGGATGGTGCGAACGCAAAAACGGCCGCTGGTATTTTTCTTCAACAAGGGTAAGGCGAAAGGCTTCCGCATCAATTTGTCCTTGATTAAAGGATGACAAGGCGCGACGTCCCGGCAAGGCAATAAATTTTGATGAACAACCGAGGTCTTGATAAATTTGGCGCATGGTTGGCAGCGTTAATTTGCTTAGTGCATTTTCTTCAATGTAAGCAATGCGTTGCGGGCAAAAGCCTTGTGCAGGCGAAACGGTTGCCCAAATACCAATGTATAGTAGGGCAAATGCAAACCGTTTTATCCATGTAAGGTGCTTTGCCATGTTGATTTAAATGGGGATGTTGCGGTTGTAATGCAACTAAAAACAAAAACGGGAATATCGCCAGCATAGCCAATTAACCATGTTTTATATATGGTTAATTAAGTGCTTTGACAAATAAGGCCTTGTTTCCCTTATGAAAAAAAACCACCCAAAGTGGCGTTTCTGTGCGTTTCTGTGCGTTTTTGATGTTGAAATTGAATCGAAGGCCTCTTGAAGAATCGAAATTGATCTCAGGCTAATTTAATGTGAAGGACATATTCGTTGTCTTGAAGAAAAGCGATCATGGTTTCCTTGTTTATATAAACAAAAGGATTTCTAAGCCGTTAGCCAAGAGATTTTGCGCTGTAAAGCAAAAATTTCTAAATTTAAGTTGACGTTTACGTAAACGTTAATTACTTTTGAGGCAGATTTAAACAGGGAACAACTGGCGCCAGAGCGTTGGAAAAATGCGCTGCCGGTTATTTTTAACTCTCAGGGAAATGGGAAAGAGCAATGAGCTTTGTAGAGTATCCGTCTTTAAACTTTAATCTTGGTGAAACGGCAGACATGATCCGCGATACGGTTCGTTCGTTTGCACAGGAAGAAATTGCACCAATCGCAGAAAAAACCGATTTGGAAAACTCTTTCCCTAATCATATGTGGCCGCGTTTTGGTGAGTTGGGCCTGCTGGGGATTACGGTTGATGAAGAATACGGCGGGGCAGGTCTGGGGTATCTGGAACATATCATTGCGATGGAAGAAATCAGCCGGGCTTCTGCCTCCATCGGTTTGTCATACGGCGCACATTCCAACTTGTGTGTGAACCAGATCAGTCGCAACGGAAATGAAGAACAAAAAAAGAAATACTTGCCCAAACTGATCTCCGGTGAACATATCGGTGCCTTGGCAATGTCTGAGCCGGGCGCCGGATCCGACGTGGTCTCTATGCGCTTGAAGGCGGAAAAGAAAGGGGATCGTTTTATTCTGAACGGGAATAAAATGTGGATCACCAACGGCCCGGATGCCGATACATTGGTTGTTTATGCCAAAACCGATATGGATGCTGGCCCCAAAGGCATTACGGCCTTTATCATTGAAAAAGGTTTCAAAGGTTTTTCAACGGCGCAAAAACTCGACAAACTCGGTATGCGCGGATCAAACACTTGCGAGCTGGTTTTTCAGGATTGCGAAGTGCCGGAAGAAAATATTCTGGGTGAATTGAACAAGGGCGTTCGCGTTTTGATGTCCGGTCTGGATTATGAACGTGCGGTTCTGGCTGGTGGTCCGACAGGGATTATGATGGCGTGTATGGATGTGGTTGTGCCTTATATCCACGAGCGCAAGCAATTCAACCAGTCTATCGGTGAATTCCAGCTCATTCAGGGCAAGGTTGCCGATATGTATTCCACCATGAATGCGTGTCGTGCTTATGTCTATGCGGTTGGGGCGGCTTGTTCGCGCGGGGAAACCACCCGTAAAGATGCCGCCGGTGTTATTCTTTATTCTGCTGAAAAAGCCACGCAAATGGCCTTGGATGCTATTCAAATTCTGGGTGGCAATGGTTACATCAATGAATATCCGACAGGTCGCCTGTTGCGGGATGCCAAACTGTACGAAATTGGTGCAGGGACAAGTGAAATCCGCCGTATGCTGATCGGTCGTGAACTGTTTAACGAAACGAAATAATCTGGAGAATACTCAACATGTCAAACGATCCTATTGTCATTGTCGGTTCTGCGCGTACACCTATGGGCGGGATGCAAGGCGATTTTTCCGAATTGGTGGCGTCTGAACTGGGTGCGCAGGCCATCAAGGCTGCTGTCGAGCGTTCCGGCGTGGATGCAAAAGACGTGGGCGAAGTGATCTTCGGGAACGTTCTGGGTGCAGGTCAGGGGCAAGCCCCTGCGCGTCAAGCTGCCCTAGGTGCTGGCCTGGAGTTGAAAACAGGCTGCACCACGATCAACAAGATGTGTGGGTCCGGTATGAAAGCCGCCATGTTGGCCCATGACCTGTTGAAAGCGGGTGTCAATGACGTGATGGTTGCCGGTGGTATGGAAAGCATGACAAATGCGCCTTACCTGTTGCCCAAGGCACGCGGCGGGATGCGTCTGGGTCACGGCGAAGTGAAAGACCACATGTTCCTTGACGGTCTGGAAGATGCCTATGACAAAGGTCGTTTGATGGGGACGTTTGCTGAAGAATGTGCACAGTCTTATCAGTTTACCCGCGAAGAACAGGATGATTTTGCCATTCGTTCGTTAAGCCGGGCAAATGCGGCCATTCAAGATGGTTCCTTCAAAGGCGAGATTACCCCGGTTACAATTAAGTCCCGTAAAGGCGAAAAGGTTGTTGAAATTGACGAGCAACCGGGCAAAGCCATGCCGGAAAAAATCCCGACACTGCGTCCTGCTTTTGCCAAAGACGGCACAGTCACGGCGGCAAATTCGTCTTCTATTTCAGATGGTGCGGCGGCATTGGTGATGATGCGCCAGTCTGAAGCAGAAAAACGGGGCCTGAAACCGTTGGCGCGTGTTGTGGGGCATTCAACCCATGCGCAGGAACCGAACCTGTTCACAACAGCACCTGTTTTCGCCATGAAAGATCTGTTGTCTAAAATCGGTTGGTCCAAGGATGATGTGGACCTGTGGGAAATCAACGAAGCCTTTGCGGTTGTAACTATGGCTGCGATCCGTGACCTTGAACTGGATGCGGACAAAGTCAACGTCCATGGTGGGGCCTGTGCCTTAGGTCACCCGATCGGCGCATCCGGTGCACGTGTGATTGTGACCTTGCTGGCAGCTCTTGAAAAATACGGCAAGACCAAAGGGGTAGCGTCCTTGTGCATTGGCGGTGGTGAAGCAACCGCTATGGCCTTTGAACGCATCGCATAACATCAGTAATGAACCTGTGGGAATAGAGTCAATCAAATGATTCTGAATGAAGAACAAACATTGATCCGCGATATGGTGCGTAATTTCGCCCAAGATCGCATTGCCCCGAATGCCCGTGAGTGGGAGGCCAACGAGGCCTTCCCACCCGAGATTTTTGCAGAGATGGCAGAGCTTGGCCTGATGGGGATGGTTGCCCCGGCAGAGATTGGCGGATCGGAAATCGGCTATGTCGGACTTGCACTGGCACTTGAAGAAATAGCCGCCGGAGACGGTGCTTTAAGTACGGTTCTTTCTGTCCATAATTCAGTGGGTTATGGGCCGATTTTAAAGTTTGGCAATAACGAGCAAAAAGAAAAATTCCTTGCCCCGATGGTCGCGGGGGAGAAGCTTGGATGTTTTGCTTTAACTGAGCCTCATACGGGGTCTGACGCCTCTGCTTTGAAGTGTCGGGCAAAGCGTGATGGTGATCATTATGTACTTAACGGAACCAAGCAATTTATCACCTCTGGTAAAATTGGCGATACGCTCATTGCATTTGCCGTAACAGATCCGGATAAAGGCGGGAAGGGAATTTCTGCCTTTATCGTGCCGACAGATACACCCGGTTATATCGTTTCCAGCCTTGAACACAAGATGGGACAGAAGGCATCGGATACCGCACAAATCGTTTTTGAAGATATGCGTATTCCGGCTGAAAACCTGTTGGGTGAAGAAGGCATGGGCTATAAAATTGCCCTGTCCAATCTGGAAAGCGGTCGCATCGGGATTGCGTCACAATGTGTCGGTATGGCACGTGCCGCGTTGGATGCCGCTGTTGAATATGCCAAAGAACGCGTTGCCTTTGGTAAACCGATCTGTGAACATCAGGCGATTGCGTTTAAACTGGCTGATATGGCAACGCAGGTACATGCGGCCCGTCAGATGGTTTTGCATGCCGCAAGCCTGAAGGATGCGGATCAGCCGTGTCTGAAAGAAGCCTCTATGGCGAAAGTCTTTGCTTCTGAAATGGCGGAACGTGTGTGTTCCGATGCCATTCAGGTCTTTGGCGGATATGGCTATTCGTCCGAGTTTCCGGTGGAAAAATATTATCGTGATGTTCGGATTTGCCAAATCTACGAAGGTACCAGTGAAGTTCAAAAAATTGTCATCAGCCGCGCCGTGATTAACGGTTGAGGATGATGGAACGGAGATGAAAACAGTGGACCCGCGCCCGATCGAGTTTTATTTCGATTTCTCTTCACCTTATGCCTATTTGACCAGCACATGGATGAATGAACTGGCTGAAAAATATGGTCGTCAGGTGATTTGGCGCCCGATTATGTTGGGCGTTGTGTTTCAAGAGACGGGTATGCGTCCGCTGTTTCATCAACCGCTTCGCGGCCCTTATGGGGAACGTGATTTTCTGCGAACGGCACGTCTACTAGGTCGTCAAGCTGTTGTTCCAAAAGAGTTTCCTTATGTCTCGTTAGCGGTGTCACGGGCTTTTTACTGGTTGGAAGATCATCATAATGAGGTGATCTTCGACTTTGCACACGCGGTATTTGCCCGTTATTTCGAAGATGGAATTGCCCCAACTACGCATGAGGATGTTGCCCGCTTGGCAATTCAGGTCGGTGTTGATCCGGATAAGCTGATTGAAGGGTGCCAAGACCCGCAAGTTAAGGCGCGCTTAAAAGACGAAACAGCACAAGCAATTGAAAAGGGCGTGTTCGGTGCTCCTTTTATCATTGTTGACGCAGAACCCTTCTGGGGTAATGATCGCAAAGACCAAATCGAAGAATGGTTGAAAACAGGGGGATGGTAAATATGACCAAAGGCCCGATTGAATTTTATTTTGAATTTGGCAGCCCGTATGGCTATTTCGCCGCGCAGGAGATTGATGCACTTGGTGCAGAATTTGACCGCGAGGTTCTCTGGAAACCTTTTATGCTGGGTCCCGCTTTTAAAACCACAGGCTCTCGCCCCTTTATGGAAGTGCCGCTAAAAGGTCCCTATTGTGTCAAAGATTGGGAACGTATGAGCGCTTATACAGGCACCCCTTGGCAAATGCCGGAAAAATTCCCGGCTGCGATTTTGGCGGCACCGCGTGGATTTTACTGGTTGAAAGATCAAGGGAAGACCTTGAGCGCACACAAATTCGCAAAAGCGGCGTACAAGGCTTATTTTGCAGATGCCCGCCCCATGTGGGAGGTGGAAGAAACCGCAGATGTTGCCGCCGAGTGCGGTATCGATCGTGAAGAATTTATCAAAGCTGTGACCTCATCTGAGGCCAAACAAAGATTAATCGAAGAAGGTCAGGCTGCTATTGACAGTGGCGTTTTCGGCTCTCCTTTCATCCGTGTGGATGGTGAGGATTTTTGGGGTTGGGACCGTCTGCCAATGGTACGCGACTGGCTTAAAACAGGGAAATGGGGATAATTTATGAGCGTCCTGAAAAGTTCAATTAACACCCGTTCCGAAGATTTCAAGGCAAATGCCGAGGCCATGCAAAAGCAGGTTGATGATCTTCGTAACGTCATTAAGACCGTAAAACAAGGCGGTGGGGTAACGGCAAATGAACGTCACATTCGCCGTGGTAAATTGCTGGCGCGCGAACGTATTCGCCGTCTGCTGGATGTCGGTTCACCATTTCTGGAACTGTCCCAGCTTGCGGGTTGGGAAATGTATCCCGAAGATGGCACCATTGCCGCCGGTGGCGTGATTACCGGGATCGGTCGTATCGAAGGTCAGGAATGTATGATCGTCGCCAATGACCCGACGGTAAAAGGCGGGTCTTATTATCCGATCACGGTGAAGAAGCACTTGCGCGCACAAGAAATTGCCATGCAGAACAATCTGCCTTGTGTCTATTTGGTGGAATCCGGTGGGGCCAACCTGCCGCGCCAGGACGAAGTTTTCCCCGATCGGGATCATTTTGGTCGTATTTTCTATAACCAAGCCAATATGTCCGGCCAGAACATTCCGCAAGTTGCGGTCGTTCATGGATCCTGTACGGCGGGTGGGGCATATGTGCCTGCCATGTCCGATGAAAGCATTATTGTTAAAGAACAAGGCACGATCTTTTTGGGCGGCCCACCGTTGGTGAAAGCCGCAACGGGCGAGGTTGTAAGTGCCGAAGATTTGGGTGGCGCGGACGTTCACTGTAAAACATCCGGTGTTGCCGATCATTACGCGCAAGATGACGGGCATGCCCTTGCCTTGGCGCGTCAGGTTGTGCGTAACCTGAACCGTGTAAAAAATCCAAACCTGGATATTCGTGAACCGGAAGAACCGCTTTATGATGCCAAGGAACTGTACGGTATTATTCCGGCAGATACCAAAAAACCATTTGATATCCGTGAAGTCATTGCCCGTATTGTGGATGGATCGCGCTTTGATGAATTCAAGGCGCTGTACGGTACAACGCTTGTCTGTGGTTTTGCCCATTTGTACGGCTATCCGGTCGGGATTGTGGCGAACAACGGTATTTTGTTCTCCGAAAGTGCGCAAAAAGGCGCGCACTTTATTGAACTGTGTGCCCAACGTGGTATTCCGCTGTTGTACTTGCAAAATATTACCGGCTTCATGGTTGGTCGTAAGTACGAGGCCGAAGGTATCGCCAAACATGGTGCCAAGATGGTGACGGCGACAGCTTGTGCGAATGTGCCAAAAATTACTTGTGTGATTGGCGGGTCTTTCGGGGCGGGTAACTACGCCATGTGTGGCCGGGGGTATTCTCCGAACTTTATGTTTATGTGGCCCAATTCCCGTATTTCCGTAATGGGGGGCGAACAGGCCGCTGGCGTTCTGTCCACCATCAAGCGCGATGGGATGGAGCGTAAAGGCGAAGAATGGTCCGTTGAGGCCGAAGCGGAGTTCAAAAAACCGATTTTGGAAAAATACGAAAAAGAAGGTCACCCGTATTACGCCTCCGCACGTTTGTGGGATGATGGTATTTTTGATCCGGTCGATACCCGTATGATGTTGGGCTTGTCCCTGTCTGCGGCCCTGAACAAACCGATTGAGCCGACGAAGTTCGGCGTGTTCCGGATGTAAGGGGGCGATGGATCAATGAGTGAGACTTCGAAAATCGAAATCGATGCGCGTGGTGTGGCAACACTGACCATGACGCGCGGTGATCTGCATAACGCGTTTGATGATGCGATGATTGCAGACCTGACGTTGAAACTGAAAGAACTGGATGCCAACGATGCGGTCCGTGTGGTCGTCTTGGCGGCAGAAGGGATAAGTTTCAGTGCCGGGGCGGACCTGAACTGGATGAAACGCATGGCAGGGTATTCTTATGAAGAAAACTTCAGCGATGCAATGGGGCTGGGTGGTTTGCTGCAAACGCTGAATTTCCTATCCAAACCGACGATTGCCCGTGTTCAAGGCGCGGCGTTTGGCGGTGGTGTCGGACTTGTTGCCGCGTGTGATATGGCTGTGGGAACAGAACGGGCAAGCTTCTGCCTGTCCGAGGTTAAGCTGGGACTGATCCCGGCGGTGATTTCCCCTTATGTGGTCAATGCGATGGGGCAGCGTGCGTCTCGTCGTTACATGCTGACGGCAGAACGGTTCAAGGCGGATGAAGCTTTGCGTTTTGGCTTGCTGCATCGTGTGGTGAATGAAGACGAGCTGGATAGTGCGGTTGAAGACCTGATTGCCAGCTTGATGATTGCGGGGCCGAATTCTGTTGCGGCGTGCAAAGATCTAATTTTTGCCGTTTACAACCGTCCGGTCGATGAGGATGTGATTAAAGACACGGCTGAACGTATCGCCAAACAACGCGCGTCTGATGAAGGAAAAGAAGGCTTGAGCGCTTTTCTGGAAAAACGAAAACCAGCTTGGGTCGAGGGGTAAGAACGATGTTTCATAAAATTCTGATTGCAAACCGTGGCGAGATTGCTTGCCGTGTCATTAAAACGGCGCGCCGGATGGGGATAAAGACGGTTGCGGTTTATTCCGATGCCGATGCCAGTGCCATGCATGTGGCAATGGCGGACGAAGCTTTTCATATCGGCGGGTCAGCCGCAGCGGAAAGTTATCTATGCTACGATAAAATTATTGATATCTGTAAAAAATCCGGGGCGCAAGCCGTGCATCCGGGTTATGGCTTCCTGTCGGAAAATGCGGCCTTTTGCCGGGCCTTGGCGGAAAACGATATTACTTTTATCGGCCCGCCTGTCGGCGCGATTGAGGCAATGGGGTCCAAATCCGAAGCCAAAAAGATTATGGAAAATGCCAACGTTCCGTTGGTACCCGGCTTCCACGGTGAAGAACAAAGCGTGGAATTGATGCTGAGCGAAGCCGAAAAAATCGGTTATCCGGTCATCTTAAAAGCCTCTGCCGGTGGGGGCGGAAAAGGGATGCGGGTTGTCTGGAATGCAGATGAAATGTCTGCGGCCTATGACGCAGCCAAACGCGAAGCTATGAAAGGCTTTGGCGACGATCATATGTTGATTGAAAAATACCTGACCAAGCCACGCCATGTGGAAATTCAGGTCTTTGCCGATCAACATGACAATGTGGTCTATTTGTTTGAACGTGATTGTTCCGTTCAACGTCGTCACCAAAAAGTGTTTGAAGAAGCCCCCGCCCCGATGATGGCGCAAGACCTGCGTAGCAAAATGGGGGAAGCCGCCTGCAATGCGGCCCGTGCCATTGGATACGAAGGTGCCGGAACGGTCGAATTCTTGCTGGATGAAGACGGGTCTTTCTATTTCATGGAAATGAATACCCGCTTGCAGGTGGAACATCCGGTTACGGAAATGATCACCGGCGAAGACCTTGTGGAATGGCAATTGCGGGTGGCAGCCGGCCAAAACCTGCCGCGCAAACAGGATGATTTGACGATCAACGGTCATGCGATTGAAGTGCGCGTTTATGCCGAAGACCCGGATAATGATTTTCTTCCGGCAACCGGGAAATTAAAACATCTGCGCCCGCCACAAGAAAGTGCGCATGTGCGCATTGATACCGGTGTGCGTGAAGGGGATGAAGTGTCCATTCACTATGACCCGATGATTTCCAAGCTGATTGTTTGGGCCAATACACGCGAAGGGGCCTTGCGTCATTTGCGTAAAGCCTTGAACGAATATCAGGTTGTCGGTGTCACAACGAATATTGAATTTTTGGCAACCGTTGCCGCACATCCTGCATTTGTTAATTTTGATGTGGATACGGGCTTTATTGCAAAACACGAAAGTGATTTGTTCCCGGATCGTGAAAATATCACGGATGATGCCTTGGCCTTGGCGTGTCTGGATGTCTTTATCAGTCGTGATGAAGAAGCCCAGTCCCATGCGGATTGGTCGGGTGACCCGTTTAGCCCGTGGAACAGCACCAGCGGTTTCCGTATGAATGATGATAATCATCACGAGCTTTATTTCATCAATGGCGAAGATATTATCACCGTAACTTGCCATTATCGCGACGAAGGCTATCTGATGGAATTGCCGGGTGCCGATGTCATGGTGCGTGGTGTGCGTGATGAAAACGGGGATTTATTGGCTGATCTGGGCGGACGCCGAATGAAGGCAACCGTGGTCCGTCATGGCGAAGGGCTGGAAATTCTGGTACATGGTCAAGCCCATGCGCTGAAACTGTTTGATCCGTTGGCTGCGGCTGAAGGCATGAACGAAGCAAGCGGTTCCCTGACCTCGCCCATGCCGGGGAAAGTGGTTGCTGTTTTGGTGGAAAAAGATCAGAACGTTAAAGAAGGCGATAGCCTGATGATCCTTGAAGCCATGAAGATGGAACATACCATTTCCGCCCCGATGGACGGTGTGGTTGTCGATATCTTCTTTAATGCCGGTGATCAGCTTGAAGAAGGTGTGGAGCTGTTGAAAATCGATAGCGAGTAGATTTTGTAAAGTGTCCCCCTGCATCTCACCAGGGGCCTTTATTCAGGGAGAAAACAATGGCTTTACCCAAGAAAGTCAAAATTGTAGATGTCGGCCCACGCGATGGTCTGCAAAATGAAAAAGAAATTGTACCGACGAAGGCCAAGGTCGAATTGATCCATCGTCTTGCGGATGCGGGGCTTCCTGTGGTTGAGGCGGGCAGCTTTGTCTCGCCCAAGTGGGTACCGCAGATGGGCGACAGTGCAGAAATTATGAAAACGATTACCCGCAAGGCGGGCGTATCCTATCCGGTTCTAACTCCCAATATGAAGGGGTTTGAAGCGGCAATGGCGGTGAACGCGCAAGAGGTTGCCATTTTTGGGGCGGCGTCTGAAAGTTTTTCACAAAAGAACATTAATTGTTCGATTGCAGAAAGCCTTGCCCGTTTTGAACCGATCATGGCTGCAGCAAAAGAAAAAAACATTGCGGTGCGGGGATATGTTTCCTGTGTGGTCGGTTGTCCGTATGAAGGCGATATTGCCCCGGAAAAAGTGGCGGAAGTTGCGGCCAAGCTCTATGAAATGGGCTGCTATGAAATTTCGCTTGGCGACACGGTCGGGGTGGGGACACCGGGCAAGGTTCAGGATATGTTAAAGGCCGTTAGTGCGGTTGTCCCGATGGAAAAACTGGCTGTTCACTTCCATGATACGTATGGGCAGGCGTTGGCAAATATCTATGCAGCCCTTGAAATGGGTGTGTCGGTTGTGGACTCGTCTGTTGCCGGATTGGGCGGCTGCCCTTATGCCAAAGGGGCGTCTGGTAATGTGGCGACGGAAGATGTTGTTTACATGTTAAACGGATTGGGTATTGAAACCGGCGTCGATTTGGATAAATTGTGCGAGGCAGGACGCTTCATCAGTCATGTAATCGGTCGCGCACCTGCATCCAAGGTATCATTGGCATTGGGCGCACGCTGTTAATCGGATAAACAGTTCATGTGCGCCTGTTACAGCATATGGGGCGTACATGAACAAATCCGCAATGACCAATCTGGTTGCATTGTTATTCTGTGTAATCGGCTATTTTCTACCCGTACATGGGGATCTGTTTTTCACGGTCGGTCTTTTTGCGCTATCCGGTGGGATTACGAACTGGCTTGCCGTTCATATGCTGTTTGAAAAAGTCCCGTTTTTGTATGGTTCAGGTGTGATCCCCAGTCGGTTTGAAGATTTCAAAGCCGGGATCAAAAAACTTATTGTTGAAGAATTCTTTTCCCACGAACATATCGAACGTTTTTTCCTGCAAAATAGCGAGTCTATGGGATCGTCTATTGTTGAAAAAATCGATTTTGACCGGGTGTTTAACGGCTTGACAGAGGCAATCGAAGGTTCATCGCTGGGCGGGATGTTGTCGATGGTTGGCGGGCGCAAAGCCTTGGAACCTTTACGCGAGCCTGTAACCCAGAAACTTCAAAATATTGTTGGTGAACTTGCGGAAAGCTCAACCAAAGGAACCAGTACACAAGATGTAACGGCGGCGCTGGTGGCAAAGGTCGAAGTCATTATCGACAACCGTTTAAACGAACTGACACCGCAAAATGTGAAAGACATCGTACAGGATATGATCCGTAAACACTTGGGCTGGCTGGTTGTCTGGGGTGGTGTATTTGGTGGCCTGATCGGTCTGGTTATTGGTTTGATTTAGCTGCTGTATTTAAATCTCTTTGGGCAAGTTCCAGAAAGGCTGCTTTTCTGTCTTGAAAAATGTTTTGGCTTTTTACTGATTTAAGTACGTTTAATCCGTTAAGCGAGATTGCAATCTCAGGCAATAAACCGCAAATGGTAACTTCGCTGTCGTCTTGAGAGAGAGTCTGTATGGCCTCTTTTAAGGTCAGGGCGGCGGTTGTATCGATATAGGTCGTACTGGAAAAATCAAAGAGAACGATTTTTGATTTATGGTCGCCATCCAGTTTGGCAAAGGCATTCTTTGCCGCCGCGAAGCTGAGCGGGCCATCAAAATGATAAAATACCAAAAAATGCGATAGATTTTGCAAGGCTGTTTTTTCTTCCGTACTCAGGCGGATCATGGACAAGTCTTCGTCATTATTGCCCCCCTGAAACCGTTGCACCCCTTTGGCTTGAAGGTCAGCCATATGTTTGACGAATGTTAAGCTGGCCAAAACCAGCCCGGCGCCGACAGCAATAATCAGATCGACAAAAACGGTCAGGAACAAGACCAGCAACATATGGACAACCCCCTTGCGTGGTGCTGTTCTAATCAGTTGCAGGTAATTCCAGTCGATAATATCCCAACCAACTTTCATCAAAATTCCAGCAAGGACAGCATGCGGTATTTTTTCCGCCAGTGGACCAAGTCCCATAACCATTGCGAACAGGATAAGGGCGTGGATAATCCCGGATAATGGGGTCATACCGCCAGCCCGAATATTGATGACCGTTCGCATGGTCGCCCCGGCACCGGGAATGGCACCGAACAATCCGGCGATTGCATTGCCAATGCCTTGGCCGATTAATTCACGATTGGAATGATGTGGTTTTTTTGTCAGGCTATCGGCGATAAGTGATGTCAGCAAGCTGTCGATGGATCCAAGCAATGCCAGAATAAGGGCAGAGCCCAACATATCGCTTAAGGCGTTATATGTTAGGGTCGGGATATGAATTTCCGGAAATCCGGTGGGGATATCCCCAATGACGGGCGCATTGGGCAAGACTGTTAAAACACATAGGGTGCCAACAATAAGGGATAGCAAAGGGGCGGGTAAAAAGTAACTGAGACGTTTGGGCCAAATCACCATCAAGATCAAAGACAGTAAGCCGACGATCATGGCATCATTGTTTATATGCGAAAGCATGTCGGGCAAGGCTTTTAAGGCACCAACGGTACCGCCTTTTGGAATGTCCTGTCCGAGTAAAGGGGCTGTTTGCAAGATAATGATGATACAGCCAATACCGGACATAAAACCGGAGATAACCGTATAGGGGACGAGTGAAATAAGATTGCCTAAGCGGAAGAGACCAAATAAAATTTGTAAAACCCCGCCCATAATCACAACGCTAAAGGCCATAACCGGATCGTTTGCATATTGCATAATCACAGCGGCCATGACAACGGTCATGGGGCCTGTAGGACCGGAGACTTGAGACGGCGTTCCCCCAAAAGCAGAGGCAAAAAAACCAACGAGGATGGCGCCCCACAATCCTGCAAGCGGCCCAGCACCGGAAGCAACCCCAAAAGCGAGAGCCAGAGGCAGAGCAACAACGGCGGCGGTCACACCGCCATAAAAATCACCTTTGATATTTGAAAAAATATTCATGGGTTGCCCTGTATTCCTCTGTCGGGTCAACCTGAAAAGGTGCAAGGGGGCGCGGTTCATTTCAGATGGCGGCGACGGAGCTGATTTTATTGTTTTAACGGTTCGTTCAGCATGCCATAGGAATAATTGACTAAGCAACTATTTTGTCAGGTGTTAATGGTCCCTGGGTTCTCGGGCTGGACCTTTTGGTTCAGACATGCGACAAAGGGCTGACTTCAAACAAGAGACAAACGATGACTATTCATATTCGAAAGCTTGCCGCCGGTGTGGAAGATATAGAGGAACTGGAAAGCATTCAGGCCCGTAAATTGCGAGATTACGCAATGGTTTTCACCGACACACGTAATACTCCCAAACGCAAAGAGGAACTTTTAGATGGGGGATCATTATATTGGGTGATTAAAGGACAGTTCCGTGTGCGCCAAGAAATCACCGGGTTTGAAGAGAGGATGGACGATGAGGGGCGCAAGTATTGCCTGATCTTTTTAAAGCCCGGCTTGATCCGAACGCAGTTGAAGGCGCAAAAGCCTTTTCAGGGCTGGCGGTACTTTGAAGACAAAGATATCCCGCGCGATATTGATGAACGCAGTCCTGAGGGAGATCAATTACCCGAAGATATGCAGTCCGAATTACGCGAACTTGGCTTGCTTTAGCGGATTATGTCAAGGGATCGGTTTGAAAAAGGGTCACCCGAATGCCGCCATGTGAGAATGAGGTTTTACTCTTTTTAAACGGCAGGTCTGTTGCCTTCGCCAAGGCATCGTTATTGGTAATGATGGCGACACGCCAGCCTTTGAATTTATCTGTTAAGGTCTTTCCCAAGGCACTATAAAGCGGGAACAGTTTTTTTGTTTCCCCAATGCGCCCACCGTAAGGCGGATTGACAATAAGCAGCCCGGTTGGTCCATCCGGGGCGGTTAAATGACTGATGGCCTGTTTTTCAAAATGACATAACGCGTCAATACCTGAGCGCTCCGCATTGGCACGACTGATTTTGATCGCACCGCCATCCCGGTCGAACCCGTAAAAACGAATATCAGATTTGGGTTTTTGAGACGTTTGTGCGCGTGCTTCTTTTAACTTTTCCCAACGTGTTTCATCAAAACTTGCAAGTTGTTCAAAGGCAAAACTGCGGCTGCGACCCGGTGCGAGGTTGGCGGCAATTTCACCTGCCTCTATCACAAATGTACCGGACCCGCACATGGGGTCGAGGACGGGTTCATCGGCGGTGAATTGGCATTGGCGCAATAAAAGGGCGGCGAGGGTTTCGCGCATGGGAGCTTTATTGACGGCTTCTTTGTGCCCGCGTTTATGCAGGCCGGTACCAGAGGTATCAAGGCTGATTGTGCATAAATCTTCGATGATACGGACTTTGATGCATAGATCTGCATCGTCTGAAATCGGGGCGCCGAGTTCTTCTGTGATTGCGGTTTCAATGCGTTGTTTGGCCGCGCCTTGATGATAAATTTTTGATTTTTTGCAGGTCACCTCGATGCGGACCGGGATGTCGTTGCGCAAGGTCTCTTGCCAGGGAAAGCGCCGGGCGCGTTTGTCCAGTTGTGCCAAATGCATGGCGCGAAATGTACCAAGGCGTACTAAAACCTTGCTGGCACCGCGTAAATCCAGATTGGCGCGCCAAACGTCAAGCCAGCTTCCTTTGACAGTGACGCCGCCTTTGGCACTTACCGGTTTTTTGAATCCCTTTTCCACGGCTTCTGATTTTAGCGCAGGTTCAAGGCCCGGAACCGTGACGAGGAAAATTTCGAGGTCTGTTTGTGTGTTCATGGCGCATACTTATCCTGTAAAGAAGCAAGCGTCGATAGATTTATGGTCCATTGATATTGTTTATTTGTAATTCTTTTGTACAGAGGAGACGATTTGGCTGGCAAAATCCGTACTGTTGTTCGTCGCATGAAATGTTGCTGAGATTGCGGCGGAAAGTTCGGGTAAAAGTTCCAGATCCTTGCGTTTGGGAAGGGTGCCGCTTTCCCACAACGATTTGGCAACTTTTTGCAAGGTGGCGACCAAGTGGGACAGATGGTCGAAATCACTTTCTTCCAGTCTTTTGGCAATATCTTCGGCAACAACAACAAGGCGTTGGGCCATACCGAGGCTTTCTTTGTTGAATTGCCCGGCCTGATAGGCTGGGACAATATGATTGACCAGATAGCTGATTTGGAAAGCGTGCCGTTCGATTTTTTGCGCGTTGATATTCCAGAATGAACTTTCGACATCCTTTTGGAATTTGCGGGGATCAAACTTTCCTTCTGCTTTCAGGGCAATGCTGTTGGGCACATCCATTGTTGGAATTTCTTGTGTGCCGGGGCGTTTGCTGGAACGTCTGTCCGGGCCGATGTAGTCGGTGGTTACAACAAAGGGTTTGCGTTTGCCAACCAGATAGTGAATGCGATCAAGGACTTTTTGCGCGACAACAGGTTTGATTTGCAGATCGTCCAGCCCTGCTTGCGAGGCTGCCCGAACGATGCTTTCGTTGGGTTCGTCAATAAACAGAATGATGGAGCAAAAAGGGTTGTTCCCACATTGGTTGTGGCGCAATTCCCGCACGGCTTCACAGACATCACCACCCGGCAGGCTGATATCGCACAGAAGCAAATCCGGGCATTTGACCACAATGTGTTCAATCATTTGGTCAAGGTCGCCCGCATTATGTATTTTGCGAAAACCGGATTGATTCAAAATACCTTTTAATCCGCTGCGGACCAGTTGGTTCTGGTCCGCAATCAGAATATCGATATCCTGAAAATCGTACTTTTTCACACCCGATCCTTTATTCGTATATGCGCCTGACTTCAGGAACATAACACTGAACGGATGCATACCCTAGCTTTTTGAAAATAAAAATCTCTCAAATACAGGTTGGGGAAGGCTTTTGATTAATTTGCTCAAAACAAGCAAAACGAGGAAGGCAAATAACAGGCGGGCAAAGAGAATACCGCTCAGGTCCGCGCCAAGGGCAAGAATGAGCAACGTATCTTCCAGCGCGCTGTGAAACAGGCACATGAAGCTGAGGGAGAGGAAAATATCCTGTGAAGACATTTTGCCTTCCTTGGCTTCACGCAGAATTAACGCCCCCCCATATCCAAGCCCCAGCATGACACCGATCATCGTTACGGGAATGGCATTGGCACTGATCCCCATTAGCCCGAGCAGAGGGGAAAGCGCCTTGGAAATCAGATCGGTGATTTTCAATAGGTCCAGTATTTTTAATAAGAGGACAAGGGCAAAGATGATCCAGAAGATGGAGAACAGGGAGATAACACTATCCATGACCCATTGTTGCCAACTGGCGTCAGCTTGAGTGCTCGGTAACCATGAAATCACGCCATTTTCCTGTAACATGTCAAAGGATGTATAGACCGCGTTCAGAATGGCCCCCAATGTCATGGCGCCGACAATGCGCAGTGCTGTGGTGGCAATCAGGCTGGGCCCGGATTTCTGGACAATACGTTGTTCGATCGGCAGGCTGTGTGCAATCAGGATCATGGTTCCCAAGACCGTAATTTGGGCAACGCTCATGGGGGCTTCGGGCAGCAGGGCGACAAGAGTAACCATACCGGCATAAATATTGACCAGCATGGCTGTTGTCCAGACGATCCCCGCTTCCGGTGGCAAGCCGACAAGGTCCATAAACGGGGTGAAAACGATGCTCACATACTCAATCAGGCCGAATTCAACGGCAATGCGCACCAGTACCATAATAGGTACCATGACTTTTAGCAGTTCCCAATAAAGGGTGAGGCTGTCACAAAATGGTTTTTTGACCCAGTCCAACAGTGTTTTCATAATTTTATCCTTAGATCAACAAGTGGGTCTGACCTTAGAATAAAATTGAATCAATATGTGGTCAAATATTGCAGCTTTATGCAATAATATTGCATGGACAAGATTGATCGAAATATCGTCACGATTTTGCAAAAGAATGCGGATGTGACAAATGCAGCACTGGCTGAACAAGTGAACCTGTCGCCCAGCAGTTGTTTGCGCCGGGTTCAAAGGCTTAAACGCACAGGCGTGATTAAGAAAACGGTGGCGATAATTGATGATAAAGTTTTAGGGCGTAATCTGATCGCGGTGGTTGAGGTTGATTTGGATCGACATGGCGCACAGGCACAGGCCGTTTTACACGAACGATTAAGGCAGGAAATTTCCGTGACGCAAGCTTACGGCATTACAGGGGAAAGCGATTGCCTTCTGATCCTGAAGCTTGCGGATATGGATGAATATCGTCAGGTTTGTGAACGATTATTCAATCACGATAAAAATGTAATTCGTTTTCGGACGTCTTTTGTAATGAATGTGATTCAGTCTTGAACGTTTTTTCAATATGATCCCCAACGGGGAGGATGCTTTCAACAAATTGGCGCATAACAGGTGGGCAACTGGTGAAAATCAGACCATGCGTTTCTTCATCATGCCAGCTTACAATGGCCTCGACATCCGCGATAAAGGGGATGTGAATTGTAACTTTTTGACCAATCGGCAAGTACAATCCCTTATATCGGGTTTGCAGCTTCATTCCTTTGACTGAAATGTCTTTGACCCGAATTTCATATTCGCGGTCCTGAATGCGCACGGATGCCAAAAAATCTATCCGCTGCCTTCTGTTTTTTCTATTCTCAGTTACCATTTCTATTGCGCCCCTTCTTATCCTTTTGAAGTACTTTGGCATAAAATTGTATTAATTCAAAGTGATTTATTGTTTTCTTATGTTTCGTTAATAAACGCAGGGATTGTGGTGTATTGCAGGGTAAGTTGGAATGGAAATAAAAAACACCCTCGAAACACAGGGTTAGGAGGGTGTTAATATATAGGTATTAGGAGACGGATTGCGCTTAACGCCAACCGGCCTGATCAAACATTTTGACAGCTTCTTTCTGATGGGCTGCAAATTTTGCCAGTTCAATATCGTCGGCCTTAAATTTACCCCAAGCCGCAACGGTTGGTGAAAGTTCGATTCCATCACGTAACGGATATTCGAAGACATCTTTTGCATAGATGGCCTGAGCTTCGTCAGACGCGAGGAACTCGATCAATTTAACCGCATTTTCTTTGTTTTTTGCAGATTTTGTCACACCGGCACCAGAGATGTTTACATGAGCGCCCCGTCCCTCTTGGTTTGGCCAGACAAGTTCTACTTTGTCTGCTGCGGCTTTTTCACCTGCATCTTTGCCGGCTTGCATGCGGCCAAAATAGTAGGTGTTCCCAACGGCGACATCGCATTCGCCCGCCGCAACAGCCTTGATTTGGTCACGATCCCCGCCTTGAGGTTTGCGGGCCAGATTATCGACAACAGCCTTGGTCCATGTCGCGGCGTTTTCTTTGCCGTTATGTTCGATCAATGAACCGAGCAAGGATTGATTATAGATATTGCCGGAGGAACGAATGCAGATACGGTTGGCCCATTTGGGGTCGGCTAAATCTTCGTATGTGCTGATTTCGCCCGGCTTGACACGGTCTTTTGCGGTGAAGATAACACGTGAGCGCAAAGAAAGACCAAACCATTGACCTTTCGGGTCACGATATTGTGCCGGGATCAATTTGGACAAGGTATCAGATTCAACGGATTGAAGAACACCTGCATCTTCTGCACGGATCAAACGACCAACATCGGCAGTAATCAGAATATCGGCAGGGCTGTTCATGCCTTCGCTTTTCAGGCGCTCCAGAAGAACGTCTGCTTTACCGTTGACCAAGTTAACTTTGATCCCTGTGTTTTCAGTAAAGCGATCCAGCAAAGGACGGATCAAAACCTCTTTGCGGTAAGAATAGATATTTACTTCTTCGGCCGCATTTGCGTTCATGTTGAAAGAGGTCAAGCCAACGATACCAGCCACAAGTGAAAGTGCGGTTTTGCTCAGTGATATTTTCTTCATTTTCAGTCCATAAGTCAGAAGGTTGAATATGCGAATGATTTTCATTTCTGAACGGTTGATATCGCAAGTGAGAACGACTTGCAAGTAAAAAAGCAGCTCTCAATATGTAGAAAGCTGCTTAAATTTTATATATCTTATTGTTTTATATGTGTAATTCTATTCTGCGGCGGCGCTGACATGGCCTTTAAATATTTCTTCTGCCATATGATCGGCAATGACCGAGGTCGGCAGATTGCGTGCTTCAGAACGTTGGAAGATTTCTAAAAGCGTGTCGTAGATCTTGTGTGTCTTTGCTTTTACGACTTCCAAATCATAATCGTCGGTTTCATGGGCAACGTTGATGAGACCGCCTGCGTTGATGACGTAATCGGGGGCGTAGAGAATCCCTTTTTCCATCAGGATTTCGCCATGACGGGCTTCTGCCAATTGATTGTTGGCTGCCCCTGCGACAATTTTGGTCTTCAGTTGTGCAATGGTGGTGTCGTTAATGGTGGAACCCAAGGCACATGGTGCATAAACATCCACGTCTTGCCCATAGATATCATCCAGCGCGACAACCTCTGCGCCAAATTCTGCAACAACACGGTTGAGGCTATCCTGATTGATATCGCAAGCGACTAGTTTAGCGCCCGCTTCGTGCAGGTATTTGCACAGATAGTATCCGACATTGCCAACGCCTTGTACGGCAACGCGCATGTCTTTGAGGTCATCTGTTTTGTGCGTATGTTGCACGGCGGCCTTGACACCTAAAAAAGTCCCCAGCGCAGTCAAGGGGGAGGGATTGCCGCTGCCGCTGGATTTACCACGGACATGGGCTGTGCTTTCGCGAATATAATCCATGTCCTGTACGGTGGTGCCGACATCTTCGGCGGTGATGTATTTACCGTTCAGGCTTTCAATAACACGGCCAAACGCACGCATCAAATCCGGCGTTTTGATTTTTTTAGCATCGCCAATAATCACAGATTTACCGCCGCCCAGTTCCAGACCGGCAACGGCGGCTTTGTAGGTCATTCCCTTGGAGAGACGTAACACGTCTG
Organism: Terasakiella brassicae; assembly: GCF_014641495.1. Lineage (GTDB taxonomy): Bacteria > Pseudomonadota > Alphaproteobacteria > Rhodospirillales > Terasakiellaceae > Terasakiella > Terasakiella brassicae. Next base: position 32,637 of record NZ_BMHV01000011.1, read on the forward strand.
TCAGGGCGGCTTGTTCGTTTTCATAATTCCAGAATCGGGAGCCGCCAAGTGCAGGACCCAGATTGGTGTTGTGGATTGCAATAATGCATTTCAAGCCGGTTAATTCATCGCAACCAAACACAACATTTTCGTGCCCATCGAAATCGGGGGCCGTAAAGACAGACATGATTTTCTCCTGTTAAAAAATTCTTTTCATCTCGTTTCCTTTTATGTGTGTAATCCGGTTGTGAATTCAAGAGTAAATGTGGCTTAAATCATTGTTTTTATAGGTAATTTTTGGCAATGCAGCAATCGTTTCGAATCTTTCTGCTTTACGCTAAAACAAGGTAGCTTTCTTACGTTAAAAAATTACACTTGAAACTTTATTGCTTTTTCTCGAATCGACGTGCTTGAGTGCAAGACGACAGCGTGCTAACCATTGCGTCGAAACGGTTTTATAAATAATAAAATTACCAAGGAGTAGGCGCGTGGCAGTCTTTCATGGGGGCAATTTAGCAGGTGCAGCACAGGCTTTTGGGGTGCCGTCACAGGGATGGCTGGATTTATCGACCGGAATTAACCCTATGCCCTATCCGATTCCCGATATTGAAAAAGGGTTGTGGACACGTTTGCCGGATCAGGAAGTGTTGGATGATTTAAAGGTCGCAGCGGCGCAATATTACGGGGTGGATGATCCTGCAAAAGTTATTCCTGTTTCCGGTACGCAGACCTTATTGCAAATTTTCCCGCATTTATTTGAAAAGCCCAAAGCTGTTCGCATTGTCGGGCCGACATATAAAGAACATGAATTCTGCTGGCGCTTGGCCGGACATGATGTTCGTGAAGTTGAAGATGTGTTTGAAGCCATGAACGATGGAGAAATCGTGATTGTGGTAAACCCTAACAATCCAACAGGGGATGTACATGCCCCCGACACATTGTTGGAGATGGCGCAAGCCTTGCATCAAAAGGGGGGCCTGTTAATTGTGGATGCGGCCTTTAGTGATTGCACACCGACACTGGATTTATCTGGTCATGTTGGACAACCGGGGTTGGTTGTTTTGCGTTCGTTCGGTAAATTTTTTGGTCTGGCGGGTATTCGGTTGGGTTTTGTATTAGCCAGTGGTGCGTTGGCAGAACGTCTGAAAGAAGGAATTGGCCCTTGGGCGGTGAATGGCCCGGCGATGGAAATTGCCAGACATGCTTTTCGCGATATTCACTGGATTAAACATACACGCGAGACATTGGCCCGCTGTGCATTTCGCTTGGACGATATTTTAAGCAAAGGTGGTTTGCAGGTTGTCGGGGGAACATCTCTTTTCAGATATTGTTTTCACGAAAATGCAACAGAGGTTTATGAGGTTTTGGCCAAAAATGGTGTTCTCGTGCGCCCCTTTCCTGAACGCCCACAGTATTTGCGCATCGGTCTTCCCGGTGAGGAAAACGAATGGCAAAGGTTGAGCGAGCTTATGGAAATTATTAACTTGTGATATTAATCACAGTAAGGAACGCAAAAAAAATAGTATAGATTCTCGTGAATAAAAAACATCTTGAGGAAGGTAATTATGGCGCTCTACGAAGTCGCAATTTATAACGAGCTGGTGAAACGTGCGGTCGAAAATGGCGAACGGGCCAGTTACAGTGATGAATGGGCAGATGTTCATTATATTGAGATCAGCGCACGCGATGAAGCCGATGCACGTCGTAAGATTTTGACGAAATATCCCAAAGACCGTGGCTTTATCATAAAAGGAATTAGTCCGGCTTGATAAAGTAAATCTTAACAAACTGGTCCTACCATTATTCTCGTTATGAACATGAATAGGGAGGCAGCATCATGTTTGCCGTTGCGACCGGAAATCAAAAAACGTTTGAAGTTGGTATTTACAACAAAGAAGTTCGTGCATGCGTTAAAGAAAACAACACGCATCTGGACTATGGCGATGAATGGGCCGATGTTCACTATCAGAACGTTGTGGCTCAAAACAAAGCCGAAGCACTGACAATGATCAATGACCGTTATCCACCCGAACAGGGCTTTGTGATCGAGTCGTGTGAAATCGGTACACGCAGATATTAAGATGCACCAAGCAACAAGTTAGCGTTGCTTGGCGATTTCTGCGTCTCGTAAATCTTTACGACGAATTTTCCCTGTTGCTGTTAGGGGAAGCTGGTCGCAAAATTCAATATGGCGGGGGTATTCGTGCGGGGACAGTTTGTCCTTCACAAATACCCTTAATTCTTCTTCCAGTGTATCTGTGGCTTGAAAACCGTCTTTCAGGACGATGAAGGCTTTGACAGCTTCGGTGCGGATTGGGTCGGGGACACCGATAACAGCCGCCAAGGCAACACTTTGATGTTTTGTCAGGCAGTCTTCAATTTCAGAGGGGCCGATCCGATAGCCTGCCGATGTAATGAGATCATCATCTCGTCCGACAAAGAAGATATAGCCATCTTCATCCATATAACCGAGATCCCCCATAATCAGCCAACCGTTACGGTATTTTTTCTCGGTGGCTTGCGGGTTGTCCCAATAGTGCAGCATCATGACCGGATCACCTGCGCGCACAGCGATATCACCGATCTGACCGCGTTCAACCTCGTTCCCGTCAGCATCAATAATACGTACATCATGGCCGGGGACCGGGCGGCCCATTGAACCGGGTTTTGTTTGCATAAGGGCAGAACAATTGGCAACAACGAGATTGCATTCAGTTTGTCCGTAATATTCGTTTAATGTCAGACCAAACGCCCGCTGCCCCCATGCCAGAAGTTCTTCGCCCATCGGTTCACCGGCAACGGTTACGGTGCGTAAATGTAAATCGAAATTTTCTGCGATGTTATCGACCTGCCGCATAAGCTTAAGCGCTGTTGGCGGCATAAAGATATTACGGACTTTATGTTTCTCCATCAATTTCAAGGCATCGACCGGATCAAATTTCTTTGCACGATGGGCCAGAACGGGGATGCCCAAATACCATGCGCCCATAAGAATATTCATCAAGCCACCGATCCAGGCCCAGTCAGCCGGTGTCCAGAATAAATCACCGGATTGAGGGGGGAATTCCTGCGGCATGCCGACACCGGGAACGTGTCCTAACAGGGTGCGATGGGCATGAAGCGCGCCTTTGGGATTGCCGGTCGTCCCTGATGTATAGATGATGAGTGCCGGGTCTTCTGCTCGTGTATTCAACGCACTGAATTGATCGCTGCACTGTTGGACTTGATGTTGAAAATCTTCACAACCTTCCACTGATCCATCGACAATAAAGATAAATTCCAGCGCCGGAATCTTGTCACGTAAAGGTGCAATTTTTTTATAATTTTCACGATCTGTGACAAGGGCGCGTGTTTTGCTGTTGGCAAGGCGGAATTCAAGAGCTTCTTCGCGAAACAGGGTGAAGAGCGGAATGGAGATTAAACCGCTTTTCCATGCGGCAACGTGGGTTGAGGCCGTTTCAATAGACTGGGTCAGCAAAATAGCGACACGATCACCGGCTTGCATGCCTTTGTCTTGAAACAGGTTGGCAATCCGGTTGGAAAAAGAACGAACGTCACCAAAGCTATATCGCGTCACGCCTTCCTCGCCCTGATCCACGATCAAGGCCGTTGCGCCAGAATCACGTTCCGCATGACGGTCACAAACGGCGACACCCATATTGAAATGAGACGGTATATCCCATTTAAAAACGGCGCAAACTTCGTTGTAGTTTGATTTTTTTTCCAGCATTGCACTCTCCCATATTTTTTATGATTGTAGGGGGAGTAAACAGTTTGGCAATCCCCATAACTGCGTAGGGGAGGGGCGTTTATGTAAATTATTCAGGGTTGGCGAACAGCTCATAGACATTGACACCATTAAGGACCACGCCATCATAGCCTTCTTTTATAATGCCATACATAAAGGACATGTTGTTGCCATAGATGATTTGTTGCCAGCTAGGGTGCCAGTATTTCACCAGATAACGGTCCGAACTGTTGGGGGCAAGATCCAGTAGCCAGGGCGGGTTGCCCATTTTCCAGTCCGGCTTCCAGTAATAGGCCCCGGCGTAAGCTGTTCCAATATCCATCTGGGCAAGGACAGGACGGCGCGCCCCGAGTTTTTTATACTGCATCGTGCGTACGTTATGGGGACCAAAGACCTGTGCGCGATGATGAAAGACGTTAGTGACCACCATGTCGTAATTGGTGTTATGAATTTTCATGGCGTATTCCTCTGCACTGCCAATGCGAGAGGAATCGTTTACAAGAAGATAGTTTTTCACCAGACCGGCATTGCTGATGGTATGGGCGTTTTCATGCAACGGACGTTTCGGCCAATTCGGTAGCTTGTTATTGTTAAACCCCATACCCGGTGCGACATAAGGCACAAAGTTATGTTTCATAGAAAAACGTAAAGCTTTGTCGATATCCACGGGTTTGGAGGCATAATCAAGCGTGAAAATTCTAAGGCCTGCATCGCGGGCGACTTTGAGGTCCGCGAGCATTTCTTCCTGTTCTTTTTTATCGGTCGGCACACCGAAACCTTCTTTACCATAGGACAGGGAAGGTTGGATAAGACCGTCCAGAGATTTCATAAAAACGGAACTGGGCGCGCTGATTTGCTGGTCTATATCAATGACTTGTGTCAAAAGCCCTGTGCCATCGTTCACAATAACAAGGAAGTCGCGTTTGAATTGGCGCCCATATTTGGCGATACCCTGAACGAATTTGCGCATTTCTTCTGCATAATCGACCAAGGGATCAGCAAGAAATAAATCAGGTTCTTGCGTTGGTTGATCGGTCAGGACTTTCCCTTGGGAACGGAGCTGGGCGTTTGCTGGTGTTGCCAGAAGCGACAACCCGACAGCTAAGGAAAAGCAAAAACTTGTCAATGTTCGTTTCATAGGGTTCACGTTCAATTCAATTTCAACTGCTTGCGGACCTCTTTTGCAATGGCGAGACTTGAGGTCAATCCCGGTGATTCTATGCCGAATAAGTTTATAAAACCTAAAATACCATGATCTTGTGGCCCTTGAATAAGGAAATCGCGTGCTTCCTCACCGGGGTGTTGTATTTTGGGGCGCACGCCTGAATAATCGGCATGCAGGTCGCCGTCTTTTAAATCGGGCCAATAGCGCCGGATCGCATCATAGAATTTTTCACCGCGTGTTGGATCGACATTATAGTCAATGTTATCACCGTTATCCAACCATTGAACATCGGGGCCAAAACGGGCCTGCCCCCCCATATCCAATGTCAAATGAACGCCCAGACCCGCATTTTCAGGGACCGGATAAATCAGATGGTTAAAGGGTGCCTTACATCCCAGTGAAAAATAATTCCCTTTGCAGTAATAATCGTTGGGGATCAGCTTTTTCTCTATGCCATTGATTTCGCGAGCCAATGAAATGGCGTTGAGTCCGGCAGAGTTAACGACAATATCAGCACTGATTGTCATGGGCATATCACCGCCGACTTCAAGTGCCATGCCGTTTTGTGTGACCTCACCTCGTATAACGGGACTGTTCAGGGCGAGCATGGCCCCATGATTTTCCGCATCGCCCTGTAAAGCCAGCATAAAGGCATGGGTATCCAAGATGCCGGTTGAAGGTGACAGCAAAGCCGCTTTCGCATTCAGGTTCGGTTCTTTTTCCAGAACGCTTTCCTGATCAAGCCAGACAAGATCGTCTACGCCATTATGAGCAGCTTTTTCACGAATGGAATGAAGGGCGTCGACTTGAGAATTTGACGTTGCCACAATCAATTTTCCAAGCCGTTTGTAAGGGACACCATGACTGTCGCAGAAATCATAAAGCAGATGTTTGCCTTCAACACATAAACGGGCTTTCAGGCTGCCTTTTGGATAATAAATCCCGGCATGGATCACTTCGCTGTTGCGCGAACTGGTGCCCATACCGATGGCTTGGTTTGCTTCAAGAATAATGACTTCTTTTCCACATTGGGCCAATTCACGGGCAACGGCCAGTCCGACAACACCCGCGCCAATGACAATGGCATTTACATGTTCGCTCATTGCAAGAGACCTCAATTAATATTAGTGCTTTTTGCTTTCCAGTTCGTGCAGGTATGCAATAACGCTTTGGGTCACCTGATTATACTGAGCGGGTTGTTTTTCATTGAGTGCCATATTGTAGATGCCGCTGCAATTTTTGTTGGCAACGTTGTTTTCTTTTTCCCACTTTTTTTCAACCAGTTTGATAAAGCGTGAGATATAGCCCGGCTGAATTTCCGTGATGCCTTGTTTTTCACTGAAATTGTGAATCAGGTTTAACAGACGATCGACCTTTTCAGGTTCTTCCAGCTTTTTATAAAGGCTTGTGCAGCCGATTGCACTGTAGAGAAAGCCTTCTTCCTGACTGACATCTCCGCTTTCATAGAGGATAAAAACAGAAACGGAAATAAAGAGTGCCAAAAAACCAGCGACAATAATCAGTGCATTTTTCATTTTATTCGTCCAAATATAAGATTGCGCCCACGCTACTGTGTTCCTTGCAAAAAGACAAGAGATCGAACTACATTAGGGCAACGAAAATAAATGAGATTGGTGCTATGTGCTCTGAAATAGTGAAATCCGTCTGTCCTCACGATTGCCCCAGTGTTTGCCCGCTGGAAGTGGAAAAATTGGGGGCACAACGAATTGGAAAGGTCAAAGGCAGTTCTGAAAACCCGTTTACGGGCGGCCTTCTGTGTGGAAAAGTTTCCAGATATCAAGAACGTATTCATCATCCTGATCGTTTGCTTTACCCCTTAAAACGCACAGGGGCCAAGGGAAGCGGACAGTTTGAACGCATTTCATGGGATCAAGCCTATGATGAAATCTGTTCCAATTTAATCCGGGTTCGCGAAGAAGACGGTCCAGAAGCAATCTGGCCGTTTTACTATGCAGGCACGATGGGATATTTGATGCGCAATGGCATCAACCGGTTATCCCATAAACTGGGGTTCAGTGCCATGCAGGGGACCTATTGTGTGGCCCTGAGCGGTCCAGGCTGGCAATCCGGTGTCGGGGCGCAATATGGCCCTGATGTACAGGAAATGAAAAAATCAGAACTGATTGTGATTTGGGGACTGAATGCGGTTTCCAGTCAAATCCATTTAATGACCCATGCCCTTGCCGGGGTGCGCAATGGGGCAAAACTGATTGTTGTCGATCCCTATAAAAACAAAACAGCCGACAAGGCCCATATGCATATTGCCTTGCGCCCCGGTACGGATGGGGCGCTCGCCTGTGCCGTGATGCATTTGCTGTTTAAAGAAGGATATGCTGATCGGGAATATCTGGCAAAATATACTGACGTACCGCAAGAACTGGAAGAACATTTAAAGGATAAGACACCGCAATGGGCCTCTGACATTACCGGATTACCTGTTCATACGATTGAAAGTTTTGCCCGTCTTTATGGCAGTACGAAAAAAAGCTTTCTGCGCGTTGGTCATGGCATGACCCGATCACGCAATGGGGCGCATAATATGCATGCCGTATCCTGTTTGCCTGCCGTCACGGGGGCATGGCAGTATGAAGGCGGCGGCGCTTTATATGGTCAAGGCGGATTGGCAAAATTGGACTTAAACCTGATTGAAGCCAAAGACGGTGACAAATGTGGCGCCCGTGTGCTGGATCAATCACGTATTGGGGAAATTCTGAATGGCAGTCCTGAAGCCTTGAAAGGCGGATCGCCGGTTAAGGCCTTATTTATCCAAAATACCAATCCGCTTGCCGTTGCCCCGGATACTGAGGCCGTGTGCGCTGGGTTTATGCGGGATGATTTGTTTACCTGTGTACATGAACAATTTATGAGCGAAACGGCAAAAATGGCCGACATTGTTTTACCGGCTACGATGTTTTTGGAACATGATGATCTATATACCGCCAGCGGTCATTGCACATTGCAGGTTGCCAAGGCTGTTTTGGATCCGGCCGGGGAATGTAAATCCAACCATGAAGTCGTGAGCACCCTTGCAAAACGCTTGGGCGCAACACATCGAAGCTTTGATCTGAGTGACCGGGAAATCGTGGAAGAAACGTTACAGGCTTCAGGTTATCCACCGATGGATGAAATCATCGAAAAAACAGGGCATGATTTAACCCCTTCATTTGAAGAAGCTCATTTCTTGAACGGTTTTGCGCATCCTGATGGCAAATTCCGTTTTAAACCGGACTGGCCTGCGCTGGGGCCATTAGGTGCTGAAATGCCGGAATTACCGGGTCATTGGAATGTGATTGATGAAAAATCAGAGGAACGCCCGTATCGTTTGATCACACCGCCGTCACAAAACTTTTTGAATAGTACCTTTAGTGAAACCAAAACGTCACGTATTAAAGAACGTTGTCCTGAGGTCAAGGTAAACGAACGTGTCATGCGCCGTCTTGGTATTGCAGAAGGGGAACTTGTACGGATCGGGAATGAACGCGGTAGTGTTCTGTTGAATGCAGTTGCGGTCAAAGGCCAGCATGAAGATACGCTTGTCGTCGAAGGGATCTGGCCGAACGAAAGCTTTATCGAAGGTAAGGGAATTAATACGCTGGTGTCATCACAACCGGGTTATCCCAACAATGGTGCTGTTTTTCACGATACATCTGTCTGGTTGGAGGTGCCAAACGCATGACTGCGCATGTCATCGTTTTCGGGAATGAAAAAGGCGGCAGTGGGAAATCCACTGTTGCCATGCATGTTATTGCCGCGCTTTTGGATCACGGACTTCAGGTGGGGTCCATTGATCTGGATTTACGTCAGGGCACATTATCGCGATATGTGGAGAACCGAACCAAGGCACAACGTTTGTTAAAGGCACCGGACCATGTGCGAATTGTGGAAGACAACGGTCATTTTGAGGATGCGTTTCAACGACTAAGCGAGGCAGAAGATGTAATCGTGATTGACACCCCCGGACACGATAGCCCATTGGGGCGTCTGGCCCATAGTTTTGCCGATACGTTGGTGACCCCCTTAAATGACAGCTTTATCGATCTTGACGTCTTGGCACGTGTGAACGGGGAAAGCTTGCAAATCGAACGGCCCAGTCATTATGCGGAAACCGTCTGGAAGCAACGGCAACTGAAAATGCATAAAAATCCGGGGGCTGTGGTCGATTGGATTGTTCTTCGCAACCGTCTCAGCCATCTGGATGCACGCAATAAACGCGATATGGAAGGATTGCTGGATGCTTTGTCAAAACGGATTGGTTGTCGTGTCGTCAGCGGTTTCGGGGAACGGGTGATTTATCGCGAACTTTTTCTAAAAGGTCTGACCATGATGGATATGAAGGGGGATGAACTTTCCATGTCACATGTCGCCGCCCGTCAGGAAGTACGAAACTTGGTTGAGGCAATGAACTTGCCCTGTTTAAAAGGATGAGGGGATTATGATCGCCTATCTCGTACTTGGATTTGCATTTTTATTGTGCCTGTACCTTCTGGGGCGCTGGTTTGTTGAGGCAAATCCAAAAGATGTGATCCGGGTATTGAAATGGTTGATCGGTCTTTCACTTCTGTTAATCATTTTATTTTTGCTTGTCAGTGGTCGGTTGGGATGGGCGCTGGCAGGGCTTCCGGCCTTATATGTCTGGTTTCGCCGTTTTCATAGTTTGTTCAATATCGGAAAAACGGCTCGGTCCTGGTATCGTCAGGAACAAGGTGCGCCAAAAACGCCGCCAAGCCGTGACGGGATGACACGACAGGAAGCATTGGCCATTTTGGGCTTGGAAGAAGGCGCGAGTCCTGAGGAAATAAAAGCCGCTTACCATCGCTTGATTGCACAAGTACATCCTGATAAGGGAGGGTCAGATTATTTGGCGTCTCAAATCAATCAGGCAAAGGATATTTTGCTGAATGATTAAATGTTTTTGGTATGTGCTGCTCGGGGGTCTGATTGCGTTTTCCCCTTATCGTGCGTTGGCAGTTGAATTTTGCGATATGCAAAGCGTTGTTGCGACTTACAAAGCTGCCCTTCATCGAAAAAAATATGGGGATGTGGAAAGCGCACAAAATACATTCCTGAAACTGGCCCATGCGGCAGTTGCCCCGGCGCAGCGGCATGTCGCGGAATATTTTCTAGAAGAAGCCCGTGGTGACATGGCACTGGAAAAAGCAATTATGTGGTCACAATTGGCGGCATGGGGCGGGGATAGCGCCGCACGAGACATTGTTAAACGCGCGGTTGATTCTGCAAGGCATCAGGTGGCAAATACAGGATTGGCGTGGGCGAAAGATTGGCGTCCGTCAAAAGTCGATTGTGGTTTGGGGGCAGGCGAACAACAAAAAGGGGATGATTTTCAGGTTGTCGGGCGTTTTCCCATTATCCGCCATGAAAAATTGGATGAAGATATTTTTGCTGCTTTTGCAACACGTTTGGGTGAAGCGTTAAATGAAGTAGAAGCCGTTGCCCCTTATTTTGCACCATTGGTGCAGCTTATCCCTGCCTTGGAAATTTTACCATCGGGTGAAGGAAGTGATCGTTTCATTCAATGGGGTGAAGAAAATGAATGGGTGCAGGTTTCTGCCGGTTTCTTACATGATCAATCACCGCGACAATTGGCTTACAGTCTTGTGCTGGCCGCGCAACGTCATTTGTTTGCAAAACTGGATGATGCCGAATTTCAGGATCAGATAGCCACTCGATACGGAAATATAAAGATTTATGGGTCGCTTTATGGAGATGTCAAAACGAAAGAGTTTCTTTCGCAAATGAGTGAAGCGATTAAGCAAGCACGTGAACTCCCCGTCATCTTGCGTGATAAGGTGAACTTTCTGGATGAGATCCATTATATGCCACCATCGCGCTTCCACGACAGACGCTTTCCCGACAGCAAATTGTTTGCGACTTATGATTATCGACGCAGTCATCCAGAAAAACGTATGATGATCGTGACACATGAAATGGCGTTCCAAACGACTGAAGAACTCATTCTGGAATTGGTTAGAGTCGGTGAACTTGCCCAACAACATGTACGTATCGAAAGGATGAAAGGGCAGGTGAACAGCAAAAAACGTGAAGATGCCATCTTGCAGGCGTTGCAGGGAAACCTGAAAAAAATGGAAGAAGCCTTCACCGGACAAACCGCCAAAAAACAGGAAAGTGTAGCGACATGGGAAGCCAACGGCCCGGATTCCATTACCAAGGTTTATTGCGATTCTGTTTATGCGCAGGTAAAAGCGGCCATTGCCTTGAAGATGGATGCCATCCGTACGAACCAGACGATCAAATTCCGTAACTGTGTAAAGGCAAGAAAGCTATGGCGGGATTATCGCAGCGGTGAAACAAAAAAATAGTGTAATTTGAGTGCGCGTTTGCTTGCGTTACACAGCATGCTGTGGCACAAAGCCGTGTCCAGAATTGATGTAATCTAGGGGATGAATATGACAAAACCAGTCAGGAAAGCTGTCTTCCCGGTTGGCGGGTTGGGGACTCGTTTCTTGCCGGCGACCAAAGCCTTGCCAAAGGAGATGCTGCCTGTTGTGGATAAGCCTCTCATTCAATATGCGGTTGAAGAAGCAATTGCCGCCGGTATTGAACAGTTCATCTTTGTAACAGGGCGTGGAAAAACGGCGCTGGAAGATCATTTTGACCATTCGTACGAACTAGAAGATACATTGGTCGAAAAGGGTAAAACAGACATTCACAAAGCGGTTTTGGACATTCTGCCCGAACCGGGTAAAGTGTTTTACACACGGCAAATGAAGCCGAAAGGTCTTGGTCATGCCGTTTGGTGCGCCAAAGAACTGATTGGTGATGAACCTTTTGCAGTTTTGTTGGCCGATGATTTGGTCTTGGCGCAGAATAAATGCTGCCTTGCCCAGATGATGGATGTTTACAATCAAACTGGTGGAAACGTGGTTGCGATCGAAGAAGTACCACGCGAAGAGACTTATAAATACGGTGTGCTGAATGTGGTGGAGGATGATGGTCGTATTGCACAGGCAAATGGCCTTGTTGAAAAACCGGATCCGCAAGACGCACCGTCAAACCTATCCATTATCGGTCGTTATATCCTCCAGCCGGAAGTGTTTGCACAGTTGGATAAACAGGAAACGGGTGCCGGGAATGAAATTCAATTAACCGATGCGATGGCCAAAACAATCCCTGCTATTGAATTTAGAGGGTTGCGTTTTGAAGGTCGACGTTATGATTGTGGCTCGAAGTTGGGTTTTATCGAAGCCAACCTTGCCTTTGCCTTAGCTCGTGATGATCTGCGCGATGGTGTGCAGCGTATTTTGAGCGAACTCACACAATAGATTTAAGTATTAGGAAATCCAATGCGTATTGCAATGATTGGTACCGGGTATGTTGGCCTTGTTTCCGGTGCATGTTTTTCGGAATTTGGGACCAACGTCACCTGCGTCGATAAAGACGAAACAAAGATTGCCAAGCTGCATGAAAATATTATGCCGATTTTCGAGCCGGGGCTTGATAAGTTGGTGGAAAATAATGTCAGTGGCGGCCGTTTGGAATTTACAACGGATTTGACAGAGGCCGTGAAGGCCGCCGATGCAGTTTTTATCGCTGTTGGAACACCGACACGCCGTGGTGATGGGCATGCCGATTTATCTTATGTATATGCCGCTGCCAAAGAAATTGCAGAAGCGATGGATGGCTATACGGTTATTGTCAATAAATCCACGGTTCCGGTTGGAACTGGTGATGAAGTTGAAAAAATTATCCGTGAAACGCGCCCCGATGCCGAATTTGATGTGGTTTCCAACCCTGAATTTTTGCGTGAAGGTTCGGCGATCGAAGACTTTATGCGCCCGGACCGGGTGGTGATCGGTACGGAAAGTGAGCGGGCACAGGAAGTCATGCGTCAGCTTTATCGTCCGTTGCATCTGATTGAAACGCCGATCCTGTTTACGCAACGCCGCACATCTGAATTGATTAAATATGCAGCGAATACGTTTTTGGCAGCAAAAATTACCTTTATCAATGAAATTGCCGATTTGTGCGAAAAGGTTGGCGCAGACGTTCAGGCGGTTTCCAAAGGGATCGGTCTGGATGGACGGATTGGTAAAAAATTCCTGCATGCCGGTCCCGGTTATGGCGGGTCCTGTTTCCCGAAAGATACATTGGCTTTGGTGCGTACAGCCCAACAGTTTGACAGCCCTTTAAAGATTATCGAGACGGTTGTCGAAGTAAATGCCGAACGTAAAAAGAAAATGGCGCAGAAGGTGATTGAAGCCTGCGGCGGTTCTGTTGACGGGAAACGAATTGCTGTTCTGGGCGTTGCCTTTAAACCCAATACAGATGATATGCGTGACTCACCAAGCCTTGACATCATTCCGGCATTGCAGTCTGCCGGGGCGAATATTGTTGCCTTTGATCCCGAAGCCATGACGGAAGCCAAAGAGTTATTGCCAAACGTGGAATGGAAAGAAAACTCTTACGCCACGATGGAAGGCGCAGACGCACTTGTCATTATTACGGAATGGAATGAATTCCGTCTGTTGGATTTAAAACGGGTGAAAGAGCTGTTGAAAGCCCCGGTGATGGTTGATTTGCGCAATATCTATAATCGTCAGGAAATGAAAGACGCCGGTTTTGAGTATAGCTGTATTGGCAGACCCAAGCTGGAAGTTTAAGTTTATCCATAAGATCCCCGCTTTTGGCGGGGATTTTTGTACATAGATTATAAAGGGGAAACAGATATGACCATTTCCATCAATCCCAATATTTTGCGCGAATACGATATTCGCGGCATTGTTGGTGATACTTTTACCGAAGAAGCTGTTGAACAATTAGGCCGCGCTTTTGGGACACGCGTTGTTCGTGCGGGCGGCAAATCCGTTGCTGTCGGATATGACGGGCGACTCAGCTCGCCTGCACTGGCTGCTGCTGCTGTGAAGGGCTTGACAGCCTGTGGGCTTCAGGTTTTCGAGGTAGGCCGTGGTCCTACGCCGATGCTTTATTATGCGACCTATGCGTTGAATAGTGATGCGGGGCTGATGATTACAGGCTCGCATAATCCGCCGGATTATAACGGTATGAAACTCATGCTGTCCGGCTTGTCCTTCTTCGGTGCCGATATCCAAGACCTTGGGCGTCTGATTGAAGCTCAGGATTTTGAGAACGGGGAAGGGGAGAGTACACAGCGCCCTCTGCTGAATGGGTATGTAGAACGCATTCTATCCGATTTTAAACCCGGACGAGACTTGAAAATTGCATGGGATGCCGGAAATGGTGTGGCAGGGGAAGCCATGCGCATGATCTGTGACAAACTCCCCGGTCAGCATTCTTTATTGTTTGAAGATATTGACGGGACATTCCCGAACCATCACCCCGATCCAACCGTTGAAAAAAACCTCGTGGATTTAAAAAAGTGTGTTGCCGATCAAGCTTGTGATCTGGGAATTGCTTTTGATGGGGATGGGGATCGCATCGGTGTGGTTGACAGTCAGGGCCGTGTGCTTTGGGGGGATCAGCTTATGGTCATTTGGGCAAAAGAGATTTTGTCGCGTAAACCCGGCTCAACCATTATCGCAGATGTGAAGGCGTCTCAGGTCTTGTTTGATGAAATTGCACGCATGGGCGGTCAGCCGATGATGTGGAAAACCGGGCATTCCCTGATTAAATCCAAGATGAAAGAACTTGAATCTCCGTTTGCCGGTGAGATGAGCGGCCATATCTTCTTTAAGGATGGTTATTACGGTTTTGATGATGCGCTTTATGCGGCAATCCGTTTGATCTCCATTCTGACGCAAACGGATGAAACGTTGGACAGCATGCTGGATGGCATGCCGAAAATGATCAATACACCGGAATTACGTTTTGACTGCCCTGAAGATCGCAAATTTGCCGTTGCAGAAGAAGTCAAGGCACGCTTGGCCGGGGATACGACCCTTAAGGTGATTGATGTGGATGGGGTGCGTGTTGTCACTGAGGATGGCTGGTGGCTATTACGGGCCTCCAACACGCAACCGGTTCTTGTTGCCCGCTGTGAGGCGAAGGATGAAGCCGGGTTGGTGCGCCTGAAAGCAAACCTCGTGGAACAACTGGAAGCCAGCCAAATTGCAGCACCGGATTTCTAAAGGTTTGTCTCTAACAATAAACATAAAAAAACGCCCTCATTTTTTAGGGCGTTTCAGGTTATTGACAAAGCCGCTCAACTGTCATCCCCGACCCTGATCGGGGATCCATCTTTGTCCAATGAGTAACATCTAATCCATTGATTTTAAATGGATCCCGCATCAAGTGCGGGACAACGGCTTTTGGTCAATTATTTACTAAAAACACTTTGTCAGCAGTCTGAAACGCCCTCATTTTTTAGGGTGTTTTTTGTTTTGTATCGTTTTATTTATTCAAGGCCACTTGTGTCGATTTTGCGCGAAAGACCATGCAAGGTTGACGCATTTTTTTCAAGGCACGACAGGCGCGGTAGGCTTCGCGTTTTTCCACGCCGACAACACGGGCACGATACACTGATTTCTGACCGTTTTTCAAAGGCACGACCATAGTCTGAGCACCGCTTAAATAGCTCGGGGCGCGTTTAACTGCTGCGATGGCCTGACGTTCAGCCTTGGAATATGTGCCATAGGCCCCAACCTGAACGCCCCAGCCTGTAGAGCGGCGCTTGGAGGCCACTTCCTGCACGCGTTGTTCTTTTTTGGCTTTCGTTTTTTTCTGGTAGGCGGCCATCATTTGCGGATCAACTTTTGTGAAGGATTGATCAAGAATGCGCGCCATGATGTTGTTGCGTTGTGTGGCTGTCTTGCCGCCAAAGACAACACCGACCAGACGGTGTCCCTCCCGGTTAACCGAAGACACAAGGTTAAAGCCGGAAGCACGGATATAGCCGGTTTTAATGCCGTCCATACCATCGTATTTTTTCATCAGCTTATTGTGGTTGCCGTAGGTACGTCCTTTGTATGTCCAGCTTTCTGTTTTGAAATAGCTGTAATATTGCGGGAAACGTTTCCATAACGTATTGCCCAGTTTTGCCATATCGCGCGCTGTACTGAGTTGGCGACGATGAGGCAGGCCGGAGGCATTGCGAAATGTTGTACGCGTCATGCCGATCTCTTTGGCCTTCTTGGTCATTTCTTTGGCAAATTCCCATTCCGTACCGCCTAAATGTTCGGCAACGACCGTGGCGACATCATTGGCAGATTTGGTGACAAGTGCATAAATCGCATCTTCCACCCGGATGTGGCTACCGCGTTTCAAACCCAACCGAGAAGGGGGTTGCCATGTGGCGCGGCGTGACACACGCATTTTTGTATCCAGCGTGACCTTTTTGCTTTCAAGGGCTTCGAACAGCATGAAAAGGGTCATCATTTTCGTCAGGGAGGCCGGGTAATTGCGCGTATCAGCATTGGTGTTCTGTAGAACTTTACCTGTCTCGGCATCCATCACAAAGGTGGCATATTTTGCCTGAGCAGGTACGATCAGGAAGGTCAAGCAGGCAAAAAGTGCAACCAGTCCCCATTTAACCGCTGTTCGTTTTGTTGTTTGAAATGTTCGATAGTGTGTTCTAGCGTTCATTTTTTCGCAACCTGTCCCGTTCCGTGTGCCCAATAAATTCCATCATGTGAAATGCTTCATGGTCAGTGTGCCTGCAGTTTGATAAGAAAGAGTTAAACAACATGAAGGATTCTTAAAGAAATGTCTATTCTTCGCGCCTTTTTTGCATTGATGCTGGTCATTGTCGTTGCCTCCTGTACCTATCAAGGGGGATTGGAAAATCCGGTGACGAGAAAGTTCACCTGGTTTAGTTATGTAAACGGGGATGATATACGCAAAGTTTGTGCCGGTTTAGGTGCTGACCGCTACCGCTTTGTCTATAACGGGATTTATCAACGCCAAACGCGCACCTATGATGTTTTTTTTCATGCGGGTAAAATAAAGACTTTAGTCACGGGTGAAGCAAATTTGCGCCAAACGTCTGTGCAGGATCTTTTAGGCCCTTGGAGAGGTGTTTCCTCTGAAATTCTTGTAACCGATAAGGTGCTGAAAGATATCAAAAATTCCCTTATTTCGAGTGCTGCGCTGCAACCGGCTCCGCATGGCTTACGCCTCTATTCCGATAAGTTTTACTGGACGGTAGCCGCATGTGTGGATGGTGCATTTTACTTTAACGCGTACCTTTGGCCTTCAAAAAGGTGGGACGCCATGACGTTTGATGATTTGCTTCTATCCCTTGATAACACAGGCGTTCAGGTGGAGGAGCCTAAGCGTTTGTCACCATTGGATATTTGGGGGAGTATGAGTGATGTCAACCCGTTTTTGTTGCAGGTAGGGGAAAATGGATTGATCGGATTTGAAGGTGGGTAAGACAATTTAAACTTTTGTTGCGGTGCAAAAAAATAGTTGACCAAACTCAATTTTATGGTATCTTGTGTTAAATGCTGCAGTGCAAGGTTTAAGCGGTGCAGACGTTGATAAAATCCCAAGTTTTCGCTGATGAGGTTGAAGATGACTAGCACTGACAAGAAAGCTCCGGCTCCTGCCACGAAGTCCACAGCAACAACGCGCAAAGCGCCAGCCAGAAAAGTTGCTGCTGCAAAAAAAGCAGACGCACCTGTGAAGGCTGAACCTGTTGCAGAAACAACTCCGAAAACAGCACCTGCTGTGGAAGCGAAAACCGATGTAAAAACTGAAACGGTTACAACTGCGCCTGCGAAGGCTGCAAGTACTGTTAAGGAAACTTCCGCAACAGATGAAAAACCTGTTTTAGAAGCTAAACTTGAACTCCTCTCTACCCAAATTCAGGAAGGTTACAACGAAATGTTCGAATTTTCTAAAGAGCAAATGGAAAAATTCTTTAAAGTAGACGGTGTTGATACATTCAAGGCTGTTGAAGATGCGATGGCTTTCTCCAAAGGCAATGTTGACGCATTTGTCAAATCTTCCTCAATCGCTGCGAAAGGCGTTCAGGATGTTGCTTCTTTGTTTGCTGAAATCGCACGCACGTCTATTGAAGAAAACATGGCTGCTTCGAAAAAAGTATTTGAATGCAAAACGCCGCAGGAAATCGCTGAACTTCAAGCCGAGTTGTTGAAATCCGGTTACGATAAAATGATGGCAAATGCGACACGCATTTCAGAAGCCTCTACCAAAATCGCTGAAGAAGCTTCAAAGCCGCTGCAAGAGCGCGTTGAAGCTGGCGTTGAAAAACTCAACGTGACAACAGCTGCCTAAAACACTTTTGTTTTAGAAGCCTCGCTTCGAAAAAAACACCCGGTTTTGATGATCGGGTGTTTTTTTATGCGCTATTTTCACCTAGGGGGTTTCATCGTGCATAAAACGGACTAATATTAAAGGAACCGGATACGGACCGGACCAATGGATTGTATAAACGATTGATGAACGAAAATGAGTAACGAAGATCATAGAGACAATGACGACGATGGTGATGTTGGGATTGCGGTAAAAACGCGATCAAAAACCAAGCGCCCGTCTATGTATAAGGTGTTGTTGTTGAATGACGATTACACACCGATGGAATTTGTTGTCCATATTCTGGAACGTTTTTTTGGTAAAAATCAGGAAGAGGCCACACAGATTATGTTGCATGTCCATACCAAAGGCGTGGGTTTGTGCGGGGTGTTTACCTATGAAGTTGCTGAAACCAAAGCCGCACAGGTGATGGACCTGGCCCGACAACATCAGCATCCATTGCAGTGTTCGATCGAAAAAGATTAATAACGTAACGGCAAGGAAGGGATATAAAAATGCTATCGAGAAATTTGGAACAAACCCTTCATCGCGCTTTGGCCCTCGCGACGGAACATAGACATGAAATGGCCACACTGGAACATTTGCTCTTGTCCTTGATTGAGGATCCGGATGCGGTTGCCGTGATGCGTGCGTGTGATGTATCAATTGATCAACTGCGCGAAGACTTGGTCGTTTTTCTGGAAGAAGAACTTAACAACCTTCGCCACGACAGCCCAATCGAGCCGTCCCCGACAAGTGGTTTTCAACGCGTTGTGCAACGTGCGGCCATTCATGTTCAATCTTCGGGGCGCGAAGAGGTCACAGGCGCGAATGTTTTGGTCGCCCTGTTTTCCGAACGGGAATCGCATGCCGTCTATTTCCTGCAAATTCAGGATATGAGCCGCCTTGACGCCGTCAATTATATCTCTCATGGAATTGCCAAAGTACCGGGGCTTTCTGAAGATCGTCCTGTTCATGGGGCTGACAGTGACGGGGAACAGGATGATGAAGGTGCAGAAGACCGCGCCAAGGCTTTAGATACCTATTGCGTCAATCTGAATGAAAAGGCAAAAGAAGGAAAAATTGACCCGTTAATCGGTCGTCAGGCCGAATTGGACCGTACCATTCAGGTTTTGTGCCGCCGCAGTAAAAATAATCCCCTGTATGTTGGTGATCCCGGTGTGGGGAAAACAGCAATTGCAGAAGGCTTGGCCCTGCGCATTGTTGAAAAACAGGTGCCGGAAGTTCTGAATGAAGCGATCATTTATGCCCTTGATATGGGGGCACTTCTGGCAGGAACCCGCTATCGGGGTGACTTTGAAGAACGTTTGAAAGCCGTTGTTAAAGAATTGGAAGCCCGCCCGCATGCGGTTCTGTTCATTGATGAAATCCACACGGTCATTGGGGCCGGGGCCACCAGTGGCGGCGCGATGGATGCCTCGAACCTGCTGAAACCTTCTTTGGCGAGCGGGTCTTTGCGGTGTATCGGTTCGACAACCTATAAGGAATATCGGGGCCATTTTGAAAAAGATCGTGCCCTTGTGCGCCGTTTCCAGAAAATTGATGTTGCAGAACCTTCTATCGAAGATACCATCAAGATTTTGCGCGGCTTGAAACCCTATTACGAAGCACATCACAAGGTCCGCTATACCAATGATGCGCTGAGTGCGGCGGTTGAACTCTCTGCCCGATATATCGGGGATCGCAAGTTACCCGATAAGGCAATTGACGTGATTGACGAAGTCGGTGCATCGCGTATGTTGCTGCCGGAAAGTAAACGTCGCAAAACGGTAACGGTGAAAGATGTGGAAGATACGGTTGCAAAAATTGCCCGGATCCCACCAAAATCCGTTTCAACGGATGATAAAGAAACGTTGAAAAGTCTGGATAATGACCTCAAACGCATGGTGTTCGGGCAAGATTTGGCCATCGATAAGTTATCGACAGCGATTAAACTGTCACGGGCCGGGCTGCGTGAACCGGATAAACCGATCGGTAGCTATCTATTCTCCGGTCCCACCGGGGTCGGTAAAACCGAAGTGGCCCGCCAATTATCCCGCACATTAGGGGTGGAGCTGTTACGCTTTGATATGTCTGAATATATGGAACGACACAGCGTATCCCGATTAATCGGTGCACCACCGGGCTATGTTGGATTTGACCAAGGCGGGCTGTTAACCGATGGCGTAGACCAACATCCGCATTGTGTTGTCTTGTTGGATGAAATTGAAAAAGCACATCCCGACCTGTTTAATATTTTGTTGCAGGTGATGGATCATGGCAAGTTGACGGATAATAATGGCAAGACCATTGATTTTCGTAATGTCATTTTGATTATGACCACCAATGCCGGGGCAGCCGATTTAGCGAAAAATGCCATTGGCTTTGGTCGCGAAAGCCGCGAAGGCGAGGATCAGGAAGCGATTGAAAAACTGTTCACACCGGAATTTCGCAACCGTTTGGACGCGATTGTTCCGTTTGCCAATCTGTCCGAAGATGTGGTTGGTAAGGTCGTTGACAAGTTTATTATGGAACTGGAAGGCCAGCTGGCCGATCGCGGCGTTGAATTCCAACTGACACCGGCAGCGCGCAAATGGTTGGGCAAAAAAGGTTATGACAAACATTACGGTGCCCGTCCATTAAGCCGCGTTATTCAAGAACATATCAAGAAGCCGTTGGCTGAAGAATTGCTGTTTGGAAAACTGGTCACAGGCGGATTGGTTAAGGTCAAGATCGACAATAACAAAGTGGTGTTTGAATTCCCGCAAGAGGAATTAGCCGCCAAACCGAAACGCAACACGGATAAAAAAGCAAGCAAGGTACCGGCAACGGTTAAATAAATGTTTGCCTTCCAAACAATGTTGTGCCTAGATTAAGAAAACGGGTCATTCTTCCCTTGTCGGGAGGGATGACCTTATCTTGATGAGAAGAGGCACCTATGTTCGACAATTGTTTAGAAAATATTCTAGTTCTGGATCTCTCCCAATATATTCCCGGTCCTTTTGCGACGATGACTTTGCGTGACTTAGGTGCCGATGTCATTAAGGTGGAACCGCCTGTGGGCGATCCGATGCGTTTTGCCTTTATGGAAGGTGAAGACGGGATATCTCCTCTTTATAAGCAATTGAATGCAGGGAAATCCGTTGTCAAAATTGATTTAAAATCGACAGAGGGCAAGGCCGCTTTTACTAAGTTGGTAAAGAAAGCCGATGTCCTTTTGGAATCCTTTCGCCCCGGTGTCATGGGTCGTTTAGGGTTTGACCATGACACCTTGAAACAAATGAACCCGAAACTGGTGCATTGTGCGTTGTCCGGTTATGGACAAAACGGACCTTATGCGCAGGTTGCAGGCCATGATATGACATATGTGGCCTTGACCGGGGCCTTGTCACAGACCGGGCACAAAGACTGTGGGCCGGTACCGATTTTCCCCCCACTGGCGGATCATAGCGGGGCGATGCAGGCGGTCAGTTCCATTCTGGCGGCATTGTTTCGTCGCGAACGTACAGGGCAGGGGGCTTTTATTGACGTAAGCCTGTTTGAGGCGGCCTTGAGCTGGAATTATCTCAGTTTAACACCAGCAGCGAAAGGCAAAGTCGATGCCTGTGGGCAGGGGGAACTGACCGGCGGTGCCGCTGCGTGGTATGGGATTTATGAAACAAAAGACAATCGCCATTTTGCCTTTGCACCGATTGAACCCAAATTTTGGCAAAATTTCTGCAAAGCCGTTGGGCGGGAGGATCTGATCGCTCGCCAAAACGAACCGCAACCCCAAGACGATCTGATTGCGACTTTACGTGATTTGTTTAAGATGCGTACATTGGATGAATGGGCCGCCCTGTTATTGCCTGCTGATTGTTGTATGGAACCAATCCATAGCCCGGATGCGGTTTTGACACATCCACATGTTCAGGCGCGCCAAATTGCATTTGGGGATGAAATCCGTTTTCCGGCATGGGTTGATAATCAACCACCCAAAGCGCGCCCGGCTATGAAAGAAGTTACAATTGAAAGCCTGCTGGAATAGGGATTAGTGTCTTTCCATACAACTGAAACAAGGTTGATCTACATTAAAAACGGCTTGTTTGGCCCAGAAACGAATGCGTTCAATGGCGTCTTCTTGTGATATTGCCTCTATCTTAGAAAAAGAGAGATAAATGTCATCCAACTGGTCGCGTGCCGAAAGGGAATGGGCATAAGACGGGCAACCGCATTTGTCCTGACAGGCCTTTTTGCTGATCAGGTATGTTTCCATTTGGTTTTGTAGGTTTTTGATTAAGCTCAGGATATGACGCGGGGACTTGCCTCGTGATAACTCGTCGCAAATGGCGTTGACATATGCGGCGATGATTGGATGGCTGTTATCAATGAACGGGTATCCGGTACGCTGTGTTGTATTGCTGTGGAGTAACATTTTATATTTTTATTCCTGCTTCCATATCTGTTTGTATTATGGGGCAGGCTTAAAAAGATAACCTCACTCATTTGAGTGATTTTTTATTGAGAATCCGTCTTATAGGGGGACAGTTTCATCAGCTCTTGCATTTCCATGCGGTTGACTGTTTTGTCGTGTTCCAGAAAATCATCAACGGCATTACGAAATGAAGGATTTGCAATCCAGTGTGCGCTGTAGGTTTCAACAGGCAGATATCCGCGTTGAATTTTATGTTGCCCCTGGGCACCAGCCTCTACGCGCTTTAATCTGTTGGCAATGGCATAGTCAATCGCTTGATAATAGCAGGCTTCGAAATGTAAAAAACGATAGTCTTCCAGACAGCCCCAATATCGTCCGAACAAGGTGTCATTGCCTTTTAAATTTAAGGCACCTGCGACAATGCGTTGATCTTGCAAGGCAAGGACTAAGACGGTTTGATCCCCAAGGCGCTGCCCCAAAAGGGAAAAGAAATCCCGATTGAGATAAGGGTGCCCCCATTTGCGCCCCGATGTGTCGAGGTAAAAATCGTAAAAAGCATCCCAATGATGTTCCTGAATTTCAGGCCCACTGAGTGTTGTAAGCTTGATACCGCTTTCAATAACGGCTTTTCGTTCCTTGCGGATTGCTTTTCGTTTGCGTGACGATAAGGCATTTAGAAAGTCATCAAAATTCTCATAATGATGATTGGTCCAATGATATTGATGCCCTATGCGGCCCAGCATCCCCAAATCCTGCATCATTTCCCATTCCTTTTTCTGGGCAAAATTGATGTGAAGGGAGGAGACACCGATTTTATCGGCATGGGCAAGCAGGTGGGTCAGAAGTTGTTTCTTATCTTCGGTGCTGCAATCGGCATGTGTTAACAGGCGTTGCCCGCTGACTGGTGTGAACGGAATAGCGCAAAGAAGTTTTGGGTAATAACGTCCACCGGCACGTTCGTAAGCTTCAGCCCATGACCAGTCGAACACATATTCGCCATAGGAGTGACTTTTTAAATAAAGGGGAGTACAGGCGTTAATTTGTCCGCTATCGTCTGTTAAAACAAGATGTTGTGGCAACCATCCATGATCGGGATGGACGCAACGACTATCTTCTAATGCGCATAGAAATGCATGTGTGGCGAAGGGATTATCTTCGCCCACACATGCGTCCCACATTTGTGGATCGATTTGATTGATCCGTTCGAATTGCGCGATTTTAGGCAAATTCGAAGACACCATCAATTTCAACAGAAACGCCAAGGGGCAGGGCGGCAACACCCACGGCAGCACGGGCATGTTGTCCGACAGGTTCGCCGAAAACTTCGACCATCAGGTCTGAGGCACCATTAACGATTTTTGGCTGGTCGGTAAATTCCGGCATACTGGCGACAAAGCCACCCAGTTTGACAACCCGTGTAATACGATCCAGGTCGCCGCCAACGGCTTCTTTTACCTGAGAGATTAAATGGAGGCCGCATAAACGGGCAGCGGCCATACCGTCTTCCACGCCTAAATTTTCGCCATAACGACCAATATATTTTAATTCACCATCCAGCATGGTGATCTGGCCGGAAACGAAAATAAGGTTGCCGGTTATGACGTAGGGTACATAGTTGGCAACTGCTTTATTGGCTTTGGGTAAGGTGATCCCTAACTCTTGCAGGCGTGCTTCGATTTTACCAGCCATTTTTAGTCCTTTTATTTGGAATATCAATAATTTGAATTTAGGTGAAGAGGGGGAAAGAACAAGTGCTATTTTATGAAAATAAAGGGGAAAGTTGCCGAAATGGCCCGCTTTCCCCTTTATTCAGTCTTCGCTTCGTCTTATTTGGTGGTGATTAGGAACAACCAGATGTTGAACCGCAAGTCACGCACTTCAGGCAGGTGCCGTTACGCACCAAGGTGAAGTTGCCACATTCGGGGCACGCATCGCCTTCATAACCTTTCATACGGGCTTCGCGGATTTGTTCCAGCTTTTGGTCGGTTTCTTCAAAAATATCGGGTTCGCCGTCGATGGTTGCTGCGGCTGCCAGATCGGCTGTACCGCTTGCGGCAGAACCGCTGACGGAACCGCCACTGGGCGAGCCTTCAGAACCTTCGCCCGGCTTACCCTTAAAAACCAGGAAGCGACCACGCATGTAACCTTGGGAGGCCACGCGTTCAATCATCTGGTTTGCCTTATCCTTATCTTCTTGCGGAAGTTCGGATTGGGCTTCACCCCCACCAACAGTATCATGGTGTAAATCGTCCGGTTTAATGTGGGCAAGGTCGGAACGATCCATATAAGATACCGCAAGCTCGCGGAAGATATAGTCAAGAACGGAAGAGGCCATTTTGATGGTGTCGTTACCTTCCACCATACCGCTTGGCTCAAAGCGGGTGAATGTGAAGGCTTCCACAAATTCATCCAGTGGCACGCCATATTGCAGACCCAAGGAAATGGCAATGGCGAAGTTGTTCATCAAAGAGCGGAAGGCCGCGCCTTCTTTGTGCATATCGATGAAAAGTTCACCCAATTGACCGTCTTCATATTCCCCGGTACGCAGGTAAACTTTGTGACCGCCGACAGATGCTTTTTGTGTGTAGCCTTTACGGCGATTCGGCAGTTTGCGCCGTTGGGCAACAACGCGCTCAACGATGCGTTCCGCCACCAGTTCCGCTCGTTTTGCAGACGGTTGGTCTGCAACAGTTTCTGCGAATGTTTCGTCCGCATCCTCATCTTCCAGAACCTGTGCCTGCAACGGTTGTGACAGTTTGGAACCATCACGATAAAGCGCATTGGCTTTCAAGCCCAGACGCCATGACAGCAGGTAGGCTTCTTTGCAATCCTTAACCGTGGCGTTATGTGCCATATTGATGGTTTTGGAAATGGCCCCGGAAATAAAGGACTGGGACGCCGCCATCATGCGAATGTGGCTTTCAACAGACAGGAAGCGTGTCCCTTTGCGTCCACAAGGTGTGGCACAATCAAAGACGGGTAAATGTTCGTCTTTCAGGTGCGGGGCACCTTCCAATGTCATGGAGCCGCAAACATATGTATTGGCATTGTCGATTTCTTTTTTGTCGAAACCAAGTTCCACCAGCATATCAAAGGTTGGGTCGTTTAGCTTCTCCGCGCTGATCCCCAGTTTATCGACACAGAACTTTTCACCAAGCGACCATTTGTTGAAGGCAAATTTGATATCGAACGCATCGGCAAGTGCTTTTTCCAAAGCTGCTAAAGCTTCGTCATCAAAACCTTTTTCACGCAACTGTTCGTGGGTCAGGAAGGTGGACCCTTTCAACGTGCCATGCCCAACAGCATAGCGGATCATATCGTTGGTTTGTTGTTCTGTGTAGCCCAGTTTGATCAGGGCTTGTGGGACAATGCGGTTGATAATTTTGAAATAACCACCGCCAGCAAGTTTTTTGAACTTCACAAGGGCGAAGTCCGGTTCAATCCCTGTGGTGTCGCAATCCATAACCAGACCGATTGTTCCTGTCGGTGCAATCACAGACACTTGTGCGTTGCGGAAACCATGTTCGTTGCCAAGTTCCAAAGCGCGATCCCATGATTTGCGGGCGGCTTCCACAAGGCTGCTTTCCGGGCAGTTGGAGGCATCCAGCGGAACCGGCAGAACAGCAAGGTTTTCGTAATCGTCTTTCAGGCCCTGTGCGGCACGGCGGTGATTGCGAATAACGCGCAACATATGGTCTGCGTTGTTGGCATATCCCGGGAAAGCCCCCAAGCTTTGTGCCATTTCTGCAGATGTTGCGTACGCTTCACCTGTCATTAGGGCGGTGATCGCCCCACATAAAGCGCGGCCTTCTGCACTGTCATACGGCAGGCCAGAGGCCATCAGCAGGCCGCCGATATTGGCAAAACCAAGTCCCAATGTCCGATAATCGTAAGAACGTTGTGCAATCTCCTTGGATGGGAATTGCGCCATCATAACCGCGATTTCCAATGTCACCGTCCAGATGCGAACTGCATGGGAGAAAGAGGCAACGTCAAACGTGCCGTCTTCTTTGGTGAATTGCAGCAGGTTCAAGGAGGCAAGGTTACAGGCGGTATCATCAAGGAACATATATTCCGAACAAGGGTTGGACGCATTGATGCGACCATCGCTTGGGCAGGTGTGCCATTCGTTGATGGTGCTGTCAAACTGGATACCCGGATCGGCACAGGCCCATGCGGCATAACCGATATTTTCCCAAAGCTCTTTGGCCTTGATCCGTTTGGCAACGCTGCCGTCTCTGCGGTTGATGAGTTCCCATTCGCCGTCATCCAATACCTTTTGCAGAAATTCGTTGGAAACACGGACTGTGTTGTTGGAATTTTGGCCCGCAACCGTTGTGTAGGCTTCGGAATCCCAATCCGTATTGTAGGCCGGGAATTCGATATCGGTGTAGCCTTGTTTGGCAAATTCAATAACACGCTGGATATAATTTTCAGGGATCATGGATTTGCGCGCGGCAATGATGGCTTTTTTCAGCGGCTTGTTCTGCTTGGGATCAAACGCATCTTCGCTGTCGCCTGCCGTGCAGCAGGCTTCCATAATGGCACCCATATGTTTTTGGGCAAGTTTGGAACCCGCAACAAGGGCAGCAACTTTTTGTTCTTCTTTTACTTTCCAGGAGATGAATTCTTCAACATCGGGGTGATCGACATCGACAACGACCATTTTGGCCGCACGACGGGTGGTGCCACCGGATTTAATCGCACCTGCGGCGCGGTCCCCGATTTTCAGGAAGCTCATCAAGCCGGAGGATTTACCGCCACCGGACAGGGGTTCGCCTTCCCCGCGTACGTTGGAGAAGTTGGAACCGGTCCCTGAACCATATTTAAAGAGACGGGCTTCACGAACCCACAGATCCATGATGCCGCCTTCATTGACCAGATCATCCTGAATGGACTGGATGAAACAGGCGTGAGGCTGGGGATGCTCATAAGAGGATTTGGAGCGCACCAGTTTACCAGTCTTGAAATCGACGTAATGGTGGCCTTGGGCCGGACCGTCAATACCATAGGCCCAGTGCAGGCCTGTGTTAAACCACTGCGGGGAGTTTGGTGCACCCATTTGCGCGCACAACTGATAACGCATTTCGTCAAAATAGGCACGCGCATCGGCTTCGCTATCAAAATAGCCGCCTTTCCAACCCCAATACGTCCAAGTTCCCGCCAAACGGTCAAAAACCTGTTTGGCAGAATGTTCGCCGCCAAACTGGTCTTCGGCAGGAATGGATTTCATCGCATCTTGATCAGGAACGCTTGCCCATAACCACTGAGGGACGTCCTTTTCTTTTACAGCTTTTAAAACGGCGGGAATGCCGGCTTTACGGAAATATTTTTGAGCCAGTACATCGCATGCAACCTGGGACCAGCTTTCCGGGACTTCCAGATCACTGGCCTGAAAGACGATGGAACCGTCCGGGTTACGGATTTCGCTACTTGCTTTACGAAAGACAATACCGTCGTAAGGTGATTTATCTTCGTGCGTGAAATGACGTTGAATACGCATTGATGCCCCTGATGCCTCTTACTTTTAAAAGAATGGCTTAAAATCGTTAAACAAAATTTTGTGGTTATCCCGTCCCAGCAACGTTGTGCACACCTATATTGTGGGTGCCTTCTTCCGTCATGGGCACAAGATGTAGAACATTTTATGAAATGGATTTCAAGGTACTACCAAAGTATAGTTATTCACCGTTACTAACCCGAAATAATCAGAACGTTAGCTACACTGCCGATTCCGCATACCTTTTGCCTGTGGAAAAAAAATCAAAAAAAAAATCACAAAAAAACCTCTTGAACTGTTTCATTTTTAGGCAAAATCTCGCAACCCCTTGTGTTTACTTGCTGTCAAAGGCACTAGGTATGGTGTGGTGAGTGGGGGAGGTCGAAAAGCTAGGGAAACTCTAATGAGAATCGAATTTTGCTTGCTTGATTGATGGTAAATATGCCAGTTTTTTACTGCAAACGGATAAAAGAATCGCAATCCTTTGTGAAAACACACCTCAAAAGGTAGAATTGTTCCAGAATGCTTTTTGCGCTATATGTTGCACAAAGATGAAACAAATCTTGCAGCAATATTTCAGAAACGATCAGAAGTCAGGTAAAGATCGGGAAATTTGTGCTATGATCCCCAGCGAGAATTTGGGGTGGGACCAATTAAATTGACTAAAGAACATAAAAAAACGGCGCTTGAACAAAAAATGAAACCCCTCGACGATGAGACACCGCAAGAATTGAAAGCGGAAATTTGCAAACTCAGGAATGCGTTGCGCGAATCAGAAAATCGTCTGGGGAAAATGATCGGTAACTTGCCGGTGACTTTGTTTCGACTGGAAATGGACGCACGCGGAAAAATTTCCTTTCCTTATATCAGCTCTACGATCAGTTCTTTGGTGGGGGCTGATGAAGACGCAATCACGCAGGATGCCGATAATTTTCTAAATTTGCTGGATCAAAGGTTGCGCGACAGGTTGTTTCGTCGTTTGCGTCGTTCTGCACGCAGCAATACGCCTTTTGATCAAGAGGTCTGTTTGCTGGACGACAAGCTTGGCAAATTATGTATCCGTGTTTTTGCCAATGTGGCTGTCCATAATAAAGAGGGAACGATCTGGGACGGGGCGGCGATGGATATCACCGGACAGCACTTGCTGGATGAACGCCTGCGATATCTTGCTTACCATGATGAGATGACCCAATTGCCCAACAGAATGGCTCTGGAAGAACATCTCAATATTTTGTTTGAGGAAAAAGACGAGAGTTTTGCCGTTTTGGCTTTGGCGATTGATCGGTTGGATCTGGTCAATGATACATTGGGGCAGGAAACAGCAAATCGATTGGTGACAACCGTGGCAAGCCAATTGGCCGACTTTCTGCCCAAAGGGACCTTTTTAGCCCATCCACGGGCGGAAAGCTTTTCGATTGTCTTGCGCCATATTGATGGTGATATGAGTGTTGCCGAGATTGCCGAACGTATTTTGGAACGCATGAAAATTCCGTTTGATATTGGTACGCGTCGCCTTGATGTCAGTGTCAGTATGGGAATCAGTCTGGCCCATCGTGATGGTGAAAATGCCGAAAGCCTGATGATGAATGCGGATACGGCCTTACGTCGTGCTCATTTGACCTCGCCGGGCGGTTATCGTTTTTATGTCGAGGAAATGAATACCCGGGCCTTGCGGGTCTTGGCCTATGAAAACCGATTGCGCAAGGCGATTCTGCGCAAAGAATTTATCCCTTTTTTCCAGCCGCTTATCGATGTGAAAACCGGCGAAATTGCAGCGATGGAGGCCTTGGTACGTTGGCGTCACCCGCGTCTGGGGTTGGTTTGGCCGGGTGAATTTATTCCGGTTGCCGAAGAGGCAGGGTTAATCGGTGATATTTGTCATCAGGTTCTTTATGAAACCTGTATGACCGCAAAACGATGGATGGAGGCCGGTTACGGGGCCATTCCAATGGCGGTGAATATATCGTGGCGACAATTTGCCCAACCGGAACGTCTTTTGCAGTTGATGAGTGATGTTTTAAAAGAAACCGGAACACCACCGGAATTGATTGAGCTTGAACTGACGGAAAGTTCGGTAATGGAAGAACCCGATTCTGCCATTCGCACCTTGAATGATCTGCGAGAATTTGGGGTCATGGCATCCATTGATGACTTCGGGACCGGATATTCTTCCTTGTCCTATTTGAAACGTCTGCCCATTTCCAAATTGAAAATCGACCGTGCTTTTATTAATGAAGTGACGCATAACGAACGTGATGCCGCGATTGTGGATGCGATTATCAGGTTGGCGCAAGCCTTGGGGTTGAAGACGGTGGCAGAAGGGATTGAAACGCAAGAACAGTTTGAATTTTTGAAAGAAAAAGGCTGTGATTTGGGGCAGGGGTTTTTGTTCAGCCGTCCGGTTCCTGCTGAGGATATGGAAAAAATACTGCAAGAGGGTGGATTTTCTGATTTCAGAGTCTTGCAGTAAACCGCTTAATCGACTAAACATGGCCTAGGAATTTTATGTGCGTAGATCGCACGATTGACAATGCTACCCTGCTCGGGGCTTCGGAGTTGAATTGATATGACAATCGGAACACGTGTGTACACTTGGCTTAACGGCACGTTGGTTGGTACCGACGAATTCGGTAACAAATACTATCGCAACAAAAAGAAGCTTCAGGGCCGTGAGCGTCGCTGGGTCGTTTACCGTGGGGTGAGCGAGGCCTCTAAAGTACCGGCAGAATGGCATGCATGGTTGCATCACACTGTTTCTGAACCGCTGACAGAAGAAGCAACGCAGGCAAAACAGTGGCAAAAAGAACACCTGCCCAACCTGACAGGGACGACAAACGCTTACTTCCCGCAAGGGGACGCACGTCATGGCGGGCAGCGCGCTCGTGCGACAGGCGACTATGAAGCATGGCAACCCGAATAAGTCATTGAATTTATGGCTGTAGACCTCTAAGATTTGCGGGCGCTTTTGAGCGCCCGTTTTCGTGCCGGACTGGGACGGAAGGGTTAGGGAGAGATTGACGTGAAATATTCTGAGCGCAGAGAAAAAACCGTTGGCGGGCTGACTTTTCTAGGTTTGGTTCTGGCTATTCTCGTTTCTTATGGCAAATCGGATGAAGCCGGCAATGATCAGATATATAAAGTATCTGCAACGTTCAGCCGGATTGATGGTCTGATGGAAGAGTCGGACGTACGCATGGGCGGTGTTCGTATCGGTCAGGTTATCAGTGCTGATCTCAATGCAAATTATCGTGCTGTTGTAACGATGGCGGTGGATAAAAATGTACGCTTGCCGTTTGATACCTCGGCTGCCATTCATACGGATGGTTTGTTTGGCAACAAGTTTATCGAACTGGAACCCGGTGGGGATGAAAATTATATCGCTGACGGTGGTCGGATAGATATGGCACAAAGCTCTGTTGTGGTGGAAGAACTTTTGGAACTGATTATCGCCGAAGGTAAATCCAAACGGGCACAAAAAGAAGAATAAAAGGAAGGTAACGAAGAAATGATGGGCAAAAATATCGTTGAAACGGTGATGGGCGGTGTTGTGTTGCTGGTTGCTGCGGGCTTTCTTTATATTGCGCTGAACGAAGCACAGGTTAAATCGGTTGAAGGCTATACGGTAAAGGCCGCTTTTCTAAAGATCGGCGGATTACAAAAGGGCAGTGATGTGCGTATGAACGGTATCAAGGTCGGTTCCGTACTGGACAGTACTTTGGATAATGAGACCTACGACGCGGTTATTTCCATGACCATTCGCCCGGATTTGAAATTGCCTGCTGATACGGTGGCCTCGATTGTCAGTGGCGGCTTGATCGGTGGGAAATATGTGCGTCTGGAACCGGGGGCTGATCGTGAAAACTTTGTTGAAGCAGGCGGTTCTATCGAGAACACCAAAGATTTTAAATCACTGGAAGATCAAGTCGGTGAAATTATATTCCTCGCAACCGGCGGGGAGGGGCAACAGTGATGTTGTCACGTACCTTATGGGGCGTTTTGGGGCTGTCTGCTTCCTTGACGATCAGTCAGGCTGGTTACGCTGAACCTTATGATACTGTGATTTTACAAGGCCTTGATAAGGTAACAGCAAGGGTATCGCGTCTGGAGGCCCCGGTCGGACAATTTATTAAATTCGGGACTTTAGAAATCGTTGCACGTAAGTGTGATAAGCGTCCACCGACAGAAACACCGGAAAGTGCTGCCTTTTTAGATATTTCAGAAGTCAAACCGGGCGAAGCTGCTTCCCCTGTGTTTCGCGGATGGATGTTTGCATCCAGTCCGGCACTAAACCCGATGGAACATCCGGTTTATGACGTATGGGTTCTGGATTGCAAGAACATGGCCTCTAATTCTTCAGACAATTCTGTTTCTGTCGGGTCTGAATAAAAGGCTGAAATTGTCTGCATGGCTTCATCCAGCATCAAATGATAACTTTGACGCGGGACTTCGATCGCGCCCATTGAGGCAAGATGATCGGTAATAAACTGGCTATCCAGAAGTTGATAACCCGACAATCGCAGGCGTGCGACCAGATGTACCAAGGCGACTTTTGAGGCATTGGAGCATCGTGAAAACATACTTTCACCAAAAAAAGCCGCGCCGAGGCTAACGCCATAAAGGCCGCCAACCAATTCCCCGTCTTGCCAACATTCGATACTGTGCGCGCAGTTCATGCGGAAAAGTTCATTATAAAGGCGAAAAATATCTTCATTCATCCATGTGTCGGGACGGTCTTCGGTGCTTTCTGCACATTTTTCCATAACTTTGTCGAAGGCTGTATCGCAGGTGACCTTAAATTTCCCTTGGCGTAATATTTTGCGCAAAGAGCGTGAAATTTTTAATCCGTCCAATGGGAAAATACCGCGCATTTCCGGGTCAACCCAAAATAAATCCCGGGATTTCCGCGTTTCTGCCATAGGAAACACACCGGCAGCGTAGGCTCTTAGCAATGTCTCAGCGGTAATGACATATCGTTCGCTTCTGTCCATGTGAACTCCTTATCTCATTGATTTACATATAAGGAGACGGAATTTAAATACAAGAAAGCCGTCAGCTTGAATCTTATTCAAGTGACGGCTTTTTGTTTTTTAATCAGTCAGGCCGACGAATTTTTCCAGCCATTTGATATCATAATCCCCATTAATAAAATCTGCATTTTCCAGAAGTTTCTGATGGAGAGGAATAGACGTTTTAATCCCGCCAATGACATATTCGCCAAGGGCACGACGCAAACGCATCAGACATTCGTTTCGGTTGTTGCCATGTACGATCAGTTTGGCAATCATACTGTCATAATGCGGCGGCACGCTGTAGCCGGAATAAAGGGCCGAATCAACACGGACACTCAAACCACCCGGGGCGTGATAGTCGGTGATTTTACCAGGGCACGGCATGAAGTTTTCCGGGTCTTCCGCATTGATACGGCATTCGATGGAATGGCCCTGAAATTTAATGTCGTCCTGAGTATAACCCAGCGGTGCACCAGAGGCGACACGAATTTGTTCACGAGCAAGATCAAGGCCGGAGATCATTTCTGAAATCGGGTGTTCCACCTGCAAACGCGTGTTCATCTCGATAAAGAAGAACTCACCATTTTCATAGAGGAATTCCACCGTTCCAACACCACGGTATTTCATTTTGCGCATCGCATCGGCAACGGTTTCACCGATTTCCTTGCGTTGTGCTTCATTTAATGCCGGGGAAGGGGCTTCTTCCAGAACTTTCTGGTTTCGTCGTTGCAATGAACAGTCGCGTTCTCCCACATGAACGGCATTACCGTGCGTGTCACACAGAACCTGAATTTCAATATGGCGCGGTTTCGTCAGGAATTTTTCAATGTAAACATCCGCATTCCCAAATGCCGCAAGGGCTTCGGTGCGTGCTGTTTTCCAGTTAACTTCCATCTCACCGGGATTGCGGACCAGTTGCATGCCACGACCGCCCCCGCCAGCGGTGGCTTTGACGATCACGGGATAACCGAATTCTTCACCGATTGCCAAAGCATCCGCGACGCTATCGACAGACCCTTTGGAGCCGGGAACAACAGGCATGCCTGTTTCTTCGGCAATTCGTTTGGCTGTGATTTTATCGCCCATCATACGGATATGTTCCGGTGTCGGACCGATAAAGGTAAAGCCGTGTTCTTCAACCATTTCGGCGAAGTTGGCATTTTCCGACAGGAAACCGTAACCGGGATGGATGGCATCGGCACCTGTAATGGTTGCCGCAGATAAAATAGCTTGAATATTCAAATAGCTATCTTTACTGGGCGGCGGACCGATACAGACAGCCTCGTCGGCGAGACGCACATGCATGGCATCGGCGTCAGCCGTGGAATGAACGGCAACTGTGGAAATACCCATTTCTTTACAGGCGCGATGGATGCGCAGGGCAATTTCGCCACGGTTGGCAATCAGGACTTTTTCAAACATGGGCAAGCCCTATTATTCGATAATGAAAAGCGGATCGCCGAATTCGACGGGTGAACCGGAACTAACCAGCACACGCGTCACTTTTCCGGCTTTCGGCGCGTGGATGGGGTTGAAGACTTTCATGGCTTCAATCAGACAGAGGGTTTGTCCCTCGGTCACCGTGTCGCCGACAGAGGCAAACTGCGGTGAATCGGGGTCCGGTGAAAGGTAGGCAACGCCAACCATCGGGGACGTGACCGCACCGGGGTGATTGGCCGGGTCGCCTGCATCGGTGTCCGGTGCTGCGCCGCCGACCGGGGCAGCAGCGCCAACGGCTGCGACAGGGGCAGCCGCTGCGGTTACAGTAATGTTTTTAGCAACGCGAATGTGCCAGTCGTCCTGACCGTATTCGATTTCAGTAAGACCGGTATCGTTCAGCAATTCAGCCAGTTCGCGAACCAGTTCGCTATTGAATTTATCCTTAGCCATTATAATTGATTCTCTTCATCAGCGACTTGAAAGGAGACGTGAGATCGCCTGTAACGCCAGTATGTAACCCTGTGGTCCCAACCCGCAGATAACGCCTGTGGCCATCTTGGAAACATAGGATGTATGACGAAAGGCTTCACGTTTGTGAATGTTGGATAGGTGCACTTCGATGACAGGCTTGCCCACCGCTTGCAGCGCATCAAGGATGGCGACAGAGGTATGGGTGTAAGCTGCCGGGTTAATAACAATGGCGTCAAAAGACTCTTTTGCTTCTTGAATCCAGTCGACAAGATTGCCCTCGTGATTGGATTGGCGGAAGTCGATGTCCAGACCAAGATCGGATGCGCAAGTTTTGCACATATCTTCAACATCCTTAAGGGTTTCGTGTCCGTATACGTCCGGTTCACGCGTGCCCAGCATGTTCAGGTTCGGTCCGTTCAGTATGAGAATTCTTTTCGACATTTTTTGCTATTAATGTTGCGAAGTAGTCCTAGCGTTATAGCATGCCTTACACAGCATGCAATCTTTCTTTAATCGCCCTCTTGCACATCGAGAAACCCTCGTCCATACTCGGGCCGTTTTTAAAGCCTGAGAGTAACCATGATTGTCATTGTAAACGGTGAAGAAAGAACGCTGGAAACGGCGCAATCCGTAGAAAAACTTCTGCTGGATATCGGACTTGACCCTAAAAAAGTTGCGGTTGAACGCAACCGTGAAATTGTACCTAAATCACAATTCGACACTGTTCTGCTGGAAGACGGCGACAAGTTGGAAATCGTACATTTTATTGGCGGAGGATGTTAAGACGTGAGCGACACATTTGAAATTGCCGGACAAAGTTTTTCTTCCCGATTGTTGGTCGGGACCGGTAAATATAAGGATTTCGAAGAAACCAAGGTGGCGATTGAAGCCAGTGGGGCCGAAATTGTAACCGTTGCGGTACGTCGTGTGAATGTCAGCGATCCAAGTCAGCCGATGCTGGTTGATTATGTCGATCCCAAAAAATACACTTAT
This sequence comes from Terasakiella brassicae, assembly GCF_014641495.1. Lineage (GTDB taxonomy): Bacteria > Pseudomonadota > Alphaproteobacteria > Rhodospirillales > Terasakiellaceae > Terasakiella > Terasakiella brassicae. The sequence goes on from NZ_BMHV01000011.1 coordinate 68,589, forward strand.
TTACCCAATACGGCGGGCTGTTTCACGTGCGATGATGCCGTACGGACCTTGCGTTTGGCCCGTGAAGCCGGTGGCTGGGATCTTGTTAAATTGGAAGTCTTGGGTGATCAGCAAACGCTTTATCCCAATATGCCAGAAACCTTAAAAGCGGCAGAAATGCTGATCAAGGAAGGCTTTAAGGTGATGGTCTATTGTTCAGATGATCCTATTGCCGCCAAAATGTTGGAAGATATGGGCTGTGTTGCGATTATGCCATTGGGGTCGCTCATCGGTTCCGGTCTTGGGATTCTCAATCCGGTCAATATTCAAATCATTAAACAAAATGCCAAAGTCCCCGTCTTGGTTGATGCGGGTGTAGGGACAGCCTCGGATGCCGCTTATGCAATGGAACTGGGCTGTGACGGTGTTTTGATGAATACGGCAATTGCCGGGGCAAAAGATCCGATTGCAATGGCAAAAGCCATGAAGCTGGCTGTCGAATCGGGTCGTTTGGCGTTTAAGGCCGGACGTATGCCTAAAAAGCAATACGGCGACCCGAGTTCCCCGACATCCGGTCTGATCGACGCAAAATAGTCTTTGAATATATAAATAGGCAACGAATGACAACGCTTGGGCTGCTGGTCTGCGGAACGTTTTCCAATAAAATCATGCAGAAATACGATGGGCTTTATGAAGATTTTTTCATTCAAGGGCTATCGGCACAAAAAGCGTTGTTATCTTTTCAAACCTATCGTGTGTTTGAAAATAATTTCCCGGATAGCGTTGATGCGTGCGATGCATGGTTGATTACCGGTTCGGTCAGCGGCGTTTATGAAGATTTGCCGTGGATCACCGGTTTATTAGATTTTGCGCGCAAGGTTTATGAAAACAATATTCCCTTAGTCGGAATTTGTTTTGGTCACCAGTTGATTGCACAGGCCTTGGGCGGCAAGGTCATCAAATCACCAAAAGGCTGGGAGCTTGGCTTTCAACGATACGAACTGCAAGAAAATATCATCGGTATTGAGGGGGATTTTCTTGACCTGTATGCCATTCATCAGGATCAGGTTGTTGAAGTTCCCCCTGTCGCAACGGTTTTTGCCCGGTCTGAGCACTGCCCGGTTGCAGCGTTGCGTTACGAAGGGCGCGCCCTTTCGTTTCAGGCACACCCTGAATTTAGCCGGGAATTTGAAACAGACCTTATTGAAAGCCTGCTGGGGGAAAAACTGGATGTTGCAGCCGGACGTGCGGCAATCGATTCCATGCAATCCACGGATGTTCACAACGCACAGGTTATGCGGATGATTGGTGATTTTATCACAGGTGAAAACTTGTGCGAATGTGACTGATTTTTCATAATTCTCTTCACGAATGGTTAGGGCTTTTTGCCTATTCTGATATATAGAAAAACGGAAACCCTTTTCCAAACCACCATATGAAGAGGCATACATGATTGATAAAAAAAGCTTTTTAAAAGCAGGGGCGCTGGCTGCATCTCTTTGGGTCGGTGCCACATTACCGGCGCAGGCCGAGGTGGATTATCAATCATGGCTGAATGATTTCAGAAATACAGCGGCCCGTGCCGGAATTTCTAAAAATACGCTGGACAATACCTTGAACGGTTTGGTGCCCAATAAGCGGGTGCTGGAACTGGATCGTCGTCAGCCCGAGTTTTCCTTGACCTTCTGGAAATACCTGAATGGACGAATTTCAGAAAAGCGCATTCAGCGCGGGCGCGACCTTTTAAAGAAACATGCGGCTTTGTTTAAAAAAGTGCATGATAAATACGGTGTGCAGCCGCGTTTTTTGGTCGCGTTTTGGGGATTGGAAACCAATTTTGGCGATTATACGGGCGTTTTTCCGTTAATCCAGTCTTTGACAACATTGGCGCATGATGAACGCCGTTCAGAATTTTTTACCAAACAGTTGATGTCGGCTCTACAGGTCATGGACCGGGGCGATATTCCTTTTGATGTAAAGGCTTCTTGGGCGGGGGCAATGGGATTTTGCCAGTTTATGCCGACAACCTATCAGGCCTATGCCGTTGATGGGGATGGGGATGGCAAGCGTGATATGTGGAAAAGCCTGCCGGATGTTTTTTATTCTGCAGCTAATTTTTTGTCACAATCGGGTTGGCAAGCGGGCGAAACATGGGGACGCGAAGTCAAGTTACCGGACGGGTTTAATCTGGATTTAACCGGATTGGGTACAAAAAAGAATTTGGCGCAATGGGCCAAGTTGGGGGTTACAAAAATTGATGGGGGCGCGTTGCCCGTTGCGGATATGCAGGCCTCTGTGATTTTACCGGGGGGGTATCGTGGACCTGCATTTTTGGTTTATGAAAATTTCCGGACTATTTTGGATTGGAACCGGTCAAACTTTTATGCCGTTGCCGTTGGTCATTTGGCGGATCGATTGGTCTGGGGCGGTCCGTTGCAAACGCCGCAGATTGAGGAAACGCCGCTTAGTCGTGCGCAAATGTTACAGATACAAGCGCGCCTGAATGATCTGGGATATGATGTTGGTAAGCCTGACGGGATTGCAGGCTCGCGTACGCGCAAAGCCATTAAGGCCTTTCAAAAGTCTAAAGGAATTCCGGCGGATGGATATCCCAGTATTGAACTTTTAGACCTTTTGAAATAAGGCGGGGTTGATGGGATGGCAATTGGGCAGTATGGTAGGCACACCAAGGCAAGCAAGGTTTATAAAATGAAGACATTCTTTGGCCCCGGAAAGATTGCATTGGCCCTGATGGCCAGTGTATTGCTGAGTGGGTGTGCGGAAACGCAATTTCTTTCTAGTTCCGTCAAACATGCGGGTGGTTCATCTGCGGTAAGTGGCAAATATAAAATCGGGAACCCTTATCAAATTCAAAGCGTTTGGTATTATCCGGCGGAAGATTTTGATTATGTGGAAACGGGCATTGCCTCTTGGTATGGGCCGAAGTTTCATGGAAAGCCGACAGCCAATGGCGAAGTTTTTGATATGAATCAGGTCAGTGCAGCGCACCGCACGCTGCCCTTGCCATCTTTGGTCCGTGTGACAAACCTTGAAAATGGACGCTCGCTGGTGGTCCGGGTAAATGACCGTGGTCCCTTTGCGCATGGACGTATTTTAGATATGTCGCGGCGCGGGGCTCAGTTGTTGGGTTTTGCGAAAAAGGGAACGGCACGGGTCAAGGTTGAAATTTTAAAAGACCAAAGCCTTGCTTTGAAAAATTCGCTGGTTAATCAGGTTGCAGGCAACCAGGCCCCGATTAAGTCCGGTGCCATTCAAAAGCCAATGGTCAGTGCGCAAAGTCTGGATGCCCCCAACGGGGCAGATGTGGCGCCGACACCCAAACCGGTTCAAACCGCGATGGGGACACCTCAACCTGCGCAATCGGCTTTAAGTGAACCGGTTATGCAAAAAACAGATACAGCCGTTCGGACATATCCGGTTTCACCGACACGCATGTATATACAGGCTGGCGCCTTTTCGCGATTTGACAATGCCAACCGGGTTAAGGCGCAATTGATGGATGTCGGCGATGTCCAGATTTCGCAAGTTCTGGTGAATGGCCGCGATTTTTATCGTGTTCGGGTTGGTCCGTTTCAAAATGTCGATCAAGCCGATCAGCTTTTAAATGACGTTATCAATGCAGGCTTTCCGTCTGCGAAAATTATTGTAGAAAAAGGAAAAGGCTAAAATGAGGTTGCGCACTACCTTTCTGTCAACGGCGCTTGCCGCTTCACTCTTTGCAACATCATCTTTTGCGATTGATACGATCGCACGCGAAGCCTTTATGGTTGATGTCAAAACCGGTCATGTTTTGCTTGAAAAAGACGCCGATGTCAGTATGCCGCCGGCTTCCATGAGCAAACTAATGACGCTTTACCTCGTCTTTGAACGTTTGAAAGACGGGCGTTTGTCGTTGGATGATGAGTTTAGTGTATCTGAAAATGCATGGCGCAAGGGTGGGGCGGCATCAGGCAGTTCCACGATGTTTTTGGAACCGCGCCAGAAAGTACGTGTGGAAGACCTGATTAAAGGGATTATTATTCAATCGGGTAACGATGCCTGTATTGTGGTTGCCGAAGCGATTTCGGGTTCTGAAAAGAACTTTGCTGTCGAAATGACGGAAAAAGCTCAGGAACTCGGCATGATGAATTCGTCTTTTTCCAATGCGACAGGATGGCCGGACCCGGGTCAACGTATGACAGCGCGTGATTTATCCATTCTGGCGCGTGCATTGATAAGCGAATTTCCCGAATATTATAAATTTTTCGCCGAAAAGAATTTCAAATATAACGGTATTCGTCAAAGCAACCGTAACCCGTTACTTTATAAAACAATGGGTGCTGATGGTTTGAAAACCGGACATACCTCAGAAGCCGGGTATGGTTTGGCGTCTTCTGCCCTTCGCGATGATCGCCGTCTTGTATTGGTTGTTAACGGCTTGAACAGCGTACGTGCCCGATCCAGCGAGTCTGAACGCTTGATCGAATGGGGTTTCCGTGAATTCAATAATTATGCGTTGTTTAAAAAAGGCGAAGAAGTAACGCAAGCCGAACTTTGGCTATCTGAAAAACAAACGGTTGGGTTGGTCATTGATCAGGATGTGGAAGTGACTTTGCCGCGCAAAAGTCGACGCGAGATGAAGGTCACAGTCAAATACGATGGCCCCATTCCGGCACCGATTAAAAAAGGTCAGCAACTGGCGAAGGTCGTGATTAGTGCACCGGATACCAAAAGTGTTGAAATCCCGCTTTATGCCGCAGAAGACGCGGGTCGTCTCGGTTTCGTTGGACGTTTGGGCGCTGCGCTTAAATCCATCATCTGGGGCGTAACCGGCTGATGACCAAAGGGCGTTTCATCACCCTGGAAGGGGGCGAAGGGGCGGGCAAAAGTACACAGGTCCGCCTGCTGAAAGAAGCCCTTGAACAGGCTGGTCTTGAAGTCGTTTTGACGCGCGAGCCCGGTGGCAGTCCCGGCGCGGAAGAAATCCGAAAGTTACTGGTGACGGGTGACGCCGGACGTTGGGACGGTATGAGTGAGGCTTTGCTTAATTTTGCCGCACGTCGGGATCATTTGTGCAAAATCGTTTGGCCTGCGATTGAACGTGGGGCTTGGGTGATTTCGGATCGTTTTGCAGACTCGACCATTGCCTATCAGGGATACGCACATGGTTTACCTTTAAAATCCCTTTATGATCTGTGGGATATCGCGATTGAGGGGTATCGACCTGATCTGACTTTTATTTTGGATCTGCCTGTTAAAACAGGGTTGCAACGTGCTCTTGGACGTGGTGATGCAGAAGACCGTTATGAAAAAATGGCTTTGGATTTTCACGAAAAATTGAAAACCGGTTTTCTGGAAATTGCCAATGCCGAACAAAATCGCTGTTGTGTTATTGATGCGACACAATCCATTGATGAAATTCAGTCCGATATCCGCCATGATGTTCAAACACGCCTTGGAGTGACCTTACCATGAGTGAGCCGGAAAAGCTCACCCCGCGCAGCACCCCGGATTTGTTGGGTCATTTCGAGGCGGAACAGACCTTGCTGGAAAGCTATAATTCCGGTCGTATGCATCATGCATGGGTAATGACCGGGCCGCGCGGGATTGGCAAAGCAACACTGGCCTATCGCTTTGCCCGCTTTTTGCTGAGATATGGTCGCCCGGAAGGCGATGATCAAGGGGCAGGGTTGTTTGGTGAGGAATTGCCTGCAACGGAACCTGACAGCCTGTATGTCGACCCACAAGACCCTGTGTTTCGCCGGATTGCGGTTGGCGCACATGGCGATGTTATGACGATTGAGCGGGAATTTGATGAAAAGAAAAACCGTTTCAAGGGCGTGATTGGCGTGGATCGTGTGCGCGGTGTCGGTTCCTTTTTGGGAAAAACATCTGCTGAAGGCGGTTGGCGGGTCGTCATTATTGACGCAGCTGATGAAATGAACCGGAATTCCGCCAATGCCGTTTTGAAAGTTCTGGAAGAACCGCCGGAACAGGCGGTGTTGTTGTTATTGGCCCACAATCCCGGACGTTTGTTGCCGACCATTCGTTCGCGGTGTCGCACATTGCACCTGAACCCCTTAAATGATGATATTTTGATTGAATTATTGGGCAAGTATGCGCCCGATTCGTCACGGGCGGATGCGCAAGGCTTGGCAAAACTGGCAGAAGGCAGCTTTGGACGGGCACTTTCTTTATATGAAGAAGGCGGTTTGGAACTACATTCAGAGCTGTTGAAACTGCTTTCAACCTTGCCGCAATTGGACGTGGAAGCCTTGCATAAGCTGGGGGACAAGATGGCACGCGCGGGGGCTGATGATGCCTTTCGCACGATGGGGGACTTGTTGTGCTGGTGGTTAGGACGCTTGATCTCGCAAGGGGCACGGGGTAAGACCTCAGGGCTGGGCCTGAGTGACAGCGAAGACGCTTTGATGATCCGTGTCCTGCAAAGTGCGGATTTAACCCGATTGATGGATGTGTGGGAAAAAATATCCACCAACTTCGATCAGGCACAAAGCGGTAATCTGGATCGCAAACAAGCCCTGCTGACATCTTTTCTTGCCCTTGAAGGGGCGATGAAACGATAAACGCCTATTCAAACGTTTGACTTTATAATCAGGAGAACCCCATGTCGGGATCTAAACCGTTTTACATCACAACGCCGATTTATTATGTGAATGATAAACCGCATATCGGTCACGCTTATACGTCGTTGGCTTGCGATGTGATGGCTCGTTTCAAACGTTTGGACGGTTTTGATGTAAAGTTTCTGACCGGTACGGATGAACATGGTCAAAAGGTTGAAAAATCGGCCAATGCAAAAGGGGTGGATCCTAAGACTTTTACCGATAGTGTTTCGCAAAACTTCCGCGATTTGGCGGCCTTTATGGGCTATAGCAACGATGATTTTATTCGCACCACAGAAGAACGCCACAAAAAAGCCTGTCAGGCCCTGTGGATGCGCCTTCAGGAACGCGGGGATATTTATCTTGGCGGTTACGAAGGTTGGTATGCGGTGCGCGATGAAGCGTTCTATACAGAAGACGAATTGGAAAAGAAACCGGACGGCACCCGTATTGCCAAGGCATCCGGCGCAGAAGTGGAATGGGTGGAAGAACCGAGCTATTTCTTCAAATTATCCGCCTATGAAGACAAGCTTCTGAAGTTCTATGACGAAAACCCGAATTTCATTCTGCCGAAATCGCGTCGCAACGAAGTGATCAGTTTCGTAAAAGGTGGCCTGCAAGACCTTTCCGTTTCCAGAACGACTTTTAAATGGGGCGTTCCGGTGCCCGGTGATGATGATCATATCATGTATGTCTGGATGGACGCGCTGACCAACTATATCACGGCTGTCGGCTATCCCGATGAAGAAGCGGAACAGTATAAAAAATACTGGCCTGCGGATGTACATATGGTGGGTAAAGATATTTTGCGCTTCCACGCGGTTTATTGGCCTGCGTTCCTGATGGCCGCTGATTTGCCCTTGCCAAAACGTGTGTTTGCACATGGCTGGTGGACCAATGAAGGCCAGAAAATTTCCAAATCGCTTGGCAATGTCATTGATCCGATTGATCTGGTGAATAAATACGGTTTGGATCAGGTGCGTTATTTCATGCTGCGCGAAGTCCCGTTTGGCAATGATGGGGATTTTGCCCATTCTGCGATGGTCACACGCATGAACAGCGAATTGGCCAACGATCTGGGTAATTTGTCCCAGCGTGTTTTGTCCATGATTGTCAAAAATTGTGACGAGGCCATTCCCGCACCGGGCGCTTATAGCGAAGAAGATCAGGTGATGATTGCTCAGGCCTATAATCTGGTGTCCGGTGTGCGCGAAAAAATTGACGTACAAGCCTTTAATGATGCGATTGAAACCATTTGGCTGGTCATCCGCGCAGCGAATGCCTATGTGGATAAGCAAGCACCGTGGAAATTGAAAAAAGAAGACCCGGATCGTATGGCAACGGTCTTATATGTCTTGGCGGAAACGATCCGCAACGTTGCTTTGGTTCTGCAACCCTTTATGCCGACCAGCATGGACAAAATGTTAGGCTTGCTGGAAATTGCCCCTGAAAACCGCAATTTTGAAGCGTGTGGTGAGGCAGGGGCCTTGATGGCCGGAACCAAGCTTGAAAAACCCGAAGGCGTTTTCCCGCGCTTCATTGACCATGAAGAATTGGAAAAGACCTATGAGGGCAAGGACGGTACGTTCTTGATCAAACGGGCGCTTCGTCAGAACCCGAAAAATAAAGAAACTGTTTTTGAAATTGAATTTAAAGACGGCAAGCTGGATGAACTGAATTCCGCCGATCTGGAAAAAGCGAAAGAGAAGGGGGCTTTGACGCAAGTCTGAGCCTGCAACCGAAAAAGATGTTAGTCGATAGCCATTGTCATTTGGATTTCCCTGAATTTCAGGAAGATTTTGAAGCGGTTTTAGCACGTGCTGAAGAGACCGGTGTCAAAACCATGATGACGATCTGCACCCATGTGACGAAATTTGATCAGGTCCATGCGATTGCCAAGGCGCATGACAATATCTTTTGCACGGTTGGTATTCACCCCCATAACGCCGATAGCGAACCGGAAGTGACCGTGGATCAGTTGGTTCAATGGGCAAGTGATCCCAAGGTTGTTGGTTTTGGTGAAACCGGGCTGGATTATTTTTATGAACACAGTCCACGCGAGATCCAGCAAAGACAGTTTCGCACGCATATCGAGGCGGCGCGAAAGTTGGACCTGCCGGTCATTGTTCATACCCGCGATGCCGAAGAAGACACGCTTGCTATTATTGAAGAAGAATATAACAAGGCACCGTTTCGTGGTTTAATCCATTGTTTTTCGGCATCGGATGCGTTTGCCCAACGTGTTGTTTCGATGGGGTTTTACATCTCTATTTCCGGCATCGTGACATTTAAGAAGGCAGAAGAACTACGAGAGGCAATTAAGAACGTTCCTGTGGATCGCTTGTTGGTGGAAACGGATGCACCGTATCTTGCCCCGATCCCCAAGCGGGGAAAACGAAACGAGCCGGCTTATACGGCCTTTACAGCGGCCAAGGTTGCCGAGATCAAAGGGCTAAGCGAAGAAGAGTTCGCCAAACAGAGCACGGACAATTACTTTACACTCTTTTCCAAAGCGAAACGAGGCTGATATGCGTGTAACGATCCTTGGATGTGGCCCCTCAGGCGGTGTTCCCGGGATCGGGCCTTATTGGGGCAAGTGTGACCCTGATAATCCGAAAAACAGGCGTCTCAGGCCGTCCATTTTTGTGGAAAATGAATCCCTATCTCTACTAGTAGATACATCTCCTGATCTACGCCAGCAGCTTTTAAATAAGGATTATACGCGTATTGACGGGGTTCTTTATACCCACGGTCATGCGGACCATTTACATGGCATTGATGACCTGCGCAGCGTAAACCGCACGCAAAATGAAGCGTTGGATATCTATCTTAATCTGGAAACGCTGGATCATATTCAACAACGATTTGGATATGTTCTGGAACCATTGGCACCGGGGGCGGATGTTTTTTATAAACCGGTCCTGAAACCGCATTTGGTGGAAAGTGGTGTTGCGTTTGAGGTCAACGGGCAATCGATTATGCCGATCGTGCAGGATCATGGATATTGCGAAACGATCGGTTATCGGATCGGGGATTTTGCTTATTCAACGGACGTGGTGAATATGCCGCCGGAAAGCTTTGATTTACTGCGTGGGATCAAGGTTTGGGTGATCGGGACACTGGTTGATGCACCGCATCCGACCCATGCGGACGTCGAAAAGGCGGTGCGTTGGGTTAAAGACATTGCACCTGAGAAGGCGTTCTTGACGCATTTAGGCAGTGGATTGGACTATAACGCGCTGTCAGAGACGTTGCCTAAACATATCCAGCCTTGTTTTGATGGGTTGGTTATCGACGTCTAGATTCAAGGAACTGAATCTGAAATCATTAGAATCAACAAACTGATTCTATTTAACGTCCCTGTGAAAATAGGGGCGTTTTTTGTTGTGTTTTGTATCAGCAACAGACTCATAAAATTGAGTCAATTTCCCTAAGTTTTATTGAGTGTGTTTGTTTCAAAAGGTGTGGGATTTGCCTTCAGGTCCGTTTGTTTTATCAGTGCGCATGCAAGGCGAGACAGCGTAAAAGTAGAAACCTTAAAGCACATTCTGACGACAAAAAGCCTAAAAACATTAAAAAGATATCCATGATTTAACTGACGGTAAGAATGCCGTTAATACCAGTTAACCATATGAAAAATATTATGTATTAAAATAATACATAATATATATTATGCGACAAAAGATATGTGAAGAAAGATGAGGTTTAAGAAATTTCCGAGGTGGCTCCCTTGCGGATAACTTACTTTAACTTCGTGCTCATTTGCTGGTTGTGCTGCAAATAGACGCAATTTTCTGCGCTTAGCTTTAATTTGTTTGTGGTTTGGCTCCGTGCTTGATCTGTTTGATTTTTGCTATTTTCGACTTTCTTGCGAGGACGTTCTCAGGCATGGTGCCTATTCAAATTTCTTCGGTCTTTTGGTGTCGGGAGCTTAAAAGTGACAAAATTTGATTCCTCTTCTTTTGAGAGCGAGATGTCTCGCCTGTTGGCGATCATGGCAAAACTGCGTGATCCAAAAGACGGATGCCCTTGGGATATTGAGCAATCCTTTGAAACAATTGCCCCACACACCATTGAAGAAGCTTATGAGGTTGCTGATGCTATTGAGCATAAGAATTGGCCTCACCTGCAAGAAGAATTGGGTGATTTACTGTTGCAGGTGGTGTTTCATGCGCAAATGGCAAAGGATGAAAATCTTTTTGATTTCAATGATGTTGCAAAATCCATTGCGGACAAAATGGTATCGCGTCATCCACATGTTTTTGGGGATGAAGTCATTGAAACAGCGGATGCGCAAACCGTTGCATGGGAACAGCAGAAAGAACGTGAACGCACAGAAAAAGCGATGCAGGCTGGACAGGATATTCCGTCTGCATTGGATGGTGTTGCGGGTGGTTTACCCGCCCTCACCCGGTCCTTGAAATTACAAAAGCGTGCCATTCGGGTTGGTTTTGATTGGCCTGATGTAGATGGGGTTCTGGATAAAATCCGGGAGGAATTGCAAGAGGTCGAAGAGGAGGTTCATCACGTCCAACCGTCCAAAGATCGGATCAAGGATGAGATCGGTGACTTGCTGTTTACAGTCGTCAACTTGGCACGTTGGGCGGATGTGGATCCGGACAGTGCGCTGCGATCCTGTAATGTAAAATTTGAACGTCGCTTTAAGGCAATGGAGGCTGGTGTTCGCGCAGACGGAAAAGAGATGGTGGATGCGACGCTGGAGGAAATGGAGCGCCATTGGCAAGCGGCTAAGGAACTTGAAAAATGAGTTTAACTTTAACTTTTATCTTATTGATAAATAATAAGTAAATTACGTTGTTAAAGTAAAAATCCCTCAGGTAAAGCTGAGGGATTTTTGCATGATATGGGGGGCATTTAATCACGTAGTAATTTGATGAGTGCTGAGGTATCCCAGCGTCCGCCGCCCATGCGTTGGACTTCTTTGTAATACTGGTCAATCAGTCCGGTGACCGGTAAAGCGGAGCCATTTTTGCGGGCTTCATCAAGGGCAAAGCCAAGGTCTTTTCTGACCCAATCGACAGCAAAACCGAAGTCAAATTTATCTTCAACCATTGTGTAGCCACGATTGGACAATTGCCATGATCCGGCAGCTCCTTTGGAAATCACATCGATAACTTTTTTAGGGGCCAGTCCGGCTTTTTCTGCAAAGGCCAAGCCTTCGGAAATGGATTGGACGGCACCAACAAAAGTGATCTGGTTGACCATTTTGGTCAATTGCCCTGCCCCGACATCGCCCATAAGCGTGACGGCTTGGGCATAACATTCCTGAACGGGCTTGGTGTGTTCGAAACTTTCCGAACTGCCGCCAACCATAATGGTCAGCGTGCCGTTTTCTGCCCCGGCTTGACCGCCGGAAACGGGGGCATCCATGAATGACAGTCCGCGTTTTTCAGCTTCGAGGGCCATTTCACGGGCGACTTCGGCGGAGGTTGTCGTGTGATCCACAAAGACTGTACCTTTGTCCATAGCGTCAAAAGCACCGTTTTTGCCTGTACAGACGCTTCTAAGGTCATCATCGTTACCGACACAGGCAAAAACAATTTGCGCCCCCTCAGCGGCCTTTGCAGGCGTTTCTGCATAGGAACCACCGTATTCGGCAACCCATTTTTGCGCTTTGGCGGTTGTGCGGTTATAAACACAGACGTCATGCCCGCCCTTGTGCAGGTGGCCTGCCATCGGATAGCCCATAACACCAAGGCCAAGGAATGCAACCTTCATCTTTATCTCCCTTTTAAATTCTTAAATAATTGGGAAGCAGTATAAGTTTGTGTAATGGAGAAATCAAAGAATAGATTGTTATAGAGACAATGTAATCAATCATCAAACCCGTTGATAACATCCATAAATATGCTGCTATAGCGTTCCAACTTTGTTTGACCAACGCCGGAAAGGGCCAAAAAACTGTCTGCATCACTCGGGCGTGTTTTAGCCATTTCGATCAATGTGGCATCGGCAAAAATCACATAGGGCGGCACGTTTTGTTCTTCGGCCAGATCTTTGCGTTTGGCGCGCAAGGCTTCAAACAGGGATTTATCATCTTCGCGTTCCAGCACAATGGTGGTGCGTGCCTCACGTCTGGCTTTGGCAGAACGACGGGCATCGGGGTCTTTGCGCATGAGAACATTGCGTTCCCCGCGCAAGACCTCACGCACATCGGGGCCAAGTTTTAAGGCACCATACCCTTCAATATCCATACGCACCAGTCCAAGGGCGACAAGCTGGCGGATGATGGAGCGCCATGTCTCGCGTTTAAGTTCTTTTCCAATGCCATAGGTGCTGAGCTGGTTATGGCGAAAACGCATGATCTTGTCGTTTTCTTCGCCGAGTAAAACATCAATGATATGCCCTGCCCCAAATGTTTCCCCGGTTCGATAAATACAGGACAGGATTTTTTGGGCGGGAACGGTGCCGTCAAATGTTTCCACCGGGTTGAGGCAGGTATCACAATTGCCGCAAGGCTCGTTTAAGGTTTCCCCAAAATATTCCAGTAGAACCTGACGGCGGCAGCGATGGGTTTCGCAATAAGCCAGCAAGGCATCCAGTTTTTGGCGCTCAATATGCTTTTGGCGTTCCGGCAGGTCAGAGCTTTCGGTAAACTGACGCAGTTTGGTGACATCCTGCAAGCCATAGGCCATCCATGTTTGTGAAGGTAAATCGTCCCGTCCGGCCCTGCCTGTTTCCTGATAATAGGCTTCAAGGCTTTTGGGCGGGTCCATATGGGCAACAAATCGGACGTTGGGTTTATCAATCCCCATACCGAACGCGACAGTGGCGACCATGATGATCCCTTCTTCGCGCACGAATTTATCTTGATTGAGGCTGCGGATGTTTTTATCCATACCTGCATGATAGGATAAAGCGTCATAGCCTTTGTCCCGGAGCCAGTTTGCGATTTCTTCAACTTTTTTACGGCTCATGCAATAAACAATGCCGCTGTCATTTTCGTCATATTCCTGCAGGAATTTCAAAAGCTGAGTTTTGGCATTGTTCTTTGGTACGATATTGTAACGAATATTGGGGCGATCAAATCCAGTGATAAAGACTTCACCTTGCCCCAGATTAAGCCGTTCAATGATATCCAGGCGGGTTGGCCCGTCTGCGGTCGCGGTTAAGGCGATGCGCGGTACATTTGGAAAATGGTCGTGCAGGTTGACCAATTGGCGGTATTCGGGCCGAAAATCGTGTCCCCATTGGGAAACGCAATGGGCCTCGTCAATCGCAAATAAGGAAATATCGCAATGATTTAACAGTGTAAAAAAGCGATCCGTCAGCAGACGTTCCGGTGCAACATAAACAAGGTCCAGTTCCCCTGCCCGCATGGCACGTTCAATTTCGTAAGCTTCATCCGGGGCAATGGTGGAATTGAGTGTTGCAGCCTTAATTCCGACTTGGCACAGGGCGGTGACCTGATCCTGCATCAGGGCAATCAGGGGTGAAATAACGATGGCGCAGCCTTTGCGACAAACAGCCGGGATCTGATAACACAGGGATTTCCCCCCGCCCGTTGGCATGAGGACAAGGGAGTCCCCCCCTGCAATCGTGCGTTCGATGACATCTTTCTGAACGCCACGAAAATCGGAAAAACCAAAAACGTTCCGTAAAATTTCCTGTGGTGATTTAGACATGATAGCTGTCTGATCCCGGATTGAGGAAACGGCGCGCCTCTTCCCAAACATCTTTATTGGGCGTAATCAAAAGGCAGTCCTGCGTATAAACTTTCGGTTTATAAGGCGTTTGTGATCCCACCATAAAATCGTATCCGCCGGCTTCACGGTGAAGCAAGATACCTGCGGCATGATCCCATGTATGAAGGCGGCGATATTGTGCACAATGAAATTCACCCGCTGCCAGAGAAATATAATCATGGGCCACCGAACCGTAACGAATAGCCATATGGGGAACGGGGCCTAAGCCATCGACGGCACGATCTTCCAGCCAGCGTCGATGTTTGGCATTTAAGGAAACGGTCATATGTTCAAGACTGTGAAATTTCTTAACATGAAGGGGGCGACCGGCCAAACTTGCCCCTGCCCCTTTTTCTGCGACAGCGGTGCGTTTGCGGGCCGGATCGTGAATCCACGAGGCAATCAATTCACCTTGATGGGCCAAGGCCACCATAGAGCCAAAAACGCTATTGCCTTTTGAGAAATTACGCGTCCCGTCGACAGGGTCGATAATCCAGACGGGTTCTGTGCTATCTAATGCTGTTAAAACAGATTTATCTTTGGCAACCGCTTCTTCCCCAACAACGAGGGAGCCGGGCAAATAGTCGATCAAACGGGCGCTCAATTTTATTTCGGCTTGGATATCAGCCGTTGTGACCAGATCACCGGGGGATTTTTCCATAATGTCACTGGCCGCCAGCTTTTGAAAGCGCGGCATGATCTCTTGCTCAGCGACTTCGCAAATAATGCGGGTGATATGATCGACATCCAGTTTCATGCGCCAGTTATAGCGATGCTCGAATGGAGAGTCATGCACGAAATGCTAAAAATTAACGTTTGGCAGCTTTAGAGGAAATTTGAACAACTGAATTTGTTTTGTTGATGAACATCAAGGTGGATTTCGGCTGGAATAATTATCACATGCAGAAAATGTATAACAAATCTGAATGTAAAGGATGCCCCCCAAGATGTTCGTGAAAGCGCTTGCACGTTCTGCTGGATTATCATGTCTGCTGTTTACCGGATCCCTCTGGGCGGCGGATGTTCCTGAAGATTATGAATATGACAAATATAATGCCGAAGACATCAATGAACTATGCGCGGGTTGTCATGGCAGCTTGGGTCAAGGCGGGGGCGGTGGTGTTTATCCGCGACTGGCCGGATTGCCGCAAGAATATATGGAAGAGCAAATCAAGAATTTCAAAACCCGCAAACGGGTTAACATTCCGATGGTGCCTTTTGCCAATGACCGCGAATTACCGCCGGAAGATGTCCGCGATATCACGACTTATCTTTCTAATATCAAGCTGGCAAGCCAACTGCCTGAAGTGAGCGGTCGTATAGATGGGCTGGAACGTTTGCAACAGGCCGAAGCCGTTGTACAAATCCCCAAACACGAAGGCGATTTGGAAAATGGCGAAGAATATTATATGGAGATGTGCCGGGGGTGCCACAACAAGGATGGCATGGGCCGTGGCAACAAGCCCGCTGTTACCGGACAGCACATTAAATACCTGAAAAAACAATTCCAGGATTTCAGATCCGGCGAGCGTGAGCATGTGGATCAAGTCGAATTATTCGGGGAAATGACGGATAAGGATATCGAAGACGTTCTCGCCTTCTTGTCTGTTCAGGATGATTAAAGAAGATAGCAATCAGAGGTGTGATGCTTTTGATTTCTGTAAAACCAGCCAGTTCCATAGAAAAAAACGATAGTCTTTTTGTCCTGATAAATGTTGGGATATGTACGTTTCGATGTTGTTTGAGTTGAGTTGAAAGTTATCCGCACCTTTTGCATTGAGTGGTATTTCCTTCATCCATGTCATCAAGGGAACCCCAAACCCCTTTTTTCGGCGGTTGAGAACGGTGTCCGGAACAAGGCGAGAGACGGCTTTCTTTAAAACTTTTTTGGTTGTTTTTCCGTCAAACTTATAATGACAAGGAAGGCGACGGACAAATTCAACAAGATCACAATCTAAAAAGACGGCACGAGCTTCCAGCCCATTCATCATAGAGGCTCTGTCGACTTTTGTTAGTATGTCATCCGGCAGATAAAAATTCGTAAAGTATTCTAAAGATTTATCAATTTGTGATTTGTTTGGGCTTTCGTTCCATAAATCCAATGTTTCTGCATAGAGTTCTTCTGCATTTGTCGGTGCATTAAATAAATCACAAATATCATTTGTTTGCAGTGGCGCCATCCAAGTCGGCAGCCAAAGTGGACGCGGGTGATCCAGCCCCATTAAAACGCGACGTAATTTGAAATCCAAACTCATATTCTTATTGGACATAGGCAATAAGTCGATCAAAGATTTTGCGGCTTGATGCATGAATTTCGGAACAAACTGTTGGTAAACGTTTGCTGGTTGTAAAGCCTTGAATGGGTCGTAGCCTGCAAAGAGTTCATCTCCGGCATCTCCGCTCAGGGCGACTTTTACATGCTTGCGGGCAAATTGACAGAGCAGGTAGGTCGGAAGCAAAGAACCATCCGCCATCGGTTCATCAAGTTGAGTAAGAACATCGGGGATAATGCTGCGCGCTTTTGTCAGATCTAAAATTTCTTCGTGATGCTTGCAGCCTAATGATGCCGCCATTTCCCGGGCGTAAGCTGATTCGTCGAATGACTTCTCTGTAAAGCCTATGGCGAAGCTTTGCACGGATTGGGCGGGGGAAATGCGACACATTGCGGCGAGCACGGAACTGCTGTCGACACCACCTGATAAGAAAGCGCCCAAAGGTACATCGCTCATAAGACGCCGTTTTACGGCTTGTACGAAGAGAGTTTCCAGTTCCTCAGCGGCTTCTTCAAAACTTGGTGGGGAAGCCGGAACCTCAATTCGAAATTGCCAATAAGGTGTGATCTTATGTGCTTGCGTTCGCACATTGAATGTTAGGCTGTGACCGGGCTTAAGTTTATAGCAGTTTTCAAATGCGCTGAACGGTGCGGGAATAAATGCATAAGCAAAATATTTTTTTAAGGCTAATTGACTATAGGCTGTGTCAAAACTGTTATGAGCCTGAAAGACGCTAATCTCAGACCCAAATACAAAAAGGTCTTTTTGGTGCCCCCAAAACAATGGTTTTTCGCCAAAGCGATCACGGGCAAGGAACATGGTTTCACGTTTCTTGTCCCAGATACAAAAGGCAAACATGCCATTTAGTTTAAGTGGTAATTCCTCCCCCCATTCTTGCCAGCCATGAACGAGAACTTCCGTATCGCTATTTGGGGTGTTGAATTTATATCCTTTTGTTTCCAAATCGTGTCGGAGTTCGCGATGATTGTATATTTCACCATTAAATGTAACCCAGACAGAGCGTTCTGTGTTGGTCATGGGTTGTTGACCGTGTTCCAAGTCCACAATGGAAAGGCGGCGGTGGCCTAGAAAGACGGGGGAATTGTCATCTTGATAAGCCCCTTCCCCATCCGGTCCCCGGTGGGCGATGGAATTCGTCATTCGTTTTAAATCTTCTTGGGTCCCGTGCCCAAAAAAGCCGGCAATTCCACACATGGCTGTCTTCTAGTCTTTCTTGTTATAGTGTTTTTTGACTTGATAAATATTCTTATTTTGAGATTCAAAATAGGTCCGCACGAGAAGTTCGGCCAGTAACCCCATGAGAATGCACAAGATCCCCGTTGTAAAGAATGTGCCAGTGAGCATAGGTAACGGAGTTAAAATAAAAGAAACACCGTCAAAGATTTTTAACCAGACCGCCCAAAGTCCGCAAATAAATGCAAGGAGTAACGAAGCGAAGCCAAATCCACCAAATATGTAAATGGGTTTTGTCATGTAGCGTTTCAAAAACATGACTAAAAACAAATCAAGAAGTACCTTGAAGATACGGTTTAGGCCATATTTTGATTCACCATGGATGCGCGCACGGTGGTTGACTTCGATTTCTGCGATTTTTCCGCCTTGCCACACTGTGTAAATGGGGATGAAGCGGTGCATTTCACCATAGAGACGAACTTGTTCAACAACTTCCCTGTGATAGGCTTTAAGGGCGCAGCCGTAATCATGCAGGTGCACACCGGAAACTTTGGAAATTAACCAATTGGCGATGCGGCTTGGTAAGGTTCTGGTCATCGCATTGTCTTGCCGGTCCGCCCGCCAGCCGGAAACGACACTATAACCTTCCTCAAGCTTGCCTAATAATTTGGGTATTTCGGCGGGATCGTTTTGACCATCACCATCCATAGAGATGATGATGTCGCCTTGTGCATGATCCAGTCCTGCCATTAAACCGGCTGTCTGCCCGTAATTGCGTAACAAGTCAATCATATGGACATGTGAATCTTGCTCGGCGATCTCTATGCCGCGCTCTAGTGTTTTGTCGCTGGAACCGTCATTCACAAAGATAATTTCATATGTGCGTTCTGTTTCTTCCAGTGTGCTTTTAATCTCTTTGTAAAGAGAACCGATGTTGTCTTCTTCATTATAAAAAGGGACGATAACAGATAAGTTTGGGCGTATGGCCTTCTGGTTCTTTTCTTTTTTTTCTACAGTCATTTAAATAAAACTCACGTATTAAAATTGTTTGGTCGAATTACTGTTTTCAGCTTGAAGAAGGCTTGTTTCAGTATCAAAACGCCGCTGATTGTCAAGAAAGGAACAACGGGTAATAGATAGCGTTGCTCAAGATGTACCATAGCGTAAGCAAATGTGTAACCGAAATAGAGCAACCAATAAAAAGTAATGAGCCAAACTTGATCCGGCAGGTTTTGGAGGCGATATCCTGTTTTCTTGAGAGTTCGATAAAATAAAATGGGCCCGCCGATTACAAAGGCTGCTGAAATCAAAATTGAAATAATACGTTCCAAGTGACGCGCAATATAGGCAAGCAAGAGTTCATAACGCCCTTCTGTTTTGACCTTTTCCATCATATCGCGCCGTTTTTGAAATGGTTTGCTGCCACGTGCCCATAGATGAGTTTTCACCCATGTTTCAACAGGCATAAAGCTGGAAAACAACTGTTTTTCACGGATTTCGGAAAAAGTGCCTGCGACCATTCCAACCGGATATGTTTTCCATAGTCTGAAAAAAGTTGTGAAGGCATAATTAGATATTTCGACAGCATTAAAGTTATGTTGTGAATGAAGGTGTTTATTGATGGCATAGCTATTAATCATAACCTGCTCGTCCAGAGGATATACGTATTCGGGCAAGCCTTGGAAGAGCGGGTCATCTTTCAAGGCGTCAATTCCTTGTTTTTTCAGTTTAAAAACAGGAAAAAACATGGTCGATTGTCCGGCAGTTGTTATAAAACGTTTATCCGTTCTATGTTCATTCCATGTTTTATACCCGTAAACACCTAGAAATATGGGACTAATAAAAAGCATGAACAAAAAGATACGCATAGACCACAAGGGATGATTTCGAATAATCCAGTAAAGAACAATTGGCCATAATAGGAATTGCAGAAAATTACCGGCCTCCCGAATAGAAAAAGCAATGAGGATAAGAGTGCCCAAGCCTAATACAGTTGCGGTTTTGGGAGGAGACCTGTCGATTATTTTGATCGAAATCGTGCAAAGCACAATGACCATCAAGCTTGTATTTAGGCTATCGGTCAGAAGACATTGGTCCATTAATAGTCCCTGACTGAGTGCATGCGCGCTTGCACAGAAGAGAGCCAGAACTTCATTTTTTAAAAAGCGATCACTTAATTGGTAAATCAGATAACTGGTATAAAGGGACAAAGTGATCTGAATACCTATACTACTCCAATCAAACAGCTCGCCAAAAATCAATTTATTGAAGGCTAGAAAAGCAGGATAGCCTATGCTGCGAAATGCGGTTTCCGGTTGCCAGAAAGCGTTTCTCAAATCCACATGGTTGATCCATTCTTTTTCATTGAGAACGAGATTTGCGAATTTGATATAGCCCGTACTATCGGGCAAGAAAACAGGGCCAAAGGAGAAAAGATAGAATAATTTCAGTAAAATAAGACCGGTAAATACAACAATAAAAACGCGAGAATAACCTGCTTGTTTATAGGGCTGAAGGTCTGAGAGAATTATCTTTTCCTGTATGCCTTTTTTCTCTATTTTTCTCATTGGCTTTCGTATATCTATCTTAATCTTAAAAAATGGAAGTTATAGCTAAACCATTTAATGGTAAAGAGTATTTCATTATATAATCAATGAAATACCACTGTCTGGATAAAAGGATGAAATTAGAAGCTTACGAAGCAGAAGCGGCACTTGAGCAAGATCACTGGTGGTTTGTTGCCAGACGGTCCTTCTTTCAAGCTTATATTTCGCGTCTGAATTTACCTGAAACAGCAAAAATTCTGGATATTGGAACCAGCACCGGGACCAATTTGCGTATGCTGGTTGATATGGGATTTTCCAATATTCAAGGGTTAGACTTTAGTGAACATGCCATAGCATTTTGTCATGCAAAGGGCTTACCCGCAGTTACAAAAGGCGACATTTGTGCCGTTCCGTTTGAAAATGACAGTTTTGACCTTGTGGTTGCAACTGATATTTTGGAACATGTAGATGATGATAAAACAGCTTTAAAAGAAATATACCGTATTTTAAAGCCGGGCGGGCATGCACTGATAACAGTTCCGATGTTTATGTCTTTGTGGGGATTACAAGATGATATCTCCTTGCATAAAAGACGTTACAACAAATCAGAAATTACCAATTTGATTAAGGCTGCCCCCTTTTCCGTTCAGGTAGAATGTTTTTTTAATTTTATTTTGTTCATTCCGATTTGGAGTGCGCGAAAAATTATTCGTTTTTTTAATATTCAGGCGAAAAGTGAAAACAATATCAATAATGCCTTCATTAACAGATGCCTTAAAGTCATCTTTGAGCTTGATACAAAAATTGCACCGATTATAAAACCGCCATTCGGTGTGTCTTATTTCTATTTACTTCAGAAATAATTATCGATGGAAAAAATAAAACATTATGGACATTTTCTTTTTGCTGGCGCCAGTGCATTTCTGGTGAATACGATTATATTGTATGTTTTGAGCAATGTTTTAGGGGTGCATGCGTACGTTGGTCAGATTGTTGGGTTGTGGGGATCTATTACTGCAAGCTGGTGGATTAACCGTACTAAAACATTTAAGACAACAGCAGCACCCAGTTGGGTAGAATATCGCGCCTATTGTGGTTCGATGCTTCTTGCGTCTTTGACAAATTATATTTGTTATATTGGCGTTCTTGCCATTTATCCCGTTTTGGAAGAAAATCCGGTTATTGCCCTCTTTCCCGCAACAGCCGTTTCCATGTTCGTGAGCTATTTCGGCATGAAATATTTTGTTTTTAAAAAATAGCACTCAAGGTCTGTAAATATCGCGGTCCCGTTTATAGGCGTTTTCCAGCAGGTCCATGATGCGTTTGGCTTCCGGGTTATATTCGGCTTGTTGACGCATGGCTTTAGTGACGAAGGTGGCGAAGGTGACGGCTTCACCCTTTCCTTTTAGGTCATAATTGCGGGCGATTTCTTCCAGATCTTCGTGAATCAGGTGTTTCGCCATGACATTAAGCTGTTTTTTAACAAGCTGATGTCGGGAACGCCATCTGGCTTGTGCTTGTTTTGTTGCCATTTCTATTCCTCTTTCACATCTACTTGTAGATAAGATCATCTGTGTGATTTTACAAACAGTTTGCGGGAAAGAAGTTAAAGAAAGGCAAAAGAGAAGCACAAAGCCAGTTGGAAAGATAATCTTTGCGGACGGTTGCCCTAAGTGGGAGACCATCCGGTTGATTGTTGCGAATCTTCGTCTTTTTCTTCTGGTTCGATAGCAGGGAAAAGCTGCGGGAATTTTTGCTGAAAACGTGAGGTGTTCATGTCGTTCATTTTGACGGTGATATGAAATCCGTTCTCGCCTTCATTGCGTTCTGTCACTTCCCCATGCGCATAAATCCAACTGAGCATTTGACCGTCACTGTAAGGGACCTCGACTTCGAAGATCTGGAAACGTGCGCTGAGCAGTTTATTGATGTCATCAAGAAGTTGATCACACCCCTGCCCTGTAACGGCAGATACCATACTGACCAGACCGTTTGAGCGATTGACCCGATTGGCAATGATATCCAGATCTTCCTGATCCAGCAGGTCGGCTTTGTTATAGACCTCGATCAGGCAATCTTCGAGTTTTTCTTCCACCCCCAATGTTTTGAGAACATCCAGAACATCGGCTCGTTGTGCCTCTGTGTCAGGATGGGAGGCGTCTCTGACATGTAAAATGACGTCAGCCTCATGGACTTCTTCCAACGTGGCATGGAAGGCGGCAACCAATTCATGCGGGAGTTGGGAAATAAAGCCGACCGTATCTGAAATGATGACATCACGCCCGGATGGCAGCGTGATGGAACGCATGGTCGGGTCCAATGTGGCAAACAGCAAGTCCTGTGCAAAGACATCCGCTTTTGTCAGTCGGTTGAAAAGCGTTGATTTCCCGGCGTTGGTATAGCCGACAAGGGCAACGATCGGGTATGGCGTATTGCGCCGGGCTTTGCGGTGTAATTCACGGGTGCGTTTGACTTCGCCGAGGTCTTTTTTCAATCGAACGATACGTTCGTCAATGAGACGACGATCAATCTCGATTTGAGATTCACCGGGACCGCCAATAAATCCAAGTCCGCCACGTTGGCGTTCCAGGTGGGTCCAGGATCGCACCAAGCGGGATCGTTGATACGTCAGGGCCGCCAATTCAACCTGCAAGGACCCTTCTGCCGTGCGGGCACGTTCCCCGAAAATTTCAAGGATAAGTCCGGTACGGTCAATGACTTTGCAGTTCCATGCTTTTTCAAGATTGCGTTGCTGGATGGGAGACAACGCTGCATCAACAATGGCAAGCCCAATGTCATCGTCATCCCATTCGTCTTTATGCTTATCCACGCGGCCAATGGTGGTTGCCAGTGCCTCAACCACCCCTTGACCAAACAAGGTAGCCGGTTTGGGACGTGCAATATTGACGACTTCGCTATGGACCACATCAACATGAATAGCCAAGGCAAGGCCGATACATTCTTCGAGACGTGCCTGAGGGGAGCGTAACGCACCGCGTTCGCTTTTTAAATGCGGGTGAACGACCAAACAAGGAGTTCGGTCGTTATCATCGCTCCAGCCCGTTTTTGATTGGTTCTTGGGCGGATTATTTTCGTTCGTCACGTTTACTCTTCGTCTTCGCCGGACGGATCGAACAATTGTACCGGTGAAGAAGGCATGATTGTCGAAATCGCATGCTTGTACACCAGTTGTGTATGACCGTCTCTGCGCAGCAGCACAGAGAAGTTGTCAAACCAAGTTACAATCCCCTGGAGTTTTACACCGTTTACCAAAAAAATGGTGACGGAATTTTTTTGTTTACGAATGTGATTTAAAAAAACGTCTTGCACATTCTGAGACTTTTCAGCAGCCATGGGTCTATATTCCCTAATTATCTTTATCGTTGGCATTTATGGTTTGGTCTTTTATAGAGCTTGCTCGACTTGTTGATCAGTCTCCCAAACGTCACATTTATTCAATGTCGAAGCTAACTCCATGCAATTACTGAAATACCAAGAAGGAGGGAACTCGTCAAATTCTCCTTGACTCGGTGCTTGCTCTCTTATCAGTACGGATATACATCCTGAGTTGTGTGCGCACTCCAGATCCACATCTGTATCCCCTACGAACCAGACGTCTGAACCCCTAGGAATTCCGCTGTTTCCAAGGGCTAAATCAACGGGTGCCGGATTGGGTTTGTCCAGTTGAGCATCCCCTGCACCAACGAGCTTTTTGAAATATTTTCCCCAGCCTAAATGCTCAACTTCTTGGCGAAGGTATTTTCCCCTCTTGTTAGAGACAATAGCAAGGTAAAACCCCTTGCTGTATAAGGCTTTGAGAAGGTTTTCGGCACCCTCAATTGCCTGTAATTGACTGATATGGGATTCTTCGAATCGGGCATAAAATATTTTACCGGCTTCTTCCCAACGATCTCCGAATAATTCAGGAAAACTATCACGCATGGATTTACGAATGCGTTGGCGGGTTTCGTCATAGGTCCACGCCTTATGCCCCATTGCGACCAGCGTATGATTAATCGCATCGTGAATGGCTGGCCATGTATCGACAAGGGTATTGTCCCAGTCAAAGATCACGGCTTGTGGGCGGGGGAAATGGCTCACGTTTTTATTCCTCAAGAAAATCGGCATAGATTTTTGCAATTTGTTGGGTGAAAAGACCGGGCTTTCCATCTGCGATGGTTGTGTCGTCAATTTGAATGACGGGTTTGACGCAGGCGCTTGAGCTGGTCACAAAGGCTTCTTTCGCCTTTTTGGCTTCATCAAGGCTGAAGGCATCTTCAAGAATTTCAATACCTTTTTGCCCGGCTAGTTTGATGATGGCCTGTCGGGTAATGCCGTTGAGGATTTCGTGGGAGGGTTTGCGTGTTTGTAATCTTCCATCTTCGCGCAAAATCCAGGCATTGTTTGATGTCCCCTCGGTCACAAACTGGTCGTCAGTGACAAGCCATGCATCGTCAAAACCGTTATCCTGTGCTTTTTGTTTGCTCATGGAAGCTGCGAGTAAGGATGTGGTTTTTATATCGCAGCGTGCCCAGCGGATATCGGGCAGGCTCATTACTTTTATCCCTTTAAGGGGGACGTTTGCATCAAAGGGGGCCACCCGTCTTGCCGTCATAACAACGCTCGGCATTGTATTTTCGGGATAGGAAAAATCGCGTACGGCACTGCCACGGGTCACTTGCACATAGATCAGCGCGGTTTTCACACGATTACGCCTCACCAGTTCTTTGATAGTAACCATGAAGGCCGCTCGTGATTTGGGCATGTCCATATCCAGTTCATTCAAAGAATGTTCCAGCCGTTTCAGGTGTGCCTCTGCATCAATCAGTTTCCCTTTATAAAGATAAATGACTTCATAGACGCTATCGGCAAATTGAAAACCGCGATCTTCAATATGGACACTGGCATGTTCGTGCGGCACATAAGCACCGTTAACATAGGCAAATCTTGACATTTTTTAAAAGAACTCCAGACGGACTGAGAACATTTTTTCCACTTTGCGCACTGCATCGGATGCGGCAAACAGAACGATCCGGTCTTTGGGTTCAATGACTGTGCTGCCCCGTGGTGAAATGACCTGCCCATCGCGCACGATGGCCCCCAGAACAACACCATTGGGCATTTTAACATCACGCAACGGTGCACCGACCAGCGGTGAGGTTGCCAAGGCTTCGGCTTCGATCAATTCGCCAAATCCTTCGCGTAAACTATGAACGGAATGAATGCGACCTTTGCGCACTTGTTGCAAAATCTGGGAAACGGTGATGCTGCGCGGGTTAACAACAACGTCGATCCCCAAATTGTTCAAAAGAGGTTCATATAACGCCTTGTTGATCAAGGTCACTGTCCGTTGAGATCCCATGCGTTTGGCAAGTAAGGAGCCCAAAATATTGGTTTCATCATCATCGGTCACGGCGACGATGGTTTCAGCGGCGGTGACGTTGGCTTCGATCAAAAGTTCCTGATCACGGACATCCCCGCATAACACGGTAGTTTTCGTAAGCTGGGAAGCAATTTGACGGGCGCGTGTTTCACTTTTCTCAATGATTTTCGCATTGACCCACGGATATTCCCGTTCCAACTGTTGGGCGAGGAACAGACCGATATTGCCGCCACCGAAAATCAACAGGCGGCGGGCTTCTGTTTCATCGTGACCAAATGCTGTCAGGGCGCGCACCATATGTTCTTCATCGACAACAAAGAAGGCCTCGTCACCGGGGAGCAACTGGTCGTCCGCTGTCGGAATAATGGATTTTCCATCCCGAACCAGCCCGATGACGACGATATTGAGGTCAGGAAACAGTTGTGTCAGTTGGCGCAAAGGTGTGAAGACAAGGGGGCAGTCTTTTTCACAACGAACCCCGACAAGGCGAACTTTCCCATCACACAAGGGGATCATATCGGTTGCCCCCGGAACGGTTAGACGGCGCATAACCGCGCGGGCAACCTCGATCTCGGGTGAGATAATCACATCGATCGGTAAGTTGTCGCGTGTGTACAGATTTTGCCATTCCGGTGCGAGATAACATTGTGAACGGATACGGGCCACTTTCTTGGGGATCTTGAATAGAGAATGGGCCACTTGTGCGGCAACCATGTTGATTTCATCCGTATAGGTCACGGCAATCAGCATGTCTGCATCTTCTGCACCTGCTTCTTTTAAAACGTCAGGGTGACTGGCATGACCCGTTACCCCCCGACAATCCAGTGTGTCGGTGATTTTACCGATTAATGCGGGGGATTGATCGACAACAGTGACATCATTGTCTTCCAGCGCAAGATAATGGGCGATGTTGGAACCAACCTGGCCTGCACCGCAAATAATGACTTTCATTTCAGATTCTCCTTACGCTTTTGCTTTTTCGTCCATCGTCAAGTTCAAGGATTTTAACTTGCGATGAAGAGCGGAGCGTTCCATGCCGACAAAACTGGCCGTTTTGGAAATATTACCGCCAAAACGACTGATTTGAGTATTCAGATATTCACGTTCGAAGATTTCCCGCGCTTCGCGCAGTGGCAAGCTCATAATTTCACTGGTGGGGTCCCAATTTAATGTATCGGAATCACTGGTTGTAACCTCACGGGGCAACATATCGACTTTTATCGGGTCATCCGGTGTCCCTGGGGCCATAATTAAAATACGTTCCACCACATTGCGCAGTTCCCGTACATTTCCCGGCCAGTCATAGGCCTGCATGGCGGCTAGGGCCTCCTCACTGAAGATACGCGGTGAATGTCCCAGCACCTGTGCGGTTTTATTCATAAAGTAATTCGCGAGATAAGGAATATCTTCGCGCCGTTCAAATAAAGCCGGAAGATCAATTGGAACGACACTGAGGCGATAAAACAGATCTTCGCGAAAACGATCTTCTGCCATTTCCACGTTTAAATCTTTGGAAGATGCGGCGACAACACGGACATCAACTTCAACAGGGGTATTCCCCCCGACCCGCTGAAAACGTTGTTCCTGAAGGACGCGGACAATTTTCCCCTGTGTTTCGCTCGGCATATCGCTGACTTCGTCCAGCAACAGGGTGCCGTTGTGGGCTTGTTCGAAGAAGCCGACTTTGCCGGGATTGCCGTTGACAGCTTCAATACCAAACAGTTCGCTTTCTACACGGTCTGCGTCCATTGTTGCGCAATTGAGTACAACAAAGGGGCCTTTTGCTCTGCGTGATTGAAAATGAAGATGACGTGCGCAAACCTCTTTACCGGATCCGGCTGGTCCGTTGATTAAAACGCGGCTGTTGGATTGTGCCACCTTTTCAACGCTTTGGCGCAGTTGGTTTAAGCGAGAAGAAATACCGATCAATTCGCTTTCCACTGCGCCCCGGCTGCGCAATTCTTCGTTCTCGCGCCTTAAGGTCGCAGTTTCCAGTGCGCGTTCAACCGCCATTAAAAGACGATCGGTTTTGAAAGGTTTTTCGATAAAATCGTAGGCACCATCATGTAACGCCTTCACAGCCGTTTCAATGGTACCGTGACCGCTCATCATAATAACCGGCAGGTCGGGATGGTCTTTTTTCAGGGCCTTTAAAATGCCCAAGCCATCCAGCCTGCTGCCTTGTAACCAGATATCCAGCAAGACAAGACTGGGACGGCGTTTGCGTACACTATCCAAGGCCTGTACGTCACTGCCGGCTTCGCGCGGTTCATATCCTTCATCTTCAAGAATACCCGCCGTTAACATGCGAATATCGGCTTCATCATCGACAATTAAAATATCATACGCCATCGCTTACCAACCTTATTGCCATATCCATCGGGTTACTTTCTTTCTCTTTTTGCGGGCTGGACCCGTGTTCTTCCAATTCCGGGAAGTGCAATTCGACAATTGCGCCGCCCCCTGCTCTATCCTTCAAGGCCATTTTCCCTTGATGTTCTTCTACAATTTTTTTGGCAATTGCCAGCCCCAGTCCCGTTCCTTTGGTCCGCGTTGTGACGTAAGGGTCCGTCAAACGTTCGCGTTCTTCCTGTGGAAAGCCAATGCCGTTATCTTCAATACGAATAATGATTTCCTGATTGGTTTCCAAAAGCTCCAGCGAAACCTTTCCCAAGGGGGCATCATGTTCCGTTATATGTGCATCATCTGGATCAAAATCGTATTTTGAAAAGATGCCTTCCGCTGCATTTTTTACCAGATTGGTAAGTAGCCGGGCAATTTGCTGACGGTCGCACAGCAAGGTCATGTCCGGGGCGGCCAGTTTTATATCATATTCCACCATTTCTGTACGGTTGCGTTCCAGAAAGATGATCTCGCCGCATAACTCACTAATATTTTCGGGCTTCAGGACCGGGCGTGGCATGCGGGCGAAGGAGGAAAATTCATCAACCATGCGCCGCATATCGTCAACTTGTCGGATAATGGTCGCGGTACACATTTCAAATGTTTCGGGGTCACTGGTAATTTCTTTGGCGTATTTACGTTTAAGACGTTCTGCCGATAATTGAATAGGTGTCAGCGGGTTTTTAATCTCGTGAGCAATGCGCCGGGCCACGTTTGCCCATGCCGCCCGGCGTTGTGCGCTTTGCAGTTCGGTAATATCATCAAACGTCAGAACATAGCCGATAATATCGTTATCAACCCATTCTGCGGCAATGCTGGCATTGATGATACGCAACTGCCCATCCCGCAAAAGCTTAACTTCCCGTTGTGCGACGCGAATGGGTTTTTGCTGAGCTTGCGACAGAAGATCTTTCAATTCCGGGACGATTTTTTCCAAGGGCTGACCCGCAAGTGTACTGATTTCGCTTTTTAGAAAAAGACTGGCAAAACGGTTGGGGAGATGGATTTTGCCTTGTCCATCAAGACCGATAACACCGGCGCTGACCCCATCCAAAACCGTTTCGGTAAATCGGTTGCGCTCTGCCATTTCACGGTTTGCTTCAATAAGGCTTTCACGTTGCGTTTCAAGCTGTTCGGCCATACGGTTAAAGGCGCGACCAAGAAGACCGATTTCGTCCCCGCTATGGTCTTTATCAACCCGTGCGGCAAGATCGCCTTTGCGGATACGTTCGCTAGCGGTAATCAGGTCGATCAATGGCTGAACCATCTGGTTGGCAAAGGTCATCCCCAGCCATGCCGCAGCCAGCAGGAGCATCAATGCAATGACCATGAAGATCATAACAAAGCTGATGTGAATGCCTTCGCGCTGTTTTTCCAGTTCCGAATATTGTTTATAGGCATTTTCGACCCGGTCAATGGACCCACTGATTTCCGGTGGAATGAAGCGTCCGATAAACAGATAGGTGTCGATGTAGTTATCCAGTTTGACGATAGCTCGTGTTCGGTCGTTTTGCGGTTCAAAGGTGACGACAACTTCATTTTGGTCTGCCTGATCCAGAACTCCGCGTGATATTTGGTCAAAGGCAAGACTGAGTGTGAGTTCTGTGCGGGCAAGAACGCGGCTTTGCCCGTCAATGATGGCCGCTTCAACAAGATTTTTTTCTTGTGCCAGCTGGTTCAATTCACGTTCCAGAACGTAGCGGGAGCGTGAAAGCTGTGCGGCTTTGCGGTTGAGCGTGTTAGCCATCGCCAGTGCATCAATCTGAATGGACCTGACATGGGCATCACGATAGGCCTTGGCAACGGTTTGAGAGGAACTCAGCGCCGTTGAGACACGTTCACTAAACCAGGATTGCATCCCCAAATTTAAATATAGTCCGGCAAATACCGCGACCAGAATTGCCGGGGTTACCGCCAGCAAACTAAAAAAAACAACGAGCCGGGTATGAAGTTTCGAACCGGCAATGCCACGCGAATGTTGCGTGTGTAATTTGAGTATGCGCCGAATGATGAGGGCGCCAAGCAACAAAAGCAGGACGGCATCGACATAAAGCAGGTTCAGAATGTCGGATGGAGCAGCCCCTGAAGGACCGGAACTGGTCATGGCAACAAAAGTTGCGACACCTGATGTCACTGCGCAGATAACCAGCAGGAAAGCTAATTTCCGGCTTAGTCCCGTTCGACGAACCCAGGTCATCAGTTTGGTCAGTTGGTCAGCACTGGATTTGGGAAAAGACTCAGGCATGATGGCTTATTATAACTCCCTCGGCTTGCTTGCCTCATCGCATGTTGACAGGAGTTTAGACATATCTGTTGCAAAGTTGCAACGCCTGTTGCGCATTTACCAAAGATTATTTTACGGCATTTTTGGTTATAGGAATATTCAGTTCCCGAATTTTTTTGCGAAGGGTATTTCTGTTTAATCCTAAAAGTTGAGCAGACTTTATTTGATTGCCGTTTGTGGCTTCTAATGTCATGGAAAGCAAAGGGCGTTCCAGTTCTTTTAGGACCCGGTCATAGAGGCCGGAGGGCGGCAGGCTGTCGCCATGCGCATCGAAATAGGACCGTAAATGCTTTTCAATGGCAGAAGAAAGGTTATCCGGTTCACTATCGCCGCCACCGTTTGCACTTTGGGCGTTCAGTTCAGCCAATTCCTGTTGAATAACCTCCAAGGTGATGGTTTCTTGTGAATATAAGGCGGCGAGGCGTCGAATGACGTTTTCCAGTTCGCGGACGTTACCGGGCCAATTATGTTGTTTTAAACGTTCGAGTGCTGGTTTCTCAATCGTTTTCCACGGCAACCCTTCTTCAGCGACCTGAGATAGGAAATGGTTGGCGAGCTCAGGGATATCTTCTGTACGTTCACGCAACGGGGGTAATCGGATCGGCACCACATTCAGGCGATAATATAAATCTTCACGGAACAGACCTTGGCGGATCAGGCTGCGTAAATCGCGGTGGGTTGCGGCAACAATACGCACATTGGCTTTGATCGGGGTCGACCCACCGACTGTCGTAAATTCACCTTCTTGCAGGACGCGCAGAAGTCGGGTTTGTGCTTCGGCTGGCATATCTCCGATTTCATCCAGAAACAGGGTGCCGCCTTCTGCCTGTTCAAAACGACCGGATTTCCGGTTGGTGGCACCGGTAAATGATCCTTTTTCGTGACCAAACAATTCACTTTCGATTAATTCTTTGGGGATCGCCGCCATGTTAAGGGCGACAAAACTGCCATTTCGACGCTTGCCGTAATCATGGAGGGCACGCGCCACCAGTTCCTTACCTGTGCCGGACTCCCCTGTAATCATCACAGATAAATCGGTCCCCATCAAACGGGCAAGCGTGCGATAAATGTCCTGCATGGCAGGGGAACGCCCGATCAACGGAAGGTCTTCTTCCATGTTATTGGTCGGTACCGTGTGGGATTTGCTGGCTTGCGGGGTTTCAAGTGCCCGTTTGACAACGGATGTTAATTCATTGAGATCAAAAGGTTTAGGTAAATATTCAAAAGCACCGCGTTCGGTAGCGCGCACGGCTGTCATCAAGGTGTTTTGGGCGCTCATAACGATGCAGCGCAATTCGGGGCGAATTTTTTTGATACGTGGAATGAGATCAAGTCCGTTTTCATCGGGCATGACGACATCGGTGATAACCAGATCTCCTTCCCCATCATTGACCCATCGCCAAAGGGTTGAGGCATTTCCCGTTACGCGGACTTCATAACCGGCGCGCCCCAATGCTTGATTGAGAACGGTACGGATGGCAGCATCGTCGTCTGCAATTAGGATTGTTGCACTCATTTTATTTTCCCTTCTTTTCTATAACGGGCCGTTTTGTTTTTCGGAATACATGGGCAGCATTATGCGAAATATCGTCTTCTTGGGTTCGCTTTCGCATTCAATCAGGCCGCCATGATCGCCCACCATTTTTGCAACCAATGCAAGGCCAAGGCCGCTGCCCTTTTGTTTTGTCGTCACAAAAGGTTCGAACAGATGGGGGCGTAAATCTTCCGGTATGCCGGGGCCGTTATCTTGAATGGACACCATTAATGGTAAATGGACGCGTGTGTTGGACCCCGGAACCGCCAAGCGCACACCATGTTGGTAAGCGGTTGTTAAAGTGATTTCCGCGTTTTCACCTGTGGTGGCTTCACAGGCATTTTTGACAAGATTGAGAACGATTTGGATCAAGTTGTCTTTATTGCCAAAAACCAAAGGCAGGGATGGGTCGTAATTTTCAGAAAAACGGACATGGGAGCCAAAACCGTTTTGTGCCAATTGGCGAACATGTTCGAGAACCTGGTGAATATTGACACCATCGCGCTTGATGGGGCGACCATCTGTAAAGGTTTCCATGCGATCCACGAGGGCGCAAATGCGATCGGTTTCGTCCGTAATCAGCTTGGTCAGGGCTTTATCTTCTTCGCTGGCTGTGCTTTCCAATAATTGAGCCGCACCACGAATGCCGGATAAGGGGTTCTTAATTTCATGGGCCAACATGGCAGACATTGCGGTAATGGTACGCGCGGCGGAACGATGCTTCAGTTGCCGGGCAATCTGGTCGGCCAAAGACCGCTTGGTCAGGGTCAGGATGATTAAGGACGGATCTTCGACCAAGGGCGAGGCATGCGCGTTGACCAGATGTTTCCCCAGACGTGGCGATTCAAGCGTGATGCTGTTTTCCGAAACGGTGGCCTGATCAATACGGGCCTGATGGATCAGCGAAAGGATGGGGCTGTCGTTCGGGATGAATTCTTCCAGATCATGCCCTTTTAGATAAGGTGCGCTGGCTTGTAAAAGCTGTTCCCCTGCCGTGTTGACGAACTGGAGGATACCTTTTGAATTAATGACGAAGACGCAAGAGGCAACAGAATTGAGGATGACCTCACCATCAAAAGAGATGTTGGCTTTCGGCATGTTCAGGCAACCTTTCGGGTTATGTTATCGTTGTAAAATTTTTGAATTAGGTTGCGCACCTCGTCAGGCGAGGCAAGTTTCATAATTTGATTGCGAAAATCTGTGGCACCCGTCAGGCCTTTGCAGTACCAGCCGATATGTTTTCGGGCATGGCGCACACCGACATGTTCGCCGTAATGATCCAGCATGGCATCGTAGTGCGATAAAAGAATTTCACATTGTTCTTCTAATGAGGGTGGCGGTGTTTTTTGACCGTTTTCCAGATAGTCCATAACCTGCCGCAAGAACCACGGACGACCATAAGCCCCGCGTCCGATCATAACGCCATCCACACCGGCCTGTTCAATCATTTGTTCAACGTCTTCCAATGTGTTGAGGTCGCCGTTACCGATGACGGGAATATCAAGGCCTTGCTTGATCGGGGCAATGGCATTCCAGTCGGCATGACCGCTGTACATCTGATTGCGGGTGCGCCCATGAATGGTGACGCAAGCCAATCCAATCTCCTGTGCCATGCGGGCCAATGTCAGGGCATTCAGGTTGTCTTCATCCCAGCCAAGGCGCATTTTGACCGTAACGGGGATAGAAACGGCTTCTTTGACGGCGCGCATGATATCGCCTGCAAGGTCTTCATTGCGCATCAAGGCTGATCCAGCGAATGATTTCACGACTTTTTTAACTGGGCACCCCATATTGATGTCGATAATGTCAGCGCCGCGTGCTTCGTTTAATTTTGCCGCTTCTGCCATGATTTGTGGGTCTGTACCCGCCAACTGGACTGCAATGGGGCTTTCATCTGCGCAGGATGTTGCCATTTTTTGTGTTTTGTCTGAGGCCCGCAGCATTTCCTGACTGGCAATCATTTCGGATACAACAAGCCCTGCCCCGAAACGTTTTACCAGTTTTCGAAACGGCATGTCGGTCACGCCCGACATAGGGGCGAGCACAACGGGGCTTGTCAGCTTTATAGGGCCAATTGATAATGTCTGTTTTTTAATCATATCCACTCTCTGCACAAACTATAGGCATTTTATTGCAGCGCGGCAATCGAAAAAAAATGATTAAGAGGCAAAAAAACAGATTTTAATATCTATTATGGACAACGTAATGAAAGCCCCGGCAAAAATATGTGGGGCTTTCATGATGCGATTTTTGCAAAAGTGTGATTTTGTCTGTGTTTAGGTCATCATAACATCGGTGACGAATTTGACACCGAAGAAGCCGAGACTGAGCAACAGGTAAGCAACCAGCACAATACGGGTGGCTTTGCGCCCACGAATACCGCTTTTGTGATGCGCCCATAACAAGCCGGCAATCGCAATGAAAGTTGCAATGGAGAAAAGCGTCTTATGGTCGGCTGGCAGTAACTTGCCTGTTTCCATCATGGAGACACCCATACCGGACAAAACGCCAAGTCCCAAGATGATTTCACAGGCAATAAGCAGGTGAACCAATAATTTTTCACTATCGAGAATAGACGGCAAAATGCGGGTGAGTTTTGTGGGGCGTTTCTGTTTAAGGGCACGTTCCACCAAAAAAGCACTGAGTGCGGCAATGGCGGCGATTGTCGCCAAGGCATAGGTGAAGATTGAAATAAGGATATGGAAAGCAATCCAGTTGCTTAAAGGTCCGTCAGTATTTTCAATCACATGACCGGGAAAAGCAGACCAGAGAATCGCCCAAAGTCCCATTGCTGCCATATAAGGCATCAATAGTGGCGTTAAACGCCAAGCCAATTGATAGAATCCGCAAAGAATGGTGTGGCTGATAACAGTCGCAGAAATTGTGACCCAGATTGCCAAGGAAAGCGAGGTGCGCCATTCACCGGAAAGCTGAGCAAGGGTCCAACTTACAGAACCCGCCAATGCAACAGCCATGAGGGACCAGAAAGATCCCCCCTGCCCTTTGGGTTCTTTTAGAAAATAGAGCGCCGGGACAGCCAGAGCCAATACCGCGCTTAAACTGAAGATCATCGACTGTATCATCATGGCAGTATCTAGCCTTATGTGAGCCAAGGATGCAATAGCTATTGTCTGAAAACCTTTCGCTGGGTATGAAGATCATATGAAAAATATTTATGCCATCATTGTTGCCGCAGGGCGTGGAAGACGCTTTGGCGGGGATTTGCCCAAGCAATATTGTCGTCTTGGCGACCAAGCGGTATTACGCAAGACGGCTTGCGCATTTTTATCCCATCCTGATGTAATCGGCGTGCGCGTCATCATTCATCCTGATGATCTTGATTTATATCGCAAGGCTGCGGACGGTTTAGACCTGTTAGATCCGGTCTTTGGCGGCGATACCCGACAAGAATCGGTCTGTCGTGGTCTGGAAAGCTTGGTGGATTTGGAACCACGTGGTGTCCTGATCCATGATGCGGCCCGTCCCTTTGTAACACTGGATGTAATAGATCGTGTGATTGCACATATCGAAACAGGCGTTGGTGTTATTCCGGCTGTTCCGGTTTCTGATACATTGAAACGTGAAATGCAGGATGGTCAATGTCCTGAAACGGTGGACCGTACCGGGTTATGGCGTGCGCAAACACCGCAAGGTTTTGTGTTTGATGAAATTATTCAGGCACATCAAAGGCACCGTGGTCAGGAATTAACCGATGACGCAGCCTTGATGGAGGTGGACGGGCGCCATATCGTCTTGTCGCTGGGCCATGAAGATAATTTTAAGATTACAACGCCAGATGATTTGCATCGGGCGGAAAGGATGTTGCAAATGGATGTGGAATTTCGGACCGGGACAGGGTTTGACGTACACCGTTTTGATCAGGGTGATTTTGTCACCTTATGTGGTGTTCAAGTGCCTCATACACATGCTTTGTCCGGACATTCTGATGCTGACGTTGCGTTGCATGCTTTAACCGATGCGATTATGGGCGCGATTGGCGCCGGTGATATCGGCAGTCACTTTCCGCCCAGTGATGCGCAATGGAAAGGTGCCTCATCGGATCGTTTTCTAAAAAAAGCCTGTGATTTGGTAACAGAGCGCGGCGGGCAAATTGTCAATTTGGATGTAACGATTATTTGTGAGCGTCCCAAAATCGGGCCTTATCGGGAAGCTATGCGCCAATCTGTTGCGGAAATTGCCAATATCGATCTGGATCGGGTGAGCGTTAAAGGAACCACGACGGAAAAACTGGGCTTTACTGGTCGCGGCGAAGGCATTGCTGCACAGGCGAGTGCAAGTGTGAAAATTTATTGATAAAAATGTAACGATGACGAAATGGCATCGTTACTCATTGTCGTGTGGTTTTGTGGTTTGTTCCTTAATCCATTGTAGAAAGTCCGGGTTACTTTTTTCGATAGGCAGGGCCACGATACAGGGGCAATCGTAGCTGTGGGAAGCCTTGATCAAGGTAATTGCCGCATCGACATTTTTATCGGTTGTTTTTGCGAAAAAGGCCGTTTCCGAATCCTCTTGAATGTCATCGTTCCACCAATACAAGGATTGTATGGTTGGCAGAATATTGACGCAGGCGACAAGACGTTCTTTTAATAATTTTTGCCCGATGGATCGTGCTTCCTGTTCGTTTGAACAGGTTACATACAGGACCATTGATTTCATGTTGATCTCCTTTCCTCAAGGATTTGTGCCTGCCGTTGCCGGGGCGGTACGTATAAGACTTGGCTATTTTTGCCAGACGGATTACCATACGATAATCCTTCACGAATCCAAAATGAGATTGCCATGACAAAGGACGATGCCAAACTTCACGATGAAGACCTATCCTTAAAACCGAGTGATGCCCAACGAAAATGGCTGTCACGCGGATTGGAACAGGCCGGTGGAAAGCTCCCTCTGTTTGACGAGTTCGGTCAGCAGATCAATCTCCAGACGGTTCAAAGCTGCATCCGAAATGGTTGGGCTGAACCCTGGTTTTCAAATCCGTTAAAACCGGACTGGCTGGTTTGTAAATTGACCGATGTGGGACGAGAGGTTTTAAAAGGAGATTAGCCGTTTTTCACAAAATTATTTGTGTGCAAATAAAACAAATAACATAATCAACTTGTTTTAATTTTAGTTTTCTTTAATTCGAAGGCGGCTCGTTCATTTTTCTTTTTTTTAATTGCTACTGCAAATGAAGTTTTTTTAGGGTTGTTTTGTCGAAGATTAATAAAAAATGCCCTGCTCTTCTTTAAAATAACTGCGTGCGCAGATTTTTGAGAGGTATGAGGGGCAGGAAATGAAGTGAGCTGGAAAAAATATTTCCCAAGGATTATATTTAACTCTATGAAAAAGTTATATATTTGTACCAATAAAGCTGTTGCCTTGGGTCGTCCGTCTTGTGGGCTGCGTGGGAGCGAAAAAATAATGGCGGCCTTGCAAGAGGAAGTGACACAGCGTTCCATTGCCATTGAATTAGAGGCAATTACCTGTTTGGGGCAGTGCAATGAGGGTCCCAGCATGCGGATTGCCGGTGGTAATTTCTATTTGGGCGGCGATGCAGATAAAGTTTCAGAGATTGCCGACTGGCTGGAGCGGGAATTGAAACAGACTTAATTTTTATCAGGCCAGCGTAAGCCGTTTTTTAAATGGCGTTCAAATGTTGCGGCCGGTTCTGGGCGTGACAAAAGATAACCTTGCAGCAATGAACACCCGCCTTGACTGAGGAAGTCAGCTTGAATTTGTTCTTCCACACCTTCTGCGATGCTATGCATGCCGAGGTTTTCGCTCATGGCAATCATGGTTGAGATCAGTTGGCGGTTGCCTTCTTCCTGAAACATGCCGCGAATAAAGCTTTGATCGATTTTCAGGTGATCAATCGGCAGGTTTCGCAAGTACCCCAGATTGGAATAACCAGTTCCAAAATCATCAATTGCAATACGTACGCCGATTTCTTTGAGGGCAAAGAGATTAATCTTCACCTGTTCGGGTTCGTCAATAAAGGATCCTTCGGTAATTTCGATTTCGAGACATCGACCGGATAGGTCAAATTGTTCCAGTAATTTTTCAACAAATAACGGAAAGGTATTGTCTTTAATCTGTTCGGGCGCAATATTGACCGCAACGGTGAGAGCCGGATATCCCTTATCCTGCCATTCCCGAATTTGGCGACACGCCTTTGTCAGGACCCATTCGCCGATTTTGGAGATAATGCCGATTTCCTCGGCAATGGGGATAAATTCTGCCGGACCGATCTTACCTATTTTTTCGTTGTGCCAGCGCAGCAGTGCTTCGGCAGCAACAATGGTGCCATCACCAGCGGCGGCTTGAGGTTGGAAGTAAAGTTCGAATTCATCATGTGCGATTGCGCCGCGCAATGCGGTTTCGATTTCCAGTTGGCGCAAGCTTTGATCTGTAAAGGATGCATTGAACAGGTTGAATGTACTGCGCCCGGCATCTTTTGAACGATACATGGCGACATCTGCATTTTTAATAATGGTTTCCGCGTCTTCGCCATCATCCGGGAATACACTGATGCCCAGACTGGCAGTGACAAACAGGTTTTGCTGATCCACGACAAACGGGTCGGAAAATGCTTCAACAATGCGTTGGGCGACCTTTGTTACCTCATCAACGCTTTCAATATCGGGAAAGAGCAGGATAAATTCATCCCCGCCCATTCGGGCAACGGTATCTTCATCGCGTGTGCAATGTTTCAGGCGTTCTGCGGCCTCAACCAACAGTGCATCGCCTGTGTTGTGGCCCAAGGTATCGTTGATCTTTTTGAAATGGTCCAGATCGACGAACATAATCGCAAGGCGTTCATGGTGGCGTTTGGAACGGGCAACCGCCATATTCAGGCGGTCAGAAAATAGTCGACGGTTTGGCAGTTTGGTCAGTTCATCGAAATAGGCCAGTCTACGAATTTGGTTTTCCTGATTTTTACGTTCGGAAATATCGCAGAAAATACCCGCATACTGGTAAATGTCACCGGCATCGTTGCGAATGGCGGTGATGGTCAGCCATTCCGGGTAGACTTCCCCGTTTTTTCGCCGGTTCCAGATTTCACCTTGCCAATAGCCATCAATTTGAAGTTGTTGCCACATCTCTGTATAATAATTTTCTTCATGTCGGCCGGATTTGAGGAGGGCCGGCGTCTGGCCCACCGCTTCATCGCTGCTGTATCCTGTCACATGGGTAAAGGTCGGATTGACATAATCGATTTTGCCTTGCGAGTTGACGATAATAATGCCGTCCAGCGAGGCTTCGATGATCTTATGGGCAAGGTGAAGGCTGTTTTGCGATGCGCGCAAGGCTTGGGAGCGTTCTTCCAAAATAGAATTGATACGCCGGACGTATTCAAATTGCAAACTGGATAAAATACCGGAAAAACTGATCAAGCCGATGATATTCTCGTTGTCGTCGGCAACACCAAGGTGACGAAAACCTGTTGAAACCAGCATATTGCGGGCTTCCAATAAATTCGCGTCCTTGGAAATGGTTTTAAGCGGACGCGAGGCCGCCTGCCCGATTGTTTCCGGGAAGCTGCGTTGAGACAGAAAACGCGTGACATCTTTTTCAGTGACAATGCCGTAGCTATTGTCGTTAAACAGAACACACACAGCGGCTTGCGGTGCGTTCTGAATGATTTTTAAGGCTTCGCTGAAACTGACGTGTTCAGGGGCGATGGGTGCGGCAACCGTGATGGTTTGTTCCACGGTTTTGACTGTCAGATAATATTCTTCCCCATGTTTTAAAATGACATCCGTTTGCGTAATGATGCCACAAGGGGTGTTGTCTTTGCTCAGGACCAGCAAATGACGAACTTTTTCTTCCTTAAACCGGACCGCAGCCGCGCCAATGGAAATGTCTTCGCGGATGGATTTAACCGGTGCGTTCATCAGGTCGCGTACCGGGCGGTCAAAAACGGCCAGATTGGAAACATCAAGACGCAAGCTGTCACGCTCTGTCCAAATTCCGATAGGTACGCCCTTCTCTTCGACAAGGATAGAACTGACCCCGGCGTTTTGCATGGCTGCGGCGCATTTTGCAATCGTGTCATCCGGTTTACAGGTGAGCAAAGTCCGGTTTACGATACTGCTAATCTCTTCGTTTATGGGGTTCATGTTCAGAGGCGTTCACATTTGTTATATTATATTCGGCATTAAACTATCACGTTCGGTAAGTAAAAATACAGTTACCTTTACGTATTCGACCGAAAGTATGAATTATTCAATTAAACAGACTTCATCGAATGCAGGTCTTGGGCCACGATCATAAAGACCTGCTGTGTCACCATAGCCAATATTGCATAGGAAGTTAGATTTCAAGCTGGAATCCTTAAAGAAAACACTATCAAGTTTTTCAGAATCAAAACCGGACATTGGCCCGCAATCCAGCCCTAAAGTACGACATGCTATGATTAAATAAGCGCCTTGTAAGGTGCAATTCCTGATTGCGGTTTCTTCTGCCAGTTCAGGGTTTTGATCGAACATGTCGGCGGCACCGGGAAAACTGGGAAACAGGCGTGGCATGTTGGTGAAAAAACGCAGATCTGTCGCGATAATGGCTGTGACGGGGGCCGCCATTGTTTTGGCAATATTGCCTTCGGATAAACAGCTTTTTAGTTTTTCTTTGGCTTCAGGGCTTTTAATAAATGTAATACGTGCGGGACAGCAATTCATACTTGTTGGCCCCCAGCGTGCCAAATCCCAAACCTGATTGAGAAGATCGTCGCTTACTTCTTTGTCTTGCCAAAGATTGTGGGTCCGGGCTTGCAAAAAAAGCTGGTCTAAGGCTTCTTGTGGTAAAGGTGCTGACATTCTATTTCCCTATTCGATCCAAAATTATTTTTGTTATTCAAATAAGATAGGCCGAGTTTTCTTATCCTTCAATAGATTAGGTTGTTTTTTTAAGATTAGATTTATCTTGTCTTATTAGGGTTTTCGAATTTAAAATCACGACACGTTTAAAGTCGGAGGATAAAATGAAACGTTTGTTGATGATGGGAGCGTGCTGTCTCTTTGTGTTCGGGACATCTTCGGCTTATGGGGATGATCGTAATGTCATTTTGGTCCCGCAAGAAGTGAAGTCGATTTTTCTGGAAGAAATGCGTACGCACCTTGATAACCTGAATGAAATCACTCAGGCCCTGTCTGCGGGGGATTTCAAAACGGCGGCTTATATCGCGGAAAATAAAATGGGGTTTGGTCATTCTGTACGTGAGGTGATGCAGCAACAGGGGCGAACCGATGAAGAAATCGAAGAAATGTTGATGAAATTGCGAGAAAGTAAATCACGCATTGATCATCCAGGACGCGGGATGGGTCGTTTTATGCCGGATGAAGTCCGTGAAATGGGACGCGTTTTCCATGATGCGGCGGCTCATTTTGCAAATATTGCCAAAAATGTCGCGACACCGCCAACGACGGATGATTATCAACGCGTCTTTACGGCACTTAGTGAAATAATTGATGTGTGTAGTGCCTGTCATTCATCTTATCGTGTGGAATAAATTATGATGCAAACCAAAAAGAACGCGGATGTTTTAAAAGAAAATATTCAATTAAAAGGAAAAAACGTTCTGGATGTCGGCAGTGGCGAAGGTCACCTCAGTCGTATGATGGCCAAGCAAGGCGCGCATGTTATCGGGATTGAATGTTCCCCCCGTCAGATGAAAAAGGCGTTGTCTTATGACTGTGTTCGTGATGAGAAATTCATCGATGCCGTTGGGCAGGACTTACCGTTTGAAGATGCCAGCATGGATGTGGTCGTCTTTTTCAACAGCTTGCACCATATCCCGGTTGATGAACAGTTCAACGCCTTAAAAGAAGCCGTGCGTGTCTTGCGCCCCGGTGGTTTTGTCTATGTGTCCGAACCAATGGCAGAAGGCCCGCATTTTGAACTGCTTAAACCCATTGATGATGAAACCTATGTGCGTGCGAAGGCTTATGAAGCCTTGAATCGATACGAGGAATTGGGGCTTAAATGGGTGAAAGAGGAAACCTACAACCATCCGGTTCGTCGTCAAAATTTTGAAGAATTACGTGATAAGTTGACAGGGCCGAACCCGGAACGCGATGCAATTTTCGAACAACAGGATGCTGAACTTCGCGCAGCCTTTGCCCATTATGGCGTTCAAAAAGAAGATGGTTGTACCTATTTCGATCAGCCGACCCGTATGAACTTGCTGCAAAAACCGGCTTAAAAAAAGAGGGGCTAAAAGCCCCTCTCCTTCTTTGTTTTAGCGGAAGCTGTTGTTGATCCCGGCCAAGGCGTGATTGCCGGGGCACAGGGTTTTTTCGTCCAGTGTATTAAGCGGTGTTTCCGTTGTTCCTAGAAAATCGTGCATATCGCGCAAGGTTGGGTCGCAATAGAGCAAGCCTGTCAGGATTTCACCTTTGATGCGATGTTGTTCAATCGCGTTAATAGCGGCAAAACGATCTGTCGGATCATAGCCGTCTTTTCCTTTGTGCAGGCGGATCAGGGATCCGTCATGCAGACAGATATCCTTGCTTTCGCCTTCTGCGTATTTTGTGGTGATTTCTTCACGCGAGGGTACGAAATCGGCAATATTACCGGCTTCGACATGTTCACGCACATAATCATAGCTGCGTGTGGATGTCGCATGGTTGTTGAAGGTTACACAAGGCGACAACACGTCGATAAAGGCAAAACCTTCATGGCATAGGGCCGCTTTTAACAAGGGGACCAACTGATCCTTATCACCGGAAAAACTGCGTGCAACAAAAGTTGCCCCCAATTGCAGGGCCATTGTCGGCAGGTCAATGGCAGACCAAAGGATTTCTTCCCCTTTTTTGGTATGTGATCCTTTGTCTGCGGTGGCAGCTGTTTGCCCCTTTGTCAGGCCGTACACGCCGTTATTCGCAACGATATAGGTCATATCAAGGCGGCGGCGTACCACATGGGCAAATTGCCCCATACCGATGGAAGCCGTATCCCCATCACCGGACATGCCGACATATTTTAAACTGCGGTTTGCCATGCTGGCCCCGGTTGCAACAGACGGCATGCGTCCATGAACCGTGTTGAAACCATGCGATTTACCAAGGAAATAAGTCGGTGCCTTGGACGAACAGCCAATGCCGGACAGCTTGGCAACCTTGTGTGGTTCCAGCGACAATTCAAAACAAGCCTGAACAAGGGCCGCGCCAACCGCATCATGGCCGCAACC
Source organism: Terasakiella brassicae (assembly GCF_014641495.1). GTDB lineage: Bacteria > Pseudomonadota > Alphaproteobacteria > Rhodospirillales > Terasakiellaceae > Terasakiella > Terasakiella brassicae. The sequence goes on from NZ_BMHV01000011.1 coordinate 111,708, forward strand.
GGCGCATAAGGTGGACAAGGCCCCTTCGTAATCGCGATATGTCAGACCAAGATCGTTTTTTGCAAGTTTTGGGTGGTGAAATTTGGATTTCAAGTAACTCATGTTCTTACCCTCTTGCCACTTTTGAAGCCGGTGCAACGGCGATATGATCGAGAATGGTTGTGCTGATGAAATCGGCCGTAATCGGTAAACCGTCATAGTTACAAACTTTGATCAGTTTTGCCGGGTCAATGTCCAGTTCATTCATCAACAGGGTCCGCATTTGGGCGTCGCGGTTTTGTTCAACAACAAAGACCTGATCGTGTTGTTCGATAAAATCTTCCACAGCCTTGGCAAAGGGGAACGCCTTGAGGCGCATCCCGTCGACGTTTTGGCCTTGTGCGCGCAGAAGATCAAACGTTTCATCCATCGCAGCATTCGTTGTGCCGAAATAAACCACACCGATTTTGCTGCCTTTGTTTTGGCTGTGCATTTCCGGTTGTGGCAGAATTTCGGCAGCAGTACGGAACTTTTTATTTAAACGTTCCATATTGCGCACGTAATCTTCGCCACGTTCTGTGTAAGCGGCATATTCGTTGCGTGACGTCCCACGTGTGAAATAAATGCCTTTTTCCGGGTGTGTGCCGGGATAGGTACGATAACAAATGCCATCACCGTCCACGTCCAGATAACGTCCAAATTCTTCAACTTCTTCAAGTTGTTGGGCATTTAAGACCTTGCCACGATCATACGTGCGGCTGTCGTCCCAGCTGAGTTCGTCACTCATATGATCGTTCATACCGAGATCAAGATCCGTCATCACCATGATCGGCGTTTGAATACGTTCGGCATAATCAAACGCATCCGCTGTCATATGGAAGCATTCCGTTGGTGTGGATGGGAAGATCAGGACCTGTTTCGTATCTCCATGAGAGGCATAAGCACAAGCAAGAATGTCAGATTGTTGTGTCCGTGTCGGCATCCCGGTTGACGGGCCTGCGCGTTGCACATCAATTAAAACAACCGGAATTTCGGCAAAATAAGCAAGGCCGAGAAATTCCGTCATCAAGGAGATACCCGGACCGGACGTTGCGGTAAAGGAACGTGCCCCGTTCCACCCCCCACCAATGGCGATACCGATGGCGGCAAGTTCGTCTTCGGCCTGCATAACAGCAAAGTTCTTTTTGCCCGAGGCCGGGTCAATACGCAGACGATTACAGTATTTTTCATAATTTTCCACAACCGATGTGGAGGGAGTGATCGGATACCATCCTGCCACGGTTGCCCCGCCGTAAACAGCACCCAAACCAGCGGCTGTGTTACCGTCAATCAGAATGCGGTTGCCGACTTTGTCTGATTTTTGAACGCGAATGCTCAGCGGGCAGTTGAAATTTGTTTTGGCATATTGATAGCCGAGTTCTAACGCATGAACGTTCGGCGAAATCAGCTTTTCCTTACCTTTGAACTGATCGGCGATTAAACCTTTCAGCACATCGAAATCCATATCAAGCAAAGCTGCCAGCGCACCGACATAGATGACGTTTTTAAACAGTTGGCGTTGACGCGGGTCGTTATATTCACGCAGGCAGATGGCTGAGATGGGCATCCCCAGAAACGTAATATCTTTGCGCATCAATTGCGGGTCGATTTCCTTGGTTGAGTCATAGAGGAAATAACCGCCTGCCTCGACACTTTGTACATCATCCACCATGCTTTGCGCGTTCATGGCAACAACGATGTCGGCCCCACCGGCGCGGCGCCCCAGATAGCCTTTTTCACTGACGCGCACGTCATACCATGTCGGCATACCCTGAATGTTTGATGGGAAGACGTTGCGTGGGCTTACCGGAACGCCCATGCGGAAAATTGCTTTGGCGAACATGTTGTTGGCACTGGCAGAGCCGGTTCCGTTTGTGTTGGCAAAGCGAATGACGAATTCGTTGACTGAATTAATGGTTTTCATGTTTATGCCACCTCAATCTGTGTCGCTTTGAAAAGGAATTTCTGCATATCCCATGCCCCTGTCGGACATCGTTCGGCACATAGGCCGCAATGCAGACATACATCTTCGTCCTTAACCATAATTTTGCGGCTTTTCAGCTCGCCGGAAACATAAATATCGCGGTCATTTCCAATCGCCGGGACACGTAAGCGCGCACGCAAGTCGTCTTCGTCACCATTGGGGATAAAGTTGATACAGTCCATCGGGCAGATATCTTCACAGGCAACGCATTCAATGCAGCGTTCCCCCAAAAAGACGGTCTGCACATCACAACTTAGGCATCGGGCGGCTTCGCTTAAGGCGAGTTTTTCATCAAATCCGAGTTCGACTTCGGCATCGATATTTGCCAGTGCCTCTTCCAAATTCATCACCGGCACCGTGTTGCGCGGATCATTGGAAACAGCACTTTGATAAGACCATTCGTGAATGCCCATTTTCTGTGAAGTCAGACTGTATTCCCCGACCGGAACGGCATTGACGTCTTTTTCCTTATTGAGAAAACGATCAATGGACCCGGCTGCGATATGGCCGTGGGCAACGGCGGTAATGATGTTTTCCGGACCAAAGGCCGCATCCCCCCCAAAGAAGACTTTCTCATGGCTGGATTGCAGGGTGTCTTTGTTCAGAACAGGCATGCCCCAGTCATCAAAATCAATACCGAGGTTGCGTTCAATCCACGGGAAGCTGGCATCTTGACCAATGGCAACCAGAACAAGATCACATTCGACCAGAACAGGCGCTTCCCCTGTTGAAATCAGTTTACGTTTGCCTTTTTCCCAATGTGTTTTCACACGGTCAAATTCAACGCCGATAAATTTCCCATCTTCGACCACATACCGCAAAGGGGTGTGGTTGGGGATAATTTCGACATTTTCCGCCATTGCATCTTCGCGTTCCCATTCTGAAGATTTCATTTCGTCATAGGAAGATCGCACAATGGCTTTGACCTCTTGTGCGCCCAATCGGCGTGCTGTGCGTGTACAGTCCATTGCCGTGTTACCACCGCCCAGAACAACGACCCGTTTCGGTGCTTTTTTGATATGACCGAATGTAACGCCCGCCAGCCAGTTAATGCCGATTTCGACATGATCACCGGCTTCTTCCAATCCATCCATTTTTAACGGACGGCCGCTTGGGGCGCCGGTGCCGACAAAGATAGCGTCAAAACCTTCATCCATCACGGCTTTCATAGAGGTAACATCGCCCTTAAAACGACGTTCAACCCCCATGTCCAGAACCACATCGACCTCGCTGTCCAATGTTGTCAAAGGCAGACGGAAAGACGGGATTTGGGTGCGCATCATGCCGCCAGCCTGGGCATCACGTTCAAAAATCGTACATTCGTATCCCAAGGGCATCAGGTCGCGCGCAACCGTCAGGGATGCCGGTCCCCCGCCAATTAAGGCAATTTTTTTGCCATTTTTCTTGGTCGGGATGATGGGAAGACGGTCTTTGATCTCTTCCTTATTATCGGCAGCAACCCGTTTAAGGCGACAGATCGCCACGGGTTTTTCCTCGACGCGCTGACGTCTACAGGCTGGTTCACACGGACGGTCACAGACACGACCCAAGACACCAGGGAACACGTTTGCTTCCCAGTTGACCATGTAGGAGTCCGTATAACGGCGTGCTAAAATAAGGCGAATGTATTCCGGGACCGGCGTATGTGCCGGACAGGCATACTGGCAATCCACCACTTTATGAAAGTGGGACGGATCAGATGTGTTGGTGGGTTTCACGGTACACCTATCTCACAAACTGTCATAAAAGAGTCAAAACGACTATGACTTCTTTACGGGCATTCTGCCTAATCTTCAAGCATGACTTTGTAAATTATTGTCGTTTTTTTGGGCATGTTTATAATAATAATTCGCAAATTAGATGATTGAAATGTAAATATTTTTTATTTAACTGGTCTTACCAGTCTATGAAAAAAATAAGCTGGACCTAACTTTATAAATGTTCTAAGTTTTTTCGTAGCAGACCTAAAATTCCTTGGCACATACTTTCTTTTTTGAGGAGAAAAAGAAGATGGAACAGCTATTGAAAATTGGGGTATCCGCCTGCCTGTTGGGACAAGAGGTTCGATTTAACGGCGGTCATTGCAATCATCGTTTCTTAACGCATTCTTTTTCTAAATATGCCGTGTTTGAACCGGTTTGCCCAGAAGTGGCAATCGGCATGGGTATTCCACGCAAATCGGTACGTCTGGAACGTGACGATGCCGACAGCAATATGGTGCGTATGATTGAACCCAAAAGCGGCCATGATTACACCGATGATATGGTTGCCTACAGTGCTGAAAAAGCGGCTGAGTTAAATGATTTAGACGGGTTTGTTTTTAAGAAAAATTCGCCAAGTTGTGGTGTGTTTCGTGTGAAAATCTATCAAAATGACCAACCGAGTGAACGTCGGGGAATCGGGTTGTTTGCTCAGGCTGTAATGGAACGCTATCCCGAATTACCAGTGGAAGAAGAAGGTCGCTTGTCTGATCCCTTCTTGCGGGAAAATTTTGTGGAACGGGTCTTTGCTTATCGCCGTGTCAAAGATTTATTTGATCGTAAATGGAGCCGCCGTGATGTCATTGAATTTCAAGCCCGCGAAAAACTGCTGTTGATGGCACATGCGCCGCATAAGGCAAAATTGCTGGGACAATTGGTTGGGCGGATTAAACAGTCTCAGCGTGATGATTTTGCAACGGCTTATATTCAGGCTTATATGGATTGTATGAATACAAACCCCAGTAAAGGCCGACATACCAATGCAATGATGCATATGGCGGGGTATTTGAAAAACAAGTTGAGCCAATCCGGTCGGGCGGAACTGGCATCTGTTATTTCTGATTATCGCAATGGCTATGTTCCGATGACTGTGCCGATGGCCTTGATGCAACATATGATCCGGCGTTTGGAAGAAGGCTATCTGGTCAATCAGACTTATCTGGCCCCTCACCCACGTGACCTTGCCTTACGCAATCATGTTTAAGGAAGGGGCTGTGATGAAACGCTTATTTTTACTGATCTCTTTGATCGTGGGATTTACAATGACACAGGCCAAAGCCGAGACAACTGCGTTTGATTTTACCTTCGAAGATATTGATGGCAAAGACCTGCCCTTGTCTAAATTTACAGGCAAGACGGTAATGGTGGTCAATACGGCTTCTTATTGCGGTTTTACCAAACAGTATGATGCTTTGCAGGCTGTCTGGGCAAAATATCGGGACCGTGGATTGGTGGTGCTGGGGGTGCCGTCCAACGATTTTGGGCAACAGGAACCGGGAACGGAAAAAGAAATTAAGGAATTCTGCGAAGTGAATTTCAATATTGATTTTCCGATGACGCAAAAAGAAGTCGTGAGTGGTAAAAAGGCCCATCCATTTTATCAATGGGCGCGCAAGGAACTGGGCTTTGTTGCTGCCCCCAAATGGAATTTTCACAAATATCTGATTGATGGAAATGGCAGGCTCGTGGACTGGTTTGCCACAACAACAAAACCGAATTCCCCCAAGGTGATTGCGGCCATTGAAAAGAGTTTGGGGCGCTAAAACGCCCCTTCTCTCTCTGCTATTTCATACCGCTGATGTATGTGGCGAGGGCTTGAATTTCCATTTCGGTCAGCTTGGAGGCAATGGAGTGCATGACCGCGTTATCATTGGTTCGATTGCGGTTATGGAATTCGGTAAGCTGATCGGCAAGGTAACGTTTGTGTTGACCTGCCAGTCGCGGTAATTTTTGTGTCCCTTTACCCTCGTCCCCATGACAGGTTTTACACGCAGTAACGCCTGAATATTTGTTTCCGTTCATGTAAAGATATTGACCAACGGCGGCAAATTCTTCATCGCGCACGCGGTGGGAAAGCGGCGGTTTGGCTGCAAAATATTTGCCAAGTGCGACCATTTCATCCGGTGTCAGGTCTTGTGCCATTTCATTCATGGTGCCTGTACGTCGCCCGGCTTGAAAATCAGCCAGTTGTTTGGCGATATATTCTTCATGTTGGGCGGCAAGTCGGGGATAAATCGCACTGGAACTTTCCCCTTCTGTACCGTGGCACAAATGGCATTTTTCTTCGACGATTTCGATGGCACGATCCATATCGGCGCCAAAGGCCGATTGTGTACCCATAAAAAGGGTGGAAATCAAAAAGGCACGTTTAAACATATGTTGTTTATCCCCTGTGAAGCGATTTTGTTGTTTATAGCAGAAAATAAAGGGTTTTGGGATGGGGAAAACGTATGAGTTTATGGATCTAACCTTGTAATTTCCTGATCATCCAGTTCACGCAAAACCCGAAATCCGGTATCGTCGCTACGCCGTGTCGGGAAATCGCGCCATCGGTTGGATGTGCGGATTTCTTTGGGCGGGAAGCTCCAGCCACCGCCGCGAATAACCCGTTTGCCGCATCCGGCGGGATTTTGATAGGCGGTGCCGTCCAGTCCGATCCCTTCAAATTGATCGTTCCAGCAATCTTCCACCCATTCAAATACATTGCCGCTGGTATCGAACAGGCCGAACTGATTGGGGGCAAATCGTCCGACTGGTGCGGTTTTTTCACTATCCCAAATACTGCCACACCCTGCGCAATTGGCGAGACCTTTACCCAGCTTATCCCCCCAAGGATAAGGTGTCGTGGTTCCTGCGCGCGATATATATTCCCATTCAGCATCGCTGGGTAAGCGGTAGGTATGTCCGGTTTTTTCACTGAGCCAGCGGGTATAGGCTTTGGCCTCTTCCCATGCGACATTGATGACGGGACGCCGTCCCCTGCCCCATGCGGAATCTTCCGGGGGGACGCACTTCGTTTCCCGACAATATCGGGCGTATTCGGCAAAGGTAATTTCAAAGACCCCAATGGCAAAAGGTTTGGTTAAGGTGACGGGTTGGATCGGTTTTTCGTCAAAGTCACCATTGGCGTCGCCGCGCAGATAACTGCCCGGTTTGATCAGGCGCAAAAGTGGCCCGCTGCTGCCATCGACAAAATGATCACGTAAGGTCTTTTTACGCATTTCAGGTTTGAAACCAGATACCAATAGCTTTTCTGGTTGATCATTGCGGATATAATCGCTTTTAAATTCAATAGCCTGTATGGATTTTAAATCCAGTTGCAGGGTGTTTCCGTTTAAATCGGTGAGTGTAAAATCTGTTTCAGCATGTAAGCCGCTCAGCCAGGATTGATCGTTTCGTCGGCGCAAACGAATTTTAAGAACTTCTTCATCCTCGGAATAAGTCAGGTCCAGTAGGTCGGCCTCTGTGCTGGGTAAAATAGCGGTTTGTCCATTCTGATCAACCCGGAACAAGGTGGCTGTATGATAGCCTAAAAAGACATCGCCATTGTTCATTTCGATAATATCAGGGGTGGCTTCTAACGGTTTTCTTTGGGCGCGTTCTTTGCGGCTGTGTTCAAATTCAATCAATTGAATTTCGGCTTTGTCCAAGGGAAGATCGGGACCCAAGGCACGGCTGGTGACAAATGTGTTTTCTTTTATCTGCCCGCTGAAGACTTCGCCATCAATTGTCGTGACGCGATCTTTTGCCTGTGGTGTGGGCGCAAAGAAAATATGTGTTAGTCTATCGCGTGTCAGCGTTATGTCGCCATAGTCGGTGGCAAGTTGAATTGTTTTTTGTGCGATAATTCCGTTATGGAATTCGCCGCGTCGTGTCTGAATAACATCGGCCCAAACAGTGTGGGCGAATGTGATGGCGGATAGAACAGAAGCTGCAATCAGGCAACGTTTTTTTGTTTTCATTGGCCTTCCTCCCCACGTGTATAATACGCATTAATTACACGAGTGGAAAGTGTGCTTTTCTAGAAAACAAAACGGCCTTGCACCGGATGATACAAGGCCATTTAGGAATGTCCGTATAAATCCGCAGTTTTAAGAGGATTTGGACTGAATGTAGTTTTTGAGACCCATTTTATCGATCAGGCCAAGCTGTTTTTCCAGCCAATAGGTGTGATCGTCTTCTGTGTCTTTCAGCAGGTCAATCAGCATTTGACGAGAAACGTAATCTTGTTCCTTCTCACATAGGGCAATAACCTTTTTCAGCTCTTTACCGACCATGAGTTCATATTCAAGATCGTTTTGCAGCATGGTGGGAACGTCTTTGCCGATTTTCAGCGCATCGCGTGCGGCAACGTCCGGTGTACCTTCCAAAAACAGGATACGCTCCACAATACGGGCTGCATGTTCCAGTTCTTCTTCCTGTTCATGTTTCAGGCGTTCGAACAATTCACTCATGCCCCAATCGTCATACATGCGCGAATGGATGAAATATTGATCCGCAGCACTCATTTCGTGGGCAAGAAGGCCGTTCAGAGCCTCAATAACCTTTTTGTTGCCTTTCATTTGATCGGCTCCTTATCTTACGTCTGTGATTGAATGTAGTTTTGCAGACCTTGCTCTTTGATCTGCCATTGCTGGGTTTCCAGCCAGTCGAGGAATTCTTCTTCATCTTCGATGATGTCATCCAGAAGATCGCGCGAAACGAAATCGCTTTCAGCTTCGCAAAGTGCGATGGCTGCGCGCAAGTCTTGCAACATGGGATCCAGAAGGTCCATTTCACACTGGATAATTTCTTCGGTATTTTCACCAATGCGTAATTTACCAAGGCTTTGCAAGTTGGGCAGACCTTCTAAAAACAGAATGCGTTCAATCAGCTTGTCCGCCTGTTTCATGTCTTTGATGGATTTTTTGTATTCTTTGCTACCGATCTCGCCCATTCCCCAGTCGTTAAACATACGTGAATGCAAGAACGTTTGGTTAATGGAAACCAATTCGTTGCCCAGAATTTTATTGAGTTGGGCAATGACTTTTGGACTGCCTTTCATTTTGTTTTCCTTTCAGGGGTCGCGAAATATTGTTGAGCCCATGATATGTGTATTTGTTGAGAATAAACAAGGGGTAAATATAAAAAAGTTTAATAAATTCAATGATTTGGTTAATAATGATTATTAATTCTAATCGCGTTTCAGTTCTTGCTTATGTACGTAGTAGCTCTGTTCTCCCATCATGCGGGACGGAAAAACTTTGGTTTCAGAAAGGTTTGAAGGGGCCGTTGTACTGACATCCCATAGGGGGAAATCCACTTGATAAGGGTAATATTTGTCAAAGACATGGCTATTGGGAAGTCGCTCACGAAGGTAATGGACACCATGATGGGTTATCACCTTATCGGCACTTTCCTGTAGCAGGTGTTGCCGTGTGAGTTCTAAGGGGGACAGTCGGGGGGAATGGATGTTCATTTGATTCGAAATGAAAACTTGCAAAGCGATAAGGCTATAAAGGGCGATTTTATTTATAAGATGATCGGTTTTTGCGATGAATATGAGGCTTAAAATCAAAGGTAAAGCCAAGTGACGCAAGTTTTCTGGGTTTTGGAATAGCAAAATCCACCCCCACCCGAATATGACGATAAAGAGCAAAATGCTTTTACGATGAGGATAGACGCTGAAGGCCAAACCAAGACTGAGAGCTGAGAAATAGGCTACCCCGCCGGGTATGCGGGAAAAGCTGTCAAACCAGGACAGCTTGCTGGTACTGAGTGTTGTATTTCCCCATAAAAGGAAATGTCCTTCGATAAAGCGCCATCCTTCCCACACAAGTGGCATTTGTTCGATGGCGAGCAGGCCGAGCAGAAACAGCAAGCACAGTATGGCACAGGCAAGAACAAATGGAAGGGCAGCTTTTTTGTCTTTGACGATTGCCGCAATTATAAAGATTGCCGCAAAAATAACAAAGGAAGGACGACAGGCCAAAGCCCCGCCGAGTAACAGGCCGCTGACCGTAAAATTACCTTTTCGATATTGCCAGAAGGATGCAAGAAAAAAGGCAATGCCCGCCCCATCAGACATGAGGCTTAGCCCCAAATATGGCAAAAGCGGCATGCTGAGTGCGCATAGAAACACGGCAAGACGGTTTTTTTCCACACACAAGAGGCACAGGACGGGAATGGCAAGTGCCATTGAGAGGGAGAGAAAAGACAGGGCGTTTAGCGGACTAAGGCCAAGGCTATAGAACGCTTTACCGAGCAGGATAAAGCCCGGATAACCGGGAAAGTGCGGTCTGAATTCCAGAATACTGAACCGTTCGATACCACGTAAGAAAAAATAGGCATCATCGTTTGACAGAGAGGGCGCAAATGAAAATAGCCAAACAGCCAAGGCCCCATAAAGGGTGCAGGCGATCATCCAGCCCCCTGCCCTAAAGCTTGGCAAATTCTTTCACCAACTGATCAAGTGCCTGTTGATATGCCTTTGGGTCGGCAGGCGTTTGCCCTGCGCCAAATACGCCGGGCTTGCCTATGGCATTCAGACAGTCTTGTAAGATTTTTTCGATGGTGTGTGCTTGTGTTTTGGGCAATTCCGGCTCAATTACGCTAAAGAAACGCTTGGACTTCATCACCATGACTTTGGCACTTTGATAGTTATCAAGGTTACGTGCGGCGATAAGGAGGCGGCGTTGAATTTCGGCCGCATATAAGCGATGAATATTGTGAAGGACGGCTTTTTGATCTTTTTGTTCAACAGCTTTTTTGAAATTGCTAAACAAGGGCTTATCGAATTTATGTGACAAAAACTCGATATCGTCTTTCATCAGGTTGAAATATTTAACAACTTTATCGAAATCATGTTTCTGAAATCCGCTGACGATCCCGTTACGCCCATCGATCAGGGGTTCTTTGCCGGCAGCGGAATAGGAATAGGCGCTGGCATGTCCTGAAAGGGTAAAACCAAGCAGAAGAATGAGAAGAAAGCGCATGATATTCTCCTAAGCGACACTTTGGGTCTCAATGACCGTGCGTTCGTTGCGGTGATCAAAAATGGCACGGCGGCAGTCTTGGCCGTTCAGAACACTGCGTGCCGCCATTTGGCCCATTTCCATTGCGGTATCTGTGAAGATATAGCGAAATGTTGCCTGTCGTCCACATTGAATAAGGTTGTTAAATGGGGCGAGATAGGCAATGGCTTTTTCCCGTTCGATCTCGTAGCCCACAGACATCAACGGATAGGCCTGTGCTCCGAAAGTGGAAAAATATTCCCCTGTCGCCAGCTTGGATGGAACGCCAAGGCGATCCAAATCGATGCAAGCGCGTTTAAACAGGTCGGCATCACTCATGTTCCACAAGTCACTGTCCGGATCACAGGGAATTTCTAACATGAGGGAGCTATGCCCCGTCGGTGACATATAGGGGGAACGCCGTTTGGGTTCTTGCAGGCGGGTTGCCATGATGTGCGGATCAGATAGATATTGCCATGTGTTATCCGAAATATTTTCTGTTTCCATCGGCATGCAGAAAAAACGCACACCGCGAAACTTTAAAGCGCTGGTCCCACCACACAATCTTACCATATCGGGTAAGGATATTGTCGAAATGTATTGATCTGCAACGATTTTTTCACCATTGGCAAAAAGGGCGGTGATTTGATTTTGGTTACATTCCATCCCATCAATTTGCGTCTCATAACGGATTGTCCCGCCGAGGCGTTCGAATTCACGGGCGATTTTTTCAAAGATAACGCCAAAGCCATATTTGGGATAGCGGTACGAATGAGCATAGGTGCGCGGTGTCGCATCGCGCGTTGGCAGCAGGCGGCGTGCAACATCTTTTAAATCCAGCAGGCTGATGCGTTGGGAGGCCCAATCGGCAGACAGGTTTTTAGGATCAATCCCCCAAAGTTTTGCCGTATAACCTTCGAAGAAATTACGATAGAGCGTTTTGCCAAAACGGCTTTCGATCCATGTGGCAAAGCTGGTGTTGTCCGGTTTTTGAAAGGGCAAGGTCGCCAAATCCAGCCCTGCGCCAGCCAATAACGCAGTTGGGGCTGTCTTTAACAAATTCCCAAGGGCGAGCGGATAGGCATAGGTGCGACCACGAAAGCGAATGACGCTTTTGCGATAGGCCGTTAAAAGATCATCCCCGACCAAATCTTCAACCAGTTGCAGCAAGTCGGGATCATGGGTGATGAAACGATGACCACCAAAATCAAAACGATACGTACCGTGTTTGCCTTCAAAGACTGTGGTGCCACATAATCCGCCTTCAACCTTGCGCTTTTCATACAAGGTGACCGTCTTGCCTGCCTTTGCCAGTTCATAAGCGGCCATAAGGCCCGCTGGCCCGGCACCCAATACAGCGATGGTTTCAACCATATCAGGGATGCTCCAACACGGTGGTGGCCCGGGTCATCAGGACGGTTTCCGGGTTGGGAAGTTCTGGATAGGTTTGACGCACCGCATCGGTGACCCATTGCGGATAGATACGGAACATCAATTTTGTTTCGATCTGTAACGGGTAAACGGCATCTGCCGGGATATCAAAACGTTCATCGCGATATCCGTTTGCCGGGATTTTGGTATCTTTTAACATTTTCTCATACCGCCAGAATACCAGCCCTACCGGTTTGCCGTCCTTGTCGCCAAAGACTTTTTGGAAGAAACGCGCATCTTTTGCCACATTGCCTTTGTCATCCATTTTACCTTCGGACAAAACGATATTGCCCTTGGCATCCTTAACGGTGATATCCAGCCATAATTGACGGAAATCAGCAACCCCGGTGGGTAAGGCATGCCCTGCCCCAACGTTTTTGACACGCACGTTTAACTGTCCATCCGGGGTGATGCTGTTTTCCACTTCGGCAGCCATTTGCAACAGCTCAATACTCATGTTTGCCAGTTTTTCGTTGCGCAATCCGACAAGATGGTGATTGGCCCCGGTAAACTGGTGGGTGACCACATTGTCTTTCACCCGCCCGCCATCGGTGGAAATACCGGGAATGTTTTCTCCGATTCGTTTTATGTCGCCATGCATATGGCAATCAATACAATCACGGTGTTTGCTGGGGTCATCGGGGTTGTTGTATTCGGATTTTTCCCATTCGCCATAGGTATCGACAATAACAGCACCTGTGCCGGGGGCAAATTCGTTATGGCATGTGCTACAGAGTTCCGAGTCCTTGTAGAACGGTTGGCTATAGGATTTTGCATGGACTTCCGGCTTGGCGTTAATCTGGTGATTTCCCGCCCAATTCAATAAATCGTTTTTGCTGTTTTCAAAGATATAAAGCTCACGGTCTTTAACGTTCACGGAGAAACTGGCATTCCCGCCTGCTTTTTTGCCACGGGCATCTTCCAGTTTCGTGATGCGGTGACAGAAGAGACAGCCCGTGCCCTCATCCAGATCAGGTTTCTTTTCTTCCAAGGCTTTAAACAGGGTTTCACCGCCTTTTTCGAACATATGGCCTTTTTCGATGGTGGCGGTTAAACCTGTCAACAGTCCTTGGGGATGGTGACAGCCCATACACCATTTACGGAATTCTTCGCCTTCGGTTTGGGCGGCGACTTCTTCCACAACCTTGTAATAAGGGTTGGAATCCCCCATCAAACGGTGCAGTGAGTCTGCCCATTGATCAAACATATCTGAATGACATTCTGCACAGGCTGCGGAATTGACCCATTCTTCGGCGTGGACGGTTTTGCGTTCATCATCCAGTCGCAACCATGTGGACAGAAGCGGCAGGTTGCCTTTTGCCAGAACAAAGCTATGGAGGTCATCCATTTTGTTTTTGACTTGTTCCGGCAGATTAACCGGGTCCACTTTTTTGGCACCGTCACGCTCATCAAAACCCATACCGCCTTGTGTTTCCTGAATGATACGAACGTAATCACCGGCAAAATCACCGGCAACCATATTGCCAAGTTTCTGGTGACCGATCACTGCGTTATCATATTTATCGGTTGGCGTGTCGCGAAACATATAACCGGTTGTAAAATTGAACCCGTCCAGATGGCAGCTTTGGCAACTCATCCAAAAATCACCGGCCATTGGATAATCGGTATCATCGTTGGTGTTACCGGACATAAACAAGGTTTTGCCGCGTCTGATCTGGGGGTCCATTGGGTCGTTTGCCACCAGCTTGGCGAAAACAGATTTGACCAGCTTGGCACGTGCAAACGGTCCTTCCCCGCCACGGGTCATTTGGGTGATATCAAGGCTCATGGCATTCTGGATGAAGATATCCTGCTCGGACACAATAATTCCGCGTGGTGTATCACCGGGGAGATGACGATAAATTTGTTGTGCTTTTGCCCCCCCTTGATTGAGTTTACCCACACGGCGTGCCCGGCGTTTTTTCTTTTTCTGGATTGAGGTCCGGCGCGACAGGTCAAACACCATCAAATCTTCACTGCCACTGAGTGTGATATAAACTTTGTTACCGTCTGCACTGAATGTTGCATCATGCGGGTTGGATACAATACGTGTGCGTTTGGTGGTTTCCACGATGTTGATTTGCTTGAACAAATGTTTGCGGCGATCAACCAATTCCTTTTCCTTGCCTTTTTTCAGACTGAGCAAGGAGACAGAGGGAAAAACGGTGGATTGAAACTGGAACGGATGATCAAAATTCCAAAGGACATGCGGCAACCAGGCTTCCGTTTCATCCGGGCTGACGGCAATGTCGTCCAGCAGGCGCGGCACCCCTTGTGAGACAAACTCGTCTTCAGGTTCCTGTGTTTCATGTAATTTCAAGGTCACATTAAGCGCAGGCGGTAAAACGGTTGTATCGTAAATGGAGACTTCACCGATCATGGCATGGGTTACCAACAAGCGTCCATCTGATAACAGTGCCAGTCCACGCGGCGTTTCACGGGTTTCTAGATCATAAACAACGCCCTTATCCGGGTGCAGACCCAGCAGGCGGTGCCCTTCAAAAGCAGCAACCCAAAAAAGTTTGTTTCGCGGGTCATACACAATTCCGAACGGACGATAGGCGACTTTATATTCACTGAGGATTTTGTCTTGATTGAAGAAAACAACACGGTGGCCGCTATAATCGGTCGCTGCTATTAAGCCGTTTTCGCCAAGAGCTATACGACGAATATCACCGCCAAGTTTAATCTCGCCTAATCGTTTTGCGCTGTCTTTATCAACCCACGAGACACTGCCCGTATCACCATTGGCACTATAGAGGGTTTTTGTATCGGGACCGAGTGTAAAACCCGTACTTTCAACGGCTGCAAATGCGGTGGTGGAAAGAGCTGCAATGGCAAGACCAAAGGCGAGAAGCCATTTTAAGGCTTTAAACATGCTCCAGCGTTTTGCATGCATGTAGACAATGATGGCAAGGGGGATGCTGGGTAATAAATGCATCCAATATGTAACCTGCCCTATCAGGTCACCGCGATTGCCGAAAAAGGATAAATACAGACCGCTGAGAAACAGCAAGATTAAAATATATTCGATAAAGGTACCGGACTTACGCAGAAAAGGTTTGGTCGATGATTTCATTAAATCACGATGCGATAACCAAAATGGTAGGACGAAGACAGGAAAAAGAATTAAGGAAACAAGGAAATGAACACCCAATGCCGGTCGTGTCACTTCCCACGGAAGACGAAAGCCATCCCATAACAAGAGTCCGCTAATCACCAGAATATAAAGGATAAATTCGGCAGGCTTGGATTGATACGAAAGTTTGCGCCATAGGGACGCCGCCGCAACAACTTCTTTATGTGTTTTTCTTGTTTGCGTACTCATGTTCGCTCATTCTGCTTTGAAGTAAATTAAGAATAAATATTAATCTCAGAAGGTCTACATAATTGCAAATGCGTCTTAATTGATATACGTCAAATAATCTATGAAAGAACGTAAAAAAAACGGGAAAACCTTTTATGCAAGGCTTCCCCGGTTTTTAAGTGAAATAGGTTTATCGTTTTGAAACAATGACCTTATTTGCCATTGTCATGGCTGTGCCGTATTTGCCGCCTGCATAAACAACTTGGGCAACGCCGTCTTTATCTGTGTCACCATTGTTGTTCTCACTCAGCAAGTTCTCACCGGAGTCGCCGACCCACTCAGCCAACTGCATGCCTTCATTGGTTTTTTCACCATTGATCACGGTACGGAACCATGTGGTGTAACGTTTTGTCAGGTGTGCCAAGTCTAGATTGGGATTGTTCTCACCTTCTTCGTTACGAAGGTCCAGCATCAAGGAACGTAAACCGGCACTGACAGCCGCCACTGTGTAAGGTGTATATTGCGTTGGTTGCCCGATAACATTGGCATAAGTGCCTGTATCTTTGTCAAACATTTGAGCTTCGACTTGATCGTACACTTTACGTGCGGCTTCTTTATAACGTTCGTCACCTGTTGCAGTCATAGCGGCAGCCAGGCCACGGATCACAGCAAACTGAGTGCCAATGGTCTGGCTTTTGCCTGCACCATCGTTCAGATCGTAGCTATCAACAGCCAAGCCATTTTTTGCAATCAGTTTATCAACAATAAAATCAGCTTGCGCCTTGATCATTTCCAAGGCCCGTTGACCACGTTCTGTATTCAGGCTTTCACCTGCAGCAGCTGACGCATAACCCACCGGCAGCGCATCTTGTGAACGTTGGAAGATCGTCAGGGCTTGCAAGGCGTAAGCGGCATCAAAAGTGGTCACGTTTTGACCAATAACATCATCAACCAATGTGCCTGCTTTGGCATCAAAATGCAGGGCATCCAAGTTTTTGAAAGCGGCATTTGCCAAGACACTAACGACGGAGAACGGATCATCGCTTTCTACATCGTTATTCAGGTCTGTATCTGTGTTGGCCGCCGGGGCACTGGGGAATGGTGCCCCATCAAATACAGAAAGGAAAGCCGGGTTTTGGTTCGTGTTGGCACTGCGTTGATCACTAAAGGCGTAAACTTCGCTGAGGGGCCACAACAGCATCCATGTGTCGCGCAATGTGGAACGACCATCTGTCACTTTCAGGTCCCCAATAGCTTTGGTGCCATTGACCATTTTTTCGCTAACCGCAACATTGGCCGGGAACCAGACCGGACCGTTTGCCGGATCATAGGTACTGGTGATTTTTGTGCCCAGTTGTTTACCGTCATAACCGAACTGGTTTTTCAAGGTAAGGAGCTTGTCCCATGTGATTTCTGTCAGGATAACACCGTTAAAACCGTCTGCTGAAGACACACCCAACGCATGTTTGCCGTCCGCATCCATATCGGATGAGGTGGCTTCCACTTCTTCATCACCTTCAACTGTATGCATGCCGCCAAGGAAATCTTGTGACCACATAACGTCTTTTAACATCTGTCCGCCGACGGCTGCGGGATTGAAGGATTTGTCCATACCGGACTCAATCCATGCAAGGGAGGCATAATCACGGAAATAAGCCGGGATATCGACTTTGACTTTGGATGTTTTACCCGTTGCATCCAGCATTTCGACTTCGTCGGTATTGACGGTTGCGGTATCTACTGGCCCGGCAAATTCAGGCATACCCTTTCGATACGGGAACGTGACCGGGTACATATTCAAGGGAATTTCTTCTGTCGGGAAAGCAACGGAAGCAGACAATTCAATAAAACGTTTGCCTAAACTTTCCGGTGTACCACCGCGTTTTGCGTTCAATGGACCGTTGGCAAGATGCGGTCCCATTTTAGACTGATAATTGACCGCATACATGGCTTCTTCGGAATACTCATAAGACTCGATCCCGGCGGTGTAATCGAAGGCTGTCGGCTTGTTCAAGGCCACAGGGTCAAGTACATCAAGGTCAAGGCCGAGGCTTTCAGCCAAGGGTTCGCCGGAAAGTTCAAATTCCGTATATGCCAGAAAACCGCCCCCGGGATTAAAGGTTTTATCGACGACTTCCACCTTTACACCGTTGGCAAAGGCAGCACTGGAAAGAGCCAGCGCGGAAGTTAAGCTCAGGAATTTAAGTGTTTTAGACATTTGTATTCCAATTAGTTTGTTGCGAATAATTATCAATAGCTATTCCTTTTACATGAAAAAAATCTATTTGCAAATGATTTTCATTAATTTTTTAAGGGAATTTAAAGGGAGTGTATTTGCGAGTTTACAAAAAAAACGCGACAGATAATCTGCCTGTTTGATCGACTGTAAAGCTGTGATTATTTTTTTAAAACAATCATTGCACAACAACGTCTTAAAATGTTTCCATAGTATGGAAAAAATAAAGTTGTTTATCGAAAATACAGTTAGGGTGAATAAGAATATGAACAGAGCAATCTCACCGTTTATCGCCTTGTTAGCGAGCATTTGGTTGATCAACCTCGGTGGTGGATTGCAAGGTACTTTGCTGGGTTTGCGCGCGGAGATGGAGTCTTTTGAATTGACGTCCACCGGCTTTATTCTGTCTTCCTACTTTCTGGGTTATATTGTCAGCTTTTTCGTTATTCCGTCTTTTATTAACAGTGTCGGGCATATCCGGTCTTTTGCGGCTTTTGCATCGCTTTCTTCGGCAGCGACATTGCTGCATGCGGTGTTTGTTGATCCCTATGTCTGGTTTTGTTTACGCCTTTTGACGGGCTTGTGTTTTGGCGGGTTGGTTTTGGTTGGGGAAAGCTGGCTAAATGCCTCAACAGGGAATGATAATCGCGGTACTGTCTTTTCCGTATATATGTTGATTGTCTTAAGTGCCTCCGCAATCAGTCAAATCTTACTGAATTTGACCTCTGTATCCGGGTATAACCTGTTTGTTCTAGTCTCGGTTGCCTTATCTGTTGCCCTTCTTCCCCTCACCTTGGGGAAAAAAATCGTTGCCCCTGAAATTCAGGAAAGCTCGACAATGGCCTTTGGCAAATTGGCAAAACGGTTTCCGCTTGGCATTTTGGGGATCATGGTGTCCGGTTTGGTGAGCGGGGCGCTTTGGACAATGGTTGCCGTTTATGTTTTGCGAATTGGGTTAACAACATCTGATGTTTCCCAAGTCATGTTTTTTCTGATGGTTGGCGGGATGATCTCTTTATGGCCCATCGGGAAGCTTTCAGATCGTATAGATCGGCGTAAGATCATTCTGGGGCTTGGTCTTGGGACATCATTGGCTTGTGCTTTCTTTTTAATTCCGGCCTTTCTGAATGCGGATACGATTAAGTATATGGCGGCCCTTTTGGGATTTATGGCTTTTCCGCTTTATGCCATTTCATCCAGCCATATCAGCGATTACCTTGAACAAGATGAATTTGTCCCGGCTTGTGGGTCAATGGTTTTGTTTTACGGGTTGGGGGCTCTTATCTCACCGTTGGTCTCTGCCCAAGCGATGCAAATTATCGGGCCGAATGGACTGTTTATGTTTATGTTTGTTATTCAAATTCCGCTGATTGTGTTAGCGGCTATTCGCATCTTTAAGAAAGAGGCGTTGTCGAGCGAAGAGAAAACAGATTTCGTTTTCGAAATGCCCAAGGTTACCCCTTCTGTCAGCCCGCTTGATCCACGAAACCAAGAGGCCGAGGAACTGGCAGATGAAGCGCAAAGAGAAATGGAAGAACGCGAAATTGCAGATCAGGAAGCCCTTGAAGATGACGATACGATCCGCATGACGGATTAATATCAAAACACTTTGTCTATAACCGTCATCTCCGATCAGGGTCGGGGATGACGGTTTAGGGTGCTGGTTTACTTACAAGGCTTTTTGTATATCAGCTTTTCATTGGCTTGCGTTTGCGCTTTAACGGGCCTGTGCCAGCCTTACTATCCTTTTCTTTTTTGGGTTTGTAAGATTTTTTGCTTTTTGTTGGCTTGTCCGTTCTGGGGGCGCTGTCGTCATTTGATTTGCCCTCAAACTTTTTATGCTCACCGGATTTCCCTCGATGGGCGGGTTTGCGTGGGCGACGATCACCCCGGTCTTCGCGATCATTTCTGCCGCGTCCTTTGCGATTGTCACGCGCGCCGCGTTTGCCCCGTGTCTCAGCACTGAATTCAGGGGCTTCTTTTAACCGGTCAATGGTGACACCGTTTTCGACTTTGCGGCTTGGTCCGACAGCGGCGAGGAATTTATCAATGCTATCAGGGTGGAATTCAACAAAGGTGGTGTCGTCCTGAATTTTAATCGCACCGATTTCCCCTTTGGTGATATGGCCCGCCCGACAGAGCATCGGCAAAATCCAGCGCGGTTCGGCATTATGTTTACGCCCGACAGACAGGCTGACCCAGACGCCGTTTTCAAAATCGACCCGTGGGCCTTTTTCCGGGCGGTCCCGGTCTTTGCCCTGCGGGGCATCCAGCAATTCTTCAGGGGCGGGTTGTTCGGTATTTTGCAGACGAATCAAGGCCAGTGCGATTTGTTCAGGGCTGAATTTTGCCATGACATCTTGCAGGAAGTCCTTTTCATTTTCATCAATTTCCTGTTCGAACACAGGATTGGTCAGAAAACGTTCACGATCACGGTGCAGTACCTCTTCGACTGAGGGCGGCTTTGTCCAGTCTGCGGTGATCTTGGCATGGTTCAAGACTTGTTCTGTACGGCGGCGTTGATTGTAAGGAACGATCAGTGCACTGACCCCTTTTCGCCCTGCCCGTCCTGTCCGCCCGCTGCGGTGGAGCAAGGCTTCGCTGTTGCGCGGAATATCGGCGTGGATCACCAGTTCCAGATTGGGCAGGTCAATACCGCGCGCGGCTACGTCCGTTGCCACACAAACGCGGGCCCGTCCATCGCGCATGGCTTGCAAGGCATGGGAACGCTCATTCTGGCTCAGTTCACCGGACAACGCGACAACGGAAAACCCCCGGTTGTTCAGGCGGCTGTGCAGATGGTTTACAGTCGCACGGGTGGCACAGAAAATAATGGCATTTTTGGCTTCATGGAAACGCAAGATATTGATAATGGCATTTTCGCGGTCACTCGGGGCGACTTGAAAGGCTTTATATGTAATGTCGCGGTGTTGCTTTTCCGCTGCTTTGGTTTCAAGGCGAATAGCGTCCCGTTGATAACGTTTGGCCAAGGCCGCAATTCCGCGCCCGACAGTTGCGGAAAACATCAGGGTGCGGCGCTCAACCGGTGTGGTATCCAGGATACATTCCAGCTCTTCGCGGAAACCCAGATCCAGCATTTCATCAGCTTCATCCAGAACGACACACCGCAGTGCCGAGGGTTCTAAAGACCCGCGTTCGATATGGTCGCGCAAACGCCCCGGCGTGCCGACGACAATATGTGCGCCGCGTGACAGGTTGTTACGCTCGGTTCGCATATCCATACCACCGACACAAGACGCGATTTTGGCTCCGGTGAATTCGTAAAGCCATTCAAGTTCCAGCTTCACTTGCAGGGCAAGTTCGCGTGTGGGCGCAATCACCAGCGCCAAGGGCTTTTCCGCACGGGAAAAGTTTGTCGCTTCGCCTAAAATTGTGGGGGCAAAGTTCAACCCGAACGCAACGGTTTTACCGGAACCCGTTTGTGCAGAAACAAGCGCATCTACATCAAGCATTTCAGGGGCAATCACGGCCTCCTGAACAGGTGTTAACGTTTCATAGCCTCGTTTTACCAATGCCTGTTCGAGTGATGAAACAACACCTTCAAATTTTGTCATACTGTATCTTTCAAAAGAGAAGATATTATTATGCTTCTCTTGTTTTCATGTGCCCTGAGTATGACCGTAATGTCCGGTCATGGCACGCTCTTTATCTGTTTTCGAGAATAGTTCCCGTCAGGTTTGGGCGGATCCGGTCCGTTGAAAAAAAGCTTCGCTTAAAAGAGCAAAACTTTCCAATGATTAAGATTATGAGAAAACAAATGATAACCAAAACCAAAAAATAAGCTTAAAATCAATGATTTACGCGTATTCAATATAAGCGCAAATGAACCGAAACCCTTACCTACACTTCCGCCTGCCAGAATGCAAGCACTTTCCCTTGCGAGAGCTTCCCTGTTGGTTCTTCTGATTGGTCAAAATCTCGATGATCAGACCAAGGCGAACTTCATGGGTATCGGAGAACCGTTTTGTATTGAGTTGCACTTCCATCGTGCATCGTCCTTAGTCGAGTTTAGCTTGCCTAACACTAAGGGTATGGGGTGTTCTAAGTGTTTGTCAAATTTGAGTGATTTTCAAAAACCACCAGAAATGTTTAGTTTTAAACTAAAATCATAAGCAATGTCATATCGTTATTTTATCGAGATGATGCTTTTGATTTTTCATCGAAAGGTGGTGTGTGTATGATGGGTCATAATGTGGTTGTTTCAACGAATCGAAAGTATTGGCAAAGGGGAAATTATGAACAATCGAACATTTAAAATACCCAAAATTGAACGATACACTTTGCCGGAAAACTATCCGACAGAGACCGCTATGAAATCATGGGGGCACAACGAGTGTTCATATCACCCCGAAATTTGGGAGATGGAGTATTGTAGCCATAGGTTACTTGGACGCATGACTGACGAACAATTGTTGGCCCGATATCATGGGATTGTTCGTAATATGCCTTCGTACACCGCCCCGGAAAGGGATGTCGTTCCTGACCTAGCCCCCAAAAAGTGGTCCACACGAAATGTTAGTTTTTCTGGCTTATTTAAATCCATGGATAA
The DNA here is from genome assembly GCF_014641495.1 of Terasakiella brassicae. Classification (GTDB taxonomy): domain Bacteria; phylum Pseudomonadota; class Alphaproteobacteria; order Rhodospirillales; family Terasakiellaceae; genus Terasakiella; species Terasakiella brassicae. The sequence goes on from NZ_BMHV01000011.1 coordinate 134,006, forward strand.
GGAGAAAAGACATGGGAAAACTGAAACGACCCACGCCTGAGCAGATCATCACGAAGCTTCGAGAAGCCGAGGTTATCATTGCCCAAGGCAATACGATTGCTATCGCAGCTCGCAGAATCGGTGTGACTGAACAGACCTATTATCGTTGGCGAAACCAATATGGCGGCATGAAAACGTCTCAGGCCAAAAAGATGAAAGCTTTAGAACAGGAAAACGCCCGCTTGAAGAAAGCAGTTGCGGAACTAACGCTGGATAAGCTTATTCTCAAGGAAGCCGCCGAGGGAAATTATTAAGCCCTGCACGTCGTCGCACCTGTGTTGATCATGTGATGAAGAAGCTTACGGTCTCGGAACGCCGGGCATGTCAGGTTCTTGGTCAACACCGCTCAACCCAGCGAAAGAAGCCGACAAAGCAGGCAACGGATGCAGCTTTAACAGAAGCGATTACCTCTCTGGCCGAATATTACGGACGCTATGGTTATCGCATGATTGCCGGTTTACTGCGTCTTGAAGGCTGGTTTGTCAATCATAAGCGGGTTGAACGCATCTGGCGACGTGAAGGGCTTAAAATTCCCAAACAACAACCGAAACGGGGACGACTTTGGATGAATGATGGTTCTTGTATCCGTTTGCGGCCTTGCTGGAGAAAT
>NZ_BMHV01000012.1 GCF_014641495.1 Terasakiella brassicae
AGGAAAACCGGGAAAAGTGGCAGTCGTCGCCGTCATCAGAAAGATGATCGGTATTTTAAATGCAAGAATGAGACAACATTATGCAGCGGCGCTTGACAATTAACACCGCTGCTTTTTCTTTTATTTTCTCGATCGGCTTATTCAGACGCATGGGGGGAGATATTCACAATTAATCGCAATGGTGTCTGATTTCATGCCCGAGGCAATGGCCTTGGGAGCCATGCTGAATGATCAGAATGATGCTGCCCTGTTGTTGACATTACTGATTGCCTTACAGAATTTACCCGAAGGCTTTAACGCCTATCGTGAAATTTTATATAGAGGATCCCATAAATCGAAACGCATTTTGTTTTGGTTCTGTGCGCTTGTCGTTGTCGGACCAATTTCAGCCTTGGTAGGGGCGGAGTTTTTAAGCGGAAAGGCCATTTTTATTGATGCGGTTATGATGTTCGCATCAGGGGGGATCCTTTATCTTGTGTTTCAAGATATCGCCCCGCAGGCCCATTTGAAAAAAAGCTGGATGCCGCCTTTGGGGGCGGTTTGTGGATATGCCCTTGGATTGTTGGGCCATATGGTTTTGTGAGAAAAAAGGCGACCCGGAAAGGTCGCCTGATTTGTGTGCCTGTCTTAGCCGAGTTGGCTGAGTAGTGTCTCTGCGCCGGAAACTTCAAACTTGCCGGGGCCTTCGATGTTCAACTGGGTAACGATACCGTCTTCGACCAGAAGGGAAAAGCGTTGTAAACGCATGCCCATGTTGCGCTCGGTCAGGTCCAGTTCAAGGCCGAGGGCTTTGGCCCATTTCGCGCTGCCATCGCCGAGGAAACGGATTTTACCAATAGCGTTTTGATCTTTCCCCCATGCTGCCATAACGAAACCGTCATTGGTTGCCACACACCAGACTTCATCGACACCTTTGGCTTTTAACGCCTCAAGGTTATTAAGATAACTGGGAACATGCTGGGCAGAACAGGTCGGTGTATAGGCACCGGGAACGGCAAAGATGGCAATTTTTTTGCCCGCAGTTGCCGCCTGCACATCAACGTCATTGGGGCCAAGGGGACAGGCATCACCAAATTCGGTTGATTCCGCAAGTGTTCCTGCCGGGATAGGGGCGCCAACTTTAATGGTCATAGGGGGAGTCTCCTGCAAAATGAATGTCGAGGGTATCTGTGGGATATAGCCCTGAATGATATCTGTGCAATAGGGCGACATTCATTTTGCCGAAACTTTAATTGAGCGAGGCGACCTGCTGGGCTTCTTCATTATAAAAGATGTGACGACCGAATTTGGCGCTGCGATTTAATTTATCCGCCCAAACAGGTTTTACATAATCGGCGTGATACCAAAGGGCATTATGAGTCGGGTCACTGTAGATACCGGCAAGATACAGGCGGGCCAATTGCTGGGCACTGCGCCAGGCGATTTCTTCTTCAGGGGTATCGCGCTTGCCATCGCACCACCATGAAAACTGGCAACGATGCAGGCGATAACTGCGGCGTTGCTGGACGACATCGCAGATGGTATCGGGAAATTTCGAATGAGCCACCCGGTTCATTGTGACACCGGCAACAGCCAGTTGGCCTTCCAGTGGTTCGGAACGCGCTTCCCAATAGATGTTGAGGGCGAGACAACGCATCTCTTCTTTCTCTACCAACAGGCGGTGAGAGGTAATGCTGTTGTATTGACGGGCAAACTCGGCCGCAGAAGGTGGTGTATAGGCCATGCCTTCCACTTTCTTGAGGGTATGTTCCTGCAACGGTATAAAACCTGTTGCGCCAAAAAAGAGGGCCAGACTGACAAAACTTATGGTTATCAATCGCCTCAAAGATTTGGGCAAATACGAATTGTGCGTACGCATGTTTCAATCCAATAAAGTTCAAAACGGGTCCGACAATTCGGCGGCTATATCTTGGATAACCGCTTCTCGTTAAGTCTTCGGGTTGTTCCCAGACAACCAGTGGGGGGTCGGACTTAAACATCACTTTGTCCCTGCAAAGTGCGCCCCCGATATATGAATAACTGCATATGAAGTCAAGTCGGTTGTGCGTTGCAAAAATAGCACAGTTTAATGCAATGTATTTAAATGACTTTTTTACTGTTGCTTGACTTGTCAATATGAAAGTTGCCATAAGGCGTTATGACAAACGTGTTTGAATATGTGCCACCACAAGGTGAGATTCCAATACTATATGTGGATGAACACATCGTGGTTTTAAATAAACCTAGTGGTTTGCTGTCTGTGCCGGGGCGCGATCCGGCCCATCGGGACAGTTTGCAAACCCGTGTGCAGGAACGTTTTGCGCAAGCCACAACGGTGCATCGTCTGGATATGGATACCTCCGGCATTGTGATTATGGCGCTGCACAAAGAGGCGCACCGTCATCTTTCCCGGCAGTTTGAAAACAAGTGTTGCACAAAAACATATGTCTGTTTAGTGGATGGTTTGGTGGAAGCAGATTGTGGCAGCGTGGATTTACCCTTGCGGTGTGATTGGCCGAACCGACCTTTGCAGATGGTGGATCATGAATTGGGGAAAAAAGCCCTGACCCATTGGAAGGTGCTGGAACGTTTGGTGGACCGAACGCGTCTGGAACTACACCCGGTGACCGGGCGCTCTCATCAACTGCGCGTTCATTGCCTGTCTATGGGGCATCCGATTCTCGGGGATCGCTTTTATGCAGATGAACAGGCGGTAACCAAAGAAAAACGCCTGTGTTTGCATGCACAGGCGCTTAGAATATTTCATCCGGTTTTGCAAGATGAGCTGTTTTTTGAGTGTCCGTCAGAATTTTAGAACAGGGCTTTATTGAGTATCTCGTGCCACGGTGCTGACCAGTTGAGAGGTCTTGTTCCGCAGGGCATCAATCAAACCATTAACCTCACCGCCACTACGTTTGATCACAGATGCAAATTCAGAACGTTGTGCCTGGCTCATACTGACACCTGCAATGAGGACATCAACGACCTTAAGGGCACCGTCTTTATTTTGCTTCACCCGCCAATCCACAAGAATCGGTTCAGATGTTTGCGGGCGCTGAATTTCAGAACGAACAATGGCATCTTTGTCATTGCGTGTGACGGACTGGACGACCTTCAATGTAATGTCCTCGCCGGCGTAATCTTTAAACCGGCTGGAATATGTCGCGATAATGAAGTCCTCAAACAGTTTGAGGTATTCTTCTTTCTCTTCCGGTTTGGCTTTGCGCCAGTAACGACCCAAAACCCATTTGCCAATGGCGCGGACGTCAAAGCCATCGTTCAGGATGATGCGAAATTCCTGTTGCAGGACAGCCTCATCCTGAGAGGTCCGAACAGAGGTTACTGCCTTGTCGGCCATCGTTTGGATGAAACCTTCGGCCTCTTTTCCAAAATCTTTGGCCATTGCGCAGGTCGCAGAAAAGACAATAAGGCCAGAGACGAACAGCGCAGAAAATGCACGGCGGGTCAGTAACATATCCATTATCCCTTAGCGAGCTTCGGTAATTTCTTCATCACCGGGTGCCGGTGCGTTGAAATCAAATGAAAGACTCGGTGCCGGAGTTGCCTTAGAGGCTTCATTATTCATAATTTCGGCATTGCGGCGTTGAATGTAGTAGCTGCGCATGGCGCTGTACGGATCCAATGAATTTCGTTTGATATCTTCGATCGCATCATAATAGTGCGCGCGCGTATCCACGGCATCAAGAACGGCACGTGTAATCGTAATGCCATCGCGATCTGTATTCTGTGCCCACATATTCACCGGGTCGGTAAAGTAATCGACAACACGACCAACGACATCACGTGGGTTTGACGGACCAAAAACAGGCAAGACAATGTAAGGACCGCCCTCAAAGCCCCAAGTGCCAAGGGTCTGTCCAAAATCTTCGCTGTGTTTTTTGTAACCCATATCTGAGGCCGGATCACCAAAACCCAGAACGCCAACGGTTGTGTTAATGGCAAACCGGCTGACCGTTGTCCCCGCACGATCAGTTTCCCCTTGCAAAATGTCGTTTAACAGGATGACCGGAGTGCTGAGGTTGGCAAGCATGTTATGGATGCCTTCCTGAATAGGCGGCGGCAACATGGCACGATAAAGGGTCGCTGCAGGACGCAGGAACCAGACATCAAGAAGTTCATTAAAGCTGTAGACAACGCGGTTGACCCCTTCGATCGGGTCATTTGCTTCATCCACAGGTTGAGGGTTGGCTGCGCAACCGGACAACAGGACGACGACGGCGGCGATTCCACTGAATTTTTTTATTAGACTTTTCTGCGTCACTGGCTTGGTCATGTAAAACACCGGTTTTCTTTTACTATCCCCTAAACATTGAATATCAAGCAGTTACCTGAAAGGTGGTTCGCTTATGCAATGTTTAAACTAAACTTTTTTGGAAGAACGGCGTTTAAAACAAGCGCATGTAATTCCAATCATTGAATTAACATAGGGTAACGCAAAATACCAGTACTGGAAATGGTTAAAAAACCATCAATTACCCGAAGGTGTCACATTTTTACAACAAGGGGTAATTTTATACTTGCAACAATATAAAGATATCTTTATATCTTGAATAAGATTGATGTTTTGAAGGAACGTTTATGGATCAGATTTTAAATGCATTGAAAGCTTTGGGAGAGCCAACCCGAATGCGAGTCATGGCATTGTGTGCGCAAGGAGATCTGACGGTTTCTGAACTGGTTCATATTCTTGGGCAAAGTCAACCAAGGGTTTCTCGTCATTTAAAATTGCTCTGCGAGGCTGGTTTGCTGCAACGTTTGCGGGAAGGCAGTTGGGTCTTTCATCGTTTGGCGGCGGAACCGGACCATATGCCCTTTGTCAAAAAACTGGTGGATTTGATCCCGCAGGATGATGAGATTTTGTTGCGCGACCGCGAACGTTTACAGGAAGTTAAACGGGAACGCGCCGAAAAAGCATCGCAGTATTTTAGCCGCAACGCGATGAGATGGGCGGAAATTCGTGCCCTTCATGTCGATGATGGTGAAGTCGAGAAGGCTTTACTTAAGTTGGTAAAACCAAAAGGGAATGAAGATTTCCTCGATATCGGAACGGGAACGGGTCAGATTCTACAGGTGTTTGGCAATCATATCCACCAAGGTTGGGGAATCGACCTGTCATCGGATATGTTGTCGATTGCGCGCGCCAATCTGGAGGCCAACGGCAACCATAATTGCGCGGTTCGTCAAGGTGATATGTATCAAGTGCCCTTCAGTGCGGAGAGTTTTGATCTCATTACGATTCATCAGGTCTTGCACTATGCCGATGAACCGGTCCGCGCAGTGGCCGAGGCCGCACGTGTTTTAAGACAGGGTGGAAAATTGGCAATTGTGGATTTTGCCCCGCATGAAGAAGAGACCTTGCGTGTGGATCATCAACACCGCCGTCTGGGATTTTCCGAAAAAGAATTGGCTGATATTTGTCGGGAATGTGGTCTGGAAATCAAGGAAGTCCAGCATCTGCCCGGCGACCCGTTAACGGTGACCCTTTGGGTTGCCGTAAAATTGTGACGACACCTGAGTTCAGGTAATGGAGTATAATAAAGTGAGTATCACAGAAGAAAAACAAGCTGTCCTGCGTGGCCTGCCCGTTGCAGCACCACTGCCCAATGACGTCAGTGTATCGTTTGAATTTTTCCCGCCGAAAACGGAAAAGATGGAAGAAACCTTATGGGCCTCTTTAAAACGGCTGGAACCGCTGGAACCTAAATTCGTTTCCGTTACTTACGGTGCTGGTGGCACAACGCGTGAACGCACGCACAATACGGTGGTTTCCATTCAAAAAGACACCACGATGTCGGCGGCCGCTCATTTAACCTGTGTCGGATCATCAAAGGCGGAAATCGACGAAATCGCAGACTTGTATTGGGAAGAAGGCATTCGCCATATTGTCGCCTTGCGGGGTGACCCGGCAGAAGGCGATGCGGCCTATCAACCCCACCCCGATGGCTATGCCTATGCCGTTGATCTGGTCGAAGGTTTGAAAAAACGTCACGATTTTGAAATCAGTGTCGCCGGATACCCTGAAACGCACCCGGATGCCCCCAGTGCCCAGTTCGATATTGATTATCTGAAAAAGAAAGTCGATGCCGGTGCCAACCGTGTCATCACACAATATTTTTTCGAAGCTGAAACCTTTTTGCGTTATCGTGACAAGGCGGCTGCTGCGGGGGTCAATGTGCCGATCGTGCCGGGAATTTTGCCGGTGACAAACTTTAAACAGGTTTTGAAATTTTCAGAAGCCTGTAACACGCGGGTTCCAGACTGGATGGCGGATCTGTTTACCGGACTGGATGAAGAACCGGAAACCCGCAAACTCGTGGCGGCAACGGTGGCGTCTGAATTATGCCGTGTGTTGCATGCCAACGGCGTGAAAGATTTTCATTTTTACACACTCAACCGCGCAGACCTGACTTATGCATTCTGCCATATTCTTGGTGTTCGCCCGAAAGGAAACAAATAATGACAACACGTGAAGACCGTCTGGCTTATCTGGAAGCCGAGTCGAAAAAACGCATTATCATTCTCGACGGTGCGATGGGAACGATGATCCAGCGTTACGGTTTGACAGAAGCCGATTATCGCGGGAAGCGTTTTGCCGACTGGAAACAGGATGTTAAGGGGAACAATGACCTGTTGTCCCTGACCAAGCCGGAAGTGATCAAAGAAATTCATACCCAATACCTTGAAGCCGGGGCCGATATTTTGGGAACGAATACATTTTCATCGACAACGATTGCGCAAGCCGATTATGCGATGGAAGATCTGGCTTATGAAATGAATGTGGAAAGTGCGAGAATTGCGCGCGAAGCCGCCGATGAAATGACATTGAAAACACCGGATCGTCCGCGTCTTGTCGCCGGGGCGATGGGGCCGACCAACCGGACGTGTTCCATCAGTCCGGATGTGAACGATCCCGGATATCGCAATGTGACGTTTGATGCCTTGCGCGTGGCCTATAAATCTGCGGCGAAAGGTTTGCTGGAAGGTGGGGCAGACGTTTTGATCGTGGAAACGATTTTTGATACCTTGAATGCCAAGGCGGCCCTGTTTGCCATTGAAGAATTATTTGATGAACAGGGCTGGAAAGTCCCCGTGATGATTTCCGGGACATTGACGGACGCATCCGGGCGGACCCTGTCCGGTCAAACGGCGGAAGCATTCTGGAATTCTGTGCGCCATGTCAACCCGTTCTCCGTTGGCTTGAACTGCGCATTGGGGGCTGATTTGATGCGCCCGCATATTGCGGAGCTGTCCCATATTGCCAATGTGCGTGTGTCAACCTATCCGAACGCAGGCTTGCCCAATGAAATGGGCGGTTATGATGAAACACCCGAAGATATGGGCAAGGCGTTAAAAGAATGGGCAGAAAGCGGTTTAATTAATATTGTCGGCGGTTGCTGCGGGACGTCACCGGATCATATTAAAATCATTGCCGATGCAGTTGCCGGAATTGCACCGCGTAAATTGCCCGAACTGGAAATAAAAATGCGCTTGTCCGGTCTTGAACCGTTCAATATCGCGTCTTGATGTGCAACCGATAGATAGAAAACAGAGATTAAAGTGATGACAACTCAACAAGCAACTTTTATCAATATCGGGGAACGTACAAACGTTGCCGGTTCGGCCAAATTCAAGCGATTGATCATTGAAGAACAATATGACGAAGCGTTGAGCGTTGCCCTGCAACAGGTGGAAAACGGCGCAAACATCATTGATATCAACATGGATGATGCCATGCTGGATTCTGAAAAGGCAATGGTGCGTTTTTTAAACCTGATTGCCGCAGAACCGGACATTGCACGTGTACCTGTTATGATCGACAGTTCCAAATGGTCTGTGATCGAAGCGGGGCTGCAATGCGTGCAGGGCAAGGCGGTTGTAAACTCGATCAGTCTGAAAGAAGGTAAAAAGCAATTCGTCGCCCAAGCAACCAAGATCAAGCGATATGGCGCAGCCGTTGTGGTGATGGCCTTTGATGAAAAAGGTCAGGCCGACACCAAGGAACGTAAGATCGAGATTTGCAAAAACTCTTACGATATTCTGGTCAATGAAGTTGGCTTCCCGCCGGAAGATATCATTTTTGATCCGAATATTTTTGCTGTGGCCACCGGGATTGAAGAACATAACAATTACGCGGTCGATTTTATCGAAGCCACGCGTGTTATTCGCCAAGAATGTCCGCATTGTCATATTTCTGGCGGCTTGTCTAACGTGTCGTTCTCGTTCCGGGGGAATAATCCGGTGCGCGAAGCCATGCATTCGGTCTTTTTATATTATGCGGTTCAGGCCGGTATGGATATGGGGATCGTCAATCCTGCCCAGTTGGAAGTTTATGACGAAATCCCGGCAGAACTGCGCGAACGCGTTGAAGATGTGATCTTGAACCGCCGTGAAGATGCCACCGACCGTTTGTTGGAAATCGCTGACAAATATAAGGAAAAAGGCGGATCAAAGGCGGCAACGATTGATTTGTCGTGGCGCGAAAAACCGGTGGCGGAACGTTTGTCTTTTGCACTGGTGAAAGGGATTGACCAGTTCATCGTGGAAGATACCGAAGAAGCGCGGCAAATGTTTGATAAACCGATTGAGGTCATCGAAGGACCGTTGATGGACGGGATGAACGTGGTCGGTGATTTGTTCGGCGCTGGTAAAATGTTCCTGCCCCAGGTTGTGAAATCAGCCCGTGTAATGAAAAAGGCCGTGGCTTATCTGATGCCCTTTATTGAAGAAGGGAAAGAAGCAGGTTCTGAAAGTGCAGGCAAGGTGTTGTTGGCCACTGTGAAAGGCGATGTGCACGATATCGGTAAAAATATCGTGGGTGTGGTTTTGCAGTGTAATAACTTTGAAGTGATTGATCTGGGCGTTATGGTCCCGACCGAGACGATCTTGCAGGCCGCCAATGAAAACAAGGTGGATATTATCGGTTTGTCCGGTCTGATTACGCCGTCACTGGAAGAAATGGTCAATGTTGCCAGTGAAATGAAGCGACTGAATATGAATATTCCGCTTCTGGTCGGGGGGGCAACCACATCCAAGGTTCATACAGCAGTAAAAATCGATCCGGCCTATGAACAGCCGACCGTGCATGTGCTGGATGCCTCGCGTGCTGTGTGGGTTTGTTCCAATCTGTTGTCTGACAGCAAACGCGAGGCATTTGTGGCAGAGATCAACGCAGATTATGAAAAAACCCGTGTCGCACGTGCCAAAAAACAGAACAAAGGCAACCGCATGAGTTTGGAAGAAGCCCGTGCGGCCAAACATCCGATTGACTGGTCTGCTTTTCAGGCGGTCAAACCGTCCTTCCTTGGAACCAAGACGTTTGATGATTATCCGCTGGATGATCTTGTCGAACGGATTGACTGGACACCGTTTTTCCGCACATGGGAATTGGCGGGGACGTACCCGAAAATTCTGCAAGACGAGGTCATCGGCGAAACCGCGCGTAACCTGTTTAAAGATGCGCAGGATATGTTGAAAAAGATTGTCGAGGAAAAATGGCTGACAGCAAAAGCAGTCATTGGTTTCTGGCGGGCAAATTCAACAGCCGATGACAGTATTTGTCTGTTTAAAGATGACGAGCGCAAAGACGAATTGGCACGTTTCCATATGGTGCGTCAGCAAATCCCGAAAGCAGAAGGTCGTTTTGATCATTGCCTCGCCGATTATATCGCCCCGACTGGGGACGATTATATGGGTGGATTTGCCGTGACAACCGGTCATGGCATTGAAACAAAACTGGCAGAATTTGAAGCAGCACACGACGATTACAACAGTATCTTGTTGAAGGCCTTGGCAGATCGTCTGGCAGAAGCGTTTGCCGAGCGGATGCATGAACGTGTGCGCAAAGAATTCTGGGGATATGCGGCCGATGAAAATCTGGACAATGCCGCGTTGATTAAAGAAAGCTATCAAGGCATTCGTCCCGCGCCGGGGTATCCGGCCTGCCCGGAACATTCCGAAAAAGAAACCCTGTTTGATTTGTTGGATGCGACACAACAAGCCGGGATTGAACTGACACACGGATACGCCATGACACCGACCGCAGCGGTCAGTGGCTTCTATTTTGCCCACCCGGAAGCCAAATATTTCGGTGTCGGTCGTGTGGAAAAAGATCAGGCCGAAGATTATGCCCGTCGCAAAGGAATTTCCTTAAGCGAGGCTGAAAAACTCCTGTCCCCTGTTTTGGGGTATGATCGCTGATTGATCAATTGACGAAATATCGTTGTAAGAAAACCTCCGTTCGCGCGGAGGTTTTTTCTTTTTTAACGATAGAAGGATGACCAATATTTTATGACTTCGGTATTACCCGCAACGATCAGCAGATAATCCGGGGAAGTCTTTGCCGGAAAAACGACAACGATTGGCGTCGGTGCGTTTGCCGATGGCGCGGCAGAAATCCAGTTGGCTGGGTTTCTTCAATTGAATGCCGTTGATTTTGTTTTGATCATCAAAGGCAAAATCAATTTGCCACAAGTTTGGATCGTTTTCCAATTGGGCGAGGGTGGCGCGGTGCTGTCCACGTTGTCCTTGTCCCTGACTGTAACAGCCATAGGCCCGAACAGGTAACATCATCAAATATTCAGCAGCGTTGTCTTTATCTAAAGCCGGGGCGATAACGTCTTGCGTGTTACTGACAAGTTGATCGGGTTCGGTTGAAAAAAGCAGGCGGGCTTCATCGCGAACCTGCACTTTGTCGGTCATCATCTCGGCAATACGATCAAGTGCACTATCCTTTGTGTTTTTGACCAGGCTGGCCACATGGGACAGGGAACGGTTCATATGTGTGACGGTTTGGCTGCTTGGACGTGCGATTTGTTTTTGTGGTAGGGTTCGCCCCATGTTTGTGAGTAATGTGTTGATGTCTTCCCCACTGCATTGCGTATTATAGTCAATGTCCGTTGCGAATAAGGCATGAGATTGCATCATCCCCCACAAGACAATTGCACTGTCTTTTAACGACAGGCCTAAGCGTTCCTGCAAGGCACCGGTAATGGCATCACAGCTGGGGCGCAAGGCCTCGCCGGGGACGCTCCAAAAACTATTTTCCAGATCACCCAAGGCTTGACGGGCCGTTTGCCCGGCGATGGCGTAGGTCATAAGTTCGTTATAGGAGGGGAATTGACTTTGATGCTGGCTCAGGAGGCTTTCTTTGCCTTCAACAGCAAGGATTGTTGTAAAGACCGGCTCGTTTGTCTCTGACATAAAGCTTAACGCGCTGGCATAATTTTCAAGATAGGAAATATCTGTTTTGCTCAGACCTTTCAGAGATGTTTCTTCAACGAGGGCAATGCGCTGGGCAAATGCATCGGGAAGTGCCGATAAAACATGGGCTTGTTCCTTGGAATAAACGGTGTGTTTTGAAAGATAGCTCACTATTTGCTTTTGAGCATCCTGTTCCAGATTTTCCAGCTTATCTTTGAGCAGTACGATTTCCAATGTCGCATCAAGCGGGGCGCGCTGTTCTACAAAATAAGGCGTGATCGGTCCTTGCGCGGCAAAGGTCTGTTGCCATGTTGTTTGACTTTTTTCAAAAATATACAGCGGCACATTGGGCATGGTCAGATTTGGACCGTTATGGAATGTCGCAAGGACGACGACAGTTTGTGTTTTGTCGGATGTAATCGGCTTTAAAAAACGATCCGGTTGTGCAGGGGGTGTTTCAGCTTGTGCAACAATACGCAGGTAATCACTTTGAATAGGAAGAGGGGAGGCTTCCACATTGGCACTTGCGATTCGTTCCTGTGCGGTCTTTTGCGCTTTTTCTATGTTAAAAACGACTTCGGGCGATGGCGGTGTTTTCTGTTTTGTCTCTTCTTTACATCCTGCCAAGGATAAAATGGCAACCCCGATCAAGCTTAGCATTGTGATGAGTTTTTTATCCATTTTACGACCCCTTGCTCCCTGATATAAACTGCGATAGCCAATGCAATAAGGTAGACAGCCTAGCACGACTTTTCGCGACTGTTTAGAGGGGAGATGAAAATGAGTGAGATTTTACAACGCCAAACACGCGTAAAGGCGGACTGGATCGATTACAACGGGCATATGAATGTGGCCTATTATGTACTGGTTTTCGATCATTCAACGGATGCGCTTCTTGAAACATTCGGTTTGGGGGAAGCGTATCGCCAACGAGAAAACAAGTCATTTTTTGTTGTGGAGTCTCATGTCACTTATCAAAATGAAGTGAAAAAAGATGATTTGTTAGTGGTCAAATCAAAGCTGTTGGGGTATGACACGAAGCGCCTGCAAATTTTTCACGAAATGTTTCTGGGGGAGACGGGTGAAAAATGTGCCACCAACGAAGTTATGGTGCTGCATGTGGATATGGGGACACGCAAAACAACCGAGATTGCGGAGCGTTTCAAGCCTCATCTACAGGCAGGTGTCGATGGGTCGCTTGCAAATGGGTTTCCTGATATGTGCGGACGGGCCATCAAAAAGCTGCTGAATAAATGATAAGTGGCCGGGGGAATTTTTCTTTCGACATAAAGGAAAGATGACTATACTAAAGTATAGGGTTCCCCTCGACCGTGACGGAGAATAGACGTTGGAATATACGGAGAATACAGACCAGGCGCTGGGCTTTGCAAAACAGGCTTTAGACAAGATGAACGAGATTGGCGTGCCTGCGAATCCGCACAATTTTACGATCTGGTTTCATTATTTCAGTGGCACCTATCCCGACCTGAAACGTACGCTTGATATTTTGTTGGGAAACCAGCAGGCGTTTACCGAAACGCGCAACTCTGAAATTTTCCAGAAGTTTTTTACTTTGGATCAGGAAAGCGCGACCCTGCATGACGCGACAACACGTATGGAAAGCGAGTTGGCGCGTGTGATGTCCACGCTGGACGGTGCCGATGAAGACTTATCCGGCTTGCATGTGTCTTTGCGTGATTTCAGCGATCAGATTTCCAAAACAGATGATAAGTCGGAAATCTTGGCGCTGACCACCAGAATGAACGCGCATGTCGCGCAGGTTCTTGAGGGGCGTTCCGCTGTCGAAGATGAATTGAAAGTTTCTCTGCGTGAAATCAGTGAACTGAAGGACGATCTGGAACGTATGCGCCGCGAAGCCCTGACCGATGGTTTGACCGGTATTGCAAACCGGAAATTATTTGATCTGGAACTGCGTAAATCATCGATGAATGCGATGGCCAATGGCGAAGAACTGGCATTGTTGATGCTGGATGTGGATCATTTTGACCGGTTTAATGAACATTATGGGCATCAGGTCGGCGATCAGGTCTTAAAGCTGGTGGCTGTGACAATCAGTGAATGTATCAAGGGCCAAGATACCGCCGCGCGTTACGGTGGGGATGAGTTTAGCGTTATTTTGCCGCGAACCAATCTGGAAAATGCTCAACGTCTTGCGGAACATATTTGTAAACGTGTCAGCTCCAAAAATGTTGTGAACCGTTCGACGGGGGAGCGACTCGGGAAAATCACCATGTCGGTTGGGGTCGCATTGTTTGAATATGGTGAACCTGTAAGTCAACTTCTGGTTCGGGCTGACCGCACCTTGCAAGAAGCCATGAAGAATGGTTACAATCAGGTGTTGACGCAGGTTGATGTAACTAAACTATTGAATTAAACCTTGAATTTATTCATTAATCTTATTTGACCCCTTGGTCATAAAAACTTTCTAAGATCCTGAAAGCGGATTACCCTTGATATCATAAAATTATAATCGGGTAGGTCGTGTAATGATTCTAAGTTGTTTACGTCAAGGGACGAATGTCGCCCTTTGCATTCAGGGGAATTTCACTTTTTTTGAAAATCCGGATTTATCTCCTTTGGCGATTGAAATTGCGCGAGGCGGATTTGATCGTGTGATCATGGATCTGAAATCCTGTCATTTAATTGATTCAACCGGCTTGGGTCTGATTATGCAGGTCAACGCGCTTTTGGAAGAAAACAATCTCCGTTTGGAGATTCAAAATGCAGAAGGGCAAGTCGCGCGCATGATCCATGTTGCCGGGTTTAGTGGCCTCCTGTCGGATCAATCTGCGGCGTGAATTTTCTGTTTTAGAAAGGTTCTGTATTGGAATATACTGCGTTTATTGGTAAAGAAACAATACATGTAGAGACCGTAACAGAAAAAGTAATTGGCTATGCTGCTCTATCGTCGAATAATTTTAATAGGCATAGTCGTTTTGCCCATGCTCTGCGGGGCGCAGGCCGTTGCGCAAGGGGTATTCCGTGTTGCTTTTATAAATCCGGGGGCGATGGATGATCCTTTTTTCAGTTCATTGACATATATGATGCAGGATGCCGCCTCGGATTTAAATATTGATCTGGAAGTGATTGATGCGAGCGCCAGTCACCTTGAAGTCCGGCGCCGTGGGCATGAGGTATTGGAGCGCAGTAATCCCCCTGATTATTTGCTCTTGATAAATGACCATGATGTGTTGGATAGCGTTATAAAACGCGCCGATATGCTGGGTGTGAAAACCTTTTTGTTTAATGAGGGGTTTAGTTCGGGCCGCTTGCAGGAAATGGGAACGCCCCGTCACGAAATCAAGAATTGGCTTGGACAATTTTTGCCGGATGATCGAAAAGCAGGGTATTTGCTTGCCAGAGATTTAATTGAGCATGCCAAAGGTGAAACATCGCATGGCGCAACCGATACGATAGATATGATCGCCTTGAACGGAGCATACCGGGCGAATTCGTCGGAACTCCGTCTTTTGGGTTTGCAAGATGCACTTGCCGAATACGACAATGTTAAATTGAGGCAAATTGTCTATACGCATTGGGATGAAAAAAAAGCCTATGACGCAACGCGTGGCCTGCTGGAACGCTATCCCGAAACATCTGTGATTTGGTCAGCAAGCGACCTTATGGCCTGTGGGGCGTTGCATGCTGTCAAGGAATATGGACTGAAACCTGAACAGGATATTTTGATTGGTGGGATTGACTGGTCCGACCTTGCGCTTGAGGCGATCCGCAAAGGTGATTTGCAGGCCAGCGTGGGGTGGCATGTCATGGATGGCGCGTGGTCGCTCATCCTGCTTTATGATTACCATAATGGGTATGATTTTACTGTATCCGGCCATTCTGATTATTTTGTTATGAACAAAGAGAATATCGAACGTTTTGATCGCTATTTGGGCTCAAAAGAAAAACGGGGAAATATTGATTTTAAGGCGTTCACCAAGACACATCGCCTTCAGGATCAACCTTATGATTTTTCATTGGAGGTGGTTTTGAGGCATTTATCAGAATTTCCGGTTTTATCCAAGGTTACCAGTCATTAACTCTTCATGTGCATGATAGAGTTGAAATCAGCGTAACGTTGGAAAAGGTTTATCGTCGGTGGCACAAGGACGCAACAGGCCCAGTCCGTTTATTTTGCTTACACGCAAGGTGGTCAATAATGATCAGCTTGTGATGACGCTTTTGGCTGTCGTCGTCGGGGCTTGTGTCGGCGGGCTTGCGATTTTATTTGTCGAAAAAATTGATTTCTTCCAATCCATCTTTCTGGGTATCAGTGGGGCATGGATTGCAGATCATATTGCCGCGCTGCCGCCTTGGCAGGTGATCCTGACCCCGACACTTGGCGGGCTGCTGGTCGGTTTTATTGTGCATCGATTTTTAAGTCATGGTCGAACCAAAGGTCCGGCAGATGTGATTGCGGCCTGCGAAGTCGGTGGGGCGCAAATGTCGTTGAAAGAAGGATTGTGGGCTGCCCTGAGCAGCGGCTTATCCATTTCATTTGGCGCATCTGTTGGACGGGAAGGGCCGGTGGTGCATTTGGGCGGATCGTTTGCGGCCTGGGTCGGAGAAAAGTTACAACTTTCACGCTCTAACGCGCGTATTTTGTTGGGTTGTGGTGTGGCAGCGGCTGTATCTGCCTCTTTTAATGCTCCGATTGCGGGGGCGTTATTTGCACAAGAAGTTATTTTAAGCCATTATGCCCTAAAAGCATTTGCCCCGGTGGTGATTGCCAGTATTTCCGGGACGGTGATTGCCCATCAGGTTGTCGGCAATGAAACGGCTTTTCAAATTCAGGCCCATGAATTTGGATCCTACCTTGAATTTCCTGCGTTTGCGGGTTTGGGGATTGTCAGCGGGTTGGTCGGGGTATTATTTGTCTGGTCCGTTCTAAAAACTCAAAAAAAGGTGCAAAAAATTCCACTGCCGATGTGGATGCATCCCGCAATTGGCGGGTTTTGCGTGGGGGTGATTGCGTTATGGTATCCCGAAGTCCTCGGTGTGGGATATGAGGCCACAGACAATGCCTTAAAAGGATATTATGGCTTTGCCTTATTGCTGGGCCTTTTCATTTTTAAATTTGTGGCAACGGTTTTGTCTTTGGGCTTTGGCTTTGCCGGTGGCGTGTTTAGCCCTTCGTTGGTGATCGGGGCGATGCTGGGGGGAACCTACGGCGTGATCGTCGGGCAAATGTTTCCTGATTTATGGTCGGGCGCGAGTGCCTATTCCCTGATTGGTATGGCCTCAATGGCGGCTGCGGTGTTGGGTGCACCGATTTCGACAACATTGATCGTGTTTGAATTGACCGGCAATTATTCCCTTACGATTGCGGTGATGTGTGCTTGTGTTTTGGCGACCTTGGTCAATGATCAATTGCATCGTCAGTCGTTCTTTTTGGAACAGCTTAAGGAACGCGGTATTGATTTGGGCAATACCTTCAGTACGCAGATTTTGAAAGAGTTAAGGGTTTGCGACATTTTACGCCGCGAAGGTGAATATGTCGCTATGGACGCGAGCCTTAAGGAAGTCCGCAAACGGTTTTTACGGGCACCGGGTGGCGTCTTGTATGTGATTGCACATGATCGAAGTCTCTATGGTGCGATTACGTGGGAGCATATGCCCGAAGATGTTTTTGACGCGAACTTGAATGATCTGGTTGTGGCGGCGGACATTGCCGATACACGCCCCCCCGTTTTACAAACCGGTGATACGCTGGAAGTCGCCAAAGCGGTCTTGGAAGAAATTAATGTATCGCAAATTGCCGTGGTTTCCCCGCAATTGGGGCGTGCCTATATGGGCTGCATTGATGAACGCGAACTCATGGCGGCCTATAATGCAGCTTTGTTGAGAAAACGCAAGCAGGAGCAGGGCGGTTAGCGGGACTAAAATAAATTATTGTTCCCTCTTTGTTTCTTTTTCTGTCGGTGCTATAACGCATCTATGAACGATCCATTTGATTTCAGCGATGACTATCTGGAACCCGCGCAACCGGCACCGGTGCAGGGCCCGCCGTCCTATGTCGAAACCTTAAATCCCGAACAACGCATGGCGGTTGAAGAAACCGATGGGCCTGTGCTTGTATTGGCTGGCGCCGGTACGGGGAAAACCCGCGTGCTGACGACCCGTCTGGCCTATATCATGGACCATGGTTTGGCCTACGCCGGTGAAATTATGGCGGTGACCTTCACCAACAAGGCGGCGGCGGAGATGAAAGAACGGGTGGCGGCCCTGTTGGGGCGCCCGGTCGAAGGCTGGTGGCTGGGCACGTTTCATGCCTTGGCCGCACGCATGGTGCGCGCCCATGCCGAAGTTGTCGGGCTGACATCGAATTTCACGATCATTGATACGGACGATCAAATCCGCTTGCTCAAGCAGATTATGGAAGCGGAGTTCATTGACGAAAAGAAAAACCCGGCGCGCAATTTGATGGGCGTTATTCAGCGTTGGAAAGACCGTGGTCTGACCCCTGAAAAAGTCTCCCCGGGGGAGGGGGCAGCCTATGCCGATGGGGCCGCCGTTCGCATTTATAAAATATATCAGGAACGCCTGCGTTTGAATAATGCGTGTGATTTTGGTGATTTGCTTTTGCATGTTTTGACAATTTTTGCCGAACAGCCGCAAATTCTGGAACAATATCAACGCCGTTTCCGTTACGTTTTGGTGGATGAATATCAGGATACCAACGTGTCGCAATATCTTTGGTTGCGGTTGTTGGCCAAACAGCATCGCAATATCTGCTGTGTCGGCGATGATGATCAGTCGATCTATTCCTGGCGGGGGGCAGAGGTTGCCAATATCCTGAAATTTGAGAAAGATTTTCCCGGGGCCAAGGTTATTCGACTGGAACGCAATTATCGTTCGACCGCGCACATTCTGGGGGCGGCGTCCGGGCTGATTTCTTATAACGAGGATCGTTTGGGCAAGACCTTGCAACCTCAAAGCAAGGATGACGCCATCAAGGTGCGAGTGGAAAGCCTGTGGGATGGCGAAAGCGAAGCCCGTTTCGTCGGCGATGAAATTGAAGCCTTGCAAGCCAAGGGTGAAAGCCTGAATGAAATGGCAATTTTGGTGCGTGCCGGTTTTCAGACCCGTGAATTTGAAGAACGCATGATCACGCTTGGTCTGCCTTATAAGGTTGTCGGTGGTTTGCGTTTTTATGAGCGTGAAGAAATTCGTGATGCCATTGCGTATTTGCGGGTGGTCAATCAACCCAATGACAGTTTGGCCTTGGAACGCATTATCAATAAACCCTCGCGTGGTTTTGGACCAAAAACCAAAGGGCTGCAAACGCTGTTGGAATATGCCCGCAAAAGCCAGATATCGCTTTATAGCGCGGCCATGACATTGGTCGATACCGATGAATTATCGCCAAAGGCGCGGACTTCGTTGCGTGATTTGCTGGCCCAGTTTGAATTGTGGCGATCATTGAAAGACGGGCTGGATGTGGATGATCTGGTCGGGCAAATTCTGGACGAGTCCGGTTATATGGACTGGCGTATTGCTGAAACCAAAAAACAAAAAGATATGAAGGCACAAGGCCGGGTCGATAACCTGAAAGAATTGGTGTCGGGCCTGAAGGAATTTGAAAGCCTGAATGAATTTCTGGAACATGTTTCCTTGGTGATGGAGGTTCAGGACAGGGCCGACGATGCCAAAGTGACCATTATGACCTTGCATGCCGCCAAGGGGTTGGAATTTGATAATGTGTTTTTGCCCGGTTGGGAAGAAGGCACCTTCCCCAATCAACGGGCACTTGATGAGTCCGGTAACAGCGCGCTGGAAGAAGAACGTCGTCTGGGTTATGTCGGGATTACACGGGCACGCAAACGCTCCATTATTTCTTATGCGCTGCGTCGTCGGGTGTTTGGGCAATATAACGATATGCTTCCGTCCCGTTTTGTGTCGGAATTGCCTGAACCCCATATTGAAACAGGCGGGGAAACCGGAACCCCCAGTGGTGATTATGGCGGCGGCAATTATGGCTATTCCAAATTTGGCGACAATCCGCAACGTTTTACCTATCGTGGGAAATCGGAAAACCGCCCGCAAAAGCTGGTGACGATTGATGCCTTTGATGTCACCGTCTCAGAGGCACCCGATGGCGGATTTCGCAAAGGCGACCATGTGCGACATGGAAAATTCGGTTCAGGGGTTGTGCTGAATGTAGATGGGAATAAATTAGATATTGCCTTCGCCAGTGGCGGGCGGAAAAAAGTGATTGATAGCTTTGTGGAGAAAATCTAATGCGCCGTTATGGGCTATGTGTGTTGAGTGCACTGGTTTTTGGGGCATTTTCTCCTGATCACGCCCATGCGGATATGTTGGATGACTGGGACGGCTGGACGTTTAACATGACGTTGGAAAACGATATGTTTGGTTCAGATACCGATCGTCATTACACCCACGGCACACGCTTTTCATTGGCACCACCGGAAGGTGAAGTTGCTGATTGGTTGCGCGATGCTGCCGGATATTTCCCTTTCTTTTCTGATGACGGAACATTGCGTGCCAGTTATGCCCTTGGGCAGAATATGTATTCGCCGGCTGATATTACGCTGACAGATCCTGCCGATATGGATCGACCCTATGGCGGTTGGCTTTATGGCAGTTTTGGTCTTGTTTCCGATATGGAAGAACGGGTCGATACGTTTGAACTTACCCTGGGGATGGTCGGTCCGGCATCACTGGCGGAACCCACACAAAAATTTGTCCACCGTGTTGTCGGAAGTCCGCAGCCGATGGGGTGGGATCATCAGTTAAAAAATGAACCCGGCCTTGTGGTTACCTATGAACGCAAATGGCATCGTTTTATAAATGTGGAAACCGGGCTTTTTGATCTGGAACTGGATACCAGCCCTTATGCGGGTGTTTCCCTCGGCAATATCTTTACCCATGCGGAAGCCGGAACCGTTTTTCGATTTGGGCAGGATCTGGAAAAAGACCGGGGTGGCCCGCCGCGTATTCGTCCCAGTTTACCGGGAAGTGATTATTATACCTCAACGGACGGGTTTGTCTGGTATTTGTTTGCCGGTGGTGGGGGGCGTGCCGTTGCGCGCAATATCTTTTTAGACGGCAATACATTGGCCGATTCCTATAGTGTAGATAAAAAACCGTTTGTTTTTGATGTTCAAGCCGGTCTTGCCATGCGTTATCACGATGTCCGGGTTGCTTTTACGCAGATTATCCGCACAAAAGAATTTAAAAAACAGCAGTCACCGGATCGATACGGTGCAATAACGGTATCATATCAGTTTTAGGCTGGCCTTTATCGAAACAAAGATGGCATTTGTGTCGTTATATGCTATGAGAGGCGGAGATATTCAGCCTTGATTAAGTGGAAATGCATATGACGAATACCTTGTGGCGTGTTGATCTGGACGTTAGCCCCGCGCTGGCCGATGCTTACGAATTCGCACTGGAAGCTTTTTGTGGGGCCGTCACCCAGTATCTGGATGATGATGAACTGGCCCAGCGTATTGAAGCCTATGCAGAAGAAGAACCGGATGAAACAGCCTTGAAAGCAGCTATTGCCGGTGTGGCGGAACGATCCGGGGTATCTGCACCAACCGTAACGATTACGGCTGTTGAAAATAAAGATTGGCTGGCGGAATATGCGCGCAATTATCCGCCGCTTCAAATCGGGCGTTACTTTATTTATGGCTCACATTTTGACGGCAAATTACCTGCGGGCAAAATCGCCTTGAAAGTCGAGGCTGCGACTGCTTTTGGCACAGGGGAACATGCCTCCACGAACGGGTGTTTACAGGCCTTGGATCGATTGTCACGGCGTTATAATTTTAAACGCCCGCTGGATATGGGCTGTGGTTCGGCCATTTTGGCAATGGCGATTGCAAAAACGTGGGGGGCATCGGTTGTCGCCAGCGATATTGATGCGCAATCGGTTGATGTCGCGCGTTATAATGCGGAAGTAAATGGGGTGGGCGGTTCTGTGCTTGCCGTATGTGCCAATGGATATCACTCCCCGTCTGTGACGCGTAATGGGCCTTATGATCTGATTATGGCCAATATCTTGGCGCGTCCTTTGTCAGCAATGGCAAAAGACCTTGCGAAAAATCTGAAACCCGGTGGTTTTGCGGTATTGGCAGGGTTTCTGGACCGTGATGCAAACTGGGTATTTGCGGCACACCGCTGTCATGGCCTGCGTCTGGTGGAACGCATTAAAGTCAACGGTTGGCAAACACTGGTTTTGCGCAAAAGATAATTAGGCGCCAAGAAGCTTTCGATTTCTGTTTTCAAACGACCGGCTCGCGCGGGGACCTTATCTGCGGTGGCTGAAATATTCTTGATGTCAGAGAGAATCGTTGTCCATGATTGTACGGATTGGGTTTTGAATGCTCCATCATGGGGTAAAACCCGCGCCATGCCCGCATGAATGCTATGCCAATTGTGTGCGCTCTCTCTGAGCTCAAGTGCAGAAAGGTTAATCAAGTGCGCACATGTTTTTGTGTGTAGCGTGGTGTAAAGGGAAAGCTGTTTACAGCGTCAGTTGTATTTTTTCGATGGAAACTTTTGATTTATATGCATAGGATAAGGAGAGGGAAAGCTTCGCTTAGAAAATGCGGAGATAACGAGAAAGAAATTCAAATACGAAAATGGCAGGACATACAAAATACGAGATACGTCTAAGCGATCAGGATCGCTGGTTTGTCGAGAAAGTCTTTCAAGACCAGAAAATGGCGGAAAGGCTCTATACAGACTATGCCGAAGACGATAATAGCGAATATGACGGCGTTCAACTGGTGCGCGTATGGACGCGTGCCGATAAGATGGAAGTCGAAAAGGTCGTTAAGGAACAACGTCTGACCCGACGAAACATTCCGGTACGCTTGGCAAATATTGACGAAGCGGCCCCTTGCGCACATCGTGATGATTATCTCGGATTGAATGCCCGTATTACCATGAGCCGGTTGTTGCGCAACTTGTTTGATCGTGAAGGAACGATTGCGTCTGAGCTTTTATATAACCATGACAAGGCAAAACGATTTATGGCCGGTGATTTGGTGTCACCGGCAATTGACCGGGTGTCCACATTGCAGGCGCGTGACAGCGGATTGGATTCACGCAAGCGCCGCGATGACATCTTTGCTGAAATTCAAGCCATTATGGATGATGTGGAGAAAATCTGCAAAACCAAGGCTTATAAATCTTTTGAAAGCAAAGAGTTAAATAAAGTGGTCGAGACTGCAAACGCGATTGGAAAGCCAATGGCTTTGCCGGTGGTGATGTGTAAGGTTTTGGTGCAATACCGCAGTGTGGAAGCAAAACTTCAACAGGTGTTGGCTTGGCTGGAAAGCGATCAGGGCGAAGAACTGGAATATGAACTGGATGGCCTGATTGCGGAAATCATGTCGTCGGCAACCTTGATACAGGATATGCTTGGCCCGCAACGAAATCTCGCCTGCGCCTTGTCAACTTTGCTGGACTGGGTGGAAGGCAAATCTGTCAAGGGAACAGGGGCTTGTGCGGAAGCTGTGGAGGCCTTCTGTCGTTTGTTCAGTCAAGACAGATTGATGCAAACACGTGATATTCTGTTTGATTTTATCATCCGCCAGTTGGCGGGGAAACAGCCGTTATCGCGCAATGACACGGCGCTGGAAGAAAAAGAATTTTTACGTCTTTTTTCGCGCCTGACACTGCCTTGCGGCATGACGGGCGGGGCGGATATGGCGGAAGCTTTATCCCGGCGATATGGTCGAAGCCTGAAGCAAGGCGGCGAAAGCGGTGAGCGCATGTCGATTAAATGGTTGGTCGAAATGCTCCCGGATGGGGCACGCTGCTTGCCTTATTTAATTGCGTTACGGGATGCACCGCTTGGAAACGCCCACCCGGATGTCGTCAAGCAAAGTATATCTCAATTATGCAATACGGCGCGCACGATTGGCGATTTTTGTGCAGATGACCTTTCTGCCAAAGAAAAGCTGGTTTGCTTAAAAGACCTTCATGTGTTGGTGGAAGAATCGACATTGGACGAAAGCGAACAAAAGGCGGTTTTATCTACTTTGGACCGTCTGGTGGAAAAATACCTGATGGATACCAAACTCATTGATAAGCTGGATAACCCGCAAGCTGCTTTGCATGATCGTGCGATCCGTATGGTGCAGTTTTGTGGCTCTGGCGTGTTATGGGAACATGGGCATGCGATGGCGTTGGCGCGCAAACGCGTGGTTGACCACCTGAAGGGAAAGAGTTTTATTGAGAAATTTACGGAAGGCGAAAACGCCCCCGCCCAAAAAGAGATTATGATCCGTGATTTTTACCGGATGATGGCAGAGGCCGGTTTTAAAAGTTAAGCCGAATATAGGCGTAATTGTTGGGTTGCTCATTTATCAGGCGCTTTTTTAGTGTTATGCATTGCGCTCTCGCGTTCTCTCTGGCAAATTTGGCATTATAGGTTTTAGGGCCAAATTATTCTAATATTGTGTACAAACACAATTTTAGAACTTAAACTATTGGCATCGTGGCGAGAACTTCGCATAAGAATGAATATGATTAGGAGCCGAAAACATGACTGATCAAAAGTATCGCCTCGTCACGCGAGCTGACTTTGACGGTGTAGTTTCAGGTACGTTGCTTCTCGAACTTGGAATGGTTGACGACATTGTATTTGCCGAACCGAAAGAGATTCAGGACGGGCAATTTACAGTTAGTGAAAATGACATTCTGACCAATCTTCCTTATGTGGAAAAAGCGCACTTAAGCCTTGATCACCATTTTAGTGAAGTGGAACGTGTCGGTGGGCATGATAATTTGGTCATTGATGCCAACGCACCGTCTGCGGCGCGCGTGGTCTATAACCACTTTGGCGGCGCACAGGCTTTTCCGAAAATCAGTACAGATATGCTGGCGGCTGTCGATAAAGCGGATGCGGCACAGTATAATGAAGAAGACATTCTGGCACCGGGCCCGTGGGTCCTGCTGAACTTTATTCTGGATCCGCGTACCGGGCTTGACCGTGTAGGGAAATTTGCCGTTTCGCATGAGCAGTTTATGAAAGATATGATGGTTTACTGCCGTCATCATCCGGTTGAAGAAATTTTAAAAATCCCTGACGTTGAAGAACGGTTGCATCTGTATTCCTTGCACGAAGAAAAATTTGAAAATCAGATCAAGAGGAACACTGTGGTTCACAATAACCTTGTGGTCTTTGATTTGCGCAAGGAAACGGAAAGCTACGCGGGCAACCGTTTTACAATTTATGCCCTGTATCCCCAATGCAATATCTCCATTCAAGTCATCCCGGAAATTGAACCCGGCAAATGTTTGCTGGCCTGCGGGAAGTCCATTCTGGATCGCAGTTCAAAAACCAATGTGGGTAGCCTGATGCTTAAATATGGCGGCGGCGGTCATAAACAGGTGGGAACGTGCCGGGTTGAAAATGATCAGGTTGATCAGGTCTTGTCTGAATTGGTGGCACAAATTACCGCAGACGGCTGATTACGGACATTTGATGAACAATAAAAAACACCCCGCAAGAAAATTTTGCGGGGTGTTTTTTTGTCAAAAGATTAAGAACCCTTTTTATAAAGCTCAATAAGCGGGGCTTCCTGTTCGGGTGTGAATAAGGAATTAATGGCGTTGATGAGGCCCATTTCTTCCTTTTGAATGTGGAAGGTTTCGTGACCGATAAAGTCGAAGCTGAGTTCCTGAAAGCTTTGCCAGCTTTGATCATCAAAACCGGTCTCGATGGCTTTTTGGGCCATTGCCGATAATTCTTGCGCAATCGGGCGGATCATTTGATGTTCCCCAGCCAGCATATTGGCCATGAAATCAGCCCCGTTCATGCGCAATACGGGGAACAGGTGTTCTTCTTCAAACGCATAATGTTCCGTAATATCGCTTTGCGCCACATCAATTAAATCGGTCAGCAGACCTTTGATCTGTTCGATATCGTCCGGTTTGTTTTTGCCGCGCCAACCGTCGAGTTCATCCAGAACGGTCAGGGTGCGTTGGTGTTCTTCATGTAAGATTTGTGAGAGTCTCATTTTTTCATTTTCTCCAAACTCAGACGTTTGCGTTTTATGGCAATAATTAAAAAAGTTAAAAAAGAAAGCCCTGAAACAAGGCCGATTAAGCTACCAAATTGTAATAAAAGAGAATTATCCATTATGATGGCCAGCCCGGTGACCCCCACGGCAGCGATATGCAAGGGGCCGATGATGCGAGTTAGTTTTTCCGCTGCCAGCTTACTCGGCAATTCCGGCATGCCTGTCTGACGGGCGATCTGCATCGACAGCAGGAAGGGAACAATGCGTTGTAAAATACCGATAATAAAGGATACCAACCAACCCAGCACAGCGACGAGAATGCTGAGTTCCGTTATGTTGGCTTTATTGTCGGTCCATTGCGCCCCGATCACCAAAAGCAGGCTGAGCGGCAACATGATCCAACCGAAGCGAATGACGGTCCATTCCGGCCCTAGACGGGTGCGAATGCGCCCCTTTAGGATCGTAAACATTTCATAGATATGGATCAGCGCTGATATCAGGGCGACAATCGGTGCAATTTTAAAGAAGCCGCCCACCCACAAGAGTAAAGACGTTAAGGCGATCAGAAGTCCCCATATGGCAAGTCGGTCATTGGTTTTGTCACTGACGCTGAGCATGGGGACCATGATCCGGCTGAAACCGAAAACAATGAGCCCCATAAAACCATAGAGGGCGAGCCCGGCATGAACCAATCGCGGATTTGGCATGTTAAATGAAATTAGCCCGGCCCAGTTCAAAATCATGGCCGCCCCAAGCGCAGCGGCCAGTAACAGACACAGGGCACCGACTAGAACATGGTTGCGAACAAGCTTAAGGTTGGCCGATCTTATCAGGAGACGGACGAGCATGAGCGCATAAAGAAGGGCGCTGAGGCACAGGAGCGCTGCGCCCCAGGAGGCGATAAGAGGGCGGTAATGGGCAAATCCCCCCAATGTAATGCCGATCCCGCTGAGCAAAAGAACAAGAAGCAGGATGACGCCGATCGGCCTGTTCATGGCTGCACCACTGGCCACAGGCAGCATTTGCATGGAGGCACCGAAGGCCGTGGTCAGGACAACCCCGATGGTGAAGGTGTGCAGGGCTGCCAAAACGGGGCCGAAGCCACCTTGGAAACTGGCGATGTTTTCGGCCTGAAGGAACAGAAGTATCCAACCAAGCGGCAAGCAGGCCAGTGATACGAAGAAAAAGGAAAGGGGGATCCATTCCGGCAGCAGGCGTTGTTCCGCACCGAAGGGTACGCCAGCGCCTATCATGGTTTGTGGCCTTCACGATATATTCTGAGACGAATGCCTTGATCGTTCTGTTCCACAACGTCCCAAGCCCATGCTTCTTCTTGTAAGTGAGAGAAAAGATGCATCGGCATTTTGGGATAGTATCCTTCGAAATATTGGTCTGAATTTAATTGATCCAGAATTTTTAATGTGGCGACCAAAGGCGTTGGTGCGGATTGATGTCGCAGATCAATCTGAACGCAATTTGATGTAATTTTGATCAGGTCTGATAGTTCCGGCAGGTTCCAGTCATTGGGGATTTTGCCGTCGCAAGGACCGTTTTCGTTGTATAGGCTCATCATCAAAAACATATGCCTGACTTGATTTTTATTCTCATTGATCCCGGTCAATCATAAGACGTGTATGACGCATAGCGAGACAAAAGGGTTGAACTATTTTCTTTTAATGTAATCAGGGGACGTGCTGTTTGATTGAATTTTGCGTGCTGATGACGTAGGATATGAAAATAAAAAAGAAATCAGGGTGCGATCAGTCGACAAGATCACAAAAGCACTTTCTTTTGACAGGGGAAATAAATTGAAACAGGACTCTAGCGAACATCAGTTCGCTATTCGTTTAATGGAACATTTGGTCGTTCCAACCTTTGTTCTGGATCCGTCAGGCAAAGTCATAATTTGGAACAAGGCGTGTGAACGTCTCACAAATGTGATGGCGCGTGAGGTGATCGGAACCCGGGATCATTGGCGGGCCTTTTATGAAGAACCCCGTGTCTGTCTTGCCGATCTGGTACGCGAGGGGCGCATGGACGCGATTGAAGAACATTATAGCGCGGCGTCCTTGAAGAAAGATGTCTATGACGGTGTGCGTGCCGAAAACTGGTGTGTCATGCCCTGTGCGGAAAAACGTTTATATCTGGCGATTAATTGCGGTCCCATATTTGATGATGACGGGAACATGATCGCCATTGTGGAAACGTTACGCGATATGACGGAACAAAAACGTGCAGAGCAAGCGTTGCAAAGTCTGGCTCATAAAGATGGCTTGACCGGATTGGCGAATCGTCGCTCTTTTGATATTTCACTGGAAGCGGATATTTTGCACGCGCGCCGGGAAAATGAACCCCTGTCACTTTTGCTGTGTGATGTGGATCATTTCAAAGGATATAACGATGGATACGGTCATCAACAAGGTGATGAGTGTCTAAAACGGATTGCTGAAACGATAGGGAAACAGGCCTATCGGGCAAATGATCTCGCCGCCCGGTATGGCGGGGAGGAATTTGCAATGATCATTCCGAATTCTGACAGCGAAGGGGCCAAACGGGTCGCAGAACGTATCCGGCAATCGATTTATGATCTGAATTTGGAACATAAATATAATCCGGGCGGACAACGGGTGACAATCAGCGTTGGCGGGATTTCCTTGGTCCCTGATGAAAAATGTGAAGCCGCACAGATTATCGAACGCGCGGATCAGGCGCTTTATCGGGCAAAACAACAGGGCCGTAATCAAGTCTGTATCGATCCACACCCGTGATTAGGTAAAGGCGATTTCCTGTTGGTCCAGTGATGTTTCGGAACATTCGGGTGGTGGTGTCACCAAATTAGCAAGACCGTTTGATGTGCGGTTCTGCGCCCATTGTGCGAGTGCTTTGCGGTCTTTAAAATCAGCGGCCAAGGCCGGGGCATGAAAAATAACATCGACTTCAACACCCCCCAGACAAAAGACATCCCGTAAATGCGGTGCCAATGTCATATCGCCATACCATGCGAAATAATCCCGCCCGGTATTGTTCAAAGGCTGGTGGTCGCGTGTCCGGCAAAAGGCGAGCGTGACGGGTTGGACCAGACAGCTTTCGCGCAAGTCGTCTTCCATCACCATTTCGAACAAGGCGCTTTTATAAGGCAAAACTTTGTTGCCGGGCGAACTGGTACCTTCGGGGAAGATCATCAAGCGCTCACCACTTAAAATCCGTTGTTTGAGTTTGACTTTTTGTTTACGTGCTTTGGAAGGCTTGCGTTCAATAAAAGCGGTTTGCGCAATTTGTGCCAGAAACCCGAACAAGGGCCAGTCGGCAACCTCGGCCTTGGCGACAAAGGTCACATCCAGACAGGAGGCTATAATCGGGATATCCAGGTAAGAAACATGGTTTCCAGCCAGCAATACTCTTTTATTTTGAGACGGTTTACCATAGCAGGTGACTTTCATACCGATAAGCGCACAGACCCCACGATGCCAAAGTTGCACCATTGGGCGGCGCACATGCCGCCCAAGGCAGAAAATCAGCAGGTAAGGAGGGACCAGCAGGACCGTCCATCCCAAAAAGGCC
Source organism: Terasakiella brassicae (assembly GCF_014641495.1). Lineage (GTDB taxonomy): Bacteria > Pseudomonadota > Alphaproteobacteria > Rhodospirillales > Terasakiellaceae > Terasakiella > Terasakiella brassicae. The sequence goes on from NZ_BMHV01000012.1 coordinate 28,785, forward strand.
ATCGTGCGTATCATGCCGCGCAGAAAAGATTTTTTCATGTGTTGGCCTGATTGGACATACTTGCCGCATCTTGCAGATAGTGACGTTGGTAACGACCCGTCACATTGTCCGTTTCAACCAGCAGGCAAACATCGACCGTATTGAATTGATGATCAATCACACCGCCCTTGCCAATCACGCCGCCGACACGCAGGTAACCTTTAATGAGCGGGGGCATTTCACGCAAAGCCTGGCGGCTGTCGATTTGTTTTTTCTTGAGCAGTTTTAAATCTACATAACGGCTATCCAATGCCTTGGGCGACCATTCATCCGGTGCACTGTGATGGTGGTGCAGATATGATAACGCCGATGCCATTGCTTTTGTATCGGTGCCGGGGAAGCTTGCGCATCCGAACATCAGTGAAATTTTGTAATCGGTAATATATTCTGCAATGCCGCGCCATAAAAGCTGCATAACGGCTTTGCCGCGATAATCGGGATCGACACAAGAACGTCCCAACTCAACGATTTCACCTTGATAATTTTCAAGGCGGGAGAGATCGAATTCATCAGCCGAATAGAAACCTTCATGGCGTTGGGCAACGCTGCGGCGAAGCAGGCGATAGGTGCCGACAACACATTCTTCGCCAGCGGCTTCTTTGGTTTTATCAATAACCAGCAAATGATCACAATAATCGTCAAAACGATCAAAATCACGTTTCGCTGCGGCAACTTCAGGATCGGGAACAGCGCCCATACCGTCAAAAAAGACGCGGTAGCGCAGGCGTTGAGCGGCTTCCAAATCGTCGGCGTTGCGCGCAAGTCGGATATCAAGGTTCGTTTCTGTCTGGTTCGTCATTGTTTTCTTCACTGCTCGTTGAACACTGCCCGTCAGGGTAGGTTAAAGATTGGTTCAGCAGTGTTTCACTGACGTGAAGCTTTCGTGACTTTCAGATTTAGGATTTATGACGTCCGCGCCGATTTATTGCCAACGGGAATGATTTTCCATGCGATCAAATCCGACAAACTGTCCATCGGCCAGAAGTTGACGAAAACGACAAGGCCGTCCGTCTTTGTCCAGTTCGACCAGGCCGACCCCGGCGGCATCCAGCAAGCGGCGCCCGTCAGCATGTCCTTCGGGTTTGCGCGGAATAATGCGCATGCGTTTGCGCTTGGTAAACCAGTTTAAGGGGGAGCGGGGAGAATAAAGCCAACGATTGATGATATCCAGTACATCCAGTAGCTTTTTTGGAAACTCGTTCTTAAAGCCACTACTGGTGACTTGCCAGATATCCGGGCCTCCTTTTTGTCCGCGCAGTTCAACATCATAGACAAAGGAATAATGAACATCGCCGGATAAAATAATAAAGGTGTGTGGTGTTTTGGTATGCATGAAAACATTGAGAATGGAATTAGCCGTTCCCGGATGTGCCATCCAGTTTTCGGCATCCACCAGTAAAGGTTTCCCAAACCATGTGAAAATACGCTGGATGGTTTCAATCAATTTGACCCCATAGATTGGCGCGGGCGAAACCAGCAAAACACTGTCTTTGCCATAAAGTTGTTCTTGCAGATCCCCAACGGCTTCCCAATCCAGCAGGCCGGATGGTTTGACCATGGAACTTTCCGAACGCCAACGCCGTGTGCGTGTATCAATGACAATCAGGGGCGGTTCTGTTTTCCATTGATATTCCCATCCTTCAAATTTTAAAAGGTGGTCAATGAAGTTGATATGGTCTTCATGTCCCGGGGCATCCAATGCGGTTTGCAGATCTTTTATAAAGCGTGTGTCAAATTTATCCGGGTTGTTTCCCCACCCCTGACAGATGAAATAAGCCGACAGGCTGTTGCCGATCATGCGTTTGGAAAAGGGGTGATTGTAAACCGCCTCTTCCCATTGGCGGTTCAGGTTCCAGTCATCGGTGACATCATGGTCATCAAAGATCATGGCAACGGGCAAATGGGCCATGAGACGGCGCACCTGCGGCAAACCTTCAACAAAGCGGTCCAAAACTTGTTTTTCATCCGCAAACAGTTTTTGATTTTCAGCCGATAGGCCTGCGGGGCAATCCATCTGTGCAATGGACCAGAGAACAGGCGACCAGACCATCAGATACATCAGTAGATTTTCATGCAGGGTCATTAAATGGTTGTGCGCGGTATCGGTGGTGAAAACCGGTTTGCGTACACCACCGAACAGAATATCCAACAGATCACGGTTGGCTTCGACCTGTGGTAAAATAGCTGTTCGATCATAATAACTGCTTTTGTGTTGATAGAGTTCATCAGACGTTCCAATCGGGGGGACTTTCAGCCCCTCGAACATTTCAGCAGGCAGGTCCAGTTGATCAATGACGCTGTGAATGGCGCGCAGCATGGGACCGGCCACATCATCGGCATAGATTTGATCGCCTGACATGATCAAGGCTGACGGCCATGTGGGCAGGTTTTCATCTTTATCGGCATTGTTTTCAAGGAGCTGGGCAAGCAGGCCATCGGCAGCAACCAAGCCATCGCCACTGTCATGGTGGGGTTTACGGCATGATCCGTGCAAAATACTTCCAACCTTGGACGGTAACAAGAAGCCCAGCTTGTTATGGGGGGGATAGAGCAAGTCCGGGCTGAGTTTCGTGATATCCTGCCAAATCTCTTGATCTTGTGATTTCAGGCAAAGGGTATAATCAATCCAACAATCGCGGGGCAAAGCCTCTTTAAACGACAGATCAATCAACAGGATATGTAACTTTTTACCGCATTTTAGCCTGTGAATTTTTATACCTTTGGATGGCGTGGAAAATTCGGCAAGGATGTTGTCTTGTTCAGAAAACTGTATTTTCACGTCAGCTTCAACGCTGAGCGCAAGCCAAAGGGCCAACCGTTCAGGTTCTGCGCGGCGCAAAATTGGTCCGGCAAGAACAGGCGGTAAGGTCGTTGGGGCTGCGCTCATTGAGAATATCCGAATAAGAAATTGATTTTGATGAGGGTAGGAAGGCTTTTATATCCTGTCAATGACGCATTGTTTGTCTAACGGATTGGATTGATTTATCATCCGCGCAGGCAAACGAATTGGAAAAAGAAATGCGCCCACGCTTTTTATTGTTGTTTATTGTCGGTTTGGCCGTCCTGTCTTATGGCATGTATTATGTGTCTTTTTCCTATTTTAAATCAGAAGAAATCAGAAAGGCCAGTGGGCGGCTGTCCCTGTATAAAAGCTCGTTGCTGAGCGAGATTGAACGGTTTGTTTACTTCCCCTTTGTGTTGTCGCAAGACCCTTATGTAATCTCGGCCCTGTCCGGTGAGGGGGTCGACCGACTGAATGAAAGATTGGCGAAATTTGCCGATCAATCGGGGGTAGAGGCCATCTATTTAATGGATACGACCGGATTAACGGTATCGTCTTCAAACTATGCCAGCAAGACCAGCTATATCGGGCAAAATTATGCCTTTCGCCCCTATTTCAAGGATGCGCTTGCTGGTAATCATGGTGAGTTTTACGGTATTGGGGCGACAACCAAATTACCCGGCTTGTTTATTTCTGAACCTGTACGCGATGTTCAGGGGCAGGTCATTGGCGTGATCGCACTCAAACTGAATTTTGGTCAGTTGGAAAATTTATGGATTGATTCCGATGAACAGGTTTTGCTGGGCAACAAAGACAGTGTGATCCTGTTATCGTCCAATCCGAACTGGCGCTATCGGGCCATGTTTGCGATATCGAAAGAACGCAGGCAGGAAATTCAGGAAGAGCGCCAGTTTGCAAATGAGCCGTTAAACGAATTGAACTGGCGCATTTGGAATGAAAATCAGGTTATGGTCGAAGGCAATCATTTCCTTTTGGTGACGGAGGAAATGGATAGCCGAAATTGGACACTGTACTTTTTTGCCAGTCAGGACCCGGTGCAGGAAAAAACATGGATGACCCTGATTTCGGCCTTTGTCATTCTGACGATTGTGTTTGCGGTTATCCAGTTTCGCCGCACGGTGCGTATCGGCGAGGCCTTGCGCGAATCACAAGCTGATTCTGCGGCAATGCGGGAGGCTAACAGGCGTTTAGCTGTGGAAATCGAAGAACGCAAAGTCGCGGAAAAACGTTTGAAAACCACACAAAACGAATTGGCGCGCGCCAGTCGTCTGGCGGCATTGGGGCAATTGGCGGTGTCTGTTACACATGAATTGGGGCAACCCTTGGCAGCGATGCGTAATTATTTGACAGCGGCTGAGATGTCGCCCAATCCACCGGCAATGGGGTTTATGCAAAAAATGACCGGCCTTGCGTTGCGGATGGAAAATATTACCAAGCAACTTAAATTTTTTGCCAAGCCGGGGTCTGAAACGTTTGAGGCCGTCGATATGCGTGATGTCCTGAAAGGGGCTGAAGAATTATTACAGGCGGATTTTGTCAGTAATGCGATCAATTATAAGCGAATTGTGCCCAATACGGCGGTGGTGGTGCATGCCAATCGTTTGCGTTTGGAACAGGTTTTGACCAATTTGATGCGCAATGCCTTGAATGCGATGGAAGCAGGCGAGGAACGGTTACTAACGGTTCAGCTTAGTATGGAAAACGCACAGGCCTGTGTGGAAGTCTTTGATACAGGCGCGGGGTTGGGCAAGGCCACGTTGGAAGAATTGCAGGAACCCTTTGTGAGCACACGGGCATCAGGTGAAGGGTTGGGGCTGGGGCTTGCCATTTCCAGTGAAATTGTGAAAGAACATGGGGGCCGTATGGCCGCGCGCAATCGTCAAATCAAGGGGGCTGCGTTTCGAATTGAATTGCCCTTGTGGGCGGAGGATTAAAAACAATGGTCGATGCAAACCCAACTTATTCCCTTGTTATTGTCGATGATGACCGTGAAATGCGTGATTCTTTAACCCATTTGTTTGAATCAGTGGGCTGGCAATGTGAAAACTATGCCCGCGCAGAATTGTTTTGTGAAAAAGTCAGAGATATCAGCCCGGATGTGATTCTCAGTGATGTGCGTATGCCCGGTATGGATGGGCTTGCCTTGCTGGATTATATGCAAACCAAGGAAGATACTGCCCCCGTGGTGTTGATTTCCGCACATGGTGATATCCCGATGGCGGTAGATGCCATGCAAAAAGGGGCTTACAGTTTTCTGGAAAAACCGTTTGATCCACGCCGTTTGTTGACGGTGGCCCGTCATGCAGCCGAACAACATCGCATGGGGCAGGATACGGAACGTTTAAAAGCCCGGCTTGCGATGTTATCAGGATTGGATCGGATTTTAATCGGGCAAACCGACGAAATTAAGATCCTGCGCGAAGATGTTCTGGATTATGCTGATCTGGATGCACCTGCCATGATTTTAGGCGAAACCGGCACCGGAAAAGAAGTGGTTGCCCGTGCTTTGCATGATCTGAGTGTGCGCGCGAAAGGGCCGTTTACCGTCCTGAACTGTGCCACGATTTTGGCAGAAAAATTTGAAAGCAGTATGTTTGGCGAAATCGGGCAAGTGAAAGGCATGCTGGCGGCAAGTGACGGGGGCACCTTGTTTCTGGATGAAGTCGCCGCCTGCCCCCTTGCCATTCAAGCCAAATTGTTGCGTGTGATTGAAACGCGTGAGTTTACCCCGATCGGTGGGGACAAGCCGGTGCCGGTTGATATTCGGATTGTGTCGGCCTCCAACGAGGATATGGAGGCAGCGGTCGCGCAAGGACGTTTTCGATCTGATTTACTATATCGTCTGAATACGTTGATGTTGAATTTACCGACCTTGCGCGAACGGCGTTCAGATATCGTGATGTTGTTTTCCCATTTTTTAAACGAATACAGCACGGTTTATGAAATCAGCACACCGGAATTAAGCGCCGATGATGTTTCGGCCTTGATGACGCATGAATGGCCGGGGAATGTGCGTGAATTACGCCATGTTGCCGAACGTCGTATTTTGGCGGCGCGGCGTGGGCGCGGTAATGTGGGCGAAGCGATCCATTCCAACCATGATGTCGAAGAAGTCCCCGATACCCTGCGTGAAGCGGTTGCCGCCTTTGAACGTGAACTGGTTGCCAAAGCCATTCGTACCCATAAAGGCAAGATGGATGCGGTTGCGGAAAGTTTAGGGATTGGACGGCGCACGTTAAATGAAAAAATCGTCAAGCTGGGGTTGGATAAGAACGCCTTGTTGTAACCCGTTTGGTCCTTTGCGGATTTCCGCGCACAGGAAGTTTACGAGCCTGCGGTTTTCTTCATGCGTATTTTTTACCGGATTTATTATCTTATTTCCCGAGACATCTGGAGGATGTTCATTTTGGGAGATTATTTTATGAAGAAAATTCTTGGCAAATTGTGCCTGACTGCTGTTGCTCTTTCTTTTGCCGGTGAGGCAATGGCGACAGAATGGAATGTGTCCTTGTGGGGCAAGCGTCGTGCGTTTACCGAACATGTTGAAAAAATCGCTGAATTGGTCGACAAGAAAACCAACGGTGAATTCAAACTCAACATTTCTTACGGCGGCCTGTCTAAGAACAAGGAAAACCTTGACGGGATTTCTATTGGCGCGTTTGAAATGGCACAATTCTGTGCGGGCTATCACCGTGATAAAAACCCGTCTTTGACGGTTGCAGAACTGCCGTTTTTAGGTGTGTCTACCTTGGATCAGGAACGTCGACTGTCCGAAGAACTTTATAAACATCCGGCTGTTGTAAAAGATCTGGCGCGTTGGAATGCAACCTTGTTGATGCCCTCACCAATGCCGCAATATAACATTGCAGGTCTGGGCGACACGCCGAAATCACTGGATGATTTTAAAGGTCTTGCGGTTCGTGCAACCGGCGGGATTGGTCAGGCCATGAAGGCCGTTGGCGCGGTTCCAACATCCATGTCGGCTTCTGAAGTGCGTCAAGCTCTTGATGGTGGTGTTATCAAAGCCGTTGCCTTTGCCCAACATGCCCATATGGCGTTTGGTGTTGTGGAAAAAGCAACATGGTGGACGACAAACCTGAACCCCGGCACAATTAACTGCCCGGTTGTTGTCAACACAGATGCGTTGAATGGCCTGAAACCGGCTTATCGTGATGCGTTGCTTGGTTCTGTTGATGAAGCACTCGATTACTATGTCGACAACTACAACAACAAAACTATGAAACGTTGGGATCCGTTGTTGAAAGAACGCGGTATCGAGAAAGTCACTTTCTCTGACCAGGCGATTGCAGATTTGAAAAAGGCCGTTGCCACCCCTGCTGCGGATCAGTGGGTTAAAGACAACGCTGCCAAAGGGCTCCCCGCTCAAGAACTGTATGACTTCTTTACCGGCATGATCAAATAAGTAAGTCAAACAGCTTGAGATCAAGCGAGAGGGGGCGTCTTCGACCCGGGCGTCCCCTTTTTTCGCAACTTTTTTTAAGGAGGAGATCATGGCTGGGAACGCAAACGTACTCACAGATGATAGCCTGTTGAGCCTTTTAGACCAAAAGCTGAATGAAATTGGGAAGTTTCTGGCCCTGATCAGCGGTCTGGCAGTTTTTTCATTAATGATTTTGGCGGTGTTATCCGTCAGTGGGCGTAATTTTTTCAATCATCCTTTACCGGGATATATTGACTGGATCGAACAGGCGATGCCCCTGATTGCCTTTATGGGGATTTCCTATACACAACGAAATGGCGGCCATATTCGTATGGACATGGTTGTCGGCAAGTTGAAAGGCCGCACCCTTTATGCGGCAGAATTACTGACGACCCTCGCCATTCTTACTTTGATGTTGCTCATTGTTTGGGGCAGTTGGGAACATTTCCAACGCAGTTTCGATTTTAACGCACCGATGTGGAGCCGCGATAGCTCTATGGATATTGGTATACCGTTATGGCCGGCAAAATTATTGGCGCCGGTGGCTTTTTCGGTTTTATGTCTGCAACTGATTGTTCAGGCGTGGGGTTTTACCAGTGCCTTGATCAGCGGGACAGATCAACCCGTTGCCGTGCCTTTGATTGAAGATGTGGCGGCGCAGGCAAATCACGAAGCCAGTCACTTAACCGGTCACGATGACTAAAGGAAAAGATCATGGAACCTATTGAAATTGGCTTGATCGTTTCTGGCGGTCTGCTGGTGTTTGTTGTGTTGGGGATGCGGGTGGCGTTTGCTGCCGGTCTTGCGGGCCTTGTCGGCCTCATCTGGATTTTCTGGGCGAAAAAAGGATACGATCCTGAAGCCTTTATGTGGGCCTTGGGGATTGCGGCCAAAATCGCCGGGCAGGTGCCCCATTCCAAGGTGGCAAATCAGGCGTTGTCCCTTATTCCAACGTTTATCCTTATCGGTTATCTGGCCTATTATGCCGGATTGACCAAGGCCTTGTTTGAGGCTGCAAAACGCTGGATTGCGTGGGTGCCGGGCGGTTTGGCCGTTGCGACCGTTTTTGCAACAGCAGGTTTTGCGGCTGTGTCTGGTGCATCGATTGCGACCTCGGCGGTGTTTGCCCGAATAGCCATCCCTGAAATGTTAAAGATCGGCTATGACAAAAAATTCGCCGCTGGTGTGGTGGCGGCAGGGGGCACACTTGCCTCTTTGATCCCGCCTTCGGCCATTTTGGTTATTTATGCGATTATTGTGGAACAGGATGTGGGTAAACTGTTGCTCGCAGGCTTTATTCCCGGGGCATTTTCTGCCTTGATCTACGCTGGATTGATCATCGGTATGGCCTTAACGATTAAAGGGTTTGGCCCGCCGGTATCGGGCTATACGTGGAAAGAACGCTTTGCGTCCTTGCCTCCGTCGCTACCGATTGTTTTTGTTGTCTTCATTATTGTTGTCTTTATCTATAACCCGTTTGGCGGCGATGCATGGGGCACACCGACAGAAGGCGGTGCGCTGGGTGCGTTCGTTGTGTTCTGCATGGCTGTATTTAAGGGCATGCGCTGGGCGGAATTGAAAGATGCCTTGCTGGAAAGTGCCAAACTGTCTGTGATGATCTTTACGATTATCTGGGGCGTTCTGATTTATGTACGCTTCCTCGGGTTTGCGGACTTGCCGGGTGCGTTTTCCGATTGGGTGACCTCGCTTGATTATTCGCCCATGCTGATCCTGATTATGATCCTGTTGGCTTATGCCGTACTGGGGATGTTCATGGATGCCATTGGCATGTTGCTGTTGACCTTGCCTGTGGTTTACCCGGCGGTTATGGCATTGAATGGTGGCGAAGCTGTAAGTGCAGCAGAAAGTACATTCGGGATGTCCGGTCCCATGTGTGCGGTCTGGTTCGGTATTCTGGTTGTGAAAATGGCTGAATTTTGCCTGATTACACCACCGATCGGCTTGAACTGCTTTGTGGTTGCCGGTGTGCGTGATGATCTCAGCGTTCAGGATGTTTTCCGTGGTGTGGCACCGTTCTTCGTGGCCGATGCGATTACCATCGGGCTGTTAATCGCGTTCCCGGCGATTGTGATCTGGCTCCCCAGCTTGGCTGGGTAAGGGACGTTACGTTATAAAAAAGCCACCTCGAAGTTTGAGGTGGCTTTTTTGATGCGATGATTAAGTTGGGTTCTGCACGTTATCCTTTGCGGATTTGATCAAGGAAGTTATCGACCTGTTCGCGCAGGACCGTTGATTGTGACGACAGGGCTTCAGCAGCATCAAGGACGTCTTTGGCGGCTTGACCGTTGCGTTCCGCACTTTGTGACACCTCTGCCATATCGTTAGAGGCATCTTGTGTACTGTGGGCAGCCTGTTCCACGTTAGAGGCAATCTCCTGCGTTGCAGCACCTTGTTGTTCAACTGCGGCCGCAATGGCGGAGGATACCTCGTTCATATGGTCGATCATTTTCGAGACTTCATCAATGGCGTCCACGGCATTTTGTGTGGTCCCTTGAATAGTCGTGATCTGTTGGGAAATTTCGTCTGTGGCTCTCGCCGTTTGATTGGCAAGGTTTTTCACTTCGGAGGCCACAACCGCAAATCCTTTGCCGGCCTCACCTGCACGGGCCGCTTCAATGGTGGCATTCAGGGCCAGCAGGTTGGTTTGTTCGGCAATGTCTGTGATTAAACTGATGACTTCGCCGATCTTGTTGGCAGCATCAGCCAAATCACGCATGGTGACATTGGTGGTTTCCGCCTGTGTGGCAGCTTGTGCCGCCATTGTTGAGGATTCAGAAACCTGACGGGCAATTTCGTTGATGGAATTGCTGAGTTCCTCTGCGGCGGAAGAAACTGTATGAACGTTGGTTGTGGCGTTATTGGCCGCATTGGTGGCGCTTGTCGCCCGTTGCTGGTTGGTTGCGGCAATTTCGCTCATATCCCTTGCGGTTGCTTGCAATTGGGTAGAGGAAGAGGCAACGGAGTTTACAACTTCACCAACCTTGTTTTCAAATTCGCTGGCAAGGGCATCTCGTTGTTCTCTTTGCTCTGTCGCAAGGCGTTCGCGTTCTTGGGCGCGTTCTTCACTCATGCGTTGGGTATCAATCAGGTTTTGTTTGAAAACGCCCAAGGCACTTGCCATATCGCCGATTTCGTCCTTCTGATTTTCAGGAATATCGACATCCAGTTCGCCTTTACTCAAACGGGCCATAGCCTGAACCATATTGACGAGAGGGGAGGAAATTTTCTTGGTTGCAAAGATAATCGTTAGCAGGATCAGCACGGCTGAGACAACGGCCAGAATAACGTAATTCAGTTTTTCAGTTGTGTTTAATTCATCAATTGCATTTTGTTTCGCGTCAATGCGGTCTTTATTGGCTTGAATTTTAGTATCCAGTAAAAGCTCCGTCAGAATAGCAGCACTGTGGTCGAGTGTGTTTTGAATAACGAGTTGGCGGGAAACTTCTTCGTAAATGAAATTACTTGCAGCTTGATCGGCGCGCTGGTTTCCTAAAAAAACAAGGCTGCGCTCGTTGGACTCTGCAAAAAGTTTGAAAAGGCGCGGCAGATTATCTGCGGTACGTAACAGATAATTTAAGCGTTTTTGTGCCAATTCACGTTTGGCGGGGGTCTCGTGTGCGTCGATGGAGGGCTGGATCGCTTTTTCCAATGCGGAGACATCTTGTTGAAGTTGCACAAAGACATTTTCCATCGATGTGCGCATTTCGCGTGTTTTGAAAACGGCAACTTTGTCGCGTTGTAAAATGCTGCGTTGATGAAAGTTTGTCAGGGCGGCAAAAGAATTTCGCACCTTCGTCAAGCTGCGTTGTACGCTGATGCTGCCTTCCATCAGGTTATCGGCATTTTCTGCCTTTTGGTTGAGGCTGTCCAAGGTATTTTCAAATAGATTACCTGTTTTAAAGCTGACGCCCAGGTTGAGGGCAGCCATAAAAAGAACCGGTAAAATACCGAGCAGGATAATTTTTGTTCCCAGTCCCCGTTTGGTTTGTGAGGAGGTTTCCTGTTCAATTGAATCGATTGTTGTTGTCATAATATCCTCCTTACCACACCATTGCCTGTATCTGGCGATTGACTAAGCCAAGTTTGTCAAACACGGTTGTCGGTGTCTGACCGGCGGCGGGTTTCGGCATCATCAGCGGGGTGGTCGCCCCCACGGCAACTTTCATGGAAGAAAGTTCGGCAAGGCAGAAAAGAAGTAATTGCTGCACATCGCTGGGGGTTATATTGCGGGTTTTGCGTTTCGGCAGCACAATCTCGTTGGGAATTTTATATTCGGGCTTTTGGGTTAACCCTTTTAAGCCCTTTAGGGCATAATAAGCCAGACTATAGGCATCCGCCGATTGCTTGCCAATGGAAGCAGAGGGTGGTTCCACATCGGCTTTTTTATTTGAGGCCGCCGCAACCAGTTTAATTTCTTCGGAAACGGACAGAACGTTATTGAAAACCTCGTTGGGAATTGTATCGGGTATGCCCAACTGAACAATCATGGTCTGTGCGCGTAACAGGTTGAGATAGACATCCGTTGGCGTTTTCCCTTCAACGGCTTTTGCTTGCTTTTTGAAGGGAGGTAAATTGAAAGCTTTATCGAATTCGGTTAGCTCGTTGAGGATGGTTTGAACCTCAATCAGGACATCACCGGGCGTAACCTCTTTGACTTTCGGGGGGGTGATTTCTGACGGTTCCAATCCGTTTACGCGTTTGAGAAGCTGGATCTTGGAACGCACGTTCAGGGCTTGTTGCAGCACATGACGGGGTTGACGCTCAGGCAGGTTTGTATCGACATTCATTAAATTTGGGATGCTCAGGTTTGCGTCATGCAGACGTTCAAGCTGTGCAAGAACATCTTCTGTGACCTGATAGACTTGAGTGGGGGTAACTGTCTCGGCATGGCTTGTATGAGTGGCTAAACCGCTCACCCATAGGCTGAATGTAAATATGGCAAGACGATACACGTGGTAACGTATAGGCATCTGAAGACTCCGCTGTTAACGCCCCATTTTATGAGGCTTTCTTTCTTTGTTTTGGAATTAGGTGCCTCTGTTGGACACTCTTTTATCCCTGCTGATGGGGTTAACCCATTCAAATACTTGTCGTTAACAGTACGCTATTTTTTTGTGTGCTTCAAATTGTCTATACGGATAAATACTAATTTATAATATTGTTCGAATGTAAATGGGGGGTGAAACTCAGCGTGAAGTATGTTGCGAACATTTGAAACGCAGGGTTTAGGCTTGTTTTGCTTCGATAATTTCGCGGCGAATTTTGCGGGTTCGGCTAAATAGTTCTTCCAGTTTGTCGCCTTCCCCCCAGCGAATCGCACGTTGCAAAAAGGTCAAATCTTCGCTAAATCGCTGTAGAATCTCCAGAACGGCTTCTTTGTTGTTTAAGAAAACATCGCGCCACATCACGGGGTCAGATGCTGCAATCCGGGTGAAATCCCGAAAACCCGAAGCTGAAAATTTAATGACTTCCTGCTTTAAATGTTCCCCCAAATCGTCGGCTGTTCCCACGATGGTATAGGCAATCAGGTGAGGCAGGTGCGAGGTAATGGCCAGCACCATATCGTGATGCTGGGCATCCATAATTTCGATTTGAGAGCCAGCGCGTTCCCACAGGGTGCGGACTTTGGCAATGGCGGTTTCATCTGTTCCGGCTGGTGGGGTCAGGATCAACCATCGACCATCAAAAAGTTCGGCAAAGCCGGCTTCCGGGCCTGAATGTTCCGTCCCGGCGATCGGGTGTGCGGGGACAAAATGGACACCATCGGGCAGATGCTGGGAGACATCGTGAATGATGGATTGTTTGACCGAGCCAACATCGGTGACGATTGCCCCTTCTTTCAGGCCAGGGGCAAAGGCCGCCGCCGCGTCCCCACAGACACCGGGGGGGGTGCAAATCACAACAAGATCGGCATCCTTGACCGCCGCAATAAAGTCGCCGCTTGCGTCATCGGCAAAACCCAGTTCAACAGCCTTGTCACGATGGGCCTGATTGATGTCGCATACGGTGATGTGAGCGGCACTTCCCGTCTTTTTAACGCTGCGCGCCAGAGAAGACCCGATAAGGCCGATACCGATAAAAGTGACACGATCAAAAAGGATGCCGTCTTTGGACATTTTTATTTACTCATAAACTCGGTTAATGCGCCCATGAACGCTTTCATTTCGTCTTCTGTACCGATGGAGACACGCAAGCAATCCCCCAGACCATAAGCTGCCATCGCGCGAACGATGATCCCCTTGGAACGCAGGAATTCATCGGCAGCGCGTGAAGAATGCCCATCCTGATGGGGGAAACGCACAAGGGCGAAGTTGGCGTAACTGGTTGTGCAGGTCAGGCCCAGTTTACGGCATTCGTTTTCGGTCCAGCGCAGCCATTGTGTGTTGTGTTTGCGGGTTTTGGCGACAAACAAGTCATCATCCAGTGCGGCTTCACCGGCGGCCAAGGCCACAGCCGTCACATTGAACGGGTTACGCGCACGATTAAGAACATCGGCGATTTCTTCTGATCCATAGGCCCAACCGAGACGAATGCCGCCCAAGCCATACATTTTCGAGAACGTACGCGTCATAACGGTATTTTGTGTTTTTTCGACCAGTTCAATCCCGGCTTCGTAATCGTCTTCGGTCATAAATTCGGCATAGGCCGCATCAATGACAAGCAAGATATCATCGCGCAAACCATTGCGCAGGCGGGTCATTTCCGTTTTGGGAATATAAGTGCCTGTCGGGTTATTCGGGTTGGCGACAAAAACGATTTTTGTTTTCTCCGTTACCGCAGCCAGCATGGCATCTACATCGGTGGTCAAATCCGTTTCCATTGCGGTAACAGGCGTTGCCCCGGCTGCTTTGGCGGCAATGGGGTACATCAGGAAACCGTGATCGGAATAAAGCACTTCATCACCGGGACCGGCATAGGCGCGACACAGCAGGCCGAGTAATTCATCCGAGCCTGCACCGCAGACGATGCGGTCTGCATCAATATGATATTTGGCCGCAAGCTTTTGGCGCAGTGCCTTACAGCCGCCATCGGGGTAGCGATGCTGGGTATCGGCGGCGGCTTTCATGGCGATAATGGCGCTGGGGGCCGGGCCGAACGGACCTTCGTTGGAGGCCAGCTTGATAATGCGGTCGACACCTTCGATTGCAGATTCACCGCCTTTGTACGGCGTAATGTCCATGATACCCGGACGTGGCGTTAAGATACCCATTTTTGACTTCCCAATTTAGAAATTATGCTTAGGCGAGTTCGTCTGCGCTAAAGGGCACGGCGTAACCGCCCAGCTTTAATATTCCTTTAACAGACACACCGTTTTTGTCGAGGAACTTTTTAACCTCGCTCATGTCTTCATGCAGCACACAGTCTGCTTCGATCAGGAAAAGCCACTGATCGTGCATGGCCTCGTCATGCCAGTGCCCCTGAATGGAAACATTGAACTCACTGTCCTGAAAATGTGCAGCAACCGTGCGGGTGCTGATTTCCTGATCAAATTCAAGCACGGTGTAATATCGTTCGTTATCCGTATGGTCATCGGACGGCAAACCGATGATCAAGGCTTCTTCGTAGGTGCCTCGGACTTTTTCGGTTTGTGCGACCGGAAGGCGGGACAAAATCTGTGGTGTATTCTCCGCGTGCGAATAAAGATGTCGCCACCACGGATCCGAATCGGAAATGGTCGGAACCGGTAAAACCCCGATTGCCGCATCGCCGTTTTGGACCGCAGCGATGACGCCGCGAACAGAGGCATGAGACGTCATCGGTGTTTGCGAACCATATTGATCGCGTGCCAAATCCCAGTAAACGGCCCCCGGTTGCGGCATATAAACAGCCATCGCAAGATGGCCTTGCAGTTTAAGATAGGCCGACATGACCTCGCGCCAGATGCGGACCAGCGCCCCTTTTGGAAAAGGTCCGCTGTGGCGTGCGATTAGGCGGCGCAGGATTTCGGCTTCGCGGCCCGGGCGCAGTTTGATACCTTCGGCACCTTTGGCGGCACGAACTTCTTCCACAACAAGGGCACGTTCCATCAACAGGTCGTGGACGGCATCGTCAATGCGGTCAATTTCTTTTCTAAGTTCTGCGAGTCTGTTTTCGGACATAGTGCCTCATCCATATTGTCGTCTAAATTTGTTGTTAGGAATAATCCGAAAGGATGCGAAAGGCAAAGAAAACATTGACAGTTTGCCTTTCAAAAGCCTAGCTATCCCATCTATAAAGCACATTTATTTGAAAAAATTGAACCATGAGCATCGCAGACACCGCAAACAACAATCCGTATGAGGATGATTTCCCCACCCAAAAAGCCATTTTGGGTATGGATATGCCTATGCGTCTGGATTGTGGGGCGGAGCTGTCGAATTTCTCGATTGCTTATGAAACCTATGGTACCTTAAATGCGGATAAATCCAACGCCATTTTGGTTACGCATGCCCTGACCGGGGATCAATTTGTTGCCGGGGTCAACCCGGTGACGGGCAAAGCCGGTTGGTGGTCCATTATGGTTGGACCGGGAAAACCGATTGATACAGATCGTTATTTCGTTATTTGCACGAACGTGTTGGGCGGGTGCATGGGGACGAGCGGTCCCGCTGCGGTGAATCCTGAGACAAACGAGCCGTGGGGCGTTGATTTCCCGGTGATTACGATTGGCGATATGGTGCGTGCACAGGCCTTGTTGCTGGATGAGATGGGAATTGAAACCCTGTTTAGTGTCGTCGGTGGATCAATGGGCGGGATGCAGGCGCTTGAATGGGCGGCGGCTTATCCGGAACGGGTTTTTTCCTGTGTGCCAATTGCAACGGCGGCAACGCACAGCGCCCAGAATATTGCCTTTTACGAAGTCGGGCGACAGGCCATTATGGCGGACCCGGACTGGTGTGACGGGCATTATCTGAAAGCAGGTAAAAAACCACGCAGTGGTGTTTCGGTTGCACGCATGGCGGCCCATATCACTTATATGTCCGAAGCGGCCTTGACGCAAAAATTCGGTCGACGTTTGCAGGACCGGGAAAAAGTAACCTTCGGGTTTGAAGCCGATTTCCAAATTGAAAGCTATTTGCGCCATCAAGGCAACAGTTTTGTCGAACGTTTCGATGCAAATTCATATTTGTATGTGACACGGGCGATGGATTATTTTGATTTGGCGACAACACATGGCAGCGGACGTTTAGCCGATGTTTTCAAGGGAACGGAAATTCGTTTTTGTGTGGTGTCCTTTTCATCCGATTGGCATTATCTGCCGGAAGAAAGCCGGGTGATCGTGCGCGGATTAACGGGGGCCGGGGCCAATGTGTCCTATGTGGATGTGGTCAGCGATAAAGGCCATGATGCCTTTTTGCTGGAAGAACCGGCATTTGAACGGGTCATGCGCGGATTTTTGGAAGATGCGGCACGCAAAAGGGGATTGATCGATGAATAATGCAAAAGCAATTCGTGTCGATCTGCAAATTATTGCCGATATGATTGAACCGGGTGCGCGCGTTCTGGATGTCGGGTGCAGTGACGGTCAGTTGTTGGAATATCTGGTCAAAGAAAAAAATGTGCGCGGACGTGGATTGGAAATCAGCCCCAACGGTGTGAATGCGTGCGTTGCCAAAGGATTATCCGTTGTGCAAGGCGATGCCGAGGAAGACCTTGGATATTATCCGGATAATGGTTTTGATTTTGTTATTCTCAGCCAGACGTTACAAGCAACCCATCACCCGGATCAAATTGTCAAAGATTTGCTGCGTTTGGGCAAACGCGCGATTGTGTCCTTCCCCAATTTTGGACATTGGCGGGTGCGCAGTTATCTGTTCTTTAAGGGGCGTATGCCGGTGAATGAGAGCATGCCCTATCAATGGTATAACTCACCAAACACCCATTTCTGCACGATCAAGGATTTCATTGTCATGTGTGATGAAATGGGGGTCACGATCGAACGTTCCATCGCGCTGGATGCCGATGGGCAGGCGCACCGCATTCGGACCAATTTATTTTTTGCCAACCTGTTGGGTGAACAGGCTGTTTTCCTGCTGCGTAAAGATTAAGGTTTTTCCGTATTGCGCTGGTGGTTTTGCCGGGTGTGCCAGCTTTCGCGGCTGGGCAAGGCGATCATGGTTTTGCGTTTGGATTTGACGATGCGTTGCGGGTTGGCGGCATAAATCTGTTTTGTGGCTTCAACCAGATAAACCCCCGCCAAACCGGGAAAAAAACGATAACCGATTTTTTCCCACGCCAAGGCAGACCCCATAATCATACGCGATTTTGAAGGCGGTACAAACAGGGCCGGTTCTGAATGTAAGGGCGTAAACATGGTATCGCGCAACAGGCCGTTGATTTGGCGGGGGGAATAGGGGCGTCCCATGCCGAACGGGGTGCGTTCCATACGTGCCCATATCCCTGTTCGATTGGGGACCACGATCAAGACTTTGCCGCATCCGTTCAGCACGCGCCAAACCTCACGCAACAAACTGCGTAACTGTTCGGAACATTCAACGGCATGAACGATTAAAACGCGATCAACACTCAGATCCGGCAGGGGAAGATCCGCCTCATCGACCAAAGTTGTCAACGATCTGTTTTCATTGGGCCAGTGCAAAACCCCTTGGCTGGACGGCATAAAAGCGAGGGTGCGTCCGGCGTCACTTTTAAAAAGCCCTAGATAGGGGGTCGTGTAGCCCAGCCCCAAAATGGTTGATCCCTTGCAGTCCGGCCACATTTCACGGATACGCCGCCGGATCATCCGGCGTGCCACACCGCCAAGGGCGGAGGAATAAAAATCCCTTAAATCAACGGCATCCATCCACATAAAGCAAATCCTGATCGTGTAAGGTTCATAAGTGACAACAAAGACGTTCAGTGCAGACTCTAAAGACAAAAACGCTTACTGTCACCTTTGGCGATAGGTTTTGGACGTGATTGTTGTATCGTCACAAAGACATGATATAGTTTTACCGACAGCAAAAATACAAGGGAAGAAGGATGGCTTCATTGCAAATTGAACAAGTTCCCGTCTTATCCGACAATTACGTTTATTTGATTTATGATCCTGCGACACAAGCTTGCGCCTGTGTCGACCCGGCAGAATCCGCCCCTGTGAAGCGCCGCCTTGATGAACTGGGGTGGCGTTTGACCCATATTTTGAACACCCATCATCACCATGATCACATTGGCGGCAATCTGACGTTAAAACAGGCCTATGAATGCCAAATCGTCGGGGCGGACAATGACCGTGCCCGTATCGACGGGATTGATGTCGGTGTGAAAGACGGTGATATTTTTGAATTCGGCAGTACCCGCGCGCGTGTCTTTGAAGTACCGGGCCATACCCGGGGGCATATTGCGTTTTGGTTTGAAGACGATGATGCCCTTTTTTGTGGGGATACCTTGTTTGCCCTGGGCTGTGGGCGTTTGTTTGAAGGGACCCCCGCCCAGATGTGGCACAGCTTATCCAAATTGAAGCAGTTACCCGATAAAACGCATGTTTATTGCGCACATGAATATACTCAGGCCAATGCACGTTTTGCCCTGACAATCGATCCGAACAATGCGGCATTGATCAGTCGCGCCCGTGAAATTGACGATCTGCGTGCGCAGGGAAAACCGACAGTTCCTGCATTGCTGGGTATGGAAAAGGCAACAAACCCTTTTTTACGCCCGGATGAAACAAATGTGCAAAAGACCTTGAATATGGTGGGGAAAGACAGTGTCGAGGTTTTTGCAGAAATTCGTCATCGCAAAGATAATTTTTAAGTCGTATCCGTTGAACACTGAAAGGATCATCCTATGAAAATGCGTTATTCCGCCACATCGCCTTACGTTCGAAAGGCTTTGGTCTGTGCGAAGGAACTGGATTTGATGGACCGTATTGAACTGGAACCGACACTGGTGTGGGACCCGGCAACGGATATGGGCAATGTCAATCCGCTTGGCAAAATTCCCGCCCTTATTCTGGATGATGGCTACGTTCTTTATGACTCTCCGGTTGTTTGCGAATATCTGGATGCGTTGGTGCCGGGTGTTGTGTTGTTTCCTGCACCGGGCAAGGCGCGCTGGAAGGCGCTGCATTTTCAGGCTTTGGGGGATGGTATTCTGGATGCCGGTGTGTTGCGCCTGTTGGAAAGCCGCCGCGCGGACGGTGAAAAATCACAAGGCTGGATGGATCGTCAGGCGGCCTCTATTCAACGTGGGCTGGATGCACTGGAACAGGAAATCGACGAGCTGTCAGGCGGGCCATTGACCATCGGTCAAATTACGGTGGCCTGTTGTTTGGGCTGGATTGATTTTCGTTTCCCCGATGACAAAATTCTGTCCACCCGTCCAAAGCTGGCAGCATGGTACGAGGCATTTTCCGCCCGCCCGTCTATGGTTGAAACGGCGCCCAAAGAATGAACGAGGCAGAACGCATTATTGCTAAGCTTGGCCTGCAACCCCACCCGGAAGGTGGCTATTATGTCGAAACGTTCCGGGATGATGAGGGCGGCGAGCGTGGATCATGCACCGCGATTTATTATCTGTTGAAAGCCGGGGAAAAATCGCATTGGCATCGTGTCGATGCCGTGGAAATCTGGCATTGGTATGCAGGGGCCCCCTTGAACCTTTTTATCAGTTCGGATGAAAAAAAGGTCGACACGGTTGTGTTGGGTCCCGATATCTTAAAAGGGGAACGTCCCCAAGGTGTTGTGCCAAAAGATGCGTGGCAGGCGGCCCAAAGTATGGGAGAGTGGACCTTGGTTGGCTGTACGGTTTCACCCGCCTTTCAGTTTGAAGGCTTTGAAATGGCCCCTGCAAAATGGAAACCGGGAGGCGGATAGATGCAAAGACCGGGCATTACGAGAGAGCGATTGGTCGGGCTATGTATGCTCGGTGCGTTGTTGTTTAGCCCGGCGTTGATTTCCCTGTTTGATCGGGGGGGCAATACGACCTTCTTTGGCGTGCCTGTTTTGCTGGTCTATCTGTTTGGTGTCTGGGGCGGGTTGATCCTTGTGGCGGCTATTTTGATCATTCGACGATATTATGAAATGTCGAACCCCATTGATTTGGGTGAGGAGGATTGAGGTGTCCAATACGGCTATTTTCCTCGCTTCCGCATTTTATCTGGCCTTGTTGTTTGCCATTGCCTATTGGGGCGACCGACGCGCAGAACAGGGTCGGAGCCTTTTAAAAAATCCATCCATCTATGCCTTGTCCTTAGCCGTTTATTGTACAAGTTGGACCTTTTACGGATCTGTGGGGCGTGCCGCCTCGACAGGGGTTGGGTTTTTACCGATTTATATCGGGCCGACTTTGACCTTTTTGCTCGGTTGGTTTGTGATCGGGAAAATCGTGCGGATCAGCCGGAAACATCGCATTACCTCAATCGCCGATTTTGTCTCTTCACGTTATGGCAAAAGCCATGTTCTCGGCGGGCTTGTCACTATTATCGCGGTGATCGGGATTATGCCTTATATCTCTATCCAGCTAAAGGCGGTCTGGACCAGTTATAATGTGTTGGTGGGTACACAACATTTATCGACGCCGGAAAATCTGTGGGACGACAAGGCGTTTTATGTCGCGCTGATGATGGCGGCGTTTACCATTCTGTTTGGGACACGCCATATTGATGCGACCGAACAGCATGAAGGTATGGTCACCGCCATTGCCTTTGAATCGATGATCAAGCTGTTGGCCTTTTTGGCGGTTGGTTTTTTTGTCAGCTATTCCATGTTCGACGGTGTGTCCGATATTTATGCTCGTGCGGCGGCTCATCAGGATTTATCGTCGCTTTTGACCATGAGTGCGGTGGAAGGAAACTGGTTTTCCCTGACCTTGTTGGCAATGGTCGTGGTAATTTTCCTGCCCCGTCAGTTTCAGGTGATCGTCGTGGAAAATACGGATGAACGCCATTTATCGCACGCTGTATGGCTTTTTCCGCTGTATTTGTTGTTGATTAACCTGTTTGTTTTACCGATTGCGCTGGGCGGCTTGCTGTATTTCGATCAAGGCGGTGTGGATGCGGATACCTTTGTCCTTGCGCTGCCCTTGGCAGAAGGACATCCGTGGTTGGCCTTATTTGTGTTTATCGGGGGATTGTCAGCCGCCACGGGCATGGTCATTGTGGGGGCAATTGCGCTTTCAACGATGATTTGTAACGATCTGGTGATGCCGATCCTGTTGCGCTATTTCAAGGCAAATCTGGAAGCGCGCCGCGATATGAGCGTCTTGCTTTTGTTCATCCGGCGCATGGCGATCTTGCTGATTTTACTGCTCGGCTATCTTTATTATCGCATCATTGGGGAATCTTATGCACTGGTAACGATCGGGTTGGTATCCTTTGCCGCAGCGGCCCAGTTCGCCCCGGTGATTTTAGGCGGTATTTACTGGAAAGGCGGGACGCAACGCGGGGCTATTGGCGGGTTGCTCGCTGGTTTTTTGGTTTGGGGCTATACGTTGGTCCTGCCCTCGTTCGCCCTGTCCGATTGGTTGCCGATTGCCTTTGTCAATCAGGGGCCGTTCGGGATTGAGTTGCTGAAACCTTATAATCTGTTCGGGATGGGAGGGATGGATCATATCTCCCACGCGCTATTCTGGTCAATGATCGCCAATGTCGGGTTTTATATTCTGATTTCCCTGTTTGACCATCCCAGTGCGATTGAACGCATTCAGGCGACCTTGTTTGTGGAGGTCGATCAGCAAACAGCGGTTAATCAAAATGTTGGCTTTTGGGGGGCACAAGTCTCGATCGATGAATTGCGTGATTTATGTGCGCGCTATATTGGTCCCCATGCGACCGAACGTGCCTTTTATGAACATGCGCAACGGCGCGAGATTGATGTGGGAACATGGGATCAGGCCGCGCCTTATACGGTGCGCTTTTGCGAACGCCTGCTTGCCGGCGCCATCGGGTCGGCATCGGCGCGTGTGCTGGTGGCTTCTGTTGTGAAAGGCAAAGGAGCCAGTCTGGACGAAATGCTGGAGGTTTTGGACGAAGCATCTCATGTGATTGAATATTCCCACCAACTGGAACAAAAATCCGATGCACTGGAACAAGCCCGCAATGAATTGCAACAGGCCAATGAACGCTTGATGCAGTTGGACCGGTTGAAAGATGAGTTTCTATCCCATGTCGCCCATGAATTACGTACGCCCTTGACCTCCATTCGGGGTTTTACGGAAATCTTGCATGATAACCCCGATCTGGATATGGAACAGCGCCAGAAGTTCTTGCAGGTCATGGTCGAAGAAAGTCAACGTCTGACCCGGTTAATCAATCAGGTTCTGGATTTGGCACGGATCGAGTCCGGACGTGAAACCTGGGACATTACTGAAGTGGAAATGCGCGATGTGATTAAGCATGGCGTGGAAACCTTGATGCAGGAATGCGAGAAAGAAAAAGTTGAGCTGAATGTGGATGTGCCGAAATATCTTTCACTGGTATTGGGGGATAAGGATAAGCTGACGCAGGTGGTGATTAATCTGATTTCTAATGCGCAGAAAATCTATAAGGGCAAAGGCGGACGGATTGATATTCAACTGGTTGATATGGGCAATCATGTCCGCGTTGCTATAAAAGATCAAGGCCCCGGCCTGCATGAAGATGAATTGAAGCTGGTTTTTGAGAAATTCTATCAGGCCAAACAAATTGGAACGGGGAACCCCACAGGCTCGGGTTTGGGATTGGCGATTTGCCAACGGATTGTTTCGCATCTGGGCGGACGTATCTGGGTGGAAAGCGAGTACGGTCATGGCGCGACTTTCTTTTTCACCGTTCCGTTTTCTGATCGGGCGTTGAAGACTTGAGTGTCTGTCGCATTTATGATATCTACGAAAATGTCATGGTGGTTTTGTCACCGAAATCTATTCAAGGTCTTTATGTTAGAGATTGTATCCAAGTAACACCGCTTCTTTGAAAAGAAGCCTGAAACGCAACCAATGGACGGCGGCGTGTGATGTCGTGTGCCAATTGAGTTGTTGGTGTTTTGATCCGACTAAAGACTAAAAAACATGAATATTTCAAAAGACGAACAGCGGGCGTTGCATGCGCTCGCGCAAGGTGGTGCGATTCATTTCAAGCGCGCCACGAACGGGCATGTCTATGATGTCCTGTGTTTTAACCGGGATGGTTATGCACTCAGCGGGTTTACGCTGGAAACGTTTAGGAAGTTGAAGGTAAAACGGCTGATCCGTTCCAGGAAAGGACTGCCTTATTACATTACACATGAAGGACGTTTGAGAGTGAATGCGCAATTAGACAATCGCTAACAAAAAAGTGCGGGGTTATATATGATCCCGCACTTTTGATCCTGTTAGGCGAATGTGATTTGTTTCTCACGCACACGCCCCGGTCGGGCGGCTTGTTCTTCCTGTGCTTCGATCTGTTTCCAGTTATCAAAATCAACCGGGTGGACGTTGCGTTCCTTTAGCAGAGCGTCCAATCCGGCTGGGCCGTTCTTTTCACTTTCGCCGTTAAAGGCATCAATGGCGAACTTTGCCATTTCCATTGACTCTTTACGGTTGGTCGGGATGGTGCCTTGAGGGCCGTGCTTACACCAACCGGCAACGTAAACCCCATCTTCAACCAGCCCATCGTTGTTTTGAACGATGGTTCCGTTCATGGGCAGGCCGGGGATCGGGGCGGTTTCATAACCGATTGCAGAAATAACTGTGGAAACGGCAATGTCAAAAGTTTCCCCTGTGCTTTGAAGACGTCCATCGATCAAAGCGGTGCGTTCCAGACGCAATCCTTCCACACAATCGGTGCCGAGGATTTCAATCGGTTTTGCCCAAAATTGTAAGTGCAGTGTTTTTGCCTTATCGCCACGGTCTTGTTCACTGAGACCGCGTAAAATCTCCATATTTTTTTCTTTGTTTTTTTGCGATTTGGGATCTTCTTCCATAGGGACTTCGGTTAAGTCATCATTCAGAATAACGGGATGGCAATGGGCGAGGTGGCCCAGTTCATTGGCTTCAGATGGGGTGAAGGCCGCTTGGGCCGCGCCCCGGCGTCCAATCATATAAAAATTATCAAGTTTGGCGGCACGGATGGTGTCTTCGGCATGTAGGCACAAGTCAGAACCTTGCATTTCTTCGGCCGATTTTGCCAGAACACGTACAATATCAATGGCAACATTTCCATTGCCGATAATGGCAACCCCGTTGGGGCCGAGTTTCGGGGCGAGACTTACAAAATCAGGATGACCATTATACCAGCCGACAAAGGCGCTGGAGCCATAAACACCGGCCAAGTCTTCCCCCGCGATCCCCATTTTACGATCAACAGAGGCACCGATAGCCAGAAAAACAATGTCGTACAGGTCTTTCAGTTCATCGTATGTGATATCGCGACCGACTTCGACATTGCCGATAAAGCGCACATTGTCGTTTTGCATGGTGCGCTCAAACTGACGGGTGACATTTTTGGTTCCCTGATGGTCGGGGGCGACACCGGCACGGACCAGACCAAACGGTGTATGCAATCGTTCGATCATGTCGATTTGGCAACCGGGGAGTTTCTTTGAAAAGGTATCGGCGGCATAAAAGCCACTGGGACCGGAACCGATGATGGCGATTTTTGCTGTCATAGGGTCAAACTTTCTGGCAGGGGCGGGGAAGACAGGCCGTTTTCCAATCCGCCAAATCTGTTGAAGAAATAAGGGCTGGCATCCGGTAAGGGGCCTTCGGCCGTTTCCAGCAGGGATTCAAGGTGTTTTTCTGCACTGGGGGCGCAGAGGCGATAAAGGTTTGCACACAAGGTGGCTGCGGTGGAACCGGGCCATTCGGCGTTCAGTAAATCATCGGGCAGCATGGGGTCGCGCAGCATGATCCGGCGATATTCGTGGATCAAAAGGGTGCGCACGAGAAAACTGCTTTCCGGGTCGATCGTTCCTTCCGCACTCAGGGCGTGATAGAGCGGGCGAAAAGCGTCCAGGAAATGATTGTAATCCTGCGCCAACTGATCGAGATCCCAACTGCTGTGGACCATATTACGATGGGGGGCCGTGCCGCCGTGACGGTCTGCGCGTGCGGCCATTGTCACCACATTTTCCTCAACGCCCATATCCTGAATGATTTGGCGAACGGCCCGAATATCTGCGGCAGGGTGGGCAAAGACATTGGGGGCCACGTTGCCAAAACCCAACCATAAAAATTCACGGCGCAATTGATCGCGTTGTTCCTGTGTCAGGTTGGATTTGTTTGCAATGACCATCAGCCATTCGCCATTCCATGTACGGTGTGGGGAGGCATAAATACGGCGATGGGCGGTTTCAAAACGACGACGCCCGATTTCAGTCAGCTTGTAATAGCTACGTCGTCCGATTTGTGTGGCGCTGAGCCAATCATCCTTGGACAGTCGAAAAACGGCAGTGCGCACCATGCGTTCGCTTAAGCCCAAGGGTTCCACAAGGTTGATCAAACTGCCAAGCCAGACTGCCCCGCCATGTGGGAGGATGGCATCGCCGTATACGGTGACCAATAAAGATTTGGCACGCAGCGTTGTTTTATCGCGCAAGTCCAGTATGGCATCGTGTATTTTTTTATTCTTTGTCATGGCAATTCGATTATTCCGTCTTGAAAAGAGAGTGTGTCCGCATCAACTCATAGCATATCGGGGCTGTTATTTCAGCGTTATCTCTGAGGGGATATAATAGTTACACTTTTTATGTATGTCATCATAAAAAGTGTAACATAAAGTAATTTGTATCATTGGAAACAAATTATCAAAAAAAATATAATATATAAAATGCTAGAGAAATAAAGGGTTAAGACTTGTTATTTGGAGAGGCTTTAAAAAGGAATTGACAGGAATTAATATGATACACTATTCTTTTAAAAGAATCATTAAATGTGTCATAAGATGATTTTTAGGCGGATAGGCGCCAATCTGAATTGAGATAAACAGTGGAGGAAACTGATGGCTAACTGGAAAACGTACGATAAAGGCGATGAATTGCCGGAAGAGTACAAGAAGCTCTTATTAAATTTGATGAGCTTCCAGGCAGACTCTGAATATGCCGGGGCGCAGCGTGTTGCGGAAAATATGCGTTTTGCACCGCGCCCGGAAGAGGCTTACCGCCTGTCCAAGAAAGTGATGGAAGAAATGGGCCACGGCTATTACGTCTGGAACCTGATGTCCGACTTGGGTGTGGATGTAAATGCACGTTTACGCGAACTGGTAACGAATCCGAATAACCCGGATCCTAAAAAAGTGACGGTCATTAACGGCTTTCGTAAAGAAAACTGGTCAAAACTGTTTGAATGCTGGGAAGATGTAGCCCTGTTCTCTACCGTGGTAACGCCGGCGGCTGTGGCCTTCCTTGGTCAGTATCGTGAATGTTCTTACCTGCCGTGGGCACGTGTGAATGTGCGTATCCATAAAGAAGAATATGGTCATCTTGCATTCGGTGTTTGGGCATCCAAGCGTTGTATCGAATTTGGCGGTGAAGAAACACGCGAATTTATGCAAAAGCGCGTTGAGAAATTTATGAAAGTCGGTCTCGGCTTTTATGGTCGCCCGTCAACAGGTGACAAGCAATCTGCCATGTTCGATAAATATTACGAATACGGCATCAAAGTGAAAAAACCGGAAGAGTTACAGGAAGAATATCTGGAACTGCTCGAATCACGCCTGAAAGAAGTGGGGCTGGAAGTGCCGCAAGGTGTGGAAGCGGATTACGACATGCGTGTCGGATACGAAGCGGCCGATCTGGATGATCAAGTGTCCAAGGCTGCTGTCTAGATTATAACGTAAAATACAAAAGACAAGGAGGGTTCGCTATGATTCCAGAGTTGCCCAATACACTTTTTTCCAACGGACGTAGTGTGTTGTCCAAATTTGGTTATGTCCATTTTGAAGATGGTCAGGGTCGTGATGACTGGGCAGAGATGTGGGAACATTTAAGGGGGGATTTCCCGTTACCGCTGGATGCTGTCCCCAGTTTTAATGATCTGGAGGCAACGGTTCAAGAGGCTGCGCGCCAATATATGAAAGTGCGCTTGTTGGCGGATCATTATCTGGATGACTGCGAACGCCTTCATGTTCGTATTTTTAACGGTAGTATCGAAACCGATTTGGTTGAAGATTACGCCGTGGCACGTGATCGTTATGAACATAGTGTCGAAGAGTTTGGGGAGACACGCGAGGCTGTTCAGAAACTGTTGAGCAAACGCGCGGCCTAACCTGCTGAAAAGTCGATGCCTTTCTTGATGGGGAAGGGAAGTCCAAAAAGGAAGGTGTCGTCTTTGGTTGTCAGTCAAAGAAGTGGAATATTTTTTTGCTTGACGATTGGTTTTTATTAAAATAGTTTCAATTGAAACAAATAAGAAAGAGGAATATCCGGGCTTTCCGGGTAAAAAATCTCACGGGATCAGACTTTTGCATGCAATGTTTTGATATAGATCATGTGGTTTGCAAACATTCTGCTTAAGCTGATCGAACTAAATTAAAAAACAAACGATATATTGTCTATTTGGGAGGCAAACAAATTATGACTTCACGTCACAACCAAGTTAAGAAGACAGTCGCTGCACTGGGGATGGTCGCCGGTGCAATGGCATTTGGTGCCACAACGTCTGATGCTGCGGATCCGATCAAGATCGGGACTTTCCTATCCGTAACAGGCCCGGCCTCATTTTTGGGTGATCCGGAACTGAAAACACTGGAACTTTATATTGAAGAACTGAATGCCAATGGCGGTGTTTTGGGTCGCCAGGTTGAACTGATTCAATATGATGTCGGTGTTGATTCCAAAAAAGCGATTACAGCTGTAAAACGTCTGGTCAGTCAGGATGAAGTGGACGTTATTGTCGGTGGTTCAACATCCGGTGCCACGATGGCGGTGATTCCGATCGTTGAAAAATCACAAGTCCCGTTTATTTCGTTGGCAGGTGCCGTTGCGATTGTTGAGCCGGTTAAGAAATGGACGTTCAAGACACCTCATACCGATAAAATGGCCTGTGGTAAAATTTTTGAAGATTTACAAGCGCGTGGCCTGAACGATATCGCCATGATTTCCGGTACGGGCGGTTTTGGTAAATCCATGAAAGGCCAGTGCGAAAAATTGGCGCCGGCCTATAAAATCAATATCAAGGCCTCTGAATCTTACGGGCCGAAAGATACCGACATGACCGCACAGTTGACAAAGATTAAAGGCATTGACGGTGTACAAGCGGTTGTCAACGCTGGCTTTGGTCAAGGCCCGGCGATCGTGACGAAAAACTATCGTCAGCTTGGTATGACGGCACCGCTTTACCAGTCTCATGGTGTGGCATCCAAGAAATATATCGATTTGGCGGGGGAAGCGGCTGAAGGTGTGCGTCTTCCGGCAGCGGCTTTGTTGGTTGCTGACATGTTGCCGGATTCAGATCCGCAAAAAGCTGTGGTTCAGACTTATACCAAAGCTTATAGCGAAGCGTATGGTGGGTCGGTTTCCACGTTTGGCGGTCATGCCTATGACGGCCTGCAAATAGCGGTTGCCGCGATTACGCGCGCGGGCAGCACTGACAAAGCAGCTGTTCGTGACGAGATCGAAAAAACCAGTGGCTACATCGGTACCGGTGGCGTTGTGAATATGACGCCAGAAGACCACCTTGGTCTGGACTTGTCTGCGTTCAAGATGCTGGAAATCAAGAACGGTAACTGGTCTATCGTGAAATAACGTCGAATTTTGGGGGAGGGCGATCCCTTCCCCAATTTTCTAAAACGTCCTGTTTCTGTGGTTTTATCCAAGAAGCAACAGGTAAATTATATCCGCAAGAAAGACGTAAAAAATGTTCGCAGAATTCCTGCAATTCCTTTTTTCCGGTATTACGTTGGGGGCGACCTATGCGCTGGTCGGGCTTGGGTTCTCCATCATCTACAACGCATCGCACGTGATCAACTTTGCGCAAGGCGAATTTGTCATGCTGGGCGGAATGGGAACCGTTTTCTTTCTCGGCCTCGGTTTGCCGATGCCGATTGCCATTCTGGCGGCGATTGCATTGACCACCCTGTTCGGTTTTGGTCTGGAAAAATTAGCAATTGCCCCGGCGCGTGGTGCGTCCGTTGTCACCCTGATTATCATTACCATCGGTGCCTCAATCGTCATGCGTGGGCTGGCTCAGGTTTTTTGGGGCAAGGAATTCCATGCCGTTCCTGCATTCAGCGGGGATGAGCCGATCAATATTGCAGGGGCCACGATTTTACCGCAAAGCCTGTGGGTGTTGGGGGTGACGGTTTTACTTGTGTTTGCTTTGCGCTATTTCTTCGATAAAACCATGATGGGGAAAGCGATTATTGCAACATCGTTAAACCGTGATGCCGCCCTTTTGATGGGAATTAATGTCAAGTTGGTGCTGTTTATCAGTTTCGGTTTGTCGGCTGCCTTGGGCGCGATTGCCGGTATCTTGGTCGCCCCGATTACACTGACGAACTTTGAAGCCGGTATCATGCTGGGCCTGAAAGGGTTCTGCGCCGCCATACTTGGTGGATTGGGCAATGGCATGGGTGCGGTTGCCGGTGGCATGATCGTCGGCATTGCCGAAGCAATGGGGGCGGGCTACTGGGTCTCTGAATATAAAGATGCGGTTGCTTTTATCCTTATTCTTCTCGTCCTGTTCTTTAAACCGAGCGGCCTGTTCGGTAAAACCGGAACGGAGCGCGTGTAATGATGATGAATTTGAAATCAGCCAAAACAGGCGGAATTCTGGTGCTTTGTGCCGTTATTGCAATCCTGCCTGCGTTTTTGAGCAATGCCTTCCAATATGAAATCGCCATTCTTATCGGTTTTAACGCGATTGTCTGTATCGGTTTGAACCTTTTAATCGGTTATGGCGGGCAAATCAGTCTGGGACACGGTGCATTTGTCGGTCTCGGGGCTTACGGCAGCGCGATTTTGACGATGAACCAAGGCTGGGACCCGCTTCTTTCAATGGTCATTGCCGCGATTTTCACCGGGATACTCGCCTTTGTTATTGCGCGTCCGATCCTGAAATTAAAGGGGCACTATCTGGCGATGGCGACTTTGGGGATGGGGATCATCATTTCCATTGTGATCAATACCGAAGACCAGTTGACCGGCGGCCCGGATGGCATGTATGTGGACGGCTTGTCCTTTATGGCAACGCAAATTTATTGGTATTGGTTGGTGGGCGCCCTTCTGGTGTTCAGTGTGTGGGCCTCTCTTAACCTGATCCATTCGCCTATCGGTCGTGCCCTGCGTGCGGTTCATGGCTCAGAAGTGGCGGCCGAGGTGGTCGGGGTAGATACCACGCAGTATAAAGTCCTGATTTTCGTGGTCTCTGCTGTATTTGCCAGCATTGTGGGCAGCTTTGGTGTCTATTATTCGAATTTTGTTACACCGGATATTGCAGGGTTCTTCCATTCCATCGAACTGGTGGTGATGGTGGTGTTTGGCGGTATGGCCTCTACCTTTGGGGCGGTCATTGGGGCGGCTATTCTGACGACCCTGCCGCAATTTTTGACCTTCTTACATGATTATGAGCATCTGGTTTTTGGCTTGATCTTAATGCTGACCATGATTTTCCTGCCCAAAGGTCTGGTACCGAGTATTGCAGGCCTGTTGAAGAAGGGAGATAAGTGATGACCCTTTTGAAAGTCAACAACCTGAGCATTGAATTTGGTGGTGTGCGCGCGATTGATGACCTGTCTTTCACGATTAATTCGGGGACCATTCATTCGATCATCGGACCAAACGGGGCGGGTAAAACAACTTTGTTCAACCTGATCACCGGTGTTTATACGCCGACCAGCGGTACGATCCTTTATGATGATGAAGGGGTGACGGGGTTTAAATCTTATGAACTGGCAGCGCGCGGCATGTCGCGCACGTTCCAGAACTTGCAGATTTTCTTCAATATGACGGCAATTGAAAACGTCATGGTCGGTGCCCATTTGCATTTGAACCGGGGGTTCCTTGCCTCCTTCTTCGGGCTTCCGTCTATTAAAGCCGGTGATCGTCATTGCCGGGAAACCTGTCTGGAACTGCTGGATTTTGTCGGCCTGAAAAAATATGCCGATATTGATACGGAAAGCATGCCTTATGGGGCGCTCAAACGTTTGGAAATTGCGCGTGCCTTGGCATCCAAGCCCAAAATCCTGTTGCTGGATGAACCAGCGGCGGGCCTGAACCCGGCGGAAAGCCGCGAGATTGATAAAGTCATCAAAAAAGTGGCGGAACGCGGCATTACAGTTGTTCTGGTGGAACATGACATGAAAATGGTGATGGAAATTTCAGACCATATCCTTGTCCTTGATTACGGGCGCAAACTGACGGAAGGCACCGCACTTGAAGTGCGTAACAATCCAGACGTTATTGCGGCATATTTGGGGGGCTAAGGCGATGTTGAAAATTCAAAATCTCACCAGTCATTACGGACGTATTCAAGCCTTGCATGGGGTCGATCTGGAAGTCAACGAAGGCGAACTGGTTGCTTTGGTCGGCGGCAATGGTGCGGGAAAAACCACCTTGTTGCGTACCATTTCCGGCTTGCAGGATGCCAGTGGTGGTTCGGTTAGCTTTGAAGGAAATGATATTACCGACATGGTGGCCAACAAACGCGTTGGACTGGATATTGCACAGGTGCCGGAAGGCCGTCAGGTCTTTACCGCCTTGTCGGTGGAAGACAATATTCGTCTGGGGGCCTTTATTCAAAAAGACAAAGCCCGGATTGCCACCGATCTTGAAAAAATGTATGCGCGTTTTCCCATTTTGAAGGAAAAACGTAACCAAGCCGCCGGAACGCTTTCCGGTGGACAGCAACAAATGTTGGCGATGGCGCGTGCCCTGATGTCACGCCCCCGTTTATTGTTGCTGGATGAACCCAGCATGGGCCTGTCGCCGGTGTTGGTTATGGAAATTTTCGCAATTATTGAAGAGCTCAAGGAACAGGGTGTGACCATCTTTCTGGTGGAACAGAACGCCACGGCTGCGCTGCGTGTTGCAGATCGTGGGTATGTGATGGAAACCGGAAAAATCACACTGACGGGTAGTGGGGAAAACCTGCTGAATGACGAAACTGTCAAGGCAGCCTACCTAGGTATTTAATTGGAATAATGGAACTTTAAGCAATGACAAAGAATTTTGCATCCGCAGCCGATTTAGACGAAAAGCAGGTTTCTTTCGAGAAACTGGGCGAAGGCCTGTACGCTTATACGGCGGAAGGCGACCCCAATACCGGCATTATTATCGGTGATGACGGTGTGATGGTTATCGATACGCAGGCCACCCCGACGATGGCACAAGATGTCATTCGTCGCATTCGCGAAGTGACGGATTTACCGATCAAATATGTGCTGATGTCACATTATCATGCCGTGCGTGTGATGGGGGCCTCTGCTTATAAGCCTGAACAAATCATTGCCTCTAAACCCACCTATGATTTGATTGTGGAACGGGGCGAACATGATTTCAAATCTGAAGTCGGTCGTTTCCCGCGTTTGTTTAACGATGTGGAATCTGTGCCGGGTCTGACATGGCCGTCGATGGTGTTTGAAGGCAAGATGACCATCTTCATGGGCAAACGCCGTGTGGAAATTATCCATGCCGGACGCGGTCATACCGCAGGCGATACGATTGCATGGTTGCCGGACGATGGGGTGTTATTCTCCGGTGATCTGGTTGAATTTGGGGCAACACCTTACACAGGGGATGCCCATCTGGAAGACTGGCCACAAACCTTGAATGTTTTGCGTGAGTTGAAACCGCAAAAACTGGTACCGGGGCGTGGGGCTGCATTGATGACGCCTGAATTATGTGAACAGGCAATTGCTGAAACACAGGATTTTCTGGAATCCATGTATGGTGCAGTTAAAAAGGGCCGTGCAGAAGGCAAGGAACTGGGCCAGATTTACAAAGATGCATATGCCGCGCTTAAGCCGAAGTTTGGCGACTGGGTGATTTTCGATCACTGCCTGCCTTTTGATGTGACGCGTGCCTTTGACGAAGCCGGTGGGCTGGATCATCCCCGCATTTGGACCGCAGAACGTGATGTCGAGATGTGGAAAGCACTCGAAGAAGTCGAATAAAACGCATAACTGAAACGATTTTTGAATGGGGGTCTGACATGACCAAAGCCATTACTATTATGAAAAGAGAACACCTAAGCTTGAATACGGTCTTGCATGTTCTCAATCAACTTGTGCTGGATCTGGAATCGGGACGTTTGCGTTCTGACGATGTTGATTATGAATTGATCGAAAAGATCATGCATTATATCGAGGAATTTCTCGATACCATGCATCATCCCAAAGAAGATAATTACCTTTTTCCGGCCTTGTTGAAAAAAACGTCCGAAGCCAATGATGTTATTCTGGAGCTTCAGGAACAGCATGAAAAAGGGGTGGAACACCGCAAACGTTTGGAAGTTCATATTCAGGCGATGAAAGATAAACACCCCGGTCAGACCGAAAAGGTTATTGATGCCTTGAAAGACTATCTGGCAGCACACCGTGCACATATGAAGCTGGAAGACACAGTCGTAATTCCGCTTGCCGAACGCGTTCTGACGGAAGAAGATTGGGCACCGATTGACGCGGCCTTTAATGAAAACAAGGATCCTGTGTTTGGCGACATTCCGCAAAACAAGTTCCGCAAACTATTGTCCGATATTACTTTTCTTGCGCCTTCACCGATTGGATTAGGCGGAGGAAGAAAATAGTTCTCCTAGGCTGTCGAGAGTGTAATGCCTTCCAAGGCGGCCTGACTTTACAGGCCGGGTTCTTTAAAACGAGAACCCGGTCTTTTTTTATTGGGTATAAGTTTGCTGTTTTAATTGGTCATATGCCCCGTTGGCTTTCAGGCGCCGGAGTGCCTCAGCCAGTTTATGTGCTTCTTCCTGTCTGCTTTTATGAAAGAAAAGATAAGACGGTGTGCTGTGTAGTGGGGGATAAAGGAAGCGGAACGGATGGTCTGTGCGGTTTTTAAGTAAGCTATGCGCAATTGTTTCAGACAGTAAAATGATATGAACCCGATCAATTTCCAGCAAATTAAACAACTGCATATGATCGTTTACTGTGGTTGTCTTGGTGCTTGCGGGTACATTGGCGTCAAAAATTTTCCATCCTGCAGGGTACGCCACTTTATAGGGGGCTAGGTCGGCCCAACTTTTTACAATAATGTCGTCGCGTTTGGTAATAGCGATGAAGTCAATATGGAGAACAGGTTCGTCCATTTTGATGATATTTGGATAACGTTCTTCCAATATGCGCAAACGTAGGCCATTAGCGTCAATACGTCCCTCATTCAGTTCGACCAAAGCACGGCGAGAGGGAATAGTAATAATTTTAGCCTCTAGTTTTACATCGTTCAGTAATTCAGGCAACAGTGCTTCCAGAAAGACATTGTTTTGTTCAACCGATATGGTCAACGGATTGGCGTGAGATGTTGACGAGACGTGGTTGAGCAAAAATAAAGCGAAGATGAAGAGGCGAGACATACTTTGTAAGCCACCTGAGGGCTGAGTGATTCTGTTGTGATTATCCTACATACATGATCGGGCGAGGGCCAGACAAAAAAAGAGGCTTCCAAGAAGCCTCTTACAAAATTGAATTTTCGTCAGATAACATCAATCCTTGGGCCGGATATCCGTTACCCGTTGCGCTTTGCCTTGTGAGCGTGGAATGGCACCGGGTTCCAGAACTTCGATTTTGGTTGAAATACCGATGTAGGATTTGATGTGATGGGACAGGTTCTTTTTAATGTCATCGTCGTTGTCCTGACCACTTTTATTGCGTTCGACCTGAACTTTCAGTTTATCCAGATGTCCGTCACGCGATAACACGAGATGATAGTGCGGGCTGAGGCGCGGATCACGTAGCACTTGTTCTTCGATCTGACTGGGGAAGACGTTGACGCCGCGAATAATCATCATATCATCCGAACGTCCGGTGATTTTGTCAAAACGCCGCATGGTGCGTGCAGTCCCCGGCAGCAAACGGGTTAAATCCTTGGTACGGTAACGGAAAACCGGCATGGCTTCCTTGGTTAATGAGGTAAAGACCAGTTCGCCCATTGTGCCGTCTTCAACTGGATTGAAATTATCATCAACGACTTCGGGATAGAAATGATCCTCCCAAATGGTCGGGCCGTCTTTGGTTTCCAGACATTCCTGTGCCACACCGGGGCCGATGACTTCGGACAGGCCGTAAATGTCCAGACAGTCAATACCAAGGCGGCTTTCCATTTCATCGCGCATCTTGTTGGTCCAGGGTTCTGCCCCAAAGATTCCGCAGCGTAATTTAATGGCGCGAGGGTCCAGCCCTTGGCGTTCCATTTCATCGGCCAGAACAAGCATATAGGACGGTGTGACCATGATAACGTCAGGGTCGAAATCGCGGATCAACTGAACCTGTTTTTCGGTTTGCCCGCCGGACATGGGAATGACGGTACAACCCAGTTCTTCTGCCCCGTAATGTGCACCTAACCCCCCTGTAAACAAGCCGTAACCATAAGCAACATGGACCCGGTCACTATGATTAACGCCTGCAGCGCGCAGAGAACGTGCAACCACACCGGCCCAGACTTTCAAGTCTTGTTTGGTATAGCCTACAACGGTTGGTTTCCCGGTCGTGCCAGAGGAAGCATGAACGCGCACAATGGATTCCATCGGGACAGCGAAACTGCTGAACGGATAAGCCTTGCGTAAATCTTCTTTGGTGGTAAAGGGGAATTTTTTAAGATCGTCCAGATGCTTCAGGTCATCGGGGTGGACCTGCGCATCCACACATTTCGCGCGATAATATGAAACGTTGTTATAGGCATGGTCCAGTGACCATTTCATGCGTTTGAATTGCAGCGAGCGCAGCTCATCCACGCTTGCCTTTTCGATAGGGTCGAGTTCCCCGAGTAAAGGGATATCCGTATGTTGCATAATTTAGTTCCTCCCAAACATTCCCTGTTGGTCATTTTATAACAATTAATCTGTATTTTTTATATGTTTATATGCGTTCGATGATGGTGGCGATGCCTTGACCGACACCGATACACATGGTGCACAGGGCATAACGCCCTTTGCGGCGTTCCAGTTCATAAAGGGCGGTGGTGATTAGACGCGCCCCACTCATCCCCAAGGGGTGACCCAAGGCAATGGCCCCGCCATTGGGGTTGACGTGTTCGGCATCATCTGCCACACCGAGTTCACGCAGAACAGCCAAGCCCTGTGAGGCAAAGGCTTCGTTCAGTTCGATCACGTCCATATCCTTGATGGACAGACCGGCTTTTTCCAGAACTTTCTGTGAGGCGGGCGCTGGACCGATCCCCATAATGCGCGGCTCTACTCCGGCGGTTGCCATTGCGACAACGCGGGCGCGCGGCTTCAACCCCAATTCGCTTGCTTTTTCTTCGGACGCCAATAACAAGGCACAGGCCCCGTCATTCACGCCGGAGGCATTGCCCGCTGTAACACTACCGCCATCGCGAAACGGGGCCCGTAAGCCTGCCAATGTTTCCAGCGTGGTATCGGCACGCGGGTGCTCATCCGTATCAACGATTTTTGGATCACCTTTGCGCTGAGGAATGGTGACAGGGCAAATTTCTTCTGCCAGTCGGCCTGCATCCTGTGCGGCTTTGGTCTTTTGTTGGGATCGTAAGGCAAAGGCATCTTGATCTGCGCGGGTGATGTTGAAATCTTCGGCGACATTTTCTGCCGTTTCGGGCATGGAGTCCGTGCCGTATTGTTTTTCCATCAGTTTATTGACGAAGCGCCAGCCAATGGTGGTGTCATAAACCGCATTGGCGCGGGAAAATGCGGTTTCTGCCTTGGGCATGACAAAAGGGGCACGCGACATGCTTTCCACACCACCGGCAATCATAAGTTCACAATCACCAGCCTTGATAGAGCGTGCAGCCAATCCGACAGCATCCATACCGGATCCACACAAACGATTGACTGTTGTACCCGGAACTGTCGTGGGCAAACCAGCCAGCAAGGCGGACATGCGCGCAACGTTGCGGTTGTCTTCGCCTGCCTGATTGGCGCAGCCATAAATCACATCATCAATCGTGGACCAGTCAACGGTTTGGTTACGCGACATCAACGCTTTCATGGGGATCGCCCCCAGATCATCGGCACGGACTTTGGACAAGCTGCCGCCATAACGTCCAATCGGGGTGCGGATGGCATCAATAATGTAAGCTTCACTCATTTTTTTGTTTCCTCTGTGTCCGGGATCAACTGTCCCGAAATCGTTCTTGATCGTCCCCTAAACAGGGCAACAATGGTGCCGTCCTGTTTGGTAATTGTGATGTCATAGATGCCTGAACGTTCCATCAGAATAGTTTCCTTGGCCACGGCTGTCAGAATATCGCCTTCATGGCTGGGGGCGCTGTAGGTGATGTCGCAGCCAGAGGCCACGGTGACTTTGTTATAGGTGTTGCAGGCATAGGCAAAAGCTGTATCGGCCAAGGCAAAGGTCGCCCCGCCGTGGGTCATGGCATGACCGTTGAGCATATCTTTACGCACGGTCATAGTGGCCTTGGCATATCCCGGTGCAATCTCGGTGATCTTAATCCCCATGGATTGGGCCATGTGATCATTTGGGTACATGACATCGACAGAGGCCTGCGCCCATTTTTGTGCTGTCTCAGTCATGGAAATATTTCCCCGTATTGACTTTGCGCCGCAGGAGGATGGAGGTCCGATAACGGTCTTCGCCATAGGTCCGTCCCATATTTTCAATGACGGCACTGATATAATCCGGCCCGATTTCGTCTGCCCAAGCCAATGGGCCTTTCGGATAATTCACACCCTTTTGCATGGCAAGGTCCACGTCTGTGACGCTGCAAACTTGTTTGTGAACAGTATCTGCGGCTTCGTTGATGATCATGGCGACAGTGCGTGCCACAATCAGACCGGGGATATCGTCCAGAACGCTGACGTCAATCCCTAAAGATTGAAACAGGCCGCAAGCCTCCGCCACATGTTCTTCGTCTGCGGTGTCGGACGGGGCAATGGTGATGCGTGTGGTTTTTGCGTAATCAATAGCAAGGTCAAACAGCACAAGGGCCTCGTTTTCTTCCATGATCATGGAGGCTTCCAGCTCGCTTGCCAGCATACCCGGTGTCAGCATTAAATGCGTATGCCCGACAATAATGC
This sequence comes from Terasakiella brassicae, assembly GCF_014641495.1. GTDB lineage: Bacteria > Pseudomonadota > Alphaproteobacteria > Rhodospirillales > Terasakiellaceae > Terasakiella > Terasakiella brassicae. Next base: position 67,136 of record NZ_BMHV01000012.1, read on the forward strand.
GGTCCACCATGCTGTCTTGGTCATCAATGCGTTCGACATCCAGTCCGGCCTTGATCATGCGTTCCACCAGAACTTCGGCGGGACCAAGATCGCCTTCAACAATGATCTTGGACGGCTTTAAGCCTTTATCTGCGTTATGGGGCCCGGCTTTGGGGACGTTATCGCCATATTCGTAAAAACCACGGCCGGATTTGCGACCCAAAAGACCGCCATCAACCAGTTCCTTTTGAATAAGGGATGGCAGAAAGCGGGGATCGTTATAAAATTGCCCCCATGTAGTCAGTGTGACGGCATAGTTTACATCCAGACCAATCAAGTCCATCAGTTCAAACGGTCCCATGCGAAATCCGCCAACGTCTTTTAAGGCCGTGTCGATGGTGGCAATGTCTGCGCCACCTTCTTCAAGGACACGTAAAGCTTCTGCGTAAAAAGGGCGCGCCACACGGTTGACGATAAAGCCCGGTGTGGATTTGGCATGAACCGGTTTTTTACCCCAAGACAGACTCGTTTCGTAAACGCAATCAGCAACTTCTTTTGCAGTTGTCAGGCCGGAAATAACCTCAACCAATTGCATGATCGGTGCAGGATTGAAGAAGTGCATACCGACCAAGCGATTGGATCGTTTCAGTTTTGCACCAATTGCTGTTAATGAAATGGATGACGTATTAGAAGCCATAATGGTGTCGGCAGAACAGATATCTTCCAACTGAGCAAAGACGTTTTGTTTAATGTCCAGATTTTCAACAATGGCTTCGATGACCAGTTTGGCCGGGGCCAGATCACTGAGGTTCTCAACGATCTGGATACGCGAAAGTAAATCATCGACATCGGGTTGGGACATTTTGCCTTTTTCAACAAGGCGGTTTAGTCCCTTGGCGGTTTTGTCTTTACCCGATTGGGCTGCGCCGTGCTGGGCGTCAAACAGCAAGACAGGATGCCCGGCTTTGGCGGCAACCTGAGCAATTCCGGCCCCCATTGTGCCGGCACCGATGACGGCAACAGTATCTGATGTGGAAAGGGCAGCCATTGTTATTTACCTGTGAAGTTCGGTTTGCGTTTTTCCAAAAAGGCGCTGACACCTTCTTTATAATCTTCACTGAACCCGGCGAGTTTTTGCAGGTCGCGTTCCAGATCAAGTTGTTCATCCATCGTATTGGTCGGGGCGGCATTTAGGGCCCGTTTGATCAATCCCAACCCCAATGTCGGTTGTTGGGCGAGGTGGAGACAAAGTTCCTCGGTGGTTTCGTTTAAGGCATCGTCATCGACACATTTCCAGATCATGCCCCATTCTTCGGCTTGGGTTGCACTGATTTTTTCACCCAGCAAGGCCAAGGCTTTGGCGCGTGCCATGCCGACCAGATTGGGCAGGCTCCAGGTGCCGCCGCTATCGGGGATCAGGCCGATTTTACAGAAAGCTTGAATGAAACTGGCACGTTCTGCGGCATAGACGATGTCACAGGCAAGGGCGATATTGGCCCCTGCACCCGCAGCGACACCATTGACAGCGCAGACAACAGGTTTTTCGATGGACTGGATGAGGCGGATCAACGGGTTATAAAACTTCTCAATGGTTTGGGATAAATCGCGCGGTCCTTCATCGCCTTGTACGGCACGATCGCCCAAATCCTGTCCGGCACAAAAACCACGCCCGGCGGCGGTCAGCAAAATGGCGCGTACGGTGTCGTCTTTTTGGCAGTCTTTTAAGGTATCACGCAATTCAACATGCATGGTTTCGTTAAAACTGTTGAGCACATCGGGGCGGTTCAACGTGATTTTGGCGTAGCCGTCTTTCTTTTCAAACAGGATGGTTTCTAAGGTCATTGTTCTTAGCGTCCCTTAAATACAGGTTTTCGTTTTTCCATGAAGGCGGCAACGCCTTCGGCTTTGTCTTCGGTGGCAAACAAGGTGCCAAAGGCTTTGCGCTCAAACGCCAGCCCTTCAGCGAGAAGAGCGTCAGAGGCTTTGAGTACGGATTCTTTTGCTAAACGTGCCGCAACAGGCGGTTTGGACGCTATCACACAGGCAAGGGCGTAGGCCTTGTCATATGTCAGTTCCGGTTCACACACTTCTGCGACCAGTCCGGCTTTTTCAGCGTCCTCAGCCGACATGAATTGCGCGGCAAGGACCATACGCATGGCTTTTGATTTTCCAATCATTTGGGTGAGGCGTTGCGTTCCGCCCGCACCGGGAATGATGCCGAGGTTAATTTCCGGTTGCCCAAATTGGGCGTTTTTTCCGGCAATCAGGATATCGCAATGCATTGCCAATTCATTCCCACCGCCCAGACAAAAACCATTGACGGCCCCGATCAGGGGTTTGTTAAAGGTCCGAATGGCAGCCCAATGATCGGCGCGCGGATCGTTCAAAACATCGACAGGGGTTTTATCTGCCATTTCCGTAATGTCGGCACCGGCGGCAAAGACTTTTTCACCACCGGTTAAAACAACACAGCGCACATGTTCGTCACGGTTTGCTTTGCCAAGGGTTTGTGCAAGTTCGTGCAGTAATTGCGTACGCAAGGCATTGCGTGCCTTCGGTCGGTTCAGGCGAAGGCTCAGGACATATTTATCATCCAGTTCAGATAAAATATCTGTGCATCCATCCAGATAGGGGGCGTGAGGATTAGCCAATTTCAGATCCTAAAAAATAATATGATACAAAAAATAGGTAATATCGTTTGAAATTGATAACTTTCCTAACAGCGCGCTTCCAGTCCGATTCTGGCGAGTTGTTCTGCCATGCGGCTTTCCCACTTTGCCAGCAGATCGGCGTTGGCTGTTTTACGCAGGCCATAGGCTTTGTCCTGTTCAAAACGTTGCGAATCGCTTTTGCCGAATGTGGCGGCGACACGCGGATACCAGTAATCGACACTGGCTTGTGCCGCTTCCAGACTATAACCGTTTTCGATGGCTTTTTGCAGGCCTTTGCGCCCCAATTCGGCATGTTCGGCCTCACGTGCGGCAATCTCGCCCATGACAGCAACCAGCGGGGCGTAGGAACAATGGGTCAGTTCTTCAAGCTGGATGGAAGAGGCAAGGCCCATCAACATGTTCATCACAACGGAGTCGAGCCAGCCTTCAAAGGGGTAGTGAAAAACGTTCAAACGTTTGTCCCCACCAATGCGGCGGTTGCCCAGATCAATGGTACGTGACAGACGCGCATCCCACGGATGAGACTGAACGTAAAGGTCTGTATTTACACTAAAATCTTCCAAAAGGGTCAGCGCCTGCTGGGCATGGTCAAACTTTTCGGACACGATACGCGCAGCGGTGCAGCGTTCGCGCATTCCCGGTGCTTTGTTGATGGTATCGACAAAGCCTGCGGCACCAGCCAGTTCAGAATCGACAAAAGCCACGAGCAAACGGCGCAGTTCCCCGCGATAGCCCGGCGTCAGTTCATCGGTTGACATAAGTTTTTCGTTGTTGGCAATGCGGGCAAGCAATGCATCATCTGTCTTGGACATATTCTTCCTCTCCCCTTGGCAAAAGGTATTTTCAATTTGTGCCTTGTTTCGTCTTCTAAAAAATAATGTGATACAAAACTAGACAACTTTATATAAATTTAGTATCAAAAAAATTAGAAACATTCAAACATTAATGTTAAAAGAAAAAGGGCCGATCCTTATATAGATGTGTACGCAAGGCAAAAAAGCCATCTTTTATCTAGGGATCATGCAGGGTTAAACAAAGAAGAACGAGTGTAAGAAATGACAAGCATCGCGATATTCGTAGGAACAGAATCGGGAAATGCCCAGATGGTGGCGGAGGCGCTGAATGATGAATTGTCGCGTCTGGACCATGATGTAGAGATCATCGAGGATTTTGACGACGGATGCGCTGTGCTGGAAGGACATGACACCATCATCATCAGTTGTTCAACGCATGGACTGGGGGAACTGCCCGATAATATTATTCCCTTGTTTGAGGCCATGAAAGAAAACACACCCGATTTGTCCAGCGTGAAATATGGCATTATCGCACTGGGCGATCAGACTTATTCCGATACGTTCTGCAAAGCGGGCAAGGATATGGACGCTGCTTTTGCTGCCTGTGGGGCAAAACGGGTGGGGGATCGTCTGGAAGTGGACGCCTGCACGCAACCGTTGCCCGATGAAGAAGCAATTGAATGGGTCAAGGAATGGCTTGATCTTCTGTAATGAAAACAGACGATCTTAAAAAAAGAAACACATCCAAGAATAGGGAATTAGGAAAATGAGCCTCGAGCTTTTTGAACGTCATCAGGAAAAACTGGATCAAGCCTGTGCCGCAGCACGTTCACGTGGATATTGGTCCGCTTATAAAGAAATGCCCAGCCCGCGCGTTTATGGCGAGAGTGCACAGAATGACGGGATCAAGGCTTTTCAATCTCATTTGGGCAAAGCCTTTGAAATCGACCAGCCGCACAACGGCACGACCAAAGGGTCAGAAGACGGCCCGTTCGGTGTGACGTTTGATATTGATTATCCGGCACCTGATGTAAATGCGATGATGACAGCAGCCAAAGCGGCGATACCTGCATGGCGTAAATTGGGGCCAAAAGGGCGCGCCGGTGTGTGCATGGAAGTGCTGGAACGTCTGAATGCCAGAAGTTTCGAGATTGCGTTTTCCGTTATGCACACCACAGGTCAAGCCTTTATGATGGCTTTTCAGGCCGGTGGGGCGCATGCGCAAGACCGGGGGCTGGAGGCTGTTGCCTATGGCTATGATGAAATGATGCGTCACCCGGAAACAGCCGATTGGGTCAAGCCACAGGGCAAGAATGATCCGTTGGAAATGAAAAAGAAATTTACCGCTGTCGGGCGTGGTGTTGCCTTGATGGTCGGTTGTGCGACGTTCCCGACATGGAATGGCTATCCCGGTTTGTTTGCTTCTTTGGTGACCGGGAACGCCGTCATTGTCAAACCGCATCCGCGCGCTGTTTTGCCCTTGGCAATTACGGTGCGTGTTATTCGTGATGTGCTCAGCGAAGTCGGGATTGATCCCAATTTGGTTTGTTTGGCGGTGGATACGCTGGAAGCACCGATCACGAAGGAATTTGCCACACATCCCGATACCAAAATTATTGATTTCACCGGGTCCAGCGAATTTGGTAACTGGTTGGAAGATAATTGTAAGCAAGCCCAAGTCTATACGGAAAAAGCCGGGGTCAATGCGATTATTATTGATGATTTTGATGATATCAAAGGGATTGCACGCAATTTGTCTTTCACGTTCAGCCTGTATTCCGGGCAAATGTGTACGACCCCGCAAAATATCTTCATCCCCAAAGGCGGCATTGATGTAAATGGCGAGAACATGAGCTTTGATGACGTTGCCAAAGCCATTGCCACAGGTGTTGAAAAATTCCTGTCTGTGCCGGAACGCGCGGTTGAGGTTTTAGGCACTATTCAGAATAAAGCGATTTTAGACCGTATGGAACAGGCCAAGGGATTGGGTGAAGTGGTCTTGGATACCACGCAAATCGATCACCCGATGTTCAAAGGTATTCAATGCCATACGCCGGTGATTGTGAAGCTGAACGGGGACGAGATTGATAAATACAGTGAAGAACTGTTTGGCCCCATTGTCTTTGTGATTGCAACGGAAGATACAGCCGACAGTATCCAGAAAATGCGCAAAACTATTTCGGAACATGGTGCGATTACATTGGGCATGTATTCCAAAAACGAAGACGTGATTGCACAGGTGGAAGAAGCTGCGCTGGAGGCAGGTGTCAACCTGTCCATCAACTTGACGGGGGGCGTGTTTGTCAACCAGTCAGCCGCATTTTCTGATTTCCATGCGACCGGTGCAAACCCGGCGGCGAATGCGGCCCTGACGGATGGGAATTTTGTATCGGGGCGTTTCCGTGTGATGCAAAGCCGTCGTTAACAATTCTTTACTTCCCGAAAGACGCGGGCTTCGGCATAAAAGTTGAAGTCCGCTTTTTTTCTTTTGTGCTTCAGGAGTACCCTTAGATGTCCATGTCCCCAAAAGTTTATGAAATTGACGGTATCGTGCCGGTGATTGATGAAACCGCCTTTGTTCATCCTGATGCGGTTTTGATCGGGGATGTGATTGTGGGTCCCGGTGTTTATGTCGGTCCTGCCTGTTGTTTGCGTGGCGATTTCGGTCGGTTGGTTCTGGAAGAAGGCTCAAACATTCAGGATACTTGCGTGATGCATGGTTTTCCCGGCACTGATACGGTGGTGAAGAAAAACGGACACATCGGTCATGGAGCCGTCTTACATGGCTGTGTCGTGGGCGAAGACGCGCTGGTGGGTATGAATGCGGTGATTATGGATGGGGCCGAAATTGGACCACAATGTATTGTGGCGGCTTCTGCCTTTGTACGTGCGGGATTAAAGTTTGATAAGCGATCTTTGATTGGCGGGGTTCCTGCCAAAGTCATGCGGCAAGTCACTGACGAAGAATTTGCATGGAAACGTGCGGGAACGAAGGAATATCAGGACTTGGCAATCCGTTCGCTCAAAACCATGAAACCGGCAACGGCCTTGCGCGAAGTTGAAGAAAACCGCGCCCGTATGCCCAGCGGGGGTGTGAAGCCTTTGTTTGAGACTAAAGGCTAAAAGCCTGACTTACGACACCATCTTTTGTGGCATGCAGCAAGGTCCCTTGATCAAGCGAGCACCAGTTGACACCATCGTTGCTGAGGGGTTCGGAAGCAATGAGCGTTGCCCCGTTTTGAGTGCAGGTAAACAGGCTGGGGGCCTGCGGGTCACTGGAAAAGCGCAGGGCGTAAATATCCTGTCCATTGCTGAGGCAGGCGGTAAAACGCAATGGATGTTCCGCGTTGAGTTGATCCATCATGTTTATGGTTTGATGCAAGGTTTTGCGCAAGGCCGCAACCGGGTCTTGTTCCAAACCGTTTTGAATTAAAAGCAGAAAAAGCAATTCACTGTCGGTGGCGCCTAAACGATGGGCAAAAAGATTGGCATTGAGCGTCATTTCCAAACCATGACGGACATCACGGTAATTGCCAATTTGCCCGTTATGCATAAACAACCAGTTTTTATAGACAAACGGATGACAGTTTTCACGCGAGACAGGTGTCCCGGTCGAAGCGCGGACATGGGCGAAAAAGAGCCCCGATTTTATCTGATGGGCCATAGATTTCAGATTGCTGTCGTTCCATGCGGGTAAAATATCGCGAAACAGGCCCGGCGTTTGACGGTCTCCGTACCATCCAACACCAAATCCATCACCATTGATTGCGCTGACGGATTTGCGTGCATGCAAACTTTGTTCGATCAGGGAATTCTCCGTATCAAACAGGAGGCTATCCAGAAAAATCGGATCACCGCAATATGCAAGCCAACGACACATGGTTCCCTCTTTCTTTATTTTGATGGAGGGAACGCTATCATAAAACGCGGTGGTTGTTGTTGTCTTTTATTCCGCATCCGGCTGATTTTCAGGCAAGGCTTTTTGAAAGGCATCCTGTTTCAGGCAGTTTTCATTGATGCGCGCAATTTTGGGGTAGGGGGCCATGTCAATGTTAAACCGATGGGCGTTATAAACTTGGGGGATAAGACAGATATCGGCCAAGCCGGGGGTCTCGCCGTAACAAAACGGGTCATCGCCGAGCCGTTGTTCCAATGCGTTAAATCCTTCAACGACCCAATGTTGGTACCATGCTGTTTTTGTATCTTCTTCTACGCCGAGTTGCTTTGTTAAGTATTTCAGAATGCGCAAATTATTTACCGGGTGAATGTCGGCGCTGATCATGTTGGCGAGTGAGCGCACGTAAGCCCGCTCGCGTGGGCTTTTGGGAAGAAAGGGCGAGGCCGGGTAAGCCTCATCCAAATATTCCAGAATTGCCATCGATTGTGTCAGGATATGGCCGTCTTCCAATTCCAGTGACGGCACGAAGCCTTGCGCATTTTTGGCTTTGTAATCCGCTTTATGGTGTTGACCGCCGTCTTTGACCAGATGCACGCAAATATGTTCGTACGGTATATTTTTCAAGTTTAGCCCAATCCGTACACGATAGCAGGCGGACGAACGCCAGTAGTCATAAAGCTTCATACGTTTTTCACCACGGTTTGTTCAATGCTGCCAAAGATGGATTGTCCGTTTTTATCCAGCATTTCAATGCGGATGGTATCGCCAAATTTCATAAAGGGGGTTTTAGGGGCACCATCTTCGATGGTTTCAATCATGCGGATTTCTGCGATACAGGAATAACCGACACCGCCTTGTGAAATAGGTCTGCCCGGTCCGCCATTCATTTTATTGGAAATGGTGCCGGAGCCAATGATGGCACCCGCCCCGACATTGCGGGTTTTGCAAATATGGGAAACGAGTTTGGGGAAGGTAAAAGTCATGTCAACGCCCGCATCCGGCTTGCCAAAAGCTTGTCCATTTAAAGTGGACAGCAGGGGGAGGGACAGTTTTTCCCCATCCCACGCATCGCCCAATTCATCCGGGGTGACGCACACCGGGGAAAAGGCAGAAGCAGGCTTTGACTGGAAGAAGCCAAACCCTTTTGCCAGTTCACCGGGAATAAGTCCGCGCAGGGAACAGTCATTGACCAGCATCAGCAGCTTGATATGGGGGGCCGCCTGTTCGGGCGTGGTGGACATGGGAACATCATCGGTAATAACCGCGATTTCCGCCTCAAAATCCACACCCCATTCATCAGATGCCAGCGCAATATCATCGCGCGGACCGATAAAATCATCCGATCCCCCTTGATACATCAAAGGATCTGTCCAGAAGCTATCCGGTAATTCTGCCCCACGGGCTTTGCGAACCAGTTCCACATGGTTGATGTAAGCCGACCCGTCTGCCCATTGGTAAGCACGAGGCAAAGGGGCCATGCATTCTGTTTGATCAAAGGCTTTTGTCTCTTTAATCTCGCCGGCATTTAATTGATCGGAGACCGCTTGTAGTTTGGGTGCGGTGTCTGCCCAGTTATCAATAGCAGCTTGCAAGGTCCGGGCAATTTGGGGAACCGGCGTGCAAAGCGTAAGGTCACGAGAGACAACGACCAGTTGACCGTCACGGCTTGCGTCTTTGAGCGTTGCGAGTTTCATGGGTGTGATATTCCTGATAATCGGGTCAATGAAAATTAGTTTCCATTAATAATAATTTCATTTGAAACCATTTCAAGGGAAAAATGGCAAAACCTTGCAAAAAAAGCAGGTTCATGGCTATAAACGTGGCTATAAATATGTGGGTTTAAGAAAAAAAGGGGTTCCCATGTTACTCAGAGATGAAGACGACGACGATAAGTGCGACCTTATTCTGGATCAGTATTTGCCTTATCGTATGGCGGTCATTGCACATTTAATGAGTACGGGATTTTCAAAACGGTATTCAAAAGATTTTGATATGACAATCGGGGAATGGCGGGTCATGGCGAATCTTGGCCATTTGGAACCGCAAAGTGGCCATGAGATCGGGGCCCATTCCCATCTGGATAAGGTTCAGATTTCACGGGCCGTTGCACGTTTGGAAAAGAAAGGCTGGATCCAGCGCGAAGGCGATACGGTTGATCGGCGCCGTAATCTGCTGACCCTGACACCGGAAGGTCGTCGGGTTTTTAATTCCATTGGGAAAATGGCGTTGGATTTCGAAGATGATGTCAGCGCATCTTTATCGACGGAAGAATACGCCGCGCTGGACAGAATTTTGCGAAAACTGTCCAAGCGGGCGGAAAGTCTGATTTAGCCGTTTTCGGACTTGGAACAGCTCATATCGCAGAAATGCATGGCAGATAAACCAATTGCAGCGATTAAAAATGCCAAAAACAACGGTACGCCGACAAGTGTGCTGCCGTAAAGCATAGGAAGCATAACAAGCCACGGTAAAATCAATTGAAAGGGCATGGTCTATCTCCATTCGATTACTGTAAAAATTGCGCGGATTGTGCGCCAAGCTTGTCATGGTTTTCAAGTGCTAATTTACACAGTGTCCTTATAAGTCAGGTTTTTTTATATTGTCAGGTGCATAAAGGCTTAGAAAAATAAATCAAAATAAGCTAAACCTTATGTGAGGATAAACTAAAAAAACTGCGAACTCGGATGCCTGTTGAAGCACAGAATACCAAAATTTTGGTGGTCGATGATGATTTGATTATACGCAAGCTGGTCAGTGGGTTTTTATCTCAAAAAGGCTATGACACTGCGACCTGCAACAATGCCGGCGATGCTCTGACCCATCTGGAAAATCAGGCGGTCAACCTTGTTGTGCTGGATCATTTGATGGACCCGGGCATGAACGGTCTTGAAATGCTGAAGCATTTGCGCACGCAAGGAAGTCATGTGGCTGTAGTCATGTTGACGGGTGCGGAAGAACACGAAGTTATTGTTGAAGCCATGCAGGCAGGCGCACAGGATTTCATTTTAAAAACAGGTGGAAATGAATTTCTGTTAAAACTGGAACAAGGCGTGGAACGCGCTTTGCGGGTCTGCCTTCTGGAACAAAAAATGCGTGAAGCCCATGAGGCGTTGCAACAACAGGCAGAGTTCCTGCAAACGGTAATTGATGCCGTCCCGACCCCGATTTATTACAAGGACCGAGAAGGACGGTACATCGGGTGCAACACTGCAATGGCCGATTTTATTGAAACACCCAAATCTGACATTATAGGCAAGAAAGCAACAGAACTTTATGAAAGTGTGTTGGCAGAAAGAGTCAGCAGACTGGACGATACTCTCTATGCGCAAGGGGGGCATAGTCTGGAGGAATTATCCTTCACCCGATCAGATGGCACCCATCATCTTTTATTGCATAAAGCACGTTTTCAGGAACCCGGTGGAGCAATGGGGCTGGTGGGGGCCGTTGTCGATATAACGGATCGTAAGCTTTATGAAAATGAATTGCGTCTGGCGCAAACCGTCTTTGAAACGACCTCCGAAGCCATTGTCGTTACAGACGCGCACAATCGCATTCAGGCGGTTAACCCGTCTTTTACGCATGTAACGGGATATACGGAAGACGAAGTCATTGGGCGGGATCCGGGTTTTTTAAGCTCAGGGCGACAGGATAAAGCGTTTTATCACAAAATGTGGTTGCAGTTATCGCAAAACGGGCATTGGCACGGGGAAATTTGGAACAGGCGTAAAAATGGCGACCTTTATGCAGAATGGTTATCCATTTCAGCGGTGCATAATGAAAACAATGAAACAACCCAATATGTTGCGGTGTTCAGTGATATTACCAAACGGATTAAAGCCGAAGAACTGATCCGCCATCAGGCCAATTATGATGCCTTGACCAATTTGCCGAACCGCAATTTGTTTCTTGACCGTCTCAGTCGTTCTATGGTGCGCGCCAAACGCCACAAAACACAAGTCGCCCTGATGTTTCTGGATCTGGACCGTTTTAAAAGCGTGAATGACACATTGGGCCACAATGTGGGTGATGCATTGCTTCAGGAAGCCGCCGTGCGGATCAGCACGTGTGTGCGCGAAACTGATACGGTGTCGCGTTTGGGTGGGGATGAGTTCACAGTGATCATTCCCGATTTGCATCACGTGAACGATATTGAAAAAATTGCAAATAAAATTTTATATCAATTGTCGCAGCCGTTTTCTTTGGCAGGCCATGAGATTTTTGTTTCCGGTAGTGTCGGTGTGACGGTCTTTCCTGATGATGGTCAGGATTTGGAAGTCCTGTTGCGAAATGCGGATACGGCTATGTATCGGGCCAAGGAAGCCGGGCGTAATGATTTTCGCTTTTTTACACAGGAAATGAACGCCGAAGCCCATGAACAAATGGTGCTGGAACGCGAAATCCGCAAAGCCATTAAGAAGGAAGAATTCGTCGTTTATTATCAACCGGTTGTGGATGTAAAGCAAGGCCGGATTGTTTCTTGTGAAGCCTTGGTGCGTTGGCAACACCCCTTTAAAGGGCTGGTGGCCCCAAACTATTTTATTGCGATTGCCGAAGAAACCGGTCTGATTGACGGTATTGGGCACCTTGTCCTTAAACAGGTCTGTCAGCAAATTCAAAAATGGCAAAATGACCCGGTGATGAAGGACATCCGGGTGGCCGTTAATCTGTCGCCGCACCAATTGCGCAACAATAACCTAGTCCATGATATAGAAAAAATGTTGCAGTATTACGGAATATCAGCCGGAGCACTCGCGTTTGAAATCACAGAAACACAGGTGATGCAGGACCCCGAAGGGACAGCCGTTTTATTGGATGATATTCAGGCATTAGGTATAAAAATATATCTGGATGACTTCGGCACCGGTTATTCGTCACTGAACTATTTAAAACGTTTTTCTTTTGATGTTTTGAAAATTGACCGCTCGTTCATAATGGATGTTGAAGTTGACAGTGGTGATGCTGCTTTGGTTGAGGCTATTATCGTTATGGCACATAAACTGGGGATCAAGGTTGTTGCAGAAGGTGTTGAAACAGAAAATCAACGTCAGTTCGTCGCGCAGCAGGAATGCGACTTGATTCAGGGCTTTTATTATAGTCGCCCCATTGATGCCGAGGAAATGTCCTCATTTTGTCATCTGAATTTTGCAAAGAATTAGACAAAAGGGTTGAGGAATGCCACCGGTTTTTAATAAAGAATTCTGCGAAAAACTTGATGAATTGTTTCGTTGGCGCAGGGATGTTCGACGGTTTAAAGCCGACCCTTTACCGCAAGGGATGCTGGATGAGTTGCTGGAAACCGCAACCTTGGCCCCATCGGTCGGAAATAGCCAGCCGTGGCGCTTTGTCGTCGTCGAAGATCGCACACGCCGTGACAAGGTCCGCAACAATTTTGAAGCCTGTAATCGTGAGGCTTTAGAAGATTATCAGGGCAAAGAGGCGGACACCTATGCTTCTTTAAAATTATCCGGTCTGGATCGGGCCCCGGCCCATATTGCGGTTTTTTGTGATACTCAAACCGATATTGGCAAGGGGTTGGGTCAGAAAACCATGCCGGAAACCTTAAAATATTCGGTTGTCTCCAGTATCCAGACATTGTGGCTTTCTGCGCGCGCCAAAGGTATTGGATTGGGCTGGGTTTCGATTGTGGAACCGGAAACGATCAAGGAAATTCTGGATATTGACGAGGAAAGCTGGGATTTGGTCGCCTATCTGTGTATCGGTTATCCTGAGGAAGAGCACGAAGTCCCTGAACTGGTGCGTTTTGGATGGCAGGATCGTTTGCCCCTAAGCCAGACGGTTATTCGTCGCTAGAGCATTTAGGTTCGCATTGGCTCACCCGAAATGCTCTAACTTATTGATTTTACGCAAATGCGTCGTCGCAATCTGAATCAGATTGCTCGGGATTTGCTCTAGATCAATAATAGGTGTGGTCTTCCGGCGGATCATCGCGTTCCTGCGCAAGGCTGAAAATGCCCCAGCCCATAGCGATACTGCCAAATGTAACCGCCAAACCGGTAAACATCACAATCATAACCAGCCAGCCATCGGAAGAAGACGATATCATCGTCCATAGTTTGCTGATGTCGTAATAAAGAAGTAAGGCACCAAAGAAAAAGCCACCGCATATCCCTGCCAACATATGTTTGAACAGGAAAATTAAGGTGGTTTGTGCAGTCCAGTGCAGATGGCTTAAAGGGTTTCTCATACAGAGAAAATAAGCTTTCCACCCAAAGATTCAATCATTACTTTGATTCTTTCTAAACAAAGATCAATATCTTCTTCGTTTAACGCTCTCACGACAAGGCTGACACCTGTTTTCCCCTCACGAAAGTAAGGGTAACTGCCGATCTCAATATTTGGGAATTTATTTTGAATGTCTCCTAACGGCCCGGCAATAAGGCCTTCCCCTAAGTCTGTCGAAATGGTTTTGGAGATAACTGGCACAGCGCCTTTTAAACGGGGTTTGAGGTTTTCAAACATGGCTTGTGCGATGCGTGGAACCCCCGCCAGAACAAAAACATTGTCGATTTGAAAACCAGGAGCTTTGCTGATAGGGTTTTCAATCAAAATGGCATCGCTGGGGGTATTTGCCATACGCAGACGTGCTTCGTTTAAATCTTCCGGCCTGTAATGGGTTTGAAGCATGGCAACCGCCTTTTCATTGCGAATAAGCGGACGCTTGAAGGCCTTGGCGATACAGGCGGCGGTGATATCGTCATGCGTTGGGCCGATGCCGCCCGTTGTAAAGACGTAATCAAAGGCCGTGCGCGCATAATTCACCGTATCGATAATGATCTTTTCATCATCGGGAATGACGCGGGCTTCGCCAACCTGAATGCCGATTTCATTTAAGGCATTGGCAAGGAATGTGAGGTTTGCATCGCGGGTTCGCCCCGATAAAACCTCGTTCCCGATAATCAAAATAAAGGCACGGATTTTATCAGGCATGGCTTAGGATTTTTTCATCTTTTCATACATGCCTTCATAGGCCGTAATGAATTTGCCAATTGTATGGGAAATGGTGTCTTTGGTGTTGTGTGAGGTATCTTCACCAGTTTCGCGCGCCTGTTGGCGGGCAAAAAGAACACGGTCCATTAAACCGAGAATGCCATCGATGACACCCTGAAGCGGCTTCGCCAGACTTTCTTTTTGTGATTCCAGATAAGTTGACGCGTTTGCGAAATCTTTTTCATACTTAATCAGATGCAAAACCAAGATTGCTTCGAAAAAATATTCCAGACAATTTTTAAGAACACGCGGCTCGCAAGGCTCTTTCAACAGCTTGATGATTTGTGTGGCATAGGCATTGGGACGACGACCCATTTCCGGTACGGAAAGCGGCAAGCGTCCTTCATCCAGTTTTTGTCCCATACAGGCGGTTTGAACTTCGGCCAAGCCAATGGAGTTTTTGGTGTACAGCAGGTTGAGGATCAGCATTTCAAAGAAGTTCTGATCATTATTCTTGAAAGATTGTTCCAAACCGCGTGCGACAGCGCCTTTTGCGGTAGAACCCCCTTTGGCTTGTTCGGCAATCTGGATAATACGTTCCACTTCTGATTTAAACAGATTTTCACGCATTTGCGACAGGTAGCTGAGAATGGAAAAATTGAAGGTGCGGGGGAAGAAAATCTCGCCACGGGCTTCGGCAGCCTTGAAAATTTCCAGAACTTCTTCCCACGCCTCTTTTTCTTTTTTTCGTGCGCGTTTGGGGGCGGCCTGCGGTTTCTTTTCTTTACCCAGAAGTTTGGAGAATAAACCGCCTTTTTTCTCTTTTACTGTGGTTTTCTTTGCGGTGTCATTTTCGCCCGTATGGGCACGTTTGGCGGCTTCGGCTTGGGCACTGCCCCAGCCGGCAAAACCGGACTCAACCACATCCAGAAGCGGACGTGATTTATCCCGCAGTACTTTACGGATTGTTTCTTCGTCGGCTTTGGGGTCGGTGTCGTTATAGACGCGGCGGGCTAAAATATCGCGGCTGTCCACGATCAGGGCTTTGATGGCATCTTCGATCAAGACGCTGAATTCGACGGTGTACAGGAAATGCGGTGGAATGCCGATATCCACTGTTGAATGTCGTCCATACATATGCACACTGCGCAGGACGTCCAGCTTGGCATCAAAATGACGGACAACGGTTTGAATGCAGATTTTTTCTGCCAGTTCGTATGGGAAATCCGGTTCTATTTCTTCGACAACGGTTTCTTCTTTATCGATCGGGCTCCCTTTCCCACCAGCGGCAATCGCTTTGGCTTTGGCTGCGGATTTTGCTTCGGCAGCCTTGCGTTTGGCTTCTTCGGCTTCGCGTTTTTTCTTTTCTTTTAGGGCTTGAGACCGTTTGGGCAAATCTTCCAAACCGACCATGATGTCTTCGGCGTGGCTGCGCACCAAGCGGGTAAACTGACCGTCGCGAAATTCTTTACATTGTTCCATGACACCCAGAACGAATTTAACCTGCTGAAGATAGGTGCCTTGCTGCAATGTATCCGGATTGCCCTCTTTGAGGACTTTCAGGACACGCAAAGCCGCACGATCAACCTGAGACATCATCGCTGCTTTACCCTCTTCAGGTTTGAGCGATGCTAACTCTTGCATGGCTGTCATCAGTTCGATTTTTTCAAAATCGCTTTGTTTCTCTTCAGACACGTTTAAAACCGTTGTTTTGTTCATTTACAATTGTTGCCAAGAGTACGGACAAATCAGGCAAAAATCAACGCTTTGAACGCACAGGGATAGCAACATTTATAAACTATAAGACAATAGTTAATAAAATCGATACGAAAGATGACTTATTTTGCGTGTTTGCATTTTGGGGCAGGGGAAATAAGTTGTCCTCCTTCAAGGTTTAAATGGTTTTTTGTCACTTTGCGGCGAAAATGAGGATCATGGGAAATCACGATCATGGCCTGTGGTAAATGATTTAAAATATCAACCAGACGTTCCTGCGTACCTTCATCCAGCGCGTTGGTCGGTTCATCCAGCAACAGGATGTCGGGCTCCATTGCCAGAACGCAGGCGAGGCTGACAAGACGTTTTTCGCCACCGGACAGGTTATGGGTGGCACGATCTCGCAAATGATCCAGTCGTAAATCCTGCAATGTTTTTTCAACGATGGCGAGGGCTTGATCAATTGGTTTGCCGAGGTTCAACACCCCAAAGGCGATGTCTTCGGCGACTGTGGGGCAAAATAACTGGTCATCGGGGTCTTGAAAAACCAACCCGATGCGGCGGCGTACCTCTTTGAAATCGCTTTCGATGCGGCGTTCCTTGTTAAAGGCGAAGACATGGCCTGCTGTCGGTTTGATCAATCCGACCATAATATGAAACAGGGTGCTTTTACCGGCACCGTTTGGCCCATTAATCGCAATACGTTCACCGGCGCTGAGGGAAAAGTCGATTCCATTTAAAACGGGTTTTTGATTGGGATAGGAAAAATGGATGTTTGTTAGTTCAATAAGTTTATCCATAAGAAATATCCAGAATAAAAAGGCCAAGGAGAAAAAGAAAAGAGGCAAGACAGAAAATACGATCGCGCTTTTGAAAATGGAATTCGCCCAGAAGATAGAATTTCCCCTGAAATCCCCGACATTTCATCGCCTCTAAAATACGTTCGGAGCGTTCAATACTGCGCACCAGCAACATACCGAGCAGATAGCCGATAGAACGGTAGGTATGCAGGTTGTTGCCCGGTTGAAAACACCGTGCTTTCATCGCGACCCGCAGGCGGAAGTATTCCTGTTTGAGCACATCAATATAACGCACACTGAAAAGCATGAGATGAACCAGATTTTCCGGCACCCGCAGACGGTTGAGGGCATGCCCCAATACAATGGCGTCAATCGTGCCGACAAGGGCGAGCAAGGTTAGAACAACAGCATTGGCTTTTAAGGTGATTTCGCAGGCTTTGTAAAACCCTTCCCATGTGGCCTCAAAACCGAACAGGGTGAACCAGACTTCCCCCGGTGTGGTAAAAGGCAGCATACACAGGAGAAAAATAATAAAGCCGTCCATCGTTATGACTTTTTTGACAGTTTCCCCGGCCGGTAATTTTGCCGATAACATGAGGAAGACACCGCAAAGTACCGCAATGGATAAGCTGATAAAGCCTGTCAGGCTGACGACCACGCATGCGAAAATAAAAGAGGCAACGATACGGGCGCGGGGATCAAGACGTAACATCCATGATGATCCACCTGCGCCCATATGCATGTTTGAGGAAGCCGGGCTCATTCCCCTTTCTTTTCCTTGCAACGTGCAGCCATGTAAAAGGCAATGCCGGTCAGACCAAGGATATAACCGATCCCGCCCATGATGGTCTGCAAATCGTTCTTTTCCTTGTAGGATGCGATTTCTTTGCGTAACGGTTGGATTTCCTTACGTACAGCTTTGGCAACCAGTTTTTGCATGTCACCGGATACGGCAACAGATTGATCTGTGCTTTGGGATGGGGTTTGTACCGGGGCTGTCTCGCCTTTTAAATGGTCGGGTAATTCATCAACCTGCATGATGAGGGTCGCCACATGCCCGGCTCCTAAATTCGCACGAAATTTATGGGGAATGGCTTTGGTCGGGGTGAAACGGAACAAACCTTCTTTACCGATTTTTGTTTCCCCCAAGAGATTATCGTCAAGATCGAAGACTTCAACCGCTGTGCCTTCCAAGGCAACATCCCCGTTGGACAGACCGACTTCACCTTCGATATCCGCCCCGTCCGTCCAAGCCGAAGCGATAACCTTGTGAGCATCGGCCGGTGTTGTGAGGGCCAGCAGCGCAATGAGTACAAGAAACTTACGCATGGCGAACCGCCGTCACGGGAATAAAGCTGTCAAATAGTTCAGGCTTGACGCGATGGATCAGGGAAACTGCACAGGCACAAAGGAAGCCTTCAATCGCCATAACGGGGGTATGGGCCAAGATGACCAATTTGGCAGCGGGAATAAAAGATTCCCCGGTAATGGCCAAGGCAATGGTAACGAGTACGGCGGTGACGGCAATTGACCCGCCCCCGGCAAGAGCCCCCCAGAACATGGCGACTTTTTTGTTTGAATGACGGATACCTGTGCGACAAATATAGTGCATCAAAACAGCGGGTAGGGCAATTGCAACGGTATTGACACCCAAAACCGTGACACCGCCGTAGCCAAAAAATAATGCTTGTAATAATAAGCCGACGAACAGGGCAGGGAAAGCCGTCCATCCCAAGATCAATCCTGCCAAACCATTCATAATCAAATGGACGGAACTGGGACCAATGGGCACATGGATAAGGGAGGCAACGAAAAACGTTGCCGCCATGATCCCGGCGGCCGGGATTTTTTCCATATCCATTTTCTTTAACCCAAGGGCAATACCGCCAACGGCAAGAATACCGCCGGCAATGACCACATCATTGGAAAGGGCACCATCTACGATATGCATCTTTTAATCCTCCAACGTGTGGGCTTTGATCCATAAAACAGCGTCTTGTGAGAGTTCTTTAGCGTTGAATTCACTGTCCGGGCCGACCCCCAAGGCGGCAAATCCCCAATAACCGGCCTTTGGAATGCCAAAGCTGAATTTCCCTTGGGCATCGGTTAGGGCCACAATCGCCCCGCCGGGAACTTCGCTGACTTTTGCATTTTGCGGTTTGTTGGCGTTCATATCCGGTTCTGCGATCATATGTTCGATTTCAATTTCAACACCGGGCGCAGGTTGTCCATTTTTGAGAACAACACCGGAAAAAGTCGATCCGACCAGTGCGCCATAGGGTTTACTGAGTGGGACAATTTCCGTTTTCAGGCCCAGCGGTTCAGACCAATTGGTTGGCACATCGCCTTTATTGATGATCACCTTGGTGATCTGCTGGATGTAGATATCTTCGCTTTCTTCGTAATAAGGGGCCGGTACAGCCACGAGAGCATAATCCCCGTTGCGTTTCAGGGTGACAGAAGCATCGTAGGCCGTAGCCTCATTGGACAGACCCTTAAATGTGATGGGGTTTAAGGTGGGCTTCAGGTCTGTCTTTTTACCTTTGAAGACGGAATAAAATTCAACGGGTTCGCCCATTGCCATTGTATGACCATTGGACATGGGGTGCCAGAACACCAGCTTTAACGGCACTTCTCCGGCTTTTTTGATGTTAATTTCGGGTGTGTAGATAAGTTGGAAATGAGCGTTGGCCTGTTGCGCCATGCTCAGAACACTTACCATTGCGGCAGCGAAGATAGATTTACGTAACAATGTTGATCCCCTCGATCAGAGAAATAAATGTCAGGATCAAGCGGTTTGGTAGAGAAGGTACAGGTTGGAAAAAAAGACATCCCCGTGAGCTTCCCCGCTCGATCGTCGTATATATGGCAGGTATCCTGGCTTGCGCTTTTTCGCCCCGTCTCCCTTCCCGGCCATTTTACCAGTGGGCTATCAGACGGCACATTTGCGCTTACAGTTGCGGGGGCAGCCACGGTTTCGATCCCTGATGGGTACGTCTCACCGTGTTCCCTTTTAATCTCCTAGACTCTTGCCTTCGGAGAACCATGAGTACTTTTAGGGCGGATTTGTTTTGCGAGTCAACAATTCTGTGCTTTGATGAAATGTTATTGGTTCAATTTTAGAAACAATCCCTTTCGTTTTACGTTCTTTTTGTCGTGCAAAGAACAGATTATCTTGCTTGGAGTAACCATTCATCTCTCATAAGCAAGGATATCTCTCGATGAAAAAACTTTTGCTCGCTTCTGTATTCGCTCTCGGTCTTGGTGTTTCCGGCGCACAGGCGGAGCCCGTAGAATATGTATTTGATACCGATCACACTTCGATTGAATTTTATGTCAATCATATGGGGTTTTCCAATTTCCAAGGTGAGTTCCAGACTTTTGACGGCACGCTTGTTTTTGATGAAGCCAAGCCCCAAGACAGCCGTGTTGAGGTCGTTATTGAGGCAAACAGCATCGACACCGATGTTGCCGCGTTGGACAAACACTTAAAGTCGGCTGATTTTTTTGATGTAGCAAATTTTCCGAACCTGACATTCAAAAGCAAATCTATCGAAATCACAGGTGAAAAAACCGGGATTATCACAGGCGATCTCACCATGCATGGCGTGACCAAAGAGGTTGCCTTGAACGTAACGCTGAACAAAGCAGCCCCGAACCCGATGACGAAAAAAGCAGCCGTTGGTTTTTCTGCAACAGCAACTTTGCAACGTTCCGATTTTGGCATTTCCACCTATGTCCCGGCTGTTGGCGATGAAGTGAAAATCCGTATTGAAACAGAAGCGCAAGCAAAATAACGCATAAATTAAGGATTACCGCCATGTCATTGCGTAATAGCAGCACGTCTTACGGATGGATTGCCAAGCTCTTTCACTGCAGTATGGTGCTCAGTTTTTTGATAATGTTTCCGCTTGGTTATTATATGACCGGGTTGCCGCTGGGGCCGGATATGTTTGAAAAAATTGCGTTACATAAATCCATCGGTGTCATCGTTCTGTTCCTTGCTGTGCTGCGACTGGCATGGCGGTTGATCAATCCAACACCCGAATTACCGATTGAAATGGCGTGGTATGAACGTCTGGGGGCGCATGGGGTGCATATTGCCCTTTATGGGGTGATGTTTGTCATGCCGCTAAGCGGATGGGCCATGAGTTCTGCGGCCAATTTCCCACTGTCAGTCTTTGGCTGGTTTACGTTGCCTGCATTGATGGAACCGTCCAAGGAAGCAGTTGATTTCTTAAAAGCGTTTCACGAAGTCATGGCGGTATTGATCCTTGTGTTGATTACTCTGCATATTGGCGCTGCGCTGAAACATCATTTTATTAATCGTGATGATGTGTTGAAACGTATGTTGACGGTTGTGGCCGTGTTTTTGATCACAAGCCCGGCCCTTGCAACAGATTGGTCGGTCAAAGACAGCAGCAAGCTTGGATTTATCGCCACGCAAACCGGGGCGGAATTTGAAGGGGCCTTTAAGGCGTTTACTTCGACTATTTCGTTTGATCCGGATAATCTTGAACAAAGTCACGTCGAAATCATCATTGATATTACCAGTGTGGATACCCAAAGTGCAGAGCGTGATAGTCAGATTGTCAGCGCCGACTGGTTTGATGCGTCCACTCATCCTCAGGCAATCTTTAAAACGATAGAGATTTCAAAAGGTGAAAACGGGGACTATATCGCCAAGGCAAGCTTGACCATGCGGGGAATAAGCAAGGAAGTTGAGTTGCCTTTTAAGGTGAAGATTGACGCCGATCAGGCACATGCCACAGGTGAGTTGACAATTCAGCGCAATGATTTTGGGATCGGGCAGGGGCAATGGGTTGCGACAACGGTTGTTGGCGATGATGTTCGCATTTTCTTTGACTTGAAGGCCGATAAAAAATAGGGTGCCGCACTGCTTAATCATTTGAATGCGAGATGTGTGATCATGGCGACGAACAAGCCCGGAAAATATATTGGTGATGCAGGCGTTGCCAAATTTCTTGAACAGTACAAAAGCCAAGTGCCGTTTCATGTGGTACGCATGCGTGTGCTGGGGGCCTTGGCTAGCCCCAATAAGGATTTGTTGCCTGTGATGGTGATTGCCAGCTTCTGGGGGGAGAACGAGTTTCCCAAGTTTGTAACAAAGGCAGAAAGCGAAAGTTTTTTTGCGACCTTCATGGGCTTATGGCACCGTATTGAGAAAATGGCGATTGCACGAACCCCGTTGCTGAGCGCGCGGGGCAAGCTCGCCACGTTGGAGGCTGCGAAAGACCTGCTTCTGCGCCGTGTGGAAGAACTGGATGCCGGCTTTATCGAAGGTTTTTGGGGTGGTGAGGACGATATGAAAATGGCCTCTGCCACCGCTGCCCTTATTGATGGTCTGGGCGAAGAAGCCGAAGGATTTAGCGCGCTTTTACAAGATGTGGAAAACTGGTCCGATTACACACTGGCAATGCGTGAAGCCTTGTTGGAAGAAATCACCGAGCGTGATACCCTGATCGAAGATGCGATATTGGCCCTGTTGGTTTTGAAGGATAAAACCAAAGAGACGGTCCATTAATCTTGAAATTCGAAGACCGCGCCCCATATGCTTAAGATTATAGTGGGGTGATAGGCAGGGACACCGATCAAGAAGGTGGTGTCATGCTCAGTCCGCAGGTGGCAAAAGCCAAAGTAGGATATGCAGTTACGGATCAGTCCCGTCGACCGGGTCTGGTGCGTGCGCTTGTCGTGTGCAAACACGAAAAATTCAGAAGTGAAATTGTCACTGCTTTGGACCGCAGTTTTGAGGTCGATTATTATGCCACCCCGGAAACGGCGATGGCCGGACTTATGGCGACAAAAACCCCCGGTCTGATTGTGATGGATTATGATCTGGTCATTCGGGGGTCGCGCGATTTTATGCGCATGAAGCTGGAAAGCGATCATTTGCGCGATATTCCGTTTTTGATTACAGGGCGGGTTCCAACGGAAACATTTAATGAGACGGTGCGTATGCTCTGTCCTGTTTCCTATCTGCGCCGTCCGTTTATGAAATCGGCTTTGCATGATGAAGCCGGAAAATTAATTGATCGACTGTTAGAGGCCAGTTGGCGGAGCTTACCGGCACGTCAGCGCGAAGCGTTGGAAACGTCACTGGGGCATTTTCGCGGTACAACCCACCGCGTGCGCCGTGGAAATCCATTGAATATTCATAACACCAAAGAATGTTGTTTCCCCTTGATGGAAGAAGTGTTGGAGGGGCAGGTTGCGGATTTGATTTCCAACGTGAAAGATCATCATAATTATACCTATGTCCATTCCTTGAAAGTGTCGAGTTTGATGTGTCTTATGGCGCATGCCATCGGGATCAGCGGGCACGAACTGTTAACGGTTGCGGCTGCAGGTATGCTGATGGATGTGGGCAAGCTGGCGGTGTCGCAGGAATTGTTAAATTCACCGGATCCATTGTCGCGGGACGAATTGAAGCAGTTAAAAAAACATGTGTTGCATTCTCATGATATTTTGAATCGGAGTGAAAATATCAGCGAAGGCATTCGTGTCATTGCCGAACAACACCATGAAAAACTGGATGGAAGCGGGTATCCCAAGGGATTGACCGGACAGGATTTAAATGAACTGGCGCGATTGGCCACGATTGTGGATATCTTCTGCGCCTTGACGGATAAGCGCCCGTACAAGCCGGAATTCAGTTGTGAAAGTGCGATAAAGGTACTGGAAACACTGGAGGGAAAAATTGATCCCTTCCTTTTGGCATTATTTAAAGAAATTATTATGGATGTCTATCGCCCGGAAAACCCGAGCATCCATTAAGGAGCTCGGGTTCTGGGGAAAAGGGGGGCGTTAACTGCGGATCGTCGCAAGGAAGTTGCGGACTTCTTGGTTTAATTGATCCGTCGGGCCTTTTAAATCTTCGGCGGCCCATGTGACCTGAATGGCCGTGTTGTGGGATTTGGCGGCACTGCGTGTCATGGCAACGATGCGGTCGGCAACGGCTTGGGCATCATCGGATACATTTTGCACATTTCTGGCAATATCGCGTGTGGTGGCATCCTGTTCTTCAACGGATGCGGCGATTGCCGCTGCGATTTGGTCGATCTGGTGGATGGTCTGACTGATATCGTCAATCGCCTCGACAGCCTCGCCGGTTGCGTCTTGAATTTGAGAGATTTGACTGGCGATTTCATCTGTGGCACTTGCGGTTTGATTGGCGAGGTTTTTCACTTCGGAGGCCACAACCGCGAACCCTTTGCCCGCTTCCCCTGCCCGTGCCGCCTCAATGGTGGCGTTCAGGGCAAGCAGGTTGGTTTGTTCGGCAATATCTGTGATCAGGCCCAGAACTTCACCAATGCGTTGTGCGGCTTCTGCAAGGCCATTGACCTTGTCGTTGGCGGTGCTGGCCTTGGTGACGGCCTGATTGGCAATGTCGGTTGACTGGGTAACCTGTTGACCGATTTCACTGATGGCGGCAGAAAGTTGTGTGGTGGAGGCCGCAACCGTATCGGCGTTGGTTGTCGTGCGTTCGGACGCTTCTGCAACTTCCATAGATTGACTGGTATCTGTTTCTGAACCTGCCGTACCGCCATGACTGGCAACAGAGAGGATATCGCTTGTTTTATCTGCAATGCTGGCAATAATGCTGGAAACGGAATTTTCCAGGTGATCGGCCAATTCAATCATTTGCTGACGATTGGCTTTTTCCTGTTGTTTACGCTCCGTTTCCTGATTGGCGCGCATATTTTCCATTTCAACCAGATTGTCTTTAAAAATACTGAGGGCTTCAGCCATTTCGCCGACTTCATCATGGCGTTCGTCGGCGGGGATTTCCGCGCTGAGGTCGCCTTTGGCCAAGGTTTGCATCGCACGTGTCATGCCGCGCACCGGGCGTGAAATACTGGTTGCGATGAAAATGGCAACAACAAAGACCACAACCAGAACCACAACAACGATGATGGCATCGACACGAATGGTGTTGTCGATGCTGTTGTTGACGTTTTCAAATTGGCTGTCGGCTTTTTCGCGCCAGTTTTCGACTTGAGAGGCCACGTTCTGATTGACTTGCGAGAACAGGTCATCGGCTTCAAACATATAGATGACGGCTGTTGCCGCATCGGTTTCCGAAGTGTCGATGACATCGGTTGCCGCAACGATATATTGTTCGAAAAGGGATGCGATTTTATCGACGGATTTCTTTTCTTCGCCTTGGAAGTCATGTTTTTTGATCAGAAGCTTGAGGTCAATGTTCAGACCATTCAGGGATGATTTCAGCGATTCTCGCATGGATTTCTGCGAATCTTCGTCCGTCATGTTACTGGCAGCCCAGCTGATCATGCGGAAAAGCCCGCCGTTGACTTCGCTCAGTGATTCCTGGAAATCAAGGGCTTTAACCACTTTTGCCGTATTCTCATTGAATAAATTATCCATCGAGGTTCGGATTGTCTGAATACCCGAGTAGGATAACCACGATAAAAAAATCAGGGCGATTGTAAAAATCACAGGAGAAACGAGCAGTTTCTTTGTAATGCTCCAGTTTTTCATACCAAAGAACGTCCTTTTCGTCGAAGCCAGAAGTAGTTCTGTTGAAGGCTAAAATTATGTTAGTTTTACAAACAATTTATCTTGGCTAATGGGAGGGGGCAAGTTGAGCATTGTAATAAATTGTAAGCTTTATCATTCAATCGCGCAGTTACGTTGACATTCGGTGCGAGTCAGCATAGTTTCGCGCACAGTTGGATATTTAAATTCTAGACCCTCAGTAAATGACCGATACATTTTCCCTCGCTTTGGCGCAACTTAACCCCACAGTCGGTGCAATCCGTAAAAATATGGCATTGCTGGCAATGTATTATGACCGTGCATTGGAACAATGCGCCGATCTGTTGGTGAGCCCGGAGCTGCTGACCACGGGCTACCCTCCTGAAGATTTGGTGTTGAAGCCGTCTTTTCAAGATGCTGTTGAAGATGCCGTGCTGGCGTTTGTCGAAACAACGCGAGGAAAGCCGACCGGTGTGTTGCTGGGAACACCGTGGCGTGTCGAGGAGGGATTGTATAATGCCGCCTTGTTTATTTTTGATGGGGAAATCCGTCAGATCGTCCTGAAACGCCATTTGCCCAATTACGGTGTTTTTGATGAAATGCGCTTGTTTTCAAGTGGCGCAGAAAGTGCGGTTATCAATTTTGCAGGGCGTAAATTGGGCGTAATGATCTGTGAAGATATGTGGTACGACGATGTCGCTGCCGATTTGAAACTCGCCGGGGCAGAGATGTTGATCGTCCTGAACGGATCACCTTTTGAAGGGGACAAGCCGTTTTTGCGTTATGATCTGGCGGCGGAACGGGTTGAACATTGTCATGTGCCGCTGGTGTACGTTAATCAGGTCGGCGGGCAGGACGAACTGGTCTTTGACGGGGCTTCATTCGTGATGAACAGTGCTGGTGAACGGGTCTGTCTGATGCGCCATTGGCGTGAAGAAATGGCAATTGTCAAAATCAGTAAGGACAATCAAATTGCCGGACCGTTGGCCCATGATAGTCATGGGTTAGAAGCCTTGTATCAGGCTATGGTTTTGGGCTTACGCGATTATGTGAATAAAAACGGTTTTCCCGGTGTGGTCTTGGGTTTGTCCGGCGGGATCGACAGTGCCTTGTCTGCGGCTGTGGCGGTTGATGCGCTTGGGGCAAAACGTGTGCGTTGCGTGATGATGCCTTCGCCTTATACATCGCAAGAAAGTCTGGATGATGCACGAGGGTGTGCAGAAATGTTGGGTGTTGAATACGAAAGTGTTTCTATTGAACCGGCAATGCAGGCGTTTGAAACGATGTTGGCACCGATTTTTAGTGGCAAAGACAAAGATATTACCGAAGAAAATATTCAGTCGCGTGCTCGGGGCCTTTTGTTGATGGCCCTGTCCAATAAATTTGGACATATGTTGCTGACAACAGGCAATAAATCAGAAATGTCTGTCGGTTATGCCACCATTTACGGGGACATGTGCGGTGGCTATTCTGTCTTGAAAGATGTTTATAAAATGACGGTCTTTGCGTTGTGTAAATGGCGTAACGATCAAAAACCAGAAGGTTGTTTGGGCCCTGATGGGCGTGTCATGCCCGATAATGTGATCGCCAAGCCGCCTTCGGCTGAACTTCGTCCTGATCAAAAGGATGAAGACAGTCTTCCGCCTTACGAAATTCTCGATGATATACTGGAATGTTTGATCGAGAAGGAGTATTCCCTTGAAGATGTGGTGGCCTGTGGCCATGATGCAGATGTGGTGCGCCGGATCTGGAAGTTGCTTGATCGTGCGGAATATAAACGCCGTCAAGCGCCTCCGGGTGTTAAGCTGACATCGCGTGCATTTGGTCGCGACCGCCGCTATCCCCTTACCAACGGTTTTACGAGTCTGATATGACCTTTAAAGTACGCTTCGCACCTTCACCCACCGGTATGATGCATATCGGCAATGCCCGCATGGCGCTGGTTAACTATCTTTATGCAAAAAAAGAAGGCGGCACCTTTTTGCTGCGTGTGGACGATACCGATCAGGAACGTTCCAAACCTGAATATGAACAGGCCATCAAGGATGCTATGAACTGGCTGGGTTTGAGCTGGGACGAAGAAGAACATCAGTCGGCCCGCATGGACCGTTACGAAGACGTTTTTGAAAAATTGAAAGCCGATGGTCTGGTCTATGATTGTTACGAGACCCCGGAAGAGCTGGAATTTATGCGCAAACGCCTGCGTTCACGCGGCAAAGCGCCGATCTATGATCGTTCTGCCCTTGATCTGTCCGATGCGGATAAAGAAAAGTTGAAGGCTGAAGGCCGTCAGGCGCACTGGCGTTTTAAGCTGCCAGCAGATGATATTGAATGGACCGATCTGGTACAGGGCGAAAAGAAATTTTTGGCGGCCAATCTGGCGGACCCGGTTATCCGTCGTGCGGACGGGACGTTCCTTTATATGATGCCGTCTGCCATTGACGATATTGATCTGGGTGTCACCCATGTTTTGCGCGGTGAAGACCATGTGTCCAACACGGCTGTGCAAATTGCCATGTTCAAGGTTTTGAATGACGGTAAATTTCCGGCATTCGCTCACTTACCGTTGCTGTCCGGTACGGAAGGCGAAAAACTGTCCAAGCGCAAAGGGTCCATGTCTTTGGCAGAAATGCAGGAAGATGGTCTGGAAGCCATGTCGATCAACAGTCTGCTGGCACATTTGGGAACCTCTGAAAATATCGAGGCGGTCAAGAGTCTGGATGAACTGGTTGCGAGCTTTGATATTGCAAGTTTCGGGCGCGGCACACCCAAGTTCGATTTCAAGGAACTGGAACGCCTGAATTCCAAGCTGATTCACGAAATGGATTGGGCGACAGCCTCTGCGCGCTTGAACCTTGAAGGCGCAGACGAATCTTTCTGGGAAGCGGTGCGCCCCAACCTGTCACGTGTAAAAGATGCACAAGACTGGGCTGATATCGTTTATGGCAAAGTCACCCCGATTATTGAAGATGCCGATTTTGCTGTTCAGGCCAAAAACCTGTTACCTGCAGGTGATTGGGATGAAACCACGTGGCAGACATGGACAACGGCTGTTAAGGAAGCAACCGGACGTAAAGGCAAGCAATTGTTTATGCCATTGCGCCAAGCCCTGACCGGCATGGATCATGGGCCGGAACTGGGCGTCTTGTTGCCCTTGCTGGGTCGTGAAAAAGTGGAAGCCCGCCTGCAAGGGACAGCCGCTTAATTTATTTTTTACAAGTGCCCCTGCGTCATGCAGGGGCCTTTTCTCTTTTTAAACATCGTTGGTTAAGACAATGACATTGCATATCTACAACACCCTGACCCGCAAAAAAGAAGAATTCAAACCGATTAATCCGGATTGTGTGGGCATGTATGTCTGTGGACCGACGGTTTATGATTTTGCCCATATCGGCAATGCGCGTCCGGTGATTGTCTTTGATGTTTTGTACCGCTTGCTCAAGACGCTTTATAAAGATGTGACCTATGTGCGCAACATTACCGATGTGGATGACAAGATCAACGCGAAATCCAAGGAAACCGGCGAAGATATCCGCACGATTACCGAACGCACAGCCAAAGCGTTTCACGAAGATATGGCGGCGTTAAACGCCGGTAATCCCGATATTGAACCGCGCGCGACCGAACATATCGCTGAAATGATCGACATGATCGAAACCCTGATTGCCAACGGCAATGCCTATGCTGCGGATGGTCATGTTCTGTTTCATGTGCCGAGTATGCCCGAATACGGTGCCTTATCCGGGCGTAATATGGACGATATGATTGCCGGTGCCCGTGTGGAAGTGGCCTCTTATAAAAAAGATCCGGCCGATTTTGTCCTTTGGAAACCCAGTGAAGAGGATGTCCCCGGTTGGGAAAGCCCGTGGGGGCGCGGGCGTCCCGGCTGGCATATTGAATGTTCCGCGATGAGCCGTAAGTACCTCGGCAATACGTTTGACATTCATGGAGGGGGGCACGATTTGATTTTCCCCCACCATGAAAATGAAATTGCCCAAAGCTGCTGCGCGAACAAAACCGAACGTTTTGCCAATTACTGGATGCATAACGGTCATCTGATGGTTGAAGGTGAAAAAATGTCCAAATCGTTGGGCAATTTCTTCACGGTCCATGAATTACTGGAAGAAGTTCCGGGTGAAGCGTTGCGTTTTTATATGCTGTCAGCCCAGTATCGCTCTCCATTCGATTTTACCAAAGACGGTGTGCGTGAAGCGAAATCGACACTGGATCGTTTTTACACAGCCCTTCGCCAGCATAACGATGTGGTGGCCTCTGACGTGGCTGCGCCACAGCCCTTTATTGCGGCGCTGGAAGATGATTTAAACACACCTTTGGCAATTTCCCAACTGCATGAACTTTTAGGGAACTTTAACAAGGACCCCAACCCGCAGACGAAAGGGCAACTTTTAGCCGCCGCGCAATTGCTGGGCATACTGCAACAAGATGTTGAGGTGTGGTTGAAAGGTGGGTCTCAGGAAAACTCCGGGGTTGATGAAAGTTCAATTGAGCGTATGATTGAAGAACGAAAACAAGCCAAAGCAAACAAGGATTTTGCAGCGGCGGACCGTATCCGTGATGAACTTGACGGGCTCGGTATCGTTCTGGAAGACAGCGCGCAAGGGACAACGTGGAAACGAAAGTAGCACAAAGGAAAACTTTTAAATTCAGGCTTCCGGTCTTATTTTTGATAGGACTGTTGGTGTGGTCTGCGTCCTCCTTTGCTGCAGAACGAGATATATTGGTCGGTGTGGGGTTGTCCAAACCACCGTATATTATTCAGGATGGAAATGCTGGTGCCGAGCTGGATATCGTGCGCCGTGGGCTGGAAATTGCGGGCTATAACATGAAAATCCGCTATATGCCGTTAAAACGCATCCCCCATGAACTGAATGGCGGGGCGCTGGATGCGGGGATGACCATGCGTGCGCATATGGCGGTGGATGGTTTTTTCTCCAAAGCGATTATTTCTTATCAAAATTACGCGATTACGTTGGTCCGGCCGGACATCCGTTTGAAAAACTTAAATGATCTGGGTTATTATCGTGTCACCGCATTTCAAAATGCATCGAAGTTGTTAGGGGCCGATTTTAAATCCGCGATTGCAGAAAACCGGGAATATTACGAGGTCGTCAATCAGGCTTTGCAAGTTAAAATGCTGGCAAAGGGGCGCACGGATATTGTGATTTCCGATTTTCGTATTTTCCTGCATTTTAAACAAAAAGTGGAAGAGGAAAGCGGGGAGAAAATTGCGGTTCAGTTCCATTCCTTGTTTCCGCCGACCCATTATCGTGTCGGCTTTCGCGATCGACAAGTGCGCGATGATTTTGATGCCGCCCTTGATGAGATAAAAGCATCGGGGGAATATGCTGCTATTCTTCAAAAATATATTCGTGAAGACACGATGAATATTATCAACTGACAAAGTGTTTCGTCGTTCTTTTTTATAAAAACATCCCTAAACCGTGTATATTGCCATTCAAATTCTTTCAAAGATGATTGAGGCGTGTGGTGAATAGGGTTGTCTTGTGTCTGGTAATAAGTATGGGGCTGTTTGTTTCAGCTGTTGTACCTTCTCTGTATGCAGAAGAAGGCGTGGTCCAAGCAGTCGAACAATCCGCATCTGAATATCGTCAGGATAAGCCGTGGCGCAAAAAAGACCCGGATCAGGAACAAGACAAAGATAAAAAGAAAACGGTTTCCACCTCTAAAAAATTTAGAACGATGGCGCGTGCCCTTTTGGGGCAACCGCATTGGAGTGAGCGTTTCCTCAATTTACTGGATCGTGATACGCCGAAAATTGCGATACACCCCTTTAAGGCGGATGAACTGCCGATTTCGTTGGAAGAAGCCCAGATTTACGTAAACGGATTTACGCAGGCCTTGGTTCGCGAAGCCGATGGGCGTTACGCCGTTGTCGCGCGCAAGGAACTGGGGGCGCTGGTTCAGGATATTAACGAAATGGGAATGCGCAGCGAAAGTGAAAACCCCTTGGGGGATTTAATCACCCGCGCGCGTTCCGATCTTTTGGCCGTGGGCACGTTAAGCCTGAAGGGTGATAAAATTCTGCTGGCCTATAAAATGGTGGAAACGGAAACCGGGCGCATTGTATCCAGTAGTCAACAGACGTTTGCCCGTAAGAATGAGGCGATAAGCAAAGCGCACGGCGGGTTGTCTGTGAATGGGGCAGCGCAAAAAGCCGCAGGTGCTTTGCTGCGCGATGTTAATTTTGTTCGCAAAATCATGGTTCAGGGGATCCGATACCAAACCAGTGGCATCCATACCGGGTTTGGGCGTTATTTCACCGGGGTACTGGTGGACAGTTTGCGCCAGTATGCCACCAGTGGTCCGCGCAATATCAACAGTATGGAAATCAGCGACTTTGTCATTGAAGAAGAACAATTTCGGGGATTGCAATTAAGTGCAAACAGTGTGGAACGCACGAGGTTATCACAGGATGGGCAGGGGAGTTTTATTTTAAAAGGAACCTATTGGCCATTTGAAGAGTATGTGGAAATGCGCCTGAGTTTGGAAAATGAAAAAGGCGCTGCGCACGTCTGGCGCGGGCGGATCGTGAAAAGTGAAATCCCGCCTGAACTTGACCTTTTGCCGCCCCCTTCCCCGATTGCACAGGAAGAAACAAATCCATTAGGGCCGATTGATCTTTACCTCAGCAGCAATAAAGGGAGTGACCCGTCTTACAAAATCGGGCAAAAGATGGTGCTTTCTGTGCGCACCTCTGTTGATGCTTATATCGGTTGTTATTATTTGCAGGCTGATGGGATGATTTTTCGTATTTTTCCCAATCGGTTTATGAAAAGCGGTTTTCTAAATGGGGGATTTACGCAAAATATCCCCTCGGCCTCCATGCCGTTTGCCTTTGAATTTACGCCGCCCAGCGGTGTGGAGGCCGTCAAATGTTTTGCAACGGACCGCGATGTGGCAAAGGATTTAACAACGGCCTTGGGCCAAGCTGCCTTTAAACCGTTGTCGGTTGCCAATGAACGACAACTGACGAAAGTCTATCGCAGCTTGCCCAATGTGCTTTTAAGCGAAGTATCCCTGATTATCAGTGTGGAATAACCCGCCCTTATTCGTCGTAAGAGACCAATGTATCAAAGGGAATATCCCCAAGCTTTTCCCGACCATTCAGGAAGGTCAGTTCAATCATACAGGCGGTGCCGACCACGTTTGCGCCAACTTGTTCAAATAATTTTATGGCAGCTTCCAGCGTGCCGCCGGTTGCCAGCAAGTCGTCCAGAATAACAACGCGCTGTCCCGGTTTGACGGCATCGGCCTGAATTTCGACTGTATTGGATCCATATTCCAGATCATAGCTATATTCAATTGTTTTGCCCGGCAGCTTGCCTTTTTTGCGCACCATCGTAAAACCAAGACCCAGTTTTAAGGCCAGAGGCGCTGCGACCAGAAAACCGCGTGCGTCCAGACCTGCAAGGATATCAGGTTGATGACGGCTGACGATTTTGGCCATGCGTCCCATTGCAACCTGCCATGCATCCGGTTCAGCCAGCAAGGTTGAAATGTCGTAAAAAAGAATACCGGGTTTTGGAAAGTCCGGAATGCCGCGAATATGGTCTTTCAGATCCATGTGATGTACCCCAAATTAAATAAGCGGGTTGTATACTAAACGTGCGTTTTGAGAAGTACCATGTAAAATTTTTGATTTTATCAGACGGATTTTTGTAGTCTTTCAATCGGCAAATTGAACGGTGGGCGCAGTTTGGGCGTATTGCGCACAAGGGCAGCCCCGTTGATCAGTTCCATACCGATTTCCAGCATGTCATTGACCTGATCACGTCGGCGCAAGCCAAGGGCATAAGGCTTGGCGTCAAGGGCTGTAATTTCCGTCAGGCGGTTTTCCAGTTGAGGCAATGAAATACCGTTTTTTGAATTGAGTATTGAAAAATCAATCCCGACCCAATTTAATTCGTTGCATAACGGGGTTGCGAATTTATTTTCGGCATTCAAGGTTAAAGCCGTTCCGTTCACCACGCTGTTTAAGGCCGTGCAAGTGTGTTGCAGGTCGTCAGTGGTCCAGTGCCCATCGTCCAATATTTCGATGATAAGAAATCGTTCCCGCAAGGGAAGTGTGAATTTTGCAAGCGTTTCCAGAACAGCCTGAAGGTTTTCACCACGCAAGGAGGGACTGTGTATGGGGATGAAAACAGGTGTGACAATGTTTTGCGTATTAAAGGAAAATAAAGCTTTGGCGGCTTGTTGCAAGACCCAGAGATCTGTTTTTAATTTTTGTTGATTGTTGGCTTTGCCATAGGCTTTTGAGCCTTCCAGTTTTTGCCCTGTGGGTGAGGTATAGCAAAAACGCGCACGATATAGCCGCAGGCTTTGACTATCCCTTTCCCAGCACGGGGCATATTCAACAGCGTAGGTTGGCTTGTCTTTGGGGAGAAGGGGCGGGTTTGTGCTTTTTTCTTCTTTTTCCTTCGACATCACCACCCATTGTGGTTCGTCTTTGCTTGTTTCTTTGCGCTCACGTTGTAATTGAACCCATTGGGCTTCGCTCATGGAAGATGGCTTCTTTTGCCCTTTTTGCCAATGCGGATTGTTTTCTGCGTGGGCTAAATGGTGTTCTTTCCAGTTGGTCTTGTCTTCTTTGGGATCGTGCGTTTGTTGTTGCGGATCGATACTTGTTTTTTGGGGCGTTTTTTCTTGTGTGTTGTCGTTTGCTCCCTTTTCTTTGGCGTTCCCGGCGGCTTCACCCGCACGACCTGCTTTTTCAAGGAATTCGATATTCAGGCTGCCGTCTTCTTTGAGGGCATCCTTCGGGTCAACGCCTGCCACGCGGACAAGGGGGCGGCGTTCCCCATCGAAGCGATCCCCGATAATTTTACGCCCGACTTCCTCGGCAATGTCATAGGCACGGGCATCGGCTTCTATTTCAGACAGGGTCGGGAACAACATGATGTAGATTTCCTGGCTTTGATGTTCCCAGCGATTGCCCTGACCGACACGGTCGCGCATCACGCCTTCTGTCAGTCGGAAAATTTTGTCTTCACGTTTATCCCACGTGTCACCGAGGGCTTGATGAAATTCTGTCATGCTGAGGACGTGCAGCTTGCCAATATCTTCATGGTCTTCTTCGCTGATAATATCTTCGATACTGACAGCAATATCATCAGACATAAAACCATCGTCCTTGATCCGCACAAGGGCACGGTCTTCACCGATCCCTGAAAAGATTTTTTTTGCCGTTTTAATCCACTTGAACACGCGGGAGCGCCTTTATTTATTGTTTTTGGTTCGAGGACTTTAACAGGTTGTTTTCCATAAAAAAAGAGCGAAGGCGTCAGGGGAACGCCTTCGCCCAGGGGGCCGTTGATTGAAGGTTAACGGCGATATTCTTCCGGGAGGAAAAGAAGCCCATCGGTTTCTGCACCCATTGCGTTATGACATTCAAAACAGAAGGTCATGCCTGCTGAATTACGCCCTTTTGTTTCGCCCCACAAACTGCCATCTGCCATGACCATGGAATATTTCCAGTCCAGTGATTGCGGGTGCCAGCCGGACGGCATTTTTTCCATCAGGAAAAGCGGACCGATATCGGCCTTGCCATCAGCTTTGCCGACGATGGTCGGTTTTGCAATGATCGCCCCTGCCGGCAGG
The DNA here is from genome assembly GCF_014641495.1 of Terasakiella brassicae. Lineage (GTDB taxonomy): Bacteria > Pseudomonadota > Alphaproteobacteria > Rhodospirillales > Terasakiellaceae > Terasakiella > Terasakiella brassicae. The sequence continues at coordinate 102,102 of NZ_BMHV01000012.1, forward strand.
ATGCCTGCCTCTTCCCATTTTTGATAATTTTTGGCTTTTTCATTGACGATGTTGACGAGATAACGATCCCCATGTGTGCTGGACTGATAGGGACTTTTTGTAACGTTTATCCAGTTAAAAAATTGAGCCGCAGCAGGAATGCCGGATTTTGCATATGTTGTCTGCATGGCGGGAAGCAAACGATCCCATTCGCGCATGGCTTGTTCATCATTAAGTTCTGCGGGTTGCGCAGCCGCGCATGGGTTGGCTGCGCACGGATTTTTGGCGCAACAGGGGTTTTGAGCACAGGCTTTTGCCGCACACGGATTAGCGAGAGCTGGCGTAAGCGGGAGGGCACTTGCGATTCCAAGCCCAAGCCCAAACCCCAAGGCCAAAGGTGTGAAAGATGCGGTTTTTAGTGTTGTGCGTAATGTCATAATGCCTCCCGAAGAATTTGTTGGATGAAGTGCTTTTCAAGTGTTCCAAGTATGAAGGGAGAAGGCTGGAATATCTCTAAACAAACCCTTCACGCGCCATCAATAAAATGTGATTAAAACTTGAGTGCTTGTGATAAGTACTTATCTGGAAAAGGGATTAAGTTCTTTGTCTGGTCATTTGGGGAACTTGAAATAGGAACGTGTTATGACGGACTTGTCACAGGTCACAACAGAACGTCTGAACAAAATGTTGACGGCTGGCCATGAGGTCGAAAATTGCCAGCGTGTCTTGAGCAAAGTTGGTGAAAATATTGTTGGGGATGTTCTGCGCGGATGTGGGACGTTTTATCAGATGAACCATTACCCGGATGGTGATGTTTATGACCATGAAACGCATGGTCAGTATTATTATCATGCACACCGTGACGGCGAACATGGTCATTTCCATTTGTTCTTGCGCCCGAAGGGAATGCCATCGGGGATCAAACCGGCTTTGGTCGAAGATTTTGAAGAACCAAAAGCCAAAAATGATGCGCTGAGTCATTTAATTGCGATTTCGATGGATGAATTTGGTCACCCGAAGGCCTTGTTTACCACAAACCGTTGGGTGACGGCGGAATACTGGTATGGCTGTGAGGATGTGATCCGCATGCTGGATCATTTTGAAATTGATCATGCCAGTCCGTCCTGGCCTGCAAATCGTTGGATGGGGGCAATGGTTCAATTGTTTTATCCACAAATCTGCGATCTATTGCGCCTGCGCGATCATGTCGTTGCCGATTGGAAAGAACAAAACCCCAAAGAAAACGTTTTTGAATGTCGTGATCTGGATGTAACGTCAGAATTGGAATGTAATATTCCCATGCAAATCACGGCGATTGAACAGGAATTGGCAGCCCGCAAAGTTGAAAAGTGAATTAAGTCACTGTCCGATTGGATGATCTTGAGGCATACTGTTTTTATTCCTTTTAATTAAAAAAGAAAAATGACAGTGCATGCGCCACCTTTCCAATGATGCCCCACAACGTACCGGTCCGCGAAACGACTGGAGAACGTTAAAAACGCTTCTGCCCTATCTCTGGCCTAAAAATGCGCAAAATCTGCGTATCCGGGTGGTGATTGCCTTGTTGTTTCTGGCAGCCGCAAAAGGGTTAAACGTCTCCGTTCCGATCTTTTATAAAAAAGCGGTCGATGCATTGAGCATGGACGCAACTGCCCAACTGCTTGCGGTGCCGATTATGTTACTGGTCGGCTATGGTGTGGCGCGTGTGCTGTCTCAGGCCTTCGGGGAATTGCGCGATGCGGTGTTTGCCCGTGTGGGGCAACGTGCCATTCGTGATGTTGCCCTTAAGACCTTTCAACATCTGCATAAACTGTCCTTGCGATTTCATGTGCAACGCCAGACCGGAGGGTTGAGTCGGTCCATTGAGCGTGGCACCAAGGGGATTGAATTTCTGTTGAACTTCATGTTGTTCAATATTCTGCCAACGTTGCTGGAAATCGTGCTGGTCTGTGGCATTTTGTGGGTCATGTATGACTGGACGTTTGCGCTGGTGACCTTTGCGACCATTGCCGGATATATCGCCTGGACCTTGATTGTGACGGAATGGCGGATCAAATATCGCCGCACCATGAACAAAAGCGATAACGAGGCCAATACCAAAGCAATTGACAGTTTGCTCAATTTCGAAACCGTCAAATATTTCACCAACGAAGACCATGAAGCACGTCGTTATGACAGTGCGTTACGCCGATTTGAAGAAGCTTCCATTAAATCCAAGGTGACGCTCAGTCTGCTGAATATTGGGCAGGGCGTAATTATCTCGTTGGGGTTAACAGCGGTGATGATTATGGCGGGTTACGGTGTGCAAGGCGGCACCATGACTATTGGTGATTTTGTCTTGGTCAACAGTTATCTGATCCAGCTTTATATGCCGCTGAACTTTTTGGGCTTTGTCTATCGCGAGATCAAGCAATCGCTGACGGATATGGAACATATGTTTTCCTTACTGGATAAAGAGGCAGAGATTGCAGACGATGTGGATGCCTGTGATTTACCTGAAGGCGGCGGGGATGTGCGTTTTGAACAGGTTTCGTTTTCTTACGATCCACGCCGACCCATTTTGAAAAATGTCGATTTCCATGTACCTGCCGGTAAAACAACGGCAATTGTCGGGTCCAGTGGGGCGGGGAAATCGACCTTGTCACGCTTGTTGTTCCGGTTTTACGATGTTTCAGATGGCGCTGTCAAAATTGATGGTGTCGATGTGCGCCAGATTAAACAAGCCGCCTTACGCGGGGCGATCGGTATTGTGCCGCAAGATACGGTTTTGTTTAATGATACGGTCTTTTATAACATTGCATATGGGCGACCCGGCGCGACACCGGGGGATGTGGAAGAGGCGGCCAAGCTGGCCAGTATTCATAACTTTATTATGGGATTGCCCGATGGCTATAACACAATGGTGGGTGAACGCGGCCTCAAGCTGTCCGGCGGGGAAAAACAACGGGTTGCGATTGCACGTACAATCCTGAAACGCCCGCGCATTTTATTGTTTGATGAGGCAACATCGGCATTGGATACCCATACGGAAAAAGAAATCCAGGTGTCGTTGCGCGATGTTTCAAGTGGATTGACGACATTGGTCATTGCCCACCGTTTATCAACGGTGGTGGATGCCGATGAAATTCTGGTTCTGGAGCAAGGTGAGATCGTTGAACGCGGCAACCATGCAAAATTATTGGACAAGGGCGGGGCGTATGCTGCCATGTGGGCAAAACAGCAAGAAGCCGCCCAAGCGTTGGAAACCCTGGAACAAGTGGGCCAAGATGTCGCCCCTGTTTTGAAACCGGTTTGATCTGAAAAAAGACCCCCACCGAAAACAGGTGGGGGCGTGTGGGTATGATGGAGATGATCAATAGGGGTTATTGATCTGTGGCCGGATGTACGGTTGAATCATCGGGGATGGGTTCTTCATCACGTACATAAAAGGCCACCGGGGGCGGTGCGACAGATTCCAACCGATCGGGAGGTGAGGGCGTATCGTATCGGCTGGGATGAGGGCCATAGTAATTAACCAGTCGGGCCGCGTCCCGGTGAACAGGTTCGCTGAAACATTGGATGGAACCGAGCTGTCGATAACAATAGCGCGGTTCTTCTTCATAGACGGCTTCTTCGTATTTATCGACGTACCCGCAGGCACTCAGACTGAGAAGTCCGCTTATGATCCATCCTAATTTCAGCCTTTGTAACATTTTCGATCCTCTTTTTTGATCGGGTCGTTTTTTCCGACCTCTGTTAAAATGAGACTGCAAAGAGGATGCCAAAAAGAAAAGGGGCTGCTCAAAAATTAACAACCCCTTAAAATTCAAAAAGTTAACAAAAGGTTTACGAATTCACGTCCACCACAATACGTCCTTGTGTTTGGCCTTTGAGGATTTTTTTGCCTACCTCCGGCAATTCTGACAGGGTAATTTCGCTTGTCAGGGCATCCAGTTTATCCATCGGCAGTTCATTGGTCAGGCGCTCCCATGCCATGACGCGCCGTTCAAACGGGCAGGTGGCACTGTCGATCCCTTGCAGGGTAATACCGCGCATCAAAAAGGGTAAAACAGTGGTGTGCAATTCGTTCGACGCCGCAAGACCAACAGAGGCACAGCAGCTCCAATATTTTAAAGTCGCCAAAACATGATGCAGGGTGGAACCGCCCACATTGTCAATGGCCCCGATCCAGCGTTCACCGCCCAAGGGGCCGCGCGGGCCTTCTTCGAGTTCGCTGCGTGGAACAATGGTGCTGACGCCGAGACTTTTCAGATACGCGTGGGAACTTTCAGACCCGGTGGACCCGGCAACTTTATAACCCAGATTGGCAAGTATAGCGCAGGCAATGGACCCCACACCGCCGGATGCACCGGTGACCAGAACCTCGCCATCTTGATCGGGTTTCATACCGTGATCTTCCAACGCCATGATGGATAACATAGCGGTATAACCTGCCGTTCCAATTGCCATTGCGCGTTTGGTGGAAATCGCATCGGGCAGGGGAACCAGCCAATCGGCTTTCACGCGGGCTTTTTGGGCATATCCCCCCCAATGAATTTCACCCACGCGCCAACCGTTTAACACCACGCGGTCACCGGGTTTATATCGATCATCTTCTGAGGCCTCAACCGTCCCGGCAAAATCAATGCCGGGGACGTGGGGGTATTCTTTTACCAGCTTGACCAGACCATTCATAATCAGCCCGTCTTTGAAGTTCAGTGTGGAATAATCAACCTTCACCAGAACCTCCCCGGCAGGCAGGTCATTGTCGGAAACTTGCTTGATCGCCAGTGTCATATCTTGATCAAGCAACAGGGCATTAAATGTCATTTCTAGAACCTTTCATGGTTTGATTTGACAGAACGATACATAATGTTCGGTAGGCGATCAATCTTTTCAGTTTATTTTTGTAAGCGAATCTTATGGGGGATTAGGATTTTTTATTTTCCGAGAGTAATTTCATTTCAAATGGAACTTTATTTTCGGTTCTATCCTTCTGAATTCGGCTGTGTTTTTGCTTGATTGTCGCAAATGTATGACAGTTTCTTGACTTCTTGGTTAACTCGAAACATTGTTGCGAACAAATCATTTGAACCAATAAAGAATACATGACCAAAGATTATCCGGCCCTTGAGGTCAACGACATCCATAAATATTTCGGCGACCTTGAAGTGTTGAATGGGATTTCCCTGACGGCGCATTATGGTGATGTGATTTCCATTATCGGTTCCAGCGGGTCCGGTAAAAGTACGTTTTTGCGTTGCTTGAACTTGCTGGAACGCCCGACAAAAGGCAGCATCCGCGTGGCCGGTGAAGAAATGAAATTGCACCGTGAAAAAGATGGTCAATTGGGCGCGGCCGATAAAAAACAGATCACACGTTTGCGTTCTGAAATCGGATTTGTGTTTCAGGGGTTCAATCTGTGGGCACACATGGATTTGATGGAAAATATCATCGAAGGTCCAACGCAGGTAAAAGGCGTTTCAAAAAAAGAAGCGACTGAAAAAGCAGCAGAATTGCTTAACAAAGTTGGGCTTTATGATCGTCGCGGGCATTATCCGTCGCAACTTTCCGGCGGGCAACAACAACGCGCAGCCATTGCGCGCGCATTGGCGATGGAGCCTGAGTTATTGTTGTTTGATGAACCGACCTCGGCACTTGATCCGGAACTGGTCGGTGAAGTTTTGAAAGTGATGCAGATCCTTGCCGAAGAGGGGCGCACCATGTTGGTGGTGACACATGAGATGGGCTTTGCCCGCGAGGTGTCCAGCCACGTGATGTATCTGCACCAAGGGCAGGTGGAAGAGTTCGGGCCGCCTAAAGAGGTTTTTGAAAATCCGAAATCCGAACGCATGAAACAGTTTATCAGCACGGAATTATAAACAAAATCCGGCTGGTTAGGGGTTTAATCAAATACATCACGGGAGATGTTTTCAATGAAGAAAATTGCATTTGCACTGGCTGCTGTTCTGGGCCTGAGCGTTTCTATGGCACATGCGGGTGATAAAATCCGCATCGGGACGGAAGGTGCTTACCCTCCGTTTAACGGGATTGATAAAGACGGCAAAGCGTTTGGTTTTGACGTTGATATCGCCAATGCCCTTTGTGCAGAAATGAAAGCGGAATGTGAAATTATCGCACCGCTGGATTGGGATTCTATCCTGATCGGTTTGAAAAAGAAAAAGTATGACGCGGTTGTGGCTTCTATGTCCATTACCGAAGAACGCAAAAAGGCAGTTGATTTTACGGAACCTTACTATTCCAACAACCTGACTTTGGTTGCTAAAAAAGGCTCCAGCGTTGATCCAGCAAATTTGGCAGGTAAAGCGGTTGGTGCACAACGTGCAACCATTGCAGCAAACTACGTGACAGATGAGCTGAAAGACGTTGACGCGAAATTGTATGATACGCAGGAAAATGCGTACCTCGACCTCGCTTCTGGCCGTATCGACCTGTTGGTTTCTGATAAATTGCCGGCTTATGACTGGTTGCGTAGCGAACAGGGCCAAGGTTTTGAATTTATTGGCGATGCGATCGATGTAAATGATAAAATCGGTATTGCTGTTCGCAAAAAAGATGATGAGCTGCGCGAAAAATTCAATGCGGCGATCAAGGCAATTGTTGCCAATGGCACATATGCAAAGATCAACGAGAAATATTTCCCGTTCTCTATCTACTAAGACCTGAAATACCGCTCCTTTCCTCTGGTTAGGGGCGGTATTTTTTTACGAAAGACGAAACATGATTGACCTGCAAGGATTTGGTCCGCAAATCGCGTTGGGTGCCTGGATGACGGTTCAGGTGGCCTTTGGCGGTTTGATCGTCGGCCTTGTCTTCGGATTGATGGGGGCGGCGGCCAAGCTGTCACCTTATGCTGTTTTACGTGGTATGGGGCAAAGCTACACCACAGTTGTACGCGGTATCCCGGAAATCCTTGTGGTGTTGATCGTCTATTTTGGCGGGGAAGATATCGTCAACCGTATTGCCGAAAGTGTTGGATATAACGACTATATCGAGATCAACGTTTTCGTTGCCGGGGTTTGTGCCCTTGGTTTGTCATTTGGTGCTTATGCCACCGAAGTCTTTCGTGGTGCGATTCAGTCTGTCCCTGTCGGCCAGATTGAAGCAGCAGTGGCGTGCGGGATGCACTCTCACCAAATTTATTGGCGTATTACCTTGCCTCAGGCCATGCGTCTGGCAATACCGGGCTTGGGCAATTTGTTTCAGGTCTTGCTGAAAGACACCTCGCTTGTGTCGCTCATTGCTTTGCCTGAATTGATGCGAACATCACAAGCCGCCATTCAAAATACAAAAGAGCCCTTTACCTTTTATTTTATTGCCGCGCTTATTTATCTGGGGATTACGACAGTTGTTTTGGTGGGGCAGATTTATGCGGAACGCTGGGCCAATCGCGGTGTGAAGAGGGCATCGGCATGAATTGGGAAGAAATTTTTGTTGCTCTGCCCAAATTGCTGGATGGTGCCGTCTTAACGTTGGAACTGGTGTTTATTTCCTGCATCATCGGTTTTGTGATTGCCATTCCGGTTGCCTTGATGCGGGCTTCACAAAACTGGTGGGTCAGCAATATACCGCTTATCTATACCTTCTTTTTCCGGGGCACACCCCTGTTGGTGCAGTTGTTTTTGTTCTATTATGGGGCCGCACAATTTGATGCGGTGCGCGAAAGCATCTTTTGGCCTGTATTGAAAGAGGCCTACTGGTGTGCATTGATTGTATTTGCCTTGAATACGGGCGCTTATACCGCTGAAATATTTCGCGGGGCCATTCAGGCCGTTCCACATGGTGAAGTGGAAGCCGGGATTGCAATCGGCATGCAGAAACACACACTTTATCGCCGCATCGTTTTGCCTCGCGCAATTCGCATGGCCTTGCCTGCCTATGGCAACGAAATTATCTTGATGCTGAAAAGCTCGGCGCTGGCTTATACCATTACCTTGTTCGATCTGACCGGTGTGACGCGTACGATCATTGCGCGTAATTATCTGGCGATTGAAATGTATTTTACGGCAGGGGTGATTTATCTGCTGATGACATTCATCTTTATTCAGGTCTGGATGCGGGTGGAAAAACGCTTGCTGAAATTTCAAAATTAACACTTCCAGCCAAAATATTTTAATGCCTATGCGGGTGTAAGGTTGATTTTTTTACACTTAATGGCTAACTATTTGCAAGGTGTCGATACTGCATCACAAGAAAGGCAGATCGTTCATAAAAGTCGGCAGGATAGTGCAATGCTTTTTTTTGAAAACTACGCAACCGTCGAGGATGTGATTAATTTTAAACAATCAGAAAACCCCGAACATGATGGTCTTCTGAAAATTCCGATGACGGCAACGTTACTTCAACTTATTGATTATATGGCAGATCATCAGGTCGGTGTGGTTTTTTTACATGATGCAGACGATCAGATTATCGGCTTGATATCGGAACGTGACATTATCCGCCATATTGCGATGAATGCGTTGGAAGCTTTTGAAAAACCAATTCATATGATGGTGCGACATAGCGTCATCACCTGTAAACGCGGTGATAAATTAAAGGCTGTCGCAAGCCATATGGCAGAACAACATATTCGTCATGTGGCTATTCTCAGCGATAAAGGGGAATATATCGGGGTTGTCAGTTCCAGTGATATCGAACTTTTTGCCGGGAAAGGGTAGTATGGAAAAACTTCCCTGTAAAAATACATTCGATATGACCGTCCATATTGTTGTTTCTGCTGTGAAAGAGAAATTGGCAACAGGTGAGATAACCCCCGATGATCTTGATGAGATTGAGCAGGCGTTGACGGTTGAAAATTCACAGGTAGAGGCCTTTTGTCATTCTGTGCATGAACGCTGCATGAGTAAGTCTAAACTGGACCTATTGGTGCCGCCCAGAACCAATGCCTATGGCCGGATTATGGTTCAACCGTTGGAACGTCTGTTTGATAAAAGGCACCGGCGTTTTTCAGAAAGACAACTGGCGAATTATTTTCATATGCTGTCCTCGATCATAGGGCGGGAAGTTTACGAAAAAAACCATGATCAAATGTCTGAATTAATGCGCAGCGAAATTCGTGATCATGGCAGCAATTTTTCGTGGGACAGCTTCTATAACCATCCTGAAGTTGTGCGTTGCCGATTGGAGACATTAGGCGCAATTGCACAAGCCTTTGACCATTTTGATCAACGTATGAACTGGTTTATCAATGTGATGGAAGGCTCCGCCCATAACCCGGAAGATGGTGCCGGCACTCTTCAATTTACCGAGCAACAGGCAAAGGCCTTTTTGTCGGCACTCTTTACAGAATGTATGGATATGACCGAGGGCGAAAGAGAACGTCTTCAACAATATGTCGGCGAGAGACGCCGCAAAAACATTGCGTTCCTGATTGCCCGGCTCACCCAAATGTGATTCTTAAGAGTTCAGTTAAATAGGTATGCTGCCAACTCAAAAAGAAAAACCCTTGGTTTCCCAAGGGTTTAACATGGTGCTGATGAGTAGGATTGAACTACCGACCTCTCCCTTACCAAGGGAGTGCTCTACCACTGAGCTACATCAGCAATATACGTCTTGCGTGGGCGGGCTTATCGCATAGGCGTTCGATCCGTTCAAGTTCTTTTTTAACAAAAATGTACTTTTGCTTGACCTGTTCCTATGGATCAGGCACCAATTCGCTTATGAGCGAAGATAACCGAAACATAACGCCCCCGAAACAGGACGAAAAACAGAAGAAGCAGGAACGCCTTGCCGAGGCTTTGCGGGCGAATCTGCGTCGTCGAAAAAGTCAAAGCCGGGCGCGCACGCAAGTCGAGCAAACGAAAACGCACGAGAGCTGAAAATCAGCTTGTGATCGGGTTGTTTTTTTGTCGTCAGGGCGGTCTATTCCCCTTGAGAAGGGATTCTTTTATTTATGCGCTTGAGACTCCCGGCTCTTTCCTATAAGAACAGGCAGTATTTTTTCGTTATTTTTTTGGAGAATTCCTGCCATGGCTGTACTGCCCGACAAGTGGATACGTGAACGCGCGCTTAAAGACGGTATGATTGAACCGTTTGTGGATGGCTTAAATCGCGATGGCGTTATTTCTTACGGGCTGTCTTCATACGGCTACGATGCCCGTGTCGCCAGCGATTTCAAAATCTTCAGCAATGTTGATTCGGCAACGGTTGATCCCAAATCTTTCGATGATGATTGCTTTGTCACCCGCGATCAGGATTATGTCATCATCCCGCCAAACAGTTTCGCACTGGGTCATACGGTGGAATATTTTCGTATCCCGCGCGATACTTTGGTCATTTGTCTGGGCAAATCCACATATGCCCGTTGCGGCATTATCGTCAACGTCACGCCGCTGGAACCGGAATGGGAAGGCCATGTGACGCTGGAATTTTCAAATACAACTCCGTTACCAGCCAAGATTTATGCCAATGAAGGGGCTTGCCAATTCATCTTTTTGAAAGCCGATGAAGTGTGCGAAACCTCCTATGCGGATCGTGCTGGAAAATATATGGGTCAACGCGGTGTGACCCTGCCTAAACTTTAAGGATATCTCATGGACAGAATTCACATTCGCGGCGGTCAACGTTTGCGAGGGTCCATTCAAATCGGCGGCGCGAAAAACGCAGCCCTTCCCCTGATGGCAGCTTCTTTATTGAGTGAAGAAACGCTGACGCTGTCAAATCTGCCGCATCTGGTCGATATTACGACCATGACGCACCTGTTGGCGGAACTTGGTGTCGAAGTCGGTATGAACGGACACGCCCCCAATGGCGGACATGTCGGTCGTGTGTTTGAACTGACCGCCCATGATGTCGGTAAAACCGTTGCACCGTACGAAGTTGTGCGCAAGATGCGGGCTTCTGTACTGGTTCTTGGTCCTTTACTGGCCCGTTATGGCAAGGGCAAAGTCTCTTTGCCGGGGGGCTGTGCCATTGGAACACGCCCGGTTGATGTGCATCTGGGGGCCCTGGAACAGATGGGCGCGGTGATTGAACTGAAAGAAGGTTATATTGTCGCACATGCGCCGGATGGCTTGCATGGGGCGCATATTACTTTCCCGATGGTGTCCGTTGGCGCAACCGAAAACCTTTTGATGGCGGCAACCTTGGCAAAGGGCGAAACTGTCCTGTCCAACTGTGCGCGTGAGCCGGAAATTACCGACCTTGCCCGTTGCCTTGTCGCAATGGGGGCGCAAATTCAAGGGATTGGAAGCGATACCTTACGCGTTCAAGGCGTTGATAAACTGCACGGTGCGAAATATTCCGTTCTGCCGGACCGGATTGAAACCGGGTCTTATGCCGTGGCGGCCGCCGTCACAGGTGGGGATTTAACCTTGCTGGGAACGCGTATGGATTTGATTGAATCCGTTGCTGAAGTGATGAAAAAATGCGGTGTGAATTTCGAAGAAGTCGATGGTGGCGTACGTGTCTGGTGCGATGGTCCGATCCGGGGTGTGGATGTGATGACGGAACCTTTTCCGGCTTTCCCCACCGATATGCAAGCACAGTTTATGGTGATGATGGCCGTGTCTGACGGGGCATCCATGATCACCGAGTCTATTTTTGAAAATCGTTTTATGCATGTGCCTGAGCTCAATCGAATGGGGGCTAATATCAATGTGCATGGGCGATCTGCCATTGTGCGCGGTGTCAAAAAGCTTTCCGGTGCGCCGGTTATGGCAACCGATTTGAGGGCGTCCATGTCTTTGGTGCTGGCGGGTTTGGCGGCTGAAGGGGAAACAACCGTGAACCGGGTCTATCATCTGGATCGTGGTTATGAAGCCCTTGAACAAAAGCTGTCGGCTTGTGGTGCGATCATTGAACGTGAAAAAGGCGCTCCCGCCGAATAATTTGGAAATTGAAAGCCATGTCTGAACAAGAAAAACTGGTTATTGCCCTGCCAAAGGGGCGTATTCTTGATGAAGTTATGCCCTTGGTGCAAAAATGCGGGATTGAGCCGGAAGCTGCCTTTTTTGATTCCAAATCACGCGCCCTGAAATTTGCGACTAATCATTCGCATATCGAGATTGTACGTGTGCGTAGCTTTGATGTCGCAACATTTGTGGCATTTGGGGCGGCACAAATCGGTGTCTGTGGCGGGGATGTTTTGCTGGAATTTGATTATCCTGAAATTTATGCCCCACTGGATTTAGGGATCGGCTATTGCCGTATTTGTGTGGCGGAACCCAAGGATTTGTCCGATGATGATGATCCCAGCCGTTGGTCGCATGTGCGTGTCGCCACCAAATATCCCAACATCACCAGCAAATATTTTGCGCAAAGGGGTGTTCAGGCGGAATGTATCAAGCTAAATGGTGCAATGGAACTGGCACCCAATATGGGGCTGTGTTCGCGCATTGTTGATTTGGTTTCGACCGGATCGACCTTGAAAGCCAATGGGCTGGTCGAAGTTGAACAGATTTGCGAAATTACATCGCGTTTGGCTGTCAACCGAACAGCCCTGAAAACCCGATCTGAAGAGATCACCGACCTGATTGAAAAATTCCGCGAGGCCGTCAATGACGTTTCGTCTTGAAACCACACAAGCTGATTTTGAAGCTCAATTCACCGCTCTTCTGTCTGCCAAGCGCGAAGAAGCACCCGATGTGAACAAGATCGTTGAAGGCATTCTTGCCGATGTAAAAAAACGCGGTGACGAAGCGGTCGTTGAATATACCAATAAATTTGACCGGATGAATATTTCGGTTGATGATTTGGCGATCGGTGCCGAAGAAATGGACCGCGAAATTGCCAAGGTGCCGCAAGATGCACTGGCTGCATTGAAGGTGGCATCCGATCGGATCAAGGCCTTCCACGCCAAACAATTACCCGAAGATCTGGATTATACCGATGAAGCCGGTGTGCGTCTTGGATATCGCTGGAAACCGGTTCAGGCGGCGGGGTTGTATGTGCCGGGTGGTACAGCGGCTTATCCGTCTTCCGTTTTGATGAATGCCATTCCAGCCAAGGTTGCCGGGGTGGACCGTCTGGTTATGGTTGTGCCGACACCGGACGGGATTGTGAACCCGTTGGTGATGGCGGCGGCCCGTTTGTCCGGTGTGGATGAGATTTACCGCATCGGTGGTGCGCAGGCTGTTGGTGCGTTGGCTTATGGGACCGAAACCATCAAACCGGTTGATATTATCGTTGGACCGGGTAATGCCTTTGTTGCGGCGGCCAAACGTCAGGTCTTTGGTACGGTTGGCATTGATATGATTGCCGGACCGAGTGAGATTTTGGTGATTGCTGATAATAAAAACGATCCGGCATGGATGGCGGCTGATTTGTTATCACAGGCCGAACACGACACGGCGGCCCAATCCATTTTGATTACGGATGATGGGAATTATGCCCGTGCGGTTGAAGATGCCATTGAAACGCATCTTGAAACCCTGCCGCGCGCCGATATTGCAAGTGAAAGCTGGGAAGAACACGGTGCGTTGATCGTGGTTCAAAACTGGGATGAAGCGGTTGCCTTGTGCGACCGGATTGCACCGGAACATCTGGAGCTTGCCATTGATAACCCGGACGCACTGGAACGTAAAATCCGCAATGCCGGTGCGGTGTTTATGGGGCGTTATACCCCCGAAGCCATTGGTGATTATGTCGCCGGTCCCAATCACGTCTTGCCGACAGCACGCAGCGCACGTTTTTCTTCCGGCCTCGGTGTGCTTAATTTTATGAAACGCAATAGCCTGATCCAATGTGATGCATCCAGTCTGAATAAAATCGGCCCGGCAGCAGTGACATTGGCAAAGCAGGAGGGATTGGACGCACACGGTCTATCTGTTGCGATCCGCTTGAATGTGGAAAGATAAAAAAAGTTTGAAGCAGACAAGATCAATTCAGCTTTGACTTAGTTTATTAAACCTTTACATGCATTAAACCATCCCTATATACAGATTCAATTGAGATCGGTTCTAGGGAGTGGAAAATGTTGTCTCATATGCGCTTACGGACCAAGCTTGTCTTGAGCTTTATGGTTGTTCTCGTCCTTATGATTGTAACATCGGGGCTGGCTTATAAACAATTTATGATGGTCGCACACGAAGTGGTGGAATATGCCCATATTGTAGAGGGGGCTTCCAAAGCCAGCCATATTGAAGCGCGTTTTCTCAAACTTCGAACCCATGCCCGTGAATATGCCGTTACGGGAAATAAAGAAGAAGGTGCGCAAGTTGAGAAAATCGGCACGGTTCTCGTTGATGATTTAAAGCGTGCACTGTCTGAAAATCAAGACCCGGAACGCCAAGCCTTGCTTAAAGAAATGTTGGAAGATGCTCAAAAATATATGAGCGACTTTGCCTCTGTCAAAAAACTGGATGAGGAATACCGCAATCTGGTTCGTAACGACATGATGCCCAAAGGTTTGCAAATGTCGATGGAACTTGACGGTATTCTTCAAGAGGTTGTCCGCAATGATACAAATGAAATTCGCACACATATCGAAAATGCGATTAAGCATACGCTCATGGCACGGCTTTATTCCAATCAGTTGATTGGCAATAAAGATGTGACGGTTGAGGACAAGGTGAGAGAAGAATTTTTACGGCTTCATCAATCCGTTAAAGAATTACGTGCTGTTGCCCGCAATGCTCAAGATCTTGAATTGGCAGATCATATTGATCAATTGGCGACCAGTTATGAACAGACTTTGAATCAGGTTATCGAAGAAACTTCGGAAATTCATCATCTTGTTGATGGTGAAATGAAAGGGTTCGCCCGTGAACTTGTTGAAGATGCGGAAAAGCTACAGATTTTAGCCGCCGAAGATGAAAGTCGAATTTCGGCGGAAACATTGGCTAATATTGAACTGGGCGAACGCGAACTGATTATTGTCGGCCTGTCGTCGTTTGTACTGGGGTTGGGGATGGCATGGTGGTTGGGCGGTACACTTGCCAAACCTGTTCAGGCCATCACCAAAGTGATGCATGCTTTGGCAAATAATGATCTGAATGTTCACGTTCCTTATACCGAAAACCGTGATGAATTGGGTGATATGGCATCTTCTGTAGAACATTTCAAAGAGGCAATGGCCGAAGTCAAGCGTATGGAAAAGCGCCAACAGGAAGATAAGCTAAAAGCCGAAGCCCAACGCCGCGTTGCCATGATCCAGATGGCTGATATTTTTGAAAGCAGTGTTGGCAAGGTTGTTGAGGCTGTGACCTCTGCCGCCACTCAGCTTCAGGCCTCTGCCGGACAAATGGCGCACACAGCCAAACAGACCAGCGAGCAAGCGACCAACGTTTCTGCTGCGACGGAAGAGGCTTCCGCAAATGTACAGACTGTGGCTTCTGCCTCAGAAGAACTGGCAAGTGCAAATAGCGAAATTGGACGCAATATGCAGAACTCGGCCCGCGTAACAGCGGATGCGGCCTCTAAAGCACAGGAAACCCATGAAACGGTCATTTCAATGGTGGATGAAGTCCGGCGCATTACCAGCTTTGCAGAACTTATCAGCCAAATCGCAGACCAAACCAATATGCTGGCGCTAAATGCCACCATTGAATCGGCCCGCGCAGGTGAAGCCGGCAAAGGTTTTGCCGTTGTTGCCAGCGAAGTGAAATTGCTTGCACAACAAACCGCTGATGCCACAGAAGAGATCGTTAACCAAATCCGCCAAGTCAATCTGGTCACGCAACGCGCGGCACGGGAAATGGAAAACATCAGCCAATGCATTGGGGAAGCTGATAAACTGAGCAATTCAGTTGCCAGTACAATTGAAGAACAGGTTGCCGCAACGGCTGAAATTGCCCGCAGTGTGGAACAAGCCGCACAGGGAACGCAAATGGTTGCGAACAATATTACAATGGTGGAACAAGCCTCTGGCGAGACAGGTTTGGCCGCACAGGAAATTGCGCTATCGTCTCAGGAATTGTCAAAACAGGCAGAATTCCTGCGTGCAGAAGTCGGCAAGTTTCTTGAAAATATTCGTGCCAGCAACGAAAATAAGCAATTCCTTGCATGGTGTGATGATTTTTCATGTGATATCAAAGTGATAGATGATCATCATAAAACATTTTTTCAGGAAATTAACTATTACCATGCCCGTATGCTGGATGGTATTACGGCGCAAGAAGTGGATGCCTCTTTAAACCGTATCCTGATTTCGTTTGAAGAACATCTGCGTGAAGAAGAAAGCGAAATGCGTCAGGCGCAGTATTCTCAGGTCGAATCCCACTGTGCAGCCCATAACGAAATCATGGCAAAATTAAACCAGATTGCACAACAACATTTTGACGGAGATGACATTAGTCTGGATTTCTTTGATGCGCTCGCCAGTTGGCTGCGTGAACATACAGCAAAAGAAGATCGAGACTTCGCACAGTATCTTAAAGAAGAACGTCCCGATTTCATTGTTCAATTGGAAGCGGCCTAAAAATATGAAGCGTCAGCGCGTTTCAATTGAGATGCATATGACGGATTGTGCAATGCCCACCTTTATGCTTTTATACCCTTTCTAACACAAAGAAGTCTTTGAGGGGGACGGACAAAGGTGCATCATTTACAAAAAATCGCCAATATTCAAATCGAAGAATTGGATGGTATCCGCCTGAAACCGGAAGTGGAGCATGAACGCAAAGTTGCCGTATTCGATTTGCTCGAGGAAAACTATTTTGCCCCGGTTGGTGATGAAATCGGTCCTTATGATGTGAAATTGTCGATTGAAGACGGAAAACGTCTTGTGTTGGATGTCGCCAAGGAAGGCAAAACGGACTATTTTATGCAAATCAAAGTCCCCTTGATGCCGGTACGTAAAATCGTCAAAGATTACTTTCTGGTGTGTGATAGCTATTTCAAAGCCATTAAAACGGCGTCTCCTGCCCAGATCGAAGCCATTGATATGGGGCGGCGCGGCTTGCATAACGAAGGATCAACCATTTTGCGCGACCGGCTGGAAGAAAAGGTCCATGTGGACCACGATACGGCCCGTCGCCTTTTTACCCTTGTCTGTGTTCTCCATATTCGCCAGTGAGGATAAGGGGTGAGTGAACTGCCTTCCGCCATTTTATTCTGTTGCACGATGAATGCCATTCGCTCCCCTATGGCGGAAGGGATTATGAAATTGCTGCATGGCCGACAGATTTATGTCGATTCCTGTGGTGTTCGACTGGGACAGGAACTGGACGGTTTTGTCATGGAAGTCATGGACGAGATCGGTATCGATATGTCCAAACATAAACCAAAGACATTTGATCAGCTTGAAGACAGTTTTTATGACCGTATTATAACTTTATCGCCCGAAGCCCATCACCATGCATTGGAAATGGCGGCCTATATGGATTGCGATGTCACCTTTTGGAATACGTTTGATCCCAGTCTGGAAACCGGCAGTCGCGAACAACGTCTTGAGGCATATCGTGCTGTACGCGACCAATTAATGATGCAGATCAAACGCGCTTTCCCCCGTCACGGTATGGTGGATGTTTAATGTTTAATGCATGAAAAAATTGTGTTTTTATCTGACTTCCTTTGTTTTCTATACATCATTAGGTCATCTTGATATAACACGCAGCAGGATTCATTTTTTTGAGCGGACTGATGAAAGAAAATAAACTACGCTTTATCCTGATTTTGGCCGTCCTTATGGTGTTCGGCTTTATGGTGACAAGCCTGACCAGTTATTTTGCCGCTCATAATTCGCTGTCCAAACAGATTTCCGAAACGGCACTGCCGCTGACCAGTGACAATATTTATTCTGAAATCCAGAATGACCTCCTGAAGCCGATTTTCATTTCATCTTTGATGGCGCAAGATACATTTGTGCGTGACTGGACCATTCAGGGGGAAGAAGAACCGCATCGTTTGGTGCGATACCTTGCGGAAATTCAACGACAATATAAAGCCGTTACCGCCTTTTTTGTTTCTGAAAAGACCAAACGTTATTATCACCCGACAGGTGTGATCAAGACACTTAGCCCCGAGGATAATATTGATAAATGGTATTATCATTTCCGCGATAGCGGGGAGGAATACGAGGTCAACGTTGATGCGGATACCGCAAACCCGGGCAAAATGACGATTTTCATCAATTATCGTGTTTTTGATTATGCGGGTAATTACATCGGGGCAACCGGTGTGGGCTTGAGTGTCAATAAAGTTCAGGAACTGATCCGTATCTATCAGGAACGTTATGGTCGCCGGGTTCTCTTTGTTGATCGCCAAGGTCAGGTTATGATGGCGTCCGAGCAATATCGCGGCGGATCCATTCGCAATACGCCGGGGCTGGAAAAGATTGCCACGCAAATTCTGGCGGTGCCCAGTGGAACGTATAGTTATGAACGCGATGGTAAAACGGTTCATCTGAACGCACGGCTGGTCCCTGAATTTCAATGGTATTTACTGGTTGAACAGGAAGAAAAAACCGTTGAAGGCGAAATTACCAATAATCTTATCCGTAATCTGGCCGTCAGTCTGGTCATTTGTATCATTGTAATCAGTCTTGCGCATATGACCATCTCGCGCTACCAGAGGCGACTGGAAGATATGGCGATGAATGACAAGCTGACGAACGTTTCCAACCGACATATGTTTGACGCCGTTTTCGATCAGGTGGAACGCACATCCAAACGGCAAAATCATCCTGTCTCGTTGGTGATGATGGATATTGACCATTTTAAGACCATTAACGACACCTATGGACATTGGGCAGGCGATAAAGTCATTGTGGCAATTGCCTCGACTTTAAAGGAGCGCCTTCGCGACTCCGACAGTATTTTTCGCTGGGGCGGGGAGGAATTCCTCATTCTGTTGCCCGATTGCAGTCTGGAACGCGCTGCTGGGATTGCAGAAGATTTGCGCCGGGCAATCGCGGCCTCGACAGTGCGCGCAGATAGTGAAAATATAACGGTTACTGCAAGTTTTGGCGTGGCGGAGCAAGGTATAAACGAAGATTCACAGCAGGTGATGAAACGGGTTGATCATGCGCTTTATGCGGCAAAAGATGCGGGCCGCAACACTGTTGTGCGGGCTAAATTTGTGTGAATTCAAACACGTCTGATAACTCAACCCTCCCGGTTTGATAAAAAAGTCTTGACCTGAAGCGGATTCCTGAGCATTTTCCCCACCAACTAGCTAGTATAATTTAAAAGGATATATCCGTGGCCAAAGAGGACATGATTGAATTTCAGGGCGTTGTGACAGAACTTCTCCCTAATGCTATGTTTCGTGTAAAGCTGGAAAACGACCACGAAATTTTGGCACATACTTCCGGTAAAATGCGCAAGAACCGCATCCGCGTTCTGGCAGGTGACAAGGTGACTGTTGAAATGACACCTTACGATCTGACCAAAGGCCGCATTACCTTCCGTTTCAAATAAGATTTCGGGTTTTAGACATTGCGTCTTGTCTTGGCTTCCGCCTCGCCCCGTCGGGTTGATCTTCTGGCTCAAATCGGCATTACAGCCGATCAGGTGGAACCTGCCCATATTGACGAAACTCCGTTAAAAAACGAGTTGCCCCGCCAGCTTGCCTTACGCCTTGCCGTGGGAAAAGCGCAGGCGGTTTCTGCACACCACGAGGGAAGCCTTGTGGTGGGGGCTGATACCGTTGTCGGGGTCGGGCGACGCAGTTTGCCCAAAGCTGCCGATGCAGATGACGCGCGGCGTTATCTCTCCCTTTTATCCGGGCGGCGCCACCATGTTTATGGGGGGCTGTGCATTGTCGATACAAAGGGAACGCTCCATACGCGCCTGATTGACACAGCCGTTAAATTTAAACGGCTGAGTGTCGAGGAAATTGACGATTATATCGCCAGTGGTGAATGGGAAGGCAAGGCCGGTGCCTATGCCATCCAAGGGCGTGGCGGGGCTTTTGTTGAAAAAATCATCGGTTCCTATACCAACGTTGTCGGTTTATCTTTATATGAAACCAACAATATCTTAAATGGATTGGGCTATCGTTCTGTGAAAGGATAAGACGATGTACAGGTTGGCCATCGATCAAATCCCCGCAGAAACCCGCATTGCAATCCTCAAGGGTGACGATCTCGTCTCCCTGCATATTGAACGCAAGGGCCTCAGCCAACATACGCCTGTTCAGGCCGGCAATATCTATTGGGGGCGTGTGGTCAATGTTGTTCCCAGCCTGCAAGCGGCTTTTGTTGATTTTGGCGGCAAAGAAAACGGCTTCCTGCCTGCCAAGTCTCTAGGGTGTGACGATATCGCCAAGGCGGTTCAAAACGGGCAATATCTGTGCGTTCAAGTCAAAAAAGAACCCAGCGAAGATAAGGGCGCATTGCTGAGTGCGAAGATTGAGCTCAACGCTCCAGATTGCATTTTAACCCCGCTCCATCCCGGTATTAATGTATCACGTAAATTTACAGACGCCGATCAACGCCACCAGATGCAGGAAACTTTGCGTGACGGACTGGGGCCGGATTTTGGTCTGATTGTGCGTACCAGTGCGCAGGCTTTAACGCCGGAGCAGGTTTTAGCGCAGGCAAAACAGTTGCAACACGCTTGGCAAGATATGCTGCAATTGCGCGCCAAACATCCCGTGTTGCTTTATGCTCCGACCGACTTTATTGAACAGGTCTGGCAACGTTATGCCTCCCTCCCTTTCGATGAAATCCTCGTCGAAGGTATGGAAGCCTTTCGTGCACTGAAACACTTCAACGCAGACGCACAGCTTTATAGCGATAGCCAAGCGTTATTTGAACGCCTTGGCATTGAAGAACAGATCGAACAGGCGCTTGCGACAGAGGTTCCTTTGGTTGGGGGCGGGAGTATTGTGATTGAACGCACAAAAGCCCTGATCGCGATTGATGTGAATATGGGCACGCGTACAGATCAGTATGACGATGACGGCAATCGATTGCAGCTCAATCTGATGGCGCTGGATGCGATAAAGCAGCAAATGGAATTGCGTAATCTGAGCGGTCAGATCTTTATAGATTTTGTACGCCTGAAATCAATAAAGGCCCGCAATCGTTTGCTTGAAGCCTGTAAAACCGTTTTTGCGCAGGATAAACGCTGCCAGTTACATGGGTTTACACGTTTGGGCTTGGTGGAAGTGTCGCGGGCGCGTAACGGTTATGGCTTGGATGAGCTCTACAACGACCCTTTAAGTCCGGCGCTTGCTCTGGTGCGACAGTTGGCTTATCTACGGGGGCGTAAACGTATTTTAATGGGTGCGCGCCTGTTTAGACTATGGCGGGAACCGGTGCTGAAAGACAGTCTGGATTGGTTGGAACAACGTCTTGGCTATCGCATTGACTATATACAAGATGATCGTTTGGCGCCGTTGAGTTACAAAATTGAAGAGTAGAAAAATGACTGATGAAAAAAGAGTGGAATCCTTACCGCTGACGAAAACAGGACTTTGTCCGAATTGCAATAAGCCAAGCGATGTCAAATACCGTCCGTTTTGTTCAAAACGCTGCGCCGATGTGGATTTGGGGCAATGGTTAAATGAGGGCTACTGCATTGAATCAGAAGAAGAAAATAACTTTGATGAGGAGGATGTCACCTAAGCTGGCGGCGTTAAGTTTTTTTTCTGTCACATGGATGCATTTTTTTTGAAAAAGACACTAGACAGAAGCGCAACCCTGCTCTATAACCCCTCCCACGCAGCACAGAGCCGACGCTGCGAAACATACGGTAAGCCCGGGTAGCTCAGTCGGTAGAGCAGCGGATTGAAAATCCGCGTGTCGGTGGTTCAAGTCCGCCCCCGGGCACCATTTTCCTGATAAAGTTCAAGAAGTTAGGTGATGGTTGAGAAATTTTCTCCCATCGTTTTATTTTTTCTCCCAATTTTCCCCCAAAGCATAAACCTGTCGATTACTTGTCAACGCCATTTTCAATTCGTTAGAATTTTCTAACAAAAATATTCTTATGACCGATCCCGCCGCTTTGCCTTTTCTTTTAGGGCAAGAATGCGATCATCAAGGTCGCCGCGTTCCACCATCTTACGGACATGGTTCAGCACGTCCACCACATCATCCAAACTATCGCCACACAGGATGCTGGGTTTGTTGTCATCCAATGCGAGTATGTAACTACTGCCGTAACGAAGTTCCAAGAAGTATTGCCCTGATTCGTCTCTAAACCACCACTGACGTGGTTTAGCAGCAACCATGCGCTTGACCTTATTACCTTCGCCATCATCGACGTATCTGTATCTGGAAACTTTATACGCTGGATCGGCGATTAACCCCAATTGATTGTCGATGCCACCGATCACCACGTCGCGCGGTTTCGGTCGGCGTGTCTCGGCTCGTAACGGCTTACGTTTATCACTCAGTTTCAGTTCCATAAAGACACCCTCCATATTGTTATATGAAGGGTATCTATCATCGCATACGCGGCCAATATTTGAACGGTATGTTCGGTCAACTTTGTTGACGAACGTGGCCTGTCGGCCGCTGACGTTTTTTCCAAACAATCAAATGACAAGCACCCCACATGGTTAAACTGTCTTCTATGTAATCACGATCCACAAGATACCCCATCGTATCTGTGACATGAACAGCATGACCAGACAGGTACATCTGTTTCACAAATCGTAGGGCTTGTTCTTTGGTACGAATGACGGGCATTGCATCCTTGCGCATTTGTTTGTGTAGGCGGCGCAAAACATCCTCGTGGTGTTCATGCCCTTCTGGTGCGTTCTTCATGTATAGCATATGTATCTCCAATGCAGATGAATGTGATTCTTCAAGTTCTGAACTTGAAGTGATCCTTCTATTTATCGCTAATCTTTCAGCGCCAATGTTTCCGTGGAAACTTTCGTATGTCCTTCATGGATAAATATTTAACAGTTGAATTTTTATCAAAGGAATCGCAATGCACTGCGTAACTGAACAGGTCTATGACGTTTTGCGTGGTACAAACGTCATCACCAATATCGACACCTTGTCCAACTGGACAGGGAGATGCGGATCGTATTTACGATCTATCTGGTCAAAAGAAATGCAAGCATCCACAGACGCGCTGGTCGTTCTGTATTTCAAACTCCATGAACAAAAGGGCAAGGTGGAAAATGCCGCACATCAAGCGGTTCTTGAGGATATGCAACGCCTCATTTGGCTCAATATCCAGACACGGGTGATGAATAAATTGGAGGGCATAGCATGAGGTTAATGGAACTTGAAAACGCCACTCTTATGACAGGAAAAACCGAAATATTTGATTGCAATAAAGTCTGGGTGGTGCCTGTGCGTATTTTGGGATCAACCAAGATACGTGCAAATAGTGAACCCAAAAATGCGTGGCTGGAACTCGACCAAGGCGATCATACGATCATGGATGCGCCAAGTGAGATTACCTTTGAAAAACTGAATAATAATGAATGGCTGGTGCTGTGTGAATGTTACGGTACCGTCGTACTCAAAGGACTTCCTTCATTGAATTCTTGTGAAGAAGTGATCCGTGTGATGACACCTGTTGTTTGGACGGACAGAGGATGGGGTGCTTTGGAAAAGCCATCTATTCGCACCTCTGGTTCCATAACGACTATCAACCTTGATACTCCAAGTATCTATAAACTGGTCAGGAATTGCAGCACCAGTGAATTTGCGGATGATGATGGGTATGTGACGTTTTAGAAATAAGACAATATTATACCATTTAGACCAAAAATAATTTTGGTCTATTTTCAGGCTTTCTAACGAACGGTTGGTTCGAAACGCGAGATTGTTAGATCACGCTCAGGATACCTGTTTATCGAACGCTGGCCGCCCGTATTGTCATATTGCGAAGGTTACGCCACCAAACCTTCCAGCCACGTTGTACGATGGCAGATAGCATCAGTATTCTTGTCGGTGATAGTCTTGGTGATGTAGCGGTTCCAGTAATCGAAATCACCGACTTCTTCAACATCCATCGAACATTGCACTTTGTCCAAGTTGAAGGACATTTTCTTTTTCCAGACGCTCTCAAGCAAATCAATCATATCGTCAACCGTCTGGTATTTGGGCTTAGCAGATGAAGACATCGGTACCTCCACCAATGAATGGCAGTGGTAATTATCCCGATACCGGCCGGGTTCAATCACATTCAGACGATTACATCGTTGGGCTTTCTTGGGATAGGTCGCGCGATTGCCGAAGATACGTTTATCAACCACGTTCCAGAAGTATGCTGCTTGTTCCTCAACACCCTCACGTGTTGCCGCTATGGATGGTGGAAAGGTCAAGGTCAACACAATCGTCTGCCCCCAATCCAGACCCGCAATCCAATCACGAACCTCCGCTTTAGCGCGGTTTTGTTTTTCATATAGCATTTGAAGACCTCAAATCAGTTTCAACAAATGCTATTTATTCAGCGGGGCAATCCACTTGTCCCATGAGGGAGTTAACTCGACATATAATTCCAATTCTGTGTCGAGACGGCCACAACCCGTTGGAAAACAACGGGTGTGGGTAGGCCGTCTTCACCAAGGTCGTTATAATTCATCACAATATTATGGAACCACATGATTTTATGGTGAATGTAATGGCTGGAAAACAGGCAAAGGTGTTAACGAAGACGCAGATTGATACGGCATTGATGTCATTTAAAATGACAAGATACCCTGAACGAAATCGCGTTCTGTTTCTTCTCAGTATAAAGGCAGGTTTAAGAGCGTGTGAGTGCGCAAACCTGCGTTGGAGTATGGTGATGGATGCCAATGCACAGGTGGGGGACGTGATCGCACTGGAAGACCGTATCGCCAAGAAATCATCAGGACGCACGGTCCCGTTAAATCGGGATTTACGATCCGCATTGGTCGCCCTGGCCGACCAATGCAAACCGTTCCCAAAAGATTTTGTCATCCAATCTGAACGTGGCGGTCCCATGTCGGCGAATACGGTTGCCCATTGGTTCCGTCGCCAATATTCAAAACTTGGCTATATTGGTTGCAGTTCACATTCTGGTCGACGCACATTTATTACCCGTGCGGCTCAACGAATTGGAAATGTTGGAGGGTCCATCCGTGATGTACAAGAATTGGCTGGGCACAAATCATTGCAAATGACAGCCCTTTATATTGAGGGTAACACGGAAGCCAAAAAGAAGATTGTTAATACTATGTAATTATTAATGAAAAGATCGAGAAAATGCTTCTTCAATAGATGTCACTATAGATTGAGATTTTGCGCGAATATCATTGCACCGAGGATTGGATGCGATCCTATTAGGATCAGCAAAATCATAGCCTGTTGCCGCTTGTTTTAAACGGATGCCTGAAACAAATTCAAAGCACTTAAATTGTCGTTTAAGTGCATCTAACTCGGTTAAAAAATCATCGGCTAAACTGTGCATTTCCCCTTCTATAAGGATGCATTCAGGAGAAGACCCGTTTTTAGCCCAATACTCACAAGACTTATCTCGAAACAAACGAATTGCATCAATGGTTCTTGTCATTTTGTCTTTTGCTTCTGACCGTTTTTGACGGTTCATTGCAAGATGATGATTAATCCACCAGCCACCAATATTTATTACTATTGATACGCCAGCCGCGATACCTGCGGTTTCCCAATACACATCGCTGGTCAATTGTTATTCTCGTTTTGAAAAATCTGGTGGCCTTCATCAATATAAGTCCAAATTTCTTCTTCTAAATATTTCTTTGCCGTAACTAATTTCAATCGTTTTTTAACATCGCCAATTGAAACAATTCCTTTTCGGACTATACCTCCGAAGGATTCTTCTAAAAATGAAGCACCGTACCCACGTACCCCGTCTAACTCAATGACAACGTCTTCACCAGTTGCGAAGGCTTGCACAAGTGTATCAAAAAATGCTTCACCGCTTCCTGCACCGTGTTTTTTATATCGTCCACCCGGTTCATTGGAAAAATCTTTACAAATATTAATCGTAGTCATCAGCATTTCCACTTTCAGCCCCATAGTTCAGGGACCATAAAACAATCGTTCCTTCAATGGCTTTTGAATGGTCAGATGTTTCTTCTTTCTCTCCGTCTACATCGTTAAAAAAACGATATTCACCACGGCCACTTATAATTCTCAATTCACCAGTTGGAAATAAACCAGCAAAAGTACGCATTTTTGCAAGCCCTTTTCCTCTATTACTCAATCCAGTTTGGCTTTGTCCATACTGAGTCGCGATCTTTATATAGTTTGCATCGGACGGTTTAACAATTCCCGCCTTCTGCAAAAGAAATTTTAAACCTCCAACTGTTTCGGCTGTTTCCGGAACTGTTGCAGGAATTCCGGCACCATGATCACACATCATAAAAAGTAATTTTTTACTCTCTCTGTTTAAATATGCACCGACCCACCATCTTCCATACATACGCAAATGGGGAAACTGTCTACGCTTACCATTCACGTCAGTATATGCATGATCCAAGACATTTTGCATCGCCTCTACCATTACAGAATAAACTGTTTCAGTTAATTCTTCGCTAATACCCTCAACACCATCAATAATTTTATCTTGTAATTCCCCAATTTGACTTTGCAGAAGACGCGTACCAGTTTTGAACCCCATGAGTCTGAAACGCTCATCATCATGGTTCAATGACGGCAATAGTTCTTGAACGCCAAGCATGCGAAAAAAGCCAAGGTCTTGCATTAATGCTAAGACATCTTTTTCAAGTGGATAATTGCCATTAATGCGATTTGGCTTAAATGTTGTCATTCGATAGATTTCCGATGCAAGATATAACAAACCTGCACCGCCTACGGTTTTAACATTATGAAAATTGAGAGTTACTTTATAGTGCGTCTCATACATGACATCACGCAATGCCTCGACAAACGCGATTAAATCATTTCTGTCAGCGGCCAAGTTAATATGCTCAGGAAGGTCCAATTCCTGCGCTGATTGTTTACCAGAAACATTATAAGACGGACGGATAGTAACACGGTAGCGACACGCTATTTCGTGCAACTTATTTCCAGCCCCCCCTCTTCTTTGACGACGTTTTTCAAGTTCCTTTAATCGCCTTTTATGACGTATAGGCGCAATACGATCTAATCTCTCAAACTGATTCTGACTTAACTTGTGCATAAATTGTACCTTCAACCGCTAAAGTTAGCGTTAATCATTTATACCATTCAGTAACAAAAGCACTTTGATTGCAACCTAAAATGCAGGTCTACGGCTTTCCTTGAATTCACGATAACGGAACGCTTTCGAATACACCTTGTGCAACATGGCCTCAGATGTTCCACCCCATGCGGCGATGATTTTTGCAGAATACGGACTATGCATAATCTCAGATGTGAATGTCGCATGCCTGATTGAACCCAAGTTTCGGGTGTTGCCATTTGCGTCATAGCCATACTCTGTATTCTTCAAAATCGTGCTAAAAACATTGAAGAACGATTGGACCTTGCTTCCATCTTCCTGCATCCACAAAGGGCAATTACGGTCAAATTTAATTCCGTAACACTCTTCATAAAATCGAGGAAGAGATTGGATCAGAGTATTTGACAATTCTCGGCACCCATATGCTGGACCAATGACACGTTGGTGCACGTTGGCAATTTTATGCTTCACGCTATCCAAAGCGACTTCATAGTAATCGCCATGCTCGTCTGTATTGATATGGAGGTCGGAAGCATCCAGTTTGTAGCATTCTGCCACCCTCAAACCATAACAGCGCATAAACTGTGCAAAGAAATAACATAACGTTCGCCGATGGTAATCTTCGCGTTGCTTGGGTTTCTCCCTTGGCTCACCTTCAATATATACTTGTGATTTAGCCACAAAGTCTGCCCACTCAGTATCGGAAAACATACCCGTCGGTTTTCTTGCCGATGTCAGTTCTTCATTGGCGTAAGCGTCCCACCTGGGTGGTCCGCTTACCCATTTCCGTGGAGATTTTGCCGCCCATTTGAAGATGCTATTCATAATAGATTTTGCTTGGGTTTTGGTGCTTTTACTGGGCGGCTTTCGCTGTTCATCACTAATGGTACGGAGTTGGACCTTTCCTTTCACCTCCACCTCCTGTGCATCCCACTCGCTTCCCGGCCCATCAATCCAGAAACGGTCATGCCACAACTGCCAATCAACCATCAGGTAACTGTCGATTTCATCAATCGGCATATACCGAAACGGCTCATAGTGTTTCACGTAGTTTCGAATAAAACTTAAATGTCGTCGATACTTCGATGGTGGTACCAAACCCAATTCAATATCATTTTCGACCTTATCCAGATATTGGTCTGCCGCTTGCTGTAATGTGGGTCTTTTTCGTGTCTCAAGCGTACCTGACCCTTTACCGACTTCATCTTTGGCACGAGACAAAACCCTTCTCGCCAGTTCAATAACACCCTCTGGTGGATCGCACGGATCAGTGATAGGATACTGGCGCTTTAAAACCGCATAGTGGGCAGGAGAATACCGAAATTCAGATGCTAAGGAACGAGAAGGTCGATTTTTTTGACCGCGAATGGTCAAGCGGTAGTAAAATGCTGCCACCTCTTTCTTGTTCTTTTCTTGGTAAATAGTAATTTCCCCGCTTTCATTTACCCACGGTTCTCCGCCGAATCTTGGCATCCATTACCCCTTGGCAGAAACTCTGCCTTTTAGAAATTTCATCATCCAAAACACATGCCATTTTTCTCCCAATTTTCCCCCACAGAAAAATCGCATGTCGATATTGCAATACCATAATTTAATCAATTACTTAATCGAAGATAAGCATTTTTACTTCTTTGGGAGAAATAAAAGCAGTGAAATCAAATATTTCTATTGTTTTCAACAACATAGAACCATCTGCAAGTTGCCTTGAAAATCCGCGTGTCGGTGGTTCAAGTCCGCCCCCGGGCACCATTTTCCAAGACTTAGCGGATCGGCTAGGTCTTTTTTATTGCCATATAATAGATGGCAATTTGACCGACAGGTTCCCTAAATGCAGACATTCAAACTGACGCCCAAGCCGCAAAGCGATTATCGCCTTGAAATCAAGGAGCTGAAATATCGCTGCAAGCTGGAAACCCACGGCTATCGCCTTGATAAAGTCGTTTATGGCTTTTCAGAAAAGCTGGCCAACCTTGTGAAGATGCACGATGCGGGCTTTAATATCGAAGAAGTGCCTTTTGTGGAGGCTCAACGTGATCTGGTGAAAGCCCTTGTGGAACGCGGTCGTGCCAAGTCCAAAATCGACCACCTGTTGCACGCTCAAGAATTTGACGGTGCGGACAACGCAGATGACGTCAACAAGACGAAAATGAAGCTCAATGAGCTCAATAACAAAATTCAGGACGCCAAAACGGCCCTTGGCATCACCGGCACCGTGAAGCTCCTGAAATTCTAATTCCTTTATTATTGAAAGCAAACGCGATGACCAAACTCGCCCCTAAAGTCCGCCCCGATATCTCCGACTGGAGCGCTGCCGACCTCAAAACTTGGCGCGAAAAACATGGTTTTGACCAAGTGCAAGCCGCAGCCGCCATCGGCATCGGCCGCCAGACATGGCTGAAGATGGAAAGCGGCAAAAAGGCCGTTGATCTGGTCTGTTATCTGGCTTGTATGGGCTATGATGCGGGGGTGGGGAAGTAAGGTTTTGACCTTACCTATTTCGCACGATTTTTAAAAAACGGGCGCCACTTCGACCCGTTTTTGTTTCCCGCAGGTTTCCGACCTTTTACACCGTTTCCCATCCTCTCCCGGCCTTGCAGTGTGATGAATTTACGACGAATAACTCTTGTCATTACAAAAGAGAAAACCCACTTCTTATTGGCCCAACATCCGTTTCTTTTGTAGTATATCTAACGAATCAAATCATACGAATGCAGGTCAACAATGCCAAAGCCCCTAACAAAAGCCCGAGAACCTGAGATCAAAGCAGAAGTTCTTAATCATTTACTCAGTGAAGGTGCTGTTGATTCCGAGTCTACTATTTTCAACGAGTTCACGATTGATAGGTATTCCCGCAGAGTTGATCTGGCAGTGCTCTCAGATGGCCAACTTATCGCTTTTGAAATCAAGAGTTCAGGCGACACTCTCACTAGGCTCGATGGTCAGGTTGATAAATACCTAAAGTTTTTTGATAAAGTTATCATTGTCTCAGCATCTAAACACTTAAGAAAAATTACAGAAATAGCCCCTCAAGGCGTAGGGATTTGGGAATTCTCCTCAGATAAAATTAGAGTTTTAAAAAAGGGACGTTCTAACAAAGTCATAGATAAAGAACACCTACTAAAACTCATGAAGGTTAATGAATTGAGGGCGGCCTCTAAGAAGTTTAGAATTGCCACGGAAGCAAAAGACCGAAATCAGATCGAATATGAACTGAAAAAAATATCGCCCGAGCGACTTAGAGAAACCGCTTTTCGCGCGTTAGCCAAACGCTTTCAACAAAGCTCTCAATTATTCTGGGAACGCATAGGCCAAAATGAAGTCAGGCCTAAAGACCTGTCTTTGTTGAGTAAATACAGCTACCATCGAGCAAATTCAGACAAAAAGATGAAGACGTGGACAGAATGGCTCTCATCAATAGAAGAAGACCCTTATCTACTGCAAGCATCTAAGTTACATGCAGACAATATATTTGGTGAAGTCCCTCCTGAAATTAAAAAGAAGCTGGAGAGTTAGTCCTCCCAATCCTCATCTGTATCCACGAGTTTTGCTGGAGTGTCATAATATAATTGTTGGTGCATGTGAATATTAAGCCTAACAGCAGTGGCCTTTGCAGGATTACTGATCCCTACTGAGTCAGCTTTCGATGTATACTCAATAATTTGGGTTCCCCAGACCCTCAAATCATCATTCCAATAATCCTGCTGCATTATCAATTGGACCCGTCCCCTAAAACTGGAGAGCACCTTCTCCATTTAGGCGGCGTTCAATTCAAACTGCATTGGACTTATGTTTCCCAGATATGAATGTCGGCGTTTGGGATTGTAAAATCG
>NZ_BMHV01000013.1 GCF_014641495.1 Terasakiella brassicae
GTGCAAGCTGGACGGCTTCGCTTTTAAATTCATCAGATTTTTTGAGACTCATTTATTCCTCCTGTAAATCTCAGTTTAACAGAAGGTGCTCTCCAGTTTTAGGGGACGGGTCCAGTCCTCTTTTTACCTGTTTTCTCAGATGTTTCCCGAATTTTGCGATGAATGCTTTCTTTCGCTTCGGCAAGCGTCTGGGTATCAATACCTGCTTCACGTAATTCACGATAATACCTACTAACCACTCTGTGTTGCCAGTATCCCAAGCCTTTCGCGTAGTCTTGTTCAAGTGCAGGTACAGCTAAATATTCTTCTGTGCGAGGATCTAAAACATAAATTTGCCCAAGATCCATGTGGTCAAATTTAAAATCAACCTTTACTCCTTGCGGGAGGCTATTTCTCATCACTGATAATTCTGGAGAATTATACCTGAGGCGATTGAACACAATACCCTGGGGATGAAGTCTTCTCTGAGGTTGATTGCCTGCCAGTAAAATGTCTAAATCTTCAGATGATGAGAACAAGCGTGGTGGGAAAACTTCCACTCCCTCTTCCCATCTCTCCAAAGGAATAGCGTTTATTCCTTCATGCATCTGAACAGCGTGAACATCCACAATCCACTGACAGATCACTTCATCCAGTTTTTCTAATGAAATAATAGCTTCTTCAACGGACTTATATTCCGCTCTGGCATCCACCTTATGGAATGTTTTGCCAGGAGCTTGAGATAAAAGAGAACGACTAATTTCTCCAAGAAACCTCTCGACGGTACCCTTAGTCCAAGGTGATTTAACTTTGTTATGTTGAATCAAAATGCCTAACTGTGCACACGCAAGATCTAAATCGTTTGAATGAAATTCAGCGCCATTATCTGTCACCAACATTTCTGGCACACCATAGCAAGGCCACTTCCCTTTAATATCAGGATATCTTTCATTCACCCAATCTTTAGGGGAAAATGCATTTCGAAGGGCCATCATAACTGATGCTGTGCTTGGCGGCTCAAAGCCCACATAATAGCCAAGAGGCATTCTTGTAAAATGATCAATGACCATAGTCAAAGTCGGACGGCCATATACAATTCTCTCATTCTCAGCAGCAACAACCATTATATCCATTACAGTGTGATCAATTTCTATACGTTCTAAAGGTCTCGTGGACTCTGCTCCCTTACCTATATGTCGTGTTTCTTTTTGTGCAATCGCCTTCCCATAACGGCCCTCAAGGAATGTATACTTATCAAGCTTAGCAATCTCTCGATAAAGCGTTCGAATATTTGGCGTTGGAAGCTGCTCCCATTCAGGGCGCATTTGATTTTGGCGTTTAATGGCTACAATTACGGCACTGTATACATCAGAAACTCGTGGACGGGTGGTTATGAGAAACCTCTCTTTGATAATTTCCTGGATTGACTGATGAACCTCGATAGGGAGCTTACTACGTCGATTACCTCTTTTCTTCGTCTTTGGAATCAACGCACATATATCGCAACCACCATCTCGATATAACTTCAGCCATCTATATAACTGCTGCCAACTTGGAGGATTAACATCGCCCATTTTTTCTGCAGCTAAGGGAATTACAGCTTTCACCAAATTTTTCCCGGTTTGTGCAATTTGAGGAAATTCAACCATTTTGATGTATTCCCAACGGCGCATAACCTCCTTCTGGTCTTTCTGAGGTAACGCCGAAAGATCTGCCTTTGGGGACGATACAATTTTATTTTTTATTGAATGTATTTGCGCATCTCCGACAACCAAAGCATTCGCCAATGTAATTCGGGGAATACGCTGTAATTCACCGTCCATTTTCGCTTCGAGTTGAAGGATCCCATTCCCAAGGTTCTGTCGAACTGCAAAAATTTTATCTTTAATTGATAATTCAGTACCGATACCAATTCTAACAGCACTCATGCTACCCTCCGTCCGGCCTATAGAGAATAGATTTTGCGTCGAATTTTTGGTCTATATCTGTCCACAAAAGACCTTTGGCAATCATTGCGCAGAGGTCAAAAAATGTGAGCTCAGTTGACCGCAATTGATCCAAAAGTTCATCAGCTGCGCATGGGCTAAGCACCAATAAATCCAAGACCTTATGAATTTTAAGCAAGGAAACATTTTGTCTTTGATAACGCAAAATTAGACTAATATTTGCTAAACGCGGTTCTCTGCGAATTTCAACATCAGTCATCACAGAAAAGGGAATATTCTGTCCATCATAATACTCTCTAATAACAGGCAGCAAACTGCAGAAAGGTTCCTTTGTCAGGTGTGCGGCAGGTTTCACCTCTATAACAGATAGGCCTGAGCGCGTTTCTACCAAGAAATCCGGTGTATATTGGCGCTGCTTTCCATTCTGTAGATATTTCATAGGCGTCGGCTGTTCAGCATAACGAAGAACTGCTGGGTCAAACTCAAGAAGCTTGATCATGTCTCGTTCAATCTGAGACTCCCAATGGATCATTCTGCCCACTTTTAAACTTGGGGATCGGCCAACGACCCGGTGAGTTGTTCGCCGAACAACTTTTCTGCTACGCGGAGCATTAATATCAAGCTTCTTCAAATTATGCCTCGATTATGAAACGTTTCATATTATGCAACATTTCATAATTTGTGCAACGATTTATTTTATGCTACTTCTCATATGAAACGCATTATTAAACGAGCAACACTTATGAGTTCTGAGTTCTTCATTGAGCAATTTGAAAAAATTCAAGGCGCAAAAGCTAAAAGAATGGACTGGCTGGAGCTAGCTTCATGTGTGGAGAAAATGCTCCAAAGCCCAGAACTTTTGAGCGTGTATCCGAATAGAGAAGCTTTTTGGAACGATGTGGAACAAGCGACAGGATACAGCCGAAATGCCCTACAACGACAAAGCACAACAAAACGCCTCTTAGAGAATCACGAAAAAGCGGAAAAAGATTTCCTGCAAGAAATGTTGGGCTTGAAAGAATGGAAGCCAGGAATTGTTGCTGAGATAATTGGTCAATTCCCTAAAATGGAATTGTACTTTCGAATTTATAAATACGATCCAATGGAAGCGATTAAGCTTCTTAAAAGAATGCAGGAAGAACCTGTCTCAGTTGCTAAAATTCGAGATATATTAAGTCGCCTCCTTGATAAAAACCCAACTTTCGAGCCTTATACCCCGACACATACGTTTCAAAGCCGTCACAACAAAAGCAGGGCTAATGAAGAAAGAGAACGAACAGCAGCGCTTGAGCAACAACAGGCTATTATTTATGAAAGCGAGAACGTCAGTATTTATTTCGACCACTTCCAATTTCGCTATGTGAGCATTGACGCTGTAGCGCTCCAGCACGGTGAAGAAGGTCAAATATCAAATTTAGACGGTTTTCTTATTCTTAAAGGCCTAACTCCAAAAAGAGATAGTACCTTTCAGCGACTGCTAGCAACAATTGATTATCGCTCAAGTTTCTTCCGGCACTTGTGGCTATATTCAATGAACACTTCACCATGGCCTTTAGATCAAATCAATTCAGCCATTGATGAGCTTGGAATCCAGCAAATTGGTATAATTGAGTATAATCCCAAATCGGGATTAGAAATCATGCGTAAACCTGAAAGCAGTGAAAAACCTATGCGATATAATATCGTAATGAACGAAATTATGCGCCAAGGCATCAAAGATTACGGTTTAGCTTAAATATAGAATTTGAAATGAGAACACCCCGATAGGGTTGTATCGGGGTGTTCTCATTTTATGCGTCATAGAATTCGCATTTTATGTGTCAGGTTTCTCACTTTATGAGTCATTTGACAGGAACAATCGCCCTAAGCATCCAGATTGGAGACTTTCAAGGCATTGTCCTGAATGAAATCACGGCGGGGTTCGACCACATCGCCCATCAGGGTTGAGAAGACTTCTTCGGCTTCGTCCACATGATTGACCTTCACTTGCAGTAAGGAACGGGCACTTTCGTCCAATGTGGTTTCCCACAGCTGTTCCGGGTTCATCTCGCCCAACCCCTTATAACGTTGGACATTCATACCTTTTTTGCCCAACTCGGTCACCGTATCGACCAGTTTGACCGGTCCGTTGATCTCGTATTCCTTTTCCTTTTGAACCAGTTTTGCCGATTTCGCAAAACTTTCCGTCAATTCTGCCGCCAGATTATTCAAGGCCCGCGCTTCAGCAGAACGCAGAATACCATGATCCAGAACATGCGTTTCTTTCACCCCACGCAATGTCCGGGTAAAAGAGAGACTGCCATCATCCAAAACGGAACCTTCCCAGCCACGGGCAAGATCAATTTCATTGGCATCCAGTTGTTCAGCCACTTTTTGCGCCATTACAGCCCCACGTTCTTCATCCTGCAACAACGTCACATCCAGCGCCCCGGCAATCGCGGCTTGTTCCAGAATAGAAGACGGCACCTTGGTCGCCAGTTTGGCCAACAAGGACTTAACCCGACGCGCATTATTGATACGCGAGCGCAAATCGTCCCCACCGATTTGATGACCGGAATGAAGTGTCAACAGGCAATCATCCACCGCCAAGTTGACCAAATGATCTTCCAAAGCCTTTTCATCTTTTAGATAGACTTCCGAATTACCGCGCTTCACACGATAAAGCGGCGGCTGAGCGATATAAAGGTAACCGCGTTCAATAATTTCCGGCATTTGACGGAAAAAGAAGGTTAACAGCAAGGTTCGAATGTGCGATCCATCCACGTCCGCATCGGTCATAATGATAATTTTATGATAGCGGCATTTCTCGATATTAAAATCTTCCCGCCCGATGCCGGTTCCCATTGCGGTGATTAATGTCCCGACCTCGGCAGAGCTTAACATCTTATCGAAACGGGCACGTTCCACGTTAAGAATTTTACCTTTAAGCGGTAGAATAGCCTGACTTTTACGATCACGGCCCTGCTTCGCAGATCCACCGGCGGAGTCCCCTTCCACGATAAACAGTTCGGATTTGGCAGGATCACGTTCCTGACAATCGGCCAATTTACCGGGTAAAGAAGAGATATCCATCACGCCTTTGCGACGGGTCAATTCCCGCGCTTTTCGGGCCGCATCACGCGCCGCAGCCGCTTCGCAAATTTTACTGATAATTTGGCGAGCTTCGTTGGGGTGTTCTTCAAACCATTCGGCCAAGGTTTCCCCGACAACGCCTTCGACAACGGGGCGAACTTCACTGGATACCAGCTTGTCTTTGGTTTGGGACGAGAATTTCGGATCCGGCACTTTCACAGAAACCACGCAGGTTAATCCCTCACGGATGTCTTCCCCGGAGATCGACACTTTCATCTTTTTCGCCAAACCGCTGGATTGGGCGTAGGCATTCACCGTTCGGGTCAAGGCACCCCGGAACCCCGCCAAATGGGTTCCGCCGTCACGTTGCGGAATATTATTGGTAAAACACAAGACATTTTCGTGATAGCTGTCGTTCCATTGCATAGAAACTTCAACCCCGACTTCATCGCCATTATTATCAATTTTATTGCCGTTCATATAGACCGGGTCCGGCACAAGGGCGTTTTTGGACCGATCGACATATTTGACAAATTCCAGCAAGCCACCATCGTAACGCATCGCCGTTTCATGCGGTTCAGCATGGCGTTCATCGCGCAGCAACATACCGACACCGGAATTCAAAAAGGCGAGTTCGCGCAAACGGTGTTCCAGCGTATTATAATCATATTCCGTAATCGCAAAGATTTCTTCAGAGGCATGAAACGTCACAAATGTCCCGGTCTGGTAGCTGCCATCTTCTTTTTTTGGCGCTTCCCCGACAACCTTGAGCGATTCAACCGCCGCCCCATCTTCAAAACGAACGTAATGTTCTTTACCATCGCGATAAATGCGCAATTCCAACCAGTCAGACAAGGCATTTACAACAGAAACCCCGACACCATGCAAGCCACCGGAAACCTTGTAGGAGTTGCTGTCAAACTTCCCGCCCGCATGCAACTGGGTCATAATAACTTCGGCGGCAGACACACCTTCTTCAGCATGGATATCAACCGGAATGCCGCGTCCGTTATCCGATACGGTAACTGAGCCATCGCCATTGAGCGTCACCGTCAAGGTATCGCAATGTCCGGCCAAGGCTTCGTCAATTCCGTTATCAACAACCTCGTAAACCATGTGGTGCAGGCCGGTTCCATCATCTGTGTCCCCGATATACATACCGGGGCGTTTTCGCACAGCCTCAAGACCGCGTAGAACCTTAATGGAATCTGCGCCGTATGCTTCAACATTGGCTTCACCGCTGATCTGGTTTTCTTCACTCATGGTCTATCTACCCAAGTTTAACCTTCGTCTTATTCGTTTACCCGTTCAACAGCCGATTTTTCCACATTGAAAAAATTGGCTTGTCCCGATAAGGGGGCAAAAACCTCCTGATCGGTCCCTGTCATCCAGGCTTGTGCGCCGATGGCACGGATGGCTTCGAACAACGCCTTGCGGCGATCCTGATCAAGATGGGCCCCCACCTCGTCCAGCAACAGAAGCGGAACCCGCCCCCGGTCCAAAGCCAACGCTTTGGTGTTGGCCAGCACCATGCCGGTCAACAACGCTTTTTGTTCCCCGGTGGAACAAACTTCCGCCGGTTGATCTTTGGGCACATGACGTACCGAAAGATCACTTTTATGTACCCCGTCTGATGCCCCGCCAAGCTGGGCATCAATGCTGCGATGCTCCGCCAGAAAGACACGGAATTTATCTTCGACCTCCAGCGCGCTGAAGTCATCCAGCCAGCTTTCGATCATCCCGCTCGGTTGCAGGCGCGCACCGGGAAAAGGGCCATAACCTTCAACGGCCAGAATATTCAGCCTTTGCCCAATATCCTTGCGCGCCGCCGCAACAGCCACCGCCTTGGTTGCCATCTGATCTTCCAGACCAGACAGCCAGCGATCGTCCTTGCGACCGGTTTTGAGCAGTTTGGCACGCTCGCGCATCCCATGCTCATACGCATTCATTCGTCCGGCATGTTTGTCATCAAAGCCAAACACCAAACGATCCAGAAAACGGCGTCGCGCAATAGGGCCATCCAGAAACAGACGATCCATCTGCGGTAACAACCAAACGGCATCGACATATTGAGCCAGAACATTTTGCCCCCGTGCCGTTTCGCCTTCAATCCTTACAACACGACGTTCACGTGTTCCGCTCCGTCCTGTTTCTTCACGGCCTGTCCCGATATCAATTGGACCGCCAACGGTATGCACCGTTGCAGCCACCCCCCACGGGCGACCGCTATCTTCATCACAACCTTCGTCGCGGCGGGCAAGATCAACAGCCTTGGCCCGGCGCATTCCCCGTCCCGGTGTCAACAGCGACACCGCTTCGAGGATATTTGTCTTGCCGGCCCCGTTGCGCCCACACAGCACCACAGGCCGACTGTCCAGATCAAGGCGTTGAAATTCATAACATCGAAAATTACTGAGTGTCAGGCGCGTCACACTGATCGGCACCGCCCCTCCAAGAACGTTTTTTTCGACGGCTTCATTCACCTTGAATAATCACTTTGCCTGCGTCGATCACACACGCATCGGCATCAAAACGTACAGGGCGCTGCTATCGGCGGCATCGCGTACAATGGTTGGTGCCCCACCGTCAGACAACATAAACTGTGCGGTTTCGCCCTCGACTTGCTGCGCGATATCCAGCAGGTATTTGGAATTGAACCCGATCTCGATTCTGTCGTGAGCGTAACTGACTTCGATTTCTTCGGTCGCACTGCCCGCATCCGGACTGCTTGCCGACAGAACCAATGAACCCGGGGTGATCTCCAATTTAATCCCACGGGATTTTTCGGTCGAAATTGCAGATACACGATCCACCGCCGCAGCGAAGGTTTTACAATCCAGCTCCATCATCTTGTCGTTATTGGTCGGAATAACCCGTTCAT
The DNA here is from genome assembly GCF_014641495.1 of Terasakiella brassicae. Classification (GTDB taxonomy): domain Bacteria; phylum Pseudomonadota; class Alphaproteobacteria; order Rhodospirillales; family Terasakiellaceae; genus Terasakiella; species Terasakiella brassicae. The sequence continues at coordinate 7,879 of NZ_BMHV01000013.1, forward strand.
AATCGGGGAAAGTCCCGTCGATAAGCTTGGAGGTCAAAACCACCTCGCCGAAAGCAAAACGAACCTTGGTTTCTGACAGGGAAATCGAAACATCATCGTTGCTTTCATCAATCAGTTTGCGCAATTCTGCAACGGTTTTGCGCGGCACGATAACGCCCGGCATGTCAGACGCACCTTCCGGCATGGGCACTTCCACACTGGCAAGACGGTGACCGTCCGTTGCCACCGCACGCAAGACCGGTACGCCGTTATTTTCACCGGCATGCACATAAATACCATTCAGGTAATAGCGGGTTTCTTCGGTCGAAATCGCAAAACGGGTACGATCAATAATGCCTTTGAGCTCGCCAGCGGGCAGGGCGAAGTTATGATCAAGTTCCCCGCCGGACATCAACGGGAAATCCATCGTCGGCAAACAAGCCAGCGTAAATTTGGAACGCCCGGCACGCAAGGTCAGCAATCCTTCATTGGCGCCGTTATCCAGTTCAACCTGCGAACCATCGGGCAGTTTGCGCACGATGTCGTACAGCATATGAGCCGGAGCGGTGGTCGCACCTTCGCTAATCACTTCACAATCAACCGTTTCAACGATATCGAGGTCCATATCCGTTGCGTTCAGAGACAAACGCCCCCCATGAGCATCCAGTTTCACATTGCTTAAAATCGGAATAGTGGTGCGGCGTTCCACAACACTTTGCACGTGAGCCAGAGACTTCATAAGCTTTGCGCGTTCGATAGTAATTTTCATAACGTTCTTATCGCTTCAAATATGATTACAAATAACTGATTTCGCTTATCCATCGAATACCATTTTATCTTGGATTCACAAAGGATTAACCCCACCCCCGACAAAACGGTCCGCCATTATAACAAAGCCTGCGAGAAATCGAAGCTTTTTCGCCTGTTTTTCACAGAAAAATTAAAGGCTTTCGCTTACCCGTGATACAGACTCAACCATGCGGTTCAAACCGAGATAGATTATATGGATTTTTTTACTAAAAAGGATCAGCTGACACCACCCAGCATGCGACGCAGAAGCTCCACATCCTCGGCAAAATCACGATCATGGAGGCCGAGTTCCTCAACCTTCTTAACCGCATGCATAACGGTTGTATGATCACGTCCACCGAACTTGCGCCCAATTTCAGGTAATGAGCGCGACGTCAATTGCTTGGACAGATACATGGCGATTTGGCGAGGACGCGCCACAGAACGGGCACGGCGTGCAGAATGCATATCCGAAACACGGATATTGAAATGTTCAGCGACTTTTTTCTGGATTTCCTCAATCGTCACCCGGCGATCATTGGCCCTGAGAAGGTCGTGCAACACCTCTTGCGAGGTTTCCAGCGTAATGGGTCGCCCGACAAGCTGGGAATGCGCCACAATACGATTTAACGCGCCTTCCAGCTCACGCACGTTCGAGGCGATCTTGTATGCTAGAAATTCTGTAACCTTACTCGGCAGTTCAACACCCAGTTGTTCTGCCTTGGAGAGCAAAATTCCCAAACGGAGTTCGTAAGTCGTCGCATGTAAATCCGCCACAAGGCCGTGGTTCAAGCGTGATTTCAAGCGATCTTCCAACCCTTCAATATCGGACGGCGATTTATCCGCAGACAGAACGATCTGACGGCCCTGATCCACCAACGAGTTAAAGGTGTGGAACAATTCTTCCTGCGTTGATTCTTTTCCGGCAATAAATTGCACATCATCAATCAACAACATATCGACACTGCGAAACTGTTCTTTGAAATCGACGGTTTTTTGTTCACGCAGCGCCCGAATAAAACGATACATGAACTTTTCAGCCGACAAATAAACCACGGTGCGATTGGGATGCACGAGGCGCATATGATGGGCAATTGCATGCATCAAGTGGGTTTTACCAAGACCGACCCCCCCGTAAAGAAACAGCGGATTAAATGGCGGTATGTCGGCTTCGGCCACACGTTTAGAGGCAGCATGGGCAAATTCGTTCGGCTTGCCCACCACAAAATTATCAAAGGTATAGCGCGGATCAAGCTGCGCGCCGAGTTGGTCGGCAAGGTTTGGCATTTCCTGCGGGCGTCCATAAGAAGGTGCCTCCTGCGCCTGCACAGGTGTTTTTTGCATTGGCTGCGCCGGATTGCCCTGCGCTTGACGGGCGTTTTGACTGGCTTGCGCCAGAATCCCATGACCGGATTGCGTATTGGTCACAATGATTTCCACATCCGTAATCTGATGGTTCAAGGATGACCACAACGCCCTAATCTGATTGAGGTAGTTATTCGCGATCCAGTCCCGCATAAATCGAGTCGGCACGCAGATATTTGCCGTCCCCGCATCCACGGAATGAACGGCCATCGGTTTAAACCAACTATCAAATGCCGCTTCGCCAATTTCGTCACGCATATGGGAACAAACCTGCGCCCATTCACCGTCCAATGTTGAAGTCATACTCGCCTGAGACATGCCCAATAATATTCCTAACCCGAATCGATCACGCGTTCTGGCGCCCTCGATTGCCCAACTCATTTATTCTTAAAGGCTCCTAACCGCGATCCATCAACCAATAGATCACTGCAGGCACCGCTCTCCTTCAATGAAGAAGAAACCTCGCTTATGCGTAGTTCATTTTTTATATGACAGATCCGGCCTTTATGATTTTTGTGCAGTGTTCATCAACACCGCCGTGTAACCGGATCAAGGTTGTGGATAACTTTATCGCCACGAGCGCGAAGAGTCCACCGCTTCATTTGTACTATTACGAAAAAAATAACTTGACGCCGCCCGGCAAAACCCTAGGTAACTCTGGGTTTTAAGCACGACAAAAGGGTCGCAACGGCAAATGCTTGCGACCCTTTTGTCAGAACTTCGAATCCCGATTTTGTCTTACGATTAAGCGAGTGCTTTAATGCGTGTAGACAAACGGGACAGCTTGCGTGCAGCTGTATTTTTGTGCACAACGCCTTTAGAGACGCCACCGTGCAAGGCCGGCATAGCAACTTGAAACGCAGACTGTGCAGCGGCTTTATCGCCAGCTTCAATCGCAGCTTCTACTTTTTTGATGAAGGTGCGGATACGGCCAACACGTGCAGAGTTTACTGCAGTGCGGCGTGCATTTTGACGGTCGCGTTTTTTTGCGTTTTGGGTGTTAGCCATCACTAGTTCCTGAAAAATCTGATTTCTAAAATCGGTTGGGGGCTTATAAGGAGTTCCCACAACCACGTCAAGACTCAATTGCAGAAAAGTTACAAACGGCACTTTTCAATGCGAAACCCGCAACCTTTAAAAATGTAAAAGACTGACATCTGTCAAAAGTCGCGGGGTTTATGAGCGATATATAAAAAAGCAAACAGCGATTCTTCTGTCTGCTTTTCTTTATCATTACTTGTTTTGGAAGTTGGGTTGGCGCTTTTCTGCAAAAGCGGACATCCCTTCTTTGCGGTCTTCCAGGGCAAATGTGGTATGGAACGCACGGCGTTCAAACATAACACCTTCCGCCAAAGTCGTCTCAAATGCCTTATTGACCGATTCTTTTGCCATCATCACAACGGGTTGAGACAGTTTGGCAATTTTATCCGCCGTTTCCAGTGCATTTTCAAGCAGGTTATCCAGCGGGACAATACGTGTGACCAAGCCGGAACGTTCGGCTTCTTCTGCGTCCATAATACGGCCTGTCAGGCACATTTCCATCGCTTTGGCCTTGCCAACTGCACGCGTCAAACGTTGCGTACCACCGGCCCCCGGGATGGTCCCGATTGTGATTTCCGGCTGACCGAATTTGGCGTTATCTGCCGCAATGATAAAATCACACATCATGGCCATTTCACACCCGCCGCCCAGTGCGTAACCGGCAACAGCGGCAATGACGGGTTTGCGGCACTTGGCCACTTTTTCCCAATCATCTGTAATGAAATCATTGGAATAAACGTCGATAAAATCACGTTCAGACATTTCTTTAATATCGGCACCGGCAGCAAAGGCTTTCTCGCTACCTGTCAGGACGATACACCCGATTTCGCTATCTGCCTCAAAGACGTCCAGCGCAGCGCCCAACTCGTCAATCAACGGCGTACACAACGCGTTCAATGCCTTGGGGCGGTTAAGTGTAATCAGACCGACGCGGCCTTTTTTCTCTGCGAGAATATGTTCGTAAGCCATATTTCCTATCCCTAAATTATTCTGGAACGTTTAGTTCCCTCGTTTCGGTGACAATGCAAAATGAACGGTCACATTGTTGTCCTGCGTGGAGACCGAAATCTTCAAATATTCCCCCTCACGCATAAAAGTACCCCTTGCGATTTGCTTCCATCCCAATGCGGGTAGGCTTTCTTTATAATAAGACAACACGGACTTTTTTGTGACATTGCCAACCGCATAAGACTCGACGATACGACCCGATGGCGTGTCGAAATTTACCGTATCCTGCGTTGCTTCCTGCAAACCTTCCATCAAGGGCACATCCTCAAGAGCCGACAAAAATGTCAGATCCTGTGACAATGCCTGCCTGTTGAAAAGCAACAGAACCGCCAGCAATCCTATGCGCAATGCATGTTTCATGTCCAACCTCATACCTTATTGTTGGCACCTCGAACAGTAAAAAGTGGATCGTCCTTGCTGAACCATACGCTGAATGATCTCGCTTTGGCAATTCAGACAAGTCTCTCCCTCGCGTCCATAGACTTGAAAGGAATGTTGAAAATATCCCAGTTCCCCATCCGTTTGGCGATGATCTTTCAAAGATGATCCCCCGGCACAAATCGCCTCTTGCAAGACATCTTTAATCACCTTGACCAGTTTTTCAGCCTGTGCACGGCTCAGACTCCCCGCTTTTTTCTGCGGTGTGATCCCGGCACGAAACAAGGCTTCATTGACATATATATTCCCCAGTCCCGCAATAATGCGTTGATCCATCAAAACCGCCTTCATCGTGGTTTGACGTCCTTTCAATCGATCATAAAGTACGTCCCCTTCAAAGGCAGCATCCAACGGTTCCGGCCCTAATTTAGCCAATGACGGATAAAGATCGACCTGCCCGGCCTGGATCAAATCGACAAAACCAAAACGGCGCGGGTCGCCAAAACGGATACAATGGCGCGAATCGGTTATGAATTCGATATGATCATGTTTATCCGGTTCACAAGGATTACCCTCTTCAATTCTGATCCGGCCCGACATCCCCAGATGAATGATAATTGTCTCGCCGCTTTCCAACAAAATCAGGATATATTTGGAACGTTGGCTCAAGCCTAAAACTTTTTGATTTCGTACACGATCTTCAAAATTTTCAGGCACCGGTGTACGTAAATCCCGCCTACGGACAACCACATCATTGATCGTTCTGCCTTCCAAGGCGGGCAACAGACCAAGGCGTACTGTTTCGACTTCGGGTAATTCAGGCAAATTCTTCTCCATTAATGCTAGCCTATTGCATGACCTTAGGCTATTTTCTCGCTCATTCTATATTAAAAGAGAATTTAAGGCATGTCCGATCAAGATACGACACATTTCGGTTTCCGTACGGTAGCCAAGGATGAAAAAGCGAAGATGGTGCGCGGTGTCTTCGACAGCGTTGCCTCCAGCTACGATATTATGAACGATTTGATGAGCGCCGGCATTCACCGCCTGTGGAAGAATCAAATGGTTGATTGGCTCAACCCACAACCGGGATGGAACACCATTGATGTCGGTGGCGGAACAGGTGACATTGCCTTTCGTATTCAGGACCGTTTTACAAAACGCGGCGGTCAGGGTCATATTACGGTCACCGATATCAACCATGAAATGTTGAAGGTTGGGCGGCGTCGCGCCGTCGATGCCCATCGGCTTGAAGGACTGAGCTGGCTATGTGGCAATGCCGAACAACTGCCCGTGCCCGACAATTCAATGGATGCCTACACCATTGCTTTTTGTATTCGCAACGTGACAGACATTCCCGCAGCCTTACGCGATGCCCAGCGTATTCTAAAACCGGGCGGGCGTTTCATGTGTCTTGAATTTTCTCAGGTGGTTATGCCGGTTCTGGATAAAATTTACGACCTCTATTCCTTTAAACTGCTGCCTGAAATCGGGGCGGTTGTTGCCAAGGATCGCGATTCCTATCAATATCTGGCCGAAAGTATTCGCAAATTTCCACCACAGGAAACCTTTGCGCAAATGATCCGCGATGCCGGTTTCGATCAGGTGAAATACCGCAACCTTACCGGCGGTATTGCCGCCATTCATTCAGGCTGGAAGATTTGATGTTTCGGTCCCTCACTATTTTGAAACGTCTGATGAGCGTGGCTCTCACGCTGGCGCGCTATGATGTTTTGTTCCTGTTTGAACAATTGGGCATTGCCCCGGTCATCGTCTTTATGGCCCGTTTGGTTCCGGTTGGACGTGTGCGCGGGATCAAACAGATGCGCCCCGGTCAACGCCTTGCCCGCGCCTTGCATGATTTGGGACCGACCGCCATTAAACTGGGGCAGGCTCTGTCCACACGCCCTGATGTCATGGGGGATGAAATTGCCGACGATCTGACCGAACTGCAAGATCGCCTGCCGCCGTTTTCCGGCAAAGAGGCCCGACGCATTATTGAAGAAGATCTTGGCGGTCCTGTCGAAAAATTCTTCAGTGAATTTGACGATGAAGCGGTTGCCGCAGCCTCCATCGCACAAGTTCATTTTGCAAAAACCATTGAGGGTGAAGAAGTCGCCGTCAAAGTTTTGCGTCCCAACATTCGCCGCGATTTCAAGGCTGACTTCCACCTGATGAGCACAATAGCCCAGTGGGTAGAACGCGCCCGCCCTGACCTGATGCGCCTTAAATTGGTCGAATCTGTTCAGGCCTTGGAAGATACCGTGCGTTTTGAAATGGACTTGCGATTTGAAGCCGCTGCCGCTGATGAAATGCGCGAAAACTTCAAAGATGACGACTATTTCTATATCCCGGAAGTCAAATGGCCCTATTGCGCCAAACGCGTCATGGTGCTGGAACGTATTCACGGCCTGAATGTGGACGAAATCGACGAACTGAACAAAGCCGGACATAATCCCAACGATATTCTGGAAAAAGCCTCTATGGCCTTTTTCAACATGGTGTTCCGTGACGGTTTCTTCCATGCCGACCTGCACCCCGGTAACATGTTCGTCCTGAATGACGGGCGCTTGGCGGCAGTTGATTTTGGCATCACCGGACGTTTGGATCATGCAACGCAACGCCATTTGGGTGAATTGCTGCTTTCCTTTATCACACGCGATTACAAACGGGCCGCCGAAGTCCATTTCGAGGCAGGCTGGGTTCCCATGAACCAATCGGTGGAACTTTTCACCCAAGCCGCCCGCTCAATCGCCGAACCCATTATGGGTTTACCGCAAAATGAAATTTCGATGGCCCGCCTGCTGGCACAATTGTTTGAAGTCACCGAATATTTCGCAATGGAAACCCAGCCGCAATTAATTCAGTTGCAAAAAACCATGCTGATTGCCGAAGGCGTGGGGCGCAACCTGAACCCCAATGTCAATATGTGGTTTTTGGCCGAACCGTTTATCGAACGCTGGATGCGTGACAACCTCGGTCCGCAAGCCCGCGTTAAAGCGGTTGCCACCGAAACCCGCGATACCTTGCTGCGCCTGCCCCGTATCATCGCCAATATCGAAGAACGATTGGACGATATCGGTAAAAACGGTTTGAAACTGGATACCGGCAAACGCCCCGGTGTGCGACATACCGGGTTTAATTGGATGGGGTGGGTCATTGCCCTTGGTCTCGCGGCGGCTTTGATCGTCGAATATCTGGATTAAACCCCATGAATGCGCTTTTTGACCTCAGCGGCAAAACTGCCCTCGTGACCGGGGCAAGCCGGGGATTGGGGTTCGAAATGGCAAAAGCATTATGCGAAGCCGGGGCAACTGTCTATTTCAATGGTCGCACTCAGACCACATTGGAAACCGCAATCCAGAACATCCCGAATGCCAAAGCCTCAGCCTTCGACATCACAGACAGCTCTGCTATTGCCCCAATTCTGTCCGACCTCGGCCCCTTGGATATTCTGGTGAATAATGCCGGGGGACGGGATCGTCGGAACGTGGATGAGTTTGATCTGGGCGATGTGCGTAAATTGCTCGACAGCAACCTTGTCGCCCCTTTTGAACTCAGCCGACAAGTTGCGCGTCATATGCCTGTCGGCGGACGGATTATCAATGTGACCTCCATCGCCGGGGATATCGCACGCGCAGGCGATGCCATTTATACCGCCAGCAAAGCGGGACTGACCGGATTGACCCGCGCATTGGCGGCAGAACTTGGCCCGCGTGGCATCAACGTCAATGCCATTGCCCCCGGTTTTTTTGCCACCAAAGCCAATCAGTCTATGGTTGAGGATGAAACGATCGCCGCCTTTTTAAAAATGCGAACATCCCTTCAACGATGGGGCACCCCCGAAGAGATCGCAGGCGCCTGCCTTTTCCTCGCATCTGCAGCATCTTCTTATGTAACCGGGCAGGTTTTGACTGTTGACGGTGGGTTACGGGCTCATTTTTAATTATAATATATACAATTAAATCATATAGTTATTCTTTTTTGTTGAATAACCCTACATATTTCCTTGCGCCATTACGTCCTTGTGACTAGGTTATGTACAAATTTTGCGCGTAATTCGCATGGGAACACATCGTGTATAAGAACAAAAGCATACTCCTGATCGTTACTGGTGGAATCGCCGCTTATAAAACGCCAGAACTGGTTCGCCGACTGCGCGAACAACACATCGACGTACGTTGTATCCTGACCCGTGCCGCCAAGGAATTTGTGACTCCTTTGGCATTGGCCGCTGTTTCCAACGATAAAGTCTATGAAGAGCTGTTCGATCTGGATGAAGAATCGGAAATGGGTCATATCCAGCTTTCGCGTAGCGCCGATTTGGTCGTCGTTGCCCCGGCAACCGCTGACATAATGGCAAAAGCCGCACAGGGTCTGGCCAATGATCTGGCCTCCACAACGCTGCTGGCAACGGACAAACCTGTCCTGATGGCCCCGGCCATGAATGTGCGTATGTGGGATCATCCGGCGACACAGGCAAACGTGGACACTTTAACCGGACGCGGTGTGGAAATGATCGGCCCTGATGAAGGTGATATGGCCTGTGGGGAATATGGTCTGGGTCGCATGGTGGATCCGCTGGACATCGTTGCGGCCGTAAAACGCCGCCTGTTCAAGACGGGTCCCCTTTTCGGTAAAAAAGCCATTGTAACCTCCGGTCCAACCCATGAACCGATTGATCCGGTACGCTACATTGCCAATCGTTCCTCCGGTAAACAAGGCCATGCCATTGCTGCAGAACTGGCAAAACTGGGCTGTGAAGTCACCCTTGTCAGCGGACCAACCCGCCTTGAAGCCCCCAATGGGGTCAAGCTGGTCGAGATCGAGTCCGCACGCGATATGCTCGTCGCCTGCCAGAACGCCCTGCCTGCCGATATTGCGGTTTGCGCCGCCGCCGTTGCCGATTGGCGGGTGGATAACGAAGCCGGTCAAAAGCTGAAAAAGGACGGATCGGGCCAAATTCCCGAACTGAAGCTCACAGAAAACCCGGATATTTTAGCCACCCTGTCCCAAGCCGGCGATCAACGCCCCAAACTGGTTGTCGGGTTTGCCGCCGAAACACAAAATATTCGTGAATACGCAAGTGCTAAACGGATACGCAAACAATGTGACTGGATCGTTGCCAATGATGTCTCCCCATCTACAGGGACATTTGGTGGAAATGAAAATAAGGTCCACGTCATTGCGAGAAATCAATGCGAAGACTGGCCAACTCTGTCTAAAAAAGAGGTAGCCAAACGTCTTGCCGCAAAAATTGCAGATTATTTGAAAGAAGATTAACAAATGGATCATGTAGTAAAGGTCAATGTCGTTCAGCTTCCTCATGGCGCCGACTTGGCCCTGCCCCATTACGCAACCGAACATGCTGCCGGTATGGACCTTTTGGCTGCCATTGACGACACGCTGATTTTGCCGGTTGGGAAACGCGCAATTGTGCCCACCGGCCTCAGTATCGCCCTTCCCGCAGGGTACGAGGCTCAAGTACGACCGCGTTCCGGCCTTGCCGCCAAAAACGGGGTCACGGTTGCCAACGCGCCCGGCACAATTGATGCCGATTATCGTGGTGAGGTCGGCGTTATTTTAATCAATCTAGGGGATGACGATTTTGTCATAGAGCGCGGTATGCGTATTGCACAAATGGTCGTCGCACCCGTTACCGCCATTACATGGGAGAAAACCGACACACTTCCCGACACACAAAGAGGAAGCGGCGGTTTTGGCTCTACGGGGCTGAACAACAAATAAACTATAATATTTAAGCGGAAAAAGTAGGATGTTACGTTTGTCTAAGAAAATGTTATTTGCGATCGAGGCTGTATTGGATATCGCCTACCACAGCGGTGGTCAGCCGGTCCAAAGCCGGGAAATTACCCGCCGTCAGGGTATTCCACGGCGTTATTTGGAACAAGGCCTGCAGCAACTGGTCCGTGAAGGAATTCTGGTTGGCGTACGTGGCCCACGTGGCGGATACCGTCTCGCCCGGGAACGCCGCCGGATCACGGTTGGTGAAATTGTTCGTATCGTTCGAAAGATGGAAACGGCGGACGATCCCCTCAATGATCCCGCAGGTTCCGAACTCGGCCACAAGGTTGTGCGTCCGGTCTGGATGGAAATGCAGGAAGAACTGATGAAACAACTGGATGAAGTCAGTATTGATGACCTGTGTACACGCGCAAACCTCGCCGGGCTTGTGAGCGAAGGCCGTCAAAATTTGGACTTCACCATCTGATTATTCAATACACATAATTATTTTGTGATACTGGTAATTTTACAGTTTAAAACTATCTTTGAGTTGACAAGCCCGCTTGCCAACACCATACATTTAGATAGTGGAATATAACCGAACAAAGAGAGTCAACATGTCTGAGCAATTCGCATCCGATGCCCCGACCCGTGGTAAAATCTACGATAGCATTATCGATACCATTGGTGCTACGCCGCTGGTGAAACTGTCCGGTCTCGCCAAAGCCCATAACGTCAAGGCAAATATCCTCGGCAAATGTGAGTTCTTCAACCCGTTGAACTCGGTCAAAGACCGGATCGGTTTTGCCATGATCGAAGCGGCAGAGGCCGCAGGTAAAATCAAGGAAGGGACTGTTCTGGTTGAACCAACGTCTGGGAACACGGGTATTGCGCTGGCGTTTGTATGTGCCTCTCGCGGGTACCGTTTGATCCTGACCATGCCGGAAAGCATGTCCAAAGAACGCCGCAAAATGTTGGCCCTTCTGGGGGCGGAGCTGGAACTGACACCGGCCGCAAAAGGCATGTCCGGTGCCATTGCCCGCGCAGAAGAACTGGTCAAGGAATTGCCCGATGCCTTCATGCCGCAACAATTTAAAAACGCGGCAAACCCGGCTATTCATAAACGCACAACCGCCCATGAAATCTGGACGGATACGGATGGCAAAGTTGACGTTCTGGTCTCAGGTGTCGGTACAGGCGGAACCATCACCGGAACCGGTGCAGCCTTAAAAGAGAAAAACCCGAATATCAAACTGGTTGCTGTTGAGCCCGAAGACAGCCCGGTTTTATCCGGTGGCGTGCCCGGTCCGCACAAAATTCAAGGGATTGGCGCAGGCTTTATCCCCGATATCCTTAATACCGGACTGATTGACGAGATCTTGAAAATTGGCAACGAAACCGCTTTTCAAATCGCGCGCGAAGTCGCTGCAACAGACGGCGTTCCCGTTGGCATTTCTTCCGGCGCAGCCCTTGCGGCTGCCTTGGAACTGGGTCAACGTGACGATATGGTCGGTAAAAACATCGTGGTTATTCTGCCGTCCTTTGCAGAACGTTACCTCTCTACTGCTTTGTTTGACGGTATCGTCGGCGACTAATCAAAACGCCCACAAACATAAAAAGGCCCGTCTCATATATGGGACGGGCCTTTTTGCTGGGAAACGTTGCTACACTCTACAGACGTGCGATATTCAACGGATCTTTGCGGCCTTTGACGTTGATCGTTTCCAAATGGCTTGTGCCCTTGAAGTCGCAACTTGCCAGACTTTTTTGGTCGATCACAATCTCCCCGCCTTTTGCAGCAGAACACAAACGGGACGCCACATTGACACTATCGCCAATGACGGTAAAATCTTTCCGGTTTGCCGCCCCGATCGTCCCAATAACAACATCACCGCTATAGATACCGATCCCGGTTTGTTTGGCTAACTTGGCGTTTTTGATTTGTCGCAACGCTTCCTGGGCCGCCTTTAACGCACGATCAGCGGCATCATCGCCTTGAAAATGCGCCAGAACCGCATCACCAATCATTTTATCCACATCGCCGCCCTGTTGGCGCACGGCATCAATCACCAGCCCCAGAGATTGATTGAGGAACTCCACGACACGTTCCGGGGTTTCATTTTCACAAAAATCTGTAAACCCCCGAATATCCGAAAATAAAATTGTTGCCCTGACCCGCTTGGACGTCAGCGCCCCTTTTCCTGTTGCCGCGCGCAAGGTGTGGACGGCCTCATCCGATAAGAGTTCCTGAAGGCGCATGCGAAATTCACCCAGCAAATCGGTCCGGTAATTAATATCCTTTTGCGCGCGCCCAACCAACGTATTCATGCCAAAACCCAATAAAATCAAAACTGCAACGGGTACAATCGTCGCCGGGATAATGACTTCCATCGAAATGGCATCCAGATAATTCACCGGCTCATACAGTTCCATCACGATATTATTGGTATTGTCCGGCACACGCACATAAAGTTCATAAAGTTTTGTGCCATCTTTCCCCTGTTTTTCAATCAGGTTGCGTTGCCCGTTCAACGCAGACAGATAACCTGCGCTGAGATCAAATTCGCCGATCCGGTCTTCTTCGCTGGAATAAAGCAACAACCCACCTTGACCGTATATTTTTAAATGAGATAACCCCAGTTCCTGAACCTCGCCGCGCAAAGAGTCAAGAAGGTGGCGGCCCTTATCGTTCTTAAAAACGTCCCACGGATTATCGCTTACTTGAAGATCATTCCAGGCAATTCGGTCTTCGCCTTGCAAAGCACGGTCAATAATCCCGGCTCTGTTTTCAGAAATTTCCAGATAGATTTTCTGGATCAGCCATGTGCTGCCATTGCTCATTAAAAACCCAATGACAAGGGTTAAAAACAACAAGACTGGTAAAACGATTTTCCGAAAACGCAATTGCAAGGGATAAGGCGCTTCGAACGAAACATCTTTCTGACTCAACTTTTCTCTCCCCCCATATTTTCTGATTTACGGCTCAAACATACGTTCGCCGGCCAACAGGTCTTCCACAAAATAGGCGACAAGTTCATTGCGCCCTTTCACACCTGCTTTTTGATATATGGCACTGGTCTGGCTTTTGACTGTGCCGATCTTGGTATCGCGGATATCGGCAATTTCCTGAGTGGACATGCCTTTGATTAAAAGAAGGGCCACTTCGCGTTCGGATGGGGAAAACTTCCACATATCGAAATGGCGCTGAATGACCCCCCAAAGTTCCCCTGATGCTACATCAATCGTATCCTGGGCCTGACGGTTTTGTCTCAATAATCTCACAATCTGAGTTGCAATAACGATCATCGACAACCCCAGTGTGAGGGTTGAAAACAATTCTATCTGTTCGTGTTCAATCCAAAGCGTATCAATATTCAACCGAAAGAAATCGGCAAAAACATCCAAAAGGAAGAAGGCTTCGCAAATACTGATCACAATAAAAGAAAAAATGAGTGAACGGACTTCGAATTTATTGTTATTCGGTTTCATAGCGCCATTTCAGTTTATTTCCTACCAATCTCTAATATGATACTGCGCTTTCACTCAGTCGTCATCATAATAGCCGCGCTTGGCATCTCGGTGACAGGCTTGACAGTTGGCTTTTGTTTTAACTTTCGGGTCATCCCATGCCCGTGCCGGAACTTCCTTTCTGTGTTCACGGACCCAATAAGGCATCTCGGTAATACGCATTGGTGCATCTCCCTCTTTTATACCGCGCATGAATTTACCGCTCCACCAACCGGCATCAGCCGCATTGGCAACCAGATAATCCCGGATTTCCTGGCTGACATCCGCGCTTAAGCTTGCATCTTCGCCAAAATGATCATCCAAACCATCCATGATTTTCTCCCAAGATCGTTTCGGCATCATTTGCGGTTGAAACGCCATATGACAGGATCCGCATTCCTTTTCGACAACCGGGTTATCGATCGGGCGATAACGTTCATCCGCCATTGCGACCGAAAACTGCGACATCATAAAGACACCGCCCCATAAAAGGGCTTTCACTTTCAACATATCTCACTCCTTGTTCTAAAAAATTCAACGCGTTTTCATAAAGGTGATGAAGTCACCTTTTTCACGGGCGGAACAGGTCCGTCCCAACACGCTGGTACAATTGCGACGAAACCATTTTTCCACTTTTTCAAAATCGCTATATCGATCCGGTGTTTTGGAAATTGCCAAAGGGGCAATCGTTTTGCCCGCCCGTGTCTGTCCCGCACCACTCGGGTCTGCTGTATGGCACGTTGTGCAAGACGGGGTCTGCGGTTTGCCACCCGTATGGTTTTGTGAAAAGAATTCTTGTCCACGTTCTGCAGAAAACTCACGAAAGGCTGGGTCATCCATTTGAGCTTGCGCCTGATAGCCTTCGAGGATCAACACAGAATTGGCCTGTGCCGCATAACTGGTTCCAAGCAAGGCACCTACGCCCAACAGGGTGAAAATCATCTTTCTCATTTTTTAACGCCTTTCGGTAATTTGATTGCACTTTCACTGAAACGTCCATCGGCAGCATCCTGATGGCAGGCATTACAGTTCACCTTTGATCCGATTTCTGCATGGGTGAAAGTTGCGGGTTTGAAATCATCATGTTTCTTTTGCCAATAACGCGTATCGGTCATGCGCAGGGAAGCCGTTTCAATCCGTCCAATTTTATGGGCCACCTTGGTATCAAAGGTGGTTGCATTGTTTTCTTGCAGGTAAGCCAAGATTTCCGCACGCTTTTTAGGTGTCAGGCTGGCATCCTCGCCATAGTGGTTTTCCAAACTCAACAGCATTTTTTGCCAGCTATCGCCTGTGCGCATACTCGGATGATAAGCCAGATGGCAATCCCCGCATTCCTGTGTATAGGTCGCATTTTGTGCCCCGATAAAACGAGGGCCTTGCGCCGCATTCACCCAAAGGGCAACACCGCAGACAATCGCAACAAACAGGCCGATCCCCAACACGGAATGCGCAACACGCACTTGACCTTGTGCAATCGCACCTTCTTTTCGCCCGGTAATCATCGCCTTGATCAAAGGATGCTTGAAAATAAAATTTTCAACCAGCACACCGCCAACGTGAAAAGCAATTGCTGCCATCAACAGGCCCGCCAGAACTTCGTGAACTTCTTCACTGGCTTTACCGATACCGTAACTGGCAACGGAGGCCAACGGGCCACTATTTTCCTGCCCACCCCAAACGAAAAGGCCACTTAAGACCAAAAGAACCAGCGTCGAGAGCAGAATAACAATCATCCATGCCCCAACCGGGTTATGCCCGACATACTCTTTTGATCGCCCTTTCAACAGGCTTTTGATATGTGCAATGACCTCGCCACGGGCCAAGGGGAAATGATGAAATCGGCTGTAATAACTGCCCATAAATCCCCAGACGAGACGAAAGAGCAACAGGCACAACAACGCATACCCTGCATAAACATGAATGTTGAGCCACCAGCCTTCAAACAGATATCCTGTCAAGGCCGCAATGGCGACCACCCCCACCATCGCCCAATGAAAAAACCGTAAAGGGAAATCCCATATAACGGCGCCTTCTTTCGGCATCTTATTTTGTTCAATGAGCGCCATGGCTCATCTCCTTGTGCAATTTGTGTTTCGTGGCCTCAACGTGGCCCCATTTCCCACACTGCACAATCAACCCAATCCATATTTGGGTGTTCTATGACTTTAGTTTATGATTGTTTTTAAACGTTTTTTGCGCATAAAAAAAGCGCCAACCCTTCATTTATCAAGGGTGGCGCTTTAAACACGCCCCAATGGGACGTGGCGGGAAACAAGAGCAAATCCCGAGCAATCTTTTTAGATCGCGACAACGCATTTGCGTAAAATCAAGAATTTAGAGCATGACACATCATTCAAATTTAAAAAGACATGATCTAATTTATTTCGCGTTATAATAAGGTTCCAGAATGGCTATGTATTTGGTTGCCTCTTCTTCACGGGCAAATTCCATCGCATCCATATTCTGATTATCTTTAATGTGCGGGTCCGCACCTTGTTCCAGCAGATAAATCAATGCCTCTTTATTTTCGGCTTTAACAGCATCATGCAAGGGGGTAAAACCGGTTTCGGTACCACGTGCATTGATATCAAACCCATACTCAACCAAGGCCTTGATGATACGGATATCGTCCTGCCAAATGGCGGCATTTAAAACCGTTCCACCAAATTTATCGCGTTCATCCACATTGATGTTCGGATCTTTTAACAGCTCCATCACCTGATCATATTGACCAAAATGGGCAGCAACATGCAATCCGGCATCCTTGTAGATATTTGCCATGACAATCGTCAGACCGATTATAAAGATTAAAAAAATTGAGACGCGCTTAAGCATTTTCGTATCCACTGCCTTTTTAAAAAATGATATACAACGCCTTTATAGCGTCTTATCCGAATGAAAGAAACCGATGCTTCTGCTGATCGATAATTACGATTCTTTCGTCTATAATCTATCGCGCTATTTTCGCGAGCTTCACGAAGATACCCGCGTTGTACGCAATGACGAAATCTCGCTGGACGAAATCGCAGAACTGGACCCGCAAGCCATCGTTCTTTCACCGGGACCATGTGGCCCGAATGAGGCCGGCATTTCCTTGAACCTCGTCAATTCCTATCAAAAAAACATTCCCATGTTGGGCGTTTGTCTGGGTCACCAAGTCATTGCCCAAGCCTGTGGAGCACGCGTACAACGCGCTGGAAAACCTGTTCATGGGAAACCCAGCCGGATTACACATAACAACACAGGCCTGTTTGATGGCCTTGCTAATCCACTGATCGTTGGACGTTATCATTCCCTCAGCATCGATATTCCAAAACAAAGTGATTTGATTATTGATGCGACCAGCGAAGATGGGGAAATCATGGCCATTTCCCACAAAACACGCCCGATATGGGGGGTACAGTTTCACCCGGAATCTATCCTGACGGAACAAGGTCACGACCTGTTGAAAAACTTTCTCAAACTTGCGGGGATTATGCCATGATTGCCTGGTTTAACGGCGACTTATTGCCACTGGACGGTGTCGCGATCAAAGCAACGGACCGTGGATTTACCCTCGGTGATGGTTTTTTTGAAACCATGCTGGCCCAACACGGGCAAGTCACACATTTTGACGCGCATATGACCCGCTTGCACGAAAGTGCGCATATCATGGATATCCCCCTTCCCTACAATACAGATGAAATCCGCAAGGCAATTGATGATGTTTTAACGGCCTGCCAACTCAAAGACAAACGGGCCGCCTTGCGCCTGACCATCAGCCGGGGCAGCGGCCCGCGCGGACTGCTGCCGCCTTTGGAAATAACACCGCAGGTCTTGCTCAGTGCCAGTGACGTACCGGACCATTTCCCCAGTGCAAAACTGGCCTTGGTCACCATCCGGCGCAACGAATTCAACCCCACCAGCCGGATCAAAAGCCTCAATTACCTTGATAATATTTTTGCCCTGCGCGAAGCCGTGGCAAAAGGCGCGGACGAAGCCTTGCTTTTAAATACACAAGGGCATATTGCCGAAGGCAGTGTCAGCAATATTTTCTTTATCAAAAATAATGCGCTTTACACACCGCGCATTGATGACGGTTGCCTGCCCGGTGTTATGCGGGCCCATGTCTTGCAAACGGCGCGAAAACTTGGGTTAAACACACACGAAACCTCAATGGGTGTAGGAATTATTCAAACCTGTAACGAAGCCTTTCTCACCAATTCATTGGTCGGCATTCGTCCCGTTCATCAAATCGACGGGTTGCAAATCCCCAATCAGGTTTGGACAGAAAAACTCCGCGCGAACCTTTAATCGTTGATAAAAACGATCCAGGCTTCAACCGCCTGAAAGAAAATATTGCGCGTATAAGATTGCACCTTGCTGTCGTCGAACAAGCATTCAATCGTCACATTTTGATCATCAAATGTTGCGCAAAACGCATTACCAACCCGTTCGCCTTTTTTCTTTTCCAGAAAATTCAGCAATTCAATGGCGGAAACTTTATCGCTTTGAATATCGTCTTCCAAAAATTCTGCCAAAACGGCGAATTCCGGCTTCGCCTCAACGCGCGGAATATTTTGTTCGTCACGATAAAGTTTCATACGCCACCTTGATTTAGTTATAGACCGGATAGGCGGTGTTAATCGCGCCTTTCGGACAGGTTTGGGAATTATCCGGACACATATACCCGTTAACGGTGATGCCGTCCACTGTCGCCCCCCATTTTCCGCTCATCGGATTACCTGCGGCCTGATGCGCCTTTAAAATCAAATCCATCACCTGCTGCTGGTTCATCGCATCCGGGAAGAAAGAGCTGAATTTCCCCTTCCAGCTATGTCCATTACAGACCTCAATATCCGCCGTATAAAGCCCCTTTGCGTTCGGACCGGCTGTCACCTTTACAACACGGGCCCCTGCCGGATCCTTACTGTCGAAACGGGAATGAAACCCTACCGCTTTACCTTTTTTATTAATCTCGCCTTCAAAAACATGAGTTAAATTTAATTTCGGTGTGGTGTTACTCCAAACCGTATGATTGACAACACTGCAACTATCCGCAAACGCCGCAGAAAAGCCAATAACAACCAATAAGCATGCCACAAGGCCAACAAGGCTTCTTTTCATAATCCCCTCCGATATCAATTAAAGTGATAGTTATGAGAATAGAACATATCATACGCTGTTTGTGTTTGTGCAATGGCCTTGCGTTCAAGTTCCAACGGCACATGGTCTTCACGTTTCAGGCTGAGATGATCCTTGGAAATACGGTAAGCTTCGCTCGGTCCATTCGGTTTTAAGATGGTTACTTCATCATTCTGTGCATAAGCAATCGTGAAATTGTAAGACATGCTTGCCCGTCCATCATCTGCTTCAACGAGTTGCAAATCCCGGCCAAAAAATGGGCTGTCATATTCAAGACCCAGCAAGCCCAGTAATGTCGGCGCAACATCCAGACTGGAACCGGTTACGTTATGCCGAGACGGCACAATTTCGCCCGGCGCGTAAAAAACCAAAGGCACGCGAAAGGCTTGTATGGGCACTGTTTCGTGGCCAAAAACTTTAGGGCCATGATCACCAATAATCACAAAAATAGTCTCATCAAACCAATCATGACTTTTCGCTTTTTCAATAAACTGCCCCAAAGACCAATCGGCATAGGCAGCTGCATTTTCACGTTGCTTATCATCCGGGTTTGCCTGAATACGTCCCTTGGGATAAACAAATGGTCGGTGATTGGTCGTGGTCAGCAGGCTTAAAAAAAACGGTTTATCCTTTTTGGTATGCTCATCCATTCGTTTCAGGGCTTCTTTAAACAAATATTCGTCTGCAACACCCCAAACCGTTGTAAACCCTTGATCTTTAATATCATCTTGTTCCCATACGTGATGGAAACCAATGCTGTCCCAATATTGACGCATATTGTCAAAACCGGAATGCCCTGCATAAAGAAAAGCCGTCTCGTACCCCTTGTTACCCAAAACCCACGGCAAAGAATACATCTGATCATGTTCAGGTCGTCGCACTGTTGAAATGCCGGGGATCGGTGCAAAGGATGTCAACAGGGCCTCCAACCCCCGAACCGTGCGATCACCCGTACTATAGATGTTACTGAAGAACATGCCCTGTTCCGCAATTTTATGGAAATTTGGCGAAACGGTTTGCGCAACCTTCGGCCCCATATCATCGTAATAGACAGACCCAAATGATTCTTCGATCACCAGTACTACGTTCTTTTTTTGCACGGGGCGCACGGGTGTAACATGACGCAAAGTTGGTTTTTCGGTTTTTTCTTGCGATAAAAATACCGTGTTCTGCTGCACGAGTGTCGATTGCAAGGTTTGCTGCGCTTCATTTGAAGCCAAACCGGGGTAAATCCCGTGATATTCGGTTTTACGGTGGATCAACGAGGCGAGAAAAGTATAATAACCAGACTCCGCAATTTGATTAAGCTGACGACTTTCAAAAGAATAAACTGGTGTCATCCAGATATAAAGCGCGGACACCACCGCCAACATACCAGCCAGCAAAACGGGCTTCTTCACTTGCGCTAAAGAAGCCTTGTCATTCAGGGCGGCAAAAAACTTCCGCCTCATTAAGAAAAACAGGACAATCGCCCCGACAAAAACCGGCGGTAATAAAAGCGATAGATCAAATGATTCCTTGATATTCCCCAAAACTTCACGCGGGAAAATCAGATAATAAACCGCTGTGGTGTTGAAACGGCTATCAAATTCATTCCAAAAGATAACCTCTGCCAATGCGGTAAAATTCAACACGATTAAGGTCGAAAGGAATAGAGCAATCGCAATCGTTTTACCGACAATTCTATTCCAGAAGTTTTTCAAAAGATGCAATCCAACAAAAAAAACGAAGCTTAAGAGCGCACCAATCGCAACATCATTCACAGCCCCCATCAACAGGGCCGCTATCGTTTGCATGCTGACATATTGGGCTTGTGGCACAGATATGCCCACCAAAACGCAACGAACAACTGCGTTCACTAAAGTAAAAATAACAAAACACGCAATCCAGAAATGAATGGCGTGATTACGGCTGTCTTGATTGTGCATGCCCAATTCTTCCAAATTAAAGTAAAATTTGGAGGCATTGTGATCAATCTACCTGACAGCAAGCTGAATGCTATTCAAATTTTACAACAACTTCAAAACCGCTGGCATGCCCTATCCTTGGTGAAAAGAGGTCTAAATGCCCTGCACTATTTTTGATAAACGCATCGACAATTGCCAATCCCAAACCAGATCCATCAGCTTGTGAGCTAGCTCTCTCAAAACGATGTGTCAAAATATCCAATTTCTCAGGCGCTAAAACATCACAATCATTTTGAATATGAAGCGCGTTCTCATCATCGCAAAAAATCACGATCGGTATATCGCGCGCCCCATGACGCAAGGCATTTTCCAGCAGGTTCCGTAAAATAATAGCCGTTGCATCCATATCCACAGGCCAAAACAGATCAACTGTTTTATCCTCAATGATTTCAATGGAACGTGCCTTATTGCTTCCCTGTTTTATTTCATCGATTAACATCAACAGAATAGGATAGACCTGTGATCTGTCCCCTGTTCGCAAAACAGAAGCATCCGCACGCGATAATTGGTGTAATTTTTCAGATAACCTTTGCAGACGTTTAAGGCTGGACTCGATTTCCTGCGCACGTTTTTGGGTCTTAACATCTGGGCTTGTTGCCATTAAACGCTGTGTTTGGGCAAGACTGGTTGCTATCGGCGTTCTTAATTCGTGTGCACTATTGGATGCAAATTCCCGCTCAGCCACAATCGCTTTTTGGATGCGGATCATAAGGGCGTTTAAAGAATGGAGAATAGATAAAAGTTCCTGCGGCTGGTCATGATCTTGAAAGGGCACCAAATTGCCCGCATCGCGCTGGTTAATTTCGCGATCCAACAAAATCAAAGGGGCCAAAATTTTATCAACCACCCAAAACACAATCAGCCCCACCAGCGGAACAAGCAATAGAATAGGAAATAACAGCCCCTTAACGCTATCAACAATTGCTTCCCAGCGTTCTTCCTTGGGTTCAGCAACTTGAACAAATATCTGTTTGTCCGGAGTGGTTTTTGTATAAAAACGGTAATCGGGTGTATCTGCAAAACCCGGCGTCAACCCAATCAAAAACGGCGTCAATGGTGCATTGTCAGAACGCAAAAGAACGTTTCCATTTACATCACGGACTTGATAGCGCAAATATTCGTCATCTTGATCAGGAAGGGACGCAACATCGTATTCTACGGAACCGTCCTCATTTTTCTGCTGAAGCTGTGCAACCGCAAAAGGCAACAAGCGTTGCGCTGTTTTTTCCAAAGAACTGTCAAATGTCTCCGCCATTTCCTGAAATAAAATTGAAACGGATACCCCTGTTGCAATCAACCACATCAGAGTGACGCTCAGCGTTATATATAAAATCAGCTTTTTCTTAAGGCTATTTGATTTCATCATCTGTCACTTTGAAGCGATATCCGACACCGCGCAGTGTTTCGATATATTTTTTTCCAATTTTTTTACGTAAACGACTGATATAGACTTCAACAGTATTGCTTTCGACTTCCGCACCATATTCATACAGGCAATTTTCAATTTGCACTTTGGAAACAATGGCATCTTTTTTACGGAGTAACCTTTCCAGAACGGCCCACTCCCTTGCGCTCAAATCAATTGCCTGCCCACAACGTGAAATCAGTTTATGGTCAATCTCGATGGAAAGTTCCCCTATTTCCAATGCAACTGGCCCCGTCATATTCAAACGACGTTGCATGGCTGTTATCCGGGCACTGAGTTCACCCAGATCAAAAGGTTTTACCAAATAATCATCTGCCCCGGCATTCAATCCTGCAATACGATCAGAAATTTGATCCAGCGCCGTCAGAATAATCACGCCAACCTGCCCCCCAGATCGTCGAAGGTTTTTTAAAAAATCAATCCCTCGTCCATCGGGTAACATAAGGTCCAGCAAAATAAGATCATATGGTGTCGTGGCAAGACTGGTAGACGCATCGGCAAGGGTCATAAACCAATCAACAGCGTGGCCTTCATCGGCAACATGTTCTTTGATCGCCTGCCCAAGACCTTTTTCATCTTCTACAAGTAAAACACGCACTCTTTTTGCTCCTCCGGCACACTATAACGTCAAATAGTCGCTATAAACCAGCACATCTGCTTTCCTTTTTTAAAAATGAAGCGTCAAAAATAAATTATGGACTTGCAAAAGTCAGTTCTGCCTGCAACATTCCCTTTATCGAAAAAGATAAGAACACAAAGGCCGTTACATGGACATTCTTCGCATTATTATCGCCATTTTCATTCCGCCGCTGGCCGCATTTCTGACGGTCGGTATTGGCTTGCATTTTTGGCTGAACCTTATTTTAACCCTGCTTTTCTTCTTCCCCGGCATGATCCATGCCTTGTGGCTGGTGGTTAAAAAGAAAGGTTAACATAAAAAAAGCGGCACCCTGAAATCAGGTCAGCCGCTTTTTTTCACATTGATTTAGACTTAATCGACTTTGGGTTCGTCGATCTTATTTTGACGGCATGCCGCTGTAACCGTATTGGCCAACAGACACGCGATTGTCATGGGGCCAACCCCGCCCGGAACCGGTGTAATGGCACCGGCAACTTCGACAACTTCGTCAAAATCCACATCACCAACCAGTTTGGTCTTGCCGTCCGGGGTTTCAATACGGTTGATGCCCACATCAATCACCGCCGCACCCGGCTTGACCCAGTCTGCCTTGATCATTTTCGCACGACCAACAGCCGCAACCAGAATGTCGGCACGGCGGCATTCTTCTTCAATATCAACCGTGCGCGAATGAACGGTCGTTACCGTACAGCTTTCATTCAACAACAAGGCACCCATCGGTTTGCCGACGATATTAGAACGCCCGACAACAACAGCGCGCTTACCGGACAATGAGCCACCGAAATAATCTTTCAACATCATCAAACAGCCCAGCGGTGTACAAGGAACCATCGCATCCTTGGACCCGGTTGCCAGCAATCCTGTGTTGATCACATGAAAGCCATCTACGTCTTTTTCCGGGGCAATGGCTTCAATCACTTTTTCTTCGCTGATATGTTTGGGCAGGGGCAACTGAACCAAGATACCGTGAACTTCGGGGTTTTCGTTCAGGCTTTGCACCAAGGTCAGAAGTTCCTGTTCGGAAATATCGGGATCACGGCGATATTCCAGCGACTTCATGCCGCATTCTTCGGTTTGCTTCACCTTGTTGCGCACATAGACCTGACTTGCAGGGTCCTCGCCCACCAAAACAACCGCCAGACCGGGGGTCAGGTTTTCGTAGTGTTTCAGCTCTTCCACCTGTTTGGCGACACGTTTGCGCACATTTTGTGCAAAGGCTTTACCATCAATGATTTTTGCGTCAGACATTGTTCTGCTTCATCCAATCTATAAGGCGTTGTTTCAAGACGCTTGGCTCGCCTTTCAACAACAACGTTTTGTGCCGGGACAGTTCTCCGGCGGTGAGTTCCATATCCGATTTCGCCAATTTCCATTCCTTGCTCAAAAATTTGATCAAGGCGGCATTGGCTTTCCCTTTTTCCGGCGCTGCCGTTACGGACAGCTTCAGGACGACCGTCCCGTCCGCCTCTTCCATAATCGCATTGATCGCCGTTTTCTTTGCCTTCGGTGTCAGTTTTAAACGTAACTGAAGGCCATCGCTCACTTCGTTAAAGAAAACGCCGACCATTAAACCAGTTTAAACATCAATTGCTGAACAACGCTTTGCAGGAAAAAAACAACCAACAACAAAACGATCGGCGAAAGGTCAATTCCGCCCATATCCGGCAAGAACTGACGAATACGCGACAACAGCGGTTCCGTCAACTTGGAACAGATATCCCATACGATCCGAACAAACTGATTGCTGTAGTTAATGACATTGAAATGGAACAACCAACTCATCACAACCGTCACAACCACGATCAGTTCATATATATTCAAAATTGCCAGAAGCACTTGAAACAGGGGTACGAGTACAACGTCCATCAAGATCCCTTTAAATATCCTATTACATTTGGGCAAACCCTATACCGAGCCGCCCATATGCGCAAGTCTGCGTTTTTATCTCTGCACGATCTATTTAAACAAATCGCGCGTCACCACACCGACAAATTTCGTAAAATGTTCCGAAGTGGCATCAAAATCCTTATGCATCCAACCGGACATATTACGATAGACTTCATCATCCACACAAAAGACGATTGCAAACGTTGCCTTATCGCCGGGCACACTTTGCGGGATGTCGCCTTTACATATCCGATTGGCATTATAATTTTTTGGTGGCGCAATCACCCAAATCACACGATAGGCTGGTGATTCTGCCTCTTCCATGCGGGTTGTTGCCTTAAACGGGCGTGTTTGCATGCCGCGTTCCATCCCCTTGGTAATGGCGTTTACAACCTCTGTCCCTTCAAAACCGGGGTAAGAACCATGTATATCCACCAAAAGCGGCCCGCGCGAGGTGGCCGTAAAAAAGTACGGTTCCATACTTTCGCGTGCGGAAAATTTTTCTATGGATCCATAGGGGGCATCCTCGCCACAGGCCACCAGACCCAGCAAAGTTGCCATACCCGCCAGTATTTTCTTCATTCTATGGTCCTTTCCAAATTAACCTGACAATGTCATATTTAATCCAATATCCCCACAATGGGAAGTGTTTCCCCCGAACAATCAACCTATACGAAAGAATAAGTGATTCTTTTTATTATAATTTTTTGACAAGCGAAAAAACCATTAGGAATTTGCCGAGTCGCACGTTAGAATCCCTCTATTACAGACGGATTCAAGGAGATGCATATGCAGCTTCTCAGGTTGTCTATATCAACCGATCACAAAACGGCACCGCCAGATTTTCTGGACGCTGCGTTGTCGCCGGGTCCGACTGACACTCTTTCCATTCTGGACATTCCACGTCAAAAATGCCTTTCGCCTTGCACGCCTTGTGTGAGGTTTTTTTATGGGCATTATCCAAGCTGTTAGGAGAGACACATGGGTAAACACGTACGTAAATCCGCCAAAGTCGATGCCGATGTCAGAGCTTTATTCTTCGACGACCATCAAAGAGAGCAGGAAATGACCAAAAAAGCATGGGACCCGCTCGGTTCCCACCAGCCCAATTCTCCGAGGGATCAAAAATACGTTAAAAATGTTCGCCCCAGAAGCGACAACCAAGCCCAACTGATGCAAGCCATTGATGAACGCCACATGGTTGTCGCCCTTGGTCCGGCAGGTACCGGCAAAACCTATCTTGCCGTTGCCAAGGCCGTCGAAGCCTTGGACGCCGGAAAAATAGAACGCATCATCCTGTCTCGTCCGGCTGTTGAGGCTGGTGAAAGTATCGGCTACCTGCCCGGTGATATGGAAGAGAAGCTCGCACCTTACCTGCGCCCGCTTTACGATGCGCTGACCGACCGTCTTGGTAGTAAACGGCTCAAAGCAATGATGGGCAATGGCACAATTGAGCTTGCCCCTGTCGGTTATATGCGCGGACGCACACTCAATAACGCCTTTGTCGTGATTGACGAGGCACAAAACTGCACCTACGGTCAGATTAAAATGCTCATTACCCGACTGGGTTGGAATTCCACAATGGTTTTAACCGGCGACCCGGACCAAAGTGATCTGTTACCCGGTATTTCCGGCCTGAAAGACATCGCTGATAAGCTGGAACAACTCGAAGATGTTGCAACGATCCGCCTGAAAGACCCCGATATTGTGCGTCACCCATTGGTTGCCAGTATCCTGAGCGTTGTTTAACCGACCGATCCTTTTCCAACAGTTTGAATGCCCCGTTTTGAAAATCAAGACGGGGCATTTTTCTATTTCAACCAGTTTTCCAAAGATGTCAGACGGTCATAATCTTCTTCACTGACAACCTGCAAAGCCAAGGCGGCTTGTTTAATGCTGGTTTTTTCACGGTGGGCTTTTTTGGCAACTTCTGCCGCCCGTTCATAACCGATTGTCGGGGCCAAGGCCGTCACCATCATCAGGGTTTGATCAAGATGTTGTTGAATGCGGTCTTCATCGGCCTTTATCCCATCCACACAATGCGCAGTGAAACACCGCATCCCGTCCGCCAACAACTGAACAGATTGCAAGATATTATAGACAATCAACGGCTTATAAGTATTCAGTTCAAAATGCCCATGCGCACCGCCCACAGTCACCGACACATGGTTACCCATAACTTGTGCGCAAATCTGGCTCAATGCTTCGGCCTGTGTCGGATTGACCTTGCCCGGCATGATAGACGATCCCGGTTCATTGGCAGGGAGCAACAACTCCCCAATGCCACATCGGGGACCAGAACCCAGCAAGCGGATATCATTGGCGATTTTATTAAGCGAGACTGCCAATGCGTTCAACTGTCCCGAAAATTCCACCAGCGCATCATGGGTTGCCAAACCTTCCATCGGTAGTGGGTTTTCACAGAATTCAAACCCGCTGAGCTTGCGGATATGTTCGATGAAGCAATCAACAAAGCCGGGCGGACAATTTGCCCCATTGCCCACAGCCGTTCCGCCTTGGGGAACAATCATTAACCGTTGCCAAGCTTCCTCTAACCGCTTTTTACCCGTTGCAACCTGTTGGGCAAAAACGGCAAAAACCGTGCCTAAGGATACCGGAACCGCATCTTGTAAATGCGTGCGTCCCACTTTCATAATCCCGTCAAATTCATCCGCCTTTTGCAGTAAGGCCTTATGTAGTTGATCCAGTGACGGCCACAAAAGGTCATGTGTCTGCAAGGCAATCGCGATATGCATCACGGTTGGAAAACTATCGTTGGAAGATTGGCTGCGGTTTACATGATCATTGGGGTGAACCTCGCCATCCGTTCCCCGTTTCCCCGATAAAATCTCGTTTGCGCGTGAGGCCAGAACCTCATTCACATTCATATTGGTTTGCGTCCCGGACCCGGTTTGCCAGATACGAATGGGGAATTCTTCGGACAATTTCCCATCCAAGACATCCCATGCCGCCTGACAAATCGCGTCCCCCCGGCGTTCATCCAGGACATCCACATTCATATTGGCTTGGGCCGCCGCCATTTTCTGAAAGGCAAAGGCACGAATAAGCACAGGCGGCAGTCCCTCCCATCCGATATCGAAGTTGCTGAGACAGCGTTGTGTCTGTGCCCCCCAATATCGTTGCGCAGGGACTTCAATTTCCCCAATGGAATCGCGCTCAATCCGCATCTCGGTTTTACCACTCATTCGTACCTCTCCATCCTTTCGGATTATTTCTTGCTTAGATTTTGCAGAACATATTCCAGAATACCGCCTTTAAGCAGATAGGCCGCTTCTTCCTTTGTATCGATACGTGAACGCAGGCCATAGGTTTTTGTACTGCCATCTCCACGTGTCACAACCAGTTCAAGGTCCTGTGAAGGAACCAATTGGCTGTCCAGCCCCCGGATATCGAACAATTCGGTACCATCCGGGTTCATATCTGCCAAGGCTGTTTCACTGATAAACTGCAAGGGCAGAACCCCCATCCCGACAAGGTTGGAGCGATGAATACGTTCATAACTTTGCGCAATAACCGCCTTCACCCCCAACAACCGCGTGCCCTTGGCGGCCCAGTCGCGTGACGATCCAGTGCCATATTCACGACCGGCCAGAACAATCAAAGGGGTCTTTTCCTGCTGGTATTTCATGGCTGTGTCAAAAACACTCATAACCGTGCCATCAGGCTGGTGTTTGGACCAACCGCCTTCGGTGCCCGGTGCAACCTTGTTGCGGATACGGATATTGGCAAATGTGCCACGCATCATAACTTCGTGGTTGCCGCGACGCGACCCGTAGGAATTGAAATCCGCCGGCTTCACACCCTGTTCTATTAAATACTGCCCGGCGGCACTGTCCTTGGCAATCGAACCGGCAGGGGAAATATGATCCGTGGTGACAGAATCCCCCAGTATCAACAAAGCGCGCGCCTGTTCAATATTGTCAATTTCAACCGATTGCCCGGCTTCAAAGAACGGCGGATTACGCACATAGGTCGACTCACTTTTCCAGTGGTAGGTTTTGGTCTTGCTGACCGCAATATCTTGCCAGCTTTGCGGGCCTGTAAACACATCGCTATAACGTGAGCGGAACATTTCCGGTGTTAAAATATCACGAATAAGATCGTCACATTCCCGGTTGCTCGGCCAGATATCTTTCAGATAGACGGGATTTCCCTGTTGATCTTCCCCAATCGGATCATTCACCAAATCAAGACGTGTTGTCCCAGCCAGCGCATAAGCCACCACCAAAGGCGGAGAGGCCAGATAGTTGGCTTTGACATGCTGGTTGATCCGGCCTTCAAAATTGCGGTTGCCGCTCAGGACCGAAGCCACAACAAGATCACCCTCTTGTACCGCATTGGCAATCGGGGCTGCCAAGGGACCGGAATTGCCGATACAGGTTGTGCAGCCATATCCCGCCAATGTGAAGCCCAACTCGTCCAATGCCCCTTGCAGACCTGCGGCCTTCAGATAATCGGTGACAACTTGCGACCCCGGTGCCAGCGATGTTTTGACCCACGGCTTGACCTTTAGACCTTTTCCCAAAGCTTTTTTGGCCAAAAGCCCCGCCCCCAACATCACACTGGGATTAGATGTATTGGTACAGGATGTAATCGCCGCAATCACAACATCACCGTCATGCAGATTATAAGACTGCCCCTGTACCTCCACGCTGCGCGGCTTATCCTGACTGGCAAGTTCCTGCAACGTTTGATCAAAGGAAGCCGCAACACCGGAAAGCTCAATCCGGTCTTGTGGGCGTTTTGGCCCGGCGAGACTCGGTTCGACAGTTGCCAAATCCAATTCGAGCGTATCGCTATAAATCGGGTCAGGCCCGGCGCTTTCACGCCACAAGCCTTGTTCTTTGGCATAAGCTTCAACCAATTTCACCTGATCGGGTTGGCGCGATGTAAAGTTCAGATAACGGATTGTTTCCCCGTCGATGGGGAAAAAGCCGCAAGTCGCCCCATATTCCGGGGCCATATTGGCAATGGTTGCACGATCCGGTAAGGGAAGGTGGTCCAGCGCCGGACCATAAAATTCAACAAATTTACCGACAACACCGCGTTCGCGCAGCATTTGCACCACACGTAACACCAGATCGGTCGCCGTGGTGCCTTCGCGTAATCGTCCGTTTAGCTTGAAACCAACCACATCAGGTAAAACCATTGAAACGGGTTGACCAAGCATGGCGGCTTCGGCCTCAATCCCGCCGACACCCCAGCCTAACACGCCCAGCGCATTGATCATGGTGGTATGAGAATCGGTCCCGACCAACGTATCGGGGAAAGCCAGTAATTCGCCTTGATCTTGTGTCATAACAACTTGGGCGAGGTATTCCAGATTTACCTGATGGCAAATACCGGTCCCCGGTGGCACCACCCGGAAGTTTTCAAACGCCTGCTGACCCCAGCGCAAAAACTCGTAACGTTCGCGGTTTCTTTTGAATTCAAGTGTTTCGTTGATTTTCAAAGATTGAGCATGACCGTAATCATCCACCATAATAGAATGGTCAATCACCAGGTCAACCGGACAGATCGGGTTAATCGCCGCCGGATTATCGCCACGTTCTGCCGCTGCATCGCGCATGGCCGCCAGATCAACAACCGCAGGAACACCGGTAAAATCCTGCATCAAAACACGCGCGGGTCGAAAGGCGATTTCACAGTCCGAGGATGCCTGA
The DNA here is from genome assembly GCF_014641495.1 of Terasakiella brassicae. Classification (GTDB taxonomy): domain Bacteria; phylum Pseudomonadota; class Alphaproteobacteria; order Rhodospirillales; family Terasakiellaceae; genus Terasakiella; species Terasakiella brassicae. The sequence continues at coordinate 38,419 of NZ_BMHV01000013.1, forward strand.
TCCAGCCATTTTTCAAGCTGGTCAATATCGGAAACATGAACATCCTTACCATTTTCCCAGCGCAACAGGTTTTCCAGTAAAACCTTTAAACTAAAAGGCAAGCGGGTGATATCCGCGCCACTTTTTTGCGCCAGTGCTTTCAAACTGAAATAACTGTATTGCGTCTCACCAAGCGTCAATGTGCGTTTGGTGTTTAATGTATCCTGACCATATTGGGGCATGTGCCACCTCTCTTTTGCGGGTCTCTATTCCAATTCTATCTCGCTTTGGCCTCTTCTCCCTCTAACCCCATGAGCATGCAGGACACATGGCGGGCCACGCCATATCCCCTGCATCCAAATTCGATTCTATTTATGAGCGATTTCTTTATCGGTGAACAAGTAATCGCGCAATTCCTTGTCCATCACCTTATCCTTGCGACGGATCCATTCCAGCACCATCGCCGCATGTTCTTTTTCTTCGTCGCGGTTATGGATCAGAATATTTTTCAGATCCTCATCCTTACAGGCATCAATGCGTTGGTTGTACCAATCAACAGCTTCCAGTTCTTCCATCAAGGAAACAACCGCACGATGGTAATCGCGCGTCTCGTCTGTCAATTCCTCAACCGGTTCGTGATAACCTTCATTAGACATGGGTTCTTCTCCCTAAAAATGTAACTGAAAAATATCCTACAAATTAGAGTTATATTTTTCAGAAGTGATTGCAAGAGGATAAATCATATCCGACTGCCCATACGAAAGCCGCCGAACCACCAACGACAAAAGTAATAATATTTCAATAACATTCCTTACTTGCGAAACTTTCGACAAATCTTTATAACCCGAGAGCGAAAAAACACCTGTTTTGACAGATTACCCTATAGCCATTGCGGTTTTAATTTGGTAAAACGGTATTGTAATGCGTATTTATTTATCGATGTGTCTCGCAAAGGATTAACATGAGCGAAGAACGTTTAGCCTTGGCGGCTGAATTTCCGGCGACTTCTGTAGAAGCCTGGAAAGAGTCTTTGGAAAAAGTTCTCAAAGGTGCCCCTTTTGAAAAAAAGATGGTTGTCAAAACCTACGATGGTATCGACATCCAGCCTCTTTATACAAAAGCAGATTGGAACGCAGACGGCAATCCGTCCGGTTTCCCCGGTAGCGCCCCGTTCACACGTGGCAATTCCGCCGTGGGTCGCAGCGTGGATGGCTGGGATATTCGCCAAATTCACGCCCATGCAGACAAATCTGTTGCCAATGATCAAATTCTTGAAGATCTGGAACGCGGCGTCACCTCGATTATTTTGCAGTTTGACGAAGCCGCACGCGCGGGTAAAAACGGCACCGATGCCCCGGACCTTGCGGGTCGTGGCGGGATTATGATTTATTCCAAAGAAGACCTCGCCGATGTTTTGGACGGCGTTCTTCTTGATCTCGCGACAGTTTCACTGGAAGCCGGTGCACAAGGTGCGGCAGCCGCTTCTTTGTTGAAAGCTTTGTGGGCTGATAAAAATATCGCCAATGACAAAGCAATGGGGGCCTTCAACCTTGACCCCCTTGGTACATTGGCAGCCACAGGCACCTTGCCGACATCCGTTGAAGACGCCCTTGCCGATATGGCGAACTTAGCCAAAGAGACAGCGGCAAATTACCCCAAGGTCACCTCTGTTAAAGTTGATACCTCCGCCTATTACGGTGCTGGTGCGACAGAAACACAGGATCTGGCAATCGCCTTGGCAACCGGTGTGGCTTACCTGCGTGCAATGGTCGATGCGGGTCTAAGCGTGGATGAGGCGGCGCGTCAAATCACCTTCTCCTTTGCTAATGGTGCCGATATCTTTACCGGGATTGCCAAATTACGTGCGGCACGTTTCCTGTGGGCACAAGTCATAAAGGCATCCGGGGGTTCTGCTGAGGCACAAGGTATGAAACTGCATGCTGTCACCGCAGCCCGTGCCATGTCCAAACGCGACCCTTGGGTCAATATGTTGCGCACAACAGCGACCTGTTTTGCCGGGGCCATCGGTGGTGCAGATGCCATTACGGTCTTGCCGTTTGATTATCACTGTGGTGTTGCCGATAACTTCGCCCGCCGCATTGCCCGCAATACCCAAATTGTTTTGCAGGAAGAAAGCTCACTCAATAAAGTCATCGACCCCGCAGGCGGGTCCTGGTTTATTGAAAACCTGAGCGAACAATATGTTAAAAAAGCATGGGAATTGTTCCAGGATATTGAAAATCGCGGTGGTATGGCTGCGGTTCTTGCCGATGGGTCTATTCAGTCCCAAATCGCTGAAGTCTGGCAGGCGCGGCTTAAAAATATCGCCAAACGCAAAGATGCGGTCACAGGCGTTTCTGAATATCCAAATATCATGGAAGACGCGGTTGTGCGCAGCACCCCTGATTACGCCGCCTTGATCGCCAAGATCAACAAAGCCGATATCACCATCGCCAGCTTGGCCACACAAGGCAACGCGACAACCATCACGGCCCTGCCCGCCCATCGTCTGGCTGAAGGGTTTGAAAAACTCCGTGATGCTGCCGATGCTTACAAAGCTGCAAATGGCGACTTCCCGAAAATCTTCTCTGCCAACATGGGGGCCATTGCCAAACATACGGCGCGCGCGACATTCGCCAAAAACTTCTTCGAAGCTGGCGGTGTACAGGCCGTAACCAACAACGGTTTTGCCAACGTAGATGATGCGGTTGCCGCCTTCAAAGACAGTCAAGCTGAAGTTGCCGTTCTATGTGGCAGTGATGATCAGTATGAAGAACTCGCCGCCCGTTTTGCCACAGCCTTAAAAGCCGCTGGTGCGAAAAAAGTATTCCTCGCCGGGCGCGGTGAATTTGACGGTGTCGATGCTGCCATCGGCATGGGTAGCGATGTGCTCGCCACATTGCAGGACCTCCACACTGTATTGGGAGTGTAAGACAGATGAGCAATATTCCTAACTTTGCAAATGTTGCGCTGGACACTTCCGGCCTGAACAAAGAACAAGCCAGCGACTGGAAAGGCCGTATCGAAGGTCAAACAGGCAAAAAACTGGATGACCTGACATGGAACACACCGGAAGGGATCGGCGTTAAACCGCTTTATACCGCCGAAGACCTGAATGGTTTGGACAGTCTGGACAGTGTTCCGGGGTTTGCCCCGTTCAAACGCGGCCCGTACAATTCCATGTACACCACACGCCCGTGGACGGTGCGCCAATATGCGGGTTTCTCCACCGCCGAAGAATCCAACGCTTTTTACCGCCGCAACCTTGCGGCTGGTCAAAAAGGCCTGTCTGTCGCCTTTGACCTTGCCACACACCGAGGTTATGATTCCGATCACCCGCGCGTTGCCGGGGATGTCGGCATGGCGGGTGTGGCGATTGACAGTATTTACGATACACGTACCCTGTTTGACGGGATCCCGCTGGATCAAATGTCTGTTTCCATGACCATGAACGGTGCGGTTCTGCCTGTTCTGGCCCTGTACGTTCTGGCGGCTGAAGAACAAGGTGTCACACCGGATAAACTGTCCGGGACCATTCAGAACGATATTCTCAAAGAATTCATGGTGCGTAACACCTATATCTACCCACCGACCCCGTCCATGAAGATCATTTCTGATATCTTTGGCTTTACCTCAACAGAAATGCCGAAATTCAACTCGATCTCTATTTCCGGTTACCACATGCAGGAAGCCGGTGCGACAGCCGATCTGGAACTGGCTTACACGCTGGCAGATGGTGTGGAGTATCTGCGGGCCGGTATTGCAACCGGTCTGGATGTCGATGCCTTCGCCCCGCGCTTGTCCTTCTTCTGGGCCATCGGCATGAACTTCTTTATGGAAGTTGCCAAAATGCGCGCAGGTCGGATGTTATGGTCACGTCTAGTAAACCAGTTTGATCCGAAAAACCCGAAATCACTGGCCTTGCGGACGCACTCCCAAACATCGGGCTGGTCTTTGACGGCACAGGACGTGTTTAACAACGTCACGCGTACCTGTATCGAGGCAATGGCATCAAGCCAAGGTCATACGCAATCGCTGCACACCAACGCACTGGACGAAGCCTTGGCCCTGCCGACGGATTTCTCCGCCCGTATTGCCCGTAACACACAGATTTTCCTGCAACAGGAAACAGGCACCTGTGATGTGATCGACCCGTGGGGTGGTTCCTACTACGTTGAAAAACTGACACAGGATCTGGCCGAAAAAGCATGGGCACATATTCAGGAAGTTGAAGAACAAGGCGGCATGGCCAAAGCCATCGAAGCCGGCATTCCCAAAATGCGCATCGAAGAAGCCGCAGCACGGACCCAGGCCCGCATTGACAGTGGCCGTCAGACCGTTGTCGGTGTCAACAAATATCAACTTGAAAACGAAGATGCGATCGATGTTCTCAAGGTTGAAAATTCCGAAGTGCGCAAGTCCCAGATTGCCAAACTGGAACGCCTGCGTGCAGAACGTAATGAAGCTGATACACAAGCCTCACTGGATGCCTTGAGCGAAGCCGCAAAAACCGAAAATGGCAACCTGCTTGATCTGGCGATTAAGGCCGGGCGCGCCAAAGCCACAGTTGGTGAAATCTCGCTTGCTCTGGAAAAAGTCTATGGGCGCCATCAAGCCACCATTCGTGCCATTTCCGGTGTTTATAAAAACGAAGTGGGTGAAATGAACGAAAAGATTGAAGACGTAACCAAGCTGGTTAAAAAATTCGAAAACCATGAAGGGCGTCGCCCGCGTATTCTGATTGCAAAAATGGGCCAAGATGGACACGATCGCGGTCAAAAAGTAATCGCAACCGCCTTTGCCGATCTTGGTTTCGACGTGGATATCGGACCGTTGTTCCAGACACCGGAAGAAACTGCGCGTCAAGCGGTTGAAAACGATGTCGATATTGTTGGCGCTTCCTCCTTGGCTGCGGGTCACCTGACCTTGGTGCCGCAACTGCGCGAAGAACTGACAAAACTGGAACGCGACGATATCCTGATTGTCTGCGGCGGCGTTATTCCACCGCAAGACTTCGACGCCTTGTATGAAGGGGGCGCAGAAGCGATCTTCCCACCGGGCACCGTCATTTCCGAAGCCGCCATTGATTTAATGAAAAAGCTGAACGAAGTTGTCGGTATTGAGGACTAAGTCCTGAGCCAACAAACATCATCCCGGATCGGCACTTGCGCTTGTCCGGGATGACGTGTTTTATAAGCACAGATTAAGTAATTAAGAGATTCCCCATGAACGACATTGTCAATCATTCCGTCAAAAAAGGCCCGGTTCGTCGGCGCAGACAACCGTCTGTCGATGAATATGTCGAAGGTGTTTTAAGCGGGGACCGGACAATGTTGGGCCGCACCATCTCTTTGGTGGAAAGCACCAGTCCGCGCTACCGTAAAATCGCGCAGGAAGTTTTGTTAAAACTTCTGCCTCATAGCGGTAAGGCACACCGTGTCGGGATTACAGGTGTACCCGGTGTCGGGAAATCCACAACGATTGAGGCCTTGGGCTGCAATTTATGCGAAGCCGGTCACAAGGTTGCGGTTCTCGCCGTTGACCCGACCAGTTCGGTTTCCGGCGGATCCATTCTGGGCGACAAGACCCGCATGAATAACTTGGCTATTCAGGAAAACGCCTTTATCCGGCCAAGTCCGAGTTCCTGCACATTGGGCGGCGTCACCAAAATGACCCGTGAAACCATGATCGTATGCGAGGCCGCAGGCTATGACGTTGTCTTGGTGGAAACCGTTGGTGTCGGACAAAGCGAAACCGTTGTTGCCGATATGGTGGACTTCTTTCTTGTGTTGATGTTGCCCGGCGCCGGGGATGAACTGCAAGGTATCAAAAAAGGTGTGTTGGAACTGGCCGATATGATCGCCGTCAACAAATCCGATGGCCCCAACGAAAAACGCGCAAAAATGGCGGCGCGTGAATATAAAAACGCCCTGCATATTATGCGCCCGCAAAGCCCGAACTGGTCCCCGCCTGTGGTCTGTATTTCCGGCCTGTCCAATATGAACCTTGATGAAATGTGGACCAAGGTTGAAGACCATCGCAGCAAATTAGGCGAAACGGGTGAATTGAAAACAAAACGCACCGAACAGCAATTTCGCTGGATGTGGGCAATGGTCGAAGACCGCTTGATGGATGCGCTTAAATCCCATCCCGATGTGGTCAATTTAATTGATCCGATCCATGAAGCCATTACCCGTGACGAATTAACCGCTACCGTTGGCGCACAACGTATCCTTAATGCGTTTGGACTGACCGATACCCTATAAAGACAGTTGTAAACTGTACTTTTAAAGCCTACATTTATATTCAAATAGATAATGAGGCCGAGATGAAAAAACTGCTTCTTGTTGAAGATATGAAATTCTTCAACTCGCTTGTCGAAAAGCATGTCCGACGCAATCTGGATATTGATGTCGTTTCCTGCACCAGCTATGCCGAAGCCGTTGCCGTTCTCAAAAACGGGTTTGATGATTACTTTCTCGCCATTCTGGATTTAAACCTGCCGGACGCACCTGATGGTCAAATCGTTGATCTGGTGATTGGATACGGCATACCGTCTGTCGTTTTCTCCGCGCAATTCAGTGAAGATACCCGCGACCAGATTTTATCCAAAAATGTGATCGATTATGTCGTCAAACAAAATCCATCCAGTCTGGATTATCTGGTTTCCTTAATCTCGCGCCTGTATTTCAATGCCAATGTCAAAGTTCTTGTGGTGGATGATTCCACCACGGCGCGCAAATACGTCATGGATTTGATGAAACGCTACCAGTTCAAGGTTGAAGAAGCCGAAAACGGTATTGAAGCCTTGGAAATACTGGAAAAACACCCCGATATTCGGCTGGTCATTACCGATTATAACATGCCACAGATGGATGGGTTCGAACTCACCCGCGAAATTCGACGCAAATATCCCAAACACAAAATCGGCATTATCGGCCTGTCCACCGCCGGAAGTAACATTTTATCCGCCCAATTCATTAAAAACGGTGCTAATGATTTTCTCAATAAACCTTTTTTGCGCGAAGAGTTTTTCTGCCGGGTCTGCCAAAACGTCGAACTGATCGAATATATGGACGATCTAAAATCCGCCGCGACCCATGATTTTCTAACCGGGCTGCACAATCGGCGTTTCCTCAACGATATCGGCAGCAATTCCGTTGCACGCGCCTTGCGTGACGATATGCCACTGAGTGTCGCCTTACTGGATATCGATCATTTTTCAAAAATTAACAATGAATACGGGCATAGTGCAGGCGATGAAATTCTCATTCAATTGGGGGAACTTCTAAACGAACGCTGCCGTCGCTCAGACGTGCTGGCACGCACAGGCGGCGAAGAACTCTGCATCATTGCCAACAATCTACCGGCACATCAATGCCATGATTTTTTTGACGGATTACGCCACATGATCGAAAAGCATGACTTCAAGGCAGGTCAGAAAACATTAAAGCTAACCGTCAGTATCGGTGTATGCAATCACGTTCACGAAAGTTTCGATGCCATGATTGCCTCTGCAGAAGAGGCCTTGCTCTATGCCAAAAACGAAGGGCGCAATCGCACCAGCATTCAAACTAACTAAAACCAACAATCACACACCCAGTAAAACCTTTTTGGCCTTGCGTAAACCTGACCAGATCAAAACCGCCACAACCGGAACAGCAATACCAATGGCAAGGTCCGGGTTGATCGGCACCCCCCCTGCTTTGACGCCTTTAAAGGCATAGCCCAATAAACCAACCAGATAGTAACTGATCGCGACAACAGACAGCCCTTCCACCGTTTCTTGCAAACGCAGTTGAAGTTCTGCGCGTTTATTCATGGTCTTCAGGACTTCTTGATTTTGTTTTTCCAGTTCCACTTCAACACGTGCGCGTAACAAGCTCGCGACCCGACTGATGCGTTGTGACAAGGAATGCTGGCGCATGCTGGTATGGTCACATGTTTTCATCGCCGGGGCCATCCGCCGTTCAATGGTTTCCGATAAAGTCGGCAATCCTGTCAAACGTCCTTCGCGCAATTCATTCAGGCGTTGCTGCACAATGGCATAGTACGCTTTGGTCGCGCCGAAACGATAACTGTTACGCGCAGAAATCGCCTCGACCTCTGCTGCCAGAACGGACAGTTCCTCCAACAAATCACCATCTTTTTGCGGATGTACGCGATCTGACATCTTGGCTGCAATCACCGCCAGACTTTCATCAATTGCGCGGATACGCGGGCTGGCCTCACGCGCCAAGGGAAAACCGAGCAAAGCCATAATCCGGTAGGTTTCCACTTCCAACACCCGCTGGACAACACGCCCGGCTTGACGGTCCGGCATAGAAATATTGCGCATCAAAATACGCATGAAACGATCATCATGCACCCGCATATCCGTCCAGACCAACGCAGCCCCGCCTGCCATTTCGCAGCCCACATAGGTATGGCCGTCAAAATAGCGCGACATCTCAATCGGGCTGCGTTCCGGTGCATCATTTGTTTCCAGTTCCAGATGTACCGCATTCATCACCTGACCGGGGATTTCACTGATCCAGTCTTGTGGCACAAAATCAATGACCGGATGAAGGAACGGTTCTTCACAGGGTTCATTGCGAAAAAAAGTATAAGTGGAAAATTCCGTATGACGTTCCCAACGCAAGCGAAAGGGGCCCATCTCCGAAATAAAATGGGTTGCTTCATCCAAGGGCTTTGCCACGTCAAACTTTTCACACAGACGCGACAAATGGACCCGTTCCGCATCCCCGCCATCCTCGCCGGATAAAACCGCCAGATGCGTGATACGTTCCGGCATATCCAGCGCAATATAAGGCCGTGCGCGGATTTCTTTATCCAGTGTGTCGCGTAACGGATGTTCCTGTCCCAAATAAGTCATTTACCCTAAACCCTTACCTGTATTCCACTTTTGTAAAATTGGTAGTACCACTATGCACATAATGAAAACAAGTGTTAAAGTGCAAATCATGTGATTTTTCTGTTTCGCCGTGTTTTACGTGGCAAATTCTCAAATCCATGATATGAAGCGCCATCTTTCCAGACAAAAGGTTTCAAGTTATGAGCGAAAATCAAACCAAGTCGGCATATGGACTGGGCCGCGCTGCCCGTCTGAATCTGGCATACGAGATTTTAACCGAACTGGCTGAAACCTCGCGTCCTTTGGATGCCATCCTGTCCAGTCGTTTCCGCCATTTGCAAGATGCACTGGAACGGCGTGACCGCCGCGACCTGGAACAACGCGTGCGTTCCGTTCTGCTGCATTATCGTCGCCTGTTATGGTGGCTGAAACAGGTCCGTCTGGACATAAACATGCGCTCCATGCTGCTCGCCGATATGATTTTAAACGACGATGCCGATATTCCTCAGTTGGAAAAACTGTGTAACGGTGCCCATAACCGCATGGACATGTTGCGCAAAGAAGAAATCGCCAGCTTAAAACGCTTGCTGGGAAAAAATATCAATCACCCTGACATGAACGAAGCCATGTTGGCCGAATGCCCAGACTGGGCAGCTGCGGGCCTCAAACGAATTTTTGGCGATAACTTCGCCGCTGAAATGCGCGCCCTCAGCGACAAACCCACATCCGATTTTCGTGTAAATACACTGCTTGCCAGCCCGGCAGATACCGCTGAAAGTCTCGCTTCACAAGGTTTCAAGGTCGACGCCACGCCGCTTTCACCGATCGGATTGCGCCAAAGCCAACCCGGTGGGCCGATCCTTTCTGAAACCGAAGCTTTTCGCCAAGGCTGGCTGGAAGTTCAAGACGAAGGGTCCCAACTCGTTGCATTAATGGTCGGGGCGAAAAAAGGCATGCAGGTTGTTGATTTCTGTGCCGGTGCGGGCGGAAAAACTTTAGCACTGGCTGCTGAAATGGAAAATTCAGGGCATCTGGTTGCTTGTGATGTCCATAGCAAACGCCTGAATCGTGCGAAAGTACGCTTAAAACGTGCCGGTGTGGTCAATGCCGAACGCCGACAACTTGAAAATACTTTCGATAAATGGGTGAAAAAAAGCCGGGGCAAGTTCGACCGCGTTCTGATTGATGCCCCTTGCAGCGGCACCGGAACATGGCGGCGCAATCCAGACTCAAAATGGTCCAAGGATGAAACCGATTTGACAGAACTGGTCCAACTGCAAAAAGAAATTCTGGACAGTGCGTCACGCCTTGTAAAAAGCGGCGGACGGCTTATCTATGCCACCTGTTCCTTGCTGCCCGAAGAAAATGAAGATCAGATCGAACGCTTTCTATCCAGCAACACGGCTTTTAAACGCCTATCTGCACAAGATGTATGGCAAGAACGTCTGGCAACCGATTATCCGGCAAAAGACCCGAACTACCTGCGCCTTAGTCCTTACCTGAACGGTTGCGATGGATTTTTTGCCGCCATCCTGGAAAGAGAATAAATCAGAAGGTTCTTCTCTTTTCTTGTCATAAGCCTCCTCAATCTCTAGGTTATAGGGTGATATAAGGAGATGGCATGCATGGCTGAAAACAAAACGGAAAAATCAGATATCCCCTGCCGCCAAACATATGCAGCGGCTGTGGATCTGTTTTTACAGCTTGCCAAAGAACGTGCGCAAAACGGTGTCATCAGTGTCGATACACTGGATATTGTCGCCCACGCCATTCAAAACGATCCAAATGTGCGCAAAAAATATTGCGATACTCAGTTTGAACGCTGTTCGGAATACGTCCGTTTATCTTTGCAAAATACGCCCCGCATCAATGTTTATGGGCGCATCATTTCAGAACCGTTTGAACATCTGTTCAAAAAAGAACCACCGCTTATGTCCAGTGGTCAACTGGTTAACTATTTCCATGCCATTCAGGCCATTTTAGGACGCGCTGAATATGAAAACCTCATGGAACGTTCGCTGCGCCTGATGGAACAGGTTTCCCGTGATCGTGGAGATGAATTTAAATATTCAGACCTGTATGAAACCAAAGCCTGTTGGGAAATTCGCTGGGATAGTTTTGTTGCCTTGGCTGATTTTTTTACAAAATTCGATCTGCGCAAGGAATGGTATAAACGGGTTATGCAAAGTGACCCTGATACACCGGGACAAGGCATTGGCCCCTATCCATTTAGCGAATTTCAATTTAAACAACAAATGATGTGCATCTTCGATCGGTTCGCCAACTTATCCGATGACGAACATGACGTCTTTGAAAAACGTTACAGCAAAAAACAACGAAAAGATTTTTCCACTTTTCTTGCCAATGTGGTTTCGATAGAAGACGAGGTATGACATACGATATCGCGCAATTGGACTACCCCGTTCAGGAAACATTCCCCGCCCTGAAACAAGCTCTGCACTCTCAGCAACGTGCGTTATTGGAAGCGCCCCCCGGTGCAGGGAAAACAACGTTGGTTCCCCTTGCCTTACTGGATGAACCTTGGTTAGCTGGTAAAAAAATTATCATGCTTGAACCCCGCAGGCTGGCGGCGCGCATGGCGGCCAAGCGTATGGCTGACTTGCTGGGGGAAAAAGTCGGACAAACGGTTGGCTATCGTATTCGCCAAGATAAAAACATCGGACGCAACACCCGTATTGAAGTCGTCACAGAAGGGATCCTGACCCGACAACTTCAATCCGACCCGGAACTCAACGGTGTTGGTCTGGTTATTTTTGACGAATTTCACGAACGCAACCTGCAAGGCGACCTCGGTCTTGCCTTTTGCATGGAAACACAAGACGCTTTGCGCGATGATTTGCGTCTTTTGGTCATGTCGGCAACCCTTGACGGGGAAAATCTCGCCTCTTTTTTAGGGGATGCAGCGCGCATCACCAGCGCAGGGCGTGCCTTTGACGTCACTGTCCATAACTTGCCCCGCCCGGACAGGTTTTCTCTGGTCAACGATACAGTCCGCACCATTTCCAAGGCCATTGCCGACGAAAGCGGTAGTCTGCTGGTCTTTTTGCCGGGTGAGGGGGAAATTCGCAAAGCGCAATCCCTGCTGAATGAGCGTTATGCAAACGATCCGCACATTCTGGTTGCCCCCTTATACGGCGCTTTGCCCCCGCAAGAACAGGACAAGGCCATTGCACCGCCCCCAAAAGGTGTGCGCAAAATCGTTCTTGCCACAACCATTGCCGAAACCAGCTTGACCATTGAAGACATCCGCATCGTTATCGATTGTGGCTATAAACGGGTTGCCCGTTTTGACAATGCCAGATCCATGTCGCGCCTTGAAACCGTGCGTGTGTCCAAGGCTGCGGCTACCCAACGCAAAGGCCGCGCCGGACGCATGCAAGACGGCATCTGTTATCAGCTTTGGCCGCAAGCCGAAACGCACGCCTTGGCAGAACGTGATAAGCCTGAAATTCTCGAAAGTGACCTGACACCACTGGCCTTGGAACTGAGTGCTTGGGGCGTTCATGTTCCCGAAGATCTGAAACTTCTAGATTACCCGCCTAAAAATGCATTTCAACAAGCACAAGACCTGTTGTTTCAATTAGGCGGGCTGGATAAAGACGGCAAAATAACCGCGCATGGCAAAGAGATGATGGCCCTGTCTCTTCATCCCCGTCTTGCTCATATGATTCTAACGTCCTCTCATAGAAACAAAAATGATGCCGCTTTGGCCTGTGATATTGCCGCAACCTTGCAAGACGGTCCCCTGTTAAAAGGTGCGCGTGATTGCGATCTGCGCACAAGCCTTGCCGTCTTACATAATCAGGCAGGATCAACACAAAATATCGCAAAAGGGGCCTTGCATCGGGCACGGCAAACCGCAAAGAACCTGAAAAAACGTCTCAAAATATCGGATACCCCGCCCACCAGCTATCTGGAAACGGGGCGGATTTTGGCCTTGGCGTATCCTGACCGAATTGCCAAACAGCGCAACAATGGACAAAACAGCTATCACCTGAGTGCAGGTATGGGGGCCGTCCTGCCGGATAGCGATGCCTTATCTATCGAACCCTTTCTGGTTATTGCCCATATGGATGGCGCCAACGCACAGGCACGCATTTTCAGCGCGGCCCCCCTCCATATTCAGGACATTGAAAATAATTTCCCCGACCTTATTCAGGAAAAAACCGAAACAGGTTGGGACAAACGCACACAAAGCGTCAGTGCCGCCCGTGTGCGCAAGCTTGGTGCCCTCACCCTGAAATCCACCCCTTTGCGCCATATCGACCCTGAAGAACAAGCCCGTGGACTGTGTTACGGTATTCGCCAGCTTGGTTTACACGTTCTGCCTTGGACAAAGGACAGCGACTTTTTGTGCAAGCGTGTGGAATTTTTACGCAAACGAGATGACAAATGGCCCGATATGAGTGAAGCGGGCCTTTTGAACACCCTCGAAGACTGGTTGCTGCCTTATCTAAATGGTGTCAACCGGATTGAGCAATTAAAAAAAATAGATCTGGATGCGGCCCTGCTCTCCCGCCTGGACTGGCACACCCAACAGGAACTTGCAAAACGGGCCCCCACCCATTACCGCGTGCCCAGTGGATCACAGATTCGACTGGATTACACCAACCCGGAAAAACCGATTTTGTCGGTAAAACTACAGGAGATGTTCGGCGAACCTCATACACCTTGCATAGACAATGCAACAATTGCTTTGCAAATTCACCTGCTTTCCCCCGCCGGACGCCCCCTGCAAGTCACGGAAGATCTGGAAAGTTTTTGGCAAAACGGCTACGATTCGGTGAAAAAAGAAATGAAAGGGCGCTACCCAAAGCACCCTTGGCCCGATAATCCGATAGAAGCCCAAGCCACAGGGAAAACCAAACGAAAACACGTATGAACCGCCACGTTCAGCTAAGGTCTTATACGTATGTATGTATGAAAAGAAGTACTTTTCCACAGTTGCCTGTTGCCCCATCGGATAAACGTAATGTAAAACTGTGACTTAGGAATGGGTGAACGGGGATGTTTTTATCGAAATTAGGAACTTGGTAAGAACTCATCGCTAAGCTTGAAGAATAACCGCAGGCAGATAACAAGAACGGCAAAACTAAATGGATCTCGGAACGCTATTAGGTATCGCTATCGGTCTCGTCCTTATCGTGATTTCAATCATGTTGGGAGGCGACATCGGTTCGTTTGTCAATATTCCCTCTATTGTCGTTGTGTTCGGTGGTGTAACAGCCGCTACCCTTGTAAAATTCCCGCTCAAAGATTGTATCGCCGCCTTGAAAATCGGTGGCAAAATCGCCTTCAAAAATTCAGCCGACGACCCGCGCAGTGTCTACGATATGGCCATTGAACTGGCAGGTATCGTACGCCAAAAAGGCTTGCTGGGTCTGGAAAGTGTCGCCATCGAAAACGAATTGATGGCCCGTGGCATCCGCATGTGTGTGGATGGTATGGCTGCCGAAGTCATTAAAGAAAGCATCACCAAAGAAGTCGATATGGCGATCAAGGCAGAAATGGCCGGGGAAAGTTTCTGGCGTGGTATCGGTGATATGGCCCCGGCATTCGGGATGATCGGGACATTGATCGGTCTGGTACAAATGCTGGCAAATCTATCAGACCCTGCCGCCATTGGTCCGGCGATGGCCGTTGCGATGTTGACAACATTTTACGGTGCGGTTCTGGCCAACCTGATTGCCATTCCCTTGGCCGACAAACTTGGAATCAAGATCGACAATACCAAAAACACCCGCGCTTTGATTATCGAAAGCGTGATGCAAATCCATGCCTCCCAAAACCCGATGGTTCTGCAAGAACTGCTGGGCGTATATCTTCCGGGTGGAAAGCCGCCGGAAGAAGAGGGTGAGTAAGGTTATAGCTGATGGCTGAAGAACAAAAAAAATGCCCCCCTTCGGGCGCACCGGCATGGATGGCGACTTTCGCCGATCTGATGTCCTTGCTATTGGTGCTTTTTGTTCTTTTGCTGACCTTTTCTGAAATGAACGTGATCAAATATAAGCAAATGGCTGGTGCCATGCGCAATGCGTTCGGCATTTCCAAACAGGACCGTCTGGCCGGTGTTATCGAAGTTGATGGACAGCTTCAACGCAAAGCTGCCCGTAATATTTCACCGACGAAATCACCGGTCCCGACCGTATCAATGGAAATACCTGACACCACAGATCAGGAAGAATTCGATATCAACCCGGCTGAATCACCGGAAGAACAAGCCTCTGACGTTGAAAATGAAGTCGCCAAAATCATCGCGGAAGAAGCCGCTGACAAAGGTGTCGATGTCGAACGTGACGGAAACGAGGTCAAAATCCGCTTTCCCAGTGAAATCGCCTTTGATTCCGGTTCCGCCAATATTGGTCAGGCGTTTGCAGACCTACTCGACAAACTCACCGATGTGATTAAAAAATCCAAAGGCGAAGTTCTCGTTGGCGGTCATACCGACAACATCCCGCTGGGCAGCGGTGGTCCCTATCGTTCTAACTGGGAACTGTCTGCCGCGCGGGCCACATCCGTGGTTCACCACTTCCTGAATTATTCAGACATTGAGCCCAGCAAAATGGCTGTGCAGGGTTTTGGCGATTCGCGCCCGCTTGTCCCCAATGACACCCCGGAAAGTCGCGCCAGAAACAGACGTGTCGAGATTACCCTTGTTTTGGGTGAAAAAGAGAAAGAACAGGTCAATGACGTTCAAAACCAACTGGAAAGTGTTTTTGGGCCACGACCGGACTCCGGCTTGAAATAATTCCCTTTAAAAATCGCTTAAGAGTTGAACTGTTTTATTATCCGTTTATTATACTTTTGTGGGATAACAATCTGAAGAAAAATGTCTAGCATAGGCCCCCTCATGACGGATTTCGATTTTAGCACACATAAGGTCATTTTCTGCGATATAGACCCGGAAAGTATTGATATCGCAAGAACAACCTATATGGATAATGATATCGGTGATTTCATCGCAACCCCATCTCCGCAAAAAGCGATTGAACATATCGGCAATATCAACCCGGACCTTATCCTTCTTGCCCTTAAATTCCCCGATACCAACGGTATCGAGATTGTGCGTCAAATTCGCAGCCTGAACGATGGTGCTTTTTATAAAACACCGATCCTTTTATTATTGGAAAAAGTCTCACAACATATGCTGCGCGAAGCCTGTCGCGCGGGTATTGAAGGGGCTTTGCGCAAACCGCTTAACCCGGAAAAACTCCTGCGCTTTACCCGCGCAGTGATCTTGAAGCCCCGGCGTTTTATTTGCGTTGCCAAATATTTCGGCCCCGAACGCCGTATGCGTGACGACCCCCATTTTGATGGACAGAATCGCCGGAACTCCTTAAACCAGAATGATTTCAAACTGGACAGTTACACTCGTTCACGCCCGGTCGGTGGTGTGACCTTAAGTGCGGATAGCTCTTCCGGTGGTCGCAATCCAACCCCGAAAACCTCGCTTGATGATTTAATGGGGCCGTCTCAAAGAAAACAAAATACATCCGCGCAGGACGATGCATTTGATTGGGGAACCAGCCAACCCCGTCCCGATGCCGATAAAGGCAGCATGTCTTTTCAGGATAGTGATTTAACAGGCCCTTCAACAGAAGACCGTCCCCGTTACGATCTGGTCGATGAAACCAAGTCTTCCCCTGTTGCCCATAAAGAAAACAATGCATCCAAGGCAGCCGAAGAAACCGAAAAACAAAGCCGTGCTGTCGCCTCACAACCGGTTGAGGACTCTCCCGCGCCTACCATCGAGCCTGTCGGACCGGAGAGCGACAATTTTGAAGAAATCATTGATTTAGACGAATGCTTGGACCTACATAAATTGTGGGTCAACAGCGGGGGACGTGATGGTTTGCGCGCCAATCGTCCACATTCTGATTTTCGTGGACAATCTATTATGGAGGTGGACTTTACCAAAGCCATTCTTCCCCAGTCCAATTTTGAAGCCGTCAATTGCACCAGCAGCGTTTTTCGTAAAGCCGATCTCAGCGGGTCCACGTTTAAAGATGCGCTGCTCTCCAGCGCGGATTTGCGCGTTTCTCGCCTGACCCGTGCCGATATGCGCAATGCACGACTGGACCGGGCCAATATGTTGGGAACCGACCTGTCCGGGGCCAATCTGGAAGGCGCATCTCTTCGCGGTGTCAACCTCAGTGGGGCAAACCTGCATCGCGCAAATTTGTGTGGCGTCAATTTGAGCTCTGTACAAGGCTTAATCCGCGAACAAATTCGGCGCGCGATTACCGATTCAAGCACCCGCCTGCCAAATGCCTTAAAGGAGACGCCGTAACAGCGGCGTTTCCAAATCATTTAAATCGGGATGGATTGGCAAGACCGTCTCATCCCAATCGCGTTCAATCGTGCGGCATATACCGGTTAAGGCCGTTTCCTTGAGCGAAATTTTGGATAAATTCAAACGCGCCACCCATCGGCGCAATGTCCCGACAAGAGACGCATAAGCCTCTTCCCGGTCTTCAAAAGGACGTTCTGCAATTAATTCCCCAATCAGGGCATATTTATCCATTGCCGCATGATCAGGGAATAAATCAGCCAGCAATTGCAACTGCAAATCTGTTGTTTCCGCACAAACGGTTGCACAAGCCTGTGCATAGGTTAAGCCTGTTTTTTGCTCAACGATGGCACCATAACGATGGGTCAACCCAAACCCGGCCTGCCCTGTTCCAACCCCAGCCATTAAGGATGCGTAAAAAACGTCATCGCGACCCTGCGGATCCCCTTCAACACCGCGCACAAAGCCACGCACAAAGGCTTCCAGCCCCGACCAGACCAAGGCATCCGATAAAACCGATGCCTTGGGTGAAACGTAAGCTTCCCCCAGCAGCATCAAAACGGTCAAGGCACGAGCGGCAAAATCATCGCGATCCATTTCATCAATAAATGCCGGATCACCGATCACCAGATCCGGGACCAAAAATGAATTGAACGTTTCTTCAACCGCTTCGGCCCCGCCAAAAATCACGCCATTCATCGGGGCACCGGACCCGGCAGTTGTGGGCACAGCGATATGAGGGCACGATTTTGCAACCAGCTTGCCGGTATCTATTGCGCGTCCCCCACCCAACGAGATCACACAATCATATTGTTCCAGATCATAAGTGTTGGTGATTTTACGGCTGGCTTCCTGCGTTTGCTTCCCACGCGCGCTGACATGATCCACCCGCAATCCGGCAACAATCAGTTTGTCGCTCACTTCTTTCAGCAGGCTCGGGTGATTTTGTAAATAGGCATCCCCGATCAACAACACATTCGTGCCATAAGCCGCAGCTCGTCGAGGCAAGCGGTCAAAAGAGCCGCGCGCAAAAATCAGTTCCGGCACGGTATGGGTCGCAAATGCAATCGTCATTGCTTCATCACCTTTATGTTTATGGTGAACAATCTGTCACATTCTTTCGAAAAATCAATTCCCAAAAGTCATTTCACACGTACAAAGCTGGACAGAACGGCCAACTTCATGCAGAAGGTAGTTTTTTAGCACCGCACAATATGGAAGATGTCATGGCGACTCAAAAAGTGGATGTACTGATTATCGGAGCCGGTGCAGCCGGCATGATGTGTGCGATTGAGGCTGGAAAACGCGGGCGAAAAACATGGGTGATTGATCACGCAAAAAAACTGGCGGAAAAAATCAGAATTTCCGGCGGTGGGCGATGCAATTTCACCAATATGGATATTACTGCGAAAAACTATCTGTCAGAAAATCCGCACTTTTGTAAATCCGCCCTGAAACGCTATACCAACTGGGATTTCATCAGTCTGATTTCCGAATACGGTATCACCTACCATGAACGCGACCACGGGCAACTTTTTTGTGACGACAGCGCCCAGCAAATCATCGATATGCTGGAAAAAGAATGCAAAAAAGCCAACGTAGACATCCGCCTGAACACCAAAGTAGAAGGTGTCAGCAAACGCGATGGTGGCTTTCTGATTATGAGTAACGAGCACGAAATTGAATGTGAACATCTCGTCATTGCCACAGGCGGGCTATCCATCCCGAAAATCGGGGCGAGCAATTTCGGTTTGAAACAGGCCGAAGTGATGGGATTAAACGTGATCCATCCCCGCCCCGCCCTTGTGCCCTTTACCTTTGATCAGGACACCCGCGATAAATTGGCCGGATTTCAAGGCATTGCCCTTGAGGCTGTTATCAAACTGGGCAAGACCGAATTTCGCGAAGCTTTATTGTTTACCCACAAGGGCATTAGCGGTCCGGCCGTTTTACAAATTTCATCCTTCTGGACACCGGGTCAAGAAGTCCAGATTAACCTTGCCCCCGACACGGACGTCTTTGAATTGCTGAAAAAAGCAAAACAGGACCAGCCGAAACAAGAAGCCCAGACCGTCATCGCAACCATCCTGCCCAAACGATTGGCACAACGTCTGAGCGAACAAGCCGATTGCAAAGGAAAGCTCGCTGATCAACCCGATAAAAAACTACATGCCTTGGCGGCATCCATCAATGACTGGCACCTGCTGCCCAGTGGCACGGAAGGATATCGCACAGCCGAAGTCATGCGCGGTGGCGTGGATACCAACGAGCTGTCATCCAAAACGTTTGAGGCAAAAAAAGTGCCCGGTCTTTTCTTCGTCGGGGAGGTTATTGACGTGACCGGGCATTTAGGAGGCTTTAATTTCCAATGGGCATGGGCATCCGGCTATTGCGCCGGACAGTATGTCTAAAGCAAATCCCGAGCAGGTTATCTCAACCTGCGACGATGCATTTGCGTTAAATCACTATCCCATCGAAAAAGAACGGTGCTTCTTTACGGGCAACAAAGAAGCACCGGTTTCAAGAACCTGATTTCAGGTTCCTAGATCAGGGTTGTCGGATCGAGATAATCATAACCCAGATCATCCGCAACGGCCTTGTAAGTCACACGACCATTGTGAACGTTCAGACCTGCCAGCAAATGCACATCATCTGCACAGGCTTTTTTCCAGCCTTTATCGGCCAGCGCCAAAGCAAACGGCAAGGTGGCATGGTTCAGTGCAAAAGTTGACGTCCGGGCAACCGCCCCCGGCATATTGGCCACACAGTAATGAACCACATCATCAACGATATAAGTCGGGTCTTGGTGGGTCGTGGCTCGGGATGTTTCAAAACACCCGCCCTGATCGATTGCAACATCTACAATGACGGAACCTTTTTTCATTGAAGACAATTGCTCTTTACGGATCAGCTTAGGCGCAGCTGCACCCGGAACCAGGACCGCACCAACAACCAGATCGGCACCATAGACAAGTTCTTCTGTGGCATCGACCGTTGCATATTGTGTTTTCAAACGTGACCCAAAGATATCATCAAGATAGGCCAAACGTGCCAGTGATTTATCCAGCACAGTTACGTCCGCGCCCAGCCCCATTGCCATACGAACCGCGCTTGTACCGACAACACCGCCGCCAATAACAACAACGCGCCCGGGCTGAACACCCGGCACACCACCCAGCAGGATCCCACTGCCGCCATTGGCTTTTTGCATGGCATTTGCACCCACCTGAATGGACATACGCCCGGCAACTTCAGACATCGGTGCCAGCAAAGGCAGGCCGCCATGTGCATCCGTAATCGTTTCATAGGCAATGCAGGTTGCCCCGGATTTCACCAGACCGGCTGTTTGCTCAGGATCTGGCGCAAGGTGCAGATATGTAAAGAGCAACTGATCTGCACTCAGTTGCTCATATTCAACTTTCTGCGGTTCTTTGACCTTGATGATCATTTCGGCACGATCAAAAATTTCAGCCGCCGTTCCAACAACTTTAGCGCCCGCAGCTTCATAATCTGTATCACTGAATCCGATACCGTTTCCGGCGTAGGTTTCGACCAGAACTTCATGGCCGTGATGTACCATTTCGCGTACAGAGCTTGGCGTCATACCAACGCGATATTCATGGTTTTTAATTTCTTTGGGTACACCGATAAGCATTCTCTCTCTCCTTGAAAACCAGGGTGACTCATCCCTTGAATACATATAATTTTGTTATGCGATGATGCTATATCAAGATCTCTCGAATGTGCTACGAAATCGCACTATGAAAACCATCAATTAACGCATATAATTCGAATTATTTTTAATTTTACAGAATTATTATGCAATGAACGAACTAGATATAACAGATCGTAAGATTCTCACCCTCCTGCAACGCGATGGTCGTATGAGCAACGCAGACCTCGCCGATGCGGTTAACCTGTCCCCTTCGGCCTGCTTACGCCGTGTCAAACGACTGGAAGACGATGGTTACATCGATGGTTATGCCATGCTGGTCAATCAGGCAGCCGTTGGCAAACCGACCAATGTTTTCGTGGAAATCACCTTGCGTAGTCTCAGTGAGGAAACCGTCGATGCCTTCGAACATGCGGTTATCAATTGCCCGGACGTGCGCGGCTGTTATCTGATGTCAGGTGATGCGGATTATTTATTGCGCATTGCGTGCGCTGGCCCGGAAGGCTACGAACATATCCATCGTAATTACCTGTCACGTATGCCCGGTGTCTCCCGCATCCGATCCAGTTTTGCCCTGCGCACCGTCTGCAAGAAAACCGGCGTGAAAATGGCTGATATCTGATATAGTTTGTCTATGAAAAAGAGATTCTTCCCCAAAGGTCGCCTGACAGACCCAAGCCGTTGTGAAATGATCGCTCAGTTACTTGGGCCTAAGGCACAACAACGCGACCTGTTGATCGAAAACCTGCATGTCGTTCAGGACCACTTTGGTCATCTGGATAAAGAAAGCATCACTGCACTCGCCGAGGTTATGCGTCTGTCACAGGCTCAAGTCTATGAAGTTGCCAGTTTTTATGCACATTTTCATTTAAACGGGCCACCTGCCCCGCAACAATCCTGTGTCAGTCTGACCTGCGCGATGTTTGGGGTCGGTAAGGGTGCACCTGTTCCGTGCGTGGGGCGGTGTGCTGAAGCCCCGGTTTCCCTGCCGCGCGCACAGAAATCGCCACCCGATTATATAGATTATGCGGCCTACGATTATACCACCTATCGCCAATATAAGGGGCAATCCGATCAGGTTTTACATGCCTTGGAAGCCGCAAACCTGCGCGGTTTGGGCGGGGCCGGATTTAAAGTCGCTGATAAATGGCGTTTTTTTGATAAGGCCACAAATGCCGTTTTGGTCATCAATGCCGATGAGGGCGAACCCGGCACGTTTAAAGACCGTCACTGTCTGGAAAGAAACCCGCATAAAGTTATTGAAGGGGCATTGATCGCCGCCGATGTCATCAACGCCAAAGACATCTACATCTATTTGCGCGATGAATATGCCGATATCCGCCAGATCCTGCAAATCGAATTGCCAAAGATTGATACAGACGGGCGTGTTATTCACCTGCGCCGTGGAGCCGGGGCCTATATCTGCGGGGAAGAAACCGCCCTTCTGGAAAGTCTGGAAGGTAAACGCGGCCTTCCCCGCATCAAACCACCCTATCCCGCCCAGCAAGGGTTATTTGGTCGTCCAACCCTGATCAATAATGTGGAAACGCTTTGGCGGGTACAAGATATCCTGCAAAACGGGATTGAGGCCGGATCAAAACGGTTTTATTCCCTATCCGGTCGCATCCAAAAACCGGGCGTTTACGAAGCCCCCCTGACCATCACCGCCCAAGAACTGATCACCCACTATGGGGGTGGTCTGTTAGACGGTCACAAATTCAAGGCTTATTTGCCCGGCGGGGCATCCGGCGGGATTTTACCGGCCTATCTGGCAAACCTGCCACTGGGATTTGGACAGCTGGAACAATACGGCTGTTTTATCGGGTCGGCCGCCGTCATTGTGTTATCAGATCACGACAATATGAAAACCGTCTGCACAAATTTGCTGGATTTCTTTAACCACGAAAGCTGCGGACAATGCACGCCTTGTCGCGTGGGTTGTGACAAACTGTCAAATATGCTTCGGCACACTCTGGATACAGACTTGGCACAAGAATTATGTGCGGTCATGCGCGATAGCTCCATCTGCGGACTGGGACAAGCCGCCCCCAATCCGCTGCTGTCTGCCCTGACATATTTTGCGGAGGATTTTACATGATTTCCTTCACCCTGAACGGCAAAACCGTTCACGCAGAACAAGATGAAACCCTGTTTGATATTGCCCAACGCGAAGGCCTTTCCCTGCCGCATCTTTGTTCCGGCTATCATACACATAACAAAGCGGACGGGAATTGCCGCCTTTGCGTGGTCGAGGTCGAAGGCGAACGCACATTAAGCGCATCTTGCAAACGCACCGTCCACGATGGCATGAAGGTTCACACCCATTCAGAACGGGTCACAAAATCACGCAAGATGATTATGGAACTGTTGCTTGCGGACCATCCTGAACACAACCAAAGCCCAGACCCGAACGCGCACTTCTGGCAAATGGCGGATGAGGTCGGGATCCAAACTTCACGCTTTTCGCCACGCCCAACCCTTGAGCCCGATTTTACCCATCCGGCCTTGGCTGTCAATTTGAACGCCTGTATTCAATGTACCAACTGTATTCGCGCCTGTCAGGACCTGCAAAGCAATGATGTCCTCGGTATGTTTGGGCGCGGGGCGCGTTCCACCATTGCCTTTGATCAAAACGATCCGGTGTTTGACAGTACATGTGTGGCCTGCGGGGAATGCATCCAGTCCTGCCCAACCGGGGCCTTGTTGCCGCGTGATCCACAAACGGGGGACGCTGTTACAGCATCAAACAGTTTGAAACGTGTGGACTCGCTCTGTCCCTTCTGCGGGGTCGGCTGTCAGTTGACCTATCATGTGCGCGATAACCGTCTTATACGTGTCGATGGCCGCGATGGTCCGGCAAATGAAGAAAAGCTCTGTGTAAAAGGGCGTTTTGGTTTTGATTACATCCATCATCCGCAACGCCTGACCAAACCTTTGATCCGCAAGGAAGGCGCACCAAAAGAACAAATGGATCCCGCTAATCCCTTGAGCCATTTTCGCGAAGCCACATGGGATGAGGCACTGGAAAAGGCAGCCAATGGTTTTAAATCGTTCAAGGGGCCGGAACTCGCTGGTTTTGGGTCGGCCAAAGGGTCCAATGAAGAAGCCTACCTGTTTCAAAAACTGATCCGCACCGGATTTGGCACCAACAATGTGGATCACTGCACCCGCCTGTGTCATGCATCTTCCGTTGCCGCCTTGATGGAAGGCATTGGATCTGCCGCCGTTTCCGCCCCGTTTATGGATGCGTTAAAATCCGATGTCATTATCGTTATTGGGGCACGCCCGGCCCAAAACCATCCGGTTGCCGCCACTTATATTAAAAAGGCGGTTAAACAAGGGGCCAAACTGATCGTCATGGACCCGCGTCGCCAAGCCCTTAGTCGATTTGCCGATCATATGGTGCAATTTAAATCCGGGGCCGATGTTGCCCTGCTGAACGCCATGATCCACACCATTATCGACGAAAACCTTGTTGATGAAGAATATATCAAAACCTACACACAGGATTTTGAAAAACTGCGCAGCCGTATCCAATCTTTCAGCCCGGAAGACATGGCGCCTGTTTGCGGTATTGCACCCAATGAAATTCGCAAAATTGCCCGCCTTTATGCTGGTGCCAAACGTGCCCTGATTTTTTGGGGAATGGGCGTGAGCCAACATGTCCACGGCACCGATAATGCCCGTTGCCTGATCGCATTGGCCCTGATCACCGGGCAAATCGGGCGCGATGGCACCGGCTTGCATCCTTTGCGGGGACAAAATAATGTGCAAGGCGCATCGGATGCCGGATTAATCCCGATGGTCTATCCCAATTATCAGGCCGTTGGCGATAAAACCATCCATGACCGTTTTGCCGATTTTTGGCAGGCTGAGCTTGATCCCGATCCCGGACTGACGGTTGTTGAAATCATCCATGCCATTCAGGCCCGACAGATTAAATCCATGTATATTATGGGGGAAAACCCCGCCATGTCGGACCCGGACACCACCAACACCCGCAAGGCTTTGGCCTCCTTAGATCATCTGGTCGTGCAGGATATCTTTTTGACAGAAACAGCTATGTATGGCGATGTGGTCTTGCCCGCCAGCGCCTTTCCTGAAAAAACAGGTACATTCACCAACACCAACCGACAGGTACAACTAGGCCGACAAGCCGTTGATCCGCCGGGTGATGCCAAACAAGACCTTTGGATTATTTGCGAGATTGCCAACCGGCTGGGGCTGAACTGGTCTTATGATCATGTGCGTGATGTCTATCGTGAAATGGCCAGTGTCATGAATTCCCTCAACGCGATTACATGGGAACGGTTGGAAACTGAAAACAGCCTGACCTACCCCAACGATCAGGCCGTTCTATTCAGAAACGGTTTCCCCACAGAGACGGGCAAAGGACGTATCGTCCCCACCGATTTGATCCCACCGGATGAAGTACCGGACACGGATTATCCTTTCGTCCTGACAACCGGGCGCATGCTGGAACATTGGCACACCGGGGCCATGACACGGCGCGCAGGCGTACTGGATCAGATCGAAGCCCTGCCCGTTGCCTGTTTAAACCCGAAGGAAATGAAAAAACGCGATATCGAAGCCGGTGACATCATCACCGTTTCCACGCGGCGTGGCACGGTTGATATTCATGCGCGCCCGGACCGCGATGTCCCCCCGGGGATGGTGTTTATTCCATTCTGTTTCAAAGAAGCGGCAGCCAACCTTCTCACCAACCCGAAACTTGATCCTTACGGTAAAATACCCGAGGTCAAGACCTGTGCTGCCAAGGTAGAAAAAACCTAAGACGCTTCCTTGATAAACTTTGCCGAACGTTTGCGTACTTTCCAACGCTTGTCTTTCAAGGCCGGATCAATTGGATAAATGTTGTCGAGAAATTCTGCAACCACCCGGTCCCATGAAAAATGAAGGGCATGACTGCGACAGGCCGGAACAAGCTTGCCATAGGCTTTTTTTACCGCCTTGCTCAAATCATCGTGCAAGGCCCCAAAGGATGTCTCGCAAGCCGCCTGCTGTCCAAACACATCCAGCGGACCGGACACCGGATAGGCTGCAACAGGCACACCACACGCCAGACTTTCCGCCATCACAAGACCGAATGTATCGGTCAAACTGGGAAAGACAAAAACATCAGCTGCCGAATAACACAGGGCCAATTCCCGATCGCTGTAGGGGATATGGAATAAAACATCCGGGTATTTTTCCATCAATTCTTCGCGCAATGGGCCAGGGCCGACAACGACCTTGGAACCGGGCAAATCCAGATCAAGAAAGGCCGGAATATTTTTTTCCACCGCCAAACGCCCGACATACATATGAATCGGACGTGGCAGATCAAAGAAATCTTTTTCCTGTGGACTAAAGGTATCGGTATCCACCCCATGCGACCATTCAAAGACATTTTCAAACCCATAACGGGCCAATTCTTTCGCCACACTATGCGATGGAGAAAAGACGCATTTGCTCGGCCCATGAAATTTCCGCATCACATCATACAGACGATCAAGGGACAGAAACGGTAAACGTTCATGGACATATTGCGGAAACTTGGTGTGATAGGCCGTTGTAAAAGGTAATCCCTTTTTAAGACAGACCTTGCGCATCGACCAGCCGATCGGACCTTCTGTGGCAATATGGATCACATCCGGGCGCATGCGTTTCAGCATAGAACGGATTTTTCGCTGCGGAAAAACAGCCAAAGGAATTTCAGCATAACCGGGACAGGGAACCGTAATAAAATCGTTCGGAGAAATCACACTGACCTCAAACCCGCGATCCATCAAACGTGTGCGCAATGTATCCAGCACCCGAACCACGCCGTTAATCTGCGGATGCCACGCGTCTGTAACGATCAAAATATGCAAAACCGAACCTTTCCCCATCGATACAACCGATAGAGACAAACATGCAGGTCATGACATTTTGAAGACAGACGTATGATTCTTTTTCTAAAAAAAGCTCTAACGTGTAATTACACCATCTTTGCCGCTTAGATAACCTTCGATCAATTCGTATCCCAGCAGACGGTTTTGGTCGTAACGCCCCGGCATGCGCATCAACCATGTTGGTTTTGCGCTGAAGCCTACGCGTTCGTAATAAGGCGCATCGCCCACCAAAACAATCGCACCATATCCGGCCTTACCAGCCAAATCGATGACTTTTAACAACATGGCCTTTCCCAGACCCAGACCATGCAATCTTGGTTCAACAGCCAGCGGCCCCAACAACAATGCATCCCCGGCATTACCAGCTTGAATATTCCACAGGCGCACGGTTCCAACCAGTTCATCCTTTAAAAAGGCGACCAGTGACAGGTCTTTGACAGGATCACGACCGATCCGAAGCTGGTGGGAAGATTTGGTTGTCCAGTTTTCCCCAAGCGCCCGTGCAACAAGTGCGAAGATTTTTTCTTCATCCACAGGACACTGCGCTTCTGTTTTTATGGTCCATTGCATAATGTCCCATAGCAGTAAGCCACGGAAGCGCCAAGCCTTTTTCTATTAAATACAGAAAAAGGCCTGACAGAAAGAAACAACCGTTAAATTTTAAACGCGGTCATGGCGAACAGAACAACAGCCAAACCGATCAAAAAGGCTGTAAATCCACCACGCCACCCGGGGCTGGAAGACCTGAGATCAAGAAAATGGCGCAAGATACCTTCGGCTTTTAAAACACTAAAGCCAAACAACAGGGCCAATGCCAGAACGGAAAGATGCGGCACATCACTGCCGGCCTGCCCGCTGATCATGGACAAAATAGTCAAACCAACCAGCACGACCCAGACAATAAATAAGCGTGTCATTTTTTCTACCTCGCCAAATAAACCAGCGGATACAACAGCACCCAGATTAAATCGACCATATGCCAGAACGCACAAACCGTTTCCAAAACATCACGGCGTGGCTTCCAAATCCCGATTCCCAACAAAATCATGCCGAAAATAACATGCAAAAAATGAAAACCCGTCATCAGGAAAAACAACGTAAAGAACGTGTCGGTTTCAATGCCGATGCCATGATCGAACTTGTCACCATATTCGATCATTTTGATCACGCCGAAGACACCGCCTAAGGCAATCGCACCTGCCAACAATCCACGCGCGCGCTGTATCGATTTTGTTTCCACGGCAACGGCACATAAAAACCCGCTTGTGATCAGCACAATCGTGTTCACCCCACCATAGACACCGTCCAGCAAGGCTTGTGATTGACCAAAGCCAACCGGGTCCAGCATACGCGAGACCCCAAAGCTCAGGAAGAATGCACCGAACACCAACAATTCACTGATGATCAGAATCCACATCATCGGGTTGCCCGGCAGGTCGTCTAGTGCCCCCCAGCCACCACGTTCTTCAACTTGTTCCATCTATGAACCCTTTACCAACTGGCGATAAATTTTCGGTAAGGCCGTCGACAATTTGGCGACATGCCCGACAATTTGATAAGACCCCCGCCCAAAAATATAAGGGAAATAATCTTGTGCTTTTTGGTCTACCGTCACCCCGAAAACGCTCAATCCCATTTGTCGACATTCTTGTACGGCCTTGCGGCTATCTTCGATACCGTAACGGCCTTCGTAATGATCGACATCGTTGGGTTTCCCATCGGTAATCACCAACAACAATTTTTGTCGGTTGGGACGTTCTGCCAAATCTTCTGCCGCCGCCCGCAACGCCGCCCCAATACGGGTATAATATCCCGGTTTTAGGGCTGAAATCCGGCGTTGCACTTGTGGGCCGAAGGCTTCATCGAAACTTTTGAGACAATCCACCCGGACATAATCGCGTTTGCGCGATGTAAAGGTATTGATCGCAAAATCATCCCCACACGCCGCCAGACCATTGCCTAAAATGGTCAGGGCTTCTTTTTCCACGTCAATCACCCGGTGATTATCCAGCCAGCTATCGGTTGAAAGCGAGACATCCACCAGCAAGGAAATTGCCAGATCACGCGTTTGCATGCGACTGGATAAATAAAGGCGGTTACTGGACCGTCCACTGGCCTGAATATCGGCACGTGCGCGCACAACCGCTTCAAGGTCCAGTTCTTCCCCATCAGGTTGGGCGTGCAGAACCTCGCGTTTGGCTTGCAAGGCCTCGAATTGGCGCTTCACCCGGCGAATACGCCGTCTGGCGGCTTCATCCGGTGTCCAGTCTTCGCCTTCTTCCAAACCGGTGCGGATGAGAACACGGCAATGGTCCTGTAAATAAATGCCTTTACGATAATGCCATTCCGGCAAGACCTTTTCCCCGGTCAGGCGGGTTTCATCCACCTCATCCCCGGGCAGGTCCAGATCCATTTTGATCTTGGTTGCCGCCTTTTTGTCATGTTCACTGACGGTGACCCGTTCCAGATCGTCAATCGCCTTGACCGCTTCGTCTTCTTCTTCGTCTTCCACATTGCGGTTCACGTTCAACATATCGGCAATGGACATGATCTTGTCGTAAATGTGCAAAAAGAATCCATCATCACGGTTGGCCTGATCCAGTTCGCGGCGTTGTGAACGCAGCTTGCGATCGGTCGCCTGCTTGCGCGACATATCGCCGCCCATTTCCTGATCGCCTTTTTTAACGTTGGACATCTCGCGTTCAAGAATTTCACCCCATAACGGGACAGGCAAAAACGGCTTATATTGCAAAACCTCGTCATCCGGCAATGCACCGTCTTCAAAGATATAGGCCATTGCCGAATTTTCGGGTTTTTCCCCACCCAACAAATAAAGAACGATATCTTCAACCATGTTTTCCAGAGGTGGCAGGCCTTTTTTCGGGCGCATCATACGCAACCCATAAGACAGACGCGTCCAGATCGGACGAATGCCGGGTAATTCCTGCAAGACAGAAAGCTGGACTTCATAGACCCGTTTTAAAAACATCAAGTCACGATGAAAGGCATTGTCCGTTTCTTCCAGCTTTTCATCGGGACTTGCGGCAAAAAAGGCCGATAACCAATAGAAAAGTTCTTTGTTCAACTGCTTTTCGGGGAAAATATCCAGCTCGATCGGCAGCATTAATGTATGCCCGTCAAGTGTCGGGCGAATCGTTCGTTCTTCCCCCATCCCCAAACGTTGACGGAACGACAGTCGGTGGTGCGATGTTTCATTCTTTGCCGCTGCGATTTCCACACCCTTGGCGCCGCCAAGACCCCGGAAAAAGACGCCAAGGGACGCGCGCACCTGATCCAGTGTCACCGCTGCCTCGGGGTGGGACCCATAACTGGCCACCCCGTTGCTGATGATCCTGTGCCAATGCGAGCCGACAAATTCCTCGACCTCTATGACCTCCATCCAACTCATGTTCTTTTATCCGAATGTGACGCGAACGACTTCCAACAAGCCTTCCTTCACGTCGGGTTCATCGGTCAGCGGTTCAATCATCGCATGTAAAACCGCAGCATCAACCGTCATGCCTGCTTTAATCAGGCTTGCGCAATAAACGATCAAACGTGTGGACACCCCTTCTTCAAGGTCCTGACCTTTCATTTCACGTAATTTATTGGCCAAACGAACAAGCGGACGTACGCGATCTTCTTCCAGACCACTTTCACCCGCGATAATCTTTGTTTCCAGTTCCAGTTCCGGGAAGTCAAACTCGACCCCGAGAAAACGCTGACGCGTACTGGGTTTCAAGGATTTCATCACATTCTGGTAACCGGGGTTGTAAGAAACAACCAGCATGAAATTATCCGGTGCCACCAATTCTTCACCAGTACGATCCAGCGGCAAAACACGACGATCATCCGTCAACGGGTGCAAAACAACCGTTACGTCTTTGCGTGCCTCCACGACTTCATCCAGATAACAAATCCCACCTTCACGCACGGCACGGGTCAAAGGACCATCTGTCCAAACCGTGTCACCGCCTTTAAGCAGGTAACGACCCGTTAAATCCGCCGCCGTTAAATCATCATGGCAAGAGACTGTATAGAGCGGCAAACCGAGTCGCGCCGCCATATGGCTGACGAAACGGGTTTTCCCGCACCCGGTCGGCCCTTTAAGTAACAAGGGGAGCTTATTCTTAAATGCCTGCTCAAACAGGGTACATTCATTGGATGCTTCGACGTAATGAGGGATGGATTTTGTCATGATATTAGCTTTTTCTATTGTTAACATTTTTCCAAAAAGAAGGGCTATAAGGTTGATAAAACAACCCTATAGCCCCCCATTTACCTTAAGAGAATGGCAGAATTATGCCTGTTTCTCTTTGCCCGGCAGCAGCAGTGATACGACGATAATAATCGCACCAAGTACCACAACAGCACCAGAACCCAGACGCATCATGTAGAACAGACCAAGTTGGTCTTGTACGTCCATGAAACCTTCACCCAGAACACGTTGCAGGTGAGTTTGGACCGTACCAGCGAACGTCAGAACGAATGTCATGAACGAAACCGCAGAAGTGGTGATCCAGAAGCCCCACATGTTGAGCATTTGGTTGTAAGGCGAACGGCCCAGCAGGTTCGGCAATGCATAAGTCATGATGGCGATGTTAACCATGACGTATGCGCCATAGAATGCCAAGTGACCGTGTGCAGCCGTAATCTGCGTACCGTGAGTATAGTAGTTTACGCCACTTAATGTATGCAGGAAGCCCCATACACCAGCACCGAAGAAGGCCATAACAGCACAACCCAAAGCCCACAGCAGAGCTGCTTTGTTCGGGTGGTCGCGACCACCTTTGTAAACCATGTAGAAAGTAAAGACGACCATCGCAAAGAACGGAACAACTTCCAAAGTAGAGAAGATGGAACCGATCCACTGCCAGTAACCGGGTGTCCCGATCCAGTAGTAGTGGTGACCTGTACCCAAGATACCAGTGAACAATGTCAAAGATACGATCAGGTACAACCATTTTTCCACAACTTCACGGTCAACACCGGTCAGTTTGATCATCAGGAAGGCCAGAATTGATGCCATGATCAATTCCCAAACACCTTCTACCCACAGGTGAACAACCCACCACCAGAACATTTTGTCCAGTACGAGGTTTACCGGGTTGTAGAAAGCGAACAGGAAGAACACCGCAACACCCCAAAGACCGACCAACAGCACCAAGGAAACGGCTGTTTTACGACCTTTCAACACTGTCATCGTCAGGTTGAAAAGGAAAATAAGGGCTACGATAACAATCGCGATTTTACCCCAGAGCGGCTGCTCAAGGAATTCACGGCCACCGTGGTTACCCAACAGGTAGCTGACAACGATCGCAGCAGCGCCCAGGAAGAACGCCCAGAACTGGATGATCGCCAATTTGGTGCTGTGCAATTCTGTTTCCGCTTCTTCCGGAACCAGATAGTAAGCTGCACCCATAAAGCCCATCAACAGCCACACGATCAATGCGTTGGTGTGAACCATACGAATTACGTTAAACGGCAGAACGTCTGCCAACATGTTCGGAGCCACATAAACAGCACCGGCAAGCAAGCCGAACAGCACTTGGGCAACGAACAAAACGAGGGCACCCGTAAAGTAGTAAAGTGCCACTTTTTGAGATTGATATTTCATAATAATGTCCTCAGCTTTCACCCGTTAGCCCGCGTCATTCGGCGGCCAGTTTTGGGTATTGATTTCACTGGTCCATTTGAAAAATTCAACCAGCCCGTCCAGTTCTTCTTCCGTCAAGTTAAACTGCGGCATTTGGCGGCGGCCTTCAACACCTGTAGGCATGGCTTTCATCCATTCTTTGATGAAATCGGCTGCCCCTTCGGCATCGTCACGTCCACCACGACGAACCCAAACGTTACCCAGTTCCGGTGCGAAATAAGCGCCTTCACCAAGCAAGCTGTGACAGTTAACACAAGAATGCCGTTCCCAAACCTCTTTCCCAAGGGCGACTTTCTCATTCAGATTTTCCGGTTTGGAGGATTCGTCAACAAACATAACAGATTGGACGACCAACAAAGTGAAAATCGCAAAGAAGAAAATTGTTCCCCCGAAGAAAATGTTTCGAGCCGCACTAATCGTTAAGCGGTCTTTCATTTTAATCTCCATCAAACACAATATGGCGGAAGCGCCCCCTCAGGTACAACTTCAACCTATGCTGAAATCTAGACAAGCCTGCCTGATAGGTAATTGAGGTTGGTCAAAACTCACATCGTTTGACCATTTAAAGCAAGATAAACACTATCTTTTCGTTTTATCCTCCCCTATCATCTTTATAAAAATCACGTTCGTTACTCAGAGACACGTTCACAAGATGGCTTCGTATTTGAAAAAAGGAAATAAAATCGGGAAAAAGCTGATGACGCTTATCATTGCGTTCAGCTCTTTGATTACCTTTTTCATAACGGCAGTACAGTTGTTCTTGGATTATACCGAGCAACGCAATGATCTGGACGTCACACTTAACAGCGTCACCGTTAATGTACCGACAATTTCAGGTAGTGTCTGGAGCTTCGACGAGGAACAGATTCTTTTATCGTTGGAAGGCTTGGTCAACCTGCGCAATATCGAACATGTGGTCGTCAAAACCGAAAATGGAAAAAGCGCCTGGCAAGCCGGTGCCCAAAGATCCGAACATGTGATCGAACGCACCTATCCCCTGATTTATGATAAACGCGGTGAACAGGTAAACATTGGGAGCCTCAATGTTGTTGCCAGCCTTGATCAAATTTACGAGCGCGTTTTTTCAAAGGCACTCGGCATTTTATTCAGCAACGGTGTCAAAACCTTCTTTGTCGCCCTGTTTATGTTTGCCATCTTCTATCGTCTGGTTGCGCGCAGGTTAGGCGCCCTTGCTGAAAAAGTAGAGAGCATCACACAGGAACTGGCGCAATCGGATATTGACGGGCTTTACGAACACGACCCCAAAGATGATGAAATTCAGTCTCTGCGCAAAAGCTTTGACCATATGGGCGACAAACTGCGCGCAACATTCAACACATTGGCCGAGACCAATAAAAGTCTGCAGCATGCCTACGAAGAAGTTCAGACCATCAATTCCCAGCTTGAATTGCGCGTCCATGAACGCACCCAACACCTAAGCCAAGAAATCGTCGAACGCGAATATGTTCAACAATCCCTCAAAAACAGCGAACAACGCTTGCGCGACATCGCAGAATCGGCCTCAGACTGGTTTTGGGAAACGGGCGAGGATCACCATTTCACTTATGTATCCGGTCGTTGCTATGAAGTCACCGGTCTTTCGCAAGAAGATATTCTGGGCAAGCAGCGCCATGCCCTTGCGGCTTATCTCTCGCCGGATTATGAACGTGATATATGGCAGGCCTATGACGAAATCCTCCGCAATGAATTGCCGCTTGAAGATTTCCGCTATCGTTTAAAAACCCGCAACGGACAGATTCGCGTGATTGAGCTCAGCGGGCGCCCCTACTATGACACCAACGATCAATTTATGGGATATCGTGGTGCGGCGCGTGACGTGACCGATCAGGTTCACTATCAGGAACAACTGCAAAAAGCCAAAGAAAAGGCCGATGTCGCCAGCAAGGCGAAAAGTGAATTCATCTCCAGCATGAGCCATGAATTGCGCACCCCGCTCAACGGTATTCTTGGCTTTGCACAGCTTTTAGTTATGAACCCGAAAAAGGCCCTTGATAAACAGCAGGCTCTTTATGTTGATCAAATTCTCGGGGCCAGCAATCATTTGCTGACCCTGATTAATGAGATCCTCGACCTTTCAAAAGTGGAAGCCGGAAAAATCAACCTTGATATGGAAGTGATTTCCCCCATTGAGACCATAAACGACAATATCGATTTGTTGGAAGCCGCCGCCCGTGACTACGAGGTCACTATTTCCACAAACTACGATAACGTCCCGGCAGACGTACAAATCATTGCAGACGTGACACGGTTCAGTCAGGTTCTGATGAATTTATGCTTTAATGCGATTAAATATAACCGTCCGCAAGGCCGCGTGGAAATATCGCTCTGCGTTGAAAAGAAACGTTGGTTGCGCATCAATGTGAGCGACACCGGTAACGGGTTGACCCCCGACCAGATCAATCAGCTTTTCACCCCCTTTAATCGTCTGGGGGCAGAGACCACGGATACAGAAGGAACGGGTGTCGGCCTGTCCATTTCCCAAAAACTGGTTCATTTGATGCAGGGGCAAATCGGTGTTGAAAGTACCCCCGGTGTCGGCAGTACATTCTGGTTTGAATTTGAAGTCGTTCAAGCCAGCCCCGTTCAGCATCAAGAAACCACGACCGCATTTTCCCTGAACAATCAAAAACTGGAACTCCTGCCTTGCCGAGTTCTGTATGTGGAAGACAATCCTGAAAACATGATGCTGGTCAGAGAAATCTTCGACAAATTCGACCATGCGGAACTTTTGGAAGCTCAGACAGCCGAAGAAGGTCTTGAGCTGGCATCCACAAACCAGCTTGACCTTATTCTGATGGACCTGAACCTGCCCGGTATGGATGGGTTCAAGGCCTTGAATATTTTGAAACAACAAGAAGAAACAAAAGACATTCCTGTCTTTGCCCTCAGTGCCAATGTTCATCCGGAAACCATCCGGCGCGGCATAGAAGAGGGTTTCCAAAGTTTCCTGACCAAGCCTGTAGATATAGTAGCCTTGATTAAAACGGTTAACTCAGTCCTGAACGGATAGAGGGGAGAGAAACTACAATGTTGTTTTTAAGGTTGATCCTGATCGCTTCATTTTGCAACGCAATCGTCTGGCTGGATGCACAAGCCGCACCGGAAGAAATTGAATATGCCTACCCGGATATTTCCGTTTGGACGACACAACGTGATGCCGATGGAAAATTGAAAAACCCATTGGTCCGCCTTGCCCAACCTTTATTTGAAAAAGCCGGCATCCCGTGGCATGCCAAGGATTACCCTGCCAAACGTATGTTTGCGAACCTGCGTGAAGGGGTGTCCAAATTTTCCATGCTGGTCAATGCACCGTCCATTTTGCGGGACTGTTGCCTGGTGAGCAAAGACCCGGTTGCGGTCGTTGAAATTCGTGTTTTTCATAGAAAGGGCACACCGGCGATCACCTCAATGGAAGAACTGAATGGAAAAAGTGTCATTACAATCCGGGGATATAGTTACGCCGGGGTGCTGAAATACATTCAACAAAAAGAAAATAAAATTGAAAACTACCCCGCCCCCAATCACGCGGCGGCTTTTTCCATGTTTGCAAATGGTCGTGCGGATTACGTTTTGGATTACGCCTTCCCCGCCGCAGAAATTCTTGAAAAGTCCCCGATTGAAAATATTGCCTTTAGCACGTTAAAAAAGACCAACGTCTATTTGATTTTACATAAAAGCTACCCGGATGCGGAAAATGTTATGGCACGACTGGAAGCAATTGCCAAAACATTGGATAAAGAAGAATTTCTGAATGCCCCGGATATAGCACCCGTTATGAATTAATACTAAACCGTTCCCGATAACGGCCTGCTTTCAGGCCGGTTATCTCTTTGAAAACCCGGCTAAAAGCCGATACATCTTTATATCCGACACGCCAGGCAACCTCGCCAACGGGTAGGCGGGTGCGCTCCAGCAAACCACGTGCCTTTTCGATACGTAAATGTTGCAAATAGATCGTCGGGGTTAATCCTGTCGCCGCCTTGAAACGTCGCAAGAACGTTCGCGACGACATATGGGCTTGCCCCGCAAGACCTTCCACGCTGACCTCATCCGCATAGCTTTTTTCCAAACCGTGCTGCACCGATAAAATGGAAGGATCCCCATGATTCAAAACTGGGCGAAAACTGCGATAATTTTTTTGTTCGCGCCCACTGGGATCAATCAATAAATGGCGCGCGGTCATGCTCGTGATGTGCTGTCCCAGATAACGGGTTACCACAAATAATCCCAAATCAACCCATGCCATCAGGCCACCCGCACTGACAATATCATGATCATCAATTAAAATGCGCTCACTATTGACCTCAGCCTTTGGAAACTGGCGCTGCAAATCTTCTTCCAGTAACCAGTGTGTTGTAACCGGACGACCATCCAAAAGTCCGCTAGCCCCCAGCCAAAACGCCCCGGCACATATGGAACAAATCGTCGCGCCTTGCCCATGCCCGGCCTTGACCCAATCAAGGATATCTTGATCATCGTAACGACGATCTTGGGATAAACTCGGTGGGAATATGATTGTGTCGCAGAAAGGAATTTCCCGGTTTTTAAGGTCTTCTGTGGAAAGAATACGAACATCCAACTGCCCCCCGGTATGCGTTGCACTATTACGGTTTGCGACTTCAAATAAATCGGCCAATCCCAAAACAGCAGCCTGCTGAACATCGGGATAGGCGAGAATTGCGATTGAAGCTTTATAAGGTGCGTCTTTCATTTGGCGAATATAGCATAAAAAATGTCATTTCCGCCAATTTCATTTCTTTTCAAATCGCTGAATAATCAACACCGTTCATAATTCAGGAGATCACAATGACAAAAACCGCTCTTATCCTCATTGATATTCAAAACGACTATTTCCCCAATGGGGCCTTTGAATTACATGAAATGGAACAGGCCACCCAAAATGCAAAAAAGATTCTGGAAAACTTTCGCCAAGCCGGTTCCCCCATCTTTCACATTCGACACGAAAGCCTTGCTGAAAACGCCTCATTCTTTTTACCTGATACAGATGGCGCACAAATTCACGCCAGCGTTGCCCCACAAGCAGGCGAAACCGTTATTTTAAAACATCGCCCCAACAGTTTTTTTGAAACCACCTTGCTGGACAGCCTGAAAGCCCAAAACATCGATTCTTTAATCATCTGCGGGGCCATGAGCCAAATGTGTGTGGAAGCCACAACCCGCGCTGCGGTCGATTTTGGTTTCACCGTAACAGTCATTGAGGATGCCTGCGCCGCACGCGCCCTGACGTTCAAAGGGGAAACGATTTCCGCCCCGCAGGTGCATGCCTCTTTCATGGCGGCACTTGGTATGAGTTATGCCCGCATTTTATCGACGCAAGATTTTCTTAGCGCTTAATAAAAAAAGGCCTCGTCTGCACACGCGTACGAGGCCTTTTTTCATAATCAGATGACGATCTTAGGCAACGTTGACTTTTTCCAACGCCTGACCGCGAACGGTACGATCATAATCTTCCACCAGTTGGCGTGAAATATCGCCCGGTGTAAATTTATATTCACCGATTTCAGCAACCGGGGTGACTTCTGCTGCTGTCCCTGTCAGGAAGCATTCTTCAAAATCACCCAACTCGTCCGGCATAATCACACGCTCAACGATCTTATACCCACGGTCTTTTGCCAAACCGATCACGGTACGACGGGTAATCCCGTCCAAAAAGCAATCCGGTGTCGGTGTGTGAATTTCACCCGCTTTATTCACAAAGAAAATATTGGCACCGGTTGCTTCGGCAACCTGCCCACGCCAATCCAGCATCATCGCATCGTGATAGCCACGGTCTTCGGCCGCATGTTTGGACAATGTACAGATCATATAAAGGCCAGCTGCCTTGGAACGGCTTGGCGCTGTTTCCGGGTTCGGGCGGCGATAAATCGCGTTATCCAGACGAATGCCTTTCATGCGGGCTTCCGGGTCGAAATAAGACGGCCATTCCCATGCGGCAATTGCCAGATGGATGGTGTTTTTCTGTGCAGAAACACCCATCATTTCAGAACCACGCCACGCAACCGGACGGATGTAACCATCCACAATATTGTTTTCGTCCACCACCTTTTGAGTCGCCGCATCAATTTCTTCCACAGTATAGGGAATTTTAAAACCGAGGATTTTAGCAGATTCGACGAGACGCTGACTATGTTCCGTCAATTTGAAGATTTTCCCGCCATATACGCGGATACCCTCAAAAACAGAAGATCCATAGTGCAGGGCATGGGAAAGAACATGAACCTTGGAATCGCGCCAAGGAATCATTTCGCCATCATGCCAGATCGTACCGTCACGGTCGTCAAACGAAAGGTTGGACATGGTTTTTCTCTTCTTTTGTAACAAAGTTGCTTTTATGCAGGGTTTTGCATAAATGATGTTGCCACTATTAGCTCGTTCTGGCATATATGTCAACATTGCTGACGTAGTTTAAAATAATTTGAAAAATGTCCGATATCAAAAGACGCGCCAATCCTTTGTTTTTACGAGAAGAAGAACTTCGCCTTGCGATGGAGCTTCTCTTTTTCGCCTACCGTGATTTTACCGGGGAGGCGGACGGCATTCTCGAATCGTATAATTTCGGACGCGCCCATCACCGTGTGATTTATTTTGTCGGGCGTGAACCCGGCATGTCGGTCAAAGACCTGCTACACATTCTCTCTATCACCAAACAAAGTCTATCGCGCGTCCTCAGCCAGTTGGTCGATGAAGGCTTCATCGAACAACGCACAGGCGTAAATGACCGCCGCCAACGCCTGTTATATCTAACCTCCAAGGGCCAGAAGCTCGAACAGCAGCTTTCCAAAAGTCAAAGCCGCCGCATTGCCGAAGCTTATCGTTTGGCCGGGGCCGATGCCGTTGACGGGTTTCGCAAGGTCTTGATGGGCATTACAGATGAAAAAGAACGTTTTGCCCAACTCAATGATGATCTACAGGATTGATTTTGATTTAAACGGGCGCGGTGCGGTGGCATACTGTCGCCCATGATGAACGAACAGCCTCATATTCTCGTTGTAGATGATGACGAACGTTTGCGCCGATTGCTGAAAAAATTCCTCAGTGAAAACGGTTTTAACGTCAGTATCGCGCAAGACGCACAAGATGCCCGCAATAAATTGGGATTGTTGGAATTCGATCTGATTGTGCTGGATTTGATGATGCCGGGAGAAAGCGGTCTGGATTTTGCCCGTGATTTCCGCTCATCCAACGACACACCCATCTTGATGCTCACCGCCATGAGCGAAGGTGAAGATCGTATTTTCGGTTTGGAATGCGGGGCGGAAGATTACCTGACCAAACCGTTTGAACCGCGTGAACTGGTTTTACGCATCAACAATATTTTAAAACGCGTTGTGCGCAGCACACCGCAAGATCAGACAGACCTGATCCAGTTGGGGGGCTTGGTCTTTGACAGTCAGCGCCATATCCTGAGCCGCAATGGCAAACAAATTCATTTAACCGCATCCGAAGCCAGCTTGCTTGTTATTCTGGCTGAAAACGAAAATAAAGTCCTCAGCCGGGAACAACTGGCAGAACTGTCCGGCATTGCCGGAAACGATCGAACCATTGATGTACAGGTCACCCGCCTGCGCCGCAAGATCGAAATTGACCCAAAAATGCCACGTTATCTGCAAACCGTACGTGGGCAAGGCTACGTCCTGCGACCAAGTTAAATCAAACATCATGGATACAATGATCAAGAAAATATTGCCACGCAGCCTGTTGGGACGCTCCTTAATGATTTTGGTGGTTCCACTGGTCCTGCTGCAAGTTATTTCGGCCTTCATTTTCTACGAAGCCCATTGGGACAAGGTTTCCAAATATCTGGCGCGCGGTCTGGCCGGTGATGTCGGCGCCCTTGTCGATATGATCCGCAACGATCCCAGCGAAGACGGATTGACACGCACGTTTCTTATTTCCAGACAACGGTTCAATATGGCCGCGAGTTTGCGCAAAGGCGAAATTCTCGCCAACAATGAAAATATCGTAGAAGGCAGTATTCCCGATCCTTTTTTACTCTCTGCACTGGATGAACGGGTTGGCCTGCCCTACCACATTCTTGCACCCGCTGATAAAAAGACTCTGACCATCGAAATCCAACTCAGTGACGGTGTGTTATCCGTCACGGCCCTGCGT
Source organism: Terasakiella brassicae (assembly GCF_014641495.1). GTDB lineage: Bacteria > Pseudomonadota > Alphaproteobacteria > Rhodospirillales > Terasakiellaceae > Terasakiella > Terasakiella brassicae. The sequence goes on from NZ_BMHV01000013.1 coordinate 78,940, forward strand.
AAGCGCCTGTTCAGTTCAACAACCTATGTTTTTGTCTTGTGGATGGTCGGCAGTTCCATGCTTTTATTCGGTGTGGCCATTATTTTCATGCGCAATCAGGTCCGCCCGATCCGACGACTGGCACAAGCCGCCGATGCCTTTGGGAAGCGCCAAAATGTTGAACGTTTCAAACCCGAAGGCGCGCGCGAAGTACGACAGGCAGCAACCGCATTTTTAAAAATGAAGGCCCGTATCGAACGCCAGATTGAGCAACGAACGCATATGCTGGCGGGTGTCTCCCACGATTTGCGCACCCCTTTAACCCGCATGAAACTACAACTCGCCATGATGGGTGAGGAAGACGATATCAAAGACCTGCGCGATGATATTCAGGAAATGGAGCACATGCTGGAAGGCTATCTGGATTTCGTACGCGGTGACGGCGAGGAAGAACCCGAAGACACCAATATTTCACAAATCCTGACATCCATTGTGCAAGGCATAAAACGCAAAGACATCCCCATTGATTATGAAAACGTCGAGGATGTGCACCTGCAAGTCCGGCCCAATGCCTTCAAGCGGTGCGTGACGAATTTGGTGGAAAATGCAGCTCGATACGGCACACATATCTGGCTGAGCCTTGAGCAACGTAACGAGGCGATTGAAGTCACGGTTGACGATGATGGCCCCGGCATCCCGGAAGATATGCGCGAAGAGGTTTTCAAACCCTTCTTTCGACTTGATAAATCACGCAATATCCAGACAGGCGGGGTTGGCCTTGGTCTGTCCATTGTCCGTGATGTTGTGCGCGCACATGGGGGAGATATTCAACTTACAACCTCCCCGCAAGGCGGTCTGCGTGCACGCTTGCGTTTTCCAGTTTAGAAAACGCGCTATTCTTTAGCGACGCTGATCCTGAATAGCGTTGAACTTGCCATCCGCAAGCAGCGCAATATCAGAACGTGTCATGCCAAGGTCTTTCAATTCACGGTCACTCATAATGCTCATTTCATAGCGAATGCGGTGACGCTCTTTCAATTTTGTGAATTGTGCAATGACAAAGTCTTCAAAACGGGTCAGCAATCCACCTGTCAATTCGACATGGCGGCTACCGTATGACGTAATCGGATAAGGTAAACTCATAGAACTCGTCTCTCTCTTGTTTGTAATATTTCCAGTTCCTATTACGCAGAGATAGGGTCTATTGTTCGCAGTCGCAACTATATTTTGTGCATTGCAGCATTACCATCTTTGCATAGCTCAAACGCCATGCATGTTAAGCCATTGAATTGCTTCACGTGGATGCGTCACATAGTCTACAGGTTCTTGCGGTGGGCGACGAACCATAATTACGGGAACCCCCTCCAGACGGGCCGCTTCCAGCTTTGCACGCGTTGCTTCGCCCCCGCTGTTTTTGGAAACGAGTAAACGAATCTGCTTCTCCCGGATCAACTCGCGTTCCGCTTCCACAGAAAAAGGCGGACGTGCAATCACACATTCATAATTGGCAAGCGGCAGCTTTTGCGCTGGCTCATTCACCAAACGGACAACCATCGCCACATCAGCAATACCGTCAAAGGCCGAGAGTTCCTTGACACCGATCGTTAAAAAGGTTTTTACACCGAAAGCCGCAACCTGACGGGCGGCTTCCTCCATATCTGAGACATCCAGCCAACGATCCCCAATTTGTGCACGCCATTCATCGCGCCACAGGATCAAAAACGGGATTTCCAAATCCTGTGCCGCCACATAAGCATGCATGGATATCTGTTCGGCAAATGGATGGGTTGCATCAATCAGATGTGTAAAATTATTTTCTTTAAGATAATCAATCAGACCCGATGGCCCCCCGAAACCGCCGACACGAATTTCACAAGGCAAATCCGGCTGGTGCCTTGTCACCCCGGCATAGGAAATCACGACCTCAAGCTTATTGCCAAAAACATCAACCGCCTGTTGGGCCAATTGTGCAGCTTCCCCGGTGCCCCCAAGGATCAATAACTTTTTATTCGGCATGTCCAACGATATCTCCAAAACGATTGATCGCAATGATCTCGATATGACAATGACCGGAGACAACGGCTTGTGCAACTTCTTTGGCGCGGCAAGCCACCAAATCCCCCAACGCGATATTATGGTCAAGTGCCAGCATCAAAACTTCCAAAGCCGTATTGGCGTTGCGGCTTTGATTTTGCAAATCTTCATTGGCACCGGCTTCTTTCATCCATTGGGCAAGACGGTCAAAATCAAGACGGGATCGTGAGGAATGCAAATCCATTTCCCCTTGTGCCAGTTTGCACAATTTTGCAAATCCCCCGCACAGGGTTAATTTATCAATCGGTTTTTGCCGGACATATTTTAAGACACCACCGGCAAAATCCCCCATATCAATCAGGGCACTTTCTTCCAGTCCATATTTATCCACCACGGTTTTTTCAGACGTTGACCCGGTCGTTGCCGCCATATGACCAATCCCCAAGGCACGCGCCACATCAATACCACGATGAATGGAATGGATCCATGCCGCACAGGAATAAGGTACCACGATCCCGGTCGTCCCCAGAACCGACAGTCCCCCAAGAATACCAAGGCGCGGGTTCATGGTTTTTTGCGCCAGTTCCTCCCCCTTGGTAATGGAAATAGTGACAATCACATCGGGGTTTTCTTGAACTTCATTTAAATTATCCGTGATCATCTGGCGCGGCATCGGGTTAATCGCCGGTTCCCCCACCGCCAGCGGCAAGCCCGGTTTCGTTACCACGCCGACCCCGGCACCATTTTTAAACACAATGCCGCTACCCGGTTCCCCCCGTTCAACACACACGACAATTTCAGCCCCGTGGGTGATGTCCGGGTCATCCCCGGCATCTTTAATCACCGCAGCCCATGCTGATTGTTGACTTACCCCCTGACGGTTCAGACAAAAAGACGGGGTCTGGCCTTTGGGCAGGCGGATTTGCACAGGGTCGCAAAATTCACCTGTCAACAGAGCGCCATAGGCCGCACGTGCCGCTGCGGTTGCACAGGCACCTGTCGTCCATCCTTTTCTGAGTTCTTTTTTATTCATAATCACAAAATAACCATTTTCTGAGGTTTGTCATCGTCTGCTTTTTGGAGTATCACAAGAACATGGAAAATTTGACACAGATATCATTCCCCGAATTCCAAACTGGCAGCGTCTGGCTGGTTGGTGCCGGACCGGGTGATGTAAAACTTTTAACACTTTATGCCTATCACGCGCTGCAACAGGCCGATGTCATTGTTCATGATGCGTTGGTCGCACCAGAGATATTGGCCCTCGCCCCTTCTCAAACAATTTTGGAAGGTATGGGCAAACGCGGCGGCAAAGCCTCCCCCAAACAACACGAGATCACCCAGCGCCTGATTGAATTGGCCGGGCAAGGCAAACGGGTTTTGCGTTTAAAAGGCGGCGACCCGTTCGTCTTTGGCCGTGGCGCCGAAGAAGCCTTGCCTATTTTAAAAGAAAATATCCCGGTGCGCATCGTCCCCGGTATCAGTGCCGGCATTGCAGGCAGTGCCTATGCCGGTATTCCGGTCAGTGACGGACAATCCAATCAGGTGATCAGTTTCGTTACCGGACACGATACATCCGGGCAAGTTCCCTGCGTCAACTGGAAAGCCCTTGCCGATAGTTCCCCCGTCATCGTCTTTTATATGCCGATCAAACATATCGATAAAATCCAGCGTGAATTGTTAAATGCAGGACGAAAACCGGATGAATTGATATCTGTCATTTCCAACGCAACCACATCTGCGCAACAAGTCTTGGAAACCACTTTGGAAAATTGCGCTTTAGATTTAGAAAACTCTAATGTAAGATCACCTGCCATTATGGTTGTCGGCCCAACGGTTGGTTTCCGGGCGCAATTGATGAATTGTTTTAACTAGGTAGTAAACTGATGGAATCCGAACTGCTTCTTATGACAATGCTGCAAGCGGGCTTGGCCCACTGCACCGTTGTTGTCGAAGATAACGGCAGTTTGCTCATCAGCCTGTTTATGGCGGGGCTTGTCGGAAGTGCAACGCATTGCGTCACCATGTGTGCCCCTTTTGTCTTGTCCCAAGTCACCACCCGACTGGAACATATTCCGCTTTCCCAAATGTCCGAATTTAAACGGATCAGCGGGGCGGCGTTGCTGCCTTATCATCTGGGGCGCATGACAACTTATATTATCTTGGGGTTTTTCGTTGGATTGCTCGCCCAAGGGGTTATTGAGTTCAGTGGTATGAAATGGATTTCTGCCGGATTATTGCTGTTTGCCGCCCTTTTCTTTTTAGGCTACGCCCTGAAAAAATTAGGTGTCAGCTTTCCCAACATGCCCTTTTTCGGCACGCAAAACCGATGTGAAAAAAGCGCGCTTTCTGATAAGCTGGGACAAATTCTCAAACCGTTTTTTGCCCGCCCAACCGGATTAAACGGCTATTTTTTAGGGATCGGTCTTGGCTTTTTACCCTGCGGATTGTTATATGGTGCCTTGGCGGCTGCCGGGGCCACAGGTGATTTTGTTGCCGGTGCATTTGGCATGGCGGCCTTTGCACTAGGAACGGTGCCGAGCTTGATGGTGGTCGGGTTTGCCGGTCATCTCGCCGGGCAAAAATGGCAACAGATCGTTACCGATCTTGCTCCAATGCTTTTGATTATCAACGCCGGTGTCTTGGCCTATCTGGCCTATACATTGGTGATCTAACAGAAAAGGTCTGAAAATGGGTTCTCGCACACGGATTTTATTGTACTTCATGGTCGCAGCCATTTTTCTGATTGTCGGCATTACCATGCGCCTGCCACAATTGATGGACGATTCCGGTAGTCAATCCAGCGGCGAAGTCGCCATTGGCGGGGCGTTTGAACTGGTCGACCCAAAAGGTAATCTCGTAACAGACAAAGACCTGCTGGGATCCTACACGCTTATTAATTTCGGCTATACGTTCTGCCCGGATGTCTGCCCGACAGGCCTGCAAACGGCAGCAATGGCTTTGGATATGATCCCTCAGGAAAAAATGAACAAAGTCGTTTCCCTGTTCATTACCATCGACCCGGAACGCGACACACCAAAAGTCATGGGTGAATATACAAAACATTTCCATGAAAGCCTGATTGGGCTCAGCGGATCAACCGAGCAAGTGGCCAAAGCTGCCAAAGCCTATCGCGTCTATTATAAAAAAGTCGCCGAAGACGGCAAAGCAGCGGATGATTATTTAATGGATCATTCCGCCTTCCAATATCTGGTCGGACCCGATGGTAAATACCTGACCCATTTCCCACACGGTATTTCACCGGAAGATATGGCGAAGAAACTGGAAGCCTATATCAAGTGAGCACCGGCAAAGGACTGATTATCGCAGCCCCCAATTCCAACAGCGGTAAGACCTTTATTACATTGGGAACATTGCGCGCCTTGGCCCGTAAAGGCGTATCGGTTTCATCCGCCAAGGTTGGCCCCGATTATATTGACCCGGCCTTTCATGGGGCGGCAACAAAACGCCTTTGCCCCAATCTGGACGGCTGGGCCATGCGTGAAGACAGCCTGCATTACCTGTTGGACAATCTTGCCAATCAATCCGACCTGATTGTGTGTGAAGGGGTGATGGGCCTGTTTGACGGGGCAACCCTGCCCGCCAATTCCCCCTCCAACAAAGACGGAAGCCCTGCCGATATTGCCCGGCGGACCGGCTGGCCTGTGGTCCTTGTGATTGATGCCAACGCCCAAGCCGCATCAGCCGCCGCCCTGATCCACGGCTTCGCAACCTTTGATAAAGATGTCCATATTAAAGGCGTAATCTTCAACAAAGTCGGTGGTCCGGGGCACGTTCAACTGCTGAAAAACGCCTGTGAAACCCATATCCCGCATATTCAGGTTTTAGGCTACGTTCCACGTAAAACCGAACTTGCCCTGCCCGAACGTCATCTTGGTCTTGTTCTGGCAGAAGAACATCCCGAACTGGAAGAATTTTTAAACAAGTCCGCCGACTTCCTTGAAGACCACATTGATCTGGATAATCTCGTTCAATTGGCAGAAAGCAGCTTTATTCCCAGTGTGTGTGAACGCAATGCGTTCTTTGCTCCACTTGGACAACGTATCGCCATTGCCAAAGATAAGGCATATGCCTTTGCCTATCCCGCCCTGCTGGAACATTGGCGGAACGCAGGGGCGGAACTGACGTTTTTCAGCCCGTTAAAAGACGAAATACCGGATCAAGCCTGTGATGCCATTTATCTGCCCGGCGGCTATCCCGAACTTTACGCCACCACACTGGCCGGGAATGCTGATTTCCTGAATGCCTTGCGCAACCATCACGACAAAGGCACCCTTATTTTTGGGGAATGCGGCGGCTATATGACCTTGGGTAAAGTTCTGACTGACCGGGACGGGCGCGCTCACGAAATGGCGGGTATTCTGGATCTGGAAACCTCCTTTGCCAAACGTAAACTTCATCTGGGTTATCGTGATGTTGTGTGCAAAACAGACACGCCTTTCGGCGCCATTGGTCATCGCCTGCGCGGGCATGAATTCCATTATGCCACCATCATCAAAGAAAAAGGGACTGCCCTTTTTGAGTGCAAAAATGCATCCGGTGTCACACTTGGCCCGTCCGGCTTAACACGCAATAATTGTTTCGGATCGTTCTTTCATTTGATAGATTCGTTCTAAAAGATAATAGTTTTCAAAATATTATTTTTATATTACCCTCATCGCATACAGGATAAATCATTTTTATTTATTCTAGCTATATTTAAGGGAGGGGACTATGCGCATGGATGAAGGCGACATCCTGATCACGTGGGATCGTGCGTTTAATTTGGGCATTGAAGAAATTGATCAAGACCATATTGTCTTAATTGATCTGATTAACGAATTAAACGGACACGTAAAAAACAACGCAGCGCACGACGATATTCAAGATATACTAAACCGTACAGTTACGCATCTCGACATTCATTTCACCCGTGAAAATGACATCATCCGCCAGTGTCAGCCCAATGCTGAAGGTGAAGAACATATCCGTTTCCATGATGAGACGCTGGTCTATTTCAAAAATATTGCAAAGGCCTATAAATCCGATCCCAACTCAATAAATATCCGGGATTTACTGCATGCCTTTTATGATCGTCTGATCGACCATATTGTTGATAGCGACTATAAAATGCGCGACGATCTGGAACGGGTCGGTTTGATTGAATGCGATCATGCCAATCAGTCCTTTATAGAAAGTTTTCTGGATAAATTCCGCCTTACCCACCGTATTGCGGCCCTTGCGGTTATTCCCTTAGCCATCATGCTTTATTTCGCAGGCGATGCCGTTTTGGAAAAACGGTCCACGGTGCAGGAAATGGAAAAGATCGAACAATTGTCTTCTATGGCAAGTATTTTTTCCAACCTTGTCCATGAACTGCAAAAAGAACGCGGTGCCTCTGCCGGTTTTCTGGCCTCCAAGGGGGAGGCTTTCGGTGACGAAGTTAGCGACCAACGCAAAAACACAGACAGCAAAGCCAGCCGTATCAACGATGCTTTTACAATCGGTGAACAACTCGGATTAACAAAAGACATCAAACGAATTCGCACCTTGTTGGACGAACTCCCGCAATGGCGTGAGAAAATATCGGCGCAACAAGTCAGTGTTGCTCAAGAAGTCGGCTATTATTCCGCCCTCAATAGCGCCTTTTTGAATTCCATTGCCTCCATGTCAAAAATTTCCAGTGATCTGGATCTGTCCAACCAAATCTCGGCATTTGTAAACTTCCTGCAAATTAAAGAACGCGCCGGGATTGAACGTGCAAAAGGGGCCGCCGGTTTCGGTAGCGGTCAATTCAGCCCTGCCTTATTAAAAGATTTCATCAGCCTGATTGCCGTGCAGGATACCTATATGAACGTTGCCCATTCGTTTGCCACACCAACAGTTGCAGATTTTCTGGACAAGACCATCAGCGGCCCTGCTATCGACAAAGTCAATGAAATGCGCACCGTTGCGATTGACAGTCAGGTCACTGGTGATCTTAAATCCATTACCGGGCCACAATGGTTCGACACCATTACACAAAAAATCAATCTCTTGAAAAAGACCGAAGATTTTATGGCAGAGACCTTGCGGCACTCTGCTGAAACCGTAAAATCCAATGCACATACCAGCTATATCAGCCTGTCTATTTTTGCATTGGCTATTACATTTGTCCTGATTGTTTTGATGGTCGTCCTTATCCGCAGTGTGGTTGTGCCCCTGAATTCCCTGCGCCATTCCCTCGAACGACTGGAAAAAGGCCAAACGGAAACCATGATTGCCGGACGCCATAAGTCGGATTCTATCGGTCAAATGGCCCGTTCAATCCAGCGTTTCAAGGAAAGCATCATCCGCAAAAACATGGCGCAGGCAAAGCAAGGCATCGAACAAACCATTCGCGAACGCACAAGTGTCCGCCGTTTGCAGATGACCGATATTTTCCGTGACGAAGTGGCCCTTGCCCTGCAACAGATGGGCGATGCGGCCACTCAATTGGAACATCACGCACAATCCATGTCTGCCGCTACGGAACAATCACGCTCGCAATCAGCAACCGTTGCCTCTGCGGCCAGTCAGGCCACATCCAACGTGGAAACCGTTGCGGCCGCTGCCGAAGAACTTTCCAGTTCTATTGAGGAAATTTCACGTCAGGTGGTGCATTCTTCCACCATTGCAAACGAAGCAAGCGGAACGGCTCGCCAGGCCAGACAGACCATTCAAGGTCTGGCAGATGGGGCCCAGCAAATCGGTGAAGTTGTTCAAATGATTACCGATATCGCCGAACAAACCAATCTTCTGGCCCTGAACGCAACCATCGAAGCGGCACGCGCGGGCGTTGCGGGTAAAGGGTTTGCTGTTGTGGCTTCCGAAGTGAAAAACCTGGCAAACCAGACCGCCAAAGCAACCAATGACATCACCCGTCAAATCACCACCATTCAGTCCGATACCATGCGCGCTGTCGAAGCCATTGCCGGTGTCACACAAACGATTGAAGAAATGAACGATGTCACCACAACGGTTAGCTCGGCAGTTGATCAACAGGGCAGTGCAACCCGCGAAATTAGTCAGAACGTGAATGAAGCGGCAACCGGCACCCGGGATGTTTCCGACAATATCGAAGGTGTCGCCCAAGCCAATGAAGAGACCGGGCGTATGTCCGAAGAAGTCTTTGTTTCCGCGAAGCTTGTTGCCGATAATACCCATAAACTTGAAAGTAAGATCAAAACCTATCTTCAAGATATGGCGAGTGCCTAAAACATTTATAGAGACTGCCTGTGTTGAGCTTCACGCAGGCAGTCTTCTTTTTCTGCCCGACATCCCCCGCCACACCACCAATCTTCTATTTCTTTGAGAACTGCCCCCATCCGGGGTCCGGCTGTAAAGCCACAGGCCAATAAATCAGCCCCTTGTATCGGAAAAACAACTGGGTCAGCCTGCCATTGATCAATCAGGGCAATCACCTGTTGTTCACGCGGACCAATGCCGCTGAACCCTTTTTCTGCCCAATATAAAAACAACTGATCGCGCGCAGCAATCGCCCCGTTGCGATAGAGAAAACAACGCAGTTCATCTTGCCCTTTCATCGGGTCAAGCATGGTTTCGCTACATCGCGCCGTCCGCAAACGCTTCTCAGCCGCCTTGGACAAGCGAAACCGTTTTGCCACCGCTGTTATCACATGCGGATCATTTGGCAGCAAACAGGCCAAGCGACGCAGTCCATCCGGCTGATCTTCAAAGGCACATAACATTTCAAGCTGAGGGCGCGTTAAAACATCAGGAATGATCTTTTGAAGAATGTCATGCCTGATCATCATATCCACCCATTTTGCCGGGCGCGGCGCTTCCAGTAATCGTAAAAATTCTTGCGAAATCCGTTCCCCGGACAGCTGTTTTAATCCTTCCGCCAGTTTCTCGCAGGCTTGCAATCCTTCGGGATCTATCGTTGTTTTTCCATAATAGGCATTAAAACGAAAAAACCGCAGCAGGCGGAGGTAATCTTCGCGAATACGATCTTGCGCCCCCCCAATAAAACGGACACGTCCTGCCTTTAAATCTTCCTGCCCGTCAAACGGATCATAAAGCGTTCCGTCTGCATCAAGGCTCATGGCATTAAAGGTAAAGTCGCGCCGTTTGGCATCTTCCAGCCAGTCTTCACAAAAGGCAACCGTCGCGCGCCGTCCATCGGTGGAAACATCCGAACGCAATGTGGTAATTTCAAAAGAACGCCCCTCACAAACCGCCGTAATCGTGCCATGTTCAATGCCGGTTGCAATCGCCTTAATATCGTTCTGTTTCAACAAATCGAGAACAGTTTGCGGCATCTCAGGTGTTGCGATATCGATATCATTAATCGGTTTTCGCAAAAGCGCATCGCGCACACACCCCCCGACATAACGGGCCGGACGACCACGCGCGCCCAAAACATTCATCACACGTCTGCTGGCAGGATCGCAAAACCAATCCTGATTGATAATATCAAGCATTGTTATTCGTCACGAATGATATGACCGGGGACAACTTTACCATCTCGAAAGACCGGTGGCTGGTAAACCCCGCCCGGCTTTTCCCCATCCATCACATTAAAGAAGACAAGTCCGATCCCCATCAAAACCACACCGAGCCCGAACAACCGTAACCACGGTCCTTTGGTTAAATCGATATGATGGGCTTCCTCGCCTGCCTTTTTTTTATGATACAGTTTCCAGACCAGATAAAGCGCGGTCGGAAAGGCCAATGGAAGAATATATTGCAGCAAAAAGCGCATTATTTAACACCTGACAAAACATCATAAAAATTTCGGAGCATCCCGGCTGTTGCCCCCCAGATATAATAATCGTTATAGGGCATCGCCCAAAAATAACGTCTTTTCCCCATAAAAATACGTGAACATTTTTGATGGTTGCCCGGATCCATTAAAAAGGGCAACGGGACCTCAAAGACCTCGGCAACTTCATGGTCATCCGGGTCCGTCGGGTAAGGGAAATCCACCAGACCGACGATGGGCGTCACCCGAAATCCCGTGCGCGTCACATAATCGTTTAATTGCCCGATCACCTGAATATATCGGTCCGGCAGGCCGACTTCTTCTTCGGTTTCGCGCAGGGCGGCATGCGCTGCCGTTTCGTCGTCTTCCTCGGTATGGCCACCGGGGAAACTGATCTGACCGGGATGATTGTTTAAATGGTCGGTTCTTTTGGTAAACAGGACACTCAGTTCATCATGGCGTTTAATGATGGGAACGAGAACGGCTGCGGCACGATTATCCGGTTTCGGTCGAAACCCATTAAGATCATGGTCCCCGCGAATATCCTGAGGGTCGGGCTGATACGATGCAAAAAAATCGCGCAAACTTTCTGGCGTTAATCCTCGTCCAATTGTCCCAGTGGGAAAAATTCGTTGTTGCTCCATATTCCGAAATACACTTCCCCATCTATTGTTTCTTCAACACCACGATTGACCAATTCATAGAAAACGGCGCGGTTGATCTTTGCTTCAATGGGAAACATACCTTCCCCCTGACGCAATGTCACGTACGGTGCGGGCTCACCTGTTTTTGAATCATGTTCCACTCGAATGGGATTGTCCAGCCCAATGGGAACAACTTCATCCACATTTGTGCGCAAAGACAGTTTTTGATCACAGCCACATTCGCATGCAAACAACTCAACGGCAATAAAGGGGGCATCATCTACGACGATTCTTGCTTTTTCAACCGGGGTTTGCAGCCAATACTCCCCATATTCGTCACGTTTGAGAATACTTGCAAATAAACAGACCAATTCTTTGCGCCCAATCGGCCCGCCTTCGTGAAACCACGTGCCGTCTTTTGCAATTTTTATATCAATATCGCCGCACATCGGTTGTGCAGATTGCTGCGCATTGGATTGCGCAATCGTACTCATCATTTCTCGCTCCTCCCCAACTCACCCTTCTTTCACATAAATTCTTCAACAGATCACACATAATTGTTTGGTTTTCCGTACGTTCGAACCTATCCTTATTTTCAGAGCCGGTTAAAATTGCATTGCTGACAAATGCAACCACATCTTTGAGATAGGACTTTTATCATGGCAAAACAAGGATATTTATTGTGAAAGACGACCCAAAAGCCGTTCAAGCCCTTGAAGCTCTCAGCAAACAAATGGCCACGGTGCACCGCGAAGTAAATGCCATTATCTTCGGTCAGGATCAAGTCATCGAAGAAGCATTGGTCAGTATTTTATCCGGTGGACACGTCCTTTTAATCGGCCTGCCCGGTCTGGGAAAAACCCGACTGGTTGAAACCTTAGGCACCGTTCTCGGTCTGGATGAACGCCGTGTTCAATTTACACCGGACCTGATGCCCGGTGATATTATCGGGTCCGAGATTTTAGACGAAGATGACAATGGGAAACGCCATTTCCGTTTTGTCAAAGGTCCGACATTTTGCCAATTGCTCATGGCCGATGAAATTAACCGGGCCAGTCCCCGCACCCAGTCGGCCTTGCTTCAAGCCATGCAGGAAAAACGCGTTTCCGTTGCAGGGCATTATCATGACCTGCCTCAACCCTTTCACGTTTTGGCCACCCAAAACCCGCTGGAACAGGAAGGCACCTATCCCCTGCCCGAAGCCCAACTGGATCGTTTTTTCATGGAGATCAACGTCCAATACCCGGAACGTGATGCCGAACGCGCTATCTTGATGACCACAACAGGCAACGATAACAAAATCCCCAAACGTATTTGCAGTTCAGCAGAACTCCTTCAGGCACAAAGCCTGTTGCGTGATATTCCGGTCGGCGAAAGCGTGGTCGAGGCCATCCTGACACTGGTGCGCGAAGGGCGACCGGAAACCAGTACCTTGAACGATGTGCAAAAACACGTTGCATGGGGACCGGGACCACGGGCCAGTCAAGCCTTAATGTCCGGCGTACGTGCCCGATGTGTTTTGCACAACCGATTATGCCCGTCCATTGACGATGTCATTGCCTTGGCGTCCCCGATTTTGCGACATCGCATGGCCTTGAATTTTGCCGCCCGCGCCGAAGGGGTATCGCTGGATACCATCATTGAACACTTAATCACACGGACCCTGAACGGATAGGATATTACCCAAAGATGACCCCCACCCCCACCATACATCGTGCAGAAGCCGAATGCGCCGGACTACCTGCCTTGTTGGTGGAGGCTGAACGCGTTGCAGCCACCGTGGCCCAAGGCATTCATGGTCGCAGGCGGCGCGGGCAAGGTGATAACTTCTGGCAATTTCGCCCCTATCAAAGCGGGGAATCCACCCGCACAATCGACTGGCGACAATCAGCCAAAACCCAACATCATTTTGTCCGCGAATATGAATGGGAAGCCGCCCAAACCGTCTGGTTATGGCGTGATCCTTCTGCCTCCATGAATTACAGTTCCTCCCCGGCCCTTGAGAACAAGCGTTATCGGGCGGAATTGATCACATTGGCCCTTGCCTCCCTTCTGCTGCGCGGTGGCGAACAAATCGCCCTATTGGGAGATGCCAATCCGCCGGGGCGCGGGCGGGCGGCCCTTTATCGCCTCGCCAGCATACTGGAACGTAATCGAAGCGGAAAAGACACCCTGCAAAGCCTGCCCGAACATGCCCATTTACCCCGCCACGGTGAACTGGTTTTGATCGGTGATTTCCTCTCCCCCTTATCTGAAATAGAAGAAGCCCTGAAACGCTATAGCCGCCGCCATGTGCGTGGACATATGATCCAAATACTGGATCCGGCCGAAGAAAGCCTTCCTTTTGACGGACGGGTTGAATTTCAAGGCTTGGAAAACGAAGGCAGTGCCTATTTCGGCAATGTTGAAACCGTGCGCGAAGCCTACAAGGAACGCTTGAAAGCCCGCCGCCATACTTTAAACCTGTTAGCTCATTCCTTGGGATGGAGCTTCCAGCGTCACGACACTTCGCAATCAGCCGCAAGTGCCCTTCTCAATCTTTACCTTTCCATCACACAAGGACGGGGGACGCAATGGAAGGGTTAAGCCAGTTTTCTTTTGTCAGCCCGTGGGCTTTCAGCGCCTTATTGTTTTTACCGCTGTTGTGGTATGTGCTGAAAACCACACCACCAAAGCCGAAAATCATTCCTTTCCCGGCGGTCCGTTTGCTGCAAGAATTAACCAGCCAGCGCCTGTTGGCAGCAAAAACCCCGTGGTGGGTTCTCTTGCTGCGCGGGTTGCTGCTTTTATGTTTGATTATCGCATTGGCCGGGCCTGTTTTAAATGCAACGCAATCAAGCCAAACTGATCAAGTTCCCCATATCATTCTGATCGATAATGACTGGTCGGTCATGGATCGATGGGACCAACGCCATCAGGAACTTGTGCGACTGGTGGCTAGTGCAAAAGACACAGAACAGCCCGTTTATATTATGGGAACCAGCCAGCCTGCTCCCTTTGAACAAAAGTCCGATGAGCGTCTAATTTATGAAGCCGAACACCTATCTGCACAACCCTGGCCAACCGCGCATGAAGCGGTGTTGCATTCTGTTAAAGAACTGCAATCTACGTTATCAACACGGCCCAAAATAAGCTGGATATCCAATGGCTTTTCAGACCCACAAGGGGATCCTTTTTTACAAGACCTCCTGCAAATCGGGGATGTCGATTATATTACGGAAAGCACCCTTCCCCCTTTACCCGTTCTTCATAACGTCACACGTAAAGGCAAAGGTTTCCACATTGGCCTCACGGAACTGACTACCCCCTCAAACAAAGCGTTGGAGCTTCAATTTCTGGATGCAGATGCACAAGTTCTCCTGCAAAAGAAATATGAGTTAAAAGCTGGCGAGAATGTTCACGAACAATTTATCGATATCCCGCAAGAACTGAAAAGTCGGACAGAACGCATTCGCATTGCCGGATTTACAAACCCCGGTGCGCAATATCTGCTGGATGAAAAATGGCGCGATCAAACTGTGGGTCTGATTACACCAAAGGGCAGCGATAAGGCCCTTCTCGCCCCGTCATACTATGTTGAGAAAAGTCTTGCTCCATACAGCCATCTTCAAATTGCATCCTTAAATGATCTGCTGGATCAATCACTCAGCCTGATTATTGATGTGGATTACACAGCCTTCCCCCCCCAACAAAGCGAACGGTTGGAAAACTGGATACAACAAGGCGGTATCTTTGTTCGTTTTGCCAGCGCCCGAAAAGGCGACACCAAAGACGGGACAAGTTTTGACCCGTTATTACCCGTGCAGCTCATGCCCGGCGAGCGCACCTTTGGCGGCAGTCTCAGTTGGGACAAACCCCATCGCCTGGCCCCCTTTGATAATCACAGTCCGTTTTTCGGCCTACCCGTGCCGGATGACATTTCAATCAACAAACAAATTCTTGCCCGCCCCAGTGCCGATCTAAGCGAAAAGACATGGGCCCGCCTCAGTGACGGGACCCCGTTGGTTACCGCAGCACAAATGGGACGGGGATGGAGCATTCTTTTTCATATCGAAGCTGTTCCCGGTTGGTCAAAGCTCCCCTTATCCGGCACCTTTGAACAAATGTTGAAAAGGCTTTTAAGCCTGACAACACGCAAATCCACGGCTGTACAAGACGGGCCGCTTTCCCCTTATCGCCTGTTTGATAGAAATGGTTTTTTAAGCGCCGCAAGCACGCAATTTACACCGATCACATCAAATGAATTGAAAAGTCAAAGCCCTGATTTTTCCCATCCACCCGGTTTATATGGAACCTCGCAAGCGCCGAAAGCGTATAACTTAGGTCCCTTTGTCAAGGACATGACAACCCTTGATCCAATTCCACCAACCGTCACGCAACGCACCTTCCATACGGCAAGCGAGCAAGACCTGTCCCTTTGGTTCTTATTTTCTGCCTTCCTTTTGGCCTTGCTTGACTGGCTTTTAAGCATACGCTTCAAAAAAGTTGCTATTATAAGCGGAAGCGCCCTTGGTGTGATGCTTTTTTCCATCATGCCCGCCCACAGCGAAACAGATTGGGACAAGGCATTGGCTGCCGCCAATCAAATGCGACTGGCATATATGCAAAGCCATGACCCGCAACTCAACGAAACACTGGAACGAGGGTTAAACGGTCTGGGGGCTACTTTGCGCAGGCGTACGGCCGTTGAACTGGCCCCGGCAATGGCGTTCGATCCTGAAAAGGACGATCCGTCCCTCTTTCCCATGATTTATTGGGCGATTGAGGATCAGCAAACCATCCTCAGCCCGCAAGCGACAGAAAAACTCAATCGTTTTTTAAAAACCGGTGGATTTATCCTGCTTGATACAATGGGCCAAGATCGCCCCGCTTTATTGGCGCAGGCAACCAAAAATCTTGATATCGCCCCGTTGGACCCTGTGGGGGAAACCCACGTTCTGACACGTGCCTTTTATCTGTTGCAACGTTTCCCCGGTCGGTTTGATCTTGATGGGGTTTGGGTGGAAAGTGACGGCGACATCCAAAATGATAGTGTCTCTTCTGTGTTGATCGGTCGCAATGCCTGGGCGCAAGCTTGGGCGCGTGATGACAACCTACGTCCCTTATATCCCGTCATACCGGGAGGGGAATTACAACGCGAACAGGCTATGCGCTTTGGGATCAACCTCGTCATGTATATCCTGAGCGGGAATTATAAAGGCGATCAAGTCCATATTCCCGCTATTTTACAAAGGTTGGGTCTATGATGGAAATTTCATTCGCCCCCCTTCTTCCGCTTTGGTCCCTGTTCAGTTTGGCCGGAATTGTCTGCGTCTTGACAATCCTGTCGATACGAAAAAAACAGCGTGGGGCCATCTTGCGTTTGCTGGGTGCTGTCCTCGTTCTTCTGGCCCTGATCGGCCCGCAAATTACACGCACGGACACCCGACAAGAAAAAGATATCGCGTTTATTCTGAATGACACCTCCACCAGTCAATCCCTTGGGGATCGCAGGGCACAAGGACAACAGGCCCTTGAAAAGTTAAAGATCGATGCCTCTGCCTATCAGGATCTGGAAATCCGAACCATTGATTTAGCGCCCCAACCCGACGAGGATAAATCAGGCACAAGGATCATCAACCGGATCAAGCAGGCCCTAGGCGCCATTGACCCGGAACGATACGCCGGTAGCGTCCTTCTCACCGATGGACAAATTCACGACCTGAAGGACGCATCCAATTTGCCCGGCCCCCTTCATGTTCTGATTACCGGCAGTAAAAAAGACGAGGACCGGCGCATTGAAATTGTCGATGCCCCGCGCTATGCCATCGTGGGCAAACCCGTTTTGCTGCGTGTTCGTGTCCTGGATAATGCACAACCCAATGCAAAAGCACCACTTTTTCTGTTGCATGAGAACGGTAAAAAACAACGTTTCACCCCGACAGAAGACGGCGTTCAAGAAACGGTCTATATTGCAGATCATGCCGGAAGACAGGTTCTTTTGCTTGAAACCCCGGCCCTTGAAAATGAGCTCAGCCTCAACAATAACAAAGTGGCGCTGAGCATTAACGGTGTGCGCGACCGTTTGCGCGTTTTGCTCGTATCCGGGCAACCTCATCAGGGGCAACGGACATGGCGCAATATCTTACGGTCCGACCCGGCTGTTGATCTGGTACATTTCACCATTCTGCGCCCCTCGGAAAAAGAAGACTTTACACCGTTAAATGAACTGTCCCTCATCGCCTTCCCGGTGCGTGAACTTTTTGAAGAAAAACTTAATGATTTCGACCTGATCATTTTTGATCGTTATTATCGCCACAATGTCCTGAATGAGAGCTACTTTCAAAACATCGTGCATTATGTTGAAAAGGGCGGGGCCTTGTTAATTTCTGCCGGACCGGATTTCGCAGGCGCGCGCAGTCTTGCCCAGACCGGATTAAAAATCGTCTTACCCGCCCTACCCACCGGACAAGTGAAAGACGATGCGCCCTATCGCCTGCAAAAAACCGAACTGGGCAAACGCCACCCCATCACAACCCAGCTCAACAGTCCGCAAAAAGATTGGGGACGATGGATGCGGATTGTGAACAGCCAAACCATTTCCGGTCAAACCATTTTACAAAGCGAAAACCAACAACCGCTTTTAATCGTGGACCGTATCCAGCAAGGCCGTGTTGCCATGCTCTTAAGTGATCATTTGTGGCTGTGGGCGCGGGGCTTTGACGGCGGCGGGCCCCATAACGCACTGGTGCGCAATCTTGTTCACTGGTTGATGAAAGAACCGGAACTGGAAGAAAACACCCTGCGTCTGCATCAACAAGACGAGCAAACCATCAAAATTATCCGCCACAGCCTGACACCTGAGAACCCGCCCGTTCAAATCACCTTTCCTGACGGGACACAACAAAATGTCACCTTGAAAGCACAAGGCAAAGGGATCTTTACGCAACAGATGAACGCCCCGCAAATGGGCATTTATCACGGGGAAGATACCACGCATCGGACCACCTTGATCAAAGGCAGCCTGAACCCGAAAGAACTGGAAGACCCGCGCGCAACCAAGGCCCTGATTGCCCCCCTAGCTGAAAAGCTGGACGGGAGTCTGCATTGGCTGGAAGACGGCATGCCCATGGTGCAACGGGTTTCCGTCAAAAGCGAAACGGTTGGTCGAAACTGGATCGGTCTGCCCAAACGCCATAAGGAAAACGTACTTGGTATAAAACGCAGCAATCTCGTTCCCCTCTGGCTTATCCTGATAGGGGCCGCCGTTTGCTGGTGTTTGGCATGGTGGCGCGAAAGCCGTTAGCAAATCCCGAGCAAGCAGAAACAGCTTGTAACGATGCCTTTAACGCTAACGAATATCTTCCCACGAGGGACAATTGCCGAACCAGTCTTTCAGGAAGTCTACAAACAGGCGTACTTTTGCAGATAAATGTCGATTGTGGGGATAAACCGCATAAATATTGATCGGTTCAACCTCATATTCTTCCATGACAGCTTCCAAGGAGCCGTCTGCAAGTTCGCGGCCAACAATAAAGGCCGGTGAAACCGCAATTCCCGCCCCATTCACCGCCATATCACGGATAATATCGCCGTTATTGGCTTTCACATCGCCTTCAATCTTCACCAAGTGGGTTTTGCCGTTTTCCTGATAAGACCAGCCGCCACTATTGCGCGACAGGGTATAGATCAAACAATTCATATCTTCCAATTGGCGGGGGTGCGTTGGTTTGGCATGTTTTTGCCAGTATTCCGGTGAGGCACACACCACCATCCGGCTGGAGCCAACTTTCTTCGCAATCAGGGAAGAATCCGGTAAACGACCGATACGAATGGCCAGATCAAACCCTTCGTCCACAATATCGACATAACGGTCATTCAGTTGCACATCAATGCTCAGATCTTCGTATTTTTCAATAAAGGCCGCAAGCGGTCGACCCAGATGTTTCACGCCAAAACTGACCGGAGCACTGATTTTAAGGTGCCCGCGTGGCTCGTCCTGTAAACGGGTAATGGCAAGTTCGGCTTCTTCAGCCTCGCTCATAATCCGTTCGCAGCGTTCGTAAAAAACCTGCCCGACTTCGGTTAAGCTCAGCTTACGTGTCGTTCGGTTTAACAAGCGCACACCAAGACGGTCTTCTAGAAAGGTAACCTTCTTACTGACCGAGCTTTTCGACATCCCCAGATCATCTGCCGCCTTTGAAAAACTGCCCGATTGCACCACCTGTGCAAAGATCATCATACCTGTCAGATTGTTCATCGTTTCCTCATAGAAACAATTATGTTCCAAATTGCCCCATTATCATTTCCTGTCGAACAGTACATCATGCAGCATGAATTTTGACAAGAGGAGAATAGGAAATGGGTCTACTCGTTGACGGCAAATGGCAAGACACATGGTACGATACCAAAAGCACCGGTGGAAAATTCAAACGTCAGGACAGCCGTTTTCGCAATTGGGTCAGCCGGGATGGCACCAGCGGTTTCAAGGCCGAAGCTGATCGCTATCGCCTCTATGTTTCCTACGCTTGTCCGTGGGCGCACCGCACACTTATTTTGCGCGCACTGAAGGGGCTTGAAGATATCATTGATTTGGTTGTCGTTGATCCTGTTATGAAAGAAAACGGCTGGATGCTCACCGATGGCAATCCCCTGCACACTCTTTATACTCACGTTCAACCTGATTATACGGGCCGGGTCACCGTCCCCATTTTATATGATAAAAAATCCAACGCGATTGTCAGTAATGAATCGGCTGAGATCATTCGGATGCTCAATACCGCCTTTGATGATTTTGCGACAAAGGAATGCGTTGATTTATATCCCGCAGCCCTGCAAACCGAAATCGATGAGATCAATACATTCGTTTATCACAACATCAACAACGGTGTGTACAAGGCAGGCTTTGCCACCACGCAAGATGCTTACGAAGAAGCCTTTGAAAACCTGTTTGCCGCCCTTGATAAGGTCGAAGATATCTTATCAAAAAACCGCTATCTTGTCGGGAACCACATCAGTGAAGCCGACTGGCGATTATTTACCACGCTTGTGCGCTTTGATGCCGTCTATGTCGGACATTTTAAATGCAACAAAAAACGCATTGTCGATTATCCAAACCTGTGGGGATATCTGAAAGACCTCTATCAAGTTCCCGGCGTGGCCAAAACCGTCCATATGGACCATATCAAAACCCACTACTACGCCAGTCACGATACCATCAACCCCACAGGCGTGATTCCATGTGGGCCGGAAATTGATTTCACCGCACCGCATGGTCGGGGGTAAAGACGCTCTGGGCCATTCATAAGCAGGGATATGAAGCACCCTTGTATTTATATCCTGACAAACAAACCGTATGGCACACTTTATGTCGGTGTCACGTCCAATTTATTACATCGACTTTATCAACATCAAAATGAATATTTCGATGGGTTTACAAAACGTTACAAACTAAAAAATCTGATTTATTTCGAGATGTACGACGACATGGAACATGCCATTCGTCGTGAAAAATCCCTGAAACGCTGGAGACGGGAATGGAAAATTCAGCTTATTGAACAACACAATCCTTATTGGCAGGATTTATCGTTCAAACTTTCAATGTAAGTGTCGCAATAATGGATCCCGGCTCAAGGCCGGGATGACGTTTTGACCAAACTTCTCCTCCCGTCATCAACTCTCTTGAGCAAACACTTCGTCACGTATTTTTGCGTTGATGATGACGATCAGTTTTCTCATGGCGGCTGTTAAGGCCACAATTGGCCTTTTCCCTTTGGCTATCAG
>NZ_BMHV01000014.1 GCF_014641495.1 Terasakiella brassicae
CTATAACGAAAGCTTTAACGGTAAGCTTCGCAATGAACTTTCAAACGGAGAAATATTCTATACCTTGCAGGAGGCAAAGGTTCTGATTGAACGCTGGCGACAGTTTTACAATGAAGTTCGTCCGCACAGTTCACTGGGCTACAAGCCTCCGGCACCAAAAACAATCTTGCCTCGTCCTGATGTTTTGACTTACGCTACGCTTCAGTCGCCACATCAGGACGACATTGACCGCCAGAAACTAACATAGCGGTTGGACCACCAAAGTGGGGCACGTCAGTATTTCCTGCTTTTTGTGCGTTTCTCAAATCGAAAACAGCCTTACCAACAGGACTGTATTTTGTTGATAGCACGACTTTGAGCGTGTGCCGCACTCAACGCATCAACAGTCACAAAACATTTGTCGATCTGGCCCAACGGGGAAAGTCTTCCATGGGCTGGTTTTACGGCTTCAAACTTCATCTGGTTATCAACAATCGCGGTGAGTTGATGTCATTTCACCTGACGCCGGGCAATGTCGATGATCGCAAGCCTGTTCCCGGATTATTCAAGAGCCTGAAAGGCTTAGCCGCAGGTGACAAAGGTTACATCTCCAAAAAGTTGACGCAAGATTTGTCAGAACAAGGGGTTGAATTCATTACAAAACACCGAAAGAAAATGAAACCAGCCAATCATACTTCTTTCCAGAAATGGTTCCTGTCCAAGCGGGCGATTGTCGAAGCTATTATCGGACAACTGAAAGAAATTTGCCAGATTGAACATTCAAGACACAGAAAAACAGATCATTTCTTCATCAATCTGCTTGCAGGATTGGCTGCATATGTTTTGAAACCGAGGAAACCTGCATGTTCACTGAAAGGCTTGCAGACAACATTTCTTATCCCGAATTGACGTTACGTTAGCATCCAATTCAGTGTATCTTTAAAGTTCATCAAATTTACCTGTGGCATGTAAGAAATTAGTTTTTGATTGTCTCCTAACAATTCCTTTACTTCATTTGACCTTACGAAGAGAGGATTGACGCTGACCTCAATTTGATGCTCGGTGATTTTTTCACAATAATCAATAATCTCTTTAATTGAATAAGAAACCCCACTGCAAATATTAAGGACATCACCAACTGGCGGAGCTTCCAGTAAGTGACGATAGCAACTGGAGACAAAACGTACATCAGAGAAATCTCTTTTTACATCTATATTCCCAAGGTTAAGTTTTTTTTCCTTGCGTTTAAAATGATCTACCACTTTTGGGATTAAGAAATTTATAGTTTGCCCAACACCTGTATAGTTAAATGGGCGAGTAATAAAAAGAGGTAAACGGTCTGTCCATAAACGTGCCATCATTTCCATAGATACCTTGCTAACTGCGTAATCATTGCAAGGATCAAAAGGTGCAGATTCAGATATTTTACCGCCAGATTTATTGCCATATACATTTGCGCTACTAGCAAGTAAAAAGCTTTGTATATCTGGAACGGAGGTATATACCGCAGAAAGAAGGTTTTGAGTTCCAACTAAATTAACCTGGTAAATCTCGTTTAAATTATTGTGCTGAACAAATGAAATCGCAGCTAAGTGAGCAATTGCATCTGGTTGCACCTTTAATAATTCTTCCCTTAATGCATTTTCATCCAATAAGTTGGATTGAAGTCCATATACAGTATGACCTGCGTTAATTAAATCTGCCTTTAAGTATTGTCCTGTGAAGCCAGATAGGCCAGTTACTAAAACCTTCATATTTTAAATATTTGCCTTAGAATGAACGATTGTTTTCATTGCGTCGTAGGTCTGCTTCCACCATGATGGCACATAGTTGCTCTAGGTCCATTTCCGGTTCCCAGCCTAAAATATCTTTGGCTTTTTGCGGATTTCCGATCAGCAAATCGACTTCAGCCGGACGATAGAATTTTGGGTTCACACGCAGAATGGTTTTGCCTGTTGCTATATCAACGGCAATTTCATCCTCGTTCTTGCCCCGCCACTCAATATCAATCTTTGCTGCCTTACAAGACATAGAAACAAAATCACGTACCGTTTCTGTGCGATTGGTTGCCAGCACGAATGTGTCCGGTTCATCTGCCTGTAGCATTAAATGCATACCTTTAACATAGTCTTTCGCAAAGCCCCAGTCGCGCTTAGCATCCATATTGCCCAGTTCTAGACAGTCCAGTTTTCCTAGTTTGATTTTAGCAATACCATCAGTAATTTTACGAGTCACAAACTCCAATCCTCGTAACGGAGATTCATGGTTAAAGAGAATGCCGGATGAGCCGAAAATATCATAGGACTCACGGTAGTTTATAGTCATCCAATGAGCATAAAGCTTCGCTACTCCATACGGACTTCTTGGGTAAAATGGTGTACTTTCTTGTTGAGGGATTTTTTGCACTTTACCAAACATCTCGGAAGTAGAAGCCTGATAGAAACGAATTTTAGGATTTACGATACGGATCGCTTCCAAAAGATTAAGTGGTCCAATTCCTGTGATTTGCGCTGTTGTATGCGGTTGATCAAAAGAAACCCCTACGAAGCTCTGTGCAGCCAAGTTGTACACCTCTTCAGGCTGCGTTTCTTCTAAGAGACGAATACTCGAACCCAAGTCCGTTAGATCATATTCACACAAATGGAGGTTCGGATTATTCTGAATGCCGAGGTCGCAGATACGCCAGAAGTTTGTAGATGCGGTTCTCCGGTATGTTCCATATACCTTGTAGTCCTGTTCCAATAGTAGCTCGGCAAGATAAGCACCATCCTGCCCCGTAATACCTGTAATAAGTGCTGTTTTCATTATTCCCTCCTATGATGTTTGTCCAGCGGGAACTTTATTCTCCGCCAGTGTAAAAGTTGTAAAATCCTTGAATATCCATCCGTTTTTCAAGGTATCGTAAATAATTTTCAGGAGCTTGCGGGCTGTGGCTATGATGGCTTTTCCGCTGCCTCGGCGTCCTTTTATGCGATGGTAGTAACTGTTGAGGTAACCGGAATAGCGAATGGCAATCAGAGAACATTGCACCAGTGCCGTCCTGACCAGCTTGTTGCCCCGTTTCGTAATTCGACCACGATGGTCTGTTTCGTTGGACTGACTAACCCGTGGAACGATACAAAAATAGGCAGCCAGTTTGTTCTCGTCTTCAAAGTCATTCACATTCCCGATTGCAGACAAGAAAATGGCCGCCGTACGCGAACCGATCCCTTTGATAATCAGCAAACCTTCAAACCCGTCCAAAGAAGCCGCAAATCGTTCAATTTCGACATCCGCATCTTTAATCGCTTGTGTCAGGCTGAGGGCCTGATCGCGAACAAGGGTGATTTCAATGCGTTCGACTTTTGAGAACACATCCATATTTATACGTTCCAAAGAGCGTTTCGAGGTGAATTTCTCTTTCTTGATTTTGATACCGTGACGATTGAATAAGGCATGAATTTTGTTCAAAAGACGGGTGCGTTGCTTGACCAATAAATCCCGTGTTTGCGTCAGCCCGGGATTAACCACAACGATGCGACCAACGCACGAGATGACCTCGTCGCGGAAATAGGCGGAATTGCCGGTTGCCTCAATCGCGAGTTCGTCGTCTGCCGACAGCCTGAGACAGAACCGTTCCAAATCGTTTGCACAAAGCTGGAAGGTTTCAAACTGTTCTGAACCATCTGTTTCCAGACGGCAAATGGTAAAAAAATTGGTATGAAGATCGACACCGATGTAAGCCATTGCTATACTCCCTGTGTTGGGAAGCGGAAACCCCGAAAGGCTGTGAACGGCCAAACCAAACTCCTATACGAGGTCATCGGCACAAACCGAGCCTCACGATGGTCGTTCGGTGATAGGTGCGAGTTAATCTCCTCAACAGGGTCAATCGCCCTACGTGACATATCCACCCTGAAACCTATCCGCTTCTCCCGAAAACTATACAGCAACGAGATATTTGACCGCTCACAAGTCATTCATGCCATCTCTTTATTTAACTCTAATTAATCGTAATAAAATTTTTCGTTAGCTTCATCTCAAAGCATAATAGGCAACAGATTACCCCTAATCAAACAAATGTTTTCTTCAATGGATATCCATAGGAATTCTAATTGAAGTTGATGGATCAACCATATAGAACCAAGCACATCCCTCCTGTACTGGGCTTAGAACAAGAATGTATTCACCGGCGCTTTCTGGGAATTGTATTTTCATATCCAAGCTCAGGCTATGTCCCGGAGGTAAAGTCTTTGGTAAATCCGTACGCAAGCCATCTTGAAGCACCTTATTTGTTTTCTTTTCCAACCAGTGATAGCTTAATCGCACGGTTCCTGCACCCTGATATGGGGAGAACGGCTTATCTGACAAGTTCTCAAAGACTGTATTAACTTCCAAAATATGAGCTTGTTTCAGCCATTTGAAATCAAAAGATGGTGTTAATCGTGAGGAAAAATTCGTGAGACACGCTGGTTGTTTATCAACATACTCCACTTTTTGTGGAGGTGCATAATAGCTCGTCAAGCCTAACGGTGCAATGCGGTCCCCTAGCAAATTAAAATGAAAAATAACAGTGAGAACAAGAAAAGAAATAATAAATTTCTTTAAACGAGTATTAGATAAGGCTGCCATAAAAGGAAGCAGAAAGATGAAAATATTTGCCGCTTTTAAAAAGCCTGTATGGTGAAACATCACCGTATCACCAAAACATATATACAGACCCACAATCAAGATGAAAGCAATTCCAACTCCCAGCCTCAGATCGTTTAAGTTATTGCGTTCTTTTTTTATAATCTCATTAGATACCAGAGCAAAAGAACCCTTCGCTACCAAAAAGAGCAGGAGCAGGTAGGATAGAATAGCGGCTGCCTCCTTGTGGGCAGCTTGTCCAGGTCCAACTTTGGGATGATCGCCATTGATGCCAGCCATAAGATAATCAAACGTAGCTGCCAGAGGTGCTCCTAAGATACCATGTGCTTGGGAGGACGGAGATTGATTAAAATGGGCTCTCACATAAACATGCCACGCTCCAAATAAAAGAATAGGGATCCAGTGGACATAGTTTTGCATAACTATGCGGAAAAGTTCTCTAGCAACATACACCACCTTGATTCCATTTATCTGAATCTCCCGAACCAAAATGCCCAGCAAAATTGAACAAGGAATAATCACATAGGCTTCACGGCTCAATGCTGCCAACAAAATAGTTATTCCATATGTTTTGAGCTTCCCTCGAGCCAAGCTGGTCAGTGCTAGAATCAGCAAAGCATCTGCGGCGGCATCCGGTAAACCGTTGACCAGTGTGATCTGGGTTCCCAGTCCTAGGGTCCAGAATAACGCATAATAGGGGTTTACGTTTCGCTCCGAAAAAAACAATGCAGCGGCCCCTGAGGCCAGTATGACGAGTAGTAAAGAAGTCAAGTAATAGATTGTCGGCGTCACCCAAGACTGGAAAGTGACTTTGGATACAATGTTTGCTAAAAGCGGTAAACCAATACGTTGATATCGGTATGCAATGGAGTCTATATGTCGAGGAATATCTGTAACACCGAGGAGATCATTGGAGATATAATAATAGAATTGACCATCCCAGCCCAATTCTTTTTGACCTTTCATGAAAGGCTCAATACCTCGTTCTTGCATAGATTGTGGTATGCCGTATTTTTCAGAAGTTAGGATATGATTGTTAATATCCCCTTGCAAAGGGCCATTCAGATAGATCCACATTACGGCCGAAGATGCAATTAAAGCCAGTAGCATAACTGTTGTTATGTGAATGAAGGGCTTTCTGTCTTTGCTATTTAGCATATGGGTGTTTCCCTTAGGATTTTTAATGAGTCTGACAAAAGCCTTAAAAACAGGCTATCCCCTTAATGGCTATCGTAAATTTTCCACTTCCAAGATTCTTTTAATATGGGAAAAGGCAACGGTTTAGCAGAAACCATAATGCCAGGTCGATTGTTATGTGTACTTTCAAAACTTACGCCTTTAAGGGCCCATATTTTTCCTTCAACAGGTATAACTTGTATTTCGTACTCACCTGCAGGAACATCCACTTCTGTTTCCAATGTCACATCATAAAGAGAGTGTGCATTTATTCTAAATAATTGCTTTCCATTGATACGGACATCGAACTCAGCAATCTTACTGTCGCAACTTGTAGACGCTGGGACAGTGACTGATATTTTCTTAATGGCATGTCCTGTCTTTCCTCGCAAGCTCATGGGTGTATGGCCGGCGATTTGATAGTATCCGTCAGGAAATGCTGGGGTTTTATGATGACAAGGTAACAATACCACACCCTCGGTTGATCCGAATTTTATAAGCTCTTCGGCAGAAGGTCCTCGAACAGCTGTTCCTCGGTCATAAATAATCTGAGGAATATTAGGGAGTACGGCAGATGGAGAGAACGTAAATTTAGCCGTTCCCATAAAGGCCACAGGATCATAATAGGGATACTGGCTTGGGCCTAACCAAAATTGAGCGAAAAACATAGCAGAGGCATCAAAACTTTCTTTGTCAAATCCAAAGCTAATCTTATCTTCTTTCAATGTGGTTACATATCGCAAGATATTATTTTGGTGGAAATGTACGTCTCCTAGCTTTCGTCCATATCTATGAGCATCATAACTTTGATAGAGGACAAACATAATAGGTAATAAAAACAAAATACGCGACTTATACCGGTATCCGGCGATAAACAGACATAAAGTAAATACTGGCAATAATGCTATGGCAATAATCCATTCCATCGTTGCTGGTGCTCGGCCAATTCCATGCGTCCAAGGGATATTGTCATTATGTAAGAAATAATTCATGAATGACAGCTCTGGGTTATGGACCAGGCCAAGTGGAATCAAGCCATGGAGCGGTGTATGTGATATCAAAAAGAAAACTATAATCAGGAATGATGGTAAGATCAGTTTGATAAGTAGAAATTTAAAAGGCTCTCGTGTGGCATTAGTTTGAGCTGTGTTATTAATTTTCTCGGTGTTTTTTTTACGTGCAAACACTGTATAAAGCCAGCGGAGCCCAAGAATAATTACAAACGGAGTAACTGTCGCATAGTATCGCCCGTTTGCAAGATGTGGTAACTTATAGGAAATCATGTGAACGGATGAAAGCAACACCAATCCACCTAAACTAAAGAGAAGTACCCAAAATAACCAAAATTCATGAGATTTTATTTTTTTCCAATAAACAATGAAGAAAACAGCTACAATAGGTAGCAGTCCCCATGTTGAAAAAATAAGACCGGAAACCTGATATGATAGCGCATCAGCAAAGGTGCCTATAAATTCTAGGAATGGTTTTTCGGTGATTGTCTTACTATATTCATCGAAGTGTGACTGGTAGCCCACAACATTACCTTCGGGCTTTAGTGCATTCCGAATAACCAAAGGAGAGATAAATATAGCAATACCAAGGAGGTAAGCAAAGGCTCCCCAAACCCGATGCTTATGCGTTTTATAGGAAACTATCCCCCATAATAATGCACTTAACGTTGCAGCAATACCAAGCCCAAGGCCATATTGCTTCGCCACATATGACAGGCCGAAAAACATACCTGCGACCAATGCAAACACGAGATGCGCAGTTTTAAAATATTTGAGTGTAAAAAGTACCCCAGCTGCAATAAGTGGGAACATCAGCGGGTCGCCCCATATGATATGGGTAAAGACGCCACTGGGCAAAAGTACACTTAATATCGCAATAATACGACACCCATTTTTGGGGAAATCCAATTCTTTTGCAAAGAAATATACTGGTACAGCGGCCAAAGCAAAACTAATTGCAGATAGTAAACGGGCCCATAAATAGACCCCTTCCATCCCAAAAAGATGAAAGGCTGGAGCAATCAATAAAGGATAAAGTGGGTTATATTGGGTATCTGGGTCAAATCGCCCATAAAGCGCAAAATTCCTAGCAATTTGCATGTATGTGGACTCATCACCAAAAATAAAAGGCCCAATAGTTGTGGCTCCAGCTAAATAAATAATTGAGCTAAGGATAACAATGCAAATGGCACTTAGCAGATATTTTCTATAATAAATCTTTGGAAATCTAATTTTAGGCAATTTGGTACTTGAGAGAAACATAACGGACACCGGGAAAATAAACTATTTAGAAATGGATGATCGATATTTTTCGGCATCCCAATTGAGCAATTCTCCAATATTTTCTATTGATAGAGGGGAAATATGCTTTGATAAATCAAGCCGAACACAAACAGATATATAACAAATGAGCATATCAATTTTATTTTGAGGGAGCTTGTCTTTAATCAGCAGACCGTAATTTTCTACGATTGCATAATCACCCAAATTTCCCTCATGCTCAAACGCTTTTTTACAGTCGTCTTGATTGAGAAATAAGCGGGCCTTCTCTCCTAAAAAAACGACATGGTCAGGATAAAGCGCCCAATATTTTTTTGCAATTTCAATACGTTTTTCATCATGCACAAAGGCCATAGCAATTGGATTATCAAGGAGGTGATATCCTGAAAAATTATGTTTGTTCTCTTGTATAGAGCGAGCATTTAACAAATCTGCAGATATATCGCGGGACAATTCCTTGGTTAGAAATTCGTTCAAAGCTATTAGTTTATCAAGTTTGTTTGCTGAAATCACAACGCCATGATTTTCCAAAAAAACAACGGTGATGTTTTTTTGGGGTTGCTGATGAATAGCTTTGTAAATGGCTTTGCCTAAATCTGGGCCTGGCTTTCTATAAGGAACATAAGTCCATGCTACCTTATCCCCTAAGCGAGTGGCAATGTCTGCTTTGCCTTCTTTTGTTACTAAGTAAGCAAGGGCTTGCACAGGATGAGTATGCAATACATACTTTTGCGGCATTACGGCATGTAAAATAGTCTCTATAGAGGGGCGTAGTTCTGTTTTTTTCAAAATGACAGGCTTAATTTCAAAATTTCCTGTCTCAATATGTGAGGTCAGTTCCGCTAGGTCGATGGGCAGGAATATCTCTTCCTTGGTCGCATCCGCCAACCATTTTCCAGATGCTTTCACCCAAAGAGTGTCACCCTCTTTCCAAGACGCATTACCACCTGCTCCTTGAATGTGCAAAGGATCATGACCTACTGTTGCGCAGTATTCTTTATATTCCGCTTGCACCATATTTAGTTTCCACTCAGCACATTGATCAGTTTGCGTAAATCAGAAAAATTTGAGAAAGTACAGTCGGCTTCGCAGTCACCAGTACCTATTTCAACTCCCTTATGAATTTTCTGCAGTGTTGTTGCCTTGATAGCCTCACGCGCACCTTTTATATCATTGACAGGGTTATCTCCAATCATCCAAATATTACTTCCCTTTGGTTTCGTCTTTTCCAGTGCAATTTGAAAGGATGCAGAATCTGGTTTGTCTGAGCCTGATTCTTCGCTAGTCACGATATAATCAAAATAATG
Organism: Terasakiella brassicae; assembly: GCF_014641495.1. Lineage (GTDB taxonomy): Bacteria > Pseudomonadota > Alphaproteobacteria > Rhodospirillales > Terasakiellaceae > Terasakiella > Terasakiella brassicae. The sequence continues at coordinate 9,383 of NZ_BMHV01000014.1, forward strand.
GTCCAGACCGAAATAGACAATCTTTCTGAATTGAATTTGAGCAGTTAAATCGGTGACAATAACGGAAGGAATACCAAGAAGACGGATGTCATCTAGTAATTCCTTCACATCATCAAAAAGCTCAGCCTTACTCAGGAAAGTACGCCAATAGGTTTGCTCAAAATCTAACGCGAGCAGAACCTGAGATCCCAAGCCAATGTATTCCAACATTTTTTGCATATAAAGCAATCGACTGTGGGAACTAGCAGTATTTCTGAGCTTGGACTTGACATCCTTTCGCGCTTTCGAAAAGGCTGAGTTAAATTCATCATTGCTGATTGAAAATGTCCGGGCTGCTTTTTCTCGAACGGCATCCATACCTGCTTTATGTGCGGGCTCATACGGATAAAGCGTATTATCTGTATCAAACAGGATCGCATCAGGACGTTGGGTAAACTTTGTTTCATTAATAAAATTAATCATGCTAATCGCTTATTTAGAGCCTGGTTCATGTGAGAAAGAACAATAAGTTGCATTAAACCAGGAATACCATTTTCCCAAGATGGAAAGCTATCCAAAAATTCGCCCATATCAGGGAAAGGTGTATTAGCCGATAAACGCATATCTTCGGCCTCAACCTCTCCCTCAATAAGCATTTCGATTTCGTCTGATGTTTCGTTGTGATGTAGATCTACATGTAAGCCGCAAATTCCAACCAAAACACGGATCAAAGAATCTTCGTTAAAGCCATTTCGGGATAAGACTTTCAGCTTCAGCCGCAGGTTTGGTTGAGGTTCAGCCAAATCCTTGGGTAAATGATGAACAGGAAGCAAAGCTAATACAAGGTCCGCATATTTACGCTGAGGGCGAACAAATTTTACGGCATCCATTTCTCGTTTTTCGAGCGAAGATAGGACGCGCTCAATAGGATGGCCGCGCTTGTTCACATCACGTTGAATCTTAAAGTATTTTCGAAGTGTTTCATCAATATCAAGATAAATACTAAGATCATATCGTTGCCTTAGCATGGGAAGATGCAACGCGTGTAAACCACTCGCCAGGATGAAATCGTTACTTTTTTTAGATTCCGGGCGTGTCATTTTACCAACAGAATGATCATAGCGGCGTGACTGAATAGCGCGTCCATTGGCTAACATGCCAAGATCTTTAGCGTATCGTTCTAGGTCATTGGCTCGTGGGTTCAGGTGTGTCATTACCTGCCACATAGGTTTGTGTCGATCCCATAAATGATAATCATCACCTGAAACATGAACAGTTGATTCTTTCCCCAATAATCCTTCAATAGAACTTGCCAGTGTATCTTTACCGGCTCCGGAATCTCCTGAAATTCCCATGATGAAAGGTTTTCGGCTTAATCTAAAATAGTCATTAGAACGGATGGCTTCACGCCATATTCGAACGATCAAAATTATCCCAATTACAAATAATGCGGTATGAAGAAGAGCCACATGATGCCCATTAACGAGGGAAGTAATGTTCCCATAAACTTGGATCAATTCGTCTCCACCAATATGGTAGAAAGGAGATGGTACAATCATCAGGCTGGATAAAACATAAAGTCCAGTAAAAATCAGAACGAGCATCGTTGCTACTCTATCGCTTAAGTTCTGATACCAGACAAGTAATGGTACTATCCACATGAACCAACCTGGTGAGGCTGGTGTTAATAGCACGATGGAGAAAAAGGCAATCCCCAGCAAGGCAAAAAACAAATCAAAGCTGATACGTCGAATACGCCAAGTCCCATAAACTACAAGTAAGTAAATTACAGGTAAAATATAAATTTGAACATCCTGATTGATACTGACGGATAAGTGGTAAACTTTATACATTTCTGCATTGCTCAAAAGCATGTTCAAGCCGTAATCAGACAGAAGAAATGGCAAGCCCAATACAAAAAATGCCCCTACTCCTCCTAAGAGGAATTGAAAAATTTTTTCTTTCAATGATTTACCGCAATATAAATATAAGATGAAAAATGGGAATGCTACAATCATGCTCAACTTTGCGGAGATCGCAAAACCACAGACAAAGCCTGCTTCAACTAATCTAAATTGTTGGCAAAGCAGCATAGCAAAAACAATAAAGAAAACGGGGATTAAATCGTTAAACCCAGACCAATAGGTGGAAAAAATTGTAATCGGTGATAACCAATAGAATAACAATACCGGCTTTACGGCACTTTTCATCAATTTCTTCAGGACAACAAGAAGGCATAGGTCAAAGATCAGCAATGTAAAACCATATGCATAACTGATGTCAACAGGGATAATCTTGGACAATAGCGTCATGGGTAGAAAAACTAACCACATAGCATATCCATAAGGAAATGCATTGACATCTCCTTTTGCAGCTATATGAGATCCCCAAGGGTCTAAATCAAAGTTTGCGATCGATGTGCTTAGGAACGGTTCATACCAAATATGGACAGATTGGGGCAAAAATAAAAAAAGAAGTGCAATTTTGATGATGCCCCCAACAATAAACAATGGGCTTGAAAATAGATTATTATTCAATGTGTTATCACCCTTTATCCAAAGCAGCCCATAAATCCGGTCTCTTTGTGCAGACGGCATCGACTAAAGTTTTGTGTTTTCCTAATGTGGTAAATAATTGCAGAATTCCATCTTCGGCATTGTACCCCTGAAGCTCAGGTGAGACCAAGCAGAGCTTAAAGCCAGCTTCTTTCAATGCTACAATTTCATCCGGGGTTAACGGGAATTTAGTAAAACAGTCCACCCAAACCCACTCGACTTTACCTGCTAACGCCATGGCTGTTTCAATGGTTTCAAATTCAGAAACCCTTACCGCGCATCTTTTTTCATCCATCTGCGCCCATTTTACCAAAAAAGGAAATGATTGATCTAAAAAGAAGAAGTTGGTGATGTTGTGCAAAGACATTATGTCCAAAAGTTTTTGTTCTAAACCTTCTTCTTTTACGTTTAAAATAAGTGTACCGTGTTTGTAGGCGCTAATCCAATCTTCAAAGAACTCACCTTCGCAAAAAGGGTCGTGGTGAATGATAAGCTTGCCTCTATCACTTCTGATGTCAACTTCAACGCCAAAACAGGTTGGAGATTTTTTTAGTTGGGCAACAGTATTCAAGCGATGAGCAATATATTCCATAAGCTTCCCCTCAAGCTCGCCGAAGTTGATGTGCAACAATAGAGCTTAGCGACAAGTAAAACAAGCACCTTATAGTGATTGGAATCTTCTGCATTTTATATTTTCTACTGTCCAGATGTGAATTATACCAAAATGTGGTTGTTCTGACTCTTGGGGGATTCCCAAAAGGGTCAAATTATGATTCAACATAGGAAACGAACAGGAGTTTTCTATGAGTGCCCCCAATTCCATTACGAGCAGACTTCACTGCGAATGATTTACGGGTCCAGCGGAGACACGCGGCAATCAAGTAGAGAATATCGCTAATGGCCATGCCAAGGCTGAGCATAAAGCACGCACGGCTCCCGTCCATCATGGCACGGGCGAGAATGGCAAAGACGCCGGGGCCCGGGGTGATGCCAAAAATAAAAATGGCAAGAAAGAAGGTAAGGGCGCTTTCCGGTGTCATCGTAATTTTCCACTGCCTGTGTAAAGGAAAAATATAGTTGAAAATAAACGCAAAGGGAAAGGATAAAAGAGGATGTGCCTTTTGAATCTGGCGCACCCTTTATGGGGTGGATTTTGAATAGTTAAGACGTTTAATCTTTATTTTTTTGTGCGATTTTGAGATGGGAATAGGTTTGTTCAACGCCGTGTTCCTTGAACCACTGGATTTGCTTGACCATTCCTTCTTTCAAAGCTGTGGTTGCTTTCCAGCCAAAGGCTTTTTCTGTTTCACTTGGGTCCAGTAGAATACGGGCAACATCGTCATCTTCAGGTGGGCGGACTTCAACCGGTTCATCCAGTTCGATGCCGAGGTTTTCGACAATTGAATCAAAAATTTCCTTGATTGTAACATCTGAACCGCTGGAGACATTGTAGGTGCCGGTCGGTGCATCGTCTTGCATGATCCGGTCAAACAAGTCGAGGAAGTCTTCCATTTCGATAAAATCGCGCTGGGTATCGACGACAAAACATTTTTTGCCTTCACACAGGCGCTGGTAAAATGTCGGAATAGGCCCGTTGAAATGTCGCGGTCCATAAACGCTGGACAGGCGCAAGGAAACGTAAGGTAGCTCGCTCATTTCAATATATTGTTCGCCGGCTGTTTTGCTGATGGCATAGCTGGTAAACGGGGCAACCGGATGATTGATCGGCACCGGGCGAACGTCGGTCCGACCATAACAGAGAACCGTTTGGAAATTGATGAAACGTTTGACGTTATGACGCTTGGCAGCTTTGGCAACATAAATCGTGCCCAACACATTTGTTGCCGCATCCTCGGCCCAATTATCAAGGTCTTTATAGGCGGCGGCAGAATGTACGACATGCGTCGGTTTAAACGTATCGAAACAATCGTCAACCAAGGCCTGATCGGCAATGGTGCCTTCGATTTCTTTCAGGTTATCATGCGGGGCAAGGGCACCGCGTTGACCTGTTGCGAAATTGTCGATGGATAAAACGCTATGACCTGCGGCCAAAAGACGTTCTGCGATATTGGCACCCAGACAACCGGAACCACCGGTAATTAAAACACGCATTGTGATAGGCCCTCTTAATCTTCTTTGTTGATTTTCAGGTGCGTATAGCCACCATGCACACCGTGCTTGTCATAATATGCAACAATGTCGTGGATGGCTTGTTCCATCGGGGTAAATTCAATTTCACCGAAATCGGCAAAGGTACGGCTGGGGTCCAGCAGGATGGAGGCTGCATCGTCTGCCCCTAATTCCTTGATTTCAGGTGCGGGGATCGGGTCCAGTTTCATCGCGCCAGCAACAAGGTCGTAGAAATCCTTGATCGCCCAGTCTGAACCGGAAGAGAAATGATAAATGCCATTGCCTTCACCATCGACTGCACGCACAACCAGTTTGGCAAGGTCGGGTGTATAGATGAAGTCGCGCCGTGCTTTGGTCGCAAAACATTGTTTGCCCTCTTTGAGGCGCTGATAAAAAATCGGCAGCGGCCCACTGACGGTACGTGGGCCAATGACGTTCGCGAGACGGAAGGTTACGTAATCAATACCGCTGAGGCGCAATACTTCTTCAACCGATGTTTTGGTAATGGCGTAAGAACTGTTGTCCGGGTTAATCGGATGGTTCAAGGTGATGGGATGTTCCGTTGGGTGAATGCCATAACACAGCGCGGTTTGGAAGTAGATCGTGCGTTTTACATTGTGTTTTTGGCAGGCTTGAATAACATTTACACCGCCGACAGAGTTGACCATTGTATCTGTGACCCAATCGTCCGGGTCTTTATAAGATGCTGCACAATGGACAACGGCTTCGGGTTGGAAATCTGTCATTAATTTATTGAGCAATTCCGCATCAACAATAGAGCCTTCCACAAAGGTCAGGTTTTCGTGATCTTGAATATGGTGTTTTTTACCCGTTGAAAAATCGTCCAAAACCAGAACCTGATCGCCGCGTGCGAGCAGTAAGTCTGCGATTGTCGAACCGATGTTACCAGCGCCGCCTGTAATGAAAACTTTCACGTCATTGCCTCTTGAAATTAGCCGATTGGGGAATTTTCCATTAAAATAGAAGAACGCCTCTAAATGTCCACCGTAACTTTAGTGTTTGGCAAAATTTTATGGTGTCCAAATGATAAGTTGTGATGAAAGATGAAAAAGCTTGTCATATCTATAGTATTTCGCTACTCCATTTTGTCTGGGTGAGTTCTTGGTTCAGCTCGCTTTTTAAGATTTATGCAAACTCGAAAACACGCTGGTTCACATGACATCTGTACAGAAAACACCTCGCTTTGCCCTGATCGGAGCCGCCGGATATATCGCACCGCGCCATATGCGCGCCATTAATGAGATTGGTGGTGATCTTGTAACGGCTTACGATGTTAACGATTCTGTCGGAATTATCGACAGTCATTTTCCGGACGCCCGTTTTTTTGTAGAGTTTGAGCGTTTCGATCGCCATATCGATAAATTGCATCGCCGTGGGGACCAGATTGATTATGTCGGTATCTGTTCTCCTAATTATCTTCACGATGCGCACAGCCGCTTTGCCATGCGTTGTGGGGCCGATGCGATTTGTGAAAAACCGTTGGTCCTGAACCCGTGGAACATCGATGGTTTGGCCGAAATGGAACGTGAAACAGGCAAACGTGTTTATTCCATTTTGCAATTGCGTTTACATCCTGCAATCATTGCGCTGAAGCAAAAAGTCGATGCGGAACCTGACAAGATACATGATGTGGATCTCAGCTACATTACATCCCGGGGGCAGTGGTATCACACGTCCTGGAAAGGGGATGTCAGCAAGTCAGGCGGTATCGCGACCAATATCGGGGTACACTTCTTTGATATGCTGGGTCATTTATTTGGCAAAAACATACAAAGTGTGGTGCACTTGCGCGATGACAACCGGGCGGCGGGCTATCTGGAATTTGAACGTGCGCGTGTGCGCTGGTTCCTGTCTGTTGATCGCAACGATTTACCGGAACAGGTGAAGGGAAAACAGCCAACGTATCGTTCCATTACCATTGATGGCGATGAAATTGAATTTTCAGGCGGTTTTACCGATTTACACACACAGAGCTATCAACAAATACTGGCTGGCAATGGGTTTGGTCTGGATGACGCCCGTCCATCCATTGAAATGGTTTCTGCCATCCGTAATGCCGATATCAAACCAAGCAGTGGTGAACAACATAGCTTTACGCAGGATTATTTAAAATAATGACTGAGCAAGCACGTTTTCCGGGCGTTTTTATCCATGAAAGTTCCTATGTCGATGATCCGTGTGAAATCGGCGAAGGGACGAAAATTTGGCATTTCAGCCATATTCTGGGCCGTGTGAAAATCGGTACAGGCTGTAATTTTGGTCAGAATGTCGTTGTTGGGCCGGATGTCACCATCGGCAATAAATGCAAGGTGCAAAACAACGTCAGTATCTATGCCGGTGTCACATTGGAAGACGGTGTGTTTTGTGGTCCGTCCTGTGTCTTTACCAATGTAAACAATCCCCGGGCCGAGATCGAACGCAAATCGGAATATCGCAAAACAGTTGTTAAACGAGGTGCAACGATCGGTGCGAATGCGACGATTGTCTGTGGACATGACTTAGGCGAATATTGCTTTATTGCAGCCGGTGCTGTTGTGTCCAAAGATGTGGCCCCTTATGCCTTGATGGCAGGTGTTCCTGCAAAACAGATCGGTTGGATGAGTAAGGCAGGTGCACGTTTGGGTGAAGATTTGATCTGTCCAATTGAAGGGACGCAATATCGCGAAACAGCCCTCGGTGTCCTTGAGGAAGTATAACGATGAGCCATCCCTCTACCCCCTTTATTGACCTAAAGGCGCAGCGTGATCGTATTCGCGATAAAATTGATGCGGCAATTGCCAAGGTTATTGATCATGGGGTCTTTATTATGGGGCCGGAGGTTGGCGAATTTGAAAGCAAATTGGCCAAATTCACCGGGGCTGAGCATGTCTTGTCCTGTGCCAATGGAACTGATGCGTTACAGCTTGTTTTAATGGCGGAAGGGATTGGCCCGGGGGATGCGGTCTTTGTGCCTGCAATGACATTTGTGGCAACGGCAGAAGTTGTCCCCTTGTTGGGCGCAACACCATTTTTTGTGGATGTTCTGCCGGATACGTTCAATATGGATCCAAACAGCCTGAAACAGGCGGTCTTGGATGCCCGTGCGCAAGGTTTAACGCCGAAAATTGTGATCCCTGTTGATTTGTTTGGACAACCGGCGGATTACGATCAAATCAATCCCATTGCAGCCGAAAATGATATGGTTGTTGTGGCTGATTCGGCTCAAGGGTTGGGCGGTTCTCTAAACGGTGTGCGCGCCGGCAAACTTGCGACATGGACCACGACCAGCTTTTTCCCTGCCAAGCCGTTGGGATGCTACGGTGATGGTGGTGCGGTTATGACGGATGATCCTGAACGAGCCGCATTGATTAAAAGTCTGCGCGTTCATGGCAAAGGCGGGGATAAATACGACAACGTACGTGTGGGCGTAAATAGTCGACTGGATACCTTACAAGCCGCCATATTGATTGAAAAACTCGCTATTTTTGAAGATGAACTTGAAGCGCGCGATCGTATCGCCCAGCGATATAGTGAAAAGCTGAATGCCTATATTCAAACGCCGCGCGTGATGCAAAAAGCAACCTCTTCGTGGGCGCAGTACACGTTGGTGTCTGAGGGGCGTGATCAATTGCAAACGTCGTTAAAGGAAGAAGGCATCCCTTCAGTTTTCTATTATCCAATTGCGTTGAACCAACAGACAGGATACGCCGCTTATCCTTGTTGTCAGAAAGGGGTTGCAGTCTCCGAAAAACTGGCAAAATCGGTGATCAGTCTTCCCATGCATCCTTATCTGGAAGAAGATGCACAAGACATGATTATCGAGGCTGTGATCAAATCACTGTAACGCACAAACCAACATCCTTTAAGATATCGCTTTATAAATATAATCCATACGTTTGGTATAGGTGTGCTCTGCCATTGTGAAGTCGTATGTGCGCTCAGCCAGTTGTGTACGAAACGTCATGTCTGCAAGCTTATCAACGGCTTCTTGTGCGTTAGACAAATCTTCCTTTAAAGGGATGTAATGTTCATCAGCGATGAAGATATCGTTATAACGACCTTCCATCATAATTTGGCAAGTCTGCGTGCCCACTGCATCGAAATGACGTGAAGAAACACATTTCCCGCTGATTTTCGGGGGGAAGGGTCTGTTCTTGAAAAAACGTTCATAGACTTCGACAAAATCTTCATCCTGCCCGATCAAGGCTTCGTGGCGAATGATGCCTTTACTCAGGATTTTAATCAGCCATTGGCGGACACCCCACGGCAATTTATGGACGAGGCGACGCAAAGGGGATTCCGATGCAATTGTCATGCTTGCCCCGCCGCTTTTGGCTTTGATCCAGTCTTTTATGGCGTTCATTGTGGCATCGTCTTTATCGATCCAATGACCGCCAGCCTCATTGCTGACTGTGGCTTTACAGCCATTTAAAAAGGCGGCCCACCCTTCACGGTCCAATCGGCTGGAGGTGCTGATGTCGGTGACTAAAGGCGGGGAAAAGGCATTGGCTTCGAACAAGTCAATCAGGCGGTTACGGTCTTCATCCCCGATAAATGTTGCCGGATATCGAAAAGACCGCATACCAATGTCGATTGTTCGATCTTTTTGCGCAATAACAGGTTTAAAGGCATCGGGGTTTAAGGCATGGGGCACTGCCAATATCTTGGCCCCGGTATCGCTGTACAGATATTGTCCGGTTTCCAGTAACAATTGAGTGGCGATAAAATCGGCACCGGCATCTTTTAAATATTGAATTTTGGGAACCATTGGGGCCCCGGGTAGACTGATTTCATTGCCGACAAAAGACAAAAGCTTGCCTTTGCGTTTTTGCAATGCAGGCAATATTTCACGTGCGTAAATCAAATTATCGGCATTTACAGAATGCAAAAGAACAATCAGGTCATATTCACCAATTGTTTGAATAAGGTCTTTTTTCGATTCATTTACGGCGATATTGAAGGATCGTGCGTGAAAATATGGTGCGTTGCTGAAGGCATCAAGCCAATCGTCATAGTAGGAAGCACGGCTACCATAGGCAGAATAGACAATTGCAGTGTTTAGATCCGATGAACGCATATTCTTTTATCCCAAGTAGTCCTGTATCGCCTGTAAGATGACATGGGAGGCACGACCATCACCATATTCGTCTATATCTTTGCGTTCTTTATAATCACAAACTTTCCATAAGCGGTTCCAACCACATTCGATTGTTTCCACCCATTCGGTTTCATCGCGCAAGGTGACACACGGTTTTTTGTGGAAATAGGCTTCTTTTTGTAAACCACCTGAATCCGTATAAACCGCTTTGGAGGCACTGAGTAATTTTGCCATATCCAAATAACCGACCGGATCACATAAGGTCAATCCATCAAAGTTCAGGCCAAAACGTTCTGCCGCGCCCCGTGTTCTGGGGTGTAAGGGCAGGACGACAGGGCATTCCTTTGCCTTATCTTTCAACCAATTGAGAACACGTGTCAGGTTTTCGCATGTGTCTGTGTTTTCTGCACGGTGTAGCGTGGAAACCGCATATCCACCTTCGCGCAGGCCCAGCTTTTCCAATATGGAAGAAGATTCTTGTGCTTTTTGGGTGGCAAAGTTGGTGGCATCGAACATGACATCACCCACCTTGAAGACGCCTTGGGTAATCCCTTCGGCGTTCAGATTGTCTACAGCAGATTGGGTTGGGCAGAACAGCAAGGTGCTGACATGGTCCGCCATAACGCGGTTGATTTCTTCGGGCATCGCACGATTGAAGGAACGTAAGCCTGCTTCGATATGAGCCACCGGGATGAGCAATTTGACCGCAGCCAAGGCGCCTGCCAGCGTGGAGTTGGTATCTCCGTAGATCAAAACCATATCGGGTTTTTCATCCAGCATGACGCGTTCGAGTTTTTCCAGCATACGGCCTGTCATTTCACCATGTCCACCGCCATTGACGTTCAGGCTGTGCACCGGTTTTGGGATGTCAAGTTCGTCAAAAAAGATATCGGACATATCCGCATCGAAATGTTGCCCGGTATGAACCATGATTTCCGTCATATCCGGGAAATCCAGAAAAGCGCGACTGACGGCGGCAGCCTTAATGAATTGAGGACGCGCCCCAACGATGGTGAGGATTTTTTTGCTCATAGTTTTCGTTGTCCTTAGCGCGGGCCATCGTTGTTTAAACGTTCCATGAAGTAATCGTGTTGTGACATGCAACGTTCAATATTGGCACGGTTTTCTTTTGTCCAGTCAATGGTTTTTTCCAAACCTTCGCGCAGAGAAACCTGGGCGACAAAGCCGATGGTATTTTTGGATTTTTCAGTAGACCCAAAACGGCAGCCGGAACGATCCCACGGGCGCGGCGGTTGAATGATCATTTCTGTTGTGTTGCCGGTAATGTCGTTAATGGTTTCTGCCAGTTCTTTGATCGTGGTTTCTACACCGGATGCCAGATTGTAAATCTCGCCCGCATCCCCGTTTTTCGCACAACACATTAAGCCGTGTGCCATATCTTCTACGAAAATAAAATCGCGGCTGACCTGACCGCCATTATCTAAGCCCAAGGCTTCGTTATTTAGAGATTTCCAGACAAACGTCGGGGTCACATTGCGCCAAACAGTATGGCGTGTGCCACGCCAACGTCCTGCACCCAGCATTTCGCGCGGGCCGAAAACATTTTGGAAACGGGCTTTTACAAAAGGCAGACCGTGTTGCAGGTGGTAATAGTTGCCATACAATTCTCCAACCAGTTTGGAGATAGAATAGGGGCTGTCATGGACCAGAGAAACAGGGGCATCTTCGGCTGTTGCGCGCGCTTCGTCGTATGTTTTTTCAGCAACGGCGCATCCGGCAGCAGCGTAAACGACTTTCTTAATAGATTTGATGTCCTTCAAACGGTCAAAAAGCTTCAAGGTTGTCAGCGTGTTATTTTCGTGATCCGCCAGTGGATCGTGAATGGAGGATTGGTTGCCATGATAACAGGACAGATGCCAGACATAATCCAGATCATGCGGCAAGCCTTCCAAAATAGCATCGTCGGTAATGGAACCGTAAACGAAGGTTACGCGCGCATCCGTTGGAACATTTGAAATATCGGATGACAGCAGATTGTCAACGATAATGACTTCTTTTGGATCTTGTTCCAATAATTTCAAAACAAGGTTGGAACCAACAAATCCGGCCCCGCCGACAACTAATAATTTTTTACCGGAAAATTCAGAAAAATCGTTTTCGATAGTCATATTATGATCCAATGATTTCACGCAATAAACAGGACACGCATGTGTTTTGTAAAGACAAGGACTTTTACAGCTTTTCTGTATCTGTGCCAATGATTGTTGTGAGGCCTTGAGAATATTTAATGTTCAAATCGAATGGGAGCTGGGGACTTGGATGCCGAGTAACTAAAAGCCGATTACGATACTTATAAACCTGACAAGACAGTTTATTTTGTTTCGGAGGCTGCAGGTTGTTTTCTGCGTATGTATTGTTTAATGAGCAGTTTATTTTCAGTGTTGAGGATTACAAACCAAGATAGAACAGCCAAGAAAACAAAGCAAAATATACCAAAGCCAAAGCTGGCCCATATTCCGTTATCCTGTTCGAATAAACGATAGGACTGGATGGCTATTCCGGTAAAAACAAAAGATACAGCAAGCCTTCTCCAGTCATAGGCACATACATTTTCTTGCTGGCTTGCGTTATATGAGATTTGTATCAGGATTAAAAATATCCCCCCCGCAATTGATCCATATGCGGCTCCTTCCGGGCCGAATATGGGAACAAAAAACCAACTGCTTAAACTTATGCAGACAGCGCCTGAACCTTGAAAAAGAGAAATGAGGGAGACGCGTTTATTGAAATAGAGCACGGGTTGAAGGACAATCCAAAAGGCAAACAAGGCTTGTGCTAAAGCGATCAAACCGACGACACGATAAGCGTCAAAAAATTGAGGTTCCATCAACAAATAAACGGTCGGACGTGCAAAAACGAAGGCTAAAAGAACCAGCCCTCCCAATGCGCACAGGTAAAAAACAGCAATTTGAGAAAACTTGTCTGTAGCCTCTTTTTGTTGTTTTTGAAAAGATTGAAAATATGGAACCCATGCAGTGCCAAATGCACTGACAAATAAATTCATAACCATTCCAAGGCTGAACCCTAGGCTATAAAGGCCTAACGCTTCCAGGTTTGATAACTCCTTAAGAAAGTAATGACCGCTATATTGCATAAAGTATGTCAGGCTTACACTGGGCCACAACGGTAAGCTAAACCGGATAATCTGAAGAATATAAGGGAAAGTCCCCAAGGATATTGTTCGTGTTTTCCCCAAAATAAAGGCCGCAAGAATAAGCTGACCTGCACCATTTATCAATTGTCCGACACACCATCCTAAAATGCCGAAATCAAAATATGCAATTAAAATCAGCATAATCGGGACACCGATTATAGGAAGGGCAACGGCAACGAAAAAATAGGAAATCGCCTGTTTGTCAAACTGGAGCCTCAAGAGCATCGGTTCTGAGATGAGTTGAAGCGCAACAGCAACGGATTGCAGGATAATTAAATGATGAAAATCCGCATTATCCAGAAAACGTTCTGCAAGTGAAGTGGCAAATTGTGTAGACAGAAGAACCAATAAAACACCGCCACATGCGGCAAAGGTTACCGCCGAACCGATGACTTTTGCACGTTGTTGGGGGGTGTCTTTATCGAAATAAACAATGCCGAGAGATGAAAAAATCCCTAGTCCGAAGATTGTTCTTAGGACAACACCGATCACTGTCAAGGAGGCAATGCGACCAAAATCTTCTGCAATAAGAAAAGAAGAAAGAACAGGCAGGGCCAACAACCATAATAAGCGATTAACACCAATTCCTAATCCAAAGATAAAGACTTGGGACATAAAGGAATATGATTTGGACATTGAAAGTCTTTCTCAGGCGCAACTTATAAAGATAATTGTTTATCGATGATGGGGGATTAAAATTTATTGTCAATCGTTCTCATAAGGGAGTGATGCTTACTCAGGTTTGCGTGCGTCAATATAAAGGTTCCACCCCATCAGGCGAGCAAAAATGCTATTGTTGCAGCTTGGCAATATGGGTGTCAGGATTTTCGCCAGTGGCGGGATCAACAGTAATTGTTTCCACGAGAGTTGGTTGAGCCGAAATTTATGATTTTCAAAGGCAGACAAAAGTTCTTTCGCTTCCTTTTTGGAATAAACCAGTGCCAGCGGGCAATCATCCCCGTCATTCATGTTCAGGGCTTCTTGTTGGCTTTTTCCACGATAATTGGGATGGAAGAGACGTTTCAGCCTCATAATCACAACCGTTTTCCAGCTATAGCGATAATAAAGCATCAAGATGATTTGACCGCCGGGTTTTAAGACGCGGTAGATTTCCTTGATCATCGGGCGTGGGTCTTCAATGTGGTGTAAAACCCCCATGGAACACACAATATCAAAGTGATTGTCGGGAAAAGGTAATGTGTCGCCGTCCGTTGTTTGAAAATGCCCTTGAAGCCCGGATAATTCAAAGCGTTTGCGAGACAAATTGACAGCGGTATCGGTGATATCCACGCCTTCAACCGTTGCACCGTGCATAGCATAACGCGATAAAACATAACCATTACCGCAACCGATATCTAAAACGGTTTTACCGGATGAACTTGTGTATCCGTGAATTAAATCCGAATAGGCATAGGGTTCACAGTCATCCGCTTCACGAATACTGTCAAAACGGGCATAAAATTCCGGTGAACCCGGCTCAAATTCAATACCTTCGGCGGCAACGGGGTTCTCGTTCCAGAATTCACTGACTTTTTTATTGGAAACTTTTGACATATCGTTATTCACTTAACAGTTTTCGGTAGCTATCCGCTTTGTCGTGGAATTGTTGATACCACAGTTCCAAGCTAAACAGGCCCCACGTTTTACGGGAAAATTGCCCCACATTATCAAAATTTTTCAGGACCGCATCATAGTTAACGAAGTCTCGGTTTGTTGCTTTGTGGCTTCTGAAAATATCTTGAACCATATCATGCAAATCACCAGCAAACCATTCCCGTAAAGGCACGGGGAAACCCATCTTATCGCGACGTTCCAGCAGGCTGGTTGGCAGGACATCTTTATAAGTTTGTTTCAGCATATGTTTCATATTGCCCTTTTCAAACTTAACATCAGCCGGAACCGTGGCTGCAAATTCGATCAGGGGGTGATCCAGAAAGGGAACCCGGCTTTCCAACCCATGCGCCATGCTCATTCGGTCTTCAACGTGCAAAAGGGCCGGCAGGAGGCACTTAAAATCAAAATGCGTCATGCTGTCAAAATAGGCTTCTTTGCGTACGTTGCGTGTGTTGTTGAAAATCGATTGGAAACTTTCGAATACTTTTGCGATATTCAAGTTTTCCCATTCCACTTCATTTTCCATATCGTTGGATCTATTGACCAAACGGAAATAGCGTTCATCAATATTATCGAATAAACCTTCGCGGAAGAATTCTTTGATCAGGGGTTTGTATTCGCGCAAGACACCCAGGTTGGGAATGATGGATTCCGGTGTCACAACAAAATTGCCGTTTTTGTACGTGCCATCAATGGCAGCCTTAATGCATTGTTCGAAATAAGCAACAACATAACGGGCATAACCGCCAAAAATCTCATCACCGCCTTGTCCGCCAAGAACGACCTTCACATGCTCGCTCGCGAGTTTTGAGACCATATACTGTGGAAAGGCACCGGGTCCTGCAATGGGGACATCAAGGTGATAAATAACCTTTTCAATATTATCGCGAAAGTCATCAGCGGTGATGTCAATTTGATGCAATGTGTTGTCACATTTATCGGCCACATCCTGTGCAAAATGACTTTCATCATATCCGGGAAATTGCGTGAACTTACCATGAAAGGCGAGGCTGTTTGCCGGGTCGAAGTCTTTTGCAAGCAGTGAAATCAAACTTGAGTCAATGCCGCCGGAGAGATAGCTGCCAATAGGAACATCCGCGCGTAAATGTACATTGATTGAATCGGAGACAAGTTCGCGTAATTTGTTGTTGAAGTAGGTCGGGCTATGTTCATAGTCGATTTCATAATAAACATCCCAATAGCGCCATGTGCGAACACCACCATTTTCAACAATCAATGCATGACCGGGCATGAGCTGTTTGACACCTTCGAACAGGGTTTGTTCGCTGATGGTATATTGGAAAGTTAGATATTCTGAAAACGCATCTGCATTTGTTTTGACTTCGGGCAAGAAGGGAATGAGTGCCTTAATTTCAGAAGCAAAATATAAAGTCCCGTCAACCTCAGCGTAATAAAAGGGTTTAATGCCGAAACGGTCACGTGCGCAAAAGAGACGGTTTTCTTTTTGATCCCAAAGGGCAAACGAAAACATACCGCGTAATTCATTGACACTATCCATGCCGTATTTGTCATAGGCGGCAAGAATACTTTCTGTATCGGAATGACTGGTAAACGTCCAGCTATCACTTAATTTCTTTTGCAATTCGCGATAGTTATAAATTTCGCCATTAAAGGTCAGTGCGGTTCCATTTTGCGCCAACATCGGTTGCGCACCGTGAGTGGTCAGGTCGATAATGGAGAGACGGCGATGGGCTAAACCAACCGATTGGTCCTCGTTTCCCCAACGGCCTTTTCCATCCGGACCACGGTGATGGATCAGTTGGCTCATAACGTCCAGTCGACGATTTAAGTTTTGGACCGGTTCGTTATTTAGGTTGATCGCTCCAGCAATGCCGCACACAATATCATTCCTTGCTGCTAGGTTTGTCATTGTTTGATGGTATTCGCCAGCCTGCAGGGATCGGCATTGCGAAAACAATACATAATTGACTGTGTTATAGTTACATTTAAGTGAACATGCAATTCATTCTATAAGAGGGTAGAAGAAATCAAAAGCTGAACGGATCGTAACGGTTTCGGTCTTTGATCAGCACTAAAATCACTTTTTATTTTTTATCGGTTTGTTTATGGTCGCACCGTTTTAGCGATATAGAGAATTACCTCAAGATAACGAAAGGTGCATCATTATGGATGTTCGCGGCAAAAAAATTGTTTCTATTGGCGGGGCCGGGCTCATCGGTTCTCATGCGATGGAAGAGTTATTGAAAGAGGATATCAAGGAACTCGTTATCTATGATAATTTTTCTCGTGGTTCGCATGAAAACTTAGAAAATGTTTTGAAGGATGATCGGGTCACAATCTTTGAGGCAGGAGGAGATATCACCCATCCTGATTTATTATCTGCGGCCTTGCAAGGTGCTGAGGGTGTCTTTCAATTCGCAGCTTTGTGGCTTTTGCAATGCCATGAATTTCCGCGCTCTGCCTTTCGTGTGAATGTTGAAGGTATGTTCAATATATTGGAGGCATGCTGCCAGAATAAGATCGAGCGTTTGGTTTGGTCGTCGTCAGCATCTGTGTATGGTGATGCTGTTGAAGACCCGATGACAGAGGACCATCCCTTTAACAATAAGAATTTTTATGGTGCGACCAAGATTTGCGGGGAAGCAATGGCGACGGCATTTTCAAACCGTTATGGTTTGAAACAAGTTGGCTTGCGTTACATGAATGTTTATGGACCGCGCCAGGATTATCATGGTGCCTATATTGCCGTTATTATGAAAATGCTGGATGCTATTGACCGAGGGGAAAGCCCGACAATTTTTGGCGATGGATCAGAGGCATTTGATTTTGTCTTCGTCGGTGATTGTGGCCGTGCGAATGTTTGTGCCATGAAGGCTGATACGTCAGACCGTTACTATAATGTGGGGACCGGTGTGCGGACATCCTTGAAAGAATTGGCGGAAAAACTGGTTGAGCTGACAGGGTGCAAGCAACCTATTCAATATCAGGAACGGTCGCAGGCAACATTGGTAACAAACCGTGTCGGATGCCCGAAAAGAGCAGCTGAAGAAATTGGCTTTGAAGCGCAGACGGGTTTGGATGAGGGGCTTGCTCAGTTGATTGAATGGCGCACGAAGCATAAAGCAGCGGTCGCTGCACGGCGCAAGGCTGTTGGGTATATGTTGTGAATGGCAAATGATCTTG
Organism: Terasakiella brassicae; assembly: GCF_014641495.1. GTDB lineage: Bacteria > Pseudomonadota > Alphaproteobacteria > Rhodospirillales > Terasakiellaceae > Terasakiella > Terasakiella brassicae. The sequence goes on from NZ_BMHV01000014.1 coordinate 27,099, forward strand.
AAGTCAGATCATTACTGTTGTTTCTATTGGTCTATAATGGCCTGATAACGCTGGCGAGGGGTGTTGATTGTCTTAACTATCGGCCAAATGTCGCGCAGGAATACGCTTAAATCACTCGCCGCGCTATTAATGTGGTAAGGATACATCAGGGTGCTGATAAATCCACGGTGATAGGTGGAATGATTTGCCAAGTGTAAGAGGATGTCTTCCCGGCTCATGGTACCTGTTCCACCATTGACAAATTCAAAGGGGATGATTTCTTCTAGATCATCTTGGCTCCAATGGGCTGCAAGTTCAATATAATGTTGGTCCAGCTCTCTTAATCGGTGTGCGACATCGTTAAACGGCAACGGTGTTGTGCGGCTTCTGCCTGTGAAATTGTGTTTTGTGCCTTGTAAATGGGCGAGGAAAATTTCCTGAATAACGAGGATATGATCAAATGTCCCGGCGATTGTTTTAAAAAGAGTGTCACGCGAGGCATGTAACTCTTCTTCTGAAAGCTGAGCTGCATTTTGCAATGTCACATGATTGGCCCAAGCCATATAATGAACCATGCGATAAGCTGCTGAATATGTGACCATAAAAACCTCTTTTTAGAACAAATAAACAGTAATATAACAAATTGAAATGAGGAAGTTTTTTATTGTCTATCTTGTTTATTTTGTAACAAGTCCGGCGGGTGTTGACATTTATTCTGATGTCGCACACAATCATCTTATGAAAACATATATGACACAGCAATTTTTCGAAATTATTCGCATCATTCCATAGGAATGGTGGGTTTAGTTGTGTCAGAATTACAAGATCCGCCCTAGAGGCGGTTTTTTATTGTCTGCTTCTGGGGAAAGAATTTATGCCTTAGGAGAGAAAATGAAAAAAGTCGCCATATTCGGTAATGCAGGGGGTGGAAAGTCCACATTGGCAAAGCATTTGGCCGCAGCCACCGGATTGCCGTTACACTCGCTTGATAAAATAAAATATCGCCCCGGAGGTGCAGAAGTCCCGCATGAAGATTATCTGGATATCCATCGTAAGATATTGAAACAGGATGAATGGATCATTGATGGTTTTGGCTGCGTCCCGTCTGCATGGGAACGTTTTGCGGCGGCAGATACATTGATCTATCTTGACCTGCCTCTTTTCATACACGGTATGTGGGTGACAAAACGCTTGTTAAAAGGGGTGTTTATCAACCCTGAGGGTTGGCCCGAAAATAGCCCGATCTGGAAAATTTCATTGAACAGCTATCGCGTGTTATGGCTGTGTCATCAAAAACTGACGCCTCGTTACAGGCAGTTGATTGATGAGACTCAAAATACAAAACAGGTGTTCCATTTGCGAAGCGCCAAAATGATTAGGGCGTTCCTTCAGGCGCTATAGGGGATTGTTGTCGGAGTGTTTCGAAAGGGACGCTTCTTCCTCAGCTTCACTTGCCTTGAGGTCTTGCCATTCTTTCAAGCGTTTTTCGCGCTCCGCGCGTTGTTGTTGAATGAAACGAATGGGGGATAAGGCGTTCCACGTGATCAACAGGAACATTCCAATAACGAAAACAGGGACGATTGCAAGCCAATCCATATAGAAAATTCCTTAAGAAGGTGAAGAGCCACATTCGTGAAAGTCACTTAAGTTATACACAAAAAAAGATTCTTCCAAATAGAAGTGGGATTTTATCTCAAAGGGCATCGGTGATGTAAATATCTTACCATAAATTTGCTATGCTTAATTTAATTTATCCACACTTTATAGTGTATTTTTCTGATATAATATATTATAAGTTGAATATTGGGAAGGGGATGGTATGCTTCTTCCTATATATATTAAGAAGGGGTATGGAGATGAATAGATATAAAAACTTGGGTGGAGACTCTGGTGTGATTGGATATTCGATTGAAGTTGATTCAATTGAGGTGCAATTTCATGATGGTTCGATTTATGGATATACAGTTGCAAGTACTGGGCTTGCCAATATCAATAAGATGAAAATATTAGCTGAAAGAGGTGAAGGGCTAAACAGCTTTATTAGTCGTGTTGTGAAGAAAAATTTTGCGTATAAGCGGTAATTTGGTGGGGCGAAAAAAATAAAAAACCCACCACCAAAAGGTAGCGGGTTTTCTGTATCCGTATGCTCTCGTGAAGCGTCGGTAATCTGTAAAGATTAACGCTTGTAGATTTTATTAGTTTTTGAAATAATATTTCAAAATAGTAACTCATTGAAAATAAAATATAAAATGATTTTTGTTTGATTTTGATGCAAAAAATTGTAGTAAAGATATGTGGTAATAGGCTGGGAAGGCGTGCCGTAAAAGCATGAAAAACGGGTATGGTTGGCTTGAAAAATCGCCTCTATCTGCGGGGCAAAACTTACTGGTATCAGCGACACATTCCGAAGGAATACCGCCCCCATCTTCAAGCCAAATATGGCAAGGGCCAATTCGTTAGAAAAAGCACGAAGACACGCGACTACAGTGAAGCCCTTCTGAAAGCCAAAGCCTTTGATCTGGAAGTCGAGATACAGTTTCAGATTGCCCAACGAGCCATTCGGCCAACGGTGGTCTCCGGGTTGGAAATGCCTCAGCAACTGGTCAATCTGGGTCTTGGAGACGTCGAGGAACGGATTTATAGTTCCATCATGGCGGAATTGGCCCCATTGCTTCCGACGGATGCGGATCGCGAAAAATGGGCATCTGCCGACATGAGTGCCGAAGAACTTATCGTCAACGCCTTCGAACATACAAAGTTTGCCGGTCATTATAACGTTCCTACTGAACACCTGATTCAGCAGATGAAGCCCCGGCTGATTAAGCAGTTGTTATTCGAAGCCGGAAATTCGTTAGGGCAGTTCACGCCGACATATGATCATAAGACATTGGAAAAGACGGCGACGAATTTGATCCAGCGAGAAATGGAGCATCCTATGTCTGGCTCCATCACGGTGTCAGAGTTTATCCGTGAGTTTTATGACGACGGTCCAACAGGTGGAAAAAAGATCAAGCGGCTGTATGGCGGTTCAACTGAAATTTTGCGGCGTGAATATGGTAACCGGGCCTTGAATAGTCTGAATCGGAACGATCTGAAACGGGTCAAGTTCATCATGGCAAACTTGCCTCTCTATTGGTCTCGAAATCCTGAGTTTAAAGGGATGAAACCGTCGAGAATTGTTGAAGAAGTTGATGGAGAAGACTACCCAACCATCTCACATAACACCTTGCAGGTGAACTTGCGTCGCATGTCCAGTTTCTTTAACTACGCTTACAATGAAGACTACATCGAAAAGAACCATGCCAAGGGCCTCTGGGAAGGGCTGGAAGATACCAAGCGAACATCTTTTGATAAACAGGCACTAATCGCATTCTTCAAAAACTATCCTTATTTGCATCACCCCTTGGGGTTCATTCCTTTGCTTGCTCTTTATCACGGTGCTCGCGGTGTTGAGGTGTGTAGCCTGAAACCCGAAAATATTTTCGAGGAAAACGGTGTTTGGGTAATGCACTTCACCAAAACCAAGACAGACAAAAAAACGGGAAAGAAAGGCCGTAAGGTGCCAATCCATCCCTTTGTGCTGAAACTCGGCTTCATAAGCTTTGTAAACGGTCGTAAGGGCAATGATATGCTATTCGAAGGTGCCCGTGAGACCGATCATAGCAACGCCTATGCCACCGAAATTATGTTCATCATGAATGAATGGTTAAATATCGCTGGGATCAAAGACGAGGCTCATACATTCCACTCGTTTCGACATACATTCAAACAATTCGCAAATTCCAACCGGGACATCAGGATGGAAGATTGGAAGACGATTGGTGGCTGGGTAGTCGCCAAAGATGCTGGCGAAGGGTATGGGGAAAAGCTGACGCCGGATGTGACGATTGAGTCGCTCAAGCATCTAAAGTTTGGAATTGAAGATTTGATCTTGGAAATCAATTAGGAGCAAGAGGGCGTTGAATAAAAAAACGAACTACGAAAAGTTGATGCTATGGTTATCGCCGGTGGGTGAAGGGAAAGATAAGATCGACACGATCATTGGGCTACAAACTATCGTCAAGCTCTTTTTGGAAACATTGGTTCTTGCATCAACATTTGGGCCGGGACTTGGATTCCTGATGCTATTTGCATATTGCACGAAAAATAATTTACCCTATTTCGATGCTTCAATGGGATTTGGTTTTCAAATAGCAATTATATTTGCGGCCTTCGCGTTCTACATCTTTGTGACAGCGATGATTTACTATTATGGTGCGATTATAAGGCTTGGAGATAAGACCGGTAGAATATTTTTAAGTAGTTACTTCCAAACCGTTGATATCGCCTACCATAAAATAAATTCGCAAAGGTTTATTTTGCTAAACGGTTTAGGCGTGTCAATTTACTGTTGGATGTGGTTAGCATTTGACGGTGCAGACAAACTTTTTATCTCTCTTTTTGGGTTGTTGTTTGCTGTTGCTTTTGGTGTTGGCTTTTACACATTTTATATTCGACAAAAGAGAATTAGATGGTGGCTGCTTAAGAAAGACATGGGTCCAATAATTTTTTCAAACACTTGGGCAATGGTTGTTATTGCAATGACTTGTGTGATCGCTTTCAATTTCATTGAGAAGAAATTCGGTGACATTCAGGTGCCAGAATTTATGACTGATTATATTACGGCGTCCGCTGTTATTATCTGCATTATTTTTTCATTCTTATTGGTCTTCTTCTTCACTTATCATGTGATGAAGAGAAAGATATTGTGGGCATCTGTTAGCATTCTAATGGTATCGTTTGTTATTTTGATGCTGTATCCCGGTTGGTATCAAATAACCAAAAATGTTATTGCAGAAACGGGGCATGGCGGGGATGTCGCTGTCAATATTTTACTCAAGGATGCAACGGCCTGTAAGTTCAGAGAGCGAATAAATTTTGTAGAGGAAGCCAAAATAACAGAGGCTTTCTGTCAGGAAATCAACACTCGAAAAGTAAAGCACTTTTGGACAAAGCCAATTTTCTTAACTTGGATGTCATCAAATGCTGCGTATGTGAAATCTGATCCAAAACAAGTTCGCCCCATGATGCTTCTTAGAAGCGAAATTCTTTCATGGGAGCGTGCAGTGTTGAGTGATAAAGGTGAACCTAAGTCAGAGCCGCAATGATCGACTGATAGCGGTCCAGATCGACTTCACCAGTTGGATCATCTTTCAACCGGTCAGCTTCCATCTTAAAGAAAGATACAATCAACTCGGCCTTACGGTCTGACGTGAGGTCGAGTTGGTTTTTGGTGATAAAACCATCAACGCCGAGAATCACGTCTTTTAGGATGGTCAGGTGGAAAGTTTCAACCACACCATCTTTCGGATCACGGATCAGTTCGGCAGCAGTGCATCCATATAATTGTGCAAACTCTTGCGTTCTACGCAAGCTGGTGTCCGAGGTCCCGCTTTCAATGCGAGAGACCTGACTAGGGCTAAGCCCCATACGGTCCGCTGCCGTTTCTAACGTGTATCCAGCACGATTCCTCATTTCTCGGAAGTTCAATTTCATTTTCATTTCCCTCTGTTGTAACGGGTGTTCAGGATACAGACGAGAAATTTGCGTTATACGCAAAAATATGACTATAGCATATAATGCTTGACTCATGCTTCATATGCTGTAATCAATTTGCATATGACGCTTAATGATTATTTGAAATCTCAAGGACTAACGATGCAGGCATTTGCAAACCAAGTTGGTGTGCATGTCAGCACTATTCATCGCCTTAAATATTTCAAGATCATGCCTTCACGGCGTGTCGCGAAAGCAATCCATCGTGAAACCAACGGACAGGTCACCATTTCTGATTTGGTCCAAATCAAAGGGGAATAATTTAATGAAAATGATTTTAGGTGTAGGCTTATTGGCAGCGGTGATCTTTATGACTGGTCAAGCAAATGCCCGTATGCCACAGGGCTGGCAAAATGGCGATAAGATTGACAAATTCACCGACAAAGCCGAAGTGCTGCAAATCCAGAATTTCACTGAAAGTGTTTATCCAAACCTTGGAATTGGATGCATTCCCGGTGAAGGGCAAGTCCATGTTGTTTACCAGATTTCCAGAGACCATCTCGCTGGGTTTACGGGCGATCTGGAAGTCATGTATCGCATTGATGGCGGTAAGCCAATCAAGGAAGACTGGAAGATCGTCAATGGCAAGTTTTTGCTGAACTACAATGGTAAAGCGTTTGCCCAAAAATTGGTTGGCGGCAAAAAGCTTCTTATGAAATTTGGTCACAACATGGGTATTGATGTTGTCGCTGAGCACGATATTCGTGGAACTGAAAACCTTCTCAAACCTCGTTTCAAACAATGCGGTATCAACTTCTGATTTTGAGATTTATCGTAGCAATTGGAGTGGCGGTGGCAACTTTGTCACCTCATTCCGTGCAAGCCTTTGAAGCCCCACAAATCGATGACATCATACCGTCACCAACATACTGGGATAGCCGTCGTAAAATGATGGAAGGTGGCAAGGTCAAACGCATTGCAGATGAGTGCCAACGGTTGGTCCAACACCACAGTGATATGGCAGAGCGAGCCAATGGCTGGTTGTATCGATTTGCCGTTCCCTACGGCGGTGATAACGGTTTTATCGACCGGCCAACTCACGGATCATCTGAAAAACGTATTTTACGTATTCATGGTTGGTTATTGGAAGAAAATCGCTGGGAAAAGCATGGGGCGGCCATTCCCGGTGCTTTGGGACGATGCCAAGAAAACTATCGAAAGGCAATCGGCGACGTAATGAGTATTATGTCCAAATTCGGGGCCGTCTATGATCATGATCGAAACGATTGGACAGAAAGCTGGTTAAGCCGCTAGTGACTGACAACGACTGCCTACTTCACAGCAGATTTCATTCCAAATCCTTTTGCAGATACCGTTCAGTTCTTCGCAAGTTGCGAAGTCATGCTCTTTGGCAGCAGCATCTCTGGCAATCAGCAAATTGCAGTAACAGGCCAAGGTTGCTTCCAGTGACATCTCTCGTTCTGAGCTAATTGCCGAACTCGCCCAACTAAATTTGCGACCACAGATTTGGCTGAACTCACCCTGAGTTCGGATTACTTCTGCCTCAGTTAAAACCTTATACAACTCTTCTGTCTGCATCATTGTAACAACTCCTGTTTCATAAGTGATTACAGTTATTTATCCGTGGAAACCAATCGCAGGGACACGAAAATGACCTCGCAGCATAAATACCCTTACGGACGAGGAACAACAACCCTCTCCATAAACGAGGAGTAAGAAGAATGAAATGTAGAAAGCCAATGCCTGATCTGCCGGAAGATTGCGTGATGGTCGGGTTCGAGCCGAATTGGGAGATGATAAATCTCCGCACACAACCGAGGAAATTAACCACCCGATTCAGAAAAGAACATGAGGAACGTCTGCGTGTTCAAGCTCAGAAAGATGAAGAACATCACGATAAATAACTGATTGCCCCCCCCAAGGCCCGTATGTTCCCTCCAAATGCCTCCTGCATACGGGCCGCCCCTTTTGAAAGGATAGGATGATGAAAATGATAGAAGTTTCTGACATCGACTACACCCAACCAGCTAAGCTATTTAGCTTTGCCATCCACATCAGCGGGACATCCAAAAGCCGGATAGCGACATTCAGGGACAATCAACTGAATGTGAGCTTTCTAGCCCTAGATGCCATTACCGACAACGCACGAAATATAATTATCACATACGCCGATGAGACCGGAATGTGCATATGTCTGGATTGTGACGTAAGTATCTATGCAAGACGATATGATGAAGCTGTCGATTTCCTCACTAAACCCTATTTCGTTGAGATCGAAGGCGATGGTGGAACCATCTCGCTGGCAGACGTGATTGTCGAAATCATCCCTGATGACGACCCTGAAAATTGCGAAGTGACTTTGTTTAGAAAACTCAAAAACTTGGAACAGATTGCTGTTTGAATAGCACACCAAGGTCCAACGAATAGACAAAAGTAAATCTAACCCTCCCCGGTAATCCATTAACCTTGCCGGGATTTTATTTGACATAGAAAAGAACATATAAGGAACAAAAAATGCCGTATTCTTACGATAAAGTGAATGCTCTGGCCGGAAGCGGTAAAACCTATGCTGCTGCCCGGTTTGCCGTCAACAACGCTGCAAAAGCCGGGCAAAAGATCGCACTGGTGCAACCGAGCAAGATTTTGATCGATCAAACTTACCGTGACATCATCAATTACATGAAGGAACAGGGCATTCGATGCCGGGTAAATTTCTATTACGGTGACCATGATCAAAAACTTCACCGTGGTTCAATTAAGCAAGAAATCATGGGGCATTTATCCGACGCAGATGAAGTTGGTGAAATTATTCTGATCACCCAAGCCGCTTTCCTGACACTTCCCTATTGGCACCGCAGTGGTGATTGGACCATCATCATTGATGAAATTCCCACTGTGGATAAGGCATGGGATTTTAAACTTCCCCGCAGTCACAAACTACTCACCAGCAATATTGAGGTGCAGGATTTTGATGCCATCCACTACCGGGTATTTCCATCGACTTCTTCAAAGCTATCTGAATACCGACGCAATGAAGACAACGATGATGTCTTTGCGATGTTCTCGGAAGTGTCATCTTGCATTTTGAACGATCATTGGTCTGTTTATTGCCGCAAAGAGCAGTTCCACCGCCATCATAACGGTGATACCGAGCATGGCAAGCATACACTGTCATTCTTTGGCATGCTGGAACCAAGCGTTTTTCACGGTTTCAAGAATGTGGTGATCATGGGGGCCATGTATGATGAAAGCTTGTTGAACCTCTATTGGACCCTAAAAGGTGTCCATTTCACGGAGCATGAAGCCATTTCAGGGGCTGCCCGGTATTTCAGCCATGATAATGGTGAACTGATTACCTTTAAATATCTGTTTGAGGATGATTGGTCGAAACGAAGCCGAGATGTGGAACTTGACGGTAAGCCAATTTTGGATTGGTCCGTGGAACAAATCAAAAAGGAACTCGGTGATCAGGAATTCTGCTGGGTCGGCAATAACGATATTCAGGATGATTTGTTTGGACGTCATGGCAACATACGCTTACCCGGCGTTTCAAATGGCATGAATGAGTATCAGCATATTGACCATGTGGTCTTTTTGTCGGCATTAAACCGGACTCCGGCCCACTATGCTTTTTTGAAATCACAAGGTCTTGATCCTGACTATGTGAAATTCGCAACCGGATGTCAGGCTGCCTATCAAGCGATTATGCGAGGATCAATCCGTGACCCAAGAAATTCAAATCATAAAACAGCCATCGTGCCGGATTTAAGAACTGCGGAATATTTAGCGAGATATTTTGGCGGCTGCCAGATTGGAATGCTCGGCGGCCTTCCAAAGAAGACCAAAAAGAAAGCAGGCAGAAAGACGAAGACCGGCACATCATTTACTGGAGCAGAGCGACAGGTCCGTTTACGGGCGGAGAAAACACGCCGTTTGCTCAAGGAGCAACTGGAATTAGTCCAGCACGAAAAGTGTAACGAAAATACTATAGATAAGGCAATTGCGTTACAAAAATCAGACCCGGCAAACGGGCCTGAATTGCTCAAGCAGATCAAACGGAATTACAAAAAATTTACCGTTCAGATGTTTGACAGTATCTATTCCTCGACACCGGATTACCGCCTACGGCTGACCAACGCGGAACTGATTGCACAACTTCGCGATGCCCATGCCATTCAAGGGCGGCAAATGAAGAATTCGAATTTCTTGATTTCTTCTGCCGTATTTGATCCAAATTTATCGGAAGACACCAGTCGTGGCCTTGCTAACATCAAGTATTGCAACGGGGTCTGGTTTGATAATGATGGTGGTGATCTCTCCCCGGAAGAATTTCGAAAATATTTTCCTGACCTACATATGGTGACCATGAATACTTTCAGCGGTCATGACCGCTGGCGAGCCTTCTTTCCCACCACGTCAATCATGAGTGTGGAAGTTCATCAGGTTATCGTCAAATCGATTGTTCGGGTGTTGAATGATAAAGGTTATTACGACGATAAAACGGCAGATAAATTGGCAAAGCTCAATAAGATCGTCAAACGGCACGGTTTTGATGTGAGCAAATTCACCGCATCTAGCCTGTTTTATGCCCCGATGCCGACAGCAGATGGCGAAGGTTTCTTCAATGAATATCCGGGCAACGAAATTGATCCGATAAAATGGATTGAACGGACAATTATTCATGATCAATCAGAGCAGACCATTGCACCACTGGAATATGAGAGTGTCGAAAATGCTGCCAACGACAACGAAGCATCAGAATATCGTGAATGGGATGGGACGTTATCAGATTGTTATTTTGCACCCCATAAGAAAATCGAAGAATATCAATCTCATGCTGAACACTCTGATGCTCGATACACAGGTATTTTCGGTTTAGCCATGTCCTTTATCAAAACCGCAACCATTGCTGGACATAAGGATGAAATGACCGAATGGCGTGTATGCCAATTCATACAAGAAATTGATGGTGGATATCATGATCGTCAAGATGCCAAACGAATTCCAACTGCCGTGAAAAATGCATTTAATAAGGCTGGCTAGCACACGAATATTTTTCAGTTGAAAGTTTCAACCGAATCATTCCAAAAACCGATAAATTTTGGACGACGCCAGTCGTTTGGTGATGAACACCATGAACGCAGGGATTGTCGGATTTCTGTGGAAATTATTTAATAGACAGAAACTTTTTCATCCATTTTAACTCGACGGCTGATGGGGCATACATATAGTTATTTTGAATAACCTGTTTCCAATACCGAGGCTGTGGTATTTCGTCATAGAAAACCAATTCAGCAACCACATACATCAGCCATGCCATAATTTTGATGTTTGGGACAATGAAACCCAGCGATTCATCATCTATAGTATACTCGATAAGTGGATCAAAGTCAGCGGCACCAACTCCAACATGGACAAAATGATTGCTGAGAAGTCCATACATTTCACCGAACGGTGGTAAAAACTTTTTTGCTGTAGAAATGGCCTTTGGTGACTTCAATTTTCCCGAATAAAATTGTTCAAGTGCTGATGGTTGGGAAACCAAATGGAGCACGACGCTTAATAGCTCAACAAAATCACGGGCTAGCGAGCAATGTTGTCGTCTGAAACCACGTCGTGCGTTATCTACCGATGCAAGGAAAGTTTGTGAGGCCGTAAAAATGAGGCGTGCACAAGTGTGATGCAGGGATTGATCATCTAAAGACTTAAAAACTTGCTTTGCGATAATAGTAGCGGATAACCCGAATAACTCGCTTGCCGCAGTGATATCTTTCTTGGTGAAGGAATCAAAAGATTTTTCAATTTTCCGGCAATCACGATCAAGTTGATTAAACACCATGTCTTTCGTGAAAGCATATACACGTTTATTCTGGTAATCAGGAAAAGCCCCCGCAAATTTATGGACGGGCGGTTTCTGTTCACTTTTACCATGGCAATGCTTGTGCTTTTTCCCACTGCCACATGGACATGGATCATTGCGGCCAATCTTTGACATAAGTGCCTTCCATTATTTATTTGAGGATAAAATCCGATAAACGGACGCACGCCCGATACCAAGCTCATTGGCAATGGCGGTTGGTCCCATACCCGCGTTATTCATTTCAAGAACCTGATCACGATCAATGCTGGGCTTGCGTCCTTTATAAACGCCGTTCTTTTTAGCCTTCGCGATCCCCTCGGCCTGTCTTTCACGACGAAGATTTGTTTCGAATTCGGCGAAGACACCCAAAAAATCCAAAAATGCTTTACCGGCAGCGGTGCTGGTGTCAATCGGCTGTTCTGTTGCTCGCAATTTGACACCCTTTGCATTCAGGTCATGGACGATGTTTTGCAAGTCCCGAATGGAACGTGCGAGGCGGTCGATCCGCGTTACGACCAAAACATCATCCTGTCGCAAGAACTGCATCAAAGTTTCAAGCTCGTGCCGGTTCGCAAGTTTCGACCCACTGACTTTTTCAGACCTGATAATCTCACATCCAGCACAGGCCAAAGCCTCTTGCTGGATCGTCAAGTCTTGTTGGCTCGTGCTGACGCGAGCGTATCCGTAAACCGCCATATCAAGTTCCTACTGTCTTATTAGGGTGTGATTATAACAAATCGTCTCATAAATGTCTAATTATACTCTAATGAGACATGTAAAGCACATACATACTGCGACGTAATGTCTCAGTGAAAAACGGATACAATGGCTATAGTCTAAAGAGACTCGTCCAATTATACTTTTTCAAGACCTGTAGGAAGGTGTTGTAACGGATATAGAATGCCCATTTTACTATCCATGATAGGGTATGTTGTTTTTTCATACTCCATAAAAGGGCGACCAAATAGATGGACTTTCATTCCTTTGGAGGTATTCCATTTGAATGCAAATGGAAGAAAATTACGATGCTCATATACTTTTACCATCTGGGGTGAACCACCAATGGCATTATATTCCTCTGATTGAAGCATATCAATTAACACTTCTAAAGGTTCTTTATCGAAATATTCAATGCTATCGTCCCCCCAAGATTTTAAAGCCAAGTTTTTATGGAATTCATCATAGTGATCGCCACAAAACACAAACAGTTTTCTACTGTCATATGCTTTATGCCACTTGGTTGGGTTTTCGGCCGCAAATTCGCCAATGCTTCTATTGTGTGATAGTCGCCAAAAAACAAGTCTTTTTTTCTGAAATGAGAAACCGCCTAACAGGATTTTTGTCTTTTTATCCATCTCCTCTAGAACACCGGGAGCCGCATGAGCAAAATTCTTCCTCATATCATTAATTATTCTGAGTATGTGTCCTTTGACTTCATGAATATCAACTGAACCATCCCTGAATTGCCCATAGTTTTCACATGAAGATTTAATCTGATGAACAAGAGGAATTGCAAGGTCGCAGTCTCCTGCAAAACTTATGACAGCGTTAATTCCAGCCAACGGAAAAATTTTTTGTGCTGTATCCCATTGATAACCGCCTGAAAGCCTACTGTCAGATGCAAAAATTAACTCTTCACCATCTGGTAGTTTTCTAATCCATGCTATGGAAATTGTCATTGTTCTTATCTTTCTTAATTGTGGTTATGCGTATAAAAGAAAATATGTTATATATGCTATTACTGGTTGTCTATTCCTTTTGCGGGGGCTTATGGATTATCGAAATCATTTAGGGGAATGCCCTCTTTCAGAAGTTCACAAAAGATTAGATCGTGTGCATTCACATTGGCACACCGCCATTGAGAATTATTTTGAACCTGAGAAATTTTTGGCCGCAGCCCAAGACTGCATACAGACTTTATGAACCGTAACGTTCATATTGCAAAGTAAGAAAAAGCAATTGCCGGGATTTGAAGGGTGGTATGCTTTGTGGCAAGAGAAAATGAAGCTAGACCCGATAATGAAGTGGTCAGTTACTGCCCGAAATCAAATTGAAAAGCAGGGTGACCTTCAAACAAAAAGCTCTGTAACAGCAGAGATCATCGCTTCTTATATAAAAGATGAAAACCCCACACAAAAGGTTGAAGCAAGAGTGTGTGATACACTTGATGAAATCATTGCACGGATTCCACCACGTGTGTTGCAGGAGCAAGTTCTAAAGCATGGAACGATAAAAATTGAACGTTGTTGGGTCGAAGCAAATCTGCCCGACGTTGAGGTCCTTGAGGCGATTGCTCATGTGCACGGTTTTTTATCAACTATTCTTGAAGACGCACATAGTGCTTTCGGATTGTCTGAATTCGATCAGATTGAACTAACCCATGATGGGATCAGTGAAGTGATACATAATGAGCGAAATCACATCGACGGTAAATTCCCGTGCATGGTTGCGACAAGTGAATATAGATCGATGCAAATATCATTATCAAATGGGCAAGCAAGAAATTTTGGAACTGTAAAAAAGCATGTTTCAAGAGAAGATATGGAAATTGCAAAAAAGAGATATTATGGTGATCGACCAATAGAAGATAACGAAAAGCCATCTTGGAACGTCGAGGACATGGCTGAAAATCTATTTAACATGGCTCGAACTGTTTTCATTAAAGACGGCTACCATTCTAATGTCGCATTATTAATCCATCCGACGAAGGGAATTCTCCCAATGCAGCTTGAGACAGAAGTGCGTGCGGACAAATACTTAATAATGAAAAAAGTCGCTGATGAAGTTGAACGCCATGGCAGTGATATCGTTGTTTTAATTAATGAGGCTTGGACTGCCCCTTTTGATCCCGAAAACCCTTATCAGTATCCAGCAGAAAGAGCCGACAAGAAAGAGATGTTGTTATTGGTCGCCGCTGGTAAAGATGGAACCAACGTGAATATGTCTGCTGAAATTATTCGGAATGGTAATGTTGCGACGTTAGCCACGACACAAAAACACTGCAATGAAGGTGTTACCAATATCCTTCAACCCATTATAGATTTATGGAAGAGACAGGGGAAAATAAGTAGTGGCGAATAAAATCTGCTGTCTATGTGGTGATAAGATCACCAAGAAGAACGATACGAATGAACACATCATTCCTAATGCAGTAGGGGGGCGTTTAAAGGTTCGTGGGTTCATTTGTGATCCATGCAATAACTCCACAGGGCATACTTGGGACACTGCTTTGGCTAAACAGATGGAGCAGATGTGTTTGCTCTTCAATATTAAACGAGAACGTGGCTCTGTGCAGTCGCTGAACATTCCTACCGATAATGGTGAACATATACGTTTTAACCCAGATGGCACTATGGGGCTTACCAAGCCTCAGTTTTCTGAATTTGTTGAAGGCAGAGATGTATCGGTGTCGATATCGGCAAATTCTGTAAAAGAAGCAAAGAAAATGCTGAAAGGGGTAAAACGTAAATATCCTAAAATTGATACCGACAAATTTCTGGAAGAGGGAAAAATTACATCTTCATACCCGGAAGGTAACCTACGCTTTAGTCATCATTTCGGCGAAGAGCTTGCAGGGAAATCAAGCGTGAAAACTGCTATGGCATTTGCTGCTTTGAACGGTATTGAAGCAGGAAGATGTGATGTGGCCCTAGCGTATTTGATGACAGCAGATTCATCAAAATGTTTTGGGCATTATTATGATGGTGACTTTGTTTTAAATCGACCCGATGATGCCGTATTTCATTGTGTCAATGTTACTGGTATCCCTTCTGAAAACCTTCTTGTTTCTTATGTTGAATATTTTGGTTTTCAAAGGATGATCATCTGCTTGTCAGAAAATTACAACGGCCCAGAACTTTCTTATACCTACGCAATTGATCCAGTAGCAGGAGAAGAAATCGACATTCAAGTCAATGTTCAAATTTCCGTAGGTCAGTTGCACAAGTGTTATAGCTTTGAGGCGGCACCGGATGGAGCAATACAAGCTATGAACAAGGTGATACCCATCGCAAGGAAGCGTCATTGGGAAGACGAGCGAAATAGAGTTATCGAACGTGCCGTCGAATATGCATTCGCAAATTGCGGCGTTAATGAAGGTGAAATACTTGGAGAAGAAGGGGCTAAAAAGTTAGCCGATTTGACAATGGATCAATTGCAGCCCTTTTTGCTGAGAGCAATGGGTGTGCCGGTTGAGCATATCCACATTACTGAACGTCCTATCAATCCCCAGAAGCCTTATTCTGATAATACTGCACACAAAAAGAAATAACGAATATTCATGTTTTATCCTTTTAGGCATGGATTGATACAAACGCCATGTGTGGCATTGCGGCTGGTAGCCCCGAAGCCGTTTCACCGGAAAAGAAATGCCAAAAAGATTTCAGCCAGATAACAGACTGGCGACCCCTTTGGGTCATTTCTGACAAGTCATCGGATGGATTGGAGTTGCTCAAAAAATGAGGACGGGTTACGTCCTATGATCATTCAACATTCCAAGTTTCTTTAGCTTGATCTGAACAACTTGCTTGGATACTTCAAAGACCGATGATGTGCTGCTCAAAAGTTTATCGTAGTCACCCTTATTACAGGGCTGGTTATCGACATAAATGTAGCCATGTCCCCTTTGTGTGCTGTAGCCGTAATGTTCCCTTAATTGTTCTATTGTAGATACAAATGGCCCTAAAGGCAGTAGCAGGTTAGACGCAAACATATTTGCTTGGAGTTCCAATCTGCCAAGCATGTGCCCATTTGATGCCGAAGCGTCAAGCGATAGATCAGCTTCGACAATTGCTTCACTTCTAAGAAAACTGTCATGGTTCAAATAGAAATGTCCAATTTCGTGTGCAAGGGTAAACCTTTCACGGTGTGGGTTCTGGTGTGAATAAATCTGGATTTTTCTATTTCCAAAATCCGCCTTACCAAGAATTTCATAACCATCATCATCTTGGCATTCTTCTTCTCGCCAATCTACGTGGATAGAGAGGGCGGAACAAATCGCTTCAAGATCGACCGGGCCAGATTTGTAATCGATTTCAGAAAGTAGCGAGTGAGCTTGGCGTGCAAGTATTTCATCGCTCACAAATGGAATTGAGGCGTTGCTATCGCTCAAAGGGGATACGCCATCACCATTCAGGGCTGTCAGCAGGGTTTGTAGCGAGTCAAAATAACTGCCATCGTAAAAGGCTGAAAACTTGAGAGGCTTGCTTCGTGTGTGATTTTGGAAGATCAAATTGCGGATAAATTGATTGTCGTTCATCAAGGCACCACGACGTTCAGCAATCATTTCGAGGCCATTTTCATTGAATTTTGCGATACCCATCCCACGGCTTCTTGCCAAGTCTTGAGCACCGGATTGCAGCTTGGAACTTAGAACTACAACACCCTTTGTTCTGTGCCTTCCAATACGGGTAAGCTTGTCTGAAAAATCTGTAATTTCAGGTTCTGGAACATTTCCTGCGTAATTTTTGCATTCGAAGATGATGATCAAATGCGGCTCAGTTGCTCCATCACGACGGAACTCAATAGCTACATCGAACTCAATATCGCGGGGCGTTTCACGGCTAGGATACTTTGGTTTATGGCGGATTTCACATAATGCTGCCGGATATAGGCCGAATACAAGGTCGCCGTTACCTTTTTGATCAAGCAGGTATTGATAAAATGATCTTTCGAGGGCGTTTCCCTTTGCTGTCGTATCCATCAATTAGCCCTCCGTCCTTTGCCTGACTTATTCAGGTTGCTCCTCGGTTTTGTCGAAATCTAGAAACTCGACGAAATCTCGACCCGTTCTGGTTATTTCAAACATTGGGTTATCCAGCCCCTCTTCAACGGCTTGCAGCAATCCAAACGATGACAGCAGCATGCATCGTGAACGTTCCAAAATCGTTATTTGCTTAGAACGCTCAGCGTCATCATCCAGTATTGGATTATACACCAAGCTACCGAGCATACTCCTCTTGCCTTCTGCATATTCAATTAAGATCGCTATATCGGCATCACCAAGCTGGTTCAATACACGCAGAAAATGCCGTGCCAGTTGTTTAGCCAAATCCTCGCCCGTGAGGGCTGTTGATACAAGGGCGGCAATCTTTTTGCGTCGATCGTCCGACAAGGCCCGTGCAGCCTGCCACATGCCCTCCTCGAAGGTATCGAGTCCTTCTTCAGTAGCAGTTGAAAGTTTCAACTGCTCATCATCCAACCTATCACGTAATTCGAGGACAAATTTTTCCAACCGTTCTACGCGAGTATTTGGGATTAACTCAGCCACGATAGCTTGGACAACAGGGCCAACATAGGGTATGGCACCAACCAAGCTACTAGCGATACGGGTTATTTGGATGGAACGTTTGTCACCAAGATTAGTCTTTGTTGTGGTCATTTTTACGTAAATTTTTTAGCTGGGTGGCCGTTTGTCTCCCAGACTTGACGAACTTTTCCTGCCCATTGATTGATTAACTGCTGCCATTCTTTCGATTTGAAATACTCTTTCATATCTTTGCTCAGGTCTACTTCTGGCATGTAAATACCCAGAACTCCTTTTTCTAGCACGCCGTCAGCCAAGACGTCTTTTTCACGAATAATTAGAACAGGAAGACCAAGCTGAAAGGCCATGGCAGGTTCAATTTGAGAATAGGGACTTGAGAGCCATATGTCTTTGATGGGCTGGGCATCATTATTGTTGATGTCAGCATCACATTTGAAGGTGCCTGAGTGGATTTTTGACCTTTTAAATGACACATTTATCAAGCCGCAGGATTGATTCATTAAACGGCGTATCCCAACTAAAGGGGCTTCCATATCGTAGTCGCTATCACCTAAAGTCATGGGTTCTAATCCCAAGTTCTTTAGTTTTTTCTTTAGCTTCTGAATGAACTGGTTCTGTGCTTTTTGATGAGGTTTGGGATAGCTTAAAAACACTGGAACTTTCATCTTATTCTCACACATCTCTTTCGATTGCCAATCGGCATAATACGCAAATTATAGTTGTTAATCAATTCATACAATCCAAATAGCAAAGAGAGGGCACAAATATTAGCACCCTCTCTAAATGTATGCATTTTAATATGTGTCATACAGCTTGCTGTTCTTCCTCAGTAGTCACCTCCATATGGTGATTCATGATGGACTGGAAGTCCATTTCGTCAGTTACGACTAACTCAAGCGGCGTGACGGTTTTACCGTCTTTTTCGATGCGGACGAGAGCTAGGTGGTATTCCTCTTTCTCGACAACCATGCTGCGGGCCAGCTTGAACGGCTTGGCGATGGGGTGAGAAGCTGCACTGTCCACCAAGTGCTTGAACCGTTGAGCAAAAGCAGTGCCGTCATCGATAACTTTCTCCGGCTCAAGGGTGATCAAAGCACCGGTCGGTGTGTTTTCCGGTTGCGGTTGAGTGTCAGGGTCGTTGTCACTATCAGGTGAGACGTCCTCTTCTTCTCCCTCTCCAAGTTCGGCAAGTTCACGACGTTTACTTTCTGCAATACAGCCGTGGACACCGCCGTATGTATTAAAGACGTCAATCGGATGTTCAACTTCATCGTTGATCCAGCACTTGTAGGCAAAACCCCAAGCCTTTGACCAACGCGAACATGCTTTAATCTGATCTTGACGGTAAGCACGTTCTTCTTCTGCCGCGATTTCATCGACAAAACCATCTTGATCAATACAAAACTCAAGAATGAAGGCTTCTGTAGCTTCGCCATACAGACCCAAAACCAAGCGTGTGAATGGTTGGAAAGGGCCAGAGTTGGTGGAGATACTGTATTTGCGATAGAGTTCGCTAAGAGCGAGCAGTGCCTTCGGGTCACCCTGCAAAATGCGGTAAATTACAGCAACTTCGGCAAGGTAGTTTTTGAGTTTCTTGGTGCCGCCCCGGTAGTCCTGCATAATTGCAGCACCTTGGGTCGTCAATTTCTTGATGGTTTTTTCGAGGTCAAAGGTTGGTTTCTTATTGGCCTCGGAATTCGCATCCAGAGCTTTTTGGGAAGTTGCAGTGGTAGAAGAAACGCGGGGTTCTGGGATAATTTTACGAGCCATGATGGCCTCCTGTAAGTAGGCAAGGGGGTAGCGTTCACAGGAATCACTCCTTGTGTTGGCCGCGACCTTGCGGATTAAGATTTTGATATTTGAAACGCCCTGTGCGTTTCTGATGTTTAGAGTATTACAAATTTGTAACTTATTGAAAAGGCGACAGAATCAAGATTGGCCGAGTGTTTTCGTCCGAAAGTATGCGTTGAATCTTGATTTTTGACATTTGGTTGAAAGTCGCTACTGTTCAATCAGGAATTGGAGGGCTAAATGATAAAAGATGCTGAAATCATCCAGATGTTTGAGACAATGTTGGAAACGTTACAAGACGCTCCCAATCGAAAATACCAATATGGACATTTAGAACTATGTCCTCTGACAGAATTTCAATATGGCGATTTTAAAAACCCGCAGAATGTAGAATTGATTGCTGGACTAGATGAATATGCCCGGACCGAATTTGAGAAAATCTGTAGCAGCTTGAACATGGGGGACAAGCTGTATTTCATGCAGAATTTTGATCAAGCAAAGATGACATCTGTTGCACAGTTGGAAAAACTCATTGATGAAATAGTCTCATCAAAGATTTCCCGTTTGGAAAATGAAATACGAAAAGAACAGCAGTTGGAGATTATTTGGAGGGAAGTTACGAGTTACGTTTGCAAGCACAATCGAAAATCCAATATTCCTCAACGACAGAAAGAAATACGTGAGTTTCTCGAAAAAATGAGAGCGTTCCCACGTTTTGAATTTGCAGATATGGACCCGGATAATAGAACCCTAAAGTATGTGCAAAAGACGGACATCATCGTAGTTTACGAGGATGCTGATATTTTTAATAAAGAAATAGCTGAATATTTTGTGGAGGAAATGCCGGGTGTAATTATCCTCTCTAATATGAATGATGATCCATTAATAGAAACAGAAGAAGGTCTGTTCAGAACAGATCGTATTACTGAGAATATTGAAAATACCAGAGGCATCTACCAAAGCTATTTAAAGAAGGTGCATGCTCAGGTCTTTCCTAAGCCTGTGCAAACTATAGAAGCGGCAGAGTTTGTTCATGACCTTTTCAGGGTTGCCGAGTATTATGGAACACGGAGCCGTCGGGAATTGGCAATCTTCATGAATAAACTTGATCGATACAAGGACATGTCCATTGAGAGCATTCAAACGCAAATGAAGGTGCATTTGAAAGCTGCTAAGATGGATAGTCGTCTTACTGAGTTATTGAAAGAAATAAAGAATGAAGAGCAAGAGGTTAAAGATAGATTCTGGCATTTACGAGAGACAATCATGCCAAGGCAGAATGAATACCCGCCATATTTAAAGCGACTAATCAAAATGAAAAAATGCTCAAGCTGAGTTGGAAATTTCAACTGGGATGAACCTCTAACGCCGGACTATGTCTGTGGCAGAATACCTTCAATTAGCTGTGGTAAAAAAGTGTGGTAATGTTCTGTGGTAATTGCCAGTCCAAAACCCAGACGCAAAAAACCCCCAAAGCCGCAGTATGCAAGGCTTTGAGGGTGATTTGTATCCGTATGTCTCGGAGGCGTAAGTGATTAACGCTTGGAGAACTGGAAGGAACGACGGGCTTTTGCCTTACCGTATTTCTTACGTTCAACAACGCGAGAGTCACGAGTAAGGAAGCCTGCTTTCTTCAGAGCCGGGCGCAGGGCCGGTTCGAAGTTTTGCAGGGCACGGGAAAGACCGTGACGAACCGCACCGGCTTGGCCAGACAGACCACCACCAGTTACAGTTGCGATTACGTCGAATTGACCTTCGCGTTCGGTTACTTCGAAAACCTGGTTCAGGATCATGCGCAGAACCGGGCGGGCGAAGTATTGTTCAATATCGCGACCGTTGATGGTGACTTTACCGGAACCCGGTTTCACCCAAACACGTGCGATGGCGTTTTTACGACGACCTGTACCGTAAGAACGACCTTGTGCGTCGATTTTCGGTTCAGCCGGAGCAGCGGCTTCAGCAGCCGGAGCTTCAGAAGTTGTTGCAACGCTGGCAAGGTCTTCCAAAGTCTTTTTTTCTTCAGCCATGATTATGCGCTCCGTTTGTTTTTGTCGTTCATGGAAGCAACGTCGAGTACTTCCGGCTGTTGTGCTTCATGCGGGTGAGCAGCACCAGCATAGATGTGCAGCTTTTTCATTTGCTGACGACCCAGCGGGCTGCGTGTGATCATGCGCTGAACAGCTTTTTCGATAACGCGTTCCGGGTGATCGCCACCCAAAATTTGTTCTGCTGTACGCTGCTTGATACCGCCCGGGTGACCGGTGTGCCAGTAGTAAATCTTGTCAGAGCGTTTTTTGCCTGTCAGTTTTACTTTATCAGCATTGATGATGATGATGTTGTCACCGGTGTCGATGTTCGGTGTATAAGTCGGCTTGTGTTTGCCGCGCAGGTATTGCGAGACGATTGCCGCCAAACGACCCAGAACGACGTCTTCAGCGTCGATCATGAACCATTTGCGTTCAATTTCGCTCGGCTTTGCAGTGTAAGTTTTCATGTCAGTCCACTTGCATACGGATTAAAACTGGTCTTCGCCAGCATGGCAAAATGCCGCGCCGGAAAAGGAGCGCGCATTATGTTTAATTTTGAACAGAAGTCAACAGGAAAAAAACGTTTAAAAACAGCACATTAAAAACGCGGTATTATAATACCGTTTCTGTATGCCGCAGAAAATGGAGGATAGAGAAAGGCTTCATGTATCCTTTGTAAACAACGAGTTAGGCGATATTTATACCGCATGTTCTGCCTTCTATGGATGGGGGAAGAAGACGATAAACGCACTGATGGTGATAAGGGCAAGCGCCGTGGTTAAGAGAATCGTATTCCCGGCGATTCTGTCGCCAACCCCGTATCGGGTGGCAAAGACAAAGGGGTTGGCCCCTGTCGGCATGGCTGCAGCCAATGTTGCAATCATCACCCATAACGGGGAAGCTTCGATCACATATTTGGTGACGAGCCACACGGCCAAGGGCATGAGGATGAGTTTGGCAAAGGCAGCCACAAGGACGGGCAGGGTGGTTTCTTCCAATCGCAGGGAATAACGCGCCATACCGCCACCCACAGCAAATAAGGCACAAGGGGCGGCGGCCTTACCCAGCATATCGGTGGTGCGATCAATGATAATGGGCATGTCGAAACCGGAATGGGCAAAGGCCCAACCGCTGACCAGTCCGATGACCAACGGGTTGGTGATGACGCTTTTAATCGCACCCAGAAGAATACCGATAATATTGGCGTTCGGGTTGCGTGCGGTTTCAATCAAAACACAGGATAAGGTAAACAGGATCATTGCGTTGAAGGTGATGATCGTCATCAACGGAACGAGGGCCTCGTTTCCATAAGCCGTTTGGACGATGGGCAAACCGGTGAGCGCGAGATTTGAAAAAGAGGCGGAAATTGCCGTTACCACAGCGCGCTCATATCCGATACGTTTTAAGAAGAAGGTAACCGCGAGCAAAATGACGATTCCTACACCGTAATAGCCAAGCAGGACGGAAAGTTCGAGATCACGTTCCATCACACCGCTGGCAGAGGTGCGAAACAACAGGGCCGGGACAGCAAGGTAAAAGATGAAACGAGTAAGATCATCAACGCCGGCTTGGCTGAAAAGCCCCCGTTTTGCCAGCAGGTATCCTAATCCGATAATGGCAAAAACAGGGATGACGGTTGTCAGGACTTGGGTCATTTGGGGCGCGTACTTTCAAAAGCGAAGGAAGCAAGGGGGATCAGCGTTTGCAATGGCGTTGCGGGGGTGTTATGAGTCCGCCCGTATCAGATTTGACCATATAGACAGGTTTCGCCATGTTCAAGCATCCGGATTTTAAAAATCTTCATGTTGTCGATCACCCGTTGATCCAACACAAACTCACCCATATGCGCAACAAGAAAACATCCACGAAAACGTTTCGTGCTTTGTTGAAAGAGATTTCTTTGCTGATGGGGTATGAAATCACACAAGACCTGCCGTTGACAACGGAAGTTATCGACACCCCTATGGTCACGATGGATGATGCACCGATTTTGGAAGGGCGTAAAATTGCCGTGGTGCCGATTTTGCGTGCCGGGCAGGGCATGAGTGACGGTTTGTTGGAATTGATGCCGTCAGCACGCGTTGGTCATGTTGGCCTATACCGCGACCCGGAAACCAAGTTGCCAGTGGAATATCTGGTGAAATTGCCACAGGTGGAGGGTCGTACCTTTATTATGTGCGATCCCATGTTGGCAACGGGGCATTCTGCGGCCTATGCGGCAGACGTTTTGAACCGGGCAGGTATTAAGGATGAAGATATCCGTCTGTTGGTTCTGGTTGCGGCCCCCGAAGGGATGAAAGTGTTTGAAGAACAACATCCTGATATCAAGGTTTATACGGCTTCGTTGGATTCTCATTTGAACGAGAAAGCTTATATTATTCCGGGCCTTGGCGATGCCGGGGATCGTTTGTTCGGCACGTTTTAGGGGATCTTTTTTTGATCCCGCCCCTTTATTATTAGATATTCATTTTTCCAAATTCGTTTTATTCTGAAATGGATATTATTTCCGATTTTAGAGGGGAAGAAAAAATGAAAAAAATGGGGGTTACCGCCTTTGTGCTACTTGGCGGCTTGATCTTGAATATGCCGGCATTTGCCAGTGGGCAGGAGACGTTCGACAATGTCTGTGTCGCCTGTCATGGCGAAGATGGCAAAGGGGCAGAGGGAATGGAAGGTGTTCCAGACTTTACCAATGCCCCGGCCGTTTGGTCCAAAAGCGATGCAGAGCTTGCACAGTCGGTCATCAACGGGATTGAAAAACCGGGCGCGGAAGTCACAATGCCCCCGCGTGCCGGCGATGATGAACTAAGCGATGGCGATATTAACGCGGCGGTTGCCTATATGCGCAAAACGTTTGGGAGTTGATGTTTAAGGGGGCCTCTTTTCAATAAAGAGGTGCCCTTTTTTCTGAAAAGGCGTATCCTTTACCTATGATAATCAGACGATCTTTGTACATGTTCGGGTGCTTGATCTGCTTGATTTCTTCGTTTGTGAGCGAAGGCAAGGCAGAAGAAGATGTCTGCGCATCTATTAAGGCATCTGCACATCCCGAGGCCCCACCGGCAATGTGGTATGACGGGAAAACAATGGCAGGGGTGGGGGCTGATGCCATTGTCGAAATTGGTAAACGGATCGGCGTTCCGATTGTTTTATCGTACGAAGGCCCGTGGAAGCGGACGTTGCGTGCGTTGGAAATCGGGGAAATCGACCTGATATATGCGCTGTATAAAACAGAACAACGGCGCGAGATTTATGATTTTACCATCCCTTATTTTACCGACCCGGTTGTGATCGTCCGTAACCCGCAATATCAATCCCGGATAAAATCACGCAAGGACTTACCTTACTTTAAGGGGGCTGCGACGATGGGGGACAGTTTCGGTAATGATATCGACAACTTGATTGACACAAAGCTGGACGTTCAACGGGTGCGCAATTATGCCATTTTATTGAAGCTCATTGCCAGTGATCGGGTAAATTATGGCATTGCCCCGCTCTGGACGATCAAAGGCCATATCAGGCGTAATGCCTATCATGATGAAGTCGTTATTGTTGAGAATGCGCTTGTGGCAGAAGATATGTATATGGCCTTTTCCAAAATATCTCCGTGTAAGAAATATCTGTCCAGGATAAATGAGGAACTGTCAAAAATGATGGCCGCTGGGGATATCGATCGATTGCTGGATGAAAATATTGCGCGCTGGAGCAAATAGCAGGAATGAGATAAAAAAAGAGCTGCCGTTACCGGGCAGATCAGACTGCTGACAAAGTGTTTTCAGTAAATAATTAACCCAAAGCCGTCATCCCGCGCTTGATGCGGGATCCATTTAAAATTAATGGATTAGATGTTACTCATTGGGCAAAGATGGATCCCCGATCAGGGTCGGGGATGACAGTTAGGGGCTTTGTCAATAATCTGAGCTGCCGTTTGACCGGGCAGCTCTTTTTGCAATTGAAGTGATTATCTTTTTTAGGAAATCTTATTGAGGATGCCGAGCCAATGGTTTTCCCGACAGAATTGTTTGGCTTCGTCCGGGCCTAATGTGTTGAGCAAGCGTAGGACAAATTCTTGAGGTCCAACCGGTTTTGTTTGCGTTTCACCACTATAAGCCATTGGCTTGTTCATCATTGTCTCCTGAGGAATTGGTTATGGTATTTGCCTGTGTGGTAATACCACTTATAACCAATCTCTCACGGGCGTTTGGACTTATTTTCTTGTCACAGTAGGTATTTTGACTTTTCGTAATGTTGTTTTTAGTCAATCCCCGCAGCGGTGTGTGTGAATTACACCGCTGCCGTTGTGAATTGGCTTTATTCTGCTGCTTCAGTTTCGATGTCGTCAGGTTGACTGAAAATCGAACCGCCAGCTTCGGCTTTTTCGCGACCGGGCAGAATGGCGTTCAGGATCAAGCCGACCAATGTTGCCAAGGCCATACCTGCAATCTTGAAGTCGCCGGAGAACTGGATAAAGGCACCGCCGATACCGATCACCAGAATAACGGACGCAATAATCAGGTTGCGTTTCATACCAAAATCAACACGACGATCAATCATCATGCGCATACCGGAAGAGGCGATAATACCAAACAGCAAAATGGCAACACCGCCCATCACCGGAACGGGAATTGTTTGAATTAACGCACTGACGGTCCCCATAAAACCAAACAAAATTGCGATACAAGCCGCACCACCGACCACAAAAACACTCATAACACGGGTAATGGCAATAACGCCGATGTTTTCCCCGTAGGTGGTGTTGGGCGGGCCACCGATGAAGGCAGCAAGGGCGGTGGCAAGACCATCGCCGAGAAGGGAGCGATGCAGGCCCGGTTCTTCCAGGAAGTTACGCCCCGTGACTTTGGACAGGACCATTTGGTCGCCGATATGTTCGGCGATGGTGACAAAAGCCACAGGTGCAATCAGGGCAACAGCGGTCAATGTCAGGACAGACCCTTCGGAAATAAAGGCAAAGGTAAAGTCGGGTATTGCAAAAACGGGGGCTTCAGCAACTTTGGAAAAATCAATTAAGCCGAGGGATAAGCTGATCACATAACCGCCGACCACGCCAAACAGGATCGGGATGAGTGCGAAAACACCACGCATAAAGACCGAACAGACAATTGTAATGAGCAAGCTGGTAAGGGCGACACCAAAATGCAGGGTGCTGTATTGTCCGGTTGCCGGGTCGTTCATCGCCATATTGATAGCAACAGAGGCCAGCCCCAGACCGATGACCATAATAACAGGCCCAACCACGACCGGTGGCAACAGGCGCATTAGCCAACGCACACCGAAGAAATGGATCATAATCGCAACAACGACATAGACCAACCCGGCAGAAATACAGCCGACCAAGGCACCGGCGGCACCGATCCCTTCAATTTGGGAGGCCGCGATAATCGGGCCGATAAAGGCAAAGCTGGATCCCAGATAGGCCGGGATTTTGCCACGGGTACAAACGATATAGAGCAAAGTGCCCAATCCGCTGCTGATTAAGGCGACTGACGGGTTTAACCCCGTCAGGTAGGGAACAAGGATGGTTGCGCCAAACATGGCAAACAGATGTTGGGTACTCAGGATAAGCCATAAACCGGGGGACGGGCGCTCATGGACATCCAGAACAATATGATGATCGTTGCTCATCTTCTCTCTCTATATATAATTTAAGTGTCCGGACTGTGAATAAATTGACCGAAAGGTTAAATTTATCATGTGCGGATGTAAATAAAGAATCTGAATTGAGCAAGCTTTTCGCGTCTTTTTACGCTTATTCTCTGTTCGGCGGGATAGAATAGGTGCCCGTGGCATGGGCAACGGGTTCGTCGTGCCCATCGGAATGCAAGGTAACTTCCATAACGGCAAGGCGCTTGCCCAGTTTGAGAATACGTCCTTCCGCCATCAAATCACCCGGGGCGGGACGGTGCATAAAATTGATATTGAAATTGGTGGTGACTGCCAGCTTTACCTTGCCGATTGCAGACAGAATAACCGCGTACATGCAGGCATCTGCCAAAGCCATCATGGTCGGACCCGATACGGTGCCACCGGGGCGCAACATCGAGGCGTTGAACGGCAACCTCAGAACGGCGTCACCATTACCAATCTGGTCCGTTTTCATGCCGATTTCCTGTGCCCAGGGAAGTTCTGTTTCGATGATATGGTCGAAATCTTCGACGCTGATTTTTGCCATGTTGTGGCCTCCCGTTATGTTATAGTTTAGAAAAGATGTTATATTACGTTTACGTAAACGTCAATTTGCGATATCTTGATTTCGAATATTAGATTTAAGACATGGGAGACATTGAAAAATGAGTGCGCAAGCCGAAACGATAAATGAAGAATTGGTCACACGCCGTGATGAGGACGGGGTTGCTATTGTCACCTTGAACCGTCCCAAAAAATTTAATGCGTTATCTGTTGCTGTTTTGGAAGCTTTGCTTGAAACCTTTGATCAAATTGGCAAGGACAGTTCTGTACGTTGTGTGGTTTTGGCAGGTGACGGCAAGGCTTTTTGTGCAGGCCATGATCTGAAAGAAATGCGCGAAGATACAACGCGCGAGGCGATGCAGGCGCTCTTTGCAAAATGTTCGGAAGTGATGTTGAAAATTACATCCATCCCTCAGCCCGTGATCGCACGTATTCATGGGATTGCGACGGCAGCCGGATGTCAACTTGTTGCGACATGCGATTTGGCCGTTGCGGTTGAAGAAGCCCGCTTTGCGACATCCGGGATCAATGTCGGTCTGTTTTGTTCCACACCGATGGTCGCTGTGACACGAAATATGCCAACGAAACAAGCTTTTGAAATGTTGGTAACCGGTGATTTTATTGATGCCGCGACAGCGTTACAATATGGCTTGATCAATAAGGTTGTGCCCGCAGACCAACTGGATGAGGCGGTTATGGAAATGGCAACTAAAATTGCCTCTAAACCAGCGGTTTCTATCGCCCTTGGAAAGCAGTTGTTCTACAAGCAACTGGAAGCCGCCAAAGCCGTGGCTTATGATATGGCTGCAGAGACAATGACATGCAATATTCTGACAGAAGATGCCCAAGCCGGGATTGATGCCTTTATTGCCAAGCAACCCATGCCGAAATGGAAAGGCTGTTAAGCCCATATAAAAACAATTGAAAGCGCCGTTTCAACTTGCCTGGAACGGCGCTTTTTAATGGGGGATTAGCTTGTTTGACTTTTGGTTTCAAAAAAATCATCACCGGCAATATCCAATAAGGCAATCCGATTGATGACGCGTAACCAATATTCTGTTTCTTCTTCACCTGTTGCCTTTTGCATATTGTCGAACGCAATGAAGCTCGCCTTTTTCAGGCCGAACTTTTTGTAGAGTTCTTTTGCGATGGCAATTTCATCAGACATTTAACTGCCTCTGTATTTTATCTATTTATAGTTTAGTCGCGCCTGTACATACTGTACATCACCTATATGGGTAGTGTAGAACAGATTTAAATACATTTTTAGGGAAGTGATAATGAGTAATCTTGTTTATGACGATGATTGGTTGAAAGGTATTCTTCGTGATGTGCGTGTGATCGCAATGGTCGGGGCATCTGCAAAATGGAACCGTCCCAGTCATTTTGCCATGAAGTATTTGCAAGGCAAAGGTTACCGTGTCATTCCCGTGAACCCGGGGCTTGCAGGCGGTGTGATTTTAGGCGAAACGGTTTATGCGTCTTTAAATGATGTACCCGGTCCTTATCAAATGGTCGATATTTTCCGTAATTCCGAGGCAGCAGGGGCAATCTGTGATGAAGCCATTTCTTTAAAAGATGAAAAGCAGATTTCGGTAGTCTGGATGCAATTGGGCGTGCGCAATGATGAAGCGGCAACACGCGCAGAAACTGCTGGAATGAAAGTGGTGATGGATCGTTGCCCGAAAATTGAATATGGCCGTCTGTTTGGTGAATTAAGCTGGGCAGGGATCAATTCCGGTATTATTTCTTCCAAGAGGTTAAAATGACAAATCAACCTAAAGAGTACGGTTTGGAAACACGCGCAATTCATGCCGGAAGCCGACCAGATGCAACAACAGGGGCACGCAATACGCCCATTTATCAAACCACGTCTTATGTGTTTGATGATGTCGATCACGCGGCTGATTTGTTTAATCTGCAAACATTTGGTTTCATCTATTCCCGCCTGACAAATCCGACGGTATCGGCATTGGAAGAGCGTATCGCCAATCTCGAAGGCGGGCGCGCGGGTGTTTGTTGTGCATCCGGGCATTCCGCACAATTTTTGGCCTTTTTCTCTTTGCTGGAACCGGGCGATCGTTTCTTGGCGTCAAAAAATCTTTACGGCGGGTCCATGACCCAGTTCGGGGTCAGTTTTAAACGTCTGGGATGGGACGTTGATTTTGTGGACTGTACGGATTTGGAGGCTGTGAAGGCAGCCATCAAGCCGGAACACAAGGCCCTGTTTATTGAACCGTTGGCCAATCCGGGTGGTGTTATCCTGGATACGCAGGCCCTGGCGGATCTTGCCCATGAAAATCAGATGGTGTTGATTGCCGATAATACAATGGCGACACCTTATTTGTTCCGCCCTTTTGAGCATGGCGCTGATATCATTACTCATTCCGCCACCAAGTTTTTAGGCGGACATGGAACGTCGATGGGCGGTGCGGTGATTGAATCTGGCAAATTTGACTGGGTGAAGTCGGGGAAATATCCGGCTTTGGTTGAAGCTGATCCTGCCTATCACGGTTTGTCGTTTATTGAAACGTTCGGGGATTTTGGTTTTTCCATGAAAACCCGTTGTGTGGGTTTGCGTGATTTTGGTCCGGCGATGAGCCCGACAAACGCCTTTAACCTTTTAACCGGGATTGAAACGTTACATTTACGTATGGAACGACATGTGGAAAATGCCCGTAAAGTCGCAACATTTTTAGCGCAACATCCGGCGGTAAGCTGGGTGTCCTACGCTGGTCTTGCGGATAGCCCATATCACGATCTGGCGCAGAAATATTTTCCGAAGGGACCCGGATCGGTCTTTACGTTTGGGGTTAAAGGTGGTTTTGAGGCAGGTGTCAAAGTGGTTGAAAACGTCAACCTGATATCGCATCTGGCCAACATCGGGGATACGCGCAGCTTGATTATTCATCCCGCAAGTACAACGCATCGTCAACTTAGTGAAGAACAGCAAATCGCAAGCGGGGCTGGTCCCGATGTTTTACGCTTGTCGATCGGGCTGGAAACGGCAGATGATATTATTCGTGACCTCGATGAGGCTTTATCCCTGACCTAGAAGGAATTATGACATGTCGCGCCTGATTATTACAAACGGCGATAGCACCGCACAGCGTATTGCCGATATTGTTTTACCGTGGCGCGATGTGTTGCATGAAGGCCCGGCGCTGTCCTGTGACAACATGTATGTCTTTGACCGTAAAGGGGATAAAATTATACGTGCAGTGCGCCCATCTCAATGAGTGATACCGGGATTGTGATATCTTTTTGGATATGTTATTTTGCGAACATAAAACTATCTAAATGAGGTAATTTCCCTTGCAAGTCGCCCAAGTAAATATGTCGAAAAATAAACTGGATAATTTTGAAGTTTTTCCGTGGAATAAAAATTTTGAAACCGGTGTCGAAGTCATTGATGAACAGCATAAAAAACTGGTTGATTTGCTGAATGAGCTGGCAAATTCGCTGGTGCGCGAAGATATGTCTCAGGTAAATGATGCGTTTGCACAATTGGCTGATTATGCCCATTACCATTTTGAACAGGAAGAAGCGATTTGGAGCAATTACTTAGGCGATGATTCCTGGTTCATTTCCCATCAATTAAGCCATTCTTCCTTTTTGCCGCGTGTGCTGGAACTAAAAGGTATTGAGGGGGATAGCCCGTCTCAGGATGTTGTCGAAGCCGTGGTTAAATTTTTGATCCGCTGGCTGGCTTTTCATATTATTGATGACGATAAACGACTGGCCCTTGTTGTGACCAGTATGGATGCAGGCAGCACGTTGGAAGAAGCCAAAGTTCTTGCGGATCGTAAAATGAATGGTTCCTTCCGCGTTTTGATCGAAACCGTGTTGAAAATGTATGACGGGTTATCAACACGTACACTGGATTTGATGCGTGAACGGCGTGCGCGTATTATTGCAGAGCAAGAACTGCGCGAGGTCAATCGACGGCTTGAAGAATTGTCAGTAACGGACCAATTGACCGGTTTATACAATCGTCGCCATTTCGAAC
Organism: Terasakiella brassicae; assembly: GCF_014641495.1. Lineage (GTDB taxonomy): Bacteria > Pseudomonadota > Alphaproteobacteria > Rhodospirillales > Terasakiellaceae > Terasakiella > Terasakiella brassicae. The sequence goes on from NZ_BMHV01000014.1 coordinate 58,793, forward strand.
GGGTCTTGGACCGGGAAATGAAACGTGCGCGTCGTGAAAATAAGGCGGTGACACTTTACATGCTGGATATTGATTATTTTAAAAGTTTGAATGATCATTATGGTCATTCCGGCGGGGATGTTGCGCTGAAAACAGTCGGGCAAAAGCTTTTTGAAATTTGCCGCCGTCCCAGCGACTATGCTTTCCGAATTGGGGGGGAGGAATTTGCCGTTATTTCACGCGAACATGAAGAAGATGATGATCTGATCTTTGCAGAACTGATCCGCCGGGCGGTTGAAGATTTGGCGATCCCGAACGTCAAAAGTGAGGTGAATGACTGCTTGACTGTTTCTGTCGGTGGGTTTGCCAAAATTCCGACGAAGCAGGATACAGTGGATACTTATATGAAAGAGGCTGATGCGCGTCTCTATCGTGCCAAGGATGCCGGACGCAATATTGTTGTGACCAACTAAACGCGATGGAGTTTAAGCAGTGACTTAAACTTACGGTCTTTTTTGATTTGGGCTTCTCGGGATTGCGCTTTTCCTCTTTCTGAGAAGCCGTTTTCTACATATAAAACTTCCCAAGGGCCACGGGTCCGTGTGTATTTGGCACCCCCCGGACGTTCACCGTTATGTTCAGCCAAGCGTCGATCCGGGGTATCGTCCAATGTTACCCCGGTGTAGCAATCTCCGTTCTGGTTAATCAGAACATATACAAACCACTGTTTGTTTGCGCTCATAGGCTACGCAGCATCCAGGAACGAATACGTTCTGCTACCATTTTCCAGCGTTTATCCAGCATAACGGCATGAGGGGCGCCGGGGATAATTTCCAGATCGGCACCGTGGAAGATTGCGGTTTCATGCAAGGCACTGACGGGGATCATGGTATCGTTGTCCCCCCCGATGACGGCAATGGGGAACCCTTCTTTGGCGCGTTTGCGGGGGATGTCGAATAAGGTGACATCGTTTAGCACACGAAGAGATTCCACCTGAAATAAATTATGAACTTCTGCTAGGGATGCCGGATGGGTATCATCACTGACCAACAGGCGTTTCAACATATCAAAATTCATGGCTTCCGGGCCGAACATCATCACTTGATTGAGCGACATAAACAGGTCGGGGGAATTGTTCATCATATGCATGATGGAACTGAGTGCGCCGCTGGGGGGCAGGGAATTCAGTAAAACGGCGCCTAGACAACTATGATCTTCGATATATTTTTGAACAATCATACCACCAAGTGAATGACCGATCAGAACGCAGGGTTCGCCAATTTGTTCAATGGCTTCACAGACGTTTTTCACATAGTCATTGAGCCCGAGGAAGTGGAGCGCCCAGTTGTCAGCATTTTCCCCATGACCGCTGAGGGTGACGGCATAACAATCGTGGCCGTGTGCGGCAAAGAAGGGCATAAAACGATGGCGCCAGATCGGGGCGGAACAGAAAGAACCATGAATAAACAGAAGAGGTGGTCTTTTTGCGGCGGACTGTTTGCTGGCCTTGACGGCAATCAGATCAATCGACATGGTCTATTGAATTTTGTACATATATTTTTTCATAATGCTATCAAGCACTGTTTTTCTTAAAACTGCAAGTGTTGACCATATTTTCTCAGCTTCTTTTGAATTATTCTCGTAAAAGTCGTGGCTGAGCACCAAATACAGAGCATGGCGTTTGAACGGTGGCTGATGGGCAACCACTTTGTCTTTTAATCCCAGTTTAGACAATAAAGACAGCCCAACGTTTTTTTCAACAATGTAGCCATCCAGTTTCCCTTCGGAGACAAGTTTAAGCCCTGATGCGGGCAGGAAAGATGTGTTCGGAATGATTTTATGTTCTTTTTTCAGGCTCTTAACCGTGGCGTATCCCAACGGCGTTCCTATACGAGGGGCAGGACCTGAAAACCTTTGACCATCCCACTGAATTGCAGAATGGGCTGCATTGTAAAAAATGGGATAGTCGACAAACAAGAGGCGTCGCTCTGGATCGACTTCTCCGTTTTGCATCGGGTATTTTCCGATTTTTTCGCGCTCTTTCGTATGGATGACACCAAACATCCCGGCGATCTTGCCATCACGCAGCAGGTGCATGCACCGCTTCCAGGGACGGCGAATATATTGAACTTTTTGCCCGGCTTCCTGAAAAGCTGCTTTGGTGATTTCGACCAATACACCCGGATTCGGTTTTGCGGGTTGTTGCGTGTCACCCCGTAAATAAGGCGCATAATCTTCATCTTCATAGCATAAACGAACCGCTTCATTCCCATAAGCGACAGGCATATAGCCGAGAAGTGACACAAAACAGTATGATATGATTTTACTCAAAGAAAATTGCATGGGGGGAGCAACTATTTGTAAATTTTTAAAGTAAGGCGCAACAAAGTTATCATATAACCATTACAGGTTAAAAGAAAATATGAACATGCCGATAAAAGGTTGGGTTTTCTATGGGGTTTTTACGCTTTTCGACCTTGCTTAAAACAGGACTCTCAGGTAGTGTGCGCCCACCGTCTCAGGGGCTGTTTTTGAAATAAGGATCGTATTACGATGACCTCGCATAAGGATATGGCGAACGCCATTCGCTTCCTCTCCGCAGATGCCGTTCAGAAAGCCAAATCCGGCCATCCGGGTATGCCGATGGGTATGGCTGACGTTGCAACCGTTCTGTTTACCAAATATATGAATTTTGACCCGAAGCAGCCCAAATGGGCAGACCGGGATCGTTTTGTCTTGTCGGCGGGGCACGGGTCCATGTTGATGTACTCCTACCTGTATTTAACAGGTTATGAAGACATGACGATCGAAGAAGTCCGTAACTTCCGCCAACTTGGGGCGAAAACCGCAGGTCACCCGGAATACGGTCATGCCACAGGGATTGAAACGACAACCGGGCCGTTGGGCCAAGGCATTACCACCGCTGTTGGTATGGCCATTGCCGAAAAATTGCAAAACGCACGTTATGGCGATGAGGTGGTCAATCACTTTACCTATGTGATTGCCGGTGACGGTTGTTTGATGGAAGGGATCTCGCACGAGGCCATTTCCACAGCAGGTCATTTGAATTTGAACAAGTTGATCGTCTTTTGGGATGATAACGAAATTACCATTGACGGTAATTTGGGTGTGGCTGCCAGCGACAATCAATTGAAGCGTTTTGAGGCTTCCGGTTGGGATGCGCAAGCCATTGATGGTCACAACCCGGATGAAATTGCAGCCGCAATTGAAAAAGCACAAAAATCCGGCAAGCCGTCTTTGATTGCCTGTAAGACCAAAATCGGTAAAGGTGCACCGACCCTTGAAGGGTCGCACAAAACCCACGGCGCACCGCTTGGTGATGATGAAATTGCCCAAATGCGCAAGGATTTGGGTTGGGATGCCGCACCGTTTGAAATTCCGTCCGATATCCTGAAGGCATGGCGCGAAGCCGGTGCACGCGGTGTTGCAACACGCGAAGCCTGGCAGGAACGTTTCAACGAACTGGATCTGGATGCACAAGAAACCTTTGTTCGCACCAATGACGGTGGTCTGCCGGAAAACTGGATTGACAGCGCCAATGCTTACAAAAAGCAACTGTGTGAAGATGCCCCGAAAAAAGCAACGCGCCAAGCCTCACAGATGGCGCTGAATGCCTTATGCGAAATGATCCCGGAAATGCTGGGTGGTTCTGCCGACTTGACCGGGTCCAACCTGACGAAGGCCGATAGCCAGAAGTCTGTGACAACGGATGATTTCAGTGGCAATTACATGCATTACGGTATTCGTGAATTCGGCATGGCAGCATTTATGAACGGCATTGCCCTGCATGGCGGTTTTGTTCCTTATGGCGGAACCTTCCTTGTCTTTGCCGATTATATGCGTGCGGCGATGCGTTTATCAGCACTGATGGAACAACGTGTTATTTACGTTCTGACCCATGATTCCATCGGTCTGGGTGAAGATGGCCCAACACACCAGCCTGTTGAAACGGTTGCTTCGTTGCGTGCGATGCCCAATACCAATGTGTTCCGTCCGGCTGATGCGGTGGAAACGCTGGAATGCTGGATGCTGGCGCTGCAATCTGAAAAAACACCCTCTGTATTGGCGTTATCACGTCAAGGTTTGCCAGCAGTTCGCACAGAATATAGCGAAGAAAACAAATCTGCCAAAGGGGCCTATGTGCTGCGTGAAGCCGATGGTTTGCGTAAAGCCACGATCATTGCAACAGGGTCAGAGGTCGAAATCGCGATGCAAGCCCGTGATGTCCTGCAATCTGATGGCATTCCAACAGCGGTTGTTTCCATGCCGTGTTGGGAATTGTTTGAAAAACAGGATGATGCTTATAAACACGACACATTGGGTGATGGTGTACGTGTCGCGGTCGAGGCAGGTCTGCAAATGGGCTGGGATCGCTATATCGGTCAAAACGGTGCCTTTATCGGCATGACCGGTTTTGGGGCATCGGCTCCGGCGGATAAGCTTTATGAACATTTCGGCATTACGTCCGAGGCTGTCGTACAAGCCGTAAAAGAAAGAGTTTAAATTGTGAAAAAGGCGGCTGATTTCTGATCGGGCGCCTTTCTCCTTTGACTGATTATTATTATCTGGAGGAAATCCTATGGCACTCGTTTCCATGCGTCAGCTTCTTGATCATGCTGCTGAAAACGACTACGGCCTTCCGGCATTTAACATCAACAATATGGAACAAATGCTGGCGATTATGGCGGCTGCGTCTAAAACCGACTCTCCGGTTATTATGCAAGCCAGCCGTGGGGCACGCAGTTATGCAAATGATGCTGTTCTCAAGCATTTGATCCAAGCCGCTGTTGAAATTTACCCCGATGTTCCGGTTTGTATGCATTTGGATCACGGCAACGAATTGCGTACCTGTATGTCGGCAATGGCATCCGGTTTCTCATCCGTTATGATGGATGGGTCTTTGGAAGCTGACGGCAAGACACCTGCTTCTTATGAATATAACGTCGATACAACCGCAGAAGTCACAAAGGCTGCGCATTTGATCGGTGTTTCTGTCGAAGGGGAATTGGGGGTTCTTGGTTCACTGGAAACCGGTGAAGGCGAAAAAGAAGACGGTCATGGTTTTGAAGGCAAGTTGTCCAAGGACAAATTGCTGACCGACCCGGATCAAGCTGTTGATTTCGTCAAGAAAACCAAAGTCGATGCCTTGGCCATTGCGATGGGAACGTCCCACGGCGCTTACAAATTCACCCGCAAACCCGATGGTGAGATTTTGGCAATGGATGTGGTGAAGGAAATTCACAAAAAATTGCCCAATACTCATTTGGTCATGCATGGGTCGTCTTCGGTTCCTCAAGAACTGCAAGATATCATCAATGCCAATGGTGGCGAGATGAAACAGACCTACGGTGTGCCGCTGGAAGAAATCGTCGTCGGGATCAAAAACGGTGTGCGTAAAGTCAACATCGATACGGACAACCGCATGGCGATTACGGGTGCAATCCGCAAAGCCTTGCAATCTGACCCATCACAGTTTGACCCGCGTTTCTATTTGAAACCGGCAATGGCGGCGATGGAAAAAGAATGTGTCCAGCGTTACGAGCTGTTTAATTGTGCGGGTAAAGGCTCGAAGATCAAGCCGTTGTCTTTGGCGCAAATGGCTGATCGTTATCAAAGTGGTTCACTTGATCCGGTTATCGGCTAAGCGGTACTTCAGTGAATGATGAAAGGGCGTCTGTTTCAAGCAGGCGCTCTTTTGATTTTTGGTGTACTTTTAAGGTGGCCCTTGTTATAGCGGGGACAATCTTTTTTAAACGAGGTTCTAATATGCTTAAAATCGCCCCATCCATCCTGTCCGCAGATTTTGCCAAGTTGGGCGAAGAGGTTGCCGCCGTTGATAAAGCCGGTGCGGACTGGATCCATATTGATGTCATGGATGGTCATTTCGTACCGAACCTGACTTTTGGCCCCTGTGTTATTCAGGCGATCCGTTCCTATACGGATAAACCTTTTGATGTGCATTTGATGATTGATCCGGCGCAAAATTACCTAGCGGATTATGCCAAAGCAGGCGCTGATATCATTACCGTGCATGCTGAGGCGGATAAACATATGCACCGTTCTGTCCAAATGATTAAGGACATGGGCAAAAAGGCGGGTGTCTCGTTAAACCCGGCAACCCCGGCCGATGTTGTGGAATATGTGCTGGACGAAATTGATATGGTGCTGGTGATGAGTGTGAACCCCGGTTTTGGCGGGCAAAAGTTCATCCCATCGCAATTGGACAAAATCAAACGTCTGCGTGAAATGATCGGCGATCGACATATCGATATTCAGGTTGATGGCGGGGTGAACCCCAAAACAATCAAGTCGGTTGTGGATGCCGGGGCCAATGTGGTCGTGGCCGGGTCCGCCGTTTTTGGTGGGGATTATGCGCAAAATATGCAAGCCATTCATGCGGCAGCCAATGCATAAAGTTGATGATCGATTCAAAATAAAAAAAGCGCCTGTTTGACGGGCGCTCAGGTTATTGACAAAGCCCCTCAACTGTCATCCCCGACCCTGATCGGGGATCCATCTTTGTCCAAAGAGTAACATCTAATCCATTGACTTTAAATGGATCCCGCATCAAGTGCGGGACGACGGCTTTTGGTCAATTATTTACTGAAAATACTTTGTCAGCAGTCTGAGCGCCTGTTTGACGGGCGCTTTTTTTATTCGGTAAATTGTAATGCTTATTCGTAAGTGCACAAATAAGCGGTGTCTTGGGCGACCTTGACTTGGAATTTTACGTTCGCATCGACATTGAAGGTGGCACCGGATGCGTGAGTTGTGAAATCATTTTCCCCCGGTAACTTAACCGTCAGTGCACCACTGATAACGGTCATGGTTTCTTTTTGTGAGGTGCCGAATTCATATTCCCCGGGTGCCATGACGCCGACTGTCGCGGGCAGGGATTCGCCTTGGAATGCGATGGATTTGACTTTACCTTCAAAATATTCATTTACGTCGAACACGTTTTTATTCTCCTACAAAAAAGAAAAGTTATTATTTTTTACGAAAGACGACTGATGCCACCCATCCGGCGGCAAGTGCGATAATAACGGCAATAATACCGTATGCGAAGCTATGTCGATGGGCAAAATCATAGATTTTAGCCTCCGCCCCGATTTTTGAGACAAACAAAGGAGTGATTTGGCTGCTGACCACATCCTTGTCTTTCACCAAATAGACATAAACCAGATAAGTCCCGATCGGGATATTGGGCGGAAAAAAGAAATCGGCACGAAAGAGGCGTTTGCCTAAAAATTTAACCTGTGCGGCTTCGCTGGCATAAAGGCCGTTATTTTTTTTATTGCGCAGCAAGGCGGCCCAGAATTCTTCTTTTTTGGCATCACCGATATCGCGGCTGTTACTGGCGAGATAGCTGTTTAAATAATCAGGGCCTAGTTCAAGGCGTTGGCGGGTCGAGGCCGGGACCATTTCCGTCAATGTAGCGGATGTGGCGATATTGTAAAAAACCGGGGTGCCGCTGAAAGTGACTTCCTCATTATTTGCCCAAACCCCCATGATGCGATCTTTCTTGCGCACGACTTCATCACGCGAAGGGCCACGCACCACAACAATAACATCGCCTTCACCTTCGGTTGCGCCAAACAAAAGGACTTTGGAGCCACTGAAACTGGTGTCAATCGCGACCACATGATCGTCAAGGGCGGCCACAATCTCGTTTGTGCTTTGCGCCCGGGCATCGTTCAAGCATAAGCTCGTTACAAAAAGGCTGAGGAAAGCAGATGTCAGGCGGACGAGATGCATTTTCAATGCCCCCCCGGCAAGCCGACATTGAACAAATCGTCGGGGGTAACAATCAGATCGAAGCCAAGCTTAAGACAAACGCTCAGAACCATAACAGCCAAGAGAACGCGCAGTTGTTCGCCTTGCAACTTCATGCCGGCGCGTGCACCAAATTGGGCACCGATGACCCCACCGATCAGCAGCAGCAAGGTCAAAACAATATCAACTGTCTGGTTGCTGGTGGATTGCAAGATCGTCACGTTTGCGGTCACGAAAATAATCTGGAACAAGGAGGTGCCGATAACGACAGAAGTCGGCATACCCAGCAGGTAAATCATGGCTGGCACGATGATGAAACCGCCACCAACGCCCATAATGGCAACCAGAATGCCGACGACAAAGCCTACACTTAAGGGCAATAACGCACTGATGTAGAGTTTGGAGCGGCGAAAGCGCATTTTAAAAGGCAGTTTATGTTGCCAGCCGGAATGATCTTTTCGTTTATGGGCGTTACCGGATAAATTATAGCCGCATCGCTTGCGCCAAAGGGCGCGCGCACTTTCGATAAACATCAAAGAGCCGATAACAGACAGAAACAAAACATAAGCCAGTTTAATCACCAGATCAATTTGCCCCAGTGCCGTGAGCGCGGTGAAAATCCACACGCCGCTTGTTGACCCGACCACACCGCCGATCAACAGCATAAACCCCATTTTGAAATCGACGTTTTTGCGCCGGGTATGGGCAATGACGCCAGAGACACTGGAAGCGACAATCTGGTTTGCCCCGGTTGCCACTGCCACGGTTGGCGGAACCCCGATAAAGATCAACAACGGGGTCATCATAAATCCACCGCCGACACCAAACATGCCGGACAGAAACCCAACGGCCCCTCCCATTCCAAGCAGGAGAAACATATTTACGGATATCTCGGCAATCGGCAGATAGATATTCATTCGGCTCGGCTTTCGGATATGACCCCACAGTTTGATGTGGGGTTAAATATTGCAATTGCAACAGCTTGCATTCCTAAAGCAAAGCTTTGGTCAGGGCAATAATAGAACGGTCATCAACTGTAAAAAAATTGTGCGATTGCGAATAGAAGGCTAAGCCGCATCGCGAAGCAAGCGTTTAATAGACATTTTCAACCCGTGGAGGTCCCGTACAACCGTTTCCCAGACAATATTGGGATCGACATTGAAATATTCATGGGCAAGGAAGTTGCGCATCTGGCGCAAAGCCATCCAGGGAATCGCCTGATAGTGTTTGCGAATCTTATTGGGGATATGGTGAGTGGCTTCCCCGATAATTTCCAGATTGCGTATGACGGCATCAATGGTTTTGTCATCATGGACGAAATCGTCTTTTGTCAGTCCGGCAACATAATGTTCAATCCGGTTGATGGCTTGCAGCATGTGGTCGAGATGAAAGATCCAGCGTTCATTTTGTTGAGGTTTCATCGTAGATAACCTCGCTTAGGACATTGTCTTTCATATCAGAGGCCAGCATTTCGCGGGTGGCGATATCCACCCGCCGGCCAAAGATTTCTTCCAGTTTCAATCGCAATTCGGCCAGTTGCAACAGGCCGGGTGTTTCTGCAAATTCGATCAACATATCAATGTCACTGTCACTACGCGGGGTGCCGCGCGCAAACGATCCGAACACACCGATGCGGGCAATGCAAAACGGCTTTAATTCGTCTTGCAATGTGTTCAGTTTTTCAAAAATTGCATCGGTTTCGCTCATTGGAAAACTATATACCCGTTCATAGGTTCTGTGAAGTCAGTGGATTATTATCTCTTACTTCAAATAGTCTTTTAAATATTTTGCAGTGTAACTTTCCTCGACCTGACTGACCTGTTCAGGGGTGCCCGTTGCGACGATGCGCCCGCCTTTTGATCCGCCCTCCGGGCCGATATCGATAATATGATCCGCCGTTTTGATAACTTCGAGGTTATGTTCAATGACCACAACCGTATTACCCTGATCAACAAGGGCGTGCAGCACTTCCAGCAGTTTACGTATATCATCAAAATGCAGGCCGGTTGTCGGTTCATCCAGAATGTAGATGGTTTTACCGGTGGCGCGCCGTGACAGTTCCTTGGCGAGTTTTACGCGCTGGGCTTCCCCGCCGGACAGGGTGGTTGCTTGTTGCCCAAGGTGAATATACCCCAATCCGACCCGGTCCAGTGTAACCATTTTGTCGCGGATACTGGGTACCGCCTTGAAAAAATAAACGGATTCCTCAACCGTCATATCCAGAATGTCGGCGATGGATTTGCCACGGAACTGAACATCCAGTGTTTCACGGTTATAGCGTTTGCCTTTGCAGACATCGCATTGCACATACACGTCAGGCAGGAAGTGCATTTCGATCTTGATGACTCCATCGCCTTGGCAAGCTTCACAGCGCCCGCCTTTGACGTTGAACGAAAAACGCCCCGGTTTGTAACCACGTGTTTTAGATTCCGGCAAATTGGCAAACCATTCCCGGATGGGACCAAATGCCCCGGTATAGGTTGCCGGGTTTGATCGTGGTGTACGGCCGATCGGGGATTGGTCGATATCGACAATTTTGTCGATAAATTCGACACCTTCCAGTTTTTTGTAATCACCGGGGTGCAGGCGCGCGCCATGCAGTTTCTTCGCAAGGGCTTTATAAAGGGTTTCTATGACCAACGAGGATTTACCGCCGCCGGACACACCTGTCACACAGGTAAAGGTACCAAGGGGAATTTCCGCATCGACATTTTGCAGGTTGTTGATGCTGGCCCCTTTAATTTTAATGGATTGCCCTTTGCGCCCTTTTCGACGTTTAACGGGCAGGGGGATTTGTTCTATGCCGGTTAAATATTGCCCGGTCAAACTTTTGGGATTGGCCATGACTTCATCCGGGGTGCCTTCTGCAACCACGGTTCCACCATGAACGCCGGCGCGCGGCCCCATGTCGATCAGGTAATCGGCACTGCGAATGGCATCTTCATCATGTTCAACGACGATAACCGTGTTGTCCAGATCGCGCAGACGAACAAGTGTTTCAAGCAAGCGGTCATTGTCGCGTTGATGGAGCCCGATGGACGGTTCGTCCAGAACATAAAGTACCCCCGTCAGCCCCGACCCGATTTGGGAGGCAAGGCGAATGCGTTGGCTTTCCCCCCCACTCAGGGTGCCGGAGGAACGCGAAAGTGTCAGATATTCCAGTCCGACATTCATCAGGAAGCCGAGACGGTCATTAATTTCTCGCAGGATACGCCGGGCAATTTCCTGTTGTTTGGTTCCGAGTTTTTCTTCCAGTGATCCATACCATTTTGCCGCCTCGTCTATGGAAAAAGCAGTGACTTCGCTGATGTGCAGACCATCAATTTTAACGGCGAGGGCTTCGGGGCGCAGGCGATGCCCGTCACAGGCGGAACATTGGGTTACCGTTTGATATTTGGAAAGCTCATCGCGCACCCACGAGCTGTCGGTTTCTCGCCAGCGCCGTTCCATGTTGGGGATCACGCCTTCAAAGGGTTTGGTTACCTGATAGGATCGTTTGCCATCGTTATAGGCAATGGTGATTTCATCTTTGCCCGATCCATACAAGACCACGTCACGGACTTTTTGCGGCAATTTGCCATAGGGTGTTTCCAGATCAACATCGTAATGGGCAGCAATGGCTTGCAGGGTTTGTCCATAATAAACGCTGCTGGAATTGGCCCAAGGGGCAATGGCTTTGCTTAACGGTTCAGACTCGTTGGGGACCACAAGCTGTGGGTCGAAATACATTTCCGTTCCCAGTCCGTCACAGGCCGGGCAGGCCCCGAACGGATTGTTAAACGAAAACAGACGGGGTTCGACTTCATCAATGGTGAAACCGGACACCGGGCAGGCAAATTTAGCTGAAAAGGTGTGACGTTCCCCTGTTTTGGCGTCTTCTGCAAACAGCAAGCCATCGGCCAGTTCAAGGGCTGTTTCGATGCTGTCGGCAAGGCGACTTTCCACCCCTTCGCGCAAGACCAGACGATCAACAACAACTTCGATATCATGTTTAATTTTTTTGTTCAGTTCCGGCACGCCATCAACATCATAAAGTTCGCCATCGACCTTAACGCGTTGAAAGCCTTTTTTCTGAAGCTCAAGAAATTCTTTTTTATATTCCCCTTTGCGCCCTCGCACGATGGGGGCAAGTAAATAAAGACGGGTGCCGTCTTCCAGTCCCATAATCCGGTCAACCATTTGGGAAACGGTCTGGCTTTCAATGGGGAGGCCCGTTGCCGGGGAATGGGGGATACCGACACGCGCCCATAAAAGACGCATGTAGTCGTAAATCTCGGTCACGGTTCCAACTGTGGAACGCGGGTTTTTTGAGGTTGTCTTTTGTTCAATGGAAATCGCAGGCGATAGTCCCTCGATATGATCGACATCCGGTTTTTGCATCAATTCCAGAAATTGTCGAGCGTAAGCCGATAAAGACTCTACATAACGGCGCTGTCCCTCGGCATAGATGGTGTCGAAGGCAAGCGAAGATTTCCCCGATCCAGAAAGGCCGGTGATGACCGTCAGGGAGTTTTTGGGGATATTCACATCCACATTTTGCAAGTTGTGTTCGCGTGCCCCACGGACCTGAATTTCATCAACGCTCATAATCATCATGCCTAAAAAGATCAAAAGGAGAACATTTGGAAGGTTTAGAAATAGTTCGAACTGCGTCCTAAGTAAAGTGTTAATGGGTAAAAACTGTAAAGGAAGAGATTGGGAGAAGCTTAATTTCGTAAAATGTGGTAAGAATGAAACAAGATTTGAGTCGCATCCGCGAGATGATTTATGTATTGTCAGCCCAACATTAAATAACCGTATAGAAGGCAAGGAGTTCCAATGGCGGGTTCAGTAAACAAGGTGATTTTGGTTGGTAATCTCGGGCGTGACCCTGAAGTGCGTTTTGCCAACGATGGATCGAAAATCGTCAATATGTCTTTGGCAACTTCTGAAAGCTGGAAAGACCGTCAATCCGGTGAACGTCGTGAACGTACGGAATGGCACCGCGTTGTTATTTTTAACGAACGTCTGGCGGATGTGGCTGAACGGTTCTTGCGCAAAGGGTCCACAGTTTATGTGGAAGGTGCCCTTCAGACCCGTAAATGGACGGATCAAAGCGGTGTTGAAAAATACACAACCGAAGTTGTCCTGCAACGTTTCCGTGGTGAATTAACCATGTTGGGCAGTCGTGGCGGCGAAGGCGCCGGTGGCGGTTACGGCGGTGGTGACGATTACGGTCAGGGCAGCACTGCTGGCGGTGGGTTTGGCGGTTCCGCTGATCCGAAAGGCGGCAGCACCGGACCGGAATGGAATTCCGGCGGGAGTGTTCCGGGTGGTGATCTGGATGATGAAATTCCGTTCTAGTCAGGAAACTTAGACAATTTACAGAAAAGCGTGTGGCTCCTTGGAGTGCGCGCTTTTTTTATGGAATGTGGTATTCCTGTAATACCCGCAATCATAGTTTTTTTGATACTGTTGCGAACCTGAATGATAAAAATGGAGGTTTTACAATGGGTAAAAAGTTATTGATGATTACGGGTGATTTTACCGAAGATTACGAAACAATGGTGCCGTTTCAGGCGCTTATGGCGTGTGATTTTCAGGTGGATGCGGTTTGTCCGGATAAAAAGGCTGGTGATCATGTGGCAACGGCGATCCATGATTTTGAAGGGGATCAAACTTATTCGGAAAACCGTGGGCATAATTTTACACTGAATGCGACATTTGATGAGGTGGATGTTGCCTCATATGACGGACTGGTCATTCCCGGTGGACGCGCGCCGGAATATCTGCGTTTGAACCCCCTTGTTCTGGGGATGGTTCAACATTTTTTTGAAACCAATAAACCGGTTGCTGCGATCTGTCATGGGGCACAGTTGTTGAGTGCCGCCGGTGTTCTATCTGGTCGTACATGCTCAGCCTATCCGGCTTGCTCACCTGAAATTACACAGGCAGGCGGTACCTATGCCGATATTGAAGTTACGCAAGCTGTTACTGACGGGAATTTGGTCACCGCACCGGCCTGGCCTGCCCATCCGGATTGGTTAAAGCAGTTTATGGCGTTATTCTAAATCGAAATGAAAGAGACGGGAGTTTTCCATGTGTGAGTTATTTGTTGGGGCCGAGAGTGATCTTTGGCTCAGTCAGTCGAAATCATTGCGTATAGATGGTGTGGCAACAAGTATCCGCATGGAAAACTTCTTTTGGCAAACATTAAGTGAAATTGCCTATCGGGATGCGATGACGGTTAATCAATTGATCACCAAACTTTACCATGAATCGATTGATGCCGAACATGATCTGGGAAATTTCACATCGTTTTTGCGGGTGTGTTGTGGGCGTTATTATGCCTTGCTGGCTGCAGGTGATCTTTCCCCGTCCTTGGATGAAGAATTGGGAGGGGTGGATGCGCCGACGATTTTGGGACGGGAAGGTCAACGTCGGGCGCAAACCTTGTCACAGATCACGATGCAGACGTCTCTGAAAGTCAATTAGGTCGTTCATGTCATAATTTTGCCCGTTTTTTAGGTGAATTTACTTTGTAAGAATACTTAGAGCGCTTTTTTCGGGTTGAAAGCCGGGTGGAGACACCCAAATAAAAAACATGAGCACGAACAGTCAACGCCATATATTTTTAGCAATAGGCTGGGTTTTTACCGGGCTGGGGTTTGTGGGCGTCATGCTTCCCCTTCTGCCGACAACCCCGTTCTTACTTGTCGCTGTGTGGGCCTTTAGTAAAAGTTCTCCCAAGCTACGGCGCTGGCTGTTCACTCATCCCCGGTTTGGTCATCACCTGCGCAATTGGTTTGATCAGGGGGCGATTTCCCGGCAAGCCAAAATTGTTTCGGTCAGTTTCATGGCGCTATCCGTTGGATTCTCCCTACTGATAAGTGAAAATTTATATGTGATTGTTTCACTTACAGTTATTATGGTTGCAACTGCAACCTTTATCCTCACGAGACCGAATCCGAATGCTGTTGCAATTAAGTCACAGTAACTTTTAGCGAGTTGTCATACCAACATGCTGCGCAGCAGCATAAAAAATCCCCGTTTTCTGCGCCCTGTAAGGGCTGATGATCCCTTGATTTATGGCTCGATTGAACCTGTAAATTAGAATGATGAAATGTTGCGATGCGCAACTAAAATTACATTTGTTTAAATGAAGGGGTTGCAGGTATTGGTATGACCAAGGCATAAAAGCGGGACTAAAAAATGAATTTCGCGTATCTTATTTTTGGTTTCCCAGTTGGGAGACTGGGGAAGGTTACGCTCTAATTGTTCAGGGGAAACCCTCAAAAATACTTTTTGCTGCGCGTGCGAGTGACACAACGCAATAAAATGTGTTGAGAAATCTTCCGTCAGGGAAGGACCAAGAACTGTGAGGATACATGGAAAACGGACAGATAATCGGGACACCGAAAGAGATCGTTAAGGGGGAAGCGCGGGTCGCGATGACTCCTGACTCCGCTCTTCAGCTTCAGAAACTGGGATATCAATGCGCCATTCAATCGGGTGCAGGCGTTATGGCCGGTTTTTCTGACGAAGCTTATGAAAAAGCGGGTGTCGAAGTCATTAAAACAGCCAAAGGCCTGTGGGAAAAGGCGGATATTATCGCCAAGGTCCGCCAGCCGGAAACGCGCGAGTTAAAGTACCTTGTTAAGGGGAAAACCTTGATTTCCTTCTTCAATCCGGCCGGAAACGAAGAAGGTATGACAGCGGCAAAAGAAGCCGGTGCGAACGTTATTGCGATGGAAATGGTGCCGCGTATTTCACGGGCGCAAAAAATGGACGCTTTGTCCTCTATGGCAAATATCGCCGGGTATCGTGCGGTTATTGAAGCCGGGAATAATTTTGGTCGCTTCTTTACAGGCCAGATTACGGCTGCCGGTAAAGTGCCACCCGCCAAGGTTATGGTTGTGGGCGCGGGTGTCGCCGGTCTTGCTGCAATTGGTGCCTCTGTATCGCTTGGGGCGATTACCTATGCTTTTGACGTGCGCCCGGAAGTGGCCGAGCAGGTTGAATCAATGGGGGCAGAGTTCGTCTATCTGGATTTTGAAGAAGAACAACAAGATGGTGCCGCAACAGGTGGGTATGCATCGGTTTCTTCCCCTGAATTTCGTGAGGCCCAGCTTGCCAAATTCCGCGAATTGGCCCCCGAAGTCGATATTGTTATTACAACAGCCCTGATCCCCAACCGCGAAGCGCCTAAGCTGTGGTTGGCCGATATGGTTGCAGCCATGAAAACAGGGTCTGTTATCGTTGATTTGGCGGCAGAGCGCGGCGGCAACGTTGAAGGAACTGTTATGGACGAGAAAGTGGTCACCGAAAACGGTGTCACGATTATCGGTTACACAGATTTCCCATCACGCATGGCGGCCCAGTCATCGACCCTTTATTCCACAAACATCCGCCATATGATGACGGACCTGACACCGGAAAAAGACGGACAGGTTAATCATAATATGGAAGACGATGTCATCCGTGGGGCCACGGTGACGTTTGAAGGCGAGGTCACATTCCCGCCCCCGCCGCCGAAAGTCAAAGCGATTGCGGCGCAAAAGAAACCGGAGGTCAAACAACTGACACCGGAAGAAAAACGCGCAAAAGAAATTGCCGACTTCAAAGACGCAACGAAGAAACAGGTGATTATGCTGGGCGTTGGTGGTTTGTTGATGTTGCTTGTTGGCGCTTATGCACCCGCCAGCTTTATGAACCATTTTATCGTTTTCGTACTGTCTTGTTTTGTCGGCTTCCAAGTTATTTGGAATGTCTCCCATGCTTTGCATACGCCGTTGATGGCGGTAACCAACGCCATTTCAGGGATTGTGATTTTGGGGGCGGTCTTGCAGATCGGGTCCAGCAGTTCACTGGTTGTGATCATGGCGACGATTTCTGTCTTGATTGCTTCGATCAATATCGTTGGGGGCTTCCTTGTCACCCGCCGTATGCTGGCTATGTTTGAGAAGTCTTAAGGGGAAATAAAACAATGACTTATGGTATTTTGACCGCTGCTTATATTGCAGCTTCCGTCTTGTTTATCCTTTCTCTGGGCGGACTTTCAAATCAGGAAAAAGCGAAACGCGCCGTTTGGTACGGTATCGTTGGTATGGCGGTTGCGGTTTTGATGACCGTCTTTACCGCAGGCAGTTTGGGCTGGTTGATCCCGGCTATTGTTATTGGCTCCGTGATCGGTTGGTATGTGGCCGGTAAGGTGCAAATGACCGAGATGCCGCAATTGGTTGCTGCACTCCATTCCTTTGTGGGTTTGGCTGCTGTCTTTATCGGCCTCAACGCGGAATTGGAACTACAATCCGTTTTGGGGATGGATGAAGCCGCCCGTGAAGTGTTGACAGGTTTTGCCTTGAAACTGGCGCATAAAACCGCTGTTGAGATTTCTATTTTAAAGGTTGAGGTCTTTCTCGGTATCTTTATCGGGGCCATCACTTTTACGGGTTCCGTTGTGGCCTTTGGTAAACTGGCGGGTAAGATCGACGGGAAACCGATCAAGTTACCCGGTGGCCATGTCTGGAACGCAACGGCAGCACTGGCCTGTTTGATCCTTGGTATTATGTTCAGCAATGATGCGGGGATCTGGACAATGGTTCTGGTGACCTTAATCGCCGGTTTCATTGGTTGGCATTTGATCATGGGCATTGGCGGTGCCGATATGCCGGTTGTGGTTTCCATGTTGAACTCCTATTCCGGTTGGGCAGCTGCGGCAATCGGCTTTACACTGGGCAACGATCTGTTGATCGTGACAGGGGCGCTGGTTGGGTCCAGTGGTGCTATTCTGTCCTACATTATGTGTAAGGCGATGAACCGTCATTTCGTATCGGTCATTCTTGGTGGGTTCGGCGGTGACGGTGGCCCGGCGATGGAAGTCGAAGGCGAGATGATTGCCATTGATGCTGATGGTGTCGTGTCTGCATTGGAAGATGCTGATAGCATCATCATCATTCCGGGCTATGGTCTGGCGGTTGCGCAAGCACAACAGTCTGTATCTGAATTGACCAAGCGTCTGCGTGCGAAAGGCAAAGAAGTTCGTTTTGCCATTCATCCGGTTGCTGGTCGTCTGCCCGGTCACATGAACGTTTTGTTGGCGGAAGCCAAGGTGCCTTATGATATCGTTCTGGAAATGGATGAAATCAACGAAGACTTCCCGCAAACCGATGTGGCGATTGTTATCGGGTCCAATGATATTGTAAACCCGGCAGCACAAGACGATCCGAACTCCCCCATTGCCGGGATGCCGGTTCTGGAATGCTGGAAAGCCAAGCAGGTGTTTGTTTCCAAACGGGGGCAGGGGACGGGGTATTCCGGTATCGAAAACCCGCTGTTCTATAAAGAAAACACCCGCATGTTCTATGGCGATGCGAAAGCATCACTGGACACGTTGCTGCAAAGTATTAAGTAAGCCAAAAAGGCAAAAGAAATCGCAACGCCTCTTGGCGAAAGGGATTTCAAACGTCTATAGTGAAAGGCCGCTTCCCGATGGAAGCGGCCTTTTCTTTATTATGGGGCAAGCGCGATATGGAACTTGATAACGAAACCGGACTTTTGATTATTGATATGCAAAAGGCAATTGATGAACCGGTTTGGGATGGTAAAAACAATCCGGCCTATGAAACCCGTATTCTCGACTTGCTGACCCTGTGGCGGGCGCGTCAGTGGCCTGTTTTTCATATCAAACATAACGAGGCCAATCCGGCCTCGACCTTTCATACGCATGCGCCGACCAATGCCTTTAAACCGGAAACTGCCCCCTTACCGGGTGAGATCATAATCGAAAAAGAAGTCAATTGTGCCTTTATCGGAACGGGACTAGGGTCCATGTTGCGAATGGAAGGGTGCAAGAAGCTGTTGGTCTGTGGTGTCGTCACCCATAACAGTGTGGATGCAACGGTGCGTCACGCAGGCTGTCTGGGGTTTGAAACCTATCTTGTCGCCGATGCCTGCACGGCCGTCCCAGTGGTTGACCGTACGGGGAAGGAATGGGCGGCAGAAGATGTTCATCAACTATATTTGTCCGTCTTGGATGGCGAATATTGTACGGTCGTGAATATGCAGGATGTTTTTACTGCAATTTAGGACTTGAGCAGGGTCAAGCGTGTTTCACTAAAAAGTTGGTATAAAGGTCCACCTGAAATATCAAGGCGGGAACAATGACACGCTTGGTTTGGAGTGATGAATACAGTGTGGGCGATGCGGAAATTGATCGCCAACATCAGGAAATCTTTTCTTTGATTGACCGTCTGGATGATCAGGATATGGATGCGAGTGCCATGTCGGTGACGTTTGAAAAGTTGGACATTTATGTGCGCGAACATTTTGCAGACGAAGAAGAAAAGATGAAGGCGGGGGCCTATCCTGATTTGGATTCCCATATGCGCCAGCATGATGAATTTCGCGATTGGTTGCAGTCTGCCAAAGAAAGTTTTCGCACCAGCGACGGTGCCTTGGGGGCAATTGGGCAGAATATCCATGACTTTTTAAAAAGCTGGTTGTTAGCGCATATTCTGTATGCCGATCAGGCTTATAAAGGATATATACAGAAAGTTTGAGGCCGGGGGGCAAGAAAAAAGGCGAAGCTGCTATCAAGCGCTTCGCCTTTTTTTGGGTATAATGAGCCACGATTCGTTTCGTCTTGGTCAAAACAAATCAACCGCCCACATCACCACCTTTCAAGTAGTATATAAACCGAACACATGATCAGGCATGACATGTGTTGGAAGAAAATAGTCAGTTAAACAATCATCCCTTTTAACAGGGAAGCTGTTTAGAAGCCTTCACGTTCCAGACGCTTACGCTCCAGCTTACGCGCGCGGCGTACAGCTTCTGCATCTTCACGAGCTTTCTTTTCAGACGGCTTTTCGAAGTGACGGCGAAGTTTCATTTCACGGAAAACGCCTTCGCGCTGCATTTTCTTTTTCAGTGCTTTCAGTGCCTGGTCGACATTATTGTCGCGAACTACTACCTGTACGATGGTCAGGGCCTCCTTATAAAAAATAACATCCGGGCCAAAATCCCGGTCCTTTTTCATCTCATGTAAAAGGAAGCGGGTCTCTACCATATGAAAGCGTTGACGTAAAGGGTTTTATCAGTGTGTAGAATATTTGTCGGCTTTTGAAACTTTTCTGTTATATTTGTATCAAGCGGCAATGAGAGTTTCTGGATGGATTTACCCACAAATTATATATCGGAATTCAAAGAATATGCTTTGCAGTTGGCAGAAGCATTTAAAGTGGGGATTGTTATCAGCAAACCAACCGGTGGAATCGTTTTGCAAGTGGGCTACGATTCTCACCCGATCGAGAATGTTCGAAATGTCGATTTACATATAGAAGGCGGTGTTAACTTTAATCTGGAGATTTCCAGCACGGCGCACGTGTCGGAGACAGCACTGAATGCCATCGAAAAATCCTTAAACTTTTGCCTGAATGATCTTTATCAACGTTATCGTATCGAACGTTATGAAATGTTTCTGGATACGGCCGCAGACTGGTTCTGGGAAAGCGACCCCGATAACCGTTTTGTTTATCTAAGCGGTAAAGTCGAAGATGTTTTGGGCCTGAGGCCAGCGCAGATTATCGGGCATACACGGCGTGAAATTCACGGTAGGCAGCATGATCTGTCAACGCCGCAGTGGCAGGCGCATTTAAAACAGTTGGAACGCCATGAACCCTATTGCGATTTTGAAACGCGATGGGTGAGACCGGATGGTGGCATTCGCCATATTAGCCTGAGTGGACAACCGATTTGGACCCAGAAAGGGGAGTTTGCGGGATATCGGGGGACAGGGCTGGATATTACGGGAAAAAAGCAAGCTCAAATTGATTTTCAAAATTTGGTGGAAGGGTCCATTCAAGGAATTTGCATCCATCGTCACTGGGAATTTGTATTTGTAAATCCGGCGTTGGTAAAAATGTGCGGCTATGACAGTGCGCAAGAATTTTTAGCCGTTGGTTCGGTAGAAAAGATGATCGCCCCTTATGAGCGTGAACGTCTGTATGAATATCGCTTGGCAAAAGAAAGAGGTGAGCAGATTGATACACACCATGTTGCAGATTATTTGACCAAAAGCGGTGAAGTTATCACCCTTGAATCCATCAATAGCCTGATTGAATGGAAGGGGCAAAAAGCTATTCTCAGTACGGTCATTGATGTGACGCAACAGAAGAAAGCAGGACAAAAACTGCAGGAACATCGCGATCAGCTACAGATGCTGGTTGATGAACGTACACAAGATTTGATGAAAAGCGAACAGCGGTTTCGCAATGTGGCGGAAGCCGCATCTGACTGGTTCTGGGAAACGGATGAAAACCATAAAGTGACGTTCATCTCGGAACGTTTTTATGAGCTGTTCGACCTGACGCATGAGGAGGTTTTAGGGAACAGCCGGTTGGAGATTGTTGAAAATCAAATGAAGATACCGGATGTCTCGCAGGTGTGGTCGCAACATCTTGAATCTTTGAACCATCATAAACCCTTTTCCATTCGTTATTGGGTGCGAGGTCGCCGTGCAGACAGGGTTTGTATCGAAATTAAGGGAAAGCCCCTTTTTGATGATGGTGGTGTGTTCAAGGGGTACATAGGCGCCGGGTCGGATGTGACACAAGAAGTCGAGACGCAAGAAGCCTTGCGTCTTGCAGTAAAAGAAGCAGAAAGTGCCAACAGTGCAAAATCAGACTTTCTGTCAAATATGAGCCATGAGTTACGAACCCCGCTGAATGCGATCTTGGGCTTTGCGCAGTTGTTGGAAAACAACGGTCAAGCAAATATGACTGAGCGGCAATTGATGCAATTGAAGCACATTCGTCTTGGCGGGGAACATTTGCTGGAATTGGTGAATGAAATTCTTGATTTGTCGAAAATTGAAGCGGGTAAACTCACAATTATCGCCGA
This sequence comes from Terasakiella brassicae, assembly GCF_014641495.1. Classification (GTDB taxonomy): domain Bacteria; phylum Pseudomonadota; class Alphaproteobacteria; order Rhodospirillales; family Terasakiellaceae; genus Terasakiella; species Terasakiella brassicae. Next base: position 80,447 of record NZ_BMHV01000014.1, read on the forward strand.
AGATGTTGATCTGAAAAATCTGATTGATATGTGTTTGCCTTATGCGTCTGCTTTTTCTGAAAAATATAATGTGAAGATTGAGGATCGTTCTGTTGACGGCCTGCCCTTGATTTGGGCGGATGCGCTACGGGCGAAACAGGCTTTGCTGAATCTTTTGTCCAATGCGGCCAAATATAATCAGGCCAACGGTACCGTCTGGATTGATACGATGGAGACATCTGACGGCTTTGTGCGGGTGACAATACGCGATAATGGCATTGGTATTCGCGAGAGCGATAAAGAAAAAATATTCCAGCCTTTCCAAAGGGCTGCGGGGCAAGACGGCGTGATTGAAGGCACAGGGATCGGGCTTGTTCTGACAAAAAAATTACTGGAAGAAATGGGCGGACGTATCGGCTTTGAAAGCAATTATGGTGAGGGAAGCGCGTTTTGGCTGGATTTCCCGCAGTCTGTTACGCCGGAAAAATCGAATGCCCCCCCGGATCAGATGCAACAAGTCGATGGACGGTCGGTTTGTGCCCCCCAAACTCACTATACAATGTTGTATGTGGAAGATAATCCGTCAAACCTGTCTTTGATGGCGGGGATTGTGGATTGTATTCCAAATTTACGTATGGTTTCTGCACATACGGCGGAAATCGGTTTAACCATGTTGCAGGCCCAGAAACCTGACCTGGTACTGATGGATATCAATTTACCGGGGATGGATGGCTTTCAGGCTGTTCGTGAAATTCGTGCTCTGGAAAAGGTAAAAGACCTGCCTGTCTTTGCCATAAGTGCAGATGCACTATCGGATACGATCAGCAAGGGACAGGACGCCGGTTTTGATCGTTATTTGACAAAACCGATTAATTTACCCCACTTTATGTCCATCCTAGATGAAGTTCTTAAATAGAAACAGGTGTGATACGTGATCCTAAAAATTGCCAGAATGGGGCACCCGGTCTTACGGGCCAGAGCTGCCGAAGTTAAAGACATTCAAGCCCCGGAAATTGCACGTCTTGTCGCGGACATGATTGAAACGATGCAGGATGCAAACGGGGCGGGGTTGGCTGCCCCACAAGTGCATGTGCCGTTACGTGTGATGATCTTTCATGTGCCGCGTGGTCGTGATGCGCACATTGAAGACGGCCTGCCCTTGACTGTATTGATCAATCCCGAGATTGAAGCCCTTGGGGATGATATGAACGAAGCCTTTGAAGGATGTCTTTCATTGCCGGGCATGACGGGCAAGGTCAATCGCTTTACGCAGATCAAATATCGTGGTTTTGGTCTGGATGGGACTTTGATTGAGCGCGAAGCCAGCGGATTTCATGCCCGTGTCGTGCAACATGAATATGATCATTTGGATGGAATTCTTTATCCGCAACGTATGGACGACCTGTCGACATTCGGCTATGTTGAGGAAATGCAAAAGGCAATCAATCAGGAATAAGACGGTGCAGGACATCAAGGTAAAAGACGACATTTTGCTGGCAACACTTCCCAATGTGGTGTTTGACGGATGGACAGACGCAGTTATTGAATCCGGTGCGATTGAAGCCGGGTTTGATGCATCAATGGCCGTGCGCGCGTTTCCTGATGGGGTCAATGATATCCTTGCCCATTTCGCAGATTATATAAATCGCCGTATGGCTACAGAATTGGTTGATCAGGATTTAAGTGAAAAAGGAATTGGTCATCGACTGGAAATCGCCATGCGGGTTCGTCTGGCGATTGAAGCCCCCTATCGTGAAGCGGTGCGCAAGGCCATGTCCTATTACGCCATGCCCCAACATGCGCCCCAAGGTGTGCAGGTCGTCTGGAAAGCTGTGGACGAGATGTGGTGGGGGTGCGGTGATGATGCGGTTGATTTCAACTATTATACCAAACGGGCTTCTTTAGCTGCTGTTTATAGTGCAACAATGGTTTATTGGTTGAATGACGATTCTGAAAATCAGGAAGAAACCATTCTTTTTTATCGTCGCCGTTTAATTGATGTGGTCAATGCCGTAAAAACCAGAAAGAAGATATTTTCCAAACTGGAAGATGTGTTTTGCAAGCTGGGTGGACGTCAAATGGCGAATGGGCTGATAAAACGCTGACTTTGTGAGATTTCTCACTTTTCTTTGTGTCACAAAGGACTATAACCCGGTCCATGAAAACACATAATCAACATACGGGCGAGTTTATCGCGTTAATGGCTTTTTTAATGTCGCTGGTTGCGCTGGCGATTGATGCCATTCTCCCCGCATTCCATGCGGTCGGGGCCAGTTACGACATTATTGATGAAAATCGGTTGCAATTGCTGGTCGGCGTTCTGTTTTTGGGCATGGCGATTGGGCAATTGTTTTATGGCCCGCTTTCCGACAGCATTGGGCGTAAGCCTGCAACTTACATCGGTTTAATCTTGTTTATTGTTGGGGCATTGGTTTCCGCCTTTGCACCCACTTATGAAATTGTATTGTGGGGACGTTTTTTACAAGGCTTCGGTGTTGCCGGGCCGCGCACGATCTCTATTGCATTGGTGCGTGATCAGTATTCTGGTCGTGAAATGGCGCGGATTATGTCGTTTGTGATTTCGATTTTTATTATTATGCCTGCCATTGCACCGGCACTTGGCGCCGGGATTTTGGTGTTCGGCACATGGCATGCGATCTTTTTCCTGTTTGCCTTGTTGGCTTTTGTCGCACTCGTTTGGTTAATCTTACGACAACCCGAAACGCATCCTCAGGAAAAACGCACAGCGTTTAGTCTTGTAACGATCCTGCAAGGGGCGCGTTTCACATTGGGCAACCGATATTCTTGTGGCTATATGATTGTTGGGGGCTTGGCTTTTTCCTGTTTGGTCGCTTACTTAAATACGGCCAAATTGTTATATGCCGATATTTTCCAGATTGATGAATTGTTCCCGCTTTATTTTGGGATGTTGGCGCTTTTTGTTGGGGCGGCATCAATCGTTAATGGCAAGATGGTCGTGAAATATGGCATGCGTTCCATGATGAAGTTTGCCTTGATCGCCATGATCCTCAGCAGTGGCAGCTTTTTCTTTTATCTCTATTTCACGTCCGGGCACCCGTCTTTTGTGTTGTTCATGGTGTCAATGGCGTCAATTTTCTTCTTTATGGGGATATTGTTCGGCAATGCCAATGCAATGGCGATGGAACCTGTCGGTCATATTGCGGGTATTGCCTCATCGATCATTGGGGCAGGAACAACTTTTGTTTCCATGTCGCTGGGCGCGTTGGTCGGTCAATTTTATGACCAGACGTTGCTGCCTTTGATTGGCGGATATTTCGCCTTGGCACTATCTGCCTATGTCATTATGTCTATGATTGAACGAAAAGATATGGCAGTGTAAAATCCCAAGGGGCAAATCAAATGCCCCTTGAGGTTAATATTTATTCTTTTGGTAATTCCCCTAAGGGATAAACAAAATTGACGTGCCCCATTTTGCGCCCCCGCCGTGTGGAGGATTTGCCGTAGAGATGGAGTTTGGCATTCGGTTCGTTCAAATAATCCGGCCATTTTTCCACATCAAAACCGATCAGGTTTTTCATAATCAGGTCGTTGCGGCGTTCCACAGACCCCAGCGGTAAACCGCATACAGCGCGCACAAACTGTTCAAATTGATCGGAATAACAGGCATCTTGCGTCCAGTGACCGGAGTTGTGCGGGCGCGGAGCCATTTCATTGACGATCAAACGGTCGTCCTTGGTATGGAACATTTCAACGGCAAGCAAGCCGATGAGATCCATTTTTTCAGCCAAAGTAACGGCAATGCGAACAGCTTCTTCGATCAATCCGTCAGGCAGATGTGCCGGGACTGTGGAGGTATCCAAGATACCATCGACATGGTTGTTTTCAGCCGGTTCAAAGGCTGTCCATTGACCACAGGCACTGCGTGCGACAACAACCGAGATTTCGCGTTGGAAATCGACAAAACCTTCCAGAACACTGGGGGCATTTGACATGGAGGCATAAGCCGTTTCAAGATCGGTTTCCGGGCGGATCAAGGCTTGGCCTTTCCCGTCATATCCCATGCGTGTGGTTTTCAGGATGCTGGGGCGGCCCAGTTCGTTGACGGCCTTTTCCAGATCATCCAGACTATCAACCCCTTTAAAGGGGGCCGTATCGATGCCGCAGTCATTGATGAAGTTTTTCTCAATCAAACGATCCTGAGACAGATGCAGGCAGTTCCAACTTGGTCGCACATTGACGTGTTCGCTCAGCAACTGAACGCTTTCGTGCGGGATGTTTTCAAATTCAAAGGTGACGACATCACAAGAGTCGGCAAACGAGACCAAGGCATCGCGGTCATCATATTCAGCAACCGTTGCTTTGTGCGCCACCTGTTCCGCCGGGCTGTCCTGACCGGGGCCGAAGACGTGACACATATAGCCCAGACGCGCAGCGGCCAATGCCGTCATACGTCCCAACTGACCATTACCTATAATGCCGATGGTGCTGCCCGGTGGCAGAAGTTTTTGTTCAGCCATAACCTGAATGATCCTTATTTAATCGACGGGTTCTTCTGCAACGCTTGCGGTTTGTTGGGCGCGAAACGCATCCAGTTTGGCGGCAACATCGTCATCTTGCAAGGCAATGATACTGGCGGCCATAATGCCTGCGTTTTTCGCCCCGGCATCCCCGATTGCCAATGTACCAACAGGAACGCCGCCGGGCATTTGTGCGATGGAATAAAGACTGTCCAGACCGTTCAATGCACGGCTTTTAACCGGCACGCCCAGAACGGGCAGTGGCGTCATGGCAGCGGCCATACCGGGCAGATGGGCGGCACCACCGGCCCCGGCGATAATGACTTGCAGTCCGCGTGCCTTTGCCGTGGTGGCGTAATCATAAAGGCGTTGCGGTGTGCGGTGTGCAGAAACAATGCGTTTTTCGTATGAAACACCCATTTCATCCAGCATATCGGCAGCCAGCTTCATTGTCGGCCAATCCGATTGGCTTCCCATGATGATCCCAACAGAAGGTACAGCACTATCCATAGTCTTCATCCTTGCACAAGACCGTAAAAAAGGGGCGTATTATATGTATGTCGGCCCAAATCGCAAGGTTTTTAAGATTTTTCAACGTTTTCAGTGTATTATGAAATATCTGAAATGTTTGAAATGGTATGTGTTATGCCGATTGACGATATTAAAGCGACAGACGCGTTGAAACCTTATAGCGGGCAGTCCGGTCAATCCGGGGGGCGGCCGTCCTATGGCAGTTTTAAAGGGCGGCATAAATACCCACCGGTTAAACGCACTATTCACGATGTGACGTCCTTTATGAATATTCCGCAAGATGAACTGACCCCGGCGGTGAGTGAGGCCATTGTATCCTTGATGGAGGAAGTGGATCATCTGCGCGAAGAGCTGTCGATGACGCATAGTTTCGATGAAAAACTTTCCAGTGCAATGGATCGTCATATGGATTTACCGGTTTTGACACGCCATGCCTTGTGCCGGGATATATCTGTGATGACTACTCGGATTGGGAAGACGATCAGCAGCGCGACTTTTGTGTATTTTCAAATCGCAAATTTTGCCGAGATAAAAAAACGGGCAGGCCTGTTGGCGGGCGATACCGTTATTCGGGAGGTTGCGGAAATTTTAAGCGGGCATTTGCGCGAAACGGATCGCATCGGTACATTGGGCGGGGATGGTTTTGGTATCGTCTTGACGCTCAGCGATTTTGAAGCATCCTTGACGAAAGTTGACCATCTTGTTGAACAGGTTCAGCAAGGCCCAATTCTGTTTGATGGGCGTGTCATGGACGTGGAAATCGCATACGGCCTGCACAGTTTGCATGTCGGTGAAAAAGTCGATGTCATTTTGAACGAAGCCGATAAAGACCTGCACAAACGTTTTGTCAGGCTATGATATCAGGCACAATCAAGGCTTCAAGCTTGGCGATCTGGTCTTTCAGGGTCAGTTTCTTTTTTTTAAGGCGTTGCAATTGCAATTGGTCATAAGGCGGCGTCAGGACCATGCGGTTGATCACATCGTCCAAATCCCTATGTTCGGTTTGCAGAATGGCCAGCTTGATTTTCAGCTCACGGGTTTCTGACATGACTTTCCCGACTTGTTATGTGTTTGTTAAGTCTCTAGATTTGAATATAGCATATAATTTGGCGCAGATAACAAAAAAGGAATTGGGATGAGTAAAAAACGCATCGGAATTTTAACAAGCGGTGGCGATTGTGCCGGATTGAATGCGGCTATCCGCGCGGTGACACGCCGTGCAATCGAAGGGTATGGCTGGGAGGTTGTCGGAATCCACAACGGGACTTTAGGCTTGATCTCCACCCCCGTTGATGCGGAAGTGCTGGATCATAAAACATTCAGCGGGACGCTGTTGCGCCAAGGCGGTACCTTTTTGGGAACAACCAATAAAGGGGACCCGTTTGCCTATCCTATGAAAGACGGCAGCCTCAAAGATCGCTCGGCAGAATTTATTGAAGGTTTCCGCGAACTGGATTTATGCGGCCTGATCGGGGTGGGCGGTGATGGGTCCATGAAGATTTTGAACAAGCTTTGCGAACGGGGCAATATTCCGTTTATCGGCATTCCCAAAACCATTGACAATGATGTGGCTTGTACAGAATTTTCCATCGGTTTTACAACGGCGGTCAATGTGGCTGTGGATGCGCTGGACCGTCTGCATCCCACCGCTGCATCGCATCACCGGGTGATGATATTGGAGGTCATGGGACGCGATGCCGGGCATATTGCGTTACATGCGGGTATTGCAGGTGGTGCGGATGTAATTCTTGTACCTGAAATCCCCTACGATATGGAAAAGGTTGCCGCGAAAATTCGCCATATTTATGAACACGAACATCGTAGCCATGCTTTGATTGTCGTGTCCGAGGCAGTGAAGGCCGCAGATGGTAAACCGGTGATGAAGCAAAATGATGAAGGGCGTTTTAATTATGGCGGTGTCGGTCATGTGATTGGGGAACAGCTCTATAAAATGACCGGGGCGGAAACGCGGGTCACCGTTTTGGGCCATGTTCAGCGCGGCGGAAAACCGGCCATGCGTGATCGTGTCATTGCCTCTGCCTTCGGTGTTAGCGCGGTTGATTTACTAGCGCAGGGAAAGACCAATCGAATGGTTGCATGGCAGCATCGAAAAGTCGTGGATGTCGCCTTGGAAGACGTTGTGTCGCATTATAATAATATTGATGTTTCCGGCACGCTGGTTCATACGGCGCGCGGGCTTGGTATTTGTTTGGGGGATGAATGAAAAATCGGCAGGGATTGACAGACAACGCTGGCCTTACCAAATTAATTTATGTATCATAAAACTATCTTAAAACTGCCATAGGGAGGTTGTCCGCAATGAGCGTACTAGACCGAATTGAATCTCTCAAATCCAAGCACGCAGATTTGGAACATAAAATCGAAGCAGAAGAAATAAGACCTCATCCGAACGACACGCTCATACACGATCTCAAACGACAGAAACTCAAAGTGAAAGACGAAATTTCCGTCCTGTCGCTTAACTAACGAGATACTTACCTATCAAATAGAATTTTTAAAAATGACGCACTCTTATCCATGACGTGCGCGTATCCAAGAGATACGAATATAAACGCCCCGAACCTGTTTTCGGGGCGTTTTTCGTGATGTCGTAAGAAAGAAAAACCTCGTTTGAACACAAACGGGGTTTCAGGTTATTGACAAAGCCCCCTAATACCAAAATGTAGCTGTCTTGACTTGGACCCGTCCCCTAAAACTGGAGAGCACCTTCTCCATTTAGGCGGCCTTTAATTCAAACTGCATCGGACTTATGTTTCCCAGATATGAATGACGACGTTTGGGATTGTAAAATCGATTGATGTATCTGAACAAGACTTTTTCTGCCTGTTCTCTTGTCTCCAACTTCATCCGCCAGATGAATTCGGCTTTCAGGGATTTGAAAAAGGTTTCAACAGCGGCATTATCATAACAATTTCCTTTGCCTGACATGGAAGCTTTGAAGCCATGTTTTCTGAGCAGTTTTTGATAATCGTGCGAGCAATATTGA
>NZ_BMHV01000015.1 GCF_014641495.1 Terasakiella brassicae
AAAGCTACTTTGGCTTTGAAGTCGGCTGAATGGTTACGGCGTTTTGCCATCGGATAGTCCTTTTCAAAAACGGCTATCCCACCTTAACACCCTGTCCTGTTTTTGGGGACCATCTCTGATATTTTCAGGATGTCATATCCCATTCTGATTCTTGCAACACACGACGGTAACTTTCACACACAGGAAACCGTTTGTCGTTTTTTAAAACAATTTCGTAGGTGTCATCCACATGATCAATTCGTTTAATGGCATCTTTAAGCACCCAATGGGCCAAATGAACACAGGTGCCATTGTGTCCACGCAAATCATGCACCGCATCACTGAAGCGATATAAAATTCGATCTTCCCCTTTATCGCCATAAACACGAATGAAATGATCTTCCTGGCTTACTGCCCAAATTTCTTCACCGACATCTTTTTTAAGTCTTGCAACAAACCGTGGAGGCTCAATTGCTTGCTTTTCGGGCGCTGTTGTCGGCGTTGTTTTACGAAAGAAAAACATTATTACCTCAAACAAGCTTGGTCTTATATCTTCTTATTTGATGTAAGAAGGCTCAAGTAAAATTGCCAGTCTCCCATAAAAAAAGAGAGCCACCGACACAACAAAACGTCTCTACAGCTCTCTTGAAAAGTTTGTGTTTGACGAAGGTTGATGGGGGCAAGTCTTGCGTCAGTGACCGTTCACTTTTCGAATAACAAAAACCAGTAGACCGACGACCACAAGCAAAGTGGTTACAACACCGCCGACACCGAATAAACCAATCGTATCCATGACATTCCCTCCTGATACGCTGAATGAACAGGCATATCATGGCAACCATCTTCTTTTGATGCATTGCGAATTATCAATGGAATAAATTAATTTTCATTGGCAATGTTTTGTAAACGCACCAAATCTGCAAGAAAATGATTTTTCCCTAAGTCCTTTAAGGAGCCTTCACGCTTAAATTCTGCAATGATGCGCGATGTGGTTTCCGTCGTCACACCCAGGATTGCCCCGAGGTCTTCCCGGCTGAATAAATAACAACTGTTATCGACCTTATCCGATAAACCGATAACAAGACGGGCCACTCGGGATTTCGAACTGCCTGTCGATAATTCCGTCAGCCATTCATCCGCCTGTTTAACGGCTGTGTGCCAACGATTTAACAATTGATTATGCAGACGCGGTGTTTCCCGATTTAAGCGTTCCACCACATCACGCGGAATTTGACATAGTTCAGCATCGCGTAAAACAGTCGCGTAATGTTCATAAGTCGGATTGACCAGCACTTCCAGCCCCGCAACATCACCTGTGCGTAACAATCTGACGATACGCTGCCCGCCATCGGGTAAATACTGTGTCAGTTTAATAACACCACTGCGCACCGTATAGAGAAATTGACCTTCATCGCCTTCGCCATAAAGACGATCCCCGGCCTTTTTCTCCACTTCCATAATGGGTTTATGGATCAGTTCAAAATCCGTATGTTCCAAATCAGCAAAAAGTGCAAGATGGCGAATACCACAATTTTCACAGTTAGAAACACCCGACCAAGCGTTGGCAATGGCTCGTTTTTCCACCCTAGTATCCCCTACAACATGCAACGTTATTAAATCAGTTTTTAGTCATTAAACCAAATCACAAAATCTTTGCAATCCAATTTTACTATTTTATCTTAATCCATTGATTAACCATATATTTATTATGGCTTATATCTCTTTTTATACTTTTTCTAATTTTTATTGACTTCATAGGATTTGTCATTATTTTTTGCATTGCAATATAAACAACCTTTATGCCAAGTTTAAGGAAATCCCCCCAATGGAACATACACCGACTTTAACTGAAAAACTTACCGGCGACGCCCTTCCGTTTATCATCATGGGCATTGGCGCCTTTATGCTGAGTTGGGTCTTTTTTCTGGGTGACCTCGTCACAGGATAAATAAACCAAATCGCTTAAAAGGGGGTAAGATACTATGTCTTACCCCCTTTTTTATTCTTCGGGCTTGCATCTCTCAAAAAACAGAATAGCTTTGATAAAATCATATCAGGGGAATTAATTCGGACATGTCCAACACCAACAATCCCATTATCGACTGGCTTTTACAGGAAGGCTGGCAGATAACCGATAAATCGGACTTTACCTTAGCCCTTGCCCAAACCTTTATTAAAGCAGGAGTTCCGCTGGATCGTCAGCGCCTTGTTATTCGCTTGCTCCATCCACAGGTCATGGGCTTCAGTTATACATGGGACAGCCAAACACAAGAGGTTGACCTGTTTGAAACCGGTCACCATCTGCGTGAAAGCGAAATGTATAGAAACAGCCCGTTCGCTGCCTTGTTTGAAGATGGCGCGGGGGCCATTCGCCGCCCCTTACATGATCCCAAATGTCAAATGGATTACTCTGTACTTCCTGATTTAAAAGATGAAGGTTTTACAGATTACGTTGCCTTGCCCCTGATTTTTTCAGATGGCAGACGCAGTGCCATCACCCTTGCCAGTAAAACACCTGGCGGCTTCAGCACTGAACATCTAACGACAATATATGACAGCCTCCCTGCCCTTGCCCGCATCGTTGAAAACTACGCCTTAAAACATACAGCCACCGTCCTGCTGGAAACCTATTTAGGGAAAGAAACCGGGAAACAGGTTCTCAGCGGCAAGGTCAAACGCGGGGACGGTCAAATCATTCGCGCCGTTTTGTGGTTTTCAGACTTGCGTCAATCCACCACGTTGGCAGAAACCCTGCCCCGTGCGGATTTTCTGGATATGTTAAACGATTATTTTGACTGTACAGCCGGTGCCGTCCTCGCAAATGGTGGCGAAGTCTTGCGATATATTGGGGACGCCGTTCTCGCCATTTTCCCAGTTGGTGAAACACCGGAATGCAGCCAAACACACCAAGCCGCCCAAAATGCCGAACGCGCCATACGCAGCGCCTTTGATCGTTTAAACGAGCTTAACGCCACGCATGGGGCCAAAAACCTGCCCCTCATCAATTGCGGGATCGGCATTCATGTTGGTGAAGTTATGTATGGCAATATCGGCACCCATGATCGGCTTGAATTTTCTGTCATTGGTTCTTCCGCCAACGAAGCCGCAAGACTGGAAAGCATGACAAAGGAACTAAACGTTCCTGTCGTGGTCTCTAATCAATTCTGCCAACTTCATGGCGGAGACTGGCAATCGCTGGGAGAACATAATTTAAGGGGTTTTTCTCACAAACGGGAACTATTCACCTTAATACGATAGAACCTCTGGTTTGACCTTTCGTTTTCAGTTAAAGTGAGGCTCAAATAAATGGGCGGGTTGGGAGAAAGAATTTGAACGCGCATATCACGGCAAATATCCTCGCGGTATCAACAAATGATGAACTGCAAAAACGGTTTTGCGCCGATTTAACAAAACATCATTATCAAGTCCGTTTTTGCAATCCAGACAGTTTGCAGGACAATGTAAGCAAAGAGCGCCCCGACCTGATCGTTGTCGATGTTTCCCATAACGAATTTGACGGTTTCGGTTTAATCGAAAAATTGAAAGGTGACGCGGCCTCTAAGCACATTCCCACGGTCGCGCTTGTGCCTGAAAAAACACCGGACTTATACCAACGCGCTATTGAAGTTCATGCAGATGATATTTTCATCCAGTCTTTTAATATCGAAGAGTTTTTTGTTCATATCAAACCGTTGCTTCGCCTTTCCACTATGTTTGTCGAACTTGAAAACCGTGTTTCTTTAGCAAAAAGTCTTGGTATCAATGCCAACGAAGAGATTGATGAAAGCGATGATAGCGCCTATCAAATTATGTTGATCGCCCCTCGTGACGGTGACCGGGCAATGATTGAAGCCGTGTTAAACGGCAATTGCCAAATCAATGCCAGTGATGATTTTTTTGTCGCAGAAGAAGAATTAAGCAAGGCCAATTACGATGCTGTCATCTGTGCGCTTAATGATGAAAACAAGGAACAAGCCTTTGTCTTAAGCTCGCGTGCCAGAAACAACCCTCGCCTTTTTAACCTGCCTGTATTGTTTATCAATGATGACAATATTACAGACCGACTGGATGCTTATCGCCGGGGCGTGACACGGATTACCAATCGTCCGCTGAACAATGCCTCGCTTCATGCCAAAGTAAAAATGCTGGTGCGCCGCCAACGTCTGCGTTGGAACATCCGCAAAGCAATGGATAGCACACGGGCACCAAAAAGCATTGAGCCAACAACGCAGGCTTACAATCAAGATTTTTTCAAAGCAAACCTTTTGCATCAAATCGAAAATGCACACAAATGGCATAAATACCTGACGTGTGTCTTTTTCTCTATCGGCAACCTGAGTAATATCAAAACCCAGTTTGGTGATGAAGCCGCACAGCATCTTATGCAACAAATTCATCAATGGATTGGCGGTCTATCACGTGTCGAAGATTGCGTTTCCCTTTATCAGGAAAATGAATTTGCAATTGCACTTCCCGACACCCCAATGAATGAAGCACAAATTGTCATGCATCGCATTGCCGGCATCCTCAGCTATACCGACTTTGCTTTGCCCGATGTCTTTCAACCTGTCAGCGTTTGGGTCGAATGCGGTATTGCGCAATTGACGCCGAATGATGATGTAAAATCCATGATCGAACGCGCAAGAAACCCGATCGTCTAATCCAGAGAAAACGGCGGATTTTATGTATATCGACCTTTACTATGACACAATCTGTCCCTGGTGCTGTATTGGTAAAAAACGACTGGAAAAAGCCTTATTGAGTCGCGCCCATATCTCTTTAAAAATCCGCTGGAAACCCTTTTTGCTGAACCCGACGATGGGACCCGGCGGCATGGACCGTCAGCTTTACTTGTCACAAAAATTCGGCGGACCGGATCGGGCAAAACGTGTTTATGATGCCATTGCCCAAACCGGACAGGAGAATGGGATCGATTTTCATTTCGATTTAATTCGTTACACCCCCAATTCCATTGCCTCTCATCGCCTTGTCTTTTTTGCGACCCGTTTTGATTTGCAAATCCAAATGGTTGACCGATTATTTCAGGCCTTCTTTATCGAAGGTAAAAATATCGGCGATATCGATGTTTTGACAACACTCGCCACGGAAATAGGGCTGGATAAAGCGGCAACAAAGGCTTTTTTACAAAGCGATGAATTGCATCAAGACGTAATAGAATCTGACCGTCAAGCCCGTGAACTGGGCGTTCACGGGGTGCCTGCCTTTGTGGCGCGCGACAGATATATTATCTCAGGTGCCCAAGAATCAAAAATTCTTGGTAAATTTATTGATACGGCGTGGAACGGGTAATTATTGCAAACGGGCCATTTCGCCCAGATCTTTCAACAAACGCTTCACACCTGTCAATCTGGTTGCCATATCATCCCAACGCCGCATAAAGACCAGACAATGATCCGGGCGCATTTTTGCTGTTCCGGCTTGGTCCATCAAGAAACGGACCAATCCATCGGGATTTGCAAACTCGTTATTACGGAATTTAATCACAGCCCCTTTGGGTCCCGCATCAATTTTTTCGATATGCGCTTCACGACAAAGATGTTTCATCGCCACTGTATCCAGCAGGTTTTCGACCTCGCCCGGCATCGGACCAAAACGATCAACCAGTTCCGCCGCAAATGAATCCAGATCCTGCTGCGTTTTTAATGTGGATACCCGGCGATACAGTTCCATACGAACATTCAGGTCTGCAATATAACTTTGCGGGATCAAGACCGGCAAACCAATGCCGATCTGAGGGCTCCAATCATGGGGGTTATCTTCCTCAAACCCACCGCCGCCTTTGGCCTCAGCAACCGCTTCTTCCAGCATTTGTTGATAAAGTTCGATACCGACTTCTTTGATATGACCGGATTGCTCATCCCCCAGCAAATTTCCGGCACCACGAATATCCAGATCGTGACTGGCCAATGTAAACCCGGCCCCTAAACTATCCAAGGTTTGCATGACTTCAAGACGTTTTTCCGCTGTTTTGGAAATTTTCTGACCGGGTGGTAAGGTCAAATAAGCATAAGCACGCATTTTGGATCGCCCGACCCGTCCGCGCAACTGATAAAGTTGCGCAAGGCCAAACATATCAGCCCGATGAATGAAGATCGTGTTTACGGACGGTAAATCCAAACCAGACTCAACAATATTGGTTGCCAGTAAAATATCGAACGCTTTTTCGGAAAAAGCCGTCATAACCTCTTCTAATTCAGATGGCTTCATACGACCATGCGCCACCGCAATTTTTGCATCGGGAACCAGATCGTGTAATTCGCGCGCGACTTTATCCAAATCCGCCAAACGCGGACACACATAAAAACATTGCCCCCCACGGAAACGTTCGCGCTGAATTGCCTCACGGACAACCACGTGATCAAATGGCATAACAAAGGTACGTACGGCCAAACGATCAACAGGCGGCGTTGCAATCAGGCTCATTTCCTTCACCCCGGTCAACGCCATTTGCAGCGTTCGCGGAATGGGAGTCGCCGTCAAGGTTAAAACATGAACATCGGCCTTCAGTTTTTTCAGCTGTTCTTTATGGGTCACGCCAAAATGCTGTTCTTCATCAATAATCAGCAGGCCAAGACGGTTGAATTTAACATTTTTCGCCAATAGCGCATGGGTTCCAACAACGATATCAACGGTGCCTTTGTCCATTTCTTCTTTCACGCGTTTGGCTTGCGTTGGCGTGACCAGTCGCGAGAGTTGCTGAATACGAACAGGGAAATGTTTAAACCGTTCAACAAAATTATTGTAATGCTGACGGGCCAGTAAAGTCGTCGGCACAACCACCGCAACCTGCATCCCGCTCATCGCTGCGACAAAGGCTGCACGCAAGGCGACTTCGGTTTTGCCAAACCCGACATCACCGCAGACCAGACGGTCCATCGGGCGTCCGCTATTCAAATCCGATATGGCATCCCCGATGGCGCGCAATTGATCGTCGGTTTCCACGAACTGAAACTGGGTACAAAATTCTTCGTACAAACCGTCCGGTGCCGCAATGGCTTCCCCTTTGCGCAGTTCGCGTTCCGCAGCCACTTTGATTAACTGCTGGGCCATATCCTTGACGCGTTCTTTCAGGCGTGCTTTGCGCGCCTGCCACGCCACACCACCAAGTTTATCCAGATGGGCTGCCCCTTGGTCAGAGCCAAAGCGAGATAACAATTCAATGTTTTCAACTGGCAAAAACAGCTTGTCACCCCCATCATAAACCAGCACCAAGCAATCATGGGGTGCACCGCCAACATTGATGGTCTCCAACCCTTCATAGCGCCCAATCCCGTGATCCACATGGACGACAAGGTCGTTTTCATTCAGGCTGGATGCCTCTGCAATAAAGTTTTCCGCCCGCATACGCCGTCTGGCCGGGCGGACCATACGTTCACCTAAAATATCCTGCTCACACAGAATGGTTAGGCCATCAAACGCAAAACCGTGTTCCAGCCCTAAAACGATCAGGGCAACCCCGTCTTTTGGCAGGCGTTCCACATCGGCAAAGCTGCCAATGGCGGCCAAGCCTGCAACACCATGTTCCTTTAAGACCGTCATCAAACGATCGCGTGATCCATCTGAATAAGCGGCAATCACAACGCGTTGTTTATTGTTTTGTTCCGCAACAATATATTGGCGAACAGCATCATAAACATTGGCATTGGGGTTGGCGCGGGCCTCAGCAAAATCCAGACTGCGCCGCGCGTTGCCATCAATGACAGTGTCGCCCGGTTCCAGATTGAAGGCACTGAATTCACCAATACCATACCCGTCCAACAGTTTTTCCCAATCGTCGCCTTCAAAATAAAGCAGGGATGGATCAATCGGGTTATAAGGCGCTTCGCCCCCTAAAGAAGCCCCGGCCACATCGACACGCGCGTCATAATAATCTGCAATCATTTCCAGACGGGAATCTCGTGCTTGATCAACCTGATGATCAAGCACAATTTTTGCTGTTTTAGGAAGATAATCCAGCACACTTTCCATTTGGTCATGGAACAAGGGTAACCAATGTTCCACCCCCATCGGGCGGCGACCTGCTGACACGGCTTCATAAAGCGGATCTTTCTCCGCTTTCGCCCCGAAAATTTTACGAAATTCGGTCCGAAAACGCGAAATGGCTTCATCCCCCATCGGCAATTCGCTGACGGGTTTCAAGGCAAAGGTATCAATTGTCTCAAGCGTGCGTTGTGAAAGCGGATCAAACGTACGGATTGCCGCGACTTCGTCCCATTCCAGATCAAGGCGTAACGGTTCTTCCCGTCCCGGGGGAAAAACGTCTACGATATCGCCACGAACCGCATATTCGCCCGGTTCCATCACCGTTTCGCTACGCTGATAGCCATTTCGTTCCAAAAACTTGACGAGATCTTCGCGTCGAACTTCATCCCCAATTTTTGCCGTAAAAACAGCATCTTTGAAACTCGCACGCGGGGGAACTTTTTGTAAAAAGGCAGAAACTGTTGTTAAAAGCAAACGCGATGTGCCTTTGGGACGATTCAATAAGGTCGTCAATCCGTCCACGCGTTGCCCGACAATTTCAGCATGCGGTGACACACGGTCATAAGGCAGGCAATCCCATGCCGGAAACTGAATCACCTGAAGATCGGGATAGAAAAAAGAGACCGCATTGGCCGCACGTACCATTTTTGTCTCATCCGTGGTGACGAATAAAACATCGCCGTGCTGTTTTGCTAGATAGCCTAAAAGAACACTGTCATATCCTTCCGGCACACCGCCATAGGTCAATGTGCCAGCTGTTGGAAGCGCGCGTAAACTCAGTTTCATAACAGGTCGTTTGCCTTTGCCTAGGCGTTTTCGATATATTCCTGACAATCGCGAAGTTTAATCATCACGTTATTGTCAAATTCTGCCGGGACATCCAATTTCCCGGTAATCCATTTAAAGATATCCAGATCATTCTGTTCCAGCAAGGCTTCGAACTGGGATATCTCCTCATCCGGTAATTCACCAAGGTAACGTTCAGAAAAACGTGCGAAAATCACATCGTTTTCGTGCATACCCATATATTTGCATTTGTGATGTAAACGTTTAAGACGATCATCCATGTCGAACACCATTTGCCAGATGAAAAAATTTGCTTAGGATATAGCGACCTTTTCACTCATTGTCATGGCTTAAAGCATGCGTCCTGAAATTCTTTTTCCATTATTTCGACCAATTACCGCCCTTGCCGGCGTTGGTCCGCGTATTTCCAAATTGATGGAAAAACTCACTGGTGAACATATTGTCGATATTCTGTGGCACCTTCCAACATCGTTTGTCGATCGACGTTTTACCCCGACAATCGCCGATGCGCCAGACCATGCCATTGTGACTTTGGAAGTCACTGTTGCCAAACATTTCCCATCGCGTAACCGCCGTGCACCTTATAAAGTTTCCTGTTTTGATGAAACGGGTCACATGGATCTGGTCTTTTTCAATGCACGTGCGGATTATTTAAAAAAGCAATTACCCGAAGGCGAAACCCGTATTGTCAGTGGCACGGTTGAACGTTTTCAAGGTGTTCTACAAATGACCCATCCTGACCGAATGGGGTCATTGGATGAAAAAGAAGATATACAAACCGTCGATCCGGTTTACCCCTTGACCGCAGGGGTCACAAACAAACTTATGGGAAAAACGGTTCAACATGCCCTTGAACAAACAACCGCCCTGCCGGAATGGTTAAACGAGGCCTTTAAAAAAGTAAAAAATTGGCCTGACTGGCAAGATGCCCTGACAAGCGCACATCATCCCGGTTGCGAAGAAGACCTGTTTGCCGACACCCCGGCACGTGAACGTCTTGCTTATGACGAATTGCTTGCCAATCAACTTGCACTCGCACTGGTCCGACGAACCGTACGCCGTGCTGCCGGGCGCAGCATTACGGGGAACGGAAGTTTGCGCAAAACAATAAGGGATGCCCTGCCCTTTGATCTCACCACCTCGCAGGAAGACTCCCTAAAAGAGATTGAAACCGATATGGCAGAACCATTGCGGATGCTGCGCCTGCTGCAAGGTGATGTTGGCAGTGGTAAAACCGTTGTTGCCCTGCTCAGTGCTCTGACCGCCATAGAAGCGGGCCTACAGGCCGTTATCATGGCACCGACGGAGATTTTAGCCCGTCAACATATGGAAACCATTGCGCCATTACTGACAGGAACACCGATCAATCCAATCCTTCTAACGGGGCGCGATAAGGGGAAAAAACGACAAGCCATCCTCGAACAAATTGCCAGTGGTGAAGTTCAACTGATCATCGGAACGCATGCCCTGTTTCAGGATGATGTGGATTTTGCCAATTTAGGACTCGCCATCATTGACGAACAGCACCGTTTTGGCGTGCATCAACGCCTTGCGCTCGCCAGCAAGGGGCAGCATGTGGATGTTCTGGTTATGACCGCCACCCCCATTCCACGCACCCTTATGCTGACCGCCTACGGCGATATGGATGTTTCGCGCCTGTTGGAAAAACCTGCGGGACGCAAACCCGTTGATACCCGTGTCATGCCCCTTGCAAAACTGGAAGAGGTCGCATTCGGCCTTAAGCGCATGATTGATAAAGGTGCGCGTATCTATTGGGTTTGTCCTTTGGTGGAAGAATCCGACAAAATCGAAGTCGCTGCTGCGCAAGAAAGGTTTGAACACCTTCAATCCCTTTATGGTGCACGTGTTGGTCTTGTTCATGGCAAAATGAAGGGGACGGAAAAAGATGCCGTCATGGCGGCCTTTGTTGCTGGGGACATTGACATACTGGTCGCAACCACCGTTATCGAAGTAGGTGTAAACGTACCCGAAGCAACCGTCATGATCGTTGAACATGCCGAACGTTTTGGCCTTGCCCAGCTCCATCAACTGCGTGGGCGTATCGGACGGGGGATGGATGCCTCAACCTGTCTTTTATTATACGGCACGCCCTTATCGGAAAACGGACAAGCCCGCCTTAAAATTATGCGAGATACCGAAGATGGCTTTATCATTGCCGAAGAAGATTTGCGCTTGCGGGGCGCGGGGGAAGTCTTAGGTACACGCCAAAGCGGACTGCCGGAATTTAAACTCGCGCAATTGCCCGCACACGAAGATTTACTGGCAGCCGCGCGCGACGATGTCAAACTGATACTGGAACAAGACCCCGAATTACAGACAGAACGCGGTCAAGCCTTGCGCACCCTCCTTTATTTATTTGAAGAGGATGCGAGCGTGGGATATCTGCGGTCTGGTTAAGCATTCTCATCTTTAGATGGAATCGGGTGTTTGGAAACTAAGACCGGGCTTCCGTCCTTTTCCCGCAAAACATCCACATCTTCATACGTCTTAGCGGATGTTTGTGGAACTTGTTGTTCTTCGATAGGTCGCGTATCCAATGGAGTTACAATCCCACCGGAAATAACCATCTTAACCGCTTGTTCCACCGTCATATTCAACGGAATCAGTTCCCCTTTGGGAACGAACAGCAAGAAACCGGATGTCGGGTTCGGTGTTGTCGGCAAGAAGATATTTACACATTGTTCTTCCGTCAGGTTTTGAACTTCACCTTTTGTGGTGCCCGTGATAAAGCCGATTGCCCAAATCCCGCGACGGGGATATTCAATCAAAACCGCCTCGCGAAAGGCTTGTGATTTCTGGGCGAGTACGGTTTCAAAAATTTGCTTGGTTGCACTGTAAATCCCACTGATAACCGGCATACGCGCCATAATGCTTTCACTGATGCGTACAAGCAACTTACCGACAAAACCAGCCGTTAACATCCCCACCACAGTCAAACTGACAAGGACAATCAGCAATCCCATTCCCGGAATACTAAAGGGAAGGTAAGTTTCCGGATTATACTTTTCCGGGATGAGTGGCGTGACCTTTTGATCAACAAAATCCACAAAGACCCATGCGACCAAAATCGTAATGGATAATGGTGCTGTTACCAGTAAGCCCGTCAGGAAATAGGCGCGAATACGCCCCATGACAGTCAACCCTTTAACAGGTTTGGTATCTTCTGACGAATTTTCTTCGGTCATGGACAAGCGTTCCTAATTTCTATAGCGTGGAAGTGCATGGTATAGAGTTTAACGTAAAGACAAAAGAACGAAATGAGCCTGTTATGAAAAATTGGGTTATACAATACGTCTATGCAACGGACAAAAACGAACAAGGTATCTCAATTCTGGAAGTTCAAGCCGAAAGTCTTGAAGATGCAAAAAAAATCGCCGTTCAAAAAGCGGCTGCCGAAGAATATGTCTTTAATGTCTACCCACAATCTGACGAACAATTTTTAGGAAACGTCAAACATCAAGCCAGTATTCTTGTGGGTAAAGGCGAAACTATTGAAAATGATGCGGAATAAAATGAAATGGCGCTATGTATCAGCTTTTATATTTCGCGAGTTCTTGCCCCATTCTGCGAATATTTTTCACAAAGATATTGATTAATCCACGCATAAAAGGATCAGCTTTCGAAAGCTTACTTTCAAACGTATCGCGCGTCACAATAACCAGCGTTGTTTGCTGAACTGAACGTGCCGCAGCCATCCGGGGCGCATTGTCGATCAAAGCCATTTCCCCAAAAATACCGCCTTTGTTCACCGTGCCAAGCACGACTTCACGACCATCAACCATTTTGTAAATTTCAACCATGCCGCGCTCAATGATATAAGCGCGATCACCGGGATCGCCTTCTTTAAAAATACGGTCCCCCGCATAAAAGACTTTACGCTCAATAAAACGTTTCGCAGCGTGGCCAGCCATTCAAAAACCCTCAGATCCCGTCGATTAAAGTTATTTAATAGTACCTGTTTACTCAAGGAATGCAATCTAGTCTAATCTGAAAGAGATAGAAATTCTTCATTTGTATAGGTGAGGCAAATTCATGCGGACATATCCTGAACGCCCGTGGGTCGGCATCGGTGTCGTTGTTCATAAAGATGATGATATTTTGCTGATAAAAAGGGCAAAAGCCCCCTACAAGGGCACATGGAGCCTGCCCGGTGGTGCACAGCATATTGGCGAAACCGTTATAGAGGGAGCCAAACGCGAAGTTTTTGAGGAAACCGGAATATATACAGATCATCACCAATTTATTGATGTCGTCGATTCTATTCATTTCGACAAAGATAAGCGTGTGGAATATCACTATACGCTCATTGAAATATCGTGCACCTATCAACAAGGAACCTTGGCCGCAAACGATGATGCGCTATGCGCTAAATGGGTTCCTTACCATCAAATTGATCAATACAATTTGCGAGAAGAAACCCTTCGCATTATCAAGCAGTCTTATCGTTCACGGAACGCTTCGTTGACGGAGGAATAAACAGGTTTTAACAGATATTGCAGTAATGTCTTTTTCCCTGTTGTCACGTCCGCCTGAACCGTCATCCCCGGCATAATCCGGTTATTGGATGGGTCATACCCGACATAGCTTCGATCCAGTGCGATCAAACCTTTGTAATAAGGTTCTTCCTTTTCGTTCATAAAGGTTGTGGCTGAAATCGCAGAAAGCTCCCCTGTAATACCACCATAACGCGAGAAATCAAAACTCGTAATCTTAACCGTAACCGGCTGACCAACACGCATATGCCCGACATCACGTGTTGCGATTTTCGTTTCGACAATCAATTCCTTATCCAAAGGGACTATTTCAGTTATCGTCGCACCGGGGGCTAAAACACCACCAATCGTTGTTGCCTGCAATCCTTTAACAATACCACGTACCGGGGCACGGACTTCCAGACGCTTCACCCGGTCTTCCAGCTTTGCAATGGCTTCGCGCACCTGAGCCAGTTCCTGCGTCACACCGCCCATTTCCTGCAAAGCTTCTTCTTTTGACTTGGCAACGTCCTGCGCCAGCCGATTCTTGGCTTCTTCGTGTTCTTCCAATGCTTTGAGGCGTTCTTGAACCACTTTATTCACATCACCGTGCGCCTGATTGGCTTCACGCTTCAATTCAAGATACAAAACCTTTGAGCTCAACCCCTGTTTAAACAGAGATTCTCGCATTTTCAATTCATCTTGAACGATGGAAAGCTGTTGACGTAACGTTGTTTCTTTTTCTTCCAGCAAATCAAGTTCTGTGCTGGATTGTTCAATCTGATTGATCAAAACCTGACGGCTACTGTCTTGTGCGCCTGTTTGAACCCTGTAAATCGCCATCTGATCTTCGACCATTCCGGCATATTCTTTTCCAACGATTGAAAAATCCGGTTGCCTATCCATACCGATAGCACGCAATCTTTCTGCTTTTAACAACAAGCCAGCCCGGCGTGCTTTCATCTGTGCGCGTTCAGAATAAGCCGCAGCAGGGTCCAGACGTATCAGGACGTCACCTGTCTCAACAATTTGTCCTTCCGAGACCAGGATTTCAGATACAATCCCGCCTTCAAGATGTTGAATCGTCTGAATTTGGCCAGAGGGGATGACCTCCCCGAAAGAAACAGAGACTTCATCAACCTCGGTAAAATACGACCAGACGATAAAAGCAACAATCACCGCGCCGACCGTCATCATTCCCGCACGAATTAAAGAAGAAGACCCGGCCTCTTCCAAAACAACGGATTGTGCCAAATAACGCGTCTGTCGCGATCCAATTTTAAACTGGACCGGATGCAGTTTTTTTTCTTCAACAGCTTTTGTGTCACTTTTTGTAATCTGGTTGCCACTCATAGGAAATCTTTCGGTAAGTGGGGTTTAACCTCATCTGTTGGACCGTACATTTTCATGTGACCGTTTTCCAACCATAATACTTTGTCTGCTATTTTTAAATGACTTGGTCTATGTGTAACAATGAAGCTGCAAACCCCTTCTTCTTTGAGATTGGCAACTGCCTTCATAAAGGCCTGATCATCATCAAAATCAAGTCCATTACCCGGTTCGTCAAATAGCATAATTTTAGGACTTTTCACGAAACAACGCGCAAGGTTTAAACGTTGCTGAAAACTGCTGGGTAACTGACCGCCCGTCCCCTCCCCGATTCGGGTCCAGAATCCTTTTGGCAACGCCTCAATATCATCTAAAACATTTGCAATTTTACAGGCGTGCGCCAATTCTTCATCCGTTGCAGCCGGATTAGCAAGACGTAAGTTTTGTGCAATCGTTCCGTAGAAGAATTGTGTGGTTTGCGGGGCATAGCCCATCATCTGACGCAATTCAACAGGGTCCAACTGACGAATATCCGTTTGATCAACCCGAATATTACCCGCCTGTGGAATATACATGCCCAACAACAATTTAAGGATCGTGGACTTTCCGCTACCATTTCCACCAACAAGGGCCAGAACTTCACCGGGGTTTACATCAAAATTCACCCCGACAAGTGCCGGGTCTGCATCCGGGGAATAGCGCAAAGACACACGACCAAATGAAATAAAACCATTGATTTTACGGTTTGTCGAAATCGTCTGATCTTTATGTTCTGAATTAATATTCATCAAATTGTTAATCTGTGAAATAGATGAACGTACCTGCTCCAACCGGGTAAGTGTCACAAACCCTGATTGTAACGGCCCCAAGACACGCCATACAAGGATCATCGAAGCGACAAGCCCCCCAATGGTCATCGCACCATTGAAAACTTCGAAAACCCCAACAGCAACCGTTGCAACACCGGAAATAATCATCAAGACATGTGATGTCGTATTAAGATAACTGGTTACTTGTGCCGACTTGAAGCTGGCCATTGCCGATTTGGCTGACAGCTCACGATAGCGGCTCAACCATGTGGCTTCCGAATTACTGTATTTAATCGCCCGCATGGAAGAAATTGTTTCAATAACCAATTCTTGTTTTTGCGAACCATAGCGGGCCGTTGCTCCAATTGCGTTTCGAATAATCGGGCCAAAAGCCAACGCCACCAGCCAATAGAGAACCAGCATTAAAATCGGAATAAAGGCAACAATGCCACCTAAAACAAAGATGACGATAATGAAAATAAATGAAAACGGGATTTCAAACATAACCACGGCCATAGGCCCGGTGAAAAATTCCCGAATAGATTCAAAATCCTTAATTCGTGCCACCTGAGCCCCGATTGTTGCACGTTCTGTAAAGGCAGGCGGCAGGAACATAATCCGTTTAAAAACTTCCGTTCCCACGATATTGTCGATCCTTGCCCCGACAAAAGCAAAAATCTTGGTTCGGATTTTCCTGAGGACAAAATCGCATATAAGCGCAATACTCACCCCGATACCAAAATAAGCCAATGTAGACATGGACCCGGTCGCAACAACTTTATCATATACCGCCATGACAAAAAGCGGGGTTGCCAAGGCCAATAAATTCAACAGCAGTGTTAAACCGAGGATTTGGTAGATCAAGGAACGGAACCGTTCCATCACCATCCAGAACCAGCCAATTTTTTGTTGGGCTATTTTTTGTTCTTCATTATCAACAGGTGTAAAGAAATAGGCCGTTCCCTTCATCTTCATGTCATTGCCACTGAGTGTGGCATAATCACCTGTTCCACCATCAAAAATGCGAACGCCATAATCACTGCGTGCCATCGGGATAAATGCCGCACGATCATCCGAAACATAAAGACAGGGCATCAAACGAGGATCAATATCCTTGAGACGAATACGTTCTGGTCGACTAGAATATTGCAGGTTCGCCATAACATTACGAAAACCCGTAATATCCAGTTCGTCCGCAAAATGCGGCATTGCTTCGGCGACATTGCGCTGTTCCCCACGCCAACTTAAGGCCATCAGCAAAATTTCTAGGCAGGCTGCAAAATCTGAAATTTCGCGCAAGTTCGCCAATAAAGGCGATTTTTTAATAGCTTCAGCCGTTTGCGAGAGTGAACGTTTTTCTACTTCAAGTTTTTTAACGTCTATTTTGCCCAATGCGTTACTCATGTATCGCTATCCGTTTCTTTGACTGTACGGGTTTTCAGGACAAGTTTTTTATTTTTCAATCCAGCACCATCTCTTGACCTGCTGTCATCCATCTTGGCAGCACGTGCTTTCCATGTTTCTGCGGGTGCTAGTTTAGGATCAACTTTAGTATCTTGTTTTTCTTCAACAATATTCGGTTCTTTTCTATCAGTCTCGACATCCTTTTGTGCTTTTGTTTGCGCCTCAGGACTGTCTTGCATTTTTTTCTTTTGGATCAAGCGATCAAAAACCGATTTATCCGAGGCTAAAATACGGGGTTGTTTTTTCTCATTCTCATCAACCGACTTCCCCGGAACAGTCACTTTGCGCTCTGCAACACGTTTTTTAGGGCGCGGCACAAGCTTTGTTTTCAGCTTATCTTTTATTGCATCTTTGTTTTCTGCTTTTTCCACCGATGCAGTTTCTTGTGGCTCTTTCGGGGGAACCGGATTTGGTTTGCCTTGTTGCGCCTGAGAGGACGGCACCCCTGCCGCTATCCTTTTTTCAGTTGGCGGCGTTTGATCTGTTGAATGGAAAACCGGTGCTTCTTCAATTTCTCGTTTTATCAAATGACCATCTTGCAAATCATAGACAGCATCCGCCATTCTCAAGACAGACGGACGGTGTGAAACAAGAAACAACGTTCGTTTCCCACGGGCTTGCTCCAAAAACTCGGTTAAAACTTTGTCTCCGGCACTATCCATTGCTGCATTTGCTTCATCAAAAAGAAGAACGACCGGATCGCTCATCAACGCCCGCGCGATGGCAACCCGTTGTTTGATACCACGCGGTAATGTGTCGTAAGCACCATTTCCGACCGAGGTATCATAGCCCAGCGGCATACGTGCAACCACATCATCCAGCCCTAACAAACGTGCAATTCGTAATGCCTTTTCTTCCAGTTCAGGTTTGAACATTGTCAGGTTTTCAAGGATTGTCCCGTTGAATAGAACACCATGTTGAGGCAAATAGGCGATCTTGCGGCGAACACTGTTGGGTTCCAATTCATTAATATCTTGACCATCAATCAGGACTTGACCTTCACTGGCGCGCATTGCACCCATCATCAGGTATAATAACGAGCTTTTCCCACTGGCATTCCCACCGGAAATACCAATAATTTCACCAGGCTCTACTTTTAAATTAATATTAGCAAAAACCGTTTGCTCGTCATCCCCAAATTTCAAACCGACATTATGCAACTCAATCCGGCCTGAATAATGGCTATCGACAGCAGGCAAAGCACCTTGGGTTTCCGGTTGCAATTCAAAAATTTCACGCAGTTTTGCACGGGCGAGCTGAATGGATTGAAAACGTGACCAGATCCCGACAGCACGCTGAAGAGGTTGCATCGCACGACCGGACAACATCGTACAAGCCGCCAAACCACCAACGGTCAATTGCCCATCAATAACAAAAGTACTTCCGGCCCCCACAACGGCAAACATCGTTAATTGCGAATAAAGCGCCCCCAGACTCATGGCAGAAGAACTCTGGCGCGTCACTTCATAGTCTGTTTTCGCACAGGCTTCCTGAAGACGTTCGTAACGGCGTAACATCTGCGTTTCCATCGCCATAGACTTTAGCGTGTGAATGCCCGTCAAGACCTCAATAATAAAGTTAAACCGACGTTCATCCGCAACCATTCTTTCTGATATGGCTTTTCGTAATTTAATGCCAATACGCCAAGCCATTAAGGCAAAAAGCGCGATGAGCAGGATAGGGACAAAAACAAGAGCCCCTGCGAGATAACTGATCAATGCAAGGAAAATAATTGAAAACGGCAAATCAAACAGTGTCATAATGGCTTGGCCTGCGTAAAATTCCTTTAACGTTCCAAGTGAAGAAATTCGTTCCAAATGCACACCGGAACCGTCTTTTTCAAATTCATTAACACTGGTGGAAAGCAGGCGTTCAATCGCTGCACAGCCCGCCATATGTTCAAACCGTGCGCCGACCCATCCGCTCAAATACGACCGACCGACACGTAAGGCAGCTTCCATCAGCAAAGCCAAAGCAATGCCGCTCACCAACAATGCTAATGTATTCAACGCATTGTTTGGCAAAATACGGTCATAAATTTGCAATAGAGACAAAGGCATTGCCAACGACAATATGTTAATAAAGAAAGATGCCAGCAAAATATCCATCATTCCAAAAGGAACTTTGGAGCTTTTGCCAAGCTTGGCCAACCAGTCGATCGACTTATCTGCCTTTCTGTTTAACATATTCTTGTTTTTTACCCTTATGAGTGATGATCATATTTATACTATTAGATAGTCGAATGGTTCTGTCCTCGCAAACAAAAACACCTTAATAAAAATCAAACCTACCAATTACTTATGCAATTACGTATATACCCGTATCCTACTTGTTTAATATCAACAAACACCCTCAACCATACATGAAAATTCACAAACAAATCCTTAAGAGGGGGTAGAATCTTAACGCTGGAGTTAAAAATTAACCAAAACGAAACTCCAGATAAAATATGCTCTTTCCATCTTGCGCGGTATATAGGTTTCCCCTACTATCCGCCACGCGTTCGGCAAGCATGAAATTGAGATACACGGGCATGGCATTTAAGCAAACAGCATCAAAACGGCAATTTGTGACATACACACTTTTTGCAACTTGTTCTGCACTTGCAGTCCTTGCTCCCTCACACGCGCGTGCTCAGCTTTCTATTATGGGCGTTCTTGACACACGCGCCCCGTTCAGCCCGGTACAAAAGAAGACTTCTCCGGTTCTTACCTCACCAGAGTTGCAACAAAAATCAAAGCCAAAAAAGCAGCTTCCGACACATTCAAACGAGGTTGCGCCTTCATCCAATTCGGAAAAATCATCTATTTCTGCCGATGAACTTGGATATAGTAAGGACCTTGGCATTCTGACAGCACGTGGCAATGTCGAAATTATATATAGTGAGCGTATTCTCGTTGCCGACACCGTTTCTTACAATCAAAATAAAGACGTTGTAACCGCATCGGGCAATGTCCAACTGATAGAACCTGACGGCAATGTCCTCTTAAGTGAATATATGGAAATATCGTCAGACTTGAAACATGGCATTGCACGCCAAATGGTTTTGAGTCTTGCAAACAACTCTCTTATTCGTGCAAAAGAAGGGGAGAAGGATGGTCGTTTCACTGTCATTAAAGACGCTGAATATTCCGCTTGTAAAAAATGTGAAGATGACCCGGACCGTCCCCTTTTGTGGAAACTCAGTGCAAAAGAAGTCAAACACGATTCCAAATTGCAACGCATAGAATATTCAGATGCATTTTTCGAAATCTTGGACGTGCCTGTCCTTTATACACCGATTTTCTGGCATGCTGATCCCTCGCGAAAACGTGAAACCGGTTTTTTATTCCCATCATATGGTAGTCAAGGCACTCTCGGCAGTTATGTGAATACACCCTTTTTCTGGAACATCAATCCGTCAAAAGATTTAACTATAAACCCAACCTGGTATTTCGACGACAATCAGCCCCTTTTGGAATTGGGATACCGCCAATCCTTAAGGAATGGTGATTTACGCCTGAACGGAAGTGCGACTTACATTAAAGAAGGTGGAGTTGGCCAGTCTTCCGGAAATACCGGAAATGAAATTCGCGGACATATTGATAGCGAAGGACAATTTGATATCAATAACACTTGGCGATGGGGCTTTGAGGTCAATACTGCCAGTGATGACACCTATACGCGTCGGTATGGCTTTAATGACAATACTGAAAATGCACAATTAATTTCCCAACTCTATACCGAAGGGTTTCGTAAGCGCAATTATACAACGCTTAATTTAAGCACCTACCAAGAACAACGTGACATCAAATCTGAAACCCTGCAAGATTCCAAGCTGGAATATCTAATTTCATATATGAGTCAGCCGTCCAAAAGTGGTTCTTATTGGAAAATAGACGGCACCATGATGCATATTTCCCACCGCAATGACGTTCGGACCTCCCGTCTTGCCGCAGATACATCCTGGGTTGTCCCTTATACATCCAATACCGGCGATTTGATTACACTGGAAGCCAATTTAATTTCAGCAGGCTATTATACCTCAGAATCCAATGCCGCCAGTAGTGCTTCAGTCAAAAGCGGGACCGATGCGCAATTTGTTCCCAGCCTAAGCTTGGAATGGCGAAAACCTGTTAGTCGCACCCATATGGACGGTAAAGTAAATGAGGTCTTCGAACCAATATTCAAGGTCAAAGCCGCCCCGAATGTCAGTCAACGCGACTTCTTGAATGAAGATAGCCAGGACTTTGAATTTGATGACACCAATGTCTTTAAAACCAAACGTTTTACCGGTTTGGACCGCATTGATGGCGGTCACAGAATGGATTATGGCCTGAATTGGGGCGTTTATGGAAATGAAGGCGGCTATAGCTTATTCTCAATCGCACAAAGTTATCGGTTGCGAGATGACAAAACCTATAGCTCCAACTCAGGCCATGAAGACAATCTTTCAGAT
Source organism: Terasakiella brassicae (assembly GCF_014641495.1). GTDB lineage: Bacteria > Pseudomonadota > Alphaproteobacteria > Rhodospirillales > Terasakiellaceae > Terasakiella > Terasakiella brassicae. The sequence goes on from NZ_BMHV01000015.1 coordinate 21,324, forward strand.
ATTGTCGGGCGGATTGACATCGCGCCAACGGATTTCCTGAATGTTCTTTATCGCTATCGACTGGATAAGGATGAACTCACATTAAACCGAAGTGAAACATCGTTGACCATTGGCCCTTCTTCCTCTCGCATGAGTATTTCCCACCTTTATGTCGAAGGTGCCGGTGGCGGGTCGCAATATGCAACGCGGGAAGAAATCTCGACTTCAATAGAAAATCAGTGGTCTAAAAATTGGTCGTCCAATGCCTATTCCACTTACCGGATGAATTCCCCTGAAGGCAACGTCAATTATGGCGCACGCGTTACTTATGAAGATGATTGCTCAGCCGTTTATCTGGATTTCAGACGTAGTTTTGCCGAAGATCGCGACCTGACACCGGATGACACGTTCTCCTTACGTTTTGAACTTAAAAGCCTTGGTGACTTTGGTGTCTTCTAAAGAGAGCAATACATAAAAAAAGCTGAAAAGAAATATTCTCTTCAGCTTTTTATTTTTTCTCTTCTATCAATCAATCCGTCATACGAACTTTAACATATGACCCCGGTGCATCTTCTATCGGTTTATGCTTTTTGCTCCCCACCGCGCGCGCATCGACTTTACCGCCGCTATGTCGGGCAATCCATTTTTTCCAGTCTTGCCACCATGAACCCTCGTTCTGCTTGGCACCAGCTAGCCACTTATCCGGGTCGGCCGGTTTGTTTGTATTCGTCCAATAACCGTATTTCCCTGAATTTTCCGGGTTAATAATTCCGGCGATATGACCGGAACCACCCAAAACAAATTTCACAGGTCCTGAAACATGCTGGGTTAATGAGTAAGTTGATTTCCAAGGTGCAATATGATCATCATGTGTGGAAATCATATACATGGGGGTTTCGATCTTACGCAAATCAATAGGCACACCGTTCAATTCAATTCCATTGGGTTCAATGAGCTTATTTTCCAAATACATTTTTCGTAAATAGAACTTGTGCATCATCGCTGGCATACGGGTCGGGTCTGAATTCCAATAAAGCAAATCAAACGGGAATGGTTCTTTCCCCAGCAAATAATTATTAACGAAGAAAGACCAAACCAGATCATTTGCGCGTAACAGGTTGAAAACCTGCGACATTTGCGCCCCTTCCAGATAGCCTTTACGTTCCATATGGGCATCCAGAATTTCCATTTGCTCTTCATCAATAAAGACGCGTAACTCACCACAATCTGTAAAATCCGTTAATGTGGTAAACAAGGTTGCAGATTTCACTTTATCCGCCTCCCCAATGGCCGCCAAATAAGCAAGTGTGCAACTTGTCAGCGTTCCACCAATGCAATATCCTGCGATATTAACCTGATCTGCACCTGTAATTTCTTGCACCACATCAATCGCATTTAAGGGACCTTCCTGCATGTAGCAGGAGAAGTCTTTATGCGCGAGTTTTTCATCCGGGTTGATCCACGAAATAACAAAAACCGTATGGCCTTGATCAACAGCCCATTTGATCAGGGAGTTTTTCGGTTGAAGGTCCAGCACATAAAACTTATTGATCCACGGCGGAACGATTAAAAGCGGGTTTTTAGCGACTTTTTCCGTTGTCGGCTCATACTGCAAAAGCTGAATCAAGCCGTTCTGGTAAACCACTTTACCCGGCGTTGAAGCAACATTTTTCCCCAATTCAAATGCCTTCACATCCGTCATGGAGACACGCAACTTGCCCTTACCTTCTTCCAAATCTTTCAGGAAATGATCAAATCCTTTTAACAGGCTTTGACCTTGCGTTTCGACCGCTGCCTTAATCACAGCCGGATTGGTTGCTGCAAAGTTACTTGGTGCCATCGACTGAACAAAGTTACGAGTATAGAAATCAACTTTCTTTTGCGTACTTTCATCAATCCCGTTCACGTCAGACATCGTATTTTTGATCCAACGTGCCGTTAACAGATAATATTGTTTGACCGCATCAAAATAGATTTCTTCTTCCCATGCTTCATCTTTAAAACGACGATCCCCGGGAACCGGTTTTGCAACAGGTTCTGTTTCCTGCCCGAGCATACGCTGGGTCACATGTTGCCAAAGGGCCGTATATTCTTTCCATAAATCAGCTTGAGCCTGCGCAAGACGCTGCGGATCCTGCATAAGCTGTGTCGAGGCCTTCAAAAACGCCTTGCCGACAACATAAGGGTCTGGAATCTGAAAACCGTCATCTTCAGCCTGACGCTCAAGAAACTTTGTCATAATACGCTGAGAACGCTCTGCAAAATCCTGCATAGAGTCCATCAGCTGTTGTTGATCGACATTCATCAAGTTTTGTTCTTGTCCTTGAGTCAAACCCAAATCTCCCCTTTTTTTAATTTTTCAACTACGCAAGTGCAGTTCAATCTATTCTGTGCTCAATGTCAATTTTCGAACACACTTTTTTATTGTCAGGATAATGTCAATCATTCATCAAAGAATAAACTTATGCATTTTCACCCACACAAGCTATTGATTTCACACGAAACAAAATAGCGCACACCTTAGTAATTAGCTTTTCAAGAGTTCTAACGCTTGCTGGTGTAGCTGTGGGGTTGCGGCGGCTACAATGCGTCCATCCCAATTTAAGGTGACCTCTTCACCGTCCCAGCCGGTGACGATTCCACCGGCACCTTGAATAACAGGCACCAATGCCATCGCATCATAGGGCTGCAAACCTGCCTCAATCACCAAATCAATATGACCGGATGCCAACAACGCATAGGCATAGCAATCGGTTCCATAACGTGTGCATTTAACCTTATCCTTTACACGGTTAAAGCCTGCGGCCTGTTCCTCAGTAAACAGGTCTATATCCGTTGTGAATAAACTTGCCTGATTCAAATCCACGCCGGTACGAACTTGGCAATAGCTTCCGTTGTAGGTTGTACCGTTGGGGCTGCCCACCCAACGTTCTTTCATCATCGGGACATCCAGCACACCGATTTGCGGCACACCGTTTTCCAAATAAGCAATCAAAGTTCCAAACCACGGTGCCCCACAAATAAAAGATCGCGTGCCATCAATCGGGTCCAGTACCCACGTATGTACGCCGTCCCCTTCTTTCACACCATGTTCTTCACCAAAAATACCATGATCTTCAAACGCTTGCTCGATCCGTTCGCGCATGGCTGCTTCAGCACTTCGATCAGCAATTGTTACAGGGCTATCATCGGCTTTATCAATCACCCCGACATTCCGCCTGAAATAAGGTTCAATAACGGCGCGGGATGTATCAGCAAGACTTGCCGCAAACTCAAGGATTTCCGTTGTCATGTTTTATTTATCCACTCCACCCATGCACAGGTATTTAATTTCAACAAAATCTTCGACACCATACTTAGAACCCTCCCGGCCAATGCCAGACTCTTTTACCCCGCCAAAAGGAGCTGCTTCGGTTGAAATGATACCTTCATTGATACCGACAATACCATATTCAAGACCTTCACTAACACGCCAGATACGCCCGATATCGCGTGCATAAAAATAAGCTGCCAAGCCAAATGGTGTATCATTGGCCTTAACGATGACTTCTTCTTCGCTTTCAAACTTGTAAAGTGGAGCAACAGGACCAAAAATTTCTTCATTGGCAATGCGCATGTCAGTTGTCACATCGGTAAGAATAGTCGGTTGATAGAACGTCCCGCCAAGATCATGGGCTTGTCCACCGCACACAACCTTCGCCCCTTTGTCTTTGGCATCATCAACGAGGTTTTGAACCTTTTCCAACGCAGCTTTATTGATCAAGGGGCCTTGGGTCACACCATCCTGATCGCCTGAACCCACTTTGAAGGTCCGAACGGCATCTGCCAGTTTTTGGGCGAATTCATCATAAACACCGGCTTGAACGAAAATACGGTTTGCGCACACACAGGTTTGCCCTGCATTGCGATATTTCGACGCAATCGCCCCCACAACCGCCGCATCCAAATCCGCATCATCAAACACAATAAACGGCGCATTCCCACCAAGTTCCAAAGACACTTTCTTGACTTGGTCTGCGCATTGCTTCATCAACAGTTTGCCAACCGGGGTGGACCCTGTGAAACTGACTTTGCGAACAATCGGGTTACCTGTCAGTTCCCCACCGACCGCAACGGCATTTGGTTTATTACAGGTGACAACGTTAAACACGCCTTTTGGAACACCCGCACGTTCGGCCAATTCCGCCAAGGCCAATGCACTCAGCGGGGTATCTTCTGCAGGTTTGACAACAGCCGTACATCCAACAGCCAAAGCAGGTGCCACCTTGCGTGTAATCATCGCCAGCGGGAAATTCCACGGTGTAATCGCACCAATAACGCCAATAGGCTGCTTGATGACAACTACCCGCTTATCTGCACCGTGCGCCGGGATGACATCCCCATAAAGACGTTTTCCTTCTTCTGCAAACCATTCCACAAAAGAGGCCCCATAGATAACCTCGCCACGTGCCTCTGCCAAAGGCTTGCCTTGTTCAAAGGTCATCAACTGCGCAAGGTCTTCCTGATTTTGTAAAATCAGGTCGTACCACGCCCGCAAGATATTTGCGCGTTCTTTTGCTGTCTTTGAGCGCCAGGACGCTAAGGCCGAATTAGCCGCATCAATGGCATGTTTGGTTTCAGCTGCCCCCAAATCCGGTACAGCTGCAATTAAGTCACCATTTGCAGGATTAAAAACATCAAACGTGTCCCCATTATCGCTGTCACACCATTGACCATCAATATAGGCTTGAGTACGCAATAATTTTGGATCGGTAAGTTTCATATTTTCCTCCTGAAAAACGTTTGCTTGACGTTACCCGAGCCACGCCTATTCGACAAGTGTCGCGTCCAGTTGGTATTGTTTTTTCGGATCTTCTATTTCCAAAACCCAAAGATCCGGGTCACGTGCCACTTGTCGGTTAATGTAGGCGTCACAATCACGTTCATCGACAAATCCGTTTTTCAAGCCATGCATCCAGCCACGTTCTCCCTCAATTGTGGTTACAGGCACAAAAACGGCACAACCTTCTGAAAAACGATTTAACTTCAAAAATACGGACCCAGAATCAGGATCTCCTTTACGAATAACCATTGCAGAAATAAACTTTATATCGCAAACACGCAATTGAGCTTGCACCCACAGTCCTGCTTTTAGCCGATCCGACACGTTTTTCTCCGGTCTTCATTAAATTAAAATGATAGTGAGCCCTATGTTTAAACTAAACGACAGAATTGACAACGACACGTTTGAAATTTGTAAACTTTCCTTGTGCGAAGTGCGCTTGATGAATGACGCAAATTACCCTTGGATTATCCTCATTCCGATGATGGAAGGACTAACTGAACTCCATCACATTCCCGCTGATCGACAATCTGAACTATATTCAGAAATCAATCAGGTTTCTCAGATCATGGAAGACATTTTTGCACCTAAATCCCTAAATGTTGCAGCCCTCGGAAATGTTGTCAGTCAATTACACATTCACGTCATTGCCCGGTTTGAAAACGACCAAACTTGGCCCGGACCCGTCTGGGGACAACACCCTGCCCGCCCCTATGAAGATAAAAACACACTTAATCGACTGGAAAATGCATTCAAGCAATTGCAATCTCGCGCTTAAAGCGATAAAACACTGCCATGACCACAATGATCCCACGCCGAAAATCACGCATCCGTCAACGCAATGAGGACGCTATCCTCAAGGCGGCCGAGATCGTTTTTGCCCAACGTGGGTTTGGTGCCGCAACAACGGCGGAGATCGCCAAACGGGCAGGCATCCCCAAAGCCAATTTGCACTATTATTTCAACACAAAAGAAGATTTATATACGCAAGTTCTGGAAAATATTCTTGGAACATGGCTGACGGCAGCCGATGATTTTAATGAAGATCAGGACCCCAAATCCGCACTTGAAAACTACATCCGCACAAAAATCGAACTATCCCGCACCCGCCCGGAAGCATCAAAAATTTTCGCCAAGGAAATTATTAGTGGTGCACCGTTTCTAAAAGATCATTTACGCGGTGATATCAACCCGTGGCTGGAAGAAAAAACACGCATTTTCCAAAGCTGGATCGCACAAGGAAAAATGGCACAGGTCAATGTCCCTCACCTGTTCTTCCTGATTTGGTCCATGACGCAAACTTATGCCGACTTTTCCACACAAATCAGTATTGTTCTCGATAAAGAAAAACTGGAAAAGAAAGATTTTGACACGGCCTGCGATATGATTCTTTCAATGGTTTTCGCCCTTTGCAATCTTAACTAAACTGTCATTTGTGTGATCCAGGTCACAGCTGTAAAAGATCTCCCGTTATATTTATTTTTATGCCTCATCAAAATGGGTGATGGCATGAGAATACGGTCTTTGTAAAACCCCGGCATCGGGATTACTAAAAAGAGCAGGATAAAGAAATGTTATCGAAAAAGTGGATGCGATCAGGCGAAGAACCGCGTCTCAAAGATATGCTAAATGATCCGATTGTTGAATTGGTTATGGCCCGCGATAACCTGAATGCCAATGATGTGTGGCAGGTTGTCAATCAGGCGAAATCCCAAATCAATCAAATTGAATGTAACGCGGCCTAATTCTACCCTTTTCTTTTTTTGCGGAGAATTGTAGATTACCGTCAAAAGCGCCCTATGTTGGGGCGCTTATTATTTATCTAGCTATTGGAGATATCATCATGGCTGATCAAGTCGGCGCAGCACACATCCTTCTCATGTACGCAGGTTCAGCGCGTTCCACCGCGACACGCAGCAAAGAAGAAGCCCTGCAACAGATTAAAGACATGAAAACCGAAATCGACAATGGCGCTGATTTTGGTGAACTGGCTCAACAGCATTCAGATTGCCCGTCTGGCGCAAGCGGCGGTGATCTCGGTACATTTGGTCGTGGCCAAATGGTCCCGGAATTTGAACAAGCTGCCTTCAGCATGGAAGTCGGCGCAACCAGCGACGTTGTTGAAACTGATTTTGGTTACCATCTGATCCAGCGTACCGCGTAATCGTATCGCCGCAAAATTCATTTGCGCTTTCGCGTTATTTATTAAAAATGTTAGTGTGCCCCCAAAGGTGCACTAACATTTTTTTTGGAGAAAAACATGAGCGGCGTTGATCTGGACCACCCCGAAGCCATTTTCGTAAAACGACTTGATGGCACCGGTTATGGTTTCTTCTATTCAACCCCCGCACAATTTGATAATGCCGCCAATGGCTTTATCAGACCGATCAAAGCACGCATTCAACAAGAAGCCGCCGAAAAAAATGAAATCCCGGTAAATGCGGACGAGCTTTGCCTCAAAGCCTCTATAAAGGCGATGGAACGCGTTTATGCCCCAGATTGGGACGATCAGGCCGGAATTGACGGAACGCGCTGTGTGGCCGCATCCTGCGTTGCGGAAACCAAATGGGAAGACACCATTCCCCAGTGTATTGTTATCGAGCAGGTCGGCGATGATATCAGCATACGCGAAGGGTTCGAATTTTTGGAACATCCCGGTTACCCCCTTGGAGTTGTCATCGGCTCCAAAGGAGACGGTGGCGGCTTATGCCGTTTTTATGACAGCGAGGATGAATTCCGACTGGTCGCCACCAAACCACCCTCTTCCCTTATTTGGCTACCTCAGCTCATTTATCGCCTTTATGTACGCACCCCGTCCATTATGACAGGGATTCCCACTCCTGATGAGGCTGGCAACGGCGTTGGTGTGGAATGTCATGCCTATAACCTGAATCGACAAGGGCAGTTGATCGAAAGACAACGTAAAAAATAAACCGTTTTGATTCCCCTTCTATCAGGAGGAAGCCCCGAATCTTTACCTCTACAAAACAAAAAAATCGACAACAAAAAAGCGCCGCCAAAACTGGCAGCGCTTTTTGAATGGCGACCCCTACGGGACTCGAACCCGTGTTGCCGCCGTGAAAGGGCGGTGTCCTAGGCCACTAGACGAAGGGGTCATATTCATTTTTTTACCAACGGGATGGCGACCCCTACGGGACTCGAACCCGTGTTGCCGCCGTGAAAGGGCGGTGTCCTAGGCCACTAGACGAAGGGGTCATCGCCGTTGGTGAGGCGGGTTATAGACGATGCTTTCCGACCCCGCAAGACAAAAATTGCATTTTTGTCATTTTTTTTCTAAGCGAATGATTTAAAAGAGCTTTTCATCAAGAAAACTGCGCTTTTAAAGAGAAACAGTCCGATTAAAATTTTGCATAAAAAAAAGCAGCGTACCCGTATCAGGCATACGCTGCATCATCAATGAGCAACTGAACCGAGGTTCCCCCGCCCCAAGTATCCAGTTTCAATCGTCCCGCGATATGAAACTTTTTACCGCCATGATTTAACAACGCCTGCCCGAGATCCGTATCCAAGGCCCGAAAGGCTATGGCCTTCAAACGAACCCCATATTGATCGATTAAAAAACAACGTACATGATCTTTACCGACCACATCAGCGCGTTGCAAAGACATATGGTTTAAAATAAACCGTGGCTGGGGGTTTCCAGCCCCAAAGGGACCAACTTGCTCCAGTTCCTCGACCAAAGCCGGTGTGGCTGCGCTGGCTGCAATGACACCATCACATTTATAGGTCGGTCGAATATCCTGTTCCTCAATCTGCTGAGAAAGACGTTCATTAAGAAATGCGTTAAAATCATCCAGTTTCTCACGATGAACGCTAAAGCCAGCTGCCATTGCATGACCACCGCCTTTTAACAGCAAGCCAGATTGACGGGCCGCAATAATCGTTGTTCCAAGATCCACCCCCGTCACAGATCGGCCCGATCCATGCCCGATATCATTTTCATCAAAACTGATCACACAGGATGGCAGGCTGTAGCGTTCCTTCAGACGTGACGCAACAATTCCAATCACACCGGGATGCCAGCCCTGCCCGATGGCTAAAACAACACCACGATGTTCCTGCCCATCAACCTGCTGAATTGCGTCATCCAAGACAGTCTGTTCAATTTCCTTGCGGTCTTTATTGTAACCATCTAGTTGCGCCGCAATTTCAGACGCCATACGGGCATTATCTGTCGAAAGCAAGGTCGCCCCCAGATAGGATTCACCGACACGCCCCCCCGCATTCACGCGTGGTCCCAGCACAAAACCGGCATGATAGGCTTCTGGTGTTTCATTGATACCTGCAACATCGACCAATGCTGCCAACCCAGGATTGCCACGCCGCGCCATGACCTTTAACCCTTGTATCACAAAAGCTCTGTTCAAACCGACAAGGGGCACCACATCACATACGGTCCCCAAGGCAACCAGATCCAGCAATTGACGTAAATCCGGTTCTTTCCGCCCATCAACAAACCAGCCCGAATCACGTAAAGCGCGGTTGATCCCAATGGCAAAAATAAACGTCACCCCCACAGCCGCCAATTGGCTGTAGCGGCCATCTTCATCAAGACGTTTTGGGTTAATCACCGACACACAATCGGGTAATTTCACCTCGGCCTCGTGATGGTCGACAACGACGACATTTAAACCGATTTCGCGCGCATGGGATAAGGGTTCAAATGCCGTTGTGCCACAATCCACTGTAACCACGGTTGTGACACCCTGTTCCTTTAACGCATCCATCGCGGGCGCATTCGGACCATAACCTTCTTCAAGCCGATCCGGGATATAGATGGTCGATTTGGCGCCAACGGCATTTAAGAAACGGCGAAACAATGCGGACGAGGTCGCACCATCTACATCGTAATCCCCAAAAATGGCAATCAGTTCATCATTCTGAATGGCCTGACACAAACAATCCACGGCCTCTGCCATGCCTTTAAAGCGGTTTGGATCAGGCAAAAGGTCCCGTAATGTCGGCGTTAAAAAAGTTTGCGCATCGTCCAGCGCCACATCCCGCGCTGCCATGACACGCCCCGTCAAGGCCGACACGTTCAGCCGTTGCGACAAGGTCATTGCCAAACGTTCATCAAAGGATCGATCCTGCCAGCTTTTGCCGGAAATGGATGAATCGATATCAAGCAGGTAGGACACTATTGGTACGCGCCTATTCTTCCAACACGCCAAGACGGGCAAGATCATGGTGCGCTTCGATAAAACGGATCGTACCACTGCGCGAATTCATAACCAGCGAATGAGTTTGCGCACTATTGCCAGAACGTTGAACACCACGCAACAATGCCCCGTCCGTCACCCCGGTTGCCGCAAACATCACCTGTCCCTGAACCAGATCATTCAGCGCATATTTACGTTCCAGATCTTCGACACCACTTTCAAAAGCAATACGGCGTTCATCCTGATTTCTGAACACCAGTCGCCCTTGAAACTGACCACCGATACATTTTAACGCAACAGCCCCCAGCACGCCTTCCAACGCACCGCCAATACCGATATAAACATCAATCCCGCTGTAGGGTTGGCTGGTGGCTATGACCGCAGAGACATCCCCGTCCGGGATCAGCTTAATGCGCGCACCGGTTTCACGAATACTTTCAATAATCCCGACATGGCGTGGGCGTTCCAGGACGCAAACCACAAGGTCGGACACATCGCAACCTTTTGCATCCGCGATTGCCCGTAAATTTTCTTCCGGTGTGGAATCCAGATCAATAATATTACGGGGCAAGCCACCGCCAACAGCAATTTTATTCATATAGACCGGCGGTGCTTGAAAAAGCTTGCCGCGTTCCGTCATGGCAACAATAGAAAGGGCATTTGGCCCGCCTTTTGCCGCAGACGTTATACATTCCAGCGGCTCAAGGGCAAAATCAATTTTCGGGCCTTCACCAAGGCCCACTTTTTCCCCGGTATAGAGAATGGGATTATGGTCTTTATCCCCTTCCCCAATCACGACACGGCCATCCAGTGACATGGCATTCAAGGCATCGCGCAAGGCCTCGGCGGCTGTGCGATCAGCAAGTTCTTCATCACCGCGCCCCATCAAAGAGGAAGACGCTATCGCAGCCGCTTCCGTTGCGCGCACTGCTTCAAGCGCCAAATTTCGGTTGATACCTGCCAATTGTGACATCAGCCAATCACTCCATTTTATATTTTGCCCGCCTAGAAATCTTCAATACGGATCATACGGGGCGTTTCAACGACACTGTCCAAGGCGGCAATCCCGTTCAATGCATTCAGCATGGACTGTTCACTGGTTTCATGCAAGGTCAAAACCAACGGCACAGGCTCCCCCGGTGCGCGATTACGCTGAACGATTGTTTCCATCGACACATTGTTCGCTTTCAACACGCCCGCGACATCGGCAAACACACCCGGTTCATCAACCACCATCAAACGCACATAGTAAGACCCATTGTGTCCTGTCAACGGTGCTGATTTTAGTTTTTCCAGTTTATCTGCTGCTACAGAAAAAGTCGGAACCTTTACGCCGCGCGCAACATCGACCAAATCACCGACAACGGCTGACGCAGTTGGGCCTTCACCGGCACCACGACCTTGCAGGACAACCTGATCGACAAAGTTTCCTTCAACGACAACAGCATTGAAAACACCTTCCACTTGCGAAATTGGCGCCTTTTTAGACACCATACAAGGATGAACACGCTGTTCTACCGACCCATTTTGACGCGAGGCAATCCCCAACAATTTAATGCGGTAACCCAATTCTTCGGCAAATTCGATATCAACGGGCGATACGTGGCGGATACCTTCGGTTTGCACACCGTCAAAATCCACCTCGCAACCAAAGGCAACGCTGGTCAAAATCGCAAGTTTATGTGCCGCATCAATGCCATCCACGTCAAATGTCGGATCGGCTTCGGCATAGCCAAGGTCTTGGGCTTCAGACAAGATTACATCAAAATCGCGCCCGGTTTCGCGCATATTGGTCAGCATGTAGTTACAGGTCCCATTCAGGATACCGTAAACGCGTTCAACGCCATTGCCAGCCAACCCTTCACGCAAGGCTTTGATAATAGGAATCCCGCCTGCCACAGCCGCCTCATACATAATCGAGACACCTTTGGCCTCTGCTGTTTTGGCCAGTTCGGTTCCGTGATGGGCAATCAAGGCTTTGTTGGCTGTTACGACATGCTTGCCGTTTTCAAGTGCTTTTTCACACAATGCTTTTGCAATGCCGTCTGATCCACCGATCAATTCGACAACAACATCGACCTCGTCATCAAGGGCCATATCAACCGGATTGTCATACCATGTAAACGGGGCCAGAGACACGCCGCGATCGCGATGACGATCACGAGCACTCACCGCGCAGACTTCGATCGCGCGACCAGAACGGGCCGTGATGATATCTTTATTATCACTCAATACTTTAATAACGCCCGCGCCGACAGTTCCCAATCCGGCGATGGCAATTTTCAATGGTTTATTCATGGTTCACTTAATCTGAAGACAAAAGAAAACAAAAATCGAAAAAATTTACAGAGCTTCGCCCGTATTATGCGTTCGCATAAAGGTTTTGATATTACGTACGGCTTGGCGAATACGATGAACGTTTTCGACCAGTCCAATTCTGACATAACCTTCGCCATGCTCACCAAATCCAACACCCGGTGCAACCGCCACTTGCGCTTCTTTCAATAACAGTTTTGAAAATTCCAGAGAGCCCAAATGTGCGAATTTTTCAGGGATCGGCGCCCATGCAAACATTGTTGCAGGCGGGCTGGGAACATCCCATCCCGCCGCAGCCAAACCTTCGATCAAGACATCGCGACGTTTTCTATAAATATCCCGGATTTCATCCACACAATCCTGCGGACCATTCAAGGCAGCGGCAGCGGCGACCTGAACAGGCGTAAAAGCACCGTAATCAAGATAGGATTTAATCCGTGTCAACGCGCTGATCAGTTCTTTATTACCTGTTGCAAAACCGATACGCCAACCTGCCATCGAATAGGTTTTCGACATTGATGTAAATTCAACAGCCACATCCCAAGCGTTTTTAACTTGCAGAATGCTCGGCGGCGGATTGTCATCAAAATAGATTTCTGAATATGCCAAGTCCGACAATATCCAGATATTCTGAGAACGGCAAAAATCAACAATCTCTTCATAGAAAGCCAAGTCACAAACACAGGCTGTCGGATTGCTTGGAAAGTTCAAAACAACTGCAGACGGCTTAGGTAAGCTATGCTGAACAGCACGCTTTAACGCCTCAATCATCTCTTCACCCGGATAAGCCGGAATATTACGAATAGATGCACCCGCAATCATAAAACCAAAATGGTGAATGGGATAAGACGGGTTTGGCACCAAAATCACGTCACCCGGTGTGGTAATCGCAGACGCCAAGTTCGCCAGACCTTCTTTCGATCCGAGCGTCACAACGGTTTCTGTTTCCGGGTCCACGCTCACACCAAATCGACGTTCATAATATTCTGCATGAGCTTTGCGTAAGCCTTTAATACCACGAGAAACCGAATAGCCGTGTGTCTTAGGATTACGAACCGTTTCAACCAATTTCTCAACAATATGCGGCGGTGTTGGTGTATCCGGGTTCCCCATACCGAAATCAATGATGTCTTCCCCCGCCGCTCGCGCCGCCGCCTTCATTGCATTCACTTCAGCAAAGACGTAGGGGGGCAAACGTTTGATACGGTGAAAATCTTGTACCATGACCTCAGGAGACCTTCTTCATAGGGTTAAAATAAAATAGGCTTTCCGCCAAAATAGCAGACATGTGTTAGACCACATGAACGCCAAAACGGAAAGCCTAAAATTGGGCTTGCAGACGATTTTCTTATAAAAAATCAGTAATCCACAAAAATTTCCGTCCGGCGGTTCCCCGCCTCACCGGATGGCATGACTTCTTGATAGAGCGGCTGACGATCGGAAACACCCCCCACAAAGAGATGTTCCCCCGGTAAACCCAAGTTCAAAAGCTGACGAGCAACACGGTCTGCGCGTCCCATAGACATCTTGGCATTAACTAACTCATGTTTCTGAACAGGCATATTCTGTGTCCGGGAACTGGCATGACCAACAACGCGAATAACACCGCCTTGCTGCTGATGAATACTCACAACTTCCTTGAGAATGCGGATATCTTCCTGTGTCAAATTTGCAGAACCATTGCCAAATTGAATGGTTGCGACCTGAAAAGAACCATTAAACATTGACGGATTAAAGCTGGACAACGATTGCGCCCGACCTTCAACCACGACTGGCGGCTCAATCATCATAGCAGACGACAGTGTATCATACGCATCGCTTTGTACAGTCTGAGTCAAAGAGGCATAACGCTGTTGTTGGGCAGGTTGCATATAACTTGGGACCTGCCGATCAACACCTGTGCTGGATACGACAACCGTTTCATAAGGATGCATGCCATATGCAAGCGTATCACTGCGTCCCATCGTCGTTACATTTTGATCCGGACGTGTCTGCGCAATATTTGCCGCATAAATCTCGCTTACGCTTCGCGTATCCGTTTGACCAACCGGTTGAGCCGTTGTTGTCGGCGGTGTCAGTTTTAATTTAGGTGTTGCCGGTGAGCTTTCCGGCACACCATTTGCGATCACGACAGGTTTTTGTGACTCTAAGGATTGTGAACTGACGGGCGTACTGGGTGCCGCTTTGGGCGCGGGTGCCTGAACGACTTCAGCCGTTTTTTCTTCACCAAGCGGGTTCACCACCTCACCTTGACGCATAATGGGTTCGCCATATTTGCCTTGTGGGGCTTGTGCGGCCACAAAACCGGAACCGACTGCTTTTTGCTCGCCACCGCTCTGCACAGTTCCCTCAGCCGTCATATCGGCTTCATCGTCGGAGAAATATTCGACGGATGAGCGATACCATTCCACCGGATTCACCGCATCGGGAACCGAAGAACAACCGACCAACAGCAAAGGTGCTGTCAATACTGCGGCTTGCGTCAAAAGCTTTTTCTTAAGCATTTTGGTGAACATTATTCATTCCTCGTTGATTCGCCCCAAGATGGAGGTGCTATTTTGCCCATTTCGCCGTTACACTAGCACGACTGTTACTCGCAATCTAAACCATTAGCATCATAAGGTTAATAGCAAATTATTTTTTTTTCGACTTTTCTGCTTTAAGATACTCAGCTGCAACCTCAACATAGTGATCCGTCCCCAGTTTCAGGCCTGCAATTTGCTCTGCGCTCAAGTCTCGCATTTTCTTTGCCGGATTGCCGCCCCATAGCTCACCCGACTTGACCCGCTTGCCCGGTGTCACCAATGCGCCAGCGGCGACCATCGCCCCGCCTTCGATAACTGCACCATCCAAAACAACCGCACCCATACCGACAAACGCACCATCTTCCAGTGTGCAACCATGTATTACGGCGTTATGACCAACCAATACATCATCCCCAATGTATGTACCAAAACGATCCGCCGTTACATGAACAATTGTACCATCCTGAATGTTTGAACGTGCCCCAATGCGGATTTTTTCAACATCACCACGCAGAACACAGCCATACCAAATGCTTGATTGTGCACCGATTTCGACATCACCAATAAGGACCGCGTTTTCCGCAATAAAGGCATCCTGTGCGATTTTTGGTGTCATACCCTTATAAGAACGAAGGAGAGGTTTCATATTTTATTCCCTTATTTTGAACTCAGTTTTGCAGCCAATAACGCAACAATGCCGTCACGGCCTCCGGCTGTTCCATTGTCGATAAATGTCCACAATTTTCAATTTCCACCAACGCAGCCTGCGGCAATGCCCGTGCCATATCCCGTGCAATTTTAGGAGGGGTCATTGTATCTTGCCGCCCGACAAGAACCAATGTCGGACATGAAACCGTCCCCAGCATATCAGCATAGTCCATTCGGTTCAGCAAGGCGGTTTGCTGACGTAAGAATCCATTGACCCCGACACGATGGGCCATCGCATCAATTGTTTTGACCAATTCTGCATCTTCATATCGCGATGGATGAATCAAGCGCCCTAAAATGCTATTCATCACCTCGCCCAATCCATGATCTTTTGCCAGTTCCATAGCCGAACGTCTGTAGTCTGCATGTTCGGGCAAATCCGCATAAGGTGATGCATCCAACAAGGCAAGCCGGGTGACACGCTCAGGCGCACGTTTATAAATTTCCAATGCGACATATCCACCCATTGACAATCCGGCTACACTGAACTTGCCTTCAGGGATAAGGGCCAACGCGTTTTCTGCAAAAGACTCAATGCTGTCACCTTGTGTAAAGTCGGCAACTTTCAAATTACACTCAGGGCCGAGATATTCCAACTGATGACGCCATAAACTACGATCACACAGAAGCCCCGGCAGCAAGAGAACCGTTTCCTTCATATTGTTATCTTTCCATTTTTTATTTAATGAGCGGTAAAACTTGCTTAAACTGGTCTGTACCGGCGCGTCCCAACCATTCAAACAAGACCATTTCAGTGCTTACGATTTGTGCACCGCATTGGCGCATACGTGCCAATGCCAACTCTTTATTATCCATCGTGCGCGAGGCCACCGCATCCGCCACAACAAAGACCTGATAGCCTTCATCCAATAAATCCAGCACTGTTTGCAACACGCAAACATGCGTCTCCATACCACCAACAATCAATTGATGACGCCCGGATTGCGCAAGTCTCTGTTGGATAGCCCCCTCCCCCATGCAAGAAAATGTCATCTTTTCAAAGACGCATGTTTCATCAATTAAGTTGGAGAGTGCTTTAACGCTATGCCCAATGCCTTGCGGATATTGTTCGCTGACTAACGAGGGAACTTCAAGCAGGTTTGCCGCCTGTAACAGCTTCGCATTATTGGCAATTGCCGTCTCGCCATTGCTCATAGCGGGCGCTAGTTTCTCCTGAACGTCGATTACAAAAAGCAGACTGTTGGTTGCTGAAATCCGATGCGCCATAGCTGTTTACCCCATTTTATTAATCCATTTTGCAGACAATCTAACCTACTTTGAAAGCACAGGGAAGGAGCATGATCATTGACTTCTGAGCATAATCACCTAATATCCGGCAACAAACGATATTGAGGAAAGATGTATTTATGAATTTTGCGGACCTTGGGCTAAGCGACGAACTACTATCGGCCGTGTCAGACGCGGGATACGAGACACCGACACCTATTCAGGCGCAAGCTATACCGCAAGTTCTTATGGGACGCGACATTTTGGGATGCGCCCAAACCGGTACGGGGAAAACGGCCTCTTTCACCTTGCCCATGATTGACATTCTTGCCAGTGGACGTGCGCGCGCACGGATGCCGCGTTCCCTCATCCTTGCCCCAACGCGCGAACTCGCAGCCCAGGTTGCACAAAATTTTGAGACCTACGGCAAAAACAGCAAACTTTCTATGGCGCTTTTGATTGGTGGCACATCAATGGGCGATCAGATGAAAATCATCGACCGTGGTGTGGATGTGCTGATTGCAACACCGGGCCGCCTTCTTGACCTGTTTGAACGCGGCAGTTTGATTTTGCGTGATGTTAAAATTTTGGTGATCGACGAAGCTGACCGTATGATGGACATGGGTTTTATCCCCGATGTCGAAAAAATTGTCTCTTTGTTACCCCAAATCCGTCAGACCCTTTTCTTCTCTGCCACAATGGCAACAGAAATCAAAAAACTGGCTGACAAATTTCTGATGAACCCAAAAGAAATCAGTGTCTCAAAACCGGCGACAACAGCCGAAACTGTTCGCCAAGGGCTTATGATGGTTGATTGCAAACCACATGATGGCAAAACAAAACGCACAGCCCTGCGCGCCCTGATCGACAGCGAAGATATCAAAAACGCAATTGTCTTTTGTAATCGCAAGCGTGATGTCGGTATCGTCTACCGATCTTTAAACAAGCATGGCTACAATGCCGGACAAATGCACGGCGATATGGTTCAATCTGCGCGAATGGAAACTTTAGACAAATTTAAAAACGGCGAGATCACGATTTTGGTCTGTAGCGATGTTGCCGCACGCGGACTGGACGTTCCGGCACTCAGCCATGTCTTCAATTACGATTTGCCAAGCCATGCTGACGACTATGTCCACCGTATTGGACGCACAGGTCGCGCCGGTAAAGACGGCACCGCATTAAGCCTTTCAACACCGTCAGAAAAGAAACAACTCGCCGCCATCGTCAAACTGATTGGCAATAAAATCCCGCCAGTCAAGCTCGATACTTTCCAACCCGTTGAAGAAAATAAAGCCCCGGCCCCGAAACGAGAAAAAGAGCGCGAAAACACAAGAACACGGGAACGCCCACAGCGGGGAGCACGAAAAACAACGGATGCCGTCATGGTTCAAGAAGAACCTGCTGATGGTGTCATCATTGGAATGGGGGCACACACACCCGCCTTTTTGTTAAGACCCGTGGTTTTGGATTGTAGCGCGTCTGCCCAATCCGAAGAAAAGTCTTCTCCTCGTAAAAAAGCACCTGCTAAAAAAACAACACGCCGCGCAAGCACAGCAAAAGCCAAGCCACGTGCCAAAAAGAAAACTGAAACAGAAACGGAAGAAAAAACGGCCCAAGAATAAACCTTGAGCCGTTGCCTTTTTCATCAGAATGACTTCCTAGATGAAATATTCTTTCGGTGGCTCAAAACCATTGAAACCTTGCGATGCGTACATGGTTGTGTAAGCACCTGTAGACAAGATATTAATCTTATCCCCGGTCTTAAGCGCCAACGGCAGTTGGAAATAAGTGCGTTCATACAACGTATCGCAACTATCGCAAGTCGGGCCTGCGACAATTACCGGACCCATTTCCTGATCATCATATTCAGTAACCATCTGATAGACGATAGATTCATCAATCGTTTCGGCCAGACCACCAAATTTACCAACATCCAAATAGACCCAGCGGATTTCTTCCGCAAAATCTTTAATGGAAACACAAACGACTTCACTTTGCAGCACACCGGCTTCGGCAACGATATAACGACCCGGTTCCATATAAATTTCCGGCCATTTTTCACCAAACGAAGCCGTCATATGTTCCTTGATATAATCAACAAATTCTTCCAATGACGGAATATCTTCCTGATAACGTGCAGGGAAGCCGCCACCAATGTTGATCATTTGTAACTGGATCCCACCTTCACCCAATGCATCAAACAAAGTCGCAACATCACTGATCGCTTTGGCCCAGTGCGCCGGGTCCAGTTGCTGAGAACCGACATGGAAAGACACGCCAAAAGGAACCAGTCCTTTCGCCTTTGCCTGCATCAAAAGTTCATGGGCCATCGCTGAAGAACAACCAAATTTGCGTGACAGCGGCCAGCTTGCCCCTGCCCCATGACGGTTGACCAGAATACGGCAGTAAACACGAGAGCCCGGTGCCGCTTCGGCAATTTTGTCCAGTTCATCTTCACTGTCGAAGGCAAACAGATCAACACCCAGATCATAGGCCGCTTTAATGTCCTTCTTCTTCTTTAACGTATTGCCAAATGAAATGCGTTTCGGGTCAACACCAGTCTCCAGACATTGCATAATTTCACCCAAACTCGCGGCATCAAAACGAGATCCCAATTGATTGAGGCGTTCCAAA
Source organism: Terasakiella brassicae (assembly GCF_014641495.1). Lineage (GTDB taxonomy): Bacteria > Pseudomonadota > Alphaproteobacteria > Rhodospirillales > Terasakiellaceae > Terasakiella > Terasakiella brassicae. The sequence goes on from NZ_BMHV01000015.1 coordinate 40,718, forward strand.
ATCGGCTTAGCCGGATTGGCCTTCATAGCATAATAGATATGGCCTTCACTAAAAGCGGAATTCAGTCGTTTATAACGATCTTCAACCACATCCAGATCGACAACCAAAAATGGACTATCCTTTTCGGCGTCTTTCAGAAAAGCTTCAATTTTCGGCGTCATTTTGAGCCCTCCATAAAAAAAAGTTTGCGCCTTATAAGGCTATTTTTGAGAAATAAAAGCGTTTTTTATATTTCGCTTATTTTTTTTTGGATGTGTTGCAAACCTGCGTCTATTGCAGCTTCATCAAACCCGGCGAACCCCAGAACAAGACCTTGTTTTTTAACACTTAATTTATAAAAAGAACTAAGTGGCCTTGTTACAACACCACATTGGCGTAAGTCTTCTGAAAGTACGATATCGTCAATTTCTTTCTTAAACAACAGGCAAATGTGTAAACCGCCGTCTGCGGGGAGGATAAAGCAGTCCTTTGACAGTCGTAATTCGATTTCCCTCATTAAATAGTTTCGACGTTCTTTATATAGTTTCTTCATCCGTCGAAGATGGCTGTCAAAATACCCTTCCTTAAAAAAGTCGGCCAAAACTGCCTGATGCAGGATTGATGCATGACCGTCGATATAAGACTTGGCCGCTACAAAGGCATCGATTAGTTTTTTCGGCACCACGACATAGCCCAAACGCAAGGCGGGAAAAACGATTCGACTGAATGTGCCGACATATATCACCCTTTCATCGCGGTCCAGACCTTGCAAAGAGGATAAAGGCGGGCCATCAAAACGAAACTCGCAATCAAAATCATCCTCAACAATCCATGAACGCTTTCGCCTTGCAAGATCCAACAAATCAAAACGACGCGCAAGCGACATGGTCGTTCCTAACGGATAGTTCCGCGATGGTGTAACCATAATACTTTTTAAATCTGTTAAGTTTTCCAAGGGGTCCGTACATATCCCTTCGTCATCCAATGCAACGGGAATAATCTGCGCACCGCCCCCTAAAACAACCCCATTCATGCCGGGAAATGCCGGATCTTCAACCGCAATTTGATCACCCTCTTCCCATAAAACCCGGCTTATCAAGTCCAAGCCCTGCTGTGCCCCGGACACAATAACAATTTGATCCGCCTCACACGACATCCCACGGGTCTTTCGCAGATATTTTGCCAATTCTTGACGCAAAGGTGCATAACCGGTGGGGTCATCCTGCATCGCCAATCGGGGGCCACTCAGACGCCATCGCCGTGACAACAGACGCGCCCAAATATCAAAGGGGAATTGATCCAACGCAGGACGTCCCGGTGAAAAAGCCCGTTCACCACCTAAACGATGATGTTTTTTGCGCACCCCCATCCAATGCTGCACGCGCCCTGCAATATCCGGCGTTCGGTCATCAACATCGTCTGAACTTGAAATTTGGGGAAGGTGAGCATGCCCGATATCTTCACTCACATAAACACCATCCCCTTGACGGCTTTGGATGAAACCATCACTTTGCAAAATGTCAAAGGCTTGCATGACCGTATTTCTTGAAATGGAAAGTTCGCTCACGATCTTTCGGCTGGGCGGAAGTTTTTCACCCCCGGATAGCTTTCCCGACAAAATAAGGTCACGCAATACGACATAAAGCGCCCGATATTTAGGAGATTCCATGTTTTGTTGCCACGCATTTTTTAGATAAGAGAGCTGCAACTCACTCATAATTGGACCTTATAATTTATAATAATTGGCACTTCTAAGCATACCAATTATGTCTCATCTTCCTTTTTACAGAAAGGAGAAAATGATGTCTGAATTCCCAATTACAAAACGCACGACCTTAAAACGGGGCCATAAACGTGCCAATCATCAAAGTGAAGTCATTCACGCCATTTTGGATGAGGCTTATCTTTGTCATGTCGGTGCAAAAATGGGGGATCGCCCGATGGTGCAACCCACCATTCATTGGCGCGATGGCAATAAGCTTTATATCCACGGTTCAAGTAAAAACGGGTTATTCCAAACCCTGATTGAAGGGGAAGAAGCTTGCATCAACGTCACATTGTTGGATGGTTTAGTCATGGCGCGTTCTTCCTTTCATCACAGTGCCAACTATCGCAGCGTCATAATTTTTTCCAAAGCACAGCATATCATTGAACCTGAGGAAAAATTACGTCTTCTCAATCTTATGATAATGAAAATCACACCGGAACGTTATGACGACATTCGTGAACCAAATGACAATGAATTAAAAGCCACGGCTGTTTTGGAATTTGATATCACAGAATCATCTGCCAAAATCAGAACGGGTCCACCCGTCGATGATGAAGAAGATTACGCCCTGCCCGTCTGGGCTGGTGTGATCCCATTAAGCCTGCAAAAAGGTGCACCAATCAATGATCCACGTTGGGAAAACGATCTCAATTGATCTTTCCCCTTTTTCAGCCGCCTGTTTTTTGTTATTCTAACGATTAAGGCGGCTGAAAAGGATTGAAAAATGGGTGGCTGGAATTGTCCCAACGAAGTAAAAGGCCAATGCAAACATGTGCCCGGTTATAAATGTGACCCCGGCATGAAAGGCTGCGTTCTCTTTGGTAAGTTTCGTTTTGCGAATACGGACAAAAACAGCCCAAGTAAAGAGCGTGAACGTCAAGAAGCATTGGATGCGCATATCGCCAAAAATTTCAACAATCGCTAATCATCAATCCCAAACGATCCGGTTACGGCCTGTGTTTTTCGCTTTATAGAGGCGTGCATCAGCTAAATTCAGCGCCTCTTCATAAGTTTGGCCAGCCTTCCATTCTGCCAACCCGCCACTGACCCTCATGGTTAATTCCTGATCATTTGAGGTCTTTAACACATTGCTTTCAACGCGGGTGCGGATACGCTCCGCCAAAACCTTCGCCCCTTCAAAATCTGTTTCCGGCAGCAAAACCACGAACTCTTCGCCACCAATCCGGCCCAGCGCATCACTTGTCCGTAACGTTTCACCAATCAATGAAACCAGTTCCTTTAACGCATCGTCCCCAACCTCATGGCCAAACGTATCGTTAATCTTTTTAAAATGGTCAATATCAAGCATAAGGATGGAAATTGGCTTTTTATTACGCTTTGAACGTTGCTGTTCATCTAGCGCACGCGCGCTTAACGCACGACGATTAAGGGTGCCCGTCAAATAATCCGTCCGGGCGGCTTCCTCCAGGGCTTTCTCCATTTTTTTACGTTCTGCAATATCATTAAACGCAACGAAGAAGACATTTTCGTCCAGCAGACGCAACGGTGTTGCAGAGATCAAAGCTGTAAAAATTTCACCTGATGATTTTTTCAAGTCCAGCTCTTCATTACTGATGAGCTTGGATTGCTTTAGTTTTTTCAGTAAGCCTTTGCGTTTTTCAGGAACCGCATAAACGTCTTTAGCACGTGTTTTTTTGACATTCTCCTGAGGTATTTCAAGGGCATTACAAGCATGATCGTTCATTTCAATCAACATACCTGTATCAATCGACGACAACAGGTAGGGAACCGGAAGGGCAGCCAACACCTTTTCCAAACGGTCTTTTTCATCTTCAACTTGTCGATAAAACTGTCGAGCCGTCAGTTGATTTTTTACCCGTGCCAAAACTTCCGGCATTTGCAAGGGACGGGGAATATAATCGGATGCACCAACTTCAAAGCCTTTAATCTTGCTTTCTAGGGTATCCGTGGCGGTAATAAAAATCACCGGTACATCTGCAGTGTCCGGTGTTTCTTTCAATTGTTGGCATACTTCAAACCCATCCAGTCCGGGCATCTGCACATCAAGCAGGATCAAATCAGGTGTTTTTTCTTGAATACGGAGAAAAGCTTCCTGCCCGCTGCTGGCTCCATGTACAACATAACCATTTGCGCTTAAAACCTGCGTAAGAACCTTTAAATTGATAAGGTTATCATCCACAACAAGAATTTCGCAGCCTTCAAATGTTCGGGCAATATCCCACACCATAAAACTCAACCTCACTCAACTCACGTCACGACATAGTCGTAAAACATAACTCTAAAATATAGAAAAAGAGTGATAATAAAAGCTTAAAGTGAGAAAAAGGTGCGTACATATCCGTCAAAACGATTCCTGATTTCACAGATTGTTTTTCACTGAAATACCCGGGAAATACATATCCACATCAATTTTGTCGGCACCATCCATAATAGCCGTTAAACCGTCTAATGCCTTATTGATATTTTCAGCATCCTGTTGGCTAATCACCTCACGGGCAGAACCCAGAAAATTTAAGACCCATGTCCCTTCTGTTTGTGGACCAACCAGCATCATATTAACTTCTTCTGTGCCGTTTCGCCCTTCACAAAGGGCCACAAAATCCCGATTTTCAATAACTTTTACAGGCGTTCCTATACACATGGCAAACAACCGTTTTGTGCATGTTGCGACCAAAATCCGGCAACGGGTTGCTCACGTTTTTTCAGGTTTACCCCACGTGTCTCAATTTCCTCTACGAGCATATCCAGCATCTTGAGAACACGGCCTTCTGTTTCAGGACTTAAACCAAGACTATTTTCCAGTTTATAGGGCACCATACCAATAATCGTAACCGTTTGCGGGGACTGACCCTGCAACTGCAAAATCCCCAACAAATCAGACAATCCTAATTGATGGTTGGAAATTTTCGTCTGAAAAAAGGCGGGTACCTGCTTGTCTGCCAAGCGGATTAATGTTCCCTCTGGATCCCCGGTATTAACGGAGTCCGTCACAATAAGATGTTTAACATCCCGCATGGGTTCCAGCAGTTCAGTCCCGGTTGTCCCCCCATCCATAACAATCACGTTATCTGGAATTTCATACATTCCTTCCAAGGCTTCAACAGCGCGAACCCCCACGCCCTCATCCTGCATCAAGACGTTTCCGAGGCCGATGACCAGAATTTCCGTTGTCATGATATTTTCCTTTATTTTATTTCACAAAAACCAAGAAGATTGAACCCCGCTTGGGAGGGTATCCGGGGTTCAACCTTCTTAAGCAGTCACAGCCACCCTAAAGTGCTTTGACTTTCACGATCGGTTTTTGTTCCGTATCAACCATATGGATTGCACAGGCAATACAGGGATCAAATGAATGCACGGTGCGTAGAACTTCCAAGGGCTGTTCAGGATCCGCAACCGGGTTATCCAGCAAAGAAGCCTCATAAGGCCCCATCTCGCCATTTTCAGAACGCGGCCCAGCGTTCCATGTCGACGGCACAACAGCTTGGTAGTTTTTGATCTTGGCATCTTCAATCACCACCCAGTGCGATAATGCCCCACGCGGCGCTTCATGGTGCCCCACACCGCGAATTTCACCTTTCGGGAAGACAGGTGCATTGAAACTGTCGGTATCGCCAGAAGCAATATTATCGACAAGTTTCTGCCATTGTTGTTTCAACGTATCCATCATCACACCCGCACGAATAGCACGTGCGGCATGGCGTCCGATTGTCGATTCAAAAGCCGCCAACGGAATATCGGACGCACCGGAAACCGTCTTAATAATTCCGACCGCATCATTGACATATTTTGTACAGTTTTCATGCCCCTGCGCCAACATAACCAGCACGTTTGCCAAGGGGCCGACTTGTGCCCGCTTGCCGTTAAAGGTCGGTGCCTTGATCCATGAATACTGTCCGTCATCTTGGAAATCCGTATATTGCGGTTCGGTTTCCCCTTCCCACGGATGAAGGGTCGCATCACCTTCATACCATGCATGTTTGGATGATTCTGCAACCCCCTTATGGAAGAACGGATCGTGGAAATCCTTAATCGGTGTGAACTTGTTGAAATCACCGGCTTCGATATACCCGCCGGGCAAGTCAAACTTGGTTCCCTTGGTATCTTGCGGGCAATCCGGCACAGATAGATAGTTATTCACGCCTTTACCATATCCGGCCCAATCCAGATAAAAGGCACCGATTGCCGGAACGTCCGTCATATAAGTGGATTTAACAAAATGTTCCAGCTTATCAATCCAGCCTTTGATCATCATAATCCGTTCCATATTCAAAACGGACTGACTGTTCATGTTGACGGAGTTAGAAATCCCGCCAACGGCCAAGTTCTGAATGTGGGGGGACTTACCGCCCAAAATTGCCACGATCTTGTTGCAATAGTTCTGCACTTCCAACGCTTGCAAATAGTGCGCAACCGCGAGCAGGTTTACTTCCGGTGACAGTTTCATCGCCGGGTGTCCCCAATAACCGGAGGCAAACGGGCCCAACTGACCGCTGGAAACAAATGTTTTCAAACGATCCTGCACCGCTTTCATTTCATGTGGACCATTTAAAGACCAGTCCGACAGACTTTCCGCCAGCTTGGATGTGGCAACCGGGTCCGCATCCAATGCAGACACGACATCTACCCAATCTACCGCAGACAGGTGATAAAAATGAACGATATGATCCTGAATGGCATGTGCAGTCTGGATAATATTACGCACCAATTGGGCGTTTACCGGAACTTCCAGTCCCAGTGCATTTTCCACAGCGCGCACGGATGTAATCGCATGTACAGTTGTACAAACCCCGCAAAAACGTTGTGTAAACAACCAGGCTTCACGAGGGTCACGCCCCACCAGAATTGTTTCAATACCGCGCCACATCTGACCGGAAGACCAGGATTTGCTGACACGGCCTTCATCATTAACTTCAACATCGATACGAAGGTGGCCTTCAATACGCGTGACCGGATCGACTGTAATACGTGTTGTCACGATTTTTCTCCTAATTCGATAACTTTAGAGCAAATCCCGAGCAGATTGCACCAATCTGCGACGACGCATTTGCATTAAATCAATAAGTTAGAGCCTTTCAGGTGAGCTATAGCGAACCTGCAAGGTCTAACTCTCACGCGTGCGCCTCTTTGTGCAGCACGGGCAGCATTTTAACCATCACCATGTATGCCATGATCTCAAACGCAACGATGCCAACGGTCACCATCACTTCCCCGACTGACGGGAAATAGCTGTAGCCAGGTCCCGGGTCATAGGTGAACAAGAAAGCATTGAAACGATAAAGCGAGCCAGCAAACAGCATGGACACCGCAGCCCACAATAAAACACGCGAATTTTGGCGCATTTTCTGGGATAACAAGGCAACAACCGGGAAAATAAACAACAAGGTTTCCAACAGGAAAAGCAGGCTATTTTTGTCGCCGGCAAAGATATATCCGACTTTGCCATTCAGGATAATTTCCCCAAATCGCACCACCAGATAAACCAATAACAAACCGACGATGATTTTGCCGATTTTAGATAACAAAGATGTTTCATCTGGCAAATCAAAGGCAACTTGCGAAGCCGATGCTTCGAAAATCACAATGGAAAAGCCCATTGTCAGTGCCGTCAACAATGCCAAAAGAGGTTGAAAATGTACCGTCTGCCAAAGGGGGGCAACCTTATATCCCATCGCAATCAAAAACGACCCAAGGGAAGACTGGTGCATCGTTGGCAATAAGATGCCAAGGGCGATAAAAATGAACAACATCTTGTTCAATATTTTCAGCACCCCATGCGCCCCGATCCGTTCCAGAAAAGCCGGAGCAAATTCAATAACCAGAACAAGGATATAGGTCGTCACACACAAGCCAACTTCCAACATCACAGCATTGAAATTCATATGCCACGGTAAGAGCAGATTATAGAACTGCCAGTAACGTCCCATGTCGATAAAGGCCCCGACACCGCCAAGGGCATACCCCAGCAAACTGGCCAGCAATGCAGCACGCATCAATGGGTGATATTGACCTTTATTAAAAACATAGATCGTGATGGCCAGTGCATAACCGCCACAAGCCAATGCCGTACCGATGACAACATCATAAACGACCCAAATTCCCCAGGGAAAGCCACCGTTAATATTGGCAACGGCCCCCATACCATCCGTAAAACGAACGCCTAAGAAATACATGCCGATCACGAACAGAACCAGACACAACATAAAGGCCGGTGTAAAAATAGAACCGCCCAGCGGTTTAGCGTGACTCATGGCCTATTCCTCCCCGTCATGGTTGTCTTTATTGCGCTTAACCACATAGGTTAAGCCCGCCATAGCTGCCGCAGGCAAAGCCATGTATTTGTATAAAGTATGCTGAACGCCCTCAGAAACAGACGCATAAGAACGGTCTTCCAAAGGGGGCATCCCCAGCTTGTCAAACGCAATGGCAGAAATATGCAGAACATTGGTTCCGCCTGCTTCTTTTTCACCCCAGATGTGATTTTGATAATCGGCTTCCAGTTCTTTTTCGTGATAACTTTCCGGCTTGGAAATATCACCACGGGGGAAGTTATAATTATCGCCGGACTTGAGTTCCATACGTCGCTTGGCTTCTTCCATCAACATACTGCGCGGACCAAACAGGGTGGCCCCCGTAGGGCACACTTCCGCACAGGCTGTCATACCGCCCTTATTAATGCGTTCCAGTCCTTCCTGATTGCACATCTGGCATTTGTGAATACGTCCGAATGCATTGTCATATTCAAATTGCGGAACGTTATAAGGACAACCGACCATGCAAGTTCGACAGCCGATACAAGCATCGGGATGATGCGTCACAATTCCCGTCAATGGGTCACGACGCATTGCCGTCACCGGACATACAGAAACACATCCGGGATCAACACAATGCATACAGCTGCGTTTTTCAAAAGCGAAACCGTTTTCTTCGCTATCCTTCACCGCTGCCGTACCATCACTGTAAACCTTAATGACGTTGAGCGTATCACCGGATAAGTCCAATGCGGAATCGTAAATATGACCATCCCCGCGATCCACGGGTGTCATATCGTTGACTTCTTTACAAGCCGTTACACAGGCCTTACACCCAACACAAAGTGTCGAGTCATACAGCATGCCAACTGCTTCAGGGGCAGGTTCCAAATTCGGGCGAGCATCCGCGACCGTACTGATACATGCTGCACCAGCCACCCCTGCACCTGCCGTTTTTAAAAAGGTTCTTCTATCCATAGCAGCCCCCTCAGGTTTCGCTGTCGGAATCAGATTTTCCAAGCCGGGTTGACACCACCGCTGCCGCACCAACGGCCGCACCAACGGCTGCACCGGCAACAGCTGCCGCACCCGCGCTCATACCCGGGGTATCTTCACGCTGTGCAATTGACGGGAATGCATTTGGTGGGGTATGGGTTTGTACTTCTGCAAGACTGAACAAAGGCTTGGTAAAACCAACTCCCTGTTCTGTGCACCCGAAACAGGGATGCCCAACGCCGACCGGCCATGTACCGCCCCCCACATCATTAAATTCCACCGCCGGACAGTTAGAATAGGTTTCAGGTCCCTTACAACCTAATTTATACAGGCAATACCCTTTTTTATGCCCTTCATCGCCAAATTCCTTTGCAAAACGCCCTGCATCAAAGTGCGGGCGGCGTTCGCAGTTTTCATGGATCAGGCGCCCGTAAGCAAACTTCGGTCTGTTTTGACTATCCAGTTCCGGCAAGGTACCGAACGTCAAGAAATGCATCACTGTCGCCAAGAAGTTATACGGGTTCGGCGGGCATCCCGGAATATTGACAACGGTTTTACCGGGTAAAACAGCTTGCGCACCAACGGCCCCTGTCGGGTTTGGTCCGGATGATTGCACCCCACCCCACGATGCACAAGACCCAAATGCAATGATTGCCGCTGCATTTTCCGCCGCTTCGACCGTATGTGCCAGCATCGTCTTACCGGCAATTTTACAGTAAACACCGCCATCTCTCGTCGGGATAGACCCTTCAACGACCAGCAGATATTTACCGGCATTTTCCTTCATGGACAGTTCTTTTAAATGCTCAACCTGATGGCCGGCACCGGCATCCAGCGTCTGGTGATATTCCAGCGATACCATTTCCAAAATCAATCGTTCCAGCGTTGGATGCTCGGAACGTAACATCGTTTCCGTCGGCCCTGTACATTCCTGACCATGCAACCAGATCACAACCGGACGCTTTTTAGGTTTCGCCACAGCTTCAGCCATTGCAATGGCTTCAGATGTTGACAACCCCAGCGTTGCTGCAATCCCTGTGCAATATTTCAGGAAATCCCGGCGGCTGATCCCAAGTCGTTTCTCAAGCGCGTCAAAATCACCCTGCATAATTTGGATATCCTCCCATCTTGGAGCAACAGCCCCTATAACCAATAATCGTCCCAATACCTCAGAGCAAAAACCGTACCAAATAAGCAAACTATTGTTATTAATGAATTATTTCCATCACCCTATTCTTTTTGTACAAAAAAAGTGGCAGCCGTAACGTATATCGCAGTTAAAAAATGAAAAGTAAGTAACCACTTACACAGGGAAATAACCTCACCCCCCTTATCTTTTGCATATTTAAAAACTAATATGAGAGTTACTATTATAAAAACACCTATCCATTAGAATGGTAAGACCAGAATGCAATGCAGCATTTTCAATACTTAAGTATCAGTTTTAATGTGCATCGCAAACCAAACAACCACTTCTATATTTTTTTGAAAAAAAACCTTCCAATTTTCTAAAAATACTGTTTCCCTATAGGCTCATTTTTACGTTATTTGAGGACTGGGACAGTGACACATCCCCTGCATACCCTCAGCCCATCACAAGCGGCTGAGACATTAGAGGCCTGCTTCAATAAAATCTGGAAAGAAAATATGGTCGGTATTCAAATCCTGAATAACGACCTTGTCGTCGAAGCTGTTGAGTTTCAAAAATGGGATGAACGTGTCATTGGCATGATGGTCACCCCCTGGTTTATCAATCTTATTATGCTCCCTAAAGAAGGGGAAAACTGGGAATGTATAAAATTGGGAGAGAGAGAAAAATACAACTTCCCTCAAAAAGAATGCCCCGTCATGGTCAATGAAATTGAAGGGTTTGGCTTTTGTAAAACTTATTCGCTTTATTCCCCGGTCAACGATTTCCCCAATCCCGAATCCGCACGGATTGCCGCTGCTATTTTCTTGCGCGACCTGCTAGATGAGAAAAAACGTATCGACCCCACCTATTCTGAAGAACAAATTCAACGCTACTTGAACAAAGAAGAAATGGTGCATCGCGAAGAATTAAAAAAACAATTCTCAGAGCCTGCCAATATGAAGACAGAAGTAAATCGGCGAGATCTCCTTCGTGGAAAATTACGCGAAGACCCAACCTCGGCATAAGGTTGACACAATGACGCAAAAAACAACCATCCTCATCGTTGACGATGAAGTCCGCAGCTTAGAAAGCCTTGAACGCATCCTTGAAGATGATTTTAATACCTTGACAGCGGAAAACACCATTGAAGCGGAAAAAATCCTTCAGACAGAATGGGTGCAAATCATCTTATGCGACCAACGCCTTCCCGGCCTGACGGGAGTTGAATTCCTCAAACTCGTACGTCATAAATGGCCAAATATCGTACGTATGATTATTTCCGGCTACACGGACTCTCAGGACATCATCAGCGCACTAAATGACGCAGGCATTTATCAATACATCACAAAACCGTGGCAACCGGAAAGCTTGATACATTTGCTTAAGAATGCAGCCCAACTCTTTGATCTACAGCGTCTAAACGAATCCCTTTCCATTGAATTAAAAATGGCACCGGACGCCTTTAAAGACAGTATTGAGCGCAAAAGAGAAAAATTAAAGAAAAACTATCAAAGCGACGATGGCATTACCCGATCCGAACGATCCATTATGAATGATATTTGCGCCAAAATTCGCCGCGTGGCCCCTTATGATATTTCGGTTCTCATCACAGGTGAGTCCGGTACAGGGAAAGAACTGGCAGCCCGCGCCCTTCATTATAACTCACATCGTGCCAACAAAGCTTTCGTCGTTGAAAATTGTGCTGCCCTTCCCGATCAACTTCTGGAAAGTGAGCTCTTCGGTTACAAAAGCGGTGCCTTTACCGGTGCGGTTGAAGATCGCATCGGTCTTTTTGAACGGGCCAATGGCGGTACAATTTTTCTGGATGAAATTGGCGAAGTTTCACCCGCTTTTCAGGTCAAACTCCTTCGTGTCCTCCAAGAAGGTGAAATTCGCCCCTTGGGTGCCAGCAAGACTAGGCAAGTCGATGTTCGCGTTATAGCTGCAACAAACCGTGATTTAGCAGCAGATGTTAAATCCGGGCGCTTTCGCGAAGACTTATATTACCGCCTAACCCCTATTGGTATTCATTTACCTCCGCTACGAGAACGTGTCGAAGATATTCCGGTTTTGGTTCAAAAACTTCTCAATCAAGCGATGCTCAACCTTGGAAAAAAAGTCGATGGTATCAGCGAGGAAGCCCTCACCTGCATGCAAGCCTACCATTGGCCCGGCAATGTGCGCGAATTGCAAAATGAAATTCAGCATCTTCTGGTTATGAGTGACAGCAATATTTTAGGAGCAAACAATCTTTCGGCCCGTATATTACGTGCCGCCCCCCGGGACGAAGAATTGGAAATTCAAAGCTTATCCAAGCTGAATGGGAATCTGAAAGACCGTGTTGAATCCATTGAAGCCCGCATTCTAAAAGAATGCCTCATCCGACATCAATGGAACAAAAGTCGCGCCGCCAAAGAACTTGGATTATCCCGCGTCGGCTTGCGCTCTAAACTTGAACGATACGGCCTTTCCAAAAACGATCAAATTCAGACAAATTAACAGCCCTGCCCCCTTCAGGGGTTAGGCAAATATTACCTATTTTTTATTTTAGCTTTTAACGCTAAAATAACCTTATCCTGTCAGAAATGAGGGGATGTATTGTCTCTTTTATGATTGATCAAACAATGAAATGCACCACGGTTTTTAAATTGATACCAAAAGCAAAAATAGCATTTCCCTTGGCTGCACTTTTTTTACTATCCGCTTGCTCTGAACTGCTTGTAACGGATGCGCTCTCAACCATTACCACTGACAAAACACTTGGCGACCACGTTATTTCCTATGTCAGCAAAAAAGATTGTTCAACCATTCGCAGTGAACAGGGCATGACCTATTGCAAAGAAGATGACCCCAGCCTCAAAAAAGACCCGAAACGCTATTGCTACCATGAGCTAGGCAAAGTAACCTGCTACGAACAAGCAGACTTAAATAGTGTTCGACGTGATATCGAGGACAAAAAAGAGCCTGTTCCCTCAATAAAATAAAAAACTGGCTTTTAAAAACAAATGCTTCTGCCTCGTTTCTCCGTTTTGTGGGTCGGCATACGCCCCAAAACATTATCCATGTCGCTAACGCCGATACTTGTCGCCTTCAGCCTTGCCCTCCACAATCAGCAGCCTCCGAATTATCTTGTCTTGCTTGCAATCTGCATCGGTGCAATTTCCATCCAGATTGCGACCAATTTGTTTAATGATGCACAGGATTTTTTAAACGGAACAGATACAGGCACCCGCATTGGCCCCCAACGCATTACACAGGCCGGTCTTGCAACACCGTCTCAAACCCGATATAGCGCCTTCCTCTTTATCGCGATTGCTGCATTTTGCGGTTTATATCTGATTAGCATTGGCGGCTGGATTATCATGCTATGTGGCGGATTAGCCTTGCTCTGTGCATATATCTATTCCAACGGTCCCTTCCCTATTTCGCGCGGTCCCTTTGGGGAAGTGTTTGTTATGCTCTTTTTTGGCATAGCCGCCTTTAATGTCAGTTATTTTCTTTTGGCAAACCACTGGCCTGCAAATGGCTTGATATATGGGATCGCAATCGGCTGTCCGGCTTGTGCAATTTTATTGTTAAATAATTATCGTGATCTGGAAAACGACACCCTTGCAGGCAGAAAGACTCTTGCCATTTACCTAGGGAGCAAAGCTTCAAAAGTCGTTTTCGCATTGCTTATGCTTGCCCCTTATGTCCTACTCCTTACCCTGCCTGTTCCCTTATGGTTTTTCGCAGGCATTCCGCTGGCAATTCTCGCAACTTTCAAAATCTTTACCATCACGCACAAGGTAGAACTGAACGCCAATCTTGGCATTTCTGCAGCCAGCCAGATTTTACTGTGTATCGGTCTTGCCATCAGCCTGATGTAAAATTGAAAAAGGCATTCCGACCTGAATCGAAATGCCTTTATTCTTTATTCCCTGAATAAACAAGGAATACAGGTTGAGATTAGTCAACCAGTTTGATGTCAGACGCCGCTTCTTTGCCACGGCTTACAGAAATCTCGAAAGAAACTTTCTGCCCATCATTCAGTTGCTGAATACCAGACTCGTGCAATGCTGAAATGTGAACAAAAACGTCTTTGCCGCCTTGTTCCGGTTCGATGAAGCCATAACCTTTTGTGGCGTTAAACCACTTAACTGTACCGTTAGCCATTAATCTTTAGTCCTTAGGATGTTTTATAGTCTGCCCCCCTTTCAAGGGACGTATTGAGTTCGAAGAAAGTCTGAGATGGTGTCTTGGAGAACTCAAGGAACAAATAGAATTATCCTTCGGAAAAAAAGGAGTGGCCCTAAAAGGTTCGGCTTAAGGTCTATATTCTACCCCATAACGAGCAAAAAACGTAACTCACGAGTAAACTGTATGTGAGTTTAAAAATAAAAGCAATTCATATTCTATTACAATATTTTCTCAGTTACGTTTCAGTAATCGAACGCAAAGATCATAGCTCTAATTCACCCGGTGAAACGGCGGCACGGCGCTCTTCATTCAAGGCCAGAACCTTAATTTTTCCATTGGCAATTTTAAAAGAATCATAGCCAAAATCAAAAGCCAGACTCATAAGGGTATTGACCACTTCCATATCACTGTTGCGGAATTTATCATTTTGCACCCAATGGTTTGCAATAGACTGCACAACCATTTGCTCAACCGTTATTTGATTGGATTTTGCCTTGTCAACCAATGCCTTCAGCGTCCATTCACTGATAACCTGATCATTGATAACGATTTTTTTCTTATTAATACGGATGAATTTTGCCATTGCCCTGCTCTGGATATTAAAATGTTATTTCATCCAGACAGGAATACACCATCACGTCAAAGACAACAATGCCGTAACCAACAACTGCGGATCATAATAAGGGGCACTCTGCGGTGCCACCAAACGCGTGTCTATCAAAGAAATTTTTTCTTTTCGCAACTTTGCTTTGGTTTCAGGCAGCAGGTTTTGACCATTCTCACTATCAATAAACACATGCGTCATAAACGTGGATGCGGGGGTATCCTCACCCGTATCCAAGCAAAGATATTCAATTAATTTAAAAATAGAATCATCCATTGAAAGTCCGATTCTTTCCGGGTCGTCCCCCAAACTCGGCACATAAACCTTTGGACATTTCTTTCGTGCAATCGCCTGCCCCACCCCTTTGGGAAGGAGATTGGCAATAATGCTTGTATAAAAGCTTCCTGGTGGAAAACAGATTAAATCCGCATCATCGATAAACCGCTTTTTCTTCTTCGAAATTTGCGCCGTTGTACGCTTCTGTGTTTTCAAATCTTTTACAAGGAAAAGCTCATCCAACGCCTTATCAATCTTACAAACTTCCTTGCCGGTAATCATATGTTGCCCATAGATCACCTGCCCATCTTCCAAACGTGCGGCTAAATGCAGGGTATCGTTCACAATTGTTGTTACCTCACCCAACACATTCACCAGTTTCGAAAACATAAAAATAACCGGATCCATCTGTTTTCGATGATTAAGATATCCTGCTGACAAAATCAGATTGCCAATACTGGCACCTCTCAAATCAAAATCATCAGGCATAGCATCTAGAAACATAGATAAATGTGTTCTAATCAATCTGCGCATAGGCTGCTTAATCGCGGCAACCTGCGGATCCTTTCCACTCGCCATCGCCTGAAGTTGCATCAACAGATCCTTGCGCCTAGCCTCTTTGGGCAAACGATGCGCAAATAGGCTAAAGATTTCAGGGCTACCACTGATGCGTTCATCCGCCAGCGCCATCATGCGTGATCGCATATCGCCAATTGCGGGCATATCAAATGCTTTTCGTAAAATAGCCGAGCTTCCCCCGCTATCAAAGGGTGTCACCAAATGAATGGAATTATGTGTGAATTTTTTGAGAATGCGACTGGTTTCCGTCAGCGCCGTCCCCCCTGAAAAAAACAATACACGCGGCCCGTATTCAGGTGCTTTTTCATATCGTGCCGCACGCAGCATATCGGGCATAGTCACGGTGCGAGAAACTGTTGTTTTTTTCATATCGTCCCAAAAATAATAGATCTTTTATGATATAATGCGAAGCGTTGCTTCAAAGGTCCAGAAGATTATTGTTAAACTTCAAAGGAAGGATAAACGGATTGCTTTTGATTAAATTTCACATTTTCGCGGACCGTCACAGAATTGAAACACAAATGACGCAAAATGCGGCTCGCTTACATCCCCCCACTGAACTCAAAAAAAAATTGAAACCCATCTCCATATTTCATTCGCTCTTTCTTCCTTATTGTTTTCGCTGAAACATCCGACCTGCAGATATAATTATGCATTTACCCAAATCCATTCACGATAACCTGCATTTCCTGTTGGCTGAAACCCAGTCGCAGGTGAACAACCTTCTTGTTCTGCTGGAAACCGCATCGCAAACGGTTTCCCAACGCATTCTGGATCGCCAAGGCTATACCTACAACTTGAAAATGCGCGTCCATGATGGATGTTTGGACACCTTGCGTCATGGCAAAAAAGGTAACGTAAATATCTATTCTTTAAGAGCTGCCGAAGCCATCGCATCTGATTTGGAACGTATCACCGATCTGTGTCACGAATGCGTCCGTCTGATGGCAAATTTATCCAGACGTGATGCTCTTAAAAAAAGTGATAATGCCGCCCTTTTATCCAAGATAGATAAAGGGATTGCCCTGATTGAGCATGCCATAGAAGAAGATGACACGCGCCTAGCCCTAAAAATCGGCAATATTGAACGAGAATTGGGTCGCGCCTACGAACGTGTTTTCAAAAAACATCTCAAAACCTTATCCAAGCAAAAAAATCCTGAAGATGCCTTAACATCCTTGTTTGTTTCCCAACGGATTGAGGAAATGGGCGACATTCTTTTAAGCATTTCTGAATCGATCATGTCGGCAAAGCTTGGTCAACCCATGCATATTGATCGTTTTCGCTCTCTTAAAACAGCCTTATCCGATCTTGGTCTTTTGAATGCAGATGTCGAAACCATTGCAGAAACAAAATCCGGCAGCGCAATTGCAGGTATCAGCGCAAGTAATGGTGAGGAAAATGGCTATCTGGCCATTTTTAAAGACGGCAAAAAAGAAAAACTGAAAGAAGAATTGGAAAGCGTCGAAAGCTGGCATGAAATTTATCCCGGTCTGGCCCCGCAAATTTTGTCATATAAAAAACAAGGGAAAAATGCGGCCCTTCTGATTGAACATCTTCCCGGTCTGACTTTTGAACAAGTCCTGCTGCAAGAACATGATGATGTCGTTGAAAAAGCTCTCAAACGACTGAGTAAAACCTTAAAGGCGGTTTGGAACGAAACAAAAAAGAAAAAGAAGATTCCGGCCAACCATATGGCACAACTCAAAAAACGCTTAAAGTCCGTTTTGGATATCCATCCAGACTTCCAAACATCCTCAGTTAAAATTGGTTCGCAAAAAGTTATTTCTCTGGATGATTTGATTGCACAGGCTGCACAAATTGAAAAAGAACTGGCCCCTCCATTCTCTGTTTATATTCATGGAGATTTTAATCTGGATAACATCATCTTCGACCCTGAAAATCAAACCATCAAATTTATCGACCTGCACCGTTCATGTTATCAGGATTACACACAGGACATATCCGTTTTCATGGTGTCAAATTATCGCTTGCAAGTCTTGGACAACAGAACACGCAGTCGGATTAAAACCAGCGCCCTTTATCTACATTCTTACGCAAAAGAATTTGCCCGCAAAAACAATGATGAAACGTTCGAGCTTCGCCTCGCTTTGGGTTTGGCCCGTTCCTTCATTACATCCACCCGTTTTATTTTGGACAAAGGCCTTGCCAACGCCATGTACCTGCGCGCGGTCTATATTTTGGAAAATATTCAGGCATGCCCGAAAAAACATATAAAGAAATTTAAATTGCCGATTGAGGATCTCTTCACATGATTCATAAAAAAATTGCCGTCATCGGAATACCGGGTAAGTGGTCAACCGAAGTGCTTGCGGACCGATTAGAAGAGAAAACAGGATTTCGTCTGGTTATATCTATGGCCGATGTCCATGCGGACCTTTCAACAAACTCCCTTTATGCACAAGGTGTGAACCTTTGTCAGTTAGACGGCATAATCGTAAAAAAAATCAGCCAAACCTATAATCCCAATACACTGGATCGTATTGAATTGCTGCGTTTGGCTGAAAAAAATGGTGTGCGCGTCTTTTCAAAACCCGACACCATTATTCGAATGATCGATCGCCTGGGCTGTACCATGACATTGCGCAACGGGGACATTCCCATGCCGGCGACACGTATCAGCGAAGACATTGATTACGCCCTACAAACCGTTCACGATTTCGGTGCAGCCGTTTTCAAACCCCTTTATTCAACAAAAGCCCGTGGCATGTGCGTTATTGAAAGCAATCAATCTGATGATCAAATTCTAAATCAGATTACAGAATTTAAACGCGATAATCCGATGATGTATATACAAGAAAAAGTCGAACTCGCGGGTCAAGATTACGGAATGGTCTTTCTAGGCGGGGATTATATGGGCACATATGCCCGCATTTCCCAAAACGACAGTTGGAATACGACCATTAACAGCGGCGGCAAATATGCCCCGCATACCCCATCGCAAAGCACAATAGAACTTGCCAGCAAAGCGCAAGCCCTTTTCGGAATGGATTTCACCACCGTTGATGTGGCCGATACCAAAGACGGCCCCATTATTTTTGAAGTTTCCGCATTTGGTGGTTTTAAAGGCGCGAAGGAAGGTATCGGAATTGATGCCGCCAATCTTTATGCCGATTATGCGTTAAAGGAGCTCAGCCAATGATCACCCTGCAAAACATTGCACACCGTATGCAAAGTGGCTTTCCCTTATGTGATGGCGAAGTTTTGTTGGATTTAGATGGCTATAAAATCGCTATTCAATCCAACAGCGAAGAACTGTTGGAAAAACTAGGCATTTATTTCGCTCATACCTTAGGTCACGGTAGCGCTGATATTGTCGTCAAGGCCATTCAACGCCCACAAGACACTTATGATTTGACCTTCACAGACTGGAAGCGCGAACCCGGCAAAACCGGACGCAAAGATGCCTACGTCGATATTGAACAGGCACGCATCATTCAAAAAGTGCGCACAAGCATGGTCTTTTTACAAAGTCAGAGCGAACGTATTGCCGCTGGCCCTTGTCTTGAAAATGATAATCAGGTGATTAATTTCATCAATGCACAATATATGAACCACCTGCAACAAAACGGTGCGCTCATTTGCCATGCATCCGGTCTTTGTGCCCGTGAAAAAGGCCTAGGAATTGCCGGGTTCTCCGGTGGTGGAAAATCTACATTGATGCTCCATTTGTTAAGTAGCGATAATGTTCAATACCTGACAAATGACCGGTTGTTTTTAAAAGCAGGCTCTGCCATTGGCATACCGAAACTACCACGTGTTAATCCCGGTACCATGTTGCATGATCCAAACCTGATCGATCTTCTCCCTGCCGAAAGGATCAAAGCTTTAAAAGCGCTTCCCCCGTCTGAATTATGGGATTTGGAAGAAAAATATGACGTCTTTGTTGAAGATATTTATGGCCCAAATAAAATCATCGACCATGCAACACTCAATGCTTTCCTTATTCTCAACTGGAAACGCGAGAGTGAAGTCCCCTGCACGATACAAGAAATCAATATTGAAGAACATGTCGACCTTTTAAAAGCTGTTATAAAATCGCCCGGTCCCTTCTATCAGGATGTAAATGCAAATTTCATTTCACAAGATATGCATCAAGATAGCCTCGCCTATCTAAATGCGCTTAAGAATGTTAGAATATATGAAGCCAGCGGGAAGATTGATTTCACTTATGCGAAGGATTTTTGCCTTCAACATCTCTTGATGGAATAGGATGAAGACGATGGTCAAAAACCTGTTACTCTTGCGACATGGGCATACAAAAAACACACACCCGGAAGGTGATTTTTATCGCGAGTTAAAAAACAAAGGGAAACGCAATGCTCAGCGTATCGGTGTTTGGTTGCAGGAAAACAACTTGCAACCGGAATTGATCCTTGCCTCCCCTGCCGAACGGGCACGTACCACAGCCGCAAAATCCTGCAAATCGGCCGGATTATCCACACAGATCATCGCCAATGTGCCGCGCCTTTATAACGCCGCGCCGATTGATTTACGCGGTGCCATCGCAAAGACACCCAATAGTGTTGAATGCCTTATGGTCGTGGCCCATAACCCCGGTCTATCCATGCTGGTTGGACAACTGAGCAATCATTACTTGGCAATGGCCCCGGCGACCTTGGTTCACCTGCAATTTGACGGAAGTTGGAAAGATATTTCACGCTGCCATTGCACCAATATTATTGAAGGGGCAAGCCTGCCTGAAACCTTTCCTTTTAATGGTTCGGGCGGTACTGAACAACGCATACGCCCTGCCTATTATTACAATCAAACCGGCGTTGTTCCCTATCGGATTGTTGATAGCGAACTTCAAATTTTGCTCATTTCATCCAGCAGTGGTAAACATTGGGTCATACCCAAAGGCATTCACGACCCCGGTATGAATGCGCAAGAAAGCGCCGAAAATGAAGCACGCGAAGAAGCCGGTGTGAAAGGTCTTGTCGCAGATTTTCTTTTAGGGCGTTACAGCTACGAAAAATGGGACGCGACCTGCGATGTACAGATTTTTCCAATGGCTGTCACCCATGAACTTGCGCCACACGAATGGGAAGAAAGTCATCGCCTGAGAAAATGGGTTTCCCTTGCGGCTGCAATTGAATTGGTGAATACCCCTGCCCTCGCTGACATCATAGGCAAGCTCCCTGCTTATCTGGAAGGCATTCAGCATGACTAACCCTGTTGCTATCCTCCTTCGACATGGTGATTATCACCAGTTAAACGACACCCCCAGCGCGTTACAACCTTTCCCGCTGAATGAACAGGGTTTCTTACAGGCACAAGATGCAGTTGGCTTGCTTAAGGGCTTTGCCGATCAATATAATTGGCAATTGGATCCGGTTATTGAATGTTCCAGTCAGCTCCGTGCATGGCAAACCGCAGACGTCATATGCGAGGCACTGGATTGTTTTGACGATATAAAAAGCAGTGATCATTTAAGCGAACGCCAATTGGGGAGTGCCGCAAACCTAACCGTTAAACAGATCGAACAAGTGCTTAATGTCGATCCACGTTTTGAGAACCCACCTGCCGATTGGAAGTCAAACTCACATTACCGCCTTCCCTTGCAAGGTGCTGAATCGTTGATGGAGGCTGGCGAACGTGTGGCCAATCATATCAAACTCGTCTTAAACCACCTTCCCCTGAACACTTCTGACAAGCCAATCGCCAAGCTATTTGTTGGTCATGGCGCTGCCTTTCGACATGCAGCGCATCTCCTTGGCATATTGACGTTTGAAGATATAGCCAAACTGAGTATGTACCACGCCAAACCTGTTATTTTATCCTATGATGAGAATGGCACATGGTTTCACGTATGTGGAGAATGGAAAATCCGCCAACAAAAAGAAGAATATTCGGATTAAAGACAATGCATCAACATTCTAAACATGCTCTCCTACCACGCTATCATGGCAAATCCTGGCTCAATGTCCGTCTGCCACGCAAAACCGTCGAATGGTGTGAAGGTGGTGCAAAATCTCTTGCACATGATTGTACCGACGAAAAGTCCCTGATGACGACTTTAAAAGAGCTAAATAAAACAAATGCATGGGTTTGGCCCAAACGAAAACATATTTTTCTGTCCGACCTGCATGGCGACCCCGATGCTTTTGCCGCCTCGTTGGTCTTATCCGGTTGCATTAAAAAAAACGGACCAAAGCCCACTGATTTTTCTTTGAATGAAAGTGGGCGTAAAGCTAACTTTATCATCGGTGGTGATTGTTTTGATAAAGGGCCAAGCAGCCTCGGATTATTACGGACAATTCGCCATCTAAAAGACCAAGGCGCGCGCGTTCGCGTCCTTGCGGGAAATCACGATGTTCGGGTTCTATTTGGTATGCAGGCCATCGGAAAACATAAAACACCGAAAAATGAACATTTTTTCATTCGCACCGGGCAAAAAATAATTCCGTTACTCAAAGAAATCTGGACCGAATACTTACAGGAAGCAGATTCACTGAAACATATCCCAAATAAACGCACGTGTAAAAAAATGCTCTATCCATCGCGGGAATGGTTCAATCGTTTCCCCGATCTTGCAGAACCACACTTAATTTCGCATCAAATTGAACGTGAACTCACCCGCATCAGGAAAAAGTACGATACTTTCGAAGATAAATGTGAAAAAGCAGGATTGAACTTACGTCAGGTTTATGCCGCTGCCCTCAAATGGCAAGAGTTATTTTTATTACCGAAAGGGGAATTCCATTGGTTTTACAAACAAATGCGCCTTGCCTTTAAGTCTGGTTCGTTTCTGTTTATTCATGCCGGCTTAGATAACAAAGTGGCTGAACAACTATCAGGCATTGGCGTCAAAGATTTAAATCGAATATTTAAGCAGGCCCTTCAAGGCGCCCCTTTCGATTTTTATTACAGTCCCTTATGCAACACAGTGCGAACAAAATATAGAAATGTGGATCATCCCTTTACAAACAAAGGGGCACGGCATGTCCGGCGTGCAGGTATAAGTGCGATTATTCATGGGCATCGAAATTTACATTCAGGCCAACGGATTGCCCTTCGTAAAGGTGTGCTCAATTTTGAATGTGATGCAAGTTTAGATAGTCATACCCGTCGCAACGAAAAAATACGCGGACGCGGTGCCGCTGTCACCATTATCCATCCCAAAGGGAAAATATTGGGTTTATCCAGCGATTATCCGCATATCAAGCTATTTGCACCGCACAGCACTTTATTGCATTTACAGAAAAAACACGCAAAGAGAAAGACCAAACAATGAAAGATGATCAAAGATTTAAACATGAATCTTTGCAGGATTCAAAAACGATTGCCACGCTCCTAAACGCACTGACAAACGCGATTTCAGATGGAAAAATTGTCATGGAAGATGGCAACGCCTCATTAACGATGGAACCTAAAGGTTTATTGCACCTTAAACTTTCCGCCTCAAAAGAAGATAACCAAAACCGCCTAAACATTAAAATCTCGTGGCAAGGGGAAACCAAGATTGAAAGTGGGAAAAATATTAAAATCTCAGGTAGATAACCATATAACAAAAGGTTGTTGTCAGCCCTATTCTCCGTGTGGCACTATGAATTCATAAAAATTCTTGGCCGAGAAAAAATGACAATGAACCAACATAATGTGATTTTGATTGATCAATCAGAACCAAGTGACATTGTCATTTGCCTGCAAGAAATAGGTATCGTCAATTTCAAGATAGCCCCGACCCTTGATATTGATAGCGACTTTTCCAAAATAGATTTGATTATCGTTGATGCCCAATTGGCCGATGAATGTTTGGATTTATTCGACAATACGGCCCGCCCTACCCTCGTCACCATTGCCCCAAAAGGGATAAGTTACGATCAGTTCAGTTTTCTTGCCGAAGAATTTGATGAAGTCTTCATTCGTCCTTTTGACCCATATTTTGTAAAGCTCCGGCTTTCCAACCTTTTAAAAACAAAACCACTCACCAGAACGGCATGGGGTCAAAACAAACAGGACGCGCACTACAAAAAGTTGCTAGACCTCTCTCGAGATATCATCTTAACGGTCACAAACGGTGTCGTCACATATGCCAATAAGACAGCTTTAAATACTCTGGATATTTCGCAAGGAACTTTAATCGGCAAGCGACTTTCCCTCATCGCCCATAATGATTGTGCGCAATTCATCGAAGAATCCTTACCGGAACTTGCTGAAACCCAAGACCGACTGCAAGTCCAATTCAAGGGCAACAGAAATGACAAAATTCATGCCCTGCTGACGGTCACTCCCATTCCTGAAGAATGCCCCAACACATATCTCCTGCAAGCCATTGACCATCTTGAACAAAAAAGTGCACTGGAGACTCTTCTACAACGCGAACGCCAATATAAGAGTTTGGTGGAAATGTCCTCCAATCTAATTTTTATAGTAAGCGATGGCGTTATTATTTACGCAAATCCCAGTTGTGAAGAAAAATTAAATAGCAATCGGCAAAAAGGTTCTCTCATCGGCAGGCCCTTAGCCAGCATCGTTGATATAGATTACGTTTCCATCATTGACGGCAGTTTAGGCGAACTTGCCGAAATGAATGAACGTTTACCCCTTAAAATTCATTCATTAGATGGGACACTCCTTGATGTCGTTCTGCGTGTCGCTCATATGAATAGCGAACTGAACGAAACTTATCTGATTGAAGCTGTTGATGTCAGTAAACAAAAACGTTCTGCCGAAGCTTTATTGGAACGCGAAGAACGCCTGAGCGGCATTGTCGATAATGCCCCGGATGCCATTATATCAATGGATGAACAAGGTAATATCGAGTCTTTCAACAATTCCGCCGTTAAAATCTTTGGACTTTCCAGTGACGATGCAATCCATAAAAACTTGCTGGACCTTGTGCGCTTCGAAAACGACCCGGATAATTTTACAAAAAATGAAGAAATACTACTAAAAGATTGCTCGGCACGAGAAGCTGTCGGCTTGCATATATCCGGTAAAGAAATCAATATCGACTTGTCGATTAAGTCTATGCACTTTGGTGAACAAAAAAGCTATATCGCCATTATTCGTGATGTCACCTTGCAAAAACGTGACCATGAAGAACTGGCATTTCTTGCCAACCATGACCCCCTGACCAAACTGCCCAATAGTCATTTCCTTTTAAAAACCCTAGAAAGAATTACAGAAGATAAAAGCGAAACATGTGTTTGTTGTGTATTGTTCATCACACTTGAACGGCTGAACCGGGTAAATGATCTTTTCGGTCATCAAATGGTTGATCAGGTATTGGGCGCAGTCGCAATCCGTCTCAATGAAACCATCGGACATAACAATATAATCGGGCGCTGGGGGGGTGGTAAATTTGTTGCTATTCTTAATGAACTGGCTCTGGAACAATCAACCAAAGAAATTTGCGAATCCATTATCGCAACTATTAGCCAACCTTTTTTTATCGAGGACAATGAAATCGTCATTGGGTGTAAAATAGGTGTCAGTTGCTATCCAATGGATTGTGATAACCCATCCAGTCTCGTAAAGAACGCTGGTATGGCAGCCTTTGCTGCACGCCAAGAAGAAAACGCCGATTACCTTTTCTATACCAAAGCGATGGAAGCCGAAGCGGAAGAACGCGATATGCTGGAGCGCGAATTGCGGCTTGCCTTGGAAAACGACCAGCTTCAAGTGTACTACCAACCTAAGATTGATCTTTCAACCGGTCATATTCGTGGTATGGAGGCTCTTATCCGATGGATCCATCCTGATTTGGGCTTCATTTCACCAGCCAAGTTCATTCCTATCGCAGAAGAAACCGGACAGATTATTACCATTGGCGAATGGGTCTTACGTCGATCCTGTTACGATACGCAAAACTGGATCAATCAAGGGGCATCTCGTCATTTAAAAGTTGCTGTTAACCTGTCTGGCCGACAGCTGGATGAAGAAAAGTTACCTCAAACCATTCAAGATATTCTGGAAGAAACCGGCCTTCACCCCACCAATCTAGAACTGGAAGTCACCGAAAGTTCCTTGATGCGCGATATTGACCAGGGAATGCGGATACTCAAAAGCTTACGCGACCTTGGGATTACAACGGCTATTGATGATTTTGGAACCGGGTATTCATCCCTCAGCTACCTGAGGCGTATTCCACTGGATACTTTAAAAATTGACCAATCGTTCGTGCGAAACCTTCATGTTGATCCGGATGATGCCGCCATTGCCCGCACCATTATGGATATGGCGGACAATATGGGATTAACGGTCGTTGCTGAAGGCATAGAAATAGAAGAACACGAAACCTTTTTACAATCTATTCATTGCCATATCGGGCAAGGGTATTATTACTCTAAACCCGTTCCTCCGGCTGAGTTTGATAAGCTTCTGACGACCTTCTCACCACCCAAAAGCCTGAATAACCGACGGACGGGCGAAGACCGACGAATACAAAAAGACCGCAGAAAACCTTAGACGACAGCTTCTTCTTTCTGTGGGCGGGTCGTTGCGCAATAAAGTTCTTCATTCGTTTCCTGTTCTACCCCGGTTAAAACGATGTGATATCCCCATAACAGTTTTAAATGCTTAAGAACTTCATTCCTTGTTTGTTCATGTAGCAAAATTCTATTTTTGCATCGATGGCGTAGGAATAGAGTTCGATCCCCTCTGATATTTACGTCAACCACCTGAATATCCGGTTCTTGTAAAGAGAGGTTATAACTTTCCGCCAAGGCATTTCGCACCTGACGATAACCGGATTTGTTATGAATAGCGCCCACTTCCAATGTCGGAGATTTACTATCATCTGCAATGGAAAACAGCCTCATCTTACGCATAAGATAGGGGCTCAGATATTGTAAGATAAAAGACTCATCACGATAATTGGCCCATGCATCCAACAGCGTGTCACGCCATTCCCCATTGCCTGCAATGGCCGGGAACCAATCACGATCTTCATCTGTGGGTTCCATACAAATGCGTTTAATGTCCATCATCATATTAAAGCCAAGTGCGTACGGATTTATGCCGTTGTAGCGGGGATCATCAAAATCAGGTTGAAAGACAACGCTTGTATGACTGTGCAACATCTCCAACAACGCACCTTCACTTATCAATCCTTTATCGTAAAGACGGTTCATAATCGTATAATGAACAAATGTTGCGCAGCCTTCATTCATCACCTTCGTTTGTTTTTGCGGATAAAAATATTGGGCAATATTGCGTACAATGCGCAAAATTTCGCGCTCCCATGTTCTTAGATTGGGGCTATTCTTTTCCAAAAAATAAAGGAGGTTTTCCTCTGGCAGCTTAAACATTTCCTGCCGTCTTTTTTGTTCAATCTCGCATTCATCCAGTTCTGCGACTGTCTCACGGGCTGCCGGGACAGTGCGCCAAAGATCGTTATAGCTTCTTTCCTCGTATTCTTCTCTTTCCTGTACTTTCTTACGTAGTGCTTCTTTGGACAGCTTTGGGGGGCGACGATATCGAAAAACACCTTGATCCATCAGGGCATGGGCTGCATCCAAAATTTCCTCGACCCGTTCAATGCCATAACGTTCTTCACATTTCGCAATATAATCTCTGGCAAAAGAAAGATATTCAAGGATACCTTCGGCATCGGTCCATTGTTTGAACAAATAATTGTTTTTGAAAAAATGATTATGCCCAAAAGCCGCATGCGCCATAACCAAGGTCTGCATCGCCATTGAGCTATCTTCCATATTATAGCTGATACAGGGGCTTGAATTGATGACAATCTCATAAGCCAGCCCAGAATACCCGCGTCGATAGCTATGTTCATCACGTGCAAAACGTTTTCCAAACGACCAATGCTTGTACATCAAAGGTAAACCGATGGAGGAATAGGCATCCAACATTTGCTCTGACGAGATAACTTCAATCTGATTGGGATACGTGTCCAAATGAAGTTCATTATGCGCAATCTCTTCAATCGCATCATAAACTTCACTCATAATATCAAACGTCCATTCTGAACGTTCAAAGAGAGGCTTTGTTTTTTCTTCTATCATTTCAGGCCCCCTTCAGGTCTTTGGCAAACAATTCCCTAAAGACCCCGTAAATATCACCGGGTTGAGAAATTTTCCCCATTTTAAAAATTGGCCAACCATCACGAACTTGACGATAGGCTTTCCATAAATCGGAACCACCTTCCCCGTTACGAACAATTTCCATTTCCTGAACATCAACCACTTCGATATAGGTGTAATACTGAACCACAGGTAAAATATCGTTGTTCAACAATGAAATACATGTTCCTGAATCACCTGTTGTATTGTCACCATCAGAAACTTGTGCCGCGTAAATATTCCAAATATCCGTTGGATAACGTTCACGCTGGATTTTCTTCATTTCTTCCAACGCACGGCTCACAACAGTTCCCCCACTTTCACGTCCATAAAAGAAGGTTTCCTCGTCTACTTCCTGTGCAATATGCGTATGACGGATAAAGACAATCTCGGTATATTCGTAACGTCGGTCTAAAAACAAATGCAGTAGCAGGAAAAAACGTTTCGCAAGATCTTTCTCTCGTTCCCCCATAGAACCCGAAACATCCATAAGGCAAAACATAACGGCCTTTGAATTTGGCTGAGGGACTTTTTCAAACGCATGATAGCGCACATCAATAGGATCAATAAAACCAACAACTTGGCGTTTTCGGTTTTTCTTAATCAACAGATTTTTTAATTCTTCAAGCCGTTCTTTTTGCTTCACACCAAGACGGGACTTGGCTTCCAATTCTGCAATTTCAGCTTCAAGTTCCTCAATTTCCGATTTTTTCGGACGTTTCAGGGCTGTGCGGCGCGCTAAGGACTGGCGCATCGTACGAACAAGCGTAATATTCGATGTCGTCCCCGATGTTCGATATCCTGCGTGCTTTGTCTGAAAATTTCGTACATCTGTGAGAGATTTTTTTACAAGATCAGGCAGTTCCAAGTCTTCGAAAAACAAATCAAGAAATTCATCCCGTGTCAGGGTAAAGCTGAAATCATCTTGGCCTTCGCCATCATCTGAACCTTGCTTGCCCCGTCCCCCGGCACCACCCCCTTCAGGACGTTTTATTTTATCACCCGGCATAAAGTCTTTATTACCGGGAAAAACCCGGTTTTTTGAACCTGTTCGCCCATCATTGAAAAACTTGGGTTCTTCAATCCCTTTGGTTGGAATGGTGATTTTCTCACCCGTTGCCAAGTCTTTGATGCTCCGATCTTTCAAAGACTTATCAACAACTTCCTTAATGCGGGCACGTGCCCGTTTTACAAAGCGTTGACGATTGCCGAGGCTTTTGCCTTTCGGGTTCTCGCGTCTATCAACGAAGTATCGCATCGCAATTACCCCGCTTTGTTAACGCGCATATACCATTCTACAAGTCGTCTGACCTGACGTTCGGAATATCCGTGTTCTTTCATCCTTTCGACAAATTCACCATGTTTGGCTTCAGTTTCCCCATCTTTTTTGGTGCCAAAACTGATCACAGGAAGCAAATCTTCGACTTGATTGAACATATGTTTTTCAATCACATCCCGCAGTTTCTCATAAGAGGTCCAAAGCGGGTTCTTGCCTTTATTGTTTGCTCTTGCGCGCAAAACAAATTTCACAACCTCATTTCGGAAATCTTTAGGGTTGGCAATCCCTGCCGGTTTTTCAATTTTGGAAAGCTCTCCATCCAGAATATCACGAGAGAACATCTGCCCCGTATCCGGGTCTTTAAAATCCTGTTCTTCAATCCACGCATCCGCATAGGCGATATAGCGATCAAACAGGTTTTGACCATATTCTGAATAAGATTCCAGATAGGCCCGTTGAATTTCATTGCCGATAAACTCGGCATAACGCGGGGCCAGTTCGGATTTAATGAAGTTCAGATATTCTTCTTCTTTCTCTTTGGTAAATTGCTCCCGCTTGATTGCCATCTCCAAGACGTACATCAAATGTACAGGATCAGCCGCAATTTCAGCCGTATCATAATTAAACGTCTGAGAAAGTACTTTAAAGGCAAAGCGGGTCGAAATACCGTTCATCCCTTCATCAACACCAGCCATATCCCGATATTCCTGTACCGAGCGTGCTTTGGGGTCCGTATCTTTCAGGTTTTCACCATCATAGACACGCATTTTTGAGAACAGGTTGGAATTGTCATGCGGTTTTAATCGCGTCAGTACAGAAAATTGAGCCATTAATCGCAAAGTTTCCGGTGCACAAGTCGCCGTGGCCAACTGCGAATTTTCCAAAAGCTTTTTATAAATTTTGGTTTCTTCACTCACCCGTAGGCAATAGGGAACCTTCACAATACAAATCCGGTCCAGAAAGGCCTCGTTGTTTTTATTGTTCTTGAATTGTACCCATTCACTTTCATTAGAATGGGCAAGGATAATGCCCTGATAAGGAAAGGCACCGAAACTTTCCGTTCCCAGATAGTTTTCTTCCTGTGTTGCCGTTAACAAGGGGTGTAAGACCTTTATCGGCGCCTTAAACATTTCAACAAATTCCATAATCCCTTGTGTTGTCCGGTTTAACCCACCGGAAAAACTATAGGCATCAGGATCATGTTGGCTAAAATGTTCAAGTTGGCGAATATCAACTTTGCCTACCAGCGTTGAAATGTCCTGATTATTTTCATCACCGGGTTCAACCTTGGCAACACAGCGTTGATGCAGTTTCGACGGCATCATTCTGACAACCGTAAACTGGGAAATATCCCCGTCAAATTCTTGCAGGCGTTTCGCTGACCAAGGGGACATCAAACCGTTTAAACGACGCCGGGCAATATTATATTTATCTTCAAACAAATCCGCGAATTTGGTCGGATTAAACAATCCCAGAGGCGATTCAAAAACCGGACTGACTTGATCCCCTGCCTTCAGTACATAAATCGGAAATTCTTCCATCAATGCTTTCAAACGTTCTGCAATTGAAGATTTCCCGCCCCCGACAGGACCAAGCAGGTAAAGCACCTGTTTCTTTTCTTCCAGACCTTGCGCGGCATAATTGAAATAACCTGCAATGCGTTCAATGGTTTCTTCCATCCCATAAAAATCTTTAAAAGACGGATAAACCTTGATTGTCCTATTTTGATATATGCGTCCCAAGACCGGGTCGGAATTGGTATCAATCAATTCAGGTTCCCCAATCGCCATAACCATACGTTCGGCTGCTGAGGCATACATCATCGGGTCGTCACGGCAGCCCAACAGGTATTCCTGCAGAGACAGCTCTTCCTGACGTTCCTTCGCATACATTTCGGAATATAAGTCGAAGACTTCCATGACACGTTCCTTTTTTCTCGGCGCGAACCGTTTTTAGGAATGTCCGTCAACACGCTTCGCACGTCTTAGTTATTGAATTCATATCCTACTATTGAGGTGGGGATTGGATTTATCGTTTCAATGCATGCAATTATAAAAAAAGAAAAAAACGATGTTTTAGGACAAGCTAATTTTGATTAAGATCAATGCTGCATTCCCTAATCTGGGACAGAAGTATGAGAAAATTGTCAGATAAGCAGGCAAATGGTTATGTTGCATAAATTTTGGCATTTCAGCGTGGTCATGCTGGGGTTATACCCACTTGGCGGATATGCTGATGTTCCACATGATAAAACAGCAACATATGACATTGAAAATGCAGAAGATATCAATGAATTATGCGCTGGCTGTCATGGACGCAAAGGACAAGGAGGAAAAGGCGGTATATACCCACGTCTCGCGGGCCTCACGCCAGAATATATGACCCGCCAGATTGAATCCTTCAAATCTAGGGAACGTATTAACCTGCCTATGTTGCCTTATGCCAATGACCGGGAACTCTCTCAACAAGATGTGCATGACATCACCCATTATCTTGCTGCAATAGACCTCCCGACCCAGCTTCCACGGTCCTCCGAGGTTATTGACGGATTGGAACGGTTACGCCAAAGCAAAAGCATCGTACAAATCGGGCGCTACCCGGGAAATATTAATCAAGGGGAGCGAATTTACATGGAAGCCTGCCGTGCTTGCCATCAAAGAGACGGGGTTGGACGTACCGATAAACCACGCCTGCGTGGACAGTACACACAATACTTAAAAAAGCAAATGCACGATTTCAAAAAAGGGACGCGTCAACATGTAGACTGGGAAGTCAAATTCGCAGACCTTTCTGACAATGATATTAACAACATTCTCGCCTTCCTTTCCATTCTGGATGATTAACGGAGTACATAATGAAAAAAATACTGGCGCTTATCCTCGCACTCTTAGCCTTTAGCACAAGCGCGGATGCAGAAGATACCATTGGGGGACGTTGGCTATTGAACAACCACTTCAATGAGGTTGTAACAGATCAACATTTCACCGGTAAATTCCGTCTCATCTTTTTTGGTTATACCTTCTGCCCCGATGTTTGTCCGACATCTTTATCCAACGTGGCAGATGCAATGGATATCCTTGAAAAAACAGAAGGATTTAAAGAAGAAATCCAACCCCTTTTCATTTCCGTTGACCCAAAACGCGACACACCAACTGTCTTGCGTGAATATGTCAAAAACTTTCATCCCAAAATCATTGGTTTAACCGGTCCTGAGGCCATTATCAAACGCACGGCCGACCTGTTCAAAGTCAAATACAGTATTGCCCCCGAAAGCAAGGGAAAAGAGGATGAATTTTACCTGATTGATCACAGTGCAGGTCTTTATTTTATGAGCCCAACGGGTATTTTCATTACCAAATTCGCACATGGGATTTCCGGTAAAGAAATTGCCAAACGTATTCTGGAAATCCTGGAAGCAAATCAGTGACCAACACACCTTCAACAAGCTTTACCCAAGGTACAGAACAACAGGATCAACATCGTAAAGAAGTGCGCGACATGTTTGATATCGTCGCGCCACGTTACGATATAATGAATGATGTTATGAGTATGGGAATACATCGCCTGTGGAAACACTCCTGCGTTTCCATGCTCGCCCCTCAATATGGGGAAACTGTTGTTGATTTGGCAGGTGGTACGGGTGACTTGGCGGCTGCGTTTACCAAACGTGGGGCAAAATCGATTGTTTGTGATCCTTGCGTTGGCATGATGTCTGCCGGCAAACAAAAAAAACAACCTATTCAATGGGTCGCAGCTTATGGTGAAACCTTGCCTTTTGCGGATAACAGCATAGATGCTCTTTCCATCGCCTTTGGTTTGCGCAATATGTCGGACCCACATACGGGCCTAAAAGAAATTCATCGTGTTTTGAAACCACAGGGTCGGTTTTTATGTCTGGAATTTTCAGAAGCCGCCCCTTGGTTGAAACCCCTTTACGATGCGTATTCCTTACATGTTATTCCGCAACTGGGAGCAATGATTGCCGGACAAAAAGAAGCTTATCAATATTTGATCCAGTCCATACGTGAATTTCCAAACCAGCAGGCTCTTGCTTCCCTTATGGTCGAATGTGGCTTTAAAAATGTGGGCTACAGAAATCTATCTTTCGGGATTGCTGCGGTCCATACGGGCAACAAATAACTTCGCAAACGGAAAGCCGACATGACCATACAACAGCTACTTCCAATGGGCCTCGCCTTTATTATGCTTGCTGTCGGTATAGGTCTGCGCGTGGATGATTTCAAACAGATTGCTCGGCATCCAAAATCACTGTTGGTTGGTTTAGGTAATCAGATCGTGCTGTTACCGTTAATCGGCCTTGCCCTTGCTTTATTTTATACAGGCCCTAAAGAATTTGCCTTCGGCATTATGATTTTGGCCGCCTGCCCTGGCGGCATTACCTCTAACCTGTTATCGGTTCTAGCTGGTGGAAACGGGGCTTTATCCGTTTCCATGACGGCAGTGACAAGCCTTGCCTCCATCATCACTGTGCCTATTATTTTAGGGCTTTCCCAGATGGTTTTGCTGGACGGCCGTAGCGAAATATATATGCCTGTTAATCAGGTTGTGGCGGGTATCTTTTTAATCACAGGTTTGCCAATTTCCATTGGAATGTTTCTAAACGCCAAATACCCTTCCTTCTGTCAAAAAGCCCAACCCAAAGTCCGCGCACTCGCCACCATGATTTTTGTACTTATTGTTGCGGGTGCCTTTATCGCCAACAAGGACAATATCGCGCAGCATTTTTTTGATATTGGCCTCTTTATGGTTTTGTTGAATATAATCACAATGACTTTGGGCTTTTACAGCGCACGTATATGCAGCAGCCCTCCCGCAGACAGTATAACAATCAGTCTGGAATGCGGACTACAAAATGTTGCACTCGCCATCTTTATTGCGATTAATGTCATGGGGGATTCCAAATTGATGGTCCCGGCAATTATCTATGCCTTAACCATGAACATAAGTGCTGCTGCACTGATTTGGTTTATCCGCCGTACGATTTCAACAACAGCAACATCTACCTGTAAATGATTAGGGAGAAACGCAAGCTCGTCGCCCCTTACCCATCTGCCCTGCTGTTTCAAATTGCGGCAGACGTTGAAAATTATCCAACCTTTCTACCGCATTGCATCGCTGCACGTATTAAAGAAAAATCACCAACAGGCTGGCGTGTCGAAAATTTATATCGATGGGGACCTGTCAGTTATAAATTCATCACTTTTGCGCAATTACAGCCAGAGCAATCCATTCACATCATGGCAGACCCGAAAGACCGGATAAAGTTAGATGTCTTATGGAAATTCACCCCCATAGATGAGGACCAAACCGACGTTTTTTTTGAAATTGGGTTTGAAAGCCGTATCCCGATACTAGAAAAGCTCGTTCATGCCATATTGGGTGACATTGCCCAACAAACAGAACGAGCTTTCTTGAAACGCGCTGAATACCTTATTAAGGCAAATCCCCTCGCCTAAAGACCCAGAAACCAACGCTTGCGGACAATCCACCCAGTACAATGGGATAAAGCACAGACCAAGCCATATACCCCGCATGACCAAAAGTGTCCAAAATCACATAAGCCGATGGGCCTAACAAAATCAATTCAGGATCAAACAGCATCATAGAGGCAGTCCTGAACGTTTGCAGCGGGTTAGCCAGTGCAATTGCAATAACGGTTTCCGGCGGGGCGTGTGCTTTGATAATTGAGCCCAGCAAAATCAAATCAAGAAACAGCAACATCAACAACCATGTCAAAAACGCAACCGCTTGCGATACATCTGTTGAACGGGCCAAACTTGATGTCATAAACCCGATCCCAAGGAAACAGGCTGAAACCGATATCACCAATAATGTGTAGTAAATAAAATGGAACCACGGGATATCAAGTCCTGCAACCAGCCCATAGAGGACAGAACCAAACATCGCGATAAAGACAGGTAAAAAGACAACGATAAAACGCCCAAGAAATTTACCCCAATACCATCCCCCCAAGGTGACAGGCAGAGCAAGCAGGTATTCAAATACACCGGCTTCGCGATCCCCTGCCAAGGAACGTACTGTGGAAAGAAGCACAAAAATCGGCAAAATCGCCATCGTAATTTGGATAAATGTAACCAACAGTCGCGACAACCCCGTAATCCCCATGATGCGGGATTCCGTCACACCAAAAACCAGCAGCCCGACAACCAGACCACCAAAAATCAGCGCATAAAAAAAGAACCACTTGGCCCGAAGGGATTCTGAAATATCCAGCTTTGCGGTTAACCATAAACCAGCCATGCCTAGGCTCTCCGTTTATTATTGTTTATTAACTTGGAATGTTGCGGATCAAGCGGGTCGCAATTGATCGTAATTTTCTTTTTCAAAACCTTCTCCAGCATGGTTTTAAAGTCAACGCTCATCGGTCTTTCCGCTTTAAATGCTGCAAAACCATAGGCCATAGGCGACAAATACCCCGGTACGAAATACGCGCTGCGGGCATCCACCCACTGTGTCCCGCTGGTATAATCCATCACCCAAATTTCTGTCTCTTTATCTCCGGCCCACGGCTTGTCGTTTAACCATGTAACAGCGTCCCCGATATCATCAAATTTCCAAACCTGTTTGTTCGGACCACCACGGACCTGAGCGACAAATTTGGGTTCACTGATAATCATACGGCAACGTTCACACATATCACGGTCATAATGCACATCGACCGGACCTGTTTTTTCTTCATTACAGGCCAAAAGCAAAAAAGGAAGCACGAAAAGGCAGAACCATTTTTTCATAATTATTATGCCTTTCCAGCTTCATCCATATGAACGGCTTTTACAAGGCCGACATATCTGGAAAGCGTTCCCAAAAACCGTAAACGATCCGGTCCGCCGACTTCACCGACCCATTCCATCTTATCCTGACTGGTGAAGTTCCATTCCGAGATCGTTTTTTCAAAGGCCTCGACATATTTTGAAATAACCACACGGCATTGTAGGCGTCCAGCAGTTCCAACAGCATCCTCAACATGGTCATTCAGCACAATACGGCCACGATCCATTTCCACAACCCGGTTCACAAGGGCGGCGACCTCTTCCAAACGGTGTGAAGATATAATCATCGATTTATCAGAACGTTCCGCCAATAAATCAAACAAGACCTGCCGTGCAGCCGGATCAAGGTTGGCAGTAGGTTCATCAAAGACCAACAAGTCACAAGGGCGACCCAACGCCATTGCAATCAACAGTTTCTGTTTTTGACCGCCCGATAATTTCATAAAGGGCTTTTTTTCAATTTCAAAAATGTCCAAACCCATTCGTGTGGCAATTTCAGAAATTTGCGTGGTATCTGTACCACAGGCTTTTGCGACATAGTTCACCAAATCATGAACTGGCATGCGTAGAGGCGGCGGAATTTGCGGCACAAACCCAATCCGCCCCAACACATCTTCACGATTTTTTCGCGGATCCATCCCGTCAAACAAGACTTCTCCATCAAAGGTATATTCACCAAGAAGACAACGAATAATCGTCGTTTTACCAGCCCCGTTGGAGCCAACCAAGGCAATACGATCACCCAGTTCAATCGTAAGCGAGAGATTATCCAGTGTTTTTTGCTTTTTAAAAACCTTGGTAACATCTTTAACGTCGATCAACGTTTTAGTCATATCAAAGCATCCCATCCAACCCTTTGACCTTAAAAGTCAAAGCTTGCGTTGGACATACATCTACACACATTCCGCAACGGGTGCAATCGGCACCGACCTGAATTTTAACATCGTCGGCATATCCCATCTTGGTAATCTCCAAAACATGCGGGACAAGGCACACTTTACGGCACTCCCCTTCATGCAAACAATTTTCCAAATTATAATTGATATGAACCGGGGAAATCGAACCGACAAAGCCATATGTCAAACCGATCGGACAAGCATAGCGGCACCAGAAACGGCGTGAATAGAAAACTTCTACCAAGAACAGCACGCCGATCCATAACAGGGCCAAGGACGCACCATATGTGAAAGCACGGCTAAGAATACCCACAGGATTGATCGTTTCAAAAACGGTATATCCTGTAATAAAGGCTAGCAAAGCAAAAATCACATACAGAACTGTACGTAAACGCCGATCAAGCGGATGATCTTTCACCAATCCCATTTTCACCAGTTTGAGGTGCAGCATCTCGCCAAGTTCGGAAACCAAGTGATAGGGACAAACCCATGAACAAAAGGTTCGCCCCCCCAACGCCCACCATAGTAAAAAGACTGTCACCGTACCGATCACAAGGTTCACCACCATATGTTTATAGGCAAGTGTCACCTGTAAGGCCGAGTTCAAATCCGCCATATGAAAGCCAACAAAGCGTGATGCTGTCAAAGCACCTTCGACCAATTGAACATCAAAATGATACGAGACCACAAAGAGTAAATTAATAGTAATAATGGAAATCCAGCGGCGAATTTTCCATTTCTTTGAAGAATGCCCGGCAGCCAATTCTTCTTTAATCGCTTCACGCCTAACCGCAACTTGCTCTGCTGACTTCTTGTAGGCATGCATTTCTTTTGCTTGCTGCGTCCATGTTTCCTTGGCAGGACGAGTTGGTGCCAACCCCAGCATCAACTTCAATGAGTTCAAAAGACGTTTCATGCTGACGACCCCATCGGATTAACTTCCATTTCGATACAGGCAGGTTCTACCGGACATATCATTTCGCACATACCACAACCGACACAGGCCTCTTTGATCACCGGTGTTTTACCGGGACCATTTTCCATTGGGGCCAGTTCAATCGCATCTTTGATGGGACATTCGCGCACACAAAGATCACAAATTTCCAAATCATAATCGTAATCAGCAACTTTAATCGGTGTCCATCGATCCACCTCGGTATAGCGATGAAGCCCCTCAAAATCGGCACCACGCGCCTGTCCTGTAAAGCCCTTATTTTGCCGGGCAAGACAGGCATCCGGGCGAACAAGTTTAGCCTTGCCCATTTTCACTTGTTCTTTTTTATCAATATCGTGACTCAATGCCCCGGTTGGACAGGCCAATACACATTGCACCGCATCACACGAAAAATCACAGGCTTGCTCGCGTGCATTTACATAAGGTGCCCCAAGACCAAAACCATCTGGCGCATCGGCAAGCACCAAAGCCTCAACCGGACAAACCTGAACACATTGACCACATTTAATACAGGAGGCCAGATATTCTTTTTCTGCGATTGCACCAGGCGGGCGCAATCGTGTATCGGCATGACTGGAGACAGGAAACCATCCTGCAAGAGCCACACCCGTCACACCAGCACCGGCAACGGCAGCACGTAAAAATTCGCGTCGCGCACGTTTACTCGCCGGGCTATTCGGGTTGCGTTTCACTTTTTTCGTCATTGATTTGTTGTCCCAATTTTTGGGTTGCTGAGACCAAAGGGGTCATAGCCAGTTGTCCCGGCGTCCTCATCGGCAATCTGGCCGGTTTTCTCATCCGTGACATATTCGAATTCTCGCTTAAAACGAGGCTTCTCGTCCTTGAGCATGGTCAAAGGTTGGGTAAAAGGTGCTAACCTTTCCAAGAAATCGACCAAAGACAACAGGGGCGTCCCCAGGAAAAATGCCGTTTCAGGCACATCCATCCAAACACGATCCGCAAAAACCTGTGGCTGATAGGCTGTATCCCCATACCCGTCACCATCATTGTCAAAACCTTGATAATCATCCCAATAATTACCTTCCCACACATTACGTGCAGCACTGGCAAAATTGGCGACGGAGACTTGACGGATATTGTCGCGGAAAATGTTATCTTTCAGAATGTTCCCTTTCCAATCATTCAGAAAGTTCAAACCAATCCGGTTAAAGCCAAGCGTATTTCGATAAATTCGGTTTGTCGTATCTGGCTGAAACGGCGAAACGTCCGAATAAAGACCGGTACTGGAGTATAAAATTTCATTGTCCACAACATCAATATTGGAAGATTCTTTCATTCCAATACCCATGCCAGCAGCCCCGAGTGCGTGATAAATTTTATTACCACGAATAACCACATCATCACTATACATCAGGAAAATTCCGACTGTATTTTTGTGAATGTTGTTATCTTCTACCCGGTTATATTTGGCATACATGAAGTGAATGCCGTAACGCCCATTGCGAATATCATTACGTGCGATCACATTGTTCGCGCTATACCACACCACAAAATCACGGGAGTCGGCAATTTCATTGTCCGTAATCTCGTTGTCAAAGCTATACCACAGGCGAACCGCATCGCCACGCAAGCCTAAAGAAAGCTTTTTAGATATGAAAAGGTTGCGTTTCACAAGGTTGTTATTTGATTGTGAAAGATCAATTCCAAACAAACAATCTAAAATCTTGTTGTCTTTAATAACATTATATTTACCACGGACATGAATACCCGCATCAACATCGTTATGCAAAACACCCGAGTTTTGAATTGTTAACCCGCTAACGTTTGCACCATCTGTTTCAATAATTAAAGCCGTGCCAACACCACCGGCATCAATTGTCACCTTCCCCTGCCCTTCCAACGTAATCGGCTTGGTGATCTTAATATTTTCGTTATACACCCCCGGCGGAGGTACAAGAAGGCCACCCTCTTCGGTCTCATTAATAAGTTCCTGAAGGGTCGGCGCGGCAACGCCTGTAGCAGTCCAAAAGACCACCACAAGCATTACCGTCAAATATTTCCAGTGCTTAATCATCGCTCCTCACAATATGCGACGCTACTCACCTTCAATAATGTGCTTTCTACGCAACAACATCGCAAGCAGCATACATACCAGAACGCCGAGCATCATGCCAAACCCGATAGACGGATATGACAATGTCGTAAATTGCGCAACCTTCCCTTGACCAAACACCGTCGGCATGAAGGGTTTCAGTGTAAAGGCGCCCATATCGTTCAGGCTATGTCCGTACCACCAGAGCCAACCGGCGTATTCAATCAGAAAGAATACCGGCAGTAACGCAGGAATACCGGGAAGTAGCCAATAGAACAAACTACCGTTCTTGACCGTTGCAACAACCATAAAGACCATTGCCGCAATAACACCCCAGAACACAATTGTTCCAACAGTCGTCATCGTTGCGACCAGAGGACGGATTTCGTCTTGGTTATTGAACCAACGGCCCAGGCTTTTTTCATAATGCCAGAACATGACCTGTTGTAATGAACCGGTCCATTGTTCTCGTGCTGCAAAAGGTTGGCGTGCCTGATCTGCTTCAAATGAAGCTTTTAACACTTCAATATCAGCTTCTTTCCCGCGATGGCCTTTATTCTTAGCTTCTTCCAAAATTTCTTTAAGAGACTTCGGCTTAGCTTCTTCACTGCCTTTGTGAAGTTTTGCCAAAATACCAATCAGTTCGGTTTGACCACTACGTTCAAGGGTATCATTAACTTCCTCGCGTGTTGCAAGGCTGCTTTCGCCGCTATCCATCAAAGACTCTTTGAGTTTTGAAATAATCGGGCTTAATTCTTCACCCTCTTCTTCATTCCCATGTCCAAGAGAGACAACCAGAGCACTCACATATCCGGAATTCAATAAGGCAATCCCGTTAGCGGTATAGAAGGACATATACATCCATACGCCAATCGCAACGAATCCAACAGACATAACAATCGTACGAATACGAGATTTAAAAATTAAGAACCCAACCAGCATGACACCCAGCATGCTGAAAAGGAATTGAGAAAAACCTTTTTCAACCACACCACCTGATGCAATCGGATACATACCAACAAAGTGGTTAATGGCATCCATTTCATGGACACAATCAAGAACTTCCGTTTCCATAACCTCTTTACTATTAATGGCACGACAACCATTAAAGACACCGTTTGTATGGAAATTGATACGCACCCCATCCGGGAAAGCTTCCGGTGGGTACTGTGGTGCTTCAAGCGCCACCCACCAAGTCGGTTGAAAATAGAGAACGGCGATCAAAATCAGCGCGACAACCGTCAGGCCTCTTGCAATCAATCCGCGTTTAGCTTGTTGTTCGTCATTCATTGGGTTACTGCCTTCCCTAGAATCACTTAAATATGACATTTTTCGAATTAAAATAGACTTAAAAGAACCCGGTTAAATGGAGAAAACCGGGTTCTTAAACGTTACTGGCTTACTCGAAGTCAGGATTTTGCCAACCCGGAGGTGCGACTTTATCCTTCGGCGGAGACAGGCGGGAAACGTAGTTGATTACGTATGCCATATCTTCATCGCTAAATTCTGCAATTTGTTTCACCATGTCCGGGTTTGCGTTACGGCGTTTGCCATCACGGATCCATTCGAACTGACGAATGATGTATTTGTAATGCTGGCCTTGAATCAAAGGATAGAATTTATCTTTCATCCCTTCACCCTGTTCACCGTGACACCGCACACAGTTATCAGCATAAAGTTTCTTACCTTTTTCAAATTCAGGTGTACCTTCTTCCCACGGGCCTTTGCCGTTGTCCGGGTTCATCGGCAATTGTGAGATGTAATAAGCAACATCGGCCAAGGCCTGCGGGCCACCGATTTCACTTTCCAGTGCAAACGGATACATTGTCGGGTTATCACGGTTACCGGCGCGAATATCAGCCAGCTGTTTAATGATTACTTCAAAGTGCTGACCAGCAAGCTGCGGGAATGTACCGTCTTCAGTACCCCAACCTTCCAGCAAGTGACAGGCGGAACAAACTTCATAAACTTCGATACCGTTTTCACGGTCCGGTGTCAGGTGCAATGCAGAGTCCTGCTCCCCGCCACCTTCGTTCCAAGCCATTGCAGGCGATGCAATCAGGCCAGCAAGTACAGCTGACAATACGGTCTTCTTAATAGACATGGAATACTCCATTTACTTGAGGGGTTATTTCGTGCGGTCAACCTGAGACAGGTAGTCCGCGATCAGTTTGATTTCTTCGTCTGTTAACTTTTTAACGAAGGAGTACATCATCTTACTTTTAGAGTTTGTACGAACTTTTTCTTTGATGTCGGTCATTTGATTCACGATATAATCGCTTTTCTGACCTGCAACGTAAGGATACGCTTTATTCGTCGGCTTAGTACCTTCTTTACCATGACAGGTCTGACATTTTTTCTTTTTGTACAGCTTCTCACCTTTTTCAAGGTCTTCTGCCGAAATCGGCTCTTTCGGTGCTTTCGGTGCTGCGGGTTCTAGCTCCGCAAGATACTCCGAAACCAACTTGATTTCATCTGCGGAAATACGATGTTCACCTTCCGCAGTCACCAAAGCGCCACGCATGCCTTCGGTGCGGGGTTTGCCATTGGCATCTGGGCTGGCAACGCGTTTTTCGTTCAAAATATCAGTAATCTGTGCAACCAGATATTTTTCATTCTGACCGGCAAGATTTGGGTAATCTAAAATAGCTTTTGCACCACCTTTACCATGGCATGCCATGCAGGTTTTGCGCATATATACTTTTTGACCCGGATGTTTCTTCTTTTTCGTCTTTTCAGCAGCAGCAACTTCAATCACCTTGTCGGCGGAAGCATGCGCTGCGGGAATAGCAAAACTTGCAGAAACCCCAAGCGCAATCAAGGCTGAAGTGGTTTTGATGAATAATTTCATAACCGTCTTCCAAATAAAAGTATTAAAGAAAATAGGAGGTGGCCGTCGCCGACCACCCCCAAAAGTCGAGGTTAAATTATTTTTTGACCTCTACAGCACCGTTCTGCTCCAGGTAAGTTTTCGCACGCAGACCAATGTCTGCAGCTTTAACCTGGTATTGGAACCATTGCTGTGCCCACAGTGTACCGTTGTGGAAATCTTTCTTCGCAGCATAATCTTCAGATTTCTTCTTCGCATCAGCAGCGAAGTTCAACTGGTCTGTTGCATCTTCTACAAGTGCAACAACCGGTGCGAAATCTTTGAAGTTACGGCTAGTGATGAAAGCAACCACACTGTCGATAACGGCTTGCGTATCGTTGTTGGTTTTAACTTGCTTGGTGTAGTCATCTTGAGTGTAAGTCTGACCTTCGTCAACTGCACCACCAGAAGCTTTCGTGCCTTTCGGACGAACCAACAGGTAGCCTTGCATCTCCAGGTGGAGAGCTGAACAGAACTCAGTACAGTAGTACGGGAATACGCCAGCACGGTCAGCCACGAATGTTGCAGAAACAGTTTTACCCGGTTCAGCAGAAAGGTTGACGTTGTACTCGTTCACAGCGAAGCCATGAGTTTCGTCTTCCGCACGTTCCAAGTTTGTCAGGTGGAAGGAGACAGTTTGGCCTTCTTCTACTTCAACAATCTCGGGTGTAATGTGAGAACGGATCAAAGTACCGTAGACGTGAACAACACCGTTTTCTTCAACGATTTTCTCACGGCCCGGACGCGCGCGATATGCAGATTTTTCGTCTTTACGGCTGTTCCAACCAACTTTGTAACGGTTAACAGGCTTCAGACGGTCCGCTTTAATGGCAACCGCATAGTGCGGCTCACCCAACGGAAGCGGCATATCGTATAGCAGTTCCATTTTATCACCGGAAATGTCGATCAGCTGGTGGTTCTGCGGGTGCAGCGGGCCAACCGGCTGGAAGCGGTCAATTGCCAGTTTGTTCAATGAAACGAGGTATTTACCTTGCGGCTTAACAGAATCGCCTTCCATAGTCATCAAGTGACCGATGTTGTAATGGATAGAGATTTTGTCCAGAACTTTACCTTCACAGTAGTTCCACTTGGTTACTTGGCTGTCTACGTAGATAGATGTGTAAACAACACAAGGGGTAGAGTCATACTGTGTATGAAGCGGGCCCAAACCAACAGAAACTTGTGTGTGCAAAGACTTTTGCAGATCAAGGATCGGAATGCCATACGGATCTTTAGCTGCGAAATCTTTGTTTTCGATCAGCTTGAAGATTTTTTCCATGCTGTAAACAGAAGCATGCGTGTCCAGTTTACCGGAAACGATAAAGAACTTACCGTCCGGGCTTACGTCCATACCGTGTGGAGATTTCGGTTCCGGGATAAGGAACAGAATGCCTTCTTTAACGGCAGTATCGATTGACAGAACATCATGTCCATTAATTTTGTCGGCTTTACCGGCAGCAACCAGTTCAGCTGCTTTTTTCCAGTTAACCATGTGAACGAAGTCGGTATCTTTCTGAGAACAACCTGCCTCAAACG
Source organism: Terasakiella brassicae (assembly GCF_014641495.1). Lineage (GTDB taxonomy): Bacteria > Pseudomonadota > Alphaproteobacteria > Rhodospirillales > Terasakiellaceae > Terasakiella > Terasakiella brassicae. Next base: position 84,914 of record NZ_BMHV01000015.1, read on the forward strand.
GAGGACGGCCATTTTCGATACCACCGATGTAACGTTCGGTACAGAAAGAGTTGGTGAAAGACCAACCATCAGACGGGCCTTTACCGAAATCGGAAAGATCCTGGCTGTACGGCGGTAATTCAACAGAGAAAGATTTAGACTCGTCGATGCGGCCTTTCTTACGGTCAAACTTCCAGTAAGTTACAGCACCACGATATTTGTCGTTAAACTCAGACAACGGCACATAATCGTGCGTCAACGGAGTTGCATATTGTGCGGCTTCGATAACGTAGTCAGTGTTCGGAGATACGAATGCACCACCGTGTTCTGACTTCAGAATCGGGTTCACAACAATTTGTTTTGTTTCGAAATCATGTAAATCAATTACAGCAATACGCGGGTTCGCTTTATCGTTGATAAAGAGGAACTTGCCATCATATTCGCCATTTGTTTCTGAAATCGCAGGGTGGTGAGTATCACCGAAAGTGATGTCTTTACCCTTGATACGACCTTGCGCAAGAACTTCTTTTGACTCATCGTCAAAACCATAACCTTGCCACGGTTCCGGCGTAAACACACCGATGTACTTCAGGATACGCATAGACGGAATACCATATACGATTACCTGACCACTTTGCCCGCCAGAAGCAAACGCGACAAATTCGTCACGACCACCAGTCGGAGTATAAGTTTTTGCAGCAGCCAAAACATCTTTCTGAGTTAAGCCACGTTCTTTCATGACTTTCTCAAGATTGTCCTGCGCTGCGACCTGAGACGATGCCAAGCCCATACCAAGAGCTAAAGCAGCGAAGCCCAGAGTCTTCCCAAATTTTTGAATCATGGAGCCACCTCGATTCCATAGTTATACATGTTTGGAAAATCCAAACACACCCCCACCCAGAATGCTCATGCAAACAGGTGTATGGAAGTAAGCTACATCTCAGCCCCAAGTTCTAAATTGATGTTGGTCAAAAAAAGAAAAAAGCTCATTAAAATGCTGTTTTATCTTATACTTTTAAAAACTCTAATTTTCACTTTCATCCCTTCCCCTTCGCGATTGTCGTCTTTACACACGACTCCCTCGATTTAAGATATCCACCGCATCTCCGATGCTTAACCTCAAAGGAAACAAACGATAACCAATTTAAAAAGTGTCAAAAAGGATTGAAAGACGACTATTTTAATAATGATTATCATTAGTATTGACATTCATTATCAATTGCACCATATTCTCCCTATCCATATCGGGAGGGACTTTTCAATGTACGTCTGTGTATGTAATGGCTTGCGCGAAAAAGAAGTACGTAACGCCGTAAAAGGCGGTGCAGACACGGTTGGTCGCATATTTAAGGCATATGGCTGTAAACCTGATTGCGCACAATGCATTGGCTGCATGCGCGATGTCATCGAAGAAGAAATTGCCCCCTCTGAGCAACTGCTTGCAGCGGAATAATCCCCATTCTCTGTACAATCACTACTCCCTCTACTTAGAGCCCGATTCAAAAGTTTAATTGACACAACAATAGGTTCCAGTCTTCGAACCAGAGCTCTGATGCTGGCGATATTGCCCCATGGCGTTGCGCTTTCAATTGATTTCTCCCAATCTTTCGCCAACCGCCGACAGCGATTGAGCCATGCGAAGGTGCGTTCCACCACCCAACGCGGTGTAAGACTTCAAAGCCTTCAGCCTTGTCAGAGCGTAATTTTTCACCATCATAGCCGCCTTCTGGAAAACATGGCGCAGCCAAAGGAAACGATATCGAACGGCCCTGAACACGTCCGGTGCGCCATCCCGGTCCTGAACATCGCCACCATGCACCAGAACAAACAACATCAAGCCCAGCGTATCGGTGAGAATATGGCGTTTGCGTCCTTTGATCTTCTTGCCGGAATCATAACCTGAAACCCCACCGCTTTCTGTGGTTTTGACGCTTTGATTGTCGATAACACCTGCCGTGGGGTGTGGGGCTGGCTTCCTTGCCTTCCATCACACTCCGGGACTAAATACCTAGCTTTGCGCTTATTTAACGCGGATTCGGGATAAGGGATTTATTAAGTTATTGATTCACAAGTATAAGGTGATGGGAGTAGGCTATTTATAGCTACAAAAACGGCCTACAATGGAGGTATCCATGGTTCCCAT